>NZ_CP024634.1:1416342-2832685 GCF_003711265.1 Bathymodiolus thermophilus thioautotrophic gill symbiont | reverse complement strand
CTTTGCATCGATATATGAGCCATCATTTAGAATCTACTTTTTACCCGCTTGGCAATTTTTTTAAACCCAGCCTTAGCCTTGCTAGGATAAGATTTAAGAAAATTACCAAGCGGATGAAAATTGAATTTTGCTAATCATCCATATTTATGCAAAGGTCTCAAATAAATTAAAGTTTACTTGAAATGGGAGTTAATAAAATGGAGTTATTGGAAAAGTATTTTGAAAAAATGTTGTGGGGGTCGCGTTTTATGGTGCTTGCAGCGGTAATTTCTTCGTTGTTATTGTCTTTAGCGTTGTTTGTTATTACCGCCATTGATGTCGGTTCACTGATGGCGCATTTGGGTGATTATTTGAATGCCACTATCGAAGCAAGAAAGGTATTAAAGATTGAAATGGTGGCACATGCAGTGGGTGCTATTGATGGATTTTTGTTGGCCACTATTTTACTGATATTTTCCTTGGGGCTATATGAGTTGTTTATTAGTGACATTGACGAAGCCCAAAACAGCAAGCGCTCATCAAAAGTTTTGGTCATTAATTCACTTGATGATTTGAAATCGAAACTTGCCAAAGTTATCTTAATGATTTTAGTGGTTACATTCTTTGAAGTGTCATTGTCAATGGCTTTTACAGATGCACTTGATTTGGTGTATTTTGCCTTTGGTATTTTAATGGTTTCTTTGGCACTTTATTTTAGCCATAGGGCAGAGCACTGATTGATTTTTATGACTAAATAGCGTAAAATGGCTGATTTTTTATAGAAAATAATTATTATGCGTCAAACAATCGTAGCAGGCAACTGGAAAATGAACGCTTCAAAGGAAACCGTTAGCACTTTAGTAATGGGTATTCTTGAAGGTTTGCCTGATGTTAAATCAAAGGTAATTGTATGTGCGCCTTATCCTTATTTTTCTCAAGTTGAAGCCTTGGTAACGCATTCACAATTGAATTTAGGCGCGCAAAATATCAATGTTAACGCCTCAGGTGCCTTTACTGGCGAGGTGAGTGCAGATATGATTAAAGATTTTGGCGCTGAATATGTGATTGTTGGCCACTCAGAACGCAGAAGTTTATACGGCGAAACTGATGAAATTGTTGCTGAAAAAGTACAAGTGGCACTTGATAATGGCTTAACGCCATTATTTTGCATTGGTGAATTGTTAGAGGAAAGAGAATCTGGCAATACCGAAACAGTGGTTACTCGACAAATCAATGCCGTGATTGAAAAGGTTGGTATTGAGGCGTTTAAGAATATTATTATTGCTTACGAGCCAGTTTGGGCTATTGGTACTGGCGTTACTGCCACACCACAGCAAGCACAAGATACACACGCATTTATTCGTAGCCTGTTGGCTAAAAATGATGCAGATATTGCACAATCAACTCCGATTTTGTATGGTGGTAGTATGAATCCTACTAATGCAGAAGAGTTAATTGCTTGTGAGGATATTGATGGCGGTTTGATTGGTGGTGCATCACTCAAGCCAGAGGATTTTTTAAGTATTTGTAAAGCAGGTTAATTATTATGTCATTCCAAGTTATTTTAATTGTTCATGTGTTGCTAGCTCTGGGTTTAATTGCGCTTATTTTAATGCAACATGGTAAGGGCGCTGATGCAGGCGCTGCCTTTGGCGCAGGTGCATCAGGTTCGGTATTTGGTGCACGCGGTGCCAATTCATTTATTTATAAATTAACTACCAGCGTTGCTGTTGGTTTCTTTTTAACCAGTTTAACTTTGGCATATTTAGCCACAAGCGATGCTTCCAGTGCACCAACAGAGTCTCAAAGTGTGATGGATCAGGTGCTTGTAGATCAAGTACCCATAAAGTTAGAGCCATCAGTTGATGTACCAATGGTTGATTCTAAGGTGGCAGACAAGCCAGTGATTGACAACCCTAAAAAGGGCGAACCAGCAATTGATTCTAAAGCAGGCAAGTTGTTGGTGATTGGCGACCCTAAAAAGGATGAGTTAGTGATTGACCTTAAAGCAGACGATATTTCTAAATAAGTCCAACTATTTTTTTGCCGATGTGGTGGAATTGGTAGACACGCTACCTTGAGGGGGTAGTGAGCTACGCTCGTGCGAGTTCGACTCTCGCCATCGGCACCATTTTTGTTCCCCTCTTTTTATGTTGAACTTTAAAAACACTTACTTGTGTTTTTAAGATTCAACGCACCAGGCTATTTTCTGTCTAAGACGGTAAAGTGGTAAGCGTGGGGATTTTTTTCATCAGCTGCATGTGATTCTCTGCAAGTTTCAATAAATTTGTTACGATCAAAGGCTGGAAAATGAGCATCACCTTCAAATTCACCTTCAATTTGGGTGATGTAAAGCCTGTCAACGCTTGGCAGTATTTGCTCGTAGAATGAAGCGCCCCCCATTATCATAACTTCGTTGTCATTCTTAGCGAGTTTTAATGCGGCTCCAATACTGGTAACAACTTCGCAACCATCGGCTTGAAAATTGGCATTGCGACTTATGATTACATTGCGACGGTTTGGCAATGGTCTGCCAATTGATTCATAAGTTTTGCGTCCCATTAATACTGTTTTCCCAGTGGTGGTTTTTTTAAAATAGCCTAAATCGGCTGGCAAGTGCCAAGGTAAGGCGTTGTTTTTGCCAATGAGTTGCTTGTCGTCCATTGCTACAATAATAGATAATCTCATAGGGGGAAGTTTTAAATAAAGTAAAATGATACTATTTTACAAATACTTTACTTGCTGTGTCATTAATTCTTGCCTCATCGTCGCCTTTTAGAAAAAAACTGCTTAAAAAATTAAGTTTGGATTTTGATATCGTGTCGCCTGAAATTGATGAATCTAGGCGGGACAATGAAACGCCTAAGCAATTGGTGTTTCGTTTGGCGCAGGAAAAAGCGCGTGAAGTGGCAAAGACACACAGTGGGCTTATTATCGCTTCAGATCAAGTGGCAACGCTTGCAGACGGTGCTGGTGTTGATGATGAGATTTTAACCAAGCCACAGTCACATAAAAATGCAACCCGACAACTTGAGCAAAGTTCGGGGAATGTTGTTACTTTTTTAACAAGTTTGACACTTTTAAATGCCCATACCAATAATATGCAAACATACATTCACACATCAAAGGTTTTTTTCAAGGTGTTAAGTGCTGAAAAAATTGAAGACTATCTGCAAAAAGAACAGCCTTATAATTGCGCAGGCGGCTTTAAGTCTGAAACACCTTTAGGTGTCAGCCTTTTTGAGCGTATAGAAGGAGATGATGTTGATGCAATGGTTGGTTTGCCACTTATTCAACTGGCTAAAATGTTAGAAAAAGAAGGCGTTAGCATCTTAAAAAAATAAGGGAGGCCTTTGTAAATATGAACAATCATCAAAAATCCACTTTTCATTCACTTGGCAATTTTTCCAGCAACACCCAGCAGCTCTCTAGGAGGATAAACCCAGCCTTAGTCTTAGCAGGACAAGGTTTAAAGAAATCACCAAGTGGGCAGAATGTTGCTAATCACCCATATTTATACAAAGGTCTCTAAGGGGCAATATGCAATATCTTTATCCACAAGGTGTAATTCCTTTCGAATCTGGGCAAAAATTTTATTGGGGGTCGCTTTACGGTAGTGCGCAGGCCTTGGCGTTGATTGAATTTGCCAAAACACAAGATCAGGTTGTGCTGGTGGTGGCGAATGATATTACCCATTTTGAGCAATTATTTAAATCCCTCAATTTTTATGGCAGTGAGTTGGAGATTTTGAGGTTTGACAATTGGGAAGTGTTGCCCTTTGATCATTTCTCTCCACACCCAGATATCACTTCTAGCCGCCTTAATACTTTGTCTAAATTGTCTAATCTTAAGCATGGCATTGTTATTACCACTTTAGAATCGTTGTCACAAAAATTATGCCCAATAGCGTTTAGCAAGCAATACAGTTTTAATTTGAAAAATGGCGACGGTTTAGAGATACAAACTTTTTCTCAGCGTTTGTTAAAAATTGGCTATAACCGAGTGACAACGGTTCGAGAGCATGGTGAATTTAGCGTGAAAGGCTCACTTATTGACCTTTTTCCAATGGGTGCTAATTCGCCCTATCGCATAGATTTATTTGACCAAGAAATTGAATCTATGCGTATTTTTGACGCTTCAACGCAACGCTCCATTGAAGAAGTTGAACAAGTGTTTTTGTTACCAGCAAGAGAGTTTGCCACTGACCAAGAAAGTATTGAAATTTTCAAAAGCAATTATCTTAAAACTTTTGGCGATAGCAACGGCTTTATTTTTGATGAAGTTAGTGAATCCCGGTTGCCGAGTGGTATTGAATTTTATCTTTCATTATTTTTTACCCACACCAGCACCTTGTTTGACTATTTGCCAAGCGATACCATTGTTGCCACCAGTCAAGGCTTTGGTGCGCTTTTGGAATCAAGTTATGATGAAATTGATGCGCGTCATCAGCAAGCAAGCAATAATCTTGATAGACTGCCTTTGCCCATTCATCAAGTTTTTCTTGAAAAAGATCAGTTGTTTGGTCAAATTAAACAACGACAACAACTTATTATTGGCAGTTCCAAACTTGCTGAAAAAGCAGGCAGATTGAATTTTATCAGCAAGTTATTGCCGCCGCTGACCATCAATGCGCAGAATAAGAATCCATTGGATAAGTTCCTTGCTTTTGAAAAGAAATTTAATGGCAAAATCCTTATTGTTTGTGAGTCTGAAGGGCGACAAAGTGTATTGAGCGATTTGCTTATTAATCACAAGCACAATCCACATCCTGTTGCCCATTGGCAAGATTTTCTTAGCAGTGGCCAAAGTCTTTGCATTACCAATGATGAACTTACCGAAGGGCTGCTAACAGAGAATATTGCCATTATCACCGAAGTGGATTTGTTCGGTGCAGATGTGGTTAAGCAACAGCGACGCAGGCGTGCCAAACATAAGGATTTTGACGAGGCGATTAAGTCCTTGGTGGAAATTCAAATTGGCGACCCGATTGTGCATGAAAGTTATGGCGTCGGGCGTTATTTGGGGCTAAAAACGCAAACCTTTGATGGTTTGGCACAGGATTTCTTAATGCTAGAATACGCCAACCATTCAAAATTGATGGTGCCAATGACTTCGCTCAACCTAATTTCTCGTTATTCAGGCGCATCTCCCGATATTGCACCATTGCATAAACTTGGTACCAATCAGTGGAGCAAGGCTAAGCAAAAGGCGCATGAGGCCCTGCACGACATTGCTGCCGATTTGTTAGAAATCTATGCCAAGCGTGAATCGCAAAGTGGTTTTGCTTTTCCTGAACCGAACGACGCTTATTCCTCCTTTGTGGCCAGTTTTCCTTTTGAAGAAACGCCAGACCAACTTAAAACCATGGGCGAAGTGTTGGCAGATATGCAATCTCAAAAACCAATGGACAGACTGGTTTGTGGTGATGTTGGTTTTGGTAAAACTGAGATTGCCATGCGTGCTGCATTTTTGGCAGTAGAAGCGGGCAAACAAGTGGCTATTTTGGTGCCAACAACTTTATTGGCAAACCAGCATTACACCTCTTTTAAAGACAGATTTATCAAATATCCAATTGAAATTGCCGCTTTGTCACGCTTTCAAAGCGCCAAGGAACAAACACACATTAAACAACAATTGCTTGAAGGCAGAGTGGATATTGTGATTGGTACGCACAAGCTTATTCATGGCAGTATTAAATACAAAAATCTTGGATTGATTGTGATTGATGAAGAGCATCGATTTGGGGTTAAACAAAAAGAATCGTTGAAAAAAATGCGAGGCGAAAGCGACATTCTGACCATGACAGCAACGCCAATTCCCCGCACGCTGAATATGGCACTCGGCTCACTCAGAGAATTGTCTATTATTGCCACGCCACCACAAGGACGAAGCGCCATTCAAACCTTTGTGAACGAGTGGGATAACAACACCATTAAAGAGGCGTGCTCTCGAGAGTTGCATCGAGGTGGGCAAATATTTGTACTGCATAATGACATTGATTCAATTGACAATATGGCAGAAACCCTTAAATCAATTATACCAAATGCACGCGTACGCATCGCTCATGGGCAAATGCCAACGCGTGAATTAGAGCAAATTATGAGCGATTTTTACCATGGTCGCTTTCAAATCCTTGTCTGCACCACTATCATTGAAACAGGCATCGATATTCCCAATGCCAATACTATTATTATCAACAATGCACAAAATTTTGGACTGGCACAATTGCACCAACTGCGTGGACGAGTCGGGCGTTCGCACCACAGAGCCTACGCTTATTTAGTGATTAAATCACATCAATCATTGAGCAAAAACGCCAAAAAACGCCTAGAAGCGGTTGAATCTTTAGAAGAACTTGGCGCTGGATTTATGCTGGCCAATCACGATTTAGAGATTCGGGGTGCAGGTGATTTGCTGGGTGACAATCAATCTGGAAAAATCAGCGAAATCGGCTTTAACCTCTATCATGATTTACTCAAACGCACAATTGATGCCATGCGTGCAGGCAAAAAAATTAATGCAAACGACCCAATTAACCCTGAAATCGAAATTGACACCGGCATCCCCTGCATCATTCCCGACACCTATCTTGGCGATGTACACGAACGCCTCGTTCTGTATAAGCGCATTTCTAACGCTAAAAATAACGACGAATTGAAAGATCTACAAATAGAAATGATTGACCGCTTTGGCCTACTCCCAGATGCCACTAAAAACCTATTCTCGGTAACCCAATTAAAACTTTTCTCGGAAAAAATTGGCATTGATAAAATTTCAATCTATGACGACAAAGCACACCTCACCTTCTCCAATAAAACCACAATTGAGCCAATAAAAATCATCAATCTAGTGCAAACCCAACCTAGAAACTACCAAATCAAAGGACAAAATCAACTTATCCTCAAGCATCAAATGCCCGAGGACGGTGCACGCATTGAATGGGTTGAAAATCAACTCAAAGAATTACATTCAAAATAATGGCGAGCCATAACTTTGTTGGTATAAGCGTTTAATCTCGTCCAGATCAAAGGTATGATTTTGGGTGCCGAGGTGGGCAACTTTGATTGCGCCTAGCAGTCCTGCGAGTTGTCCTGTGGTTTGCCAATCTAGTTTATGCATTAAGCCATATAACAAGCCGGCACGGTAAGCGTCGCCACAGCCAGTTGGATCTTGTGTGGCGTTGGGTGTGGCGGGGGCGATGTTGATAGTGTTGTTATTGGTGTGAATTTCGCTGCCTTTGGCGCCTTTGGTGATGATGAGTGCTTCGACCATTGAGGCAATTTCTGACAGACTGAGATTGGTTTTATCTTGCAACATTTGGGATTCGTAATCATTGACGGCGATGTAAGTGGCTTGTTCAATAAAAGTGATTAATTCTGCACCTGAGAACATTGGCATTCCTTGACCGGGGTCAAAAATAAAAGGGGTGTTGTTGTCTGCAAATTGTTTTGCGTGTGCAATCATACCATCGCGTCCATCGGGTGAGACGATGCCAATATCAACGGCACTGACATCGGCAACTTTATTTTGATGAGATTCGCTCATTGCACCAGGGTGAAAAGCGGTAATTTGGTTGTCGTCCATATCGGTCGTGATAAAGGCTTGACCTGTGTAAGTGCCTTTGATTACTTTGATATGTGTGGTGTTCATGTGCTGAGATTCCATCCAGTTCATATAGGGGGTAAAGTCTTCACCTACCGTTGCCATTGGTATCGAATTAACACCCAGTAAATGGAGGTTGTAAGCGATATTACCGCCACAACCGCCAAATTCTTTGCGTAGGGTTGGCACCAGAAAAGAGACATTGAGTATATGCACTTTGTCTGGCAGAATGTGGTTTTTAAATTGATCGTGGAAGACCATGATGGAATCAAAGGCATACGAACCACAAATTAACGCTGTTTTTAACATTTTTTCTCCTGTCTTAATGGTTTAGGTATTGGAAAGCGCACATTTTCTTTTGTGCCATTTATTTCTATAATTTCAGTTGCATTGTGGTTGCGTAAATAGTCAACCACTTCTTGTACTAAAATTTCAGGGGCTGATGCACCAGCAGTTACGCCTACAGTGTTTGCACCCTCTAGCCAACTTGTTTGAATTTCTTTTGCGCCATCGATGAGGTAGGCGTTTTTATGCATTTTTTCGGCGATTTCTCTTAGGCGATTTGAGTTGGAAGAGTTGTTGGAGCCTAATACCAGTAGCACATCAGAATCTTGCATGAGTGTTTTTACAGCATCTTGTCGGTTCTGTGTGGCGTAGCAGATATCATCTTTTTGTGGTGATTCAATCTCAGGAAATTTACGCTTTAGTGCATCAACAATTTGTTGAGTGTCGTCGGTAGATAAAGTGGTTTGGGTTGTATAAGAAAGGCGTTTAGTGTTTAAATTTAACTTCTCTACATCTGCAATGGTTTCAATCAATTTAACGCTTGCGCCTTGAGCCGATTGTCCAAGCGTACCTTCTACTTCAGGGTGCCCCTCATGTCCAATTAAGATGACTTGGTGGTTTTGTTTTTGTTTATGCACCACCTCTTTGTGAACTTTGGTTACCAGCGGACAAGTGGCATCATAAATAATTGCGCCAAGTTTATCAGCTTGTTGGCGCACTGCTTTTGATACACCATGCGCACTAAAAATTACCACTTTGCCTGTCGGCACCTCATCAATTTCCTCAACAAAAATTGCACCTTTGGACTTTAGACTGCTCACGACAAACTTGTTATGCACCACTTCATGGCGCACATAAATGGGCGCACCATGTAGCGCTAACGCACGCTCAACGATTTCAATGGCACGCTCAACGCCTGCACAAAAACCTCGTGGATTGGCAAGTAAAACTTTCATTGAGCGTTTTTATATTTTTCGAGTATTTCTACTTGAAACGAGATATCGCAACCTGCCAAGGGGTGATTAAAATTCACAGTAATATCATCGCCATCAATTTTGTCAATACAACCGACGAACGAGTCGCCCGTGGGCGTTTTAAATTCAACAGCGGCATCAGTTTTAAGGCGCATATCTTTAGGAAATTCACTGCGATTCATCACTTGAATGGCTTCGTCATAAACCTGACCAAAGGACTCATCAGCACTTAATAAAAAAGTTTGTAATTTGCCAACCTCAGCCTCTTTAACGCAAGACTCTAGGCATGGGTCAAGTTGCCCATCACCAATTTCAAACACCAAAGGAGTGTCGTTTGACTCGTCAACCAGAGCGCCATTTGCATGCATGAGTTTATAGAATAATTTATATTTACCCATGTAATGCTTGTAACAATTGGTGAACCCTATTGCGTAAATCTCGGCGATGAACAATCATATCAATGGCACCTTTTTCAAGTAAGAATTCACTGCGCTGAAAGCCTGATGGTAATTCTTCTCGCACTGTTTGCTCCACCACTCTAGGGCCAGCAAAGCCAATGAGTGCATTAGGTTCGGCAATGTGAATATCGCCCAGCATGGCAAAACTGGCAGACACGCCACCCATGGTTGGATCGGTCAAAATTGAGATGAAAGGAATCTTTTTATCGTTTAATAATTTCAATATGAGCGCAGTTTTGCTCATTTGCATAAGCGAGAACAGCCCCTCTTGCATACGCGCCCCACCCGATGCTGAAAAGCAGATAAGCGGCGCCCCAGTTTCCATGCTAAGTTGAGCAGCACGCACAAATTTTTCCCCCACCACAGAACCCATTGAGCCACCCATAAACTTAAATTCAAAGGCAGCCACAACAACATCCATGCCGTGTAATGTGCCACTTTTCACCACCAAAGCATCTTTTTCATTGGTGTTTTTTTGTGCCAAAGTAAGGCGTTCTTTGTATTTTTTTTGGTCTTTAAATTTCAAAGGGTCAACTGCAATTAAATCTGGTGCAATTTCCTTCTGCCCTTCTTCATCCAAAAAACCCTCAAGTCGCACACGAGCAGAAATACGCATATGATAATCGCACTTAGGGCAAACATAATTTAATGTTTTTAATTCTTCCGAATAAATCGTCGTTTCACACTCAAGGCACTTGCTCCACAAGCCCTCTGGAATATTCTTCTTTGCCACACTGGTAATAGAAGGTAAGATTTTTTCTAGCCAACTCATTGTTATCGCTCCTTATTTAATTGCACTCGAAATTTCATTCGCCAACACACCCACACTTGCCAACATTTTATCCTTATCATCTGCATATTGCTCAACAAATGCAACCAATGATGAGCCTACAATAACTGCATCAGCATGTTCGGACACTGCTTTTGCACTTTTGGCATCTTTAATGCCAAAGCCAACGCCAATGGGCAAGTTAACCGTTTGGCGAATCCTTAAGAGATGTGTTTTGACCAAATCAACATCCAAATGCCCTGCACCTGTTACCCCTTTGAGGGCAACAAAATAAATAAAACCTGAGGCGATGGTGGCTAAAAATGCCAAACGATCATCCGTTGTAGTTGGTGCAACTAAGAAAATAAAATCTACATCAACACCATCCAGGCATGTCTTTAAATCATGCGCTTCCTCGGGTGGCATATCCACCACCAATACGCCATCCACACCGCTTTCACTGGCGGCATCGGCAAATGCTTGATAGCCAAAGACTTCAATTGGATTAAGGTAACCCATCAGCACAATCGCTGTTGTGTCGTTGATTTGCCTAAACCTTTTAACTAAATCTAACACATTGCGAAGACTAACCCCATTTGCCACTGCGCGTTCATGCGATTTAGCAATGACTGGCCCATCTGCCATTGGGTCTGAAAACGGCACGCCTAATTCAATCACATCCGCTCCATTGTCAACCAAAACTTGCATTAATGCAAAAGTGTTATCCAGCCCACTATCGCCTGCTGTGATAAAGGGAATAAAGGCTTTTTTGTTCTGCTTTTTTAGGGTTTTGAAAGTGTTTTTTATTATGGACATAATCGGGTACCTAGTGTTGATAATTTGTTGCAAATTTCCTTTGTTTTGCACACAACAAAATTGAAATGCTTATCTATTTTCCTTTTCCTTATTGGAAAAATATTATCAAATAGCACAATCTCAGTGTCGTTTTTTATAACTACATAATACTGGTTAGGGACGCAATTATTATTAATACTCTCTTTGACTATGTCAATAGAATCGTTGTATTTTTTAGTGAGATTTGTCAAAATATCATCCATATTTTTATTCTCCAATTGAGCCCGTAAATCTTTTAATTCAATCAAAATAAGTTCATTCCCTATTAAATCAATATAGTCAACTTGCGCACAAGTACCGTAATTTAATTCTTTTACACACCCGTTATCATTCTGATCAAATAATATAGCCTGACAAGCCGCTTGTTCTATTGCTCCCTTTATGGGCGGGGAGTGCTGAATTGTTTTGCAATATTTGCAATGGCTAGTTAAATTAACCATTTTTTGCGTCTTTCATATATAAGTCTTTGTATGAAGACGACAATTCTTCTCTAGATTCTATTAAATTTTCAGTAATATCGTCAGAGTCAAATTCAAACAACCTCCCTTCTTTTGTAAAATGATTAATAGCAATAAATTTTTTATCTTTGTCTTTAGTGTGAACTTCAAGCGCTTTGATCATGTCCAAACTGTGTGTTGCCATTACTACATTTACACCATTTTCCGCTAACTCAATTAGAACCTTAGTTAACAAAACTTGCCAAGTAGGGTGTAAGTTTGTTTCTGGCTCATCAAAAAATACAAACGAACCTTTGCTAATGACATTGTTTTTAAGCAAGGCCTGTATCATGCCTAAATTGGTCATACCAAAAGAAATTAAGTTTTTATCAATATTTTTGCCAGAATTATCAACAAATGACAGGCGACCACTGTCGAAAATAAATTCTCCACCAATTTCTTCCTTTAATTCAACTGCCAATTTTGATACAATTTCTAAAGGCTGATTGGTTGATTTGGTGTTTAAGGTTTTATCTAAATCGTAAAAATATTTTGAAACCCCTGTCAAGTCCCCCTTTTTTTCTACTTCTTTGGAGTTGTTAAGGGCGTCTCTTACACTCCAGTAAGCGGGAGACTCAAAGAATATAACCCTATCAAGGTTAGAAACTTCAGCAATAAAATCATGTTCTAATGAAAAATCAACAAAATTATCTTTATTAAAGGATATATTTAATCCATTTTTTTTATCGTATATTTGGCATTTACTCTCATCAAAGGAAATCAGTTCGTATAAATTTGAAATTTGAAAATTTTCTTTTATTTCACTCGATAAATTCTTTGAAAGTATCTTTGGGTAAATATTATGTTTTGTAAAACTCTCTAGGATTGAGAAATTATTCTGCAATTCTTTTATTTTATTTTTGATGAATTTAACCTTAATGGGATTATTTTGTATTTTCTCAAAGTGTTTGTTAAGTTTGTTAATTGGTTTTTCGATATCCTTATGTAATTCCTGGATTTTGATTTTATAAAATCTTATATTCTCATCTTTAAAAACATTTAAAGCATCTTTAAAGAGGTTTAGCTTTGTTTTAACATCTTTCACCATATTTTCTTCCAGTGCACTTTTTCTTTGAACTTGTGCAATAAAAGATTCCAAATCTATATTTATAGTGACTATTGTTTTATCAATTTCTATGCGTAATAAGTTTTTATTTAAAACACTAAAGATAGAATAAAGCGTTTTGGTAAAAAAACTTTTGCCCGTGCCATTCTCGCCCGTTAGCACAGTCAATGGGCGAAGTTTTACCTCGCCTTTTTTAAATCTACCTAAATTTTCAACTTTAATGTTTAAATTCACTTTTACCTCGAACTGAATTTATGCACACAATCAACCAAAACTTTCATATTCTCAGGGTCAACATCAGGGGTAATGCCATGACCGAGGTTGAAGATATGACCCGTATCACCTTTGAATTGCGACAAGACTTTTTTAACTTCTCGTTCGATGACTTCAGGTGTGGCGTATAGAACGGCGGGGTCAAGGTTGCCTTGAATGGCAACTTTATCGCCTACTTGTTGTTGTGCTTGTGCGAGTTCTATGGTCCAGTCGATGCCGATGCCATCACAGCCGGTATCGGCAATATGGGTCAAGTGTTTGCCGCCGTTTTTGCTGAATAGGGTGATGGGGATGGTGGGGTGTTGGGCTTTGACGCTCTTGACGATTTTTGCCATATAGTTTAGGGAAAAATCTAGGTAATTTTGTTTGGACAATACGCCGCCCCAAGTGTCAAAAATCATAACACTGTCTGCGCCTGATAAAATTTGTTGGTTAAGGTAGGCAATAACGCTTTGTGCCAATTTTTCTAATAATAAATGCAAGGCATCTGGGTTGTTAAATAGCATTTTTTTGGTATTGGCAAAGGTTTTGCTACTGCCACCTTCAATCATATAAGTGGCTAAAGTCCATGGGCTGCCGCTAAAACCAATCAACGGCACACGGTTGTTG
The DNA here is from genome assembly GCF_003711265.1 of Bathymodiolus thermophilus thioautotrophic gill symbiont. NCBI lineage: Bacteria > Pseudomonadati > Pseudomonadota > Gammaproteobacteria > Bathymodiolus thermophilus thioautotrophic gill symbiont. The sequence goes on along the minus strand of NZ_CP024634.1, from coordinate 2,819,318 downwards.
AGTGCTTTCTTAATGGTTGAAACGCCGTCAAATACATAGGTTAGTTCGTTGTTAATGTCGGTGGGTAACTTTTCAATATCAGCCAGTGATTGGATGGGGTTGGAGAATTTGGGGCCTTCGCCTTCTGAAAAGTACAAACCCAAATTCATTGCATCGGGAATGGTCAAAATATCAGAAAATAAAATGGCTGCATCTAAATCAAATCTGTCAATTGGCTGCATTGTTACTTCGCATGCCAGTTCAGGTGATTTGCACAGTGTTAAAAAATCGCCAGCTTTTGCGCGCGTTGCCCGATATTCTGGCAAATAACGACCTGCTTGGCGCATTACCCAAATAGGTGTGCGTTTTGTCGGCTTCTTTAATAGGGCGTTGATATAGTCAAATGACATAGTTAACATGAATTATTTTAGTAGCAAACAATTATAACAATTTTTTGTCTAAACTCTTTGACCTTTGTGTAAATAGGAATGATTGGAAAAATTTAATTTTACCCACCTGGTGATTTCTCTAAACCTTGTTCTGACAAGGCTAAGGCTGGGTTTAAAAAATTGTCAAGTGGGTAAAAGTGAATTCTTGGTGATTATTTGTATTTACGCAAAGACTTTCCTTTGGCAATCGGGCATAAAAAAAGCCACTTTCGTGGCTTTTTACTAAAAATTTGATACTTATCGTTTGAATGCACCGTAACGAGATTTAAACTTCTCAACACGACCTGCACTGTCCATAATTTTTTGCTTACCTGTGTAAAAGGGGTGGCAACTAGAGCACACATCTAAGTGTAATTCTTCTTTACCAATTGTTGAACGAGACTCAAAGGCGTTGCCACATGAGCAGATTACTTTCACGGTGTCATAATTAGGATGTATGTCTGTTTTCATAGCTATAAATTTATGTCAATCTTTAAAGGAAGAGAATTATATACTAATTCTTATGGGTAATTCTAATTAAAATGTAATTTATAAGTCATTATTTTTTTTAGTCTCTGACAGTGATAAACTAAAGAGTTTTAGTTGCATTGCGGTATAATCTAAAAAAAAGTGTTGAGATAAATCCAATGCTTTTCTTCTTGTAAAATCCTGTGTATTGTTGTCAGGGGCTAAAAATAGTTCAATATATCAATCATAAAAAGTAACACCCAACTATAAGTTGAGCATAGCATTAAAGTTTAAGCTCGGTATTTGGTTTTGAAGTATAAATTTAGAAATCGATATAAAAATACCAATGAAGTTACTCTATTTTAAAAATCAAAGCCCACTATGACTGCAGAGCAATTGATATTCGCTATTATTTCTTGGGTTGTTCTTACAAGTATTGTGTATACATTAACTGGATGGAAGAGAGTGCTTGATTGTTATAAGATGTGGTTTCGCAAGGAATATTGGACAAACTATAATATTATTGAAGCAGTTAGCTGGAGTATGAAAGCCATCATTATTGTACCTGGGCTGATATTTGGAGTTCAGCTTTGGCAATTGTACTTTGTTGCCTTACTAACTAGTATGTCTTTAATCTGGGCGAGTAATAGAAAGTTATTACCCACATTGGTAAGTTTCAATACGCTTTGGATTTGGCTGTCTATGATGATTATATCTCAACATATAATATGAGACCTTTGCGTAAATATAAATAATCATCAAAGATTCACTTTTCACCCACTTGGTAATTTTTTAAACCCAGCCTTAGCCTTGCTAGGACAAGGTTTAAGAAAATCACCAAGTGGGCAAAAATTGAATTTTGCTAATCATCCATATTTATACAAAGGCCTCCATATAGCATTTCAACAATGTCAAAAAATAGTCCGAATTAAGCAAAAAAAAATCGGAGTAAGGAAGCGAATCTAGCGCACTTTGGCATTCAAAACTAAACGAGCGCTTGAGCGATTACGAAACAATATCTATGTGAGTCAGGCACCTCTTCATTAGACACAAATATTAACCAAAGGACAACTTTCATGCATTGGTAAATTTTTATAAAGCCCATCTTGTCTCTGCTAGGATAGGCTTTATAAAAATGACAACTGAATAAAATTTACCTTTTATTCAGTATCTATGCCTAATACCGTTTTCAAAAATAAAATGAGCAATATAGCGCTTATAATCACCCAAGTATAGCAATAAAAATACTTGGAATGAGGGCGAGCGCCAGATTGTTTAGTTTATTTTTGAAAATGGCATAAAGCAGGGGTGCTTCATATAAGAAATTGTTAGAAGTTTTGGAAAGGCAAATCTCTCTATTTTGAAGTGATTCCCGTAGTTAAAGTTACTTTTTGTTTATACCCTCGGAAAATAGATTTTGCGCTTATTATTTGAGACCTTTGTTAAATATGAACAATCGCCAAGCGTCCGCTTTTCATCCACTTAACAATTTTTTAAACCCATAGTCGTAGGGAGCGGTTTGTAACCGTTTCTTCTCTGTCAAACAAAGAAATCGCCAATTAAATTTTGCTAATCATCTATATTTATGCAAAGATCTTATTTAATTGAAAACAGTTTTGACAATTTGTTTAACAAATAAAGTATCGTCTCTACAAAGAGAACTTTTTTGTTCATTGTGGGGAATTTTTTGATAATAGATGCAATTTTTTTTGATTTTGCATTGTGTGGGTATAATCTGTAAATTCCGGGGTATAAAAAAGAAAAATTGACTTTATACCATAAGTGAATATCTAAAAAAAACAAACGCCACTGCTTTGGCAAAGCATTTAAATCCTTTGCCAATAATCTTGTGTACCAATAATAATCAACAAGGTGTGTGATGCGCTCAAAATCAACAGGGAACTGCCATTTAAATCTTTGTTGCTGATTTAAAATCTCTTGTTGCATTTTTTCTTGATTGGGCAAGTCGATTTCTTGTTTTAGATAAGCAGATAAATATCTTGCTTGTAATTCTGCAACCGAAGGCAAAGACCCTAAATTTGGTCGAGCAAAACCAATAAAATAACAATGCTCCACATCTGGGATAAATATATATTTATACAGTTTATTGATAGATGAAGTTTTATCTAGTATATCATCAGGCAAAAAAGATAAATTAAAGGTATTGCCGGTGCATAACACAATTGTATCTGCCAATACAGAGCTGCCATCTTTAAATATAACCTTTTTACCTTCTAAGTTTACAATTTCAGGCTTTAAAGATGTTTTGTCTTCTAAATAGGCTTTAATAAAACCGCAACTTTTTGTTGTGACTCGACGAAAAGGCCCTAGGTAATTAATTGACTTATAAGAAGAATTAAAATGATTCATGGCATTTTGAATTTGCTTATCTTCTTGTAGGGCAATGTTTTTATACTCTAATTTTCTTTTAAAACTTGTCAAAAAAGACAATCGGCTATCGTCTACATCTCGAGAAAGAGCATGATAGATATTTGAGGTGTCTAAATCTGTTGGTTTGTTGTCGTGATATCTTGGGATAAAATATCCGGGCCACCTCCGAACAGAAACATAACTTTGGCGTACTAAATTTCGAGACAAATAAACAAGATCAGAGGCAGTCTCACCCAAACCTACAAAAACTACTTTTTTGCCTTTTAAGCCAGATACTTTTTTTGTATTTCCCCCGTAAATGACTTCACCAGAAAATTTTTCTTGGTTGGGCAAATGGGTTTTTCTTGCCTTATGGTTTGCGCCACTACAGATGGCTAAATAATCAAATATTTCAATCTCTATGTCCCCGTCTTTTTGAAAGCAAACCTCCCATTGTTTACCTTTTTTGTTTATTTTTTGAACAGTATGATTAAAAAATATTAAGGGGAGCAGGTGGTTATATTTGGCGTAACGATTTAAATAATCCACATACTCTTTCGCCTTCCACATTCTTAAATCATCACAGTTGTCCTGAGGTGGAAAATCACTAAAACTTATCAAAAATGGATTGTTAACAAGGCTTAAACCTTCATAGCAATTTGAAAATACACCGCCAATGGCATCGGATTTTTCAAAAACTTTTACATCAATATTTGGGTTATTTTCCTGAATTTCTTTTGCTGTGCAAAGCCCAGAAGGACCTGCGCCAATAATGCAGATTTTCTTTTTGGTCGACACTTGTGGTTTTTAAGATAAAGATTTACTAGGGAAAGTAATTGAATATTTATAATCTAAGAAATCTTTAAATTTATCAAAATGAGCATCAACTATATGGAGTGCTTTTTCTAAAGTTTCTTGATCAAGTTTTTGTTGTTCAAAAATTGATAAATCAACAGCATTGTCAACTTCACTGTCAATATGCAGGTTGCCAAAATAATGCAATTGTTTGCCAGTTTTCTGTTCGTATAATCCTGCAACATATTTGGTTGTATTAAAGAACATTTTTACTGTTGTCTCTCCAGCCTCCATTGCTGCCATTCTTAAATAAACATTATCGCCACACATTTGAGCCCTGATAATTGCGTGATACATATAACTTCTAATAGGTGCACCAGCATCCAGCCAAATCATATCCATGGCATCGCCATAATCTTTTACATTGTTGTAAATGCCTAAAGTTTGCAAATCAGTTTTCAGCATATTCCAGTGTGTAGAATCCACCTCAGCATGCGCATTAATCGCCTTTTGCATATCGTTCTTAGGGTTGGGAAAATGATAAAACATCTGGTTGATGTCTTTAAATGTCATGGTAAGGTGCACAAATAAAGGTGCCCATATATCTATTTTTTCAATTACGCTTTCTTGTGTTATTGTATGAACATCACGGAATAATTTATGATTTGACACGGCTTTCTTGTGTCTGTTAATTGCAGCAAGTACTTCTTTCATTGTCTTAATTATTTTAAATCTACTTAAATCTTTACTAAAAAAAACTACATTATATATCAGAACTGTAACGCCATGTTCTTAAAAATTTATAAATAATTATTTAAAATTTCTTATATAAAATATCTGTAAGAAGCCCTCTGTTCTAAGGCCTTTGCATAAGTCTGAATAATCATCAAAAATCCACTTTTTACTCATTTGTAAATTTCTTAAATCCAGCCTTATCTTTGTCGGGACAAGGTTTAAATAGATCGACAAATGATTGATAGTTAATATTTATACCTAATGCAGGGGTCTCGTGAGGGTCTCTTGGTAAAAAACTAAATATTAAAGTTTAAATCGCCCTATGATATAATTTCGCAAAGGTATCAAGGCAAAACTCTGTGTTATTGTCGGGAGCTAAACCATTACATTAAACCCACTATAACTTTATGGAACATATAAACGCTATTATTCTTGCAGCCGGCAAAGGCTCGCGTATGAATGCCGCCAAGCCAAAGGTTTTGCAGGTCTTATCGGATAAGACTTTGCTTGGGCATGTGCTAACGCAAGCGCAAGCATTATGCTCCCAAGTGTTCGTTGTGGTTGGATTTGGCGGCAATCAGGTGCGTCATTTTTTTAAAGATGATTCAATTCATTGGGTGGAGCAAGCCGAGCAACTTGGTACTGGACATGCTGTGCAGCAGGCGATGCCACATATTGATGACGATTCAATTTCTCTTGTGCTGTATGGCGATGTGCCCCTTATTGAGCAACCAACTTTAGAAAAATTAACGGCTCAAGTGCAAAAAAGTGGCGTGGCATTGCTTTCGGTAATATTGGAAAATCCAACAGGTTATGGGCGCATTATTCGCCAAAACAATCAAATTCAAGCCATTGTTGAGCAAAAAGATGCCAGCATTGAGCAGCTCAAAATCTGTGAAGTCAACACTGGCGTTATGGCGGTTGATAGCGGTTTGTTAAGAAGTTATTTGAGTAAGTTAGATTCAAATAATACCCAAGGTGAGTTTTATTTGACTGATATTATTGCGATGGCTGTGGGCACTGGCAAAACCATTGCATCGGTCATTGTAGAAAACGAATGTGAAGTGGCAGGCGTGAATGATAAAATACAATTAGCGACATTAGAAAGGGCTTTTCAGAAAAATCAGGCGAGCCAATTTATGCAACAAGGCTTAATGCTAAGAGACCCTGCCCGTTTTGATTGTCGTGGTAATTTAAGTTTTGGGCAAGATTGTGAAATCGATGTTAATGTGGTGCTTGAGGGCGATGTATCGATTGGAAACAATACAACAATTGCACCAAATTGCATAATAAGAAACACTAAAATCGGCGATAATGTGGTTATCTTGCCAAATTCTTTGATTGAAGACGCTGTGATTGGCGATGGCGCTTTCATTGGTCCATTTGCACGCATTCGTCCTGAAAGCAAAATCGGCAACAATGTTAAAATCGGCAATTTTGTTGAGGTGAAAAAATCTACCATTGGCAAGGGATCAAAAATTTCACATTTAAGTTATGTGGGCGATACTGTGATGGGTGAAGAGGTTAATATTGGCGCAGGCGTTATTACTTGTAATTATGACGGCGTTAATAAGCACCAAACCACGATTGGCGATGGTGCATTTATCGGCTCAGACACTCAGCTCGTTGCCCCCGTTGTTATTGGCAAAAATGCCCTTATCGGAGCAGGCTCTACTATCACTAAAAATGCGCCAGACAACGCCTTGACACTAAGCCGAGCCAAACAAAGCAGCTTAAAGAAAGGGATTAAAAATCATGATTAGAAAAGTATCTGAAATAAAAGATCAGGCACTGATTGAGCAAATGTTATTGTCAGGCAGTTATGGCGTGTTGAGTTTAATGGGTGATAGGCCGTATGGCGTGCCATTGAATTACATTTATTTTCAGGATGCCATTTATTTTCACAGCGCACCAAAGGGCGAGAAAATTCGCCTACTTAAGCAAAATCCACAAGTGTCTTTTAGTGTTGTTACAGAGGACACCATTATTCCCTCAAACTTTAGTAGCGATGAAGGCCTGGCATGCCCAGCCACTGCATTTTTTAAGTCTGTTATTATTGAGGGCAATGCACAAATTATTGAAGACTTTGATGAAATTGGCAAAACTTTCACCGCAATGATGCAAAACCTTCAGCCAGAAGGTGGTTATTTGCCTTTTGAAGATGAAGTTTATAAGAAAAAATTTAAGGCGCTGGTCGTGGTTAAAATTAACATTGAGCGGCTCAGTGCCAAGTTTAAATTTGGACAAGGGCTTAATCAAAAAAGGTTTCAAATGTTGCTTGATAATCTGCAAAAACGCGGCACAAAAATAGACTTATTGACCATTCAAGCAATGCATCAATACCGCCCAGAAAAATACAAGTGTTAGCATTACCACGCAATGTTTGGCTGTTGACAATTAGTTTATCGTTGTTTATGTCTTTAAGTGTTTTTGTTGTTTTTATTGGTGGCATTATTGGCCAATCTTTGGCGCCCTATGTTAGTTTGTCAACCCTGCCAGTGGCAATGTTGGTGATAGGCACTGCCAGTGGCATTCTTCCTGTTGTTTATGTGATGTCTAAAATTGGCAGAAGACGCACTTTTTTAGGCGTTTGTGTTTATACAATCGCTATTATTGCGCTTGCCATTGTTGCCCTGCAAATACAATCTTTTTATTTGTTTTGCTTGTCCATTTTTTTGTTTGGCATTACTATGGCAACCATGAATCAGTTTAGATTTGCTGCTATTGAAAGTGTTGGTGAAAATCTCAACGCAACGGCAACCTCAACGGTGCTTCTCGGTGGTTTGGCCTCTGCTTTTTTAGGGCCAGAACTGGCAATATTGGGAAAAGACTGGTTTAACACGCCTTTTGTCGGTTCATTTTTGTTGCTCAGTTGTTGTTTTGTATTGGCATTTTTGCTATTGTGGTTTTACCAGTCAAAATACATTCCTGAAAGTGAGCAAAAACAGTCGGGTAGAAGTTTAAAAGCGATTGTCAAGCAGTCCGTGTTTATCGTTGCCATATCCAGTGCTTCGGTGGGTTATGTTGTTATGAGTTATATTATGACTGCTACCCCAATGAGCATGCATATTATTGACGGTTTTTCTTTGATGCAAACTAAATTCGTCATTCAATCCCATATGATTGCGATGTTTCTACCTTCTTTGTTCACCCCAATTATTGTTAAATTATTTGGACTTAGTAAGATGATGATAATCGGTATTGCGCTATATTTTGTCTGTATTTTTATTGGTTATAGCCATAGTTTGCATAATTATTGGGTGGCGCTTATTTTATTGGGACTCGGTTGGAATTTTCTATTTATCGGCAGTACCAGTTTATTGCCACGCGCTTATCGTGGTTCTGAAAAATTTAAAGTGCAGTCTATTAATGATTTGCTGATTTTTGCCACACAAGCCGTAGCCTCATTGTCTGCCGGTTGGTTTGTGTTTAACTTTGGCTGGGAAGTTGTGCTGTTGTCAACTGTTCCATTGTTATTGTTACAATTATTGGTGTTGTTATGGTGGCTAAGGAAAAAAGCCCACTAAAACTTTATGCAAAGGTCTCTCTATAAGCGTTTAAGTATATTTTTTCCTAGCGTGTAAGCATATAAAGCACTGGGTAGAAACTCAATGAGCGTATCGTCAATGATGCGCTCTTGAGAGATTGTTTTTAGTGCATGCATAATAAAATAAGAGTAAATATTTAACTCTAATTATACATAACTAACATTTAGTAGTATATATTTAACTCTAATATAGAATAAACTATAACTAAGAGTAAACATTTAACTCTAATATAATATAATTTTAAATTAAGAGTAAATTATTACTCTTAGTTTAAAATTCAATGCCTTCAATTTGAGCAATGGTGTGAATGTCTTTATCGCCACGACCCGAAAGATTGATAATCATATTTTTATCTTTACCCAGTTGTTCTGCAAGTTTTATGCCGTAAGCCACAGCGTGGGAAGATTCTAATGCAGGCAAAATACCTTCAGTTTTGGTTAAAGTGTGGAAAGCCTCAAGCGCTTCTTTGTCGGTAATGGCAACATATTGCGCACGACCGCAGTCTTTTAAGTAGGCATGCTCTGGGCCAACACCTGGGTAATCTAATCCAGCGCTGATGGAATGCCCTTCAATAATTTGCCCATTTTCATCTTCCATCAAATAAGTACGACTGCCGTGTAAAACACCCATACTGCCTGCACAAAGTGGGGCTGCATGCGCAGTTGGGCCTTTTTCTAAGCCGTGTCCTGCTGCTTCAACGCCATAAATATTAACGGCTGCGTCGTCAATAAACGCATGAAACAAACCAATCGCATTTGAACCGCCACCCACACACGCCACCAAAGCATCGGGCAAACCGCCGACCTGTTCAGCAAATTGTATTTTGGCTTCTTTACCAATCACACTTTGAAAATCTCGCACCATCATTGGATAAGGATGTGGCCCTGCAACTGTGCCAATGATATAAAAAGTATCGTCAATATTGGTTACCCAGTCACGCATCGCCTCGTTCATTGCATCTTTTAGAGTTTTTGAACCTGAGGTGACGGGGATAACCGTAGCCCCTAATAATTTCATGCGAAATACATTAAGCGCTTGGCGAGCCACATCCACCGCACCCATATAAACCACGCATTCCAACCCCAAACGAGCCGCAACTGTTGCCGTTGCTACGCCATGTTGACCAGCACCTGTTTCGGCAATAATACGGGTTTTACCCATGCGTTTTGCCAAAAGCGCCTGGCCAATGGTGTTGTTTACTTTGTGTGCCCCCGTGTGATTCAAATCTTCTCGTTTAAGGTAAATTTGCGCACCACCTAATTTTTGACTCAAATTTTTTGCATGATAAAGCGGCGTAGTGCGACCCACATAATGCTTTAAATCGTCTTCAAACTCAGTTAAGAAATCCGCATCTTCTTTGTATTTTTCGTAAGCCTCTTTTAATTCGGTTACGGCTGTCATTAAAGTTTCGGCGATGAAAATACCACCATATTGCTCGAAATGCCCTTTATCGTCGGGTAAGTTGTAATTATTCATATTTTATCCAAGCGTTGTTTTTCTCTATTTTAATCACAACTACCTCTGCACCATCTAAAGAGGACACATCGCAATTAACCACTTTAAAATAACTTCCTTGATAGCTCAACATTTGGTTTTTGATCATGCCTTTGCCATGCTGTTTAATAAAATCATTGTCAAGTCCTGGGCTTTTGTTGACAAAACTTTTAAGTGGCTTATAAAATAATGCAAATAAAATAATGGAGATGACACTTGCCAGTGTAAACTGAATCCAAATTGATGATAACGGCATAAAGTACTCAATAATGGCAACCATTACTAAGGCCATGCCAAGCCAAATAATAAAGAATGAATATAATATAATTTCTAAAAAGATTAAACAAATCCCAATAGTGAGCAGCAGTACACTAGATAAACTTTCCATAAGTTATTTTTGCAGTATGTCTTTAAGAATACTCAAGCTGCCAATCAGCTCTGTCGCTTCATAGGGCACAACAATTTTATCCTTTGAATCGCTGCTTGCCAAGGCGCTAAACGCTTTAATTCTGTCTTTTGCTAATAAAAATTCTGCTGAATTTTGATTTTTTGCAATGGCTTCATTAATAATGGTAATAGCTTTCTGTTGACCTTCAGCTATTTTTTCTTGCTCATATTTTTTGGCATCCGCCATTCTTTCAATCGCCTCTGCTTTTAAAAATTCACTTTGTTTAACTGCTTCAGCTTGCCTAATAACCGCTTCTTTTTCTGCTTGAGCATTTAACTCGATACTACGCTTTTCTCGCTCAGCTTTCATTTGCATATTCATCGCTTCTTCAATGTCACTAGGTACTGATATATCACTAATTTCAACCCTAGTTACCAGCAAGCCCCAATTATTGGCGGCATCAGAGAGTTCTAGTTGTAATTTAGCATTAAGGCTCTCTCTGTTGCTTAAAGTTTCATCAAGTTGCATGGAGCCAATCTCACTTCTAATGGTTGTCATGGCTAAAGATGAAATTGCTTTGTGAAAGCTCACAACATTGTAAATAGCCTCTTTAGCGCTTTGTATTTTACAAAAAACCAAACCATCAACAGTAATATTAACATTATCTTTGGTGATAACCGATTGGCTGGGTATGTCGATAATTTGCTCACGAATAGTAATACTTTGACGCACCACATCTAAAAATGGGATGATGATGTGGAAGCCAGCACTAAGTTCACGATTAAATTTACCCAGTCTTTCAATAATATAAATATCACTTTGCGAAACAATTTTTATGGATTTTAGGACAAAAGCCACCGCTAGCACTGCTAGCACTATAGAGAATATTTGAAAATCAGTCATTTTTTACCCCTTTAATTTTTCTTAATATTTTGACAGAAGATAAGAGTTTAAAAGTTTAACAGAAACTGACCAATCTTGCTAATATCTTTGGCTTTAACCCAAAGATAGAAAATGTAGACCTAACGCCTACTCTTGTTTTAAATATTTATGTAAACATCTCTATAGGTACTGTATTTTTGAAAATACCGTAAAATCCAAGAGTGGAATTAGGAAATCCTTATTTTACTTTATTGCCATAAAGTGAAATAAGGAAATCCATATTTTACTTTTTCGCCATAAAGTAAAATAAGGAAATTATTCTGTTTTAACGACTAAGTGAATATTGCCCCAACCAAAAACCCATTGCTATTTCTGTACGGATAGAGCAGTCAAACACGAAAGGGGTTAATGTCAAGACAGCGTCGTTATGTTTGCAATTTTTATCCTTGGATTGGAGTATTGGCAATAAAATGTTTTATTTTCTCAATATCTTTTATACCTTTTATACTTTCCACGCCACTAGACACATCAACTGCATAGGGATTAACCTGTTTAACGGCAGTAGATACCATATCAGGTGTAAGTCCACCTGCAAGAATAATTGGTAAATCAATATCAACTTTGGCCAAAGACCAATCAAAATGCTCACCTGTGCCACCATAAGCCTCTTGGTTAAAGGCATCTAATAACAAACCGCTGGCCTGATGATAGTCTTCTGCCATTTTAACAATATTGGTATCGGCATGCACTCGCAAAGCCTTGATAAAAGGCATGGCATATTGATTACATTCTATAGGAGATTCGTCACCATGAAATTGTAGAGTGTCCAACGGCACTTCGCACAATACTTCATCAATAAAACCAGAATCTGCATTCACAAATAAGCCCACGCGGTTAACAAACGGTGGCAATGCATTGACAATTTCCAAAGCAGTTTCTACCTCAACATGGCGTGGCGACTTGTCGTAAAATACTAAGCCAATAGCATCTATGCCAAGAAATGCCGCCGCTCGTGCATTGTCAGCAGTGGTAAATCCACAAACTTTAATTTTGGTTTTCATTGTCCAATTTGGTTCTAATTTTATCTTTGTCAATCCACCATTTTCCCTCTACTAACTGGTCAATTGCACCTGATAATTTCTTTAAAAACACATCAGGCTTGTCCAATTCTAAGGTTCTACGCCACAAATCAAAAGTTGATTGATCTGTTACATGAGAATGTTTGTCAGCAACACTTGCCAGCATTTGTGAAGTGAAAAAAGTCAAATCATCTTCCTCGCCACATCGCATTGAAGTAATATAATGCGCCACCGTTGCCGCTACCGCTCGTGTGTCCGCCTCTTCAGGAGACTCTTCTACCAAATGTTGTAACATTGCCACCGTAATTTCAGGGTCAATCGGGAAAGTTATCCCCAGCCACAGAGCATGCCCCAACGCCACCAACGCATCTGGACCTTCTGACAAAAACATCACATCACAAGCCTCAACCGCCAATTCCCACAATTCATCATCTTGCGCCAATGTAAAAGCAGTAAAGGCCTTTTCCCAAGCATCAGCACCCTTATAGCGCTCAACTTGAATACGACCAATTTCTAATAAATTTTTGATGCGATCTTCAGTCGGCGCATTCTCGCTCAAACCCGCCAATTGTGCCTCAAAATACGCCAAACGAGCCTGAAGTTGCTCCTCATTCGCATACACATCTTCGCCATCATCGCCATCAAAAATATCTTGTTCTTTATTTAAATATTTAAAACCCATTTGTTACTCCCTAATAAAAAGCCGCTTCCAAACGATCTTCCCAATTCTCAGGTGTATCGCCATAATCAGGCTTCACATCCATCTGAAAAAATCGTTCATCACCCGACTTGGCAATATTCTTAACAATTGGCACCAAATCTTCAAATGATTCTAAATTGGTATGGGCAATCATCACTTCACTTAATAATAACATAATTTTTTATCTTGATAAAAATTGATATTTTACCGCACATCAGCGTTCACACTTTCAATAGAAAATTTTTCATCCTTTATCTCTTGAAAAATTGCCGCACTTAATTTTCCGCCATACACACAGCCCGTATCAATGCCAAGCGCATGTTGATTGATTTTTACCTCATTAAAATTTTGATGCCCATACACCACAAAACCTTGGCCACCATTATATATATCCGCCCAAAAAATCGATTTTTCATCCTCTTTGCCAAAGGTTACAAAATTATGGTCTTGATCTAAGAAGCGTAATCTCAGAATTTGAGCCCTTGATTTTTTGGAAATTTTATTCAAATTTTGGCGATTTTGCAAACCACCATGCAAAATAGTAATTTTTTCAAACCGCATAAACAAAGGCATATTTTTCAAATAACTTATATCTTCAGCATTTAAATTTACAACAATATCCTGCTCATCCTCATCCAACACTATCGGATTTTCCTTGATACTCTCTTGATGTTGTAAGTAACGAACAATCTTATCCTCATGGTTACCCAAAACAGATTTAATATTATGGCTTTGCAAATATCTAAGTGTTTTAATCGAGTCTTTCCCCCGAGTAATCACATCGCCAACACAAACCTCTATGTCGTTTTTCGCTGGTTTTATCTTCTGCCGTAATTGCGCTAATTCACTGCAACAGCCGTGAATATCGCCGTAAGTTATCAGTCTGCTCATTGTAATTTATTTTGTAATTATATAAAAAGTTGGAATTTTATCTTGCATTGGCATTAATGTTTTTTTCACATTTAACCTAAGTCAAAAAATATTTAACAGAGTTGTTCAGTGTATGTGTCGCTAAAGCATGTCCAATTTTCTTTAAAGTTATTCTCTTCTAATGCATAGGTCAAACTTCTCAATAATCCTTCGCCAAAGGCAACGCCACCTAAGCACACTATATTATTTTCTTGGCAAAATTTCTCAACAAAAATTTCACACGCTTTACTTATTGGGTGAATTGCTGTTGCATCTGTGGTTTCTTCGTCTTTCGTTCTATTAGCACCATTTAAACAAACAATTTGGTAATCATACATAACACACTCCTTTCATCATTTTAAAAATCATCATACTTTTTTGAACACAAATAAATGTTCATGTTTAATTAGCAAAAAATTATAATCTTTACTTTTGTTAACCCAAAAGCCAGTTGCCTTACAGTTGTGCTGTTGCTTGATAATATCTTCTTTTAATTCAAATCCAGCATTAAAAAATCTTTGCATTACCTTGAACGCTAAAGGCTGATACATCTTATTGCGCCTAGTGTCACCAATTAAAATAGCGCAATATTTGCCACGCTTCAGCACTCGATAAAACTCTTTTGCAACCTTTTCTATCTCATCGCAAAATGCATCTAAATCATGAATATTAGACAAATCTTGTTCTATTGTCTTATCAGAATATTTGATAATATCTACATAAGGCGGATGGTTAAGGACAAAATCAATGCTATCGTCTTTCAACATTGGCAGTTTTCTGCTGTCGTTAATTTTTGTTTTTATAATTGGATTAAATTCACTTTCAAAATCAAGTGCAGTTTCTGTAATTTTGATTGCATTTGGGTTTATATCCAGTGCCAATAAGTTTCTATTTAATAGTTTACATTCTATGGCAGTTGTGCCGCCACCAATCATGGGGTCAAGCAAATAGTCGCCTTGCTCTGAGTATCTTAAAATTAAATTTCTTACAACTTCTGGCGCCCAATTCCCCCTGTATGTGCTTTTATGGGTTGCCCAGTTGCCACGCCGAGGAAAGCTCCACACTGTTGCGCATTCTTGTTCGAAGTTTTCAGGATTAAGTTTTGTTATCTTAGGCATGGTTTTTTACTAATGCGAAATATGGGTAATTGATAAATATGCTTAAAAGCGCATTCAAGAATTCTATTACTGGATAAGCAATCTCTGGGTGCTTTTTTACTATTAAAGTTCAAAAAATCTACATTATGAAAGTGGGAATAATTTTTTAACCTCAATTTTTTGTTAACATGAAATTTCCAGTTTTTGCCGTTTAGAGGGGTAAGGCAATCCCTCATGTTGTTATCTAATAAATCAAACCCATCCTCCAAGGTAGAATGCAATTTTTTATATTTTTTGATTCTCATTTGAGTCATCCTTTTGCTTTAAAACAAAAGATATTTCAAGCCCCAAATAATCCAAAATTTTTTTCAAAGTTTTGTTGTTTAGGTTGTAGCTTTTGATTGCTTGATAAAAATGCGCCCTTTCAAGTCCTAGCGCCTTATAAACCTCACTGGGCTTTACATCTCTTTTTATTAGTTCAATCTTAATATCTTTCTCAAACATAATTATAACCTAATTTTTATAATTGTAAATATAATAATATACAAAAGATATAAATTTAAATACAAATATTTTTCAAAGCATTGTTTTTTAACATATTTAAATTAATGACATGATCGTTATGATTAAAAGTTTCTTCTAAGGGGTTCAACGCTGTTAACCACCCTTTGCCATCAGTAATCCAAATAAAATCCAAACCTTGTGACTTAATAAAATCGTTAAGCGCTTGATATTCTCCAGCAGTTGCCTTTAACTTAGATCCGCCACTGCCATAATAATTAACTTCAATTAGGTGTAATTTATTGTTATCACTATTGTGTAGCGCAAAATCAAACCTTCTTCCGCTTTTATCAATTTTGATATTGCAATCAAAATTATCTTTAATGCTTCTTTGTGTTGCTTGCTCGATAAAACTAAAATTTTGGTGTGTTTTGCAAAATTTACCCAAATAATCAGAAACAATATTTTCCATTAATATGCCCGTTCTATTCTTTCTGCCATTAGAGTCAAGCCCAACCTCAACACCAAAACAATAATCAACTAGATTTTTGATATAGCTATTTTGAAAAATATCTTTTAATCCACTTTCTTTAAAAAATATTAACAAGTCTTTCTTTATATCTTCATTAATCGCATCATAAAAAATATATGATTTATTCTCAGCAATCAATTTGTCTACATCTAAAATAATCGGCGTATTTTGGAGTTTAATTTTTCTAGTAGCAATTAAAAGTGGCAGAGCCATTCTGATATTTGGATATTGCTCTATCAATAATATAAATTGATTTTCTATGTCATCTTTTCCAATCAAACTATTTAAAATATTAAGCTCTACATTGACTTTTGCAACATTTAATTTGACTTTGTCAAAGTCTGTAAAGTAGCCCCATGTAAATATTGAGTCTTGGAATGTGGTTTTTAGGTTGTCAAATTTACACATCTTTTAAAACATCCTCGTAAAACATTTTTCTACCTCGCCCAGACCAATAAGTTATATCTTGTTCTATAAAAAACCACCTAATTAATTTAAGGATTAATTCATAACTTCTTCCAAAAATTGGTAAGTTTTGAGTGTATTGCAATGTGTCATCGTATGAACTGCATTGAAAGATTATATCAATCGCTTTAAAAAAGTCATGCCATTCATCTGCTGTTAAACTTTGTTTTTTTAATTTTAAATCTTCAGTTACATATTTATGTGACGGCGGCTTGTCGTTGCCATTTTTAAATAAATTATCGTCCTCAATAAAAATTACAAAATCACATCCCTTGTTCAGCCTACCTGGGCGTTCTAAATAAACTCTATTGCTATTTTCTAAAACATCTACAAAATATCTGTACTTTATATATTTTGGCTCCTTAATCCAAGTATCCAGTAAGAGCTTTCTTATTGCGTCAGGCGAGGAGTGTTCTTCTATGCGGTATAAATTGATTTCAACTGAATCGTCTGCTCGTATCACGCCTTCATGTCCAAAATATTATTTATTAAAACCTCATTAATTTTGCTACGACCACCACCTTTGCTATTTATAAATCGATTGGCTTGCACAAAATCAATAATATATTCTTGATATAAATCTTTAATAAAATTTGTATCAGAATTGCTTTTCATAACTGTACATTTCTTTTGATGCAGTTCTTTAAATACATCAAATAACTGTTTTTGTTTTTCGTCTAAAAAAGCATTTTTATCGTAAGCCGTGAAACTGGCGGTTTCGGTAAGAGGGTAGTAAGGCGGATCAAGGTAAACAAAATCATTTGGACTTGTGTTATCTATTGTTCTATCAAACGATTGATTGGCAATAATGGTATTTTGCAACGCCTTACTGGCATTTAAAATTGCCTCTTTGTCGGCAATATTTGGGTTTTTATAACTGCCGATTGGCGTATTGAAATAGCCTTTTGAATTGACCCTATAGAGTCCGTTAAAACATGTTTTATTAAGGTAAATAAATCGTGTTGCTCGTTCTAATTCTGACAATGTTTTGAAATTATCTGATCTGTCTAATTCTCTGGTTTGGTAATAAAATTCTTTATTATGATTTTCTTTGTAAGTTTGTAGATTGGTAATTAGTTTGCTGGGATTATTTTTAACGACATTGTAAGTGTTAATAAGTTCTGAATTTATATCAGAAAGGTATGCCTTCTTGCCTTTTAGCATTCCTCTCGAATAAAGTTCAAAAAATACTGCACCGCCACCTAAAAAAGGTTCGTGATAATTATTAAATTCTGTGGGGAATTTAGAAAATAATTGCTCTATCAAGCCACGCTTTCCGCCTGCCCACTTTAAAAATGGCTTGGCGACTTGGGGTGGATTATTTTTAGACTTTGACATAGATTCACCTTTGAAGCAATTGTTCTAAATTTTAATCTATTTCTTAACAACTTTCTTCTTCTTTTTTGGCTTGGCTTTTGCTTTAGGCTTAAGCTTACCAGCAACAGCTTTTTTACATTCTTCAAGGGTTAAGTCTGCGGGGGCTTTGTCGCCGAAGACTTTTTTGATGGTGATGTTTTTTTGGCCTTTGCCTTTCTTTTTGCCGTTCCAGATGTAGGGGCCGAAGCGGCCGTTGAGGACTTGGATTTCGCTGTCGTCGAAGGTTTTTATGATGCGTTCGGCGTCGAATTTTTCTTTGGCTTGAATGAGTTCTAGGGCTTTTTCTAGGGTAACTTCTTCGGGGGTGTCTTCTTTGAGGGAGACATATTTTTTGCCGTATTGGAGGTAGGGGCCGAAGCGGCCGTAGTTGGCTTTGATGGTGCCGAGGGTGTCGGTTTCGCCGACTGTGCGGGGCATATTGAATAATTCTAGGGCTTCGTCAAGGACGATGCTTTCGATGTCTAGTGAGCCTCGGAGTGAGGCGAAGACTGGTTTTTCTTCGTCGTCTTTGTGGCCGATTTGGGCGAAAGCGCCGTATCTGCCAAAGCGTACGCTGACGGGTTTGCCGCTTTTGGGGTCGGTGCCGAGTTCGCGCATGCCGTGGGTTTCTTCTCTGGAGATGTCGGCGGCGGCTTCAATTTTTTGGTGGAAGGGTTCGTAGAAGTTTTTAACGACGCCTTGCCATGGGACATTTTGGGTGGCAATGGTGTCAAAATCGCTTTCGAGTTTGGCGGTGAATTTATAATCAATAATATCATCAAAATATTTGACTAGAAAATCGGTAAGCAGGTAGGCGACATTGGTTGGGAACAGTTTGTTTTTTTCAGCGCCTGTGGTTTCGCTGGGCTGTGATTGGATGATTTGTTGGTCTTTGATTTCAATCAACTGGTATTCGCGTTGAATGCCTTCTCTGGTTTCCTTGGTTACATAATTTCTGTCTTGTACGGTGGATACCATGGTGGCGAATGTTGAGGGTCTACCGATGCCCATTTCTTCGATTTTTTTTACCAAGGAGGCTTCGGTGTAGCGCGGTTTGGCTCTTGAAAAACTTTGTTTGGCGGCAAAACTAAATAAGTTTAAAATGTCGCCTTGGCTTAGGTTTGGTAATAATTTGTCTTCTGCAGAAAGATAGTCGTAAACGCTTAAGAAGCCGGGGAATATCAATACTTCGCCGTTGGCGATAAAGCTTTCAGGGCGGCTGGAAATGCTGATTTTAATTTGTGTTTTTTGCAGTCTGGCGTCGCTCATTTGTGAGGCGAGGGTGCGTTTGTAAATGAGGGCGTAAAGTTTGGCGGCTTGGGCTTCTAAGCCAAGAATTTCTGGTTTGCTTAGGTCGGTTGGGCGAATGGCTTCGTGTGCTTCTTGTGCGCCGGCATCTTTGGTTTTAAATCGTCTTACGGTGTGATATTCGCTGCCAAATTTTTGTTCAATAACTTTGCCGGCGGCTTCGATGGCTGTTTCTGATAAGGTAAATGAGTCTGTTCTCATGTAAGTAATGGCGCCTTCACGGTATAGATTTTGCGCCAGTGTCATGGTTTGTTTTACCGAAAAGCCTAGTTTTTGTGAGGCTTCTTGTTGTAGTGTGGAGGTGATAAAAGGGGGCTTGGGTGAGCGTTTTGATGGTTTTTCTTCAATGGAAGAGACGCTTAATGTGGCGCTTAGAAGAGCGGTGGAGAATGCCAGTGCTTCGTCTTTGCTGGCAAAGTCTTGGCTGAGTTTTACTTCAACGAGTTTGCCTGCATTGTTGGACAATTCTGCTTTAATTTTATAAGTGCTTTCGGCGGTATGGTCGCTGATTTCCCGCTCTCTTTCAACGACTAAGCGCATTACTGGAGATTGCACACGCCCTGCTGAACGCGCACCTGAAATTTTGCGCCATAAAACGGGCGAAATTTCAAAACCCACCAATCTATCGATAATACGGCGTGCTTGCTGGGCATCTACCAATTGATAATCAACCGTTCTAGGTTTGACAATGGCATTGGTAATGGCGCCTTTGGTAATTTCGTGAAAGACAATCCTTGGTGTGTCTCTGGGCAAATCTAATGCTTTTAATAAATGCCAGGCAATGGCTTCTCCTTCGCGGTCTTCGTCCGTTGCGAGGTAAATTTTATCGGCGGCTTTTGCGGCTTTGCGCAATTCTGTAACGACTTTCTTTTTATCTGCGGTAACTTCATAGGTCGGTTCGAAATTATTTTCAATATCAATGCCCATATTTTTCTTAGGCATATCACGAATATGACCGATACTGGATTTAACACTAAAATCTTTTCCTAAAAACTTCTCAATGGTTTTGGCTTTGGCAGGGGACTCAACAATAACAAGATTTTTTGCCATCACTGAACCGTGTAGTTGTCATCAGGAGACATAATTGATTCTAACCATTGGGGTGAGATTTCTTGATCGTTGCTGTTGCCAAGTACCATCATGACCACCCATTTTAGGTCGTCCAAGGACAGGGTGGCATCGTTGAGGGACATAACTTGGTCAATAATCATTTCACGCTGATTGGCATCTACTTGCCCTATGTTTTCCATAAACAATAAGAAACCACGAGATTTTGCATTGAGTTTTGATTTTTCATCATCACTATAAATGCGCATACCGCCGTTAGAATGACCAGACAACTGAATATTGCCATCTTGCAAAGTGGCAATATTCTCTAGCCAACTGAGCGCCTTATCAATGCGTGTAACTTCAAATCCAGCATCTGAAAGGCGCGCTTTAAGGGTGATATCGTCAATTTCGTTGACCTCCTCTTCCGCTACTTCGAACAGATAGTCGAACATATATGTTAGTACATCAAGAATATTATTGTTATTTGTCATAAAAAACCTCATTTAGTTAGCACATAGCTAGAGCCATTAATCCTTACCACTCTGTGTTCAAGTTCCAATAAAAGCAACTCTTGTGTAACGACTTGTGGACTCAAGTTACTTCTTTCAACTATTTCATCAATATTAATAGCATTATAACTTAGGTATTTTAATAGCACAGAGGGGTGGTCGTTAGACTCTTTTGTAGAAATAACTGAGTTATTTTTTTGGATGGGTAAATTAAGTTGTAATTCGTCAAGGATATCGTCGATATTTTCCACTAATTTTGCCCCTTGTTTAATGAGTTGATGGCATCCTTGTGACAAGGGATTGTGGATTGAGCTTGGAATGGCAAATACCTCTTTCCCTTGTTCGGCTGCGAGTTTTGCGGTAATCATTGTGCCACTTTTAATGCTGGCTTCAACCACCAAAGTGCCCAAACTTAAACCGCTAATAATGCGATTACGCCTTGGAAAATTATTTGCCAGTGGCGAAGTGCCAATACAAAATTCAGAAATAAGCGCACCTTTGGTTGAGATTTGATGCGCCAAAGCTTTGTGTTTTGCTGGGTAAATTCGGTCTAATCCAGTACCACAAACGGCGATGGTTTGTGCATTTGCCTCCAAAGCGCCAATATGTGCGCTGGCATCAATGCCACTTGCCATGCCAGAGATAACAACAATATCTAAGTGCGCCAATAATTGGGCAAAATCATAGGCATGTTGTTTGCCGCCAACGCTTGGATTGCGACTGCCAACAATCGCCAGTTGTGGTTTTGATAAGCAGGCAACATCGCCCCTGACATACAAGATTGGTGGTGGATCCATGATGGTTTTGAGTTGTTCGGGATAATCTTTGTCAATCAAAGTGAGGATATGGCAGCCATCAGCTTGCGCCCAATCAAGGTCAGCTTGCACCAGTGAGGTGTCGTTTTGCGTCAAAAACTTTAGCGTTTCCTGGCGGAACAAGCCACTTTTTTTACGCTCAGATTCGGATGCCAAAAATACCGCCTCAGGTGTTTCAAAAACTTTAAGTATTTTATAAAAAGTTCGTGTACCGATGCGGGGTGCCTTCAGTAACATTAACCAATAAACTAAATCCATTCTGTGTTTTGCTTTCCTTCAAGAGTTGCTTTTTCTATTGTATAACAACAATATGGTGTTTGGGTGGATTTATGGTAAAATAGCCCCTTTATTTAATTTGTGAGTTAAAATTATGCACCAAAAAAGAACCTTTCAACCCAGCGTTATTAAGCGCAAGCGTACCCACGGTTTCAGATCAAGAATGAGCACCAAATCAGGTCGTGCAGTCATTAATGCCCGTAGAAGAAAAGGACGCAAGCGCTTGGCTGCCTAATGTCTTTTAGGTTAACGCATGATGCTAAACTCCTCAAGCCCAATGAATACAGCACCATTTTTAAAGGTGGAAAAATGGCAAGAGGCAAGTATTGGCAAGTCATTGCAAAACCATTGGCAGTGTCAAGGCCAAAATTAGGGTTAGCCATTTCGAAAAAAGTACATCGTTTGGCGGTGGATAGAAATCGATTTAAACGCATTGCCAGAGAGACCTTTAGACTAGAGCAACAACAGTTAGACAATTGGGGGTTTGTGGTAATGGTAAGAAAATCAAAATCTGTAAAAAACCCTGTTTTATCAGCAGAGTTACTAGACCTGTTCAAGAAAGTGGTTAAAAAATAATGCGCTATTTATTGTTGATTCCGATTAAATTTTATCAGTTGTTTATCAGCCCGTTGCTTGGGGCTAATTGTCGCTTTAATCCAACCTGCTCTCAGTATTCCTATGATGCCGTGCTAGAACACGGCTTTTTTAAAGGCTTGATTTTGAGCGTTAAACGCATTGGCAAATGCCACCCTTGGCACGAGGGCGGTTTTGACCCAGTACCCAAAAAACATACACATTAACTAGGTATTTTATAATCATGAATAATCAAAAATTATTTTTAAGTATTGCTATTTTTCTAACAATTTTCTTGCTTTGGGACAAATGGCAAATTACGAAAAAAGTAGATGCTGATGGTAATGTCGTACACAAATCTGAAATTACTTTGGACACATCAGCACAAAATGTTGATGTGCCAGCGCTTAACACACAAAGCCCAGAAATTGATTTGCCCACACCAAGTATTACCCAAAAATATGGTTTTACCACAGTAACAACCGATTTACTCACCGTTGAAATCAGCCACAAAGGTGGCACTATTCAGAGCGCCCTTTTAAATGCATTTCCTGTAGAAATAGGCAGCGATGACAAATTTCAGTTATTAAGCGACAATCCAAGTGCATTATTTCAAGCACAAAGTGGTTTAGCCTCGCGTGACAATTTGTTGCCAACACATCTGTCTGATTTCAATTCAGTGAATACAAATTATCAATTATCCGCAGATGAATTGGTTGTGCCCTTGACTTGGCAGGGCAAAGACAACATACAAGTAACTAAAAATTTCCATTTTAAACGAGGCAGTTATGTGGTTGGGGTGGATTATCAAATCACCAATAATTCCAATCAAGCCATTCCCGTTAAGCCTTATGTGCGCTTGAGTCGCCATGCCATTGACCAGTCAAATCTAATGATGCCGACTTTCACAGGTGGCATTGTGTACGACAAAGCAACGCACAGTGTGAAAAAGAATGATTTTGAAGATTGGGATGAGTTTGGCAAACAGCAAGAACAAGGCGGCTGGATGGCAATGGTACAACAGTATTTTATGGCGGCATGGATTCCAAATCAAAGTCAAGCGCAAAATTTTTCTGCCAGCAGTAGCAATGAGATTTATAAATTAACCAACGCCAACCAGCAAACCAGTGTCGCCGCCAAAAGTAGTGCAACACTTGAACTTAATCGGCTATATGTCGGACCTAAAGAGCATGACAAAATTGAAAGTGTGGCAAAAGGACTAAACTACACACTGGATTACGGCTGGTTAGATATTTTGGCTGACCCTTTGTCTTGGGGCATCCATAAAATTAACGATTTCGTTGGCAGTTGGGGTTGGTCAATTATTATCATTACACTATTGATTAAGTTGGTTTTTTATCCACTGAGTGAAAAATCATACCGCTCCATGGCAGGCATGAGAAAACTGGCTCCAAGATTGGCAAAACTCAAAGAAACTTATGGCGACGACAAGCAAAAAATGGGTCAAAAAACCATGGAATTATATAGAAAGGAAAAAATCAACCCTGCCTCTGGTTGTCTGCCTATTATGGTGCAAATCCCCGTATTCATCGCCTTTTACTGGATGTTGTTAGACACAGTTGAATTACGCCAAACCGCCTTCTGGTGGCTGTCTGATTTATCCGCCATGGATCCTTATTACATTTTGCCAATCATTATGGGCATCTCTATGTTTGTGCAACAAAAACTCAATCCACCGCCACCTGACCCCATGCAAGCCAAAATTATGATGGCGTTGCCACTTGTATTTACCGTGATGTTCTTATGGTTCCCTTCTGGATTGGTGCTGTATTGGGTGTTTAACAATGTTTTATCTATTACACAACAATATACAATTAACAAGCGCATCAACGGCTAATTTGTCCTAGTCTTGTGTTACTAAATAACCCAGATGACTACAACTATTGGCGAGACGAAAAACTTGCCAATGCACTGACCAAGCTTGATAATTGTGTTGTCGAAATACGAAATCCGCTCGCCCTCACAACAGCAGAAAAAGACCAAATTCAACGCCTTTGCCAGCACAACAATTTTGCCCTCATTCAAACCCAACCCCAAGCAGATTACAGTCATTCAATCGTACAATTAAACCAACAACTGGGGTTAATTGCACCCGATAACCACCTGTTTGTCAGCAACGACACACTGGCACACATCACCCCCACCAGCGACAAACAACAAGGCGAATTTATCCCCTACACCACCAAATCCATCGGCTGGCACACCGACGGCTATTACAACCCCCTTGAGCAACGCATTCGCAGTTTTAGTTTATTCTGCGTCAACCCCGCCAGTAGCGGCGGAGAAAACAGCTGGCTAGACAACGACATACTCTACATCCTCTTACGCCAACAAAACCCAGAAGCCGCCGACCTACTCACCCGAACCGATGCAATGACCATCCCCGCACACAGTGAAAACGGCAAAATCCTACGCCCAAAATCAGTCGGCGCAATTTTTATGCCAGACCACAACCAACTCTATTTACGCTACACACAACGCAAAAAATATGTGCAATTTACCGATGAAGTGGTCGCAGCAGTCGCTTTATTAGATGATATTTTAGCCAAAGGCAGCGCCTATCATTTCCAGCATTTAATGGCAAAAAATCAAGGCATTATATGTAATAATGTTATTCACAAGCGTAGTGGTTTTGTTGATGACAAGAGTAATCCACGGTTACTTTTAAGGGGGCGGTATTTTGTTAAGGTTTAAAAAAAATAAAACAAGGCAAAAGATTAGATCTTTTTTGGAAAATGTTAACTGGAAATACTCTTTTGATGAAGGGTATTTTAAAAATTTTCGCACAAACTTTGGTAAAGAATCCTATTGGCTTCATCAAAACACAATTGCTGCACTTAGGCGTAAAAACAACAACCATAAAAGATCTGAAAATACAAAAATAAGAGCGTTCGTTGTTGTCGTAACAACAATTTTTGTTGCGTTTTTTAATAGCCTCTATGTGCCTCTATTTGTTGCAAATAGCGATAGTATTTTTATAAAAATAACTTCAGTAGGCGTGTCAGGTGTTGTTATGTCTGCCCCTATTATCTTTGTTATTTGGTTTTTTCGTGATAAAAACCGCCTAATGGAACTTGCCAACGCCAGAAAAGACACCAATCTCAAAGAATTTCAACAACTACAACGCTGGGCAACTGGCAATATTGATGGTGATAATGAGGACAATAGAGTTGCTCTGCAAATCTCAGCTCTACATTCTTTGCGTGCCTATTTAAAAGGCGAATATGGTGAGAGTTTTAGACGGGGTGCATACGAGATTTTTCGTGCTATTTTAGCAACCCAACATCAAAAAGCTTTACAACAGTTAGGGGGCAATGTGCCTAAAATTTTACAACAATCAAAAAAGCCTAAGAGCATAATGGAGGCAATAGATAGTTGTCAACTAACCAAACAACTAAATATTATTGCCAGTGAAGAGTGGTTTAATTTGCTTATTGATCACAATTTTTCCACTAGGGATATCAGTTTAATGGGAGTAGATTTAAGTTTCACCTATCTGCGTCATCGTACTTATGGCAAAACACTAGATTTATATGGGGCTCAGTTACAAAAAGCGAGTTTGTCGAAGGCACAATTACAAGGGGCATATTTGTTGAAGGCACAATTACAAGGTGCATATTTGTTGAATGCGCAATTACAAGGAGCGAATTTACTAGGTGTACAACTACAAGGAGCAAATTTGTCACATGCACAATTACAAGGGGTGGATTTGTCACATGCACAATTACAAGGAGCATATTTGTTGAATGCGCAATTACAAGGGGCGGGTTTGCAAAGTGCTCAATTAGTAGGAGCGGATTTGTCAAATGCACAATTACAAGGAGCGGATTTACAGGGTGCGCAACTACAAGGGGTGAATCTGTTAAATGCGCAACTGCAAGGGGTTTATTTAAGGAAAACATGTGATCAATACAGTTTTGAACAAAGAATAAAACAGCAAATTGATAAAGAAACTGACAGCCAAAATCTAAAAAAGCAATACAGAGCACTTAGCAATGAACAAAAGTCAAATTTTATTGTTGTATTAAAAGCAGTCAGTGAGGATTGGCATACCAATGCAATTTCGCGTATTGAGAATGCCTCAGGAACACTAGATTTATCAGAAGCCATCACTGGAAAATACAGCCAAAAAGAGGCAGGAAAATGGTTAAATGACTATAAGAAGGTTAAAAAGCAATGACTTTTAAACAAATCCCCTCACTCAATTTCAGCAAACGCACCGCCAAGATTGATATGGTGGTGATTCACAACATATCTTTGCCACCCAACAAGTTTGGAGGTAGTTATATTGAAGACTTTTTCCAAAACCAACTTGACCCCACCGCTCATCCGTATTTTGCCACTATCGAACATCTTAAAGTATCTAGCCACTTGTTAATCAAACGCAATGGAGCGGTTGTTCAATTTGTTCAATTTGCTGACAAGGCTTGGCATGCTGGGGTATCGCATTATCGTGGGCGAGACAATTGTAATGATTTTTCCATTGGCATTGAATTGGAAGGTGCGGATGATATTGCCTATACTACTATGCAATACCAACAATTGAACAAAATTTTAGCGGATTTGTGCAAACAATATCCCATAAAATACATTGTAGGACACAACGACATTGCCCCAGATAGAAAAACCGACCCAGGGCGTGCATTTGATTGGAGCAAAATAAATGAGCATAGACAAATTAGCAAAAAAGATTAAATTGATTATCTTCGATGTGGACGGCGTTTTGACCGATGGTGGTTTGTATTTCACCGATGAAGGCACCGAATTTAAGCGCTTTAATTCACTAGATGGACACGGCATTAAACTGCTAAAAGAAAACGGCATTGAGCCCGCAGTAATTAGCGCTAGAAACTCTAAAAGCGTCAACCATCGCATGAAAAATTTAGGCGTTAAACACTTTTATCAAGGACAAAGCAACAAGGTGGTTGCTTTCAACGAATTGTTGGAAAAACTGCACATCAGCGCCGATGAGGTGGCTTATATGGGCGACGATGTCATTGATTTGTCAGTGATGACCAAAGTGGGCTTTGCCATTGCAGTTGCCAATGCACACGACTTGGTCAAACAAAACGCCAACCTTATTACCCAAAAAAATGGTGGACAAGGTGCAGTGCGTGAAGTCTGTGATTTTATCCTCAAAGCACAAGGCAAGTTTGATAAAGCCATGGCGCCTTATTTACAATGACCCAATTTCAACAACTGTGCTACCAAACCCTTAAAGATAAAGTCCCTGCTGGCACAGTAATTAGTCAACCCTTAAAAACCCCAAACCCCACCACCCCTAATCAACCAAACCAGTTTTCAAACAATAACACACAAAATCCTCGCCCTTTTCACAAAAAACAAACCAATTTTTTGCAAAGACAAAAAAATAACAGTGGCAATCAGCCACTTTTTCAAATTCCACGCTATAGCAGCCATTAAAACATTAATCTCATCACCAACTTGCCCTTTGAGTAAATTCCTAGACAATCTAAAATCTGCTTTAAGATGTCCAATGATAGGTTCTATTGCTGCTCGTCTTTTACACAACTTACGCTTTTTATCTCGTTGGTAACGGCTGTCTCGTTTCAGGGGCTTTTTAGGTAAGATGATTTCAGCACCTAATACTTCTTTTGCACCCACATACCCTCTATCACATACTGCCTTCTGAATGGGCTTGATACGATTAGCGTTAGCGTGAACAATGGCTGTATCTAGTGTTTTTGAATCATGAATGTTTGTTTTATGGCTTGCCACGCCAACGATAATGTTGCTGTCTTTGGTAGAGACGATTGAAACTTTGTTGCCATATTCATATTTCTTATGGTCTTTGCCTTTGGCAATAACATAAACATCAGGCTCATGTAGGGCGTAAATTTTGTTTTTGTCTCCAGGTTGTTGAGCGAGCACTTTTTGGTAGAACAAGAAGTCTTTTTGATAGATTTCAAACAAAGAATAGGCTGGAAGTTTGCGTTGCAGTTCACGGATAAGCTTGTTGGCAATGGTTCTGAGTCTTTTAAGGGCTTTTTTGGCTTTGGCACGCTTTTTGACATGGCGAAAGTGGCGAATGCTAAGACGACAGTTTTTAACTTCTTTGACATAAGTTCTTCGCTGTTTGATGCTGTGTTGTTTTGCCAGTTTGTTTAAGCGATTAATTATCTTAATTGCCAGTTTGGCGTCAGTAGGATAAGTGATGTTTTTCTCTTGAACGGTGGTGTCAATTAACACAGTTGACTCTTGTGCTTTTTTACCGTGTAACTCAACGCTCATTTTAAAGATAAGATTAAAACCTTTAACGCCAATGCGTTTTCTGAAATGCACTAACTCAGTGGCGTTACAAGGTACATTAGCAATATAAGCACTGTGACCACAAAAGTATTGGTAATACGGGTTTCTTTTAAACTGCATAACAACGGCTTCATCTGATAGATTCTCTAACTGTTTGAGGATAAGCAAGCCTACCATTAGGCGAATGGGTTTTGAGGGTCTGCCATTGTTAAGGCAATAGTGCTTGGTGAAGGCATCATTGAAAACTTGCCAGTCTATGGCGTGAGATAGTGTAATGAGTGGGTCTTTGATGTCTAATTGATTAAAAAGCTCTGAATGGAATAAATTGTTTTGGGTGGATATTGGTAAGGATTCGGTTAGCATATTTTTTAGGTAAAACGACCAGTAAAAGAGTATTGTTATACCAAAAGTTGGTTGATTTGTCTATGGGTATTTGATTTTTTATTGTTATAAATCAAATTGTTGTGTGGTTTTTAAGGGTTGACTAATTACCTACGGCGGACTTGCCAAACTAATCGGCAATCCCAAAGCATTTCGTGCCGTTGGCAGTGCCATGAATAAAAACCCCTTTGCCCCCGCAATACCTTGCCATCGTGTGGTGAAATCAAATGGCGACTTAGGCGGTTTTGCCTATGATATTTCTCTCAAAATAAAACGCCTTCAAGCAGAAGGCGTTTCAGTAGAAAATGGTAAGATCGTGAATTTTCAAAATATCTGCCTATAATGCCATTTTATTTTTGAAAAAACGCTCTAACCTGGTAGTTAAATGCCGGATTAAGATATTTCGTGAAGTTAGATTTTTCTACGGCTATAACCCGAGATCATGCATGGCTGATTTTACAGATTTTTTCATGCTTTTCTTGATTTTGCCCCTAATGGCATCTTTTTTAGAATCAGATAGGTCGTTCCATTTCTTGGTTAATTTCTTAAATGAAGTAGGTATTGAGTTATGAAAATGCGTATTAAATTCCTCACCAGATCTTAATTCTGCAGAAGCATTCATTTCTATATAAGTGAGTGGATCGCCAGAAATCCCAAAAAATGATTTTTGATAAATTCCATAACCTACATTGCCGTAAACACCAGGGACATTTAGTTCTGCAGGTTCAAGCATTATAATTAAATCACCTTTGGCTTCTTTTTTATTATTATAAACAGCAATATTTTTATAGCCTTTTTGAGTAAAGTATTTAACAAACATATTGGACAATTCTGCTCGATAATCTTCGCCCCCTATATAACTGATCTCATTTTGAAAAACTGTTGTTCCAATGAGTGAATAACTAGGGTGTTTAGGGAAACTATTGACAATAGCAACAGTTTGGACTTTGCTTAATTGTTGCTTGGTCAAGGGAGTTGTGCTGCAACCTGTCAATAAAAGGATAAGTACAAATATTGAAATAAAATGTTTTTTCATAATTGGTCAACTTTAAATTTTCTTACCACGCATTTTAGAAATCATTTGCAACTGCGCCATTGACTCGGCAAGGGCTGCTTGTGTTGCTGAAATATCTTTTTCACCTTCGGCGTTTGCCATGGCTTCTTCTGCGCGTTGTTTGGCTTCTAGGGCTTTGGATTCGTCTAAATCATTGGCTCTGATTGCAGTGTCAGAAAAAATGGTTACTGCATCGGGTTGCACTTCAACAACGCCACCAGACACATAAATAGAATGAATGCCGCTTTCGGTTTCAATGCGAACTTCACCGGGTTTTAAAACGGATAGAAGCGCCATGTGCTTTGGATAAATGCCTAATTCACCCGTTGATGCAGGTGCAAACACGCACTTTGCTTCACCTGAATAAAGCGATTCAGTGGCACTGACGACATCGACATACATGCTTGACATTTATGCATTCTCCGTTGCTTTTTTGCGAACTTCGTCAATGGAGCCCATCATATAAAATGCTTGTTCGGGTAAATCGTCCATTTCACCATCAAGAATTGCTTTAAAGCCAGAAATGGTGTCTTTTAGAGAGACATATTTGCCTGGTGCGCCAGTGAACACTTCTGCGACAAAGAATGGTTGAGACAAGAAGCGCTGAATTTTGCGAGCACGAGAAACGGATTGCTTGTCTTCTTCTGATAATTCATCCATACCTAAAATCGCAATAATGTCTTTTAGTTCTTTGTATCGTTGTAGTACGCCTTGTACGCCACGAGCCACATTGTAATGCTCTTCACCAACGATTAACGGGTCTAATTGACGAGAGGTGGAATCCAAAGGATCTACCGCAGGGTAAATGCCCAATTCTGCAACTTGACGAGACAAAACAACGGTCGCATCTAAGTGCGCAAAGGTTGTGGCGGGTGATGGGTCTGTTAAATCGTCTGCTGGTACATACACTGCTTGAATTGAGGTAATTGAACCCTTCTTGGTTGAAGTAATGCGTTCCTGTAATGCGCCCATTTCACTTGCTAGCGTGGGTTGGTAGCCTACTGCTGAAGGCATACGACCTAAGAGTGCTGATACTTCTGTGCCAGCAAGGGTATAGCGATAAATATTATCAATAAATAACAATACATCACGACCTTCGTCACGGAAATATTCAGCCATTGTTAAGCCTGTTAGTGCAACACGCAAACGGTTTCCCGGTGGCTCATTCATTTGACCGTAAACAAGAGATACTTTGTCTAGAACATTGGATTCTTTCATTTCGTGGTAGAAGTCGTTGCCTTCACGAGTTCGTTCGCCAACGCCTGCAAATACAGAGTAACCTGAATGCTCAATTGCAATGTTACGAATGAGTTCCATCATATTAACGGTCTTGCCAACGCCTGCACCGCCGAATAAACCAACTTTACCACCTTTGGCAAATGGGCAAACTAGGTCAATTACCTTGATGCCTGTTTCTAATAATTCTGCTGCGGGAGCCAATTCGTCGTAAGCAGGAGCGGGGCGATGGATTTCCCATTCAGCCTCTGGATTAATAGCGCCTGCATTGTCAATTGGCTCGCCTAGAACATTCATGATGCGACCTAGCGTCTTTGTGCCTACTGGGACTTTAATGGCGGCACCTGTGTTGGCAACTTCCAGTCCTCTTTTTAAACCTTCTGAACTGCCCATTGCAATGGTACGCACCACATTGTCGCCTAATTGCTGTTGCACTTCTAGTGTTAACCCTGTTGCGGTAACCGTTAAGGCGTCATAAATACTTGGAATATTGTTTTCTGAAAACTCAACATCGATAACTGCGCCGATAATTTGTGTAATTTTTCCGTTGCTCATTTTGTTCTTCCTCTTTTTTAAACTCTTAATTGCTGTTAAACTTACACCGCCGCAGCGCCACTAACAATCTCAGAAATTTCCTGAGTAATTGCCGCTTGCCTTGCTTTGTTGTAAACCAATTCTAAATCTTTCACCATGTCGCCTGCATTGTCAGTTGCACTGTTCATTGCAATCATACGAGATGACTGCTCGCAAGCAATATTTTCAACCAAGCCTTGATAAACCAAAGCTTCAATATAACGCACCAACAATGCACCCAATGCTTCTTGTGCATCTGGCTCATACAGATAGTCCCAGTGGTGATTCATACCTGTTACTTCGCCTGCAACCATTGGCACCAACTGTGTTACTGTTGGCACTTGCGTCATGGTGTTTTCAAATCTGTTGTACGCGACTGATAATTGCTGAATTTCGTCTGCATCATAAGCGTCTAACATAACTTTCACTGTGCCCAATAAATCGTCAAAATGTGGGGCATCGCCTAAATCTGTTAATACCGATTTTATGGTTAGCCCTGTGTTTTTGAAAAACGAAGTGGCTTTTTTACCAATCGTGCAAATATCAATTTCAATACCTTGTGCTTGATAATCAACTATTGTTTTTAACAGGCTTCTAAATAAGTTTGTGTTTAAACCGCCACACAAGCCTCGGTCGCTAGAAATAATAATAATACCAACACGCTTGATATTATCTGCTTTTTTCATATACGGGTGCTCAAATTCTGAATGTGCATAAGCCAAGTGTCCAATGACTTTAACAATCTTCTCAGAATAAGGGCGTGAGGCTGTCATTCTGCCTTGCGCTTTTTTCATTTTAGAGGCCGCCACCATTTCCATTGCCGAAGTAATCTTCTGAGTATTTTTAATACTCGCAATTTGCGTTCTAATTTCTTTTCCGCCTGCCATTATCTACTCTGCTTACCAAGTGTGGTTTGTTTTAAAATCGTCAATTGCTGCTTGTAATTCGCCAGCAATATCATCGTTGTAATCGCCTGTTTCGTTAATCTTGTCCATTAACACGGTTTGGTTTGCACCCATATAAGCAAGCAATGCCGCTTCAAAATCAACTATTTTATTAACATCAATATCATCTAATGAACCTGAGTTAGCCGCAAACAATGAAGTTGCCAATTCAGCCACTGATAGGGGTGAATATTGGTTTTGCTTCATTAATTCTGTTACTCGCTGGCCACGATCAATTTGTGCTTTTGTTTCTGCATCGAGGTCTGATGCAAATTGTGCAAATGCTGCCAATTCACGATATTGAGCAAGGTCAAGACGAATACCGCCACCCAACTTTTTAATAATGTTGGTTTGTGCTGCACCACCGACTCGAGAAACGGACAAACCTGCATTAATCGCTGGACGAATACCTGCGTTAAACAAGTCAGTTTCCAAGAAAATCTGGCCATCGGTAATAGAAATTACATTGGTTGGCACGAATGCAGATACATCGCCCCCTTGGGTTTCAATAATTGGCAAGGCAGTCAATGAGCCTGTTTTGCCCTTGACTTCACCGTTTGTGAATGCTTCAACATAGTCTGCATTCACACGCGATGCCCGCTCAAGTAAGCGAGAGTGTAAGTAGAATACATCACCTGGATAGGCTTCACGACCCGGTGGACGCTTCAATAATAAAGACACTTCACGATAGGCCCATGCTTGCTTGGTTAAGTCGTCATAAACGATTAACGCATCTTCGCCACGGTCACGGAAGTATTCGCCCATTGCACAACCGGCATAAGGGGCAATATATTGCAGTGCCGCTGAGTCAGAAGCACCTGCTGAAACAATAATTGTATTTTCTAATGCGCCATGCTCTTCCAATTTGCGCACAACGGCTGCCACAGAAGAGTCTTTTTGACCAATCGCAACATACACGCATTTAACACCGGTGTCTTTTTGATTGATAATAGCATCAACTGCTACTGCTGTTTTACCTGTTTGCCTGTCACCAATAATCAACTCTCGTTGTCCACGACCTACTGGTACCATTGCATCAATCGCCTTAACCCCAGTTTGAATTGGCTGGTCAACAGATTGACGGTCAATAACGCCTGGTGCAACAATTTCTAGTGGGTGAGAATGTTGTGTGTCAATATCGCCTTTGCCGTCAATTGGCTTGCCTAGCGGGTTAACAACACGACCTAGCATGGCCTCACCGACGGGTACTTCCATTAGGCGGTTGGTACATTTGACCGTATTGCCTTCAGAGATATGCAGATAATCGCCCAGCACTACTGCGCCAACCGAATCTTGTTCCAAGTTAAGTGCCATGCCAAATGTTTTGCCAGGGAACTCAAGCATTTCACCAAATTGAACATCAGCCAAGCCATGAATACGAACAATGCCATCACTAACACTAATAACGGTTCCTTCTGTGCGTGCCTCGGCTGCAAAATCAAAACCTTCTATTTGTTTTTTAATTAAATCACTAATTTCGCTGGCGTTTAATTGCATAACTCTTCCTCTTTAATAATATTATAAATTTTTAAATTAATAAGTAACCGACAGATGTGAACCCAACTCACCTATTCGAGCTTGGATTGACAAATCAATCACTTTATCACCTTCTTTAATCACCACGCCACCAACTAGATTCTCATCTACTGTAACATCGATATTGACCGTTGTGCTGTATTTATTTGACAAATCGCTAACGATTTGCGCTTTTTCTTTTTCGCTTAATTGGTAAGCACTAACAATATGAAATGTTTTGGTGTCACCATTCAAATTGCTCATTGTTTCGAACAATTCTAAAATAGCTGGCAAAATTTCCATACGGCCATTTTCTAATAACAAATTAACAAATGATGATTCTTGCTTGCTCAACACTCTATTTAAAGCCGACTTAAATACCGCTACCATGGTTTCAACTTTGTCAGATTTGCTTGAACTAGGCGAAGCAACAAATGCACGCATTGTTGTATCGTCAGCAACCAATGCACCCACTGTTAAAACTTCTTTCCAGTCAGCATAAGACTTATTTTGCTGTGCAATCTCAAAAATTGCGTTGGCATAAGGTTTGGCGATTGTCGTTAGTTCCACTGCTCAGTCCTATAAAGTTTGTGATAACTTTTCTAGCATGCCTTGGTGTGCTTTGGCGTCTACTTCTTTTCCTAGAACGGAACGCACACCCTGCATAACTAAGCCAGACACTTGGTCTTTTAACTCATTACGCACTCGCTGAGACTCTTGCTCAATTTCTGTTTGCGCTTGCGTTTTAATACGCTGCGCTTCTTGAGAGGCAGTACCTTTAGCGTCTTCAACTATATTGGACGCTTGTTTAGTGGCATTGGCAATAATTTCAGAGGCCTGATCTTTGGATTGGTTGAGCATTTCTTGCGCTTTTTGTTGCGCTTCTTTGTGCTCCGATAATCCTCGTTCTGCCGCAATTAAACCGCTTTCGATGCGCTTTTTACGCTCTTCCATAGCCGCTACAATTGGCGGCCACACAAACTTCATGCAAAACCATGTAAACATGGCGAACATGATCATTTGCCCAAACAAAGTTGCATTAATGTTCATAGTCTTATGCCTTTAAAATAATAATAACTTATACCGCAAAAACTAAGTACAGGCCAATTGCAAGCGCAATAATCGGCAATGCGTCAACCAGACCCATGACGATGAACATTTGCGTTCTTAGCATAGGTAATAATTCAGGTTGACGAGCCACACTTTCTAAAAATTTTGACCCCAAAGTGCCAATGCCAATTGCTGCACCTAATGCACCTAAACCCATTGCTACTGCACCTGCTAAAAATATTATACTTTGTTCCATTTCCTTACTCCTTTTGTTAAAAAATTAGTGCTCTTTTTGGTGAGCCATATCCATGTACACAATTACCAGCGTCATAAAAATAAACCCTTGTAACAATACAATTAAAATGTGAAAAATTGCCCATGGCAGTGATAACGACCACTGTATCCAATATGGAAACAGTGCGATTAGAATAAAAATTAATTCCCCTGCGTACATATTGCCAAATAATCGTAAAGCCAAAGAAACTGGCTTGGCCAAAAGTCCAACACCCTCTAATAATAAATTCACTGGCAACATGGCTTTGCCGAATGGATGAAAAGCCAGTTCGGAGGCAAAGCCACCAGCGCCTTTTTCCTTAATAGAGTAGTAAATCATTAAAATAAATATACCCAAGGACATGCCAAAAGTGGCGTTCGGATCTGCGGTTGGCACTACTTTGAGATAGTCAACTCCCATCCATGATGCAATTTTTGGCAATAAATCTATGGGCAATAAATCCATTGTATTCATAAGGATAATCCAGATGAAACAAGTCAGCGCAAGTGGCGCAACCAGTGGATTGTTTCCGTTGAAAGAGCCACGAATATTTTCATTAACAAAGTCAATAATGCTTTCAATGAAATTTTGGAATCCACTAGGCGTGCTAACCGTCATATTTCTGCCAGCACGATAAAATACAATTAAAAACAATGAGCCCAATATAAATGAAAAGCCCAGTGTGTCAAGGTGAAGTGCCCAGAACCCCATTTCTTTCGCTTGTTCCGCACTATGTGCAATGCCCCAGTGACCATCAGGGAATTGACCGTATGTTAAATTTTGTAAGTGATGTTTAATATACTCACTAGAAGTCATTACACCAGTTGTTGCCGACATTATTTTTTTATTTAACCTTATCTATTAAGAAACCAATTAATCCGAAAACCAATCCAAAAATTAAAGCCTCTGAATTTAATTCTAACAGAAAAAAACCGATTAGAGTTAAACCAGCAGCCATCATCATTCGTGTTATGACGCTAACTGCCATCATCGCCACGCTTGTTTGTGCATCCATTGTCATGCTATTTGAACATTTCTGCATATGCCTGTTAATCAGTGCAGTGTTAATCAAACTGATAATACCGCCATAAAACGCAGAAATGCCCGCATCTATTGTAGAAAAATAAACAACAGATGCCAATATAATGGTTAATTGAATTTTTGGCACATTGTTATTCATCGCCAAAACCTCAAAATATTACAAACCTATTAAAAAATGTGCATTATACAGCCTAAATAATAAAGATTGAAGGCAATTTTATTGAGTTTTTTATTTAATTAAAGGTCTTTGTATAAAATATGAATAATCATCAAAAATCCACTTTCCATCTACTTGGCAATTTTTTAAACCCAGTCTTAATCCCGCCAGAAAAGCCTCTGCATTAGATATAAATATTAACGAACATCCTAATCTTAGTTCTGCTAGATATAGGCTTTATAAAAAATTACAACTAAATAAAACTTGCCCTTCATTTGATATTCATGTTTAATGTGGGGTCTTGGGGTGAGTTTTAATAAAATCATCAATCTGGTAAAAAATTGAATTTTTTTAATCATTCATATATTTATGTAAGAGCCTTTATTAAAATATAATGATATTCTTATAAACTTGACAACAAAGGCAACACACTCAATAATACCAAAACTTTTATAAAATAGTTGAGGGAAATATGGCACATGTTGTTGTAATTGGTGCAAGTACAGGTGGACTGCCGTTTGCTTACGATATAAAGAAAACATTGGGCAAGAATCATAAAATAACGGTTATTTCGAATAACCCAAATTTTAATTTTATCCCCTCAAATCCATGGTTAGCAGTTGGCTGGCGCTCTGAGGATGATATTAGTATTGAGCTTGAACCTAGATTAAAACGCAAAGAAATCAACTTAATTATTGGTGAAGCAACTGAAATTAAGCCAAACGAAAACCAAGTTATGGTCGGCGACAAAGTGGTTGACTATGATTATTTAGTTTTGGCCACTGGCCCCAAATTAGCATTTGACGAAATTGAAGGTTTAGGGCCAGAGGAACATAGCGTTTCTATCTGCACCACGGCACACGCCGAAATTGCCCGTCAAGAATGGGAAGATTTCTGTGCCAATGGCGGTGGCCCAATCGTTGTAGGTGCTGCACAAGGCGCCTCTTGCTTTGGTCCCGCTTATGAATTTGCCACAATTATGGATACTGATTTGAAAAAACGCGGTATTCGTGACAAATGTCCCATAACTTTTGTTACCCCTGAGCCTTATATCGGACATTTAGGTCTGGGTGGTGTTGGTGATTCCAGAGGGTTGTTAGAATCTGAATTTAGACATCGTCACATTAAATGGCATACCAATTCTAAAGTTGACAAAGTTGAAGCAGACAAGGTGATTGTTAGTGAATGTGATGAGAATGGCGAGGCAC
This sequence comes from Bathymodiolus thermophilus thioautotrophic gill symbiont, assembly GCF_003711265.1. NCBI lineage: Bacteria > Pseudomonadati > Pseudomonadota > Gammaproteobacteria > Bathymodiolus thermophilus thioautotrophic gill symbiont. Next base: position 2,781,337 of record NZ_CP024634.1, on the reverse strand, counting down.
TGAAAACGATTGAAATCGCCAGTAAGCACACTATGTTATTACCAGCCTTTAAGGGAGTTGACACAGTTGCAAATTTGGCGAATGTCGACGCTGGTTTCGTTAATCCTCGTGGCTTTGTCATGGTAAACGACTATCAACAATCCCCCGTTAAAGACAATATTTTCTCAGTCGGCGTGAATATCGCTATTCCCCCTGTTGAAGTAACACCTGTCATGTGTGGCACACCTAAAACAGGTTATATGATTGAATCTATGGTAACCGCAGTTGTGCATAATATTGAAGACATGATCAACGGCAAAGCCCCATCAAATATTCCAACTTGGAATGCAGTTTGTATTGCCGATATGGGTGATACAGGTGCGGCATTTATCGCCATGCCACAAATTCCACCAAGAAATGTAACTTGGGCAAAGAAAGGCAAAATGATGCATTTGGCAAAAATTGCCTTTGAGAAATTTTTCATCCGCAATATGAAAACAGGCAACCCAGAGCCTGCGTATCAAAAATACATTTTTAAAATATTGGGCATTGAGCGCTTGAAGAAAAAATAGTTTTTTGTTTGGTTTTATCTTTATGACATATCTAATTATCTTGGTATAAAAAAAAAGTGTATCTAGCGGAATCTCAGGTTAGTTGTCGCCATTGAAATGCATAAAAGCAAGAAATAAATTTATTCAACTTTATAGCCTAACATTTATACAAACCCCTTTGTTTGGTATGCTTATAAAACCTCGTGTAGACTACTATTTAACACAGTTCGCTATTAAAAGCATATTGCCAGCCTAGCAATTTAGATGCTGTACCTTTAAGTTTTCAATAAAAAACTTTGTTCTACGCTCTAATCCACCATTGGCTAAAATTTCATTTGAACAAGTGCTTTTTAAAGGACTAGATTAATAGTAAAATTTACTGACAATAATTTAAAAAAATGTCGCTCCAATTGCATTCGGAGCGACAGAATCGTTGTTATGTTTACAACTTATATTTAAATTAGAGGGAAGTTGTTACCAGCGATACCCCAAAGACAGCTTGACTTTTCCAGAAGATTGTCCAGAGAGAACATAGCCTTCTCTTTTTAACTCCTCTATTCTATCGTCTGCTTTTGATGCATCAATATACATTAAATCAATTGACCATCTATTGTTGACAAGATAGCCCACGCCAAAATTTAATCCTTCAAAAATTTCATAATCAGTCTCCCGATAGAATTTTTCAGTTTCAATGAGGGCGTTAGTGCCATAATTTGCAATGAGACGAATAGAATCATCAATATAATATCTACCACCGACAGTGTATCCAGTTTTATTACCTGAGATGCCCAGTCCAGCAAACAATTCTATTTTTGCATTTATTGGCTTACTGGCGGTTACACCAATTAAGCCACCGTAATTAACACCTATGCCAGCTTCAATTGTTATTTTTCCAGCTTCAGCTATTATTTCCTCAGCGTATATTGGCATTGATAACATTCCAGTTAATATTAAAGCATTTATTTTTCCTATCTTTTTCATTTTCCTTGAGGCCTTTGTTGTAATTGAAAGTTAAATTATAACTTATTTTTTTGGATTTTTCACGCTATATTGCTTTACACATTGAAGTAACCAAGGGCGCATTAAAAATTAACAAATTATGAGCAAGGGCAAGGCATGGAATTTACTTTAATGAAAAACTGGTAACCATAGGGAAAAATATTTTTTTTACTTAAATTGAGACCTTTGCATAAATATAAATAATCATCAACAATCCACTTTTCACCCACTTGGTAATTTTTTAAACTTAGCCTTAGCCCTGCTAGGACAAGATTTAAGAAAATTACCAATTGGACAAAAATTGAATTTTGCTAATCACCCATATTTATGCAAAGACCTCTAAAAGATATTTAAAATACAAATCGTTTTGTGGCTGATGGGTGAAAGCGGTATCTAGTAGGAATGTTGATAAAAGAACAGCTCAAATACTTGTTAGGGCTTACAACAAGAAATTTTAAGAGTTTTTTCAAGATTACATTATTCGTTAATTACACAAAAACCATTGCCAAAGGGGTCTGAACAATAAGCAATAGAGCCCCAGTCGCCGCTATCTCCTCCTTCGTGCACCCCTCCTAATGTTACTATTTTCGATACCAGTTCATCGACATTCTCACAGAGAAAATCTAAATGAATGGGTGTCCAATGACGCCCGTAATCACGGACAACATCACTTGATTTTAGGGGGCTTGATCCGGGCTCTTTTTCTTGTAGATATATATCAGAATTTTCTACAGAAAGAACTACCATGTCAGAACCTTGGTTGCGAACTTTTTTACAGCCGAGTGCTTCTACATAAAACTTTTCTGCTTCTTTTAAGTTTGAAACATCAATGCTTATTGAAATTTTTATCATTATGAGACCTTTGTATAAATATGAATAATCATCAAGAATCCACTTTTCACCCACTTGGTAATTTTTTAAACCCAGCCTTAGCCCTGCTAGGACAAGGTTTAAGAAAATCACCAAGTGGGCAAAAATTGAATTTTGCTAATCATTCATATTTATGCAAAGGCCTCATTATTTATTTTTTCCTTAAATTAATTTTTTTGTATACGGACAACGAACTTATTGCTCCTGTTGAAATAAAACCATGCAAGAGCGTTACATTTGCACCATTTTATCAATCTAAAATATTGAATATTGTGCAAGCAAATAAACATCAATTTACATAATTTCAACTTGGCGATTATAATAACAGAAAACAAACCTGCATTTAATAAATACAGGGTTAATTCAATGGATAAATTATGCAACCTTTAGCTGAAAATTTAAGACCACAAACTTTAGAGGCGTTCTTTGGGCAGTCACATTTGTTGAGTGGTGCGCATCCGTTGAGGCAGGCAATTGATAATAAGCGCTTGCATTCGATGATTTTGTGGGGGCCGTCTGGTACGGGGAAAACGACTTTGGCAAGGATTATATGTCGGCAGGTTGAGGGGCATTTTGCGCAAATGAGTGCAGTATTGGATGGAGTGAAAGAGCTTAGGGTGGTGGTGGAAAATGCTAAGAAATTTCAAAATATTGGGCAGCAAACGGTGTTGTTTGTGGATGAGATTCATCGGTTTAATAAGGCGCAGCAGGATGGATTTTTGCCACATATTGAATCTGGACTGATTACGCTGATTGGGGCGACAACTGAGAATCCATCGTTTGAGTTGAATCGTGCGTTGCTTTCACGGTTGAGTGTACATGTGCTTGAGCCGTTGAATGTGACTGAGTTGATGCAGATATTACAACGGGCTTTGGCGCATGAAAATTTGACTTTGATGGATGAAGATGCGCAGCACTGTATTGTGAATGCAAGCGGTGGAGATGCACGGCGGCTGATCAATGTTGTTGAGCAAATTGCGCTGGCTAAGTTGGACAAGTTGGATGTGGCGTCGGTGGGGCAGTTGTTGCAAGAAAAAATCAGCGTTTTTGACAAAGGTGGAGATGTTTTTTATCAGCAATTATCAGCTTTTCATAAGTCGGTGCGTGGCTCGTCTCCTGATGGGGCTTTGTATTGGATGGCAAGGATGTTGGTGGCAGGTTGTGATGCGAAAACCATTGCTAGACGATTGCTGGCTATTGCCTCAGAAGACATTGGTAATGCGGATCCTAGGGCGTTGGAAATCACTTTAAATGCGTGGAATGTGTATGAACGAGTAGGCGCCAAAGAAGGTAATAGAGCAATTGCTCAGGCAGCGGTGTATTGCGCTGTTGCGCCTAAATCTAATGCGGTTTACAAGGCGTTTAATCAGGCAATGAGTGAGGCAAAAGAGACCGGAGATTTGTCAGTGCCTAAGCATTTGTGCAATGCACCAACGGATTTGATGAATGCACTGGGTTATGGGGAGAATTATCGTTATGCCCACGATGAGGTGGGCGGAATTGCTAAGGGGCAAACTTATTTTCCTGAGGATTTGGGTGAGCAAGTTTATTATCAGCCTGTTGATAGAGGGTTGGAGATTAAAATTAGAGGAAAATTGCAACAACTTAGAGGTGTAGAGTGACTTTTTTTCCAACTGTATTGGCAATTGGCATTGGTGCAACGATTGGCGCAAGTGTGCGTTATTATTTAACGCTATTAATGAACGGTATTTTTGGCTCGGCTTTTCCTTATGGCACATTGAGTGCAAATGTTGTTGGCTCATTTTTGGCGGGTGTGCTGGTGGGAGTTATCTTAAAAGCTGAGTTGAATGAGGTGTATCGTGTGTTATTAATAGTGGGCATGACGGGCTCTTTGACCACAATGTCAACCTTGTCTTTGGAGTCAGTTGAGATGATGAGTCATGGGCATTATGGGCAAGCTGGACTTAATCTTTTGCTGAATGTGTTTTTGTCATTATCAGCGGCAAGTTTTGGCATTGTGTTGACTCGATAGGCAATTAAGCGGTTATTTTTGAAGTTTGAGTTTTTGTTCAATTGCATCAAACAACACGCCAGCGATATTCAGATTAAATTGCGTGTCAAGCTCACGAATGCAAGTCGGGCTAGTCACATTGATTTCAGTAATATAGTCGCCAATGACATCCAATCCAACAAACATCAGCCCTTTGGCTTTCAGCGTGGGTGCGATTTGCGTGCATAAATAATAGTCGCGTTTGTTGAGTGGTTGACCGATGCCTGTGGCACCTGCGGCAAGGTTGCCTTTGAAATTGCCTTTAGCAGGAATGCGGGCTAGGCAATAATCAATCGGTTTGCCATTAATGAGTAAAATGCGTTTGTCACCTTTGACAATATCAGATAAAAATTCTTGTACCATAATAGGCTGTTTGCCGTTATCTGTTAGACGCTTTAAGGTTGTATTTATTTTGTCATCACCTGCTTTAAATTTAAAAATATCGTGTCCACCCATGCCATCTAATGGCTTAACCACCGCTGTTTTTTGTTCATTAATAAAAGCGTTAATTTGCGTTTTATTGCTACTAACCAGTGTTTTTGGCATACAGTGTGGGAAATTAAGGGCAAATAATTTTTCGTTGGCATCGCGTAAAGATTGCGGCTTATTAACAACCAACACCCCTTGTTTTTCTGCCTGCTCTAAAAAGTAGGTGGCATAAATGTAATTCATATCAAATGGCGGGTCTTTACGCATCAAAATCACATCAAAATCACCGAGTAACCTCGTTTGACTAGGCTGTTTTTCAAACCAATGTTCAAGATTATCAATGACAGTAGTTTGTGAAGTGTTCGCATAAACCCCACTTTTGTCTGCAAATAAATCCGTGGTGTCAAATGTCCAAACTTCCCAACCACGACGCACAGCCTCCAACATCATTGCTAGTGAAGAATCTTTTTTTGGATTAATATTGGCAATATCATCCATGAGTATGGCAATTTTCATGGCAATGATTATACAAGAGCTTTTTATTAAGACCTTTGCATAAATATGAATAATCATCAACACTCACTTGGAAATTTTTTAAATCCAACTGTGGAGAGCGGTTTGTAACCGCTCCTTCTCTATTGTTCAGGACAAGGTTTAAAAAAAGTTACCAATATGCTCTTTTAGCCGACTAACGAGTGTTGTGCTTATGGTGTGAAATCAAGACTATCTCTATTTCTTATCTCTCACTTTATCTTAATAAACCATAATCGGGCCAACTGCTTTTGCATAATCAATATAAGGCTCATTAGTTAATTCAGCGGCAGCTTCTTGAGCGTTTAAAGGTTGATTCATGGTAATAATAATATCATATTGTGGATTATGATAATTAACATAATCCAATTTAAGTGGTTCAGGTAAATCAAAGTTGAGCACCACTAAACTTTCTTTTATGAGATCTAATCGATCTGACATGGAGAGCTTGGTGGGTGAAAATTTAACTGCTATCTGGTCTTTGATTATATTTGCAATGCTGTAGTTGCTAATTGTTAATACAAAGGCCAATAATAAAGTTCTTGTTGTCATTTTAATATCCTCTATAAAAAAACTTACCTGTTTTCCATTTAGTGTTATCTAGCGTTGGGGCAGAAAAATCATCAAAGTCTTGTCCGTTGACTTTAACATTGTCCACAAAGACTGATTCTTCGCTATCATTAATACTTTGAGCTTTGATAAAGAACTTAGCTTGTATCTGCTGAGTAAAGCTGCTAAAGTAATCACCCATGTCAAAATAACCTTGCTTATCACCGTATTTGATAATAACTTTTTTAGCTACTTTATCAAATGCAATAGTAAAGTTAGCTTTAAAAGAATCCGATGGCAACATATGCTTTTCCAATTCAGATTCGGGGCGATCTTCACTTCGATACAAAAGAATACTTTCGTCTAATGTCTCTGCTACATAAGGCGATCCCCCGTGAGTAATCATTATATAATCATGAACGGTGTTCGGACACGGTGTTACATCCAAAAAGCATTGAGCAACACCGCGTTCAATAACAATGTGAAAGCGTCTAATGTGTTTATCAATAATTAATTCCATGAGCAACCCTAAATGTAGTATTTTAGCTTTAGGAACAAACTCAACATCTGCCGATAATGAGGTAACTTCCGTTGCATTCTTTACTAATAACCAAATATTATCTGAGTCTTGTAGGCTAAGTTTTAAGCGATTATCTTCAATACTAATCTGATTGCCAATATCATTCTGATCAGATAAAGACTCAAAAGTATTATTATAATATTCGGGAGATATAAGGGAAATTATATGTCTTTCGGAAGATATAATGGAATCCATATGTTTTTCAGCTTTGTCAGCCTCAACCAATGTTAGTGAGTTAGCGGTTTTAATATCGTCTATTAATGTTTGTAAGTTTATATCTTGTATATTATGGTGTTCGGTGGATTTAACATCAAACTGCCCTGCAATATCAATGCCTTCATCTGGATTGCCATCTTTATCCAAAGTTTGTAATACTTGGGCAACTTTTATAGCTTCTACCTTGTTATTAGTAATATGCGTTGGAAAAAGAATACCCCTGCCTTTGGCACTACCAATTTTCATTTCCCCAATTTGAAAAGTTACAGTTTCACCTGCTTTGTATTTAAAAGTACCTTTTTCATCGGTTATGCCACTTTGGGTAGCGGTTTTATAACTCAACCCCTTAACGGCTGAGTCTTTGAATACCCCTGTTTTGACATCGTCGTCATTAGATGAGCCACAGGCGCTAAGAAAGCTGATTGTGGCAATTGTTATTATCAATTGAACAGTTGTTTTCATATATTTTCTCCTTTTTAATAAGCAATATGCCTAGATGTTCTGGTAATAATTTTAAATTCCACAGTTTTATCTTCAGTATCGCTAGCATAATAGCCGCGCACTCGAATACGAACTTTTTCATTAATATTTCGAGCACTGTCTTTATTGTATTGAGTTTTGCAGGCTCCTGTCGCAGAAGCACTTAAGTAAGAGCGACAATCAAAGCTACTGGTTGTAATATCGTTATTAGCAATATCCTCATTAGTGGCATATAGTTTAGTGTATAAATCTAAATCGGTGGTAAGAATATCCTTATTTACACCACTAAGAATGACTTTAACAATTCTATGATAAGTATGATAGGGGGACGCTACCCTTTTATTTAGTAAATTATATTTAAAAACAATAACTTGTGATTATAAAAGTACCTAACAAATCATTCCAGCCAACCGCTAACGCATCGGTTGAATTTAAGCGTTATGAACACACAATATACTAGGACAATATATGAATTCAGATTCAGGGAAAAGAATACCTAAAATACGAGAGAGGATAATTTCAAATTTTTACTCACGAAGATTGGGAAGAAATAGACTTACTCACAGGGTTTTCTGGTTTAATAAAAGGCCATGAGCAACTGTTAAGAAGTTTGTTTTGGGAAGATGAGGACTATTCAGGAAATGTGCTAAATGTTTTATCTGGAATTGCTTCTCAGAATGAAGCAACATTAAATGTTTGCCCTCGTTCCCACGCACAGCGTGGGAACGAGAGTATTATTATGTGTGTATAATAGCGATGTTAATAAATAGTTAGGCAATAAAAAATAAAATGAATAGAGATGTTCCAAACTCAGTAATTGGAGCGGTTTCATCGGTAATAGCTGCTCATTACTACAAACATTCCGAACTTGATACTTTGTTCATGGAGTCAGGTGCACCTGGTGATGCGCCTGCTGGAAACTGTGAAAAAAAATGTAGCGACTGGTTAAAGCGATGTAACAACGATGCCTCAGTTGACGGGTTATTAATTCTTGGTGAAGTCATCCAAGACTACATGGAAATGGAACCAAGCTCTTTTGGCGTCCAAAAAGATGTAAAAAAAGGTCAAGACCGCATAATAAAAGCCTTAGTTAAAAATCAACTTAGTTACCAAATAAATGGTCAAGTTGTATTGGCTGGTGCAAACCCTACAACTAAAACACTTATAGATTTTCTGAAGTCTGGCGATCTTGTATCAATAGACAAAGAATTTGAAAGAGCCTTAAAGAACATCGACAGAGATCCACACGCATCAATTACTGCTGCTTGTTCAATTATAGAGGCACTTTGCAAAATATATATTGAGTCATTTGAGCTAACAATGCCAAATACACAAACTGTTGTTCCCCTTTGGAAGGCTGTAAAACAACATTTAAAACTTAACTCTAATGGTCTCTTAGCTGATGACCAAAACGGTATTGTTAGAGGCTTATCATCAGTAGTAGATGGAATAGGTGCATTTAGAACACATATTGGCTCTGCACATGGTCGAGGCAAATCACCACCAACAATAAAAGTATCAGAAGCAAGACTAGCAGTAAATGCTTCCCATACTCTTGTAGTATTTATACTAGAGCGGTGGCATACAAATGCCTAACAAAAAGTTGCACGCAGACCCAAAAAGTCACGAAACTTTTCGGTTTGGTGAGCGTTAGGGAATTAAATGACAGCAAGACATCATCATTATCTCTCACAATGCTACTTGAAGGGCTTTACGAAAGGTGGCTCTAAAAAATCTAAACTCCAGGTATTTGATTTAAGAGGTAAAAAAATATTTGAAACAATACCGAGAAATGTTGGAGGTATACGAGATTTTAATCGTATTGATATCAAAGGAAGAGATCAGAATGAGATTGAAAAATCTCTTGCTACATTTGAAGGTAAAGCAGCGTCCGCACTTCGTAAGTTAGAAGAAACACATGAATTTGAAGGTGATACAAAAGATTTAATCCTTAATTTAATAGCTTTGTTGGCTGTTCGTTCACCAGAAATGCGTGAACATTGGGGAGTCTCTCTGGCAAAAATTGTCGATCAAATCATGGGTCTTTCATTAGCCACAAAAGAGTGTTGGGAATCGCAAATTAAACAAGTTAAAGAAAGTGGAGAAGATATAAATGAAAATGTATCTTATGAGGAAGTAAGGAAATTCCATGAAAGTAAAAAATACGCAATAACGGTGTCTAGAGAGCATCATATCAGAATGGAATTTGTTGGTGTGGAGGCAATCTTGCCTTTATTGCACGCAAGAAATTGGTTGTTAGTCAAAAGCACCGATGAAACTGGGCCGTTTATAACAACAAATAATCCTGTAAATCTTGTATGGAAAGAACCAGATAAAATTCCGCTATTCTGTAGAAATAGTCCAGGCTACGGAATGAATGAAACACAAGTGTATTTTCCAGTTTCAAAAAACTTAGGCCTTATAGGTGAGTTTGATATTAAAGAGAGGGTGTTGAAAGGAAATGTAGAGCTTATCGCCGCACTTAATTCAAAACTTTTAACGTTTAGTTGTAAGCAAATATATGCACCAAAAACAAAATTTAAATTCAGATGGGAAAATGGTGAAATACGAAGCGGAAATGAATTTTTCCAATGTATGAAACCCTAATAATCGCATGCACTAGTGAATAAGGGGGGGTAATAAGAAACAAGGGGGCGCCACCCTTTTATTTAGTAAATTATATTTAAAAACAATAACTTATGGTTGTAAAAGCACCTAACAAATCATTCCAGCCGACCGCCAATGCGTCGGCTGAATTCAAGTGTTAGACCAATACAATAAATCATCAGGAGGTTTAAATAAATGGAGGTAAAAATCGTTAATTTTCCAGCAACAAAAGTAGCTGTTTTAGAACATCATGGCTCACCTGTGCTTAAGCATGAATCAATTAAAAAGTTAATTGCATGGCGTATTGAAAATAAATTGCCACCTGAAAAGCATAAAAGTTATGGTGTTCATTACAATAACCCTGAAACTACGCCTCCTGATGAATATCGGGTAGATCTTTGCATTTCTACAAATCGAGATGTTCCACCAAATTCTCAAGGAGTTATAAATAAAGTAATCCCTGCAGGTCGTTGCGCTGTGATACGCCACATAGGTTCAAGAAATAATGTTACAGCAGTGGCTTATCTATATGAGCAATGGCTACCTCAAAGTGGTGAGAAACTACGCGATTACCCTGTGTTTTTTCACTATGTAAATGTAGGCAAAGACATTCAAGAACAAGACATGATTACAGATGTTTATCTACCATTATTGTAGCCGACGGACTAATAAGCGCATAAACTCTGACTGGCTTTATACGCTACTTCACTATGTTACGATTTGTAAAACTGTCAGATTGTGCAAAGCGTTATCTTAAAAGGGAAAAATAAACATGCAAGACAAGGTGACAAAATATCCAAAATATTTTTATGAAATAATGCAACAAACAAAACAAGCAGGATTTGATCAATTATCAGATGATAAATTAGGTTCGTTATTAACCACTTTGGTTGCATCAAAACCAAATAGTAAAATATTAGAACTGGGAACAGGGAGTGGGCTATCCACTGTATGGTTATTAGCTGGTATGGATAATAATTCAACATTACAAACTGTAGATAATGATGAAAACTTAGTCAATATTGCAAAGCAATATTTGCAAGATGATAAAAGAGTAGAGTTTTTTATTGAAAATGGTGAAGATTTGATTTTAAGAACAGAGCCAAATTCAATAGATTTTATATTTGCAGATACTTGGCCAGGAAAATATAATTATCTTGAAGAGCTATTAAATTTATTAAAAGGCGGGGGAATATATTTAATTGATGATATGCTGCCACAAGAAAATTGGCCTGAAGGTCATAATATTAAGGCTGATAATTTAATTCAATATTTAGAAAATAGAGAAGATTTTAATTGTGTAAAATTAAATTGGTCAACAGGTATTATAATTTGCACTAAAAAGTAAAGATAATAATTATCAGGAGAGGAGCACGGTTACACTGTGGATTTTTTTGGCTTTTAAGTGTCGCATAAAGAAAACTAAAGAACCAAACTATCAAGTTGTTAAATCGTCCCGCCTCTCAAGACCGTTGTTGGGCAATCATAAGTAATCATTGGGGGAAAAAATGAATAGACTTGAAATTGAATGGAAGCACCTAGAAAAATCTGGTAATACTTGTATCCGTTGCTCAGATACTGGAGAGGCACTTCAAGAGGTCATCGAAAAACTTGCTGTGGAATGCGAACCATGTGGATGGGAAGTAAAATTTAAAGAAACAAAATTATCTGAGCATGAAATACCAGAATCAAACATAATCCTATTTAATGGCAAGGCAATTGAGGATATTTTGCCAGAAGCAAAAGCATCAGAAAGTCATTGTCAATCATGTTGTGAGTTTACAGGTGATTCATCAACATCTTGTCGCACTGTTGAGTTTGATGGAAATATATATGAAGAAATTCCTTCGTCCCTTATACGCCAAACAGCATGTGTAATTACTCAATGCTGTGGAAAAGTTGCCTAACAAAAAAATCTAGTGGACAGTTCAAAGCACCCCTTTTTGCTTGCGCAAAAACGCATCCCTTTAAACTGTTACTACCTTTAAGCATTAGAACACAAAATGAAAAATAAGTTTATTAAATTTATAGCCATAATATTTATTGTAAGTATTGCCGGATGTTTTACTGCACCGATAAACAATAAAGATTTTCAGAAAATAAGAAAAATTGAAGATTTAAACGGTACTTATCTTAACAAAGGTGATACTGGGGACGAAATAGGTGTGCATTTGTCTAGAGTTGTTTGGGCTAATGATAGGCTACTTAACCATAAATTGATTAGCGAAATTGTTATTAAGGCTTTAAACTCAAATGAATTGCAAGTAGAGGCTATGCAAGGTCAATCCATAGTAAAGAAGCAAATTTTCATAAAAGGCAAAGATTTTAATATTGACTCTGGAAAGATTAATTTAAGAAGTGGATTTTCAATAATAAATGATATTGCGATTGGGATAGAATATCACGATATTACTGTAGGAATAGATACATTAGGAAATGGCAAATATGTTAATAGTGGCGCCGCCATAGGCATCGCTATTCTTATTATTCCATTTGCCATATATACTGTTCAACATGTTAGGTTTGTGAAAATAAAGTGAAAAAATATTCTAACAAATTATTCCAAAATAAGGAGTCAAAGTTAAAGGGAATGCCACCCTTTAAAGTTGCAAACTGGGTTAATTGAAAAAAATGAATGCCAGCAGGTGACAATGACTCATAAAGCCACCTAAGCTATTAAAGATATAATAAGAAAAAACACATAACAAAAGCAATCAACACGGACATTTTTCCGCGGTGTTTGAGTTGTGCTAAAAAGCCCTAGCACAGTTCAAACGCCACTCCAAAATTCCAGTTATTACTGACATTATCATAAGAAATAGGAAGTAAAATGGCATTATTTGAAATAAACAAAGATAAATTAAACTATATAAAAGAAGAAAAATTTAAACTTGAAAAAGATATTCAGAAATTAACTGAAGATAATTTATCAATGGTATTTGGACTAGATTTTATAAAATCTGAATTTTCACTAAATAAATTTAGAATTGATTCATTAGCATTTGATAAAAAATTAAATTCATTTGTAATTATAGAATACAAACGAGATAAAAATTTTAGCGTAATAGACCAAGGATATGCTTATTTAGCATTAATGTTAAATAATAAAGCAGATTTTATTTTAGAATATAATGAAAATACAAAACACACATTAAAACGAAATGATGTTGATTGGTCACAATCAAGAGTTATGTTTATATCTCCATCATTTACAACTTACCAAAGAGAAGCTATAAATTTTAAAGATTTACCAATTGAATTATGGGAAATTAAAAAATATACAAATCAAACGGCATCATACGGACAGATACAAACAGATGGTGCAGAAGAAAGTATAAAAACAATTTCAAAAGAAAATGATACTATAAATACTGTAAGCAAAGAAATAAAAGTATATACAGAAGATGATACGCTATCAAAAGCAAATGATGAAATTAAAGAATTATATGAAAAATTTAAAGTGTCAATTTTAAATTTTGATAATATTGAAATTAAACCAAATAAATTTTATATTTCATTTATTAAAAACTCTGCAAATGTAACAGATTTTGAAATACTTTCAAAATCTATAAAGATAACAATAAATTTAGGACAAGGCATTTTGAATGATCCAAAAGAAATAACTAGAGATGTGTCAAATATTGGAAAAATGGGTAATGGAGATTATCAAATAAAAATTACAAACGATAATGATTTTGAATATATATTAAGTTTAATTAAACAATCATATATATTTAAATGATAACAAATCAAAGGAAAAACAAGTCTACCACGGCGATAGTTCACGCTTTTAATATCACATTTATACACTTAAAGGAACAAACTATCAAGACATTAAATTGCCCCGTTCCTATTGGGCAAAGTGATTTTTTGCTTGAAACTATTATGCCAACTAGGTTTTCTGCATTTTTAATTTCTATATTTGGATTAGGGTGGACATAGTATTATATTAGTGTATAATCCGTTCTCTTTAGTGCGGGGTGGAGCAGTTCGGTAGCTCGTCGGGCTCATAACCCGAAGGTCATAGGTTCAAATCCTGTCCCCGCTACCAAATAATCACGACCCCCCTTTTTAGGGGGGTTTTTATTGAAGGTTTGTTTTAAAATATGGCAAAAATTACGGATAAGATCGAAGTACTAATTCAGCCAGTAATTGAAGATATGGGTTATGAATTGGTGGGCATTGAGTATGTTGCCAGTGGTAAGCACAGCATCTTGAGGGTTTATATTGATTCAGAACAAGGTATCGGGTTGAGTGATTGTGAAACGGTGTCGCGTCAGTTAAGTAGTGTTTTTGATGTGGAAGATCCGATTACAATGCCGTATAATCTAGAAGTATCTTCACCCGGTATTGAACGACCGTTGTTTCATATTAGACATTACCAGAGATTTTTAGGCAGCGATATTGCTTTGAGGTTATTAAGGCCGATCAACGGTCAAAGGAAATTTAAGGGTGTTATCGGTAGTGTGAGTGAAAAGGACAACAGCATAGAGTTAATGACGAATATAGGTAGTCATAAATTGGATATTGATTTAATTGAGAAAGCGAATTTAATAGCGCATTTTTAGGAGAATAAAGTGGAAAGTAAAGAATTATTTTTAATGGTTGAGGCAATTTCTAACGAAAAGAACATCTCTAAAGAGGATGTTTTTGAAGCGTTAGAAGAAGCAATGGCGGTTGCAACTAAAAAACGCCATGATATTGATGCTCATGTTAAAATCGACAGAAAAACGGGTGATTTTTCCACCTTTAGACAGTGGATGGTTATTGTAGATGGCGATAATTTTGTGGATGATGACGGCACTGAGTTTGATGCAGCATTACACATTCATGCCAAGGATGCAAATGGCGTAGATGTGGATGATTTTGTACGCGAACCAATGAAAACCGAAGAGTTTGGCCGCATTGCCGCACAAATTGTTAAGCAAGTTATTATTCAAAAGATGCGCGAAGCAGAAAGAGAAGTAATTGTTGCAGATTACACTAAGCGTGTAGGCGAAGTTATTATGGTAACTGTGAAGCGTGTTGATCGTGGTAATGCTTATGTTGATATGGGTGGTGCTGATGGAATGATTTCTAAATTTGATTTAATTCCAAACGAATCTATTCGTAAGAATGACCGTTTAAAAGCTTATATTAAAGAAGTGAAATCAAGTCCACGAGGCGCACAGATTTTCCTAAGTCGCACTGTACCTGAAATGATGATTGAATTGTTTGAGATGGAAGTGCCAGAGATTTCTGAGGGCGTTATTGAAATTATGGGCGCTAGCCGTGACCCTGGTTTACGCTCAAAGTTGTCAGTAAAAACCAAAGACAAGCGCCTAGATCCAATCGGCTCATGTATTGGTATGCGTGGTGCACGCGTGCAAGCGGTATCAAATGAATTGAATGGCGAGCGTGTAGATGTTATTTTATGGGATGAAGATCCTGCGCAATATGTGATTAACGCCATGGCGCCAGCAGAAGTCAGCTCTATTGTGATTGATGAAGATAAAAATTCAATGGACATTGCCGTTGAAGAAGATCAATTGGCATTAGCAATTGGTCGTGGTGGTCAAAATATTAAATTGGCATCACGCCTTACTGGCTGGAAGTTAAATGTAATGTCCACGAGTGAATCTAACGATAAACAAGTGGAAGAGAATCAAAAAATTAGCGATAAGTTAGCCGAACAATTAGGCGTTGATTCTGAAGTGGCAGGCGTATTAATTGACGAAGGCTTTGTCAACATTGATGATATTGCTGATGCTGATACCGGTAGTTTAGAAAACATTGAAGAGTTTGATGCTTCCATGGTTGAAGAGTTACAAGAGCGTGCTTCTGATGCGCAACTTGTGCAAGCTTTAGGTGATTCAGAATCTTCTGACTTGTTAATGAGCGTTAAAGGCGTTAGCGAGGATTTGGTGCAGGCATTAATTGAAGCAGAAATTACTACAGTAGAAGATTTGGCGGAGTTATCAGTTGATGAGTTATTGGACATTCAAACGATGGACAAAGAAGCGGCATCAGCTATGATTATGACCGCAAGGGAAAACGAAGGATGGTTTAAGTAACTCTTTAAACGCTAATTCTTAATAAATAAAATAAAGGCAAACGCTATGGCACATACAGTTCAATCACTCTCTAAGTTACTGAAAAAGACTGAAGAAGAAGTTATTACAATTTTAGCAAATGCTGGCATTGAAGGTAAAACCGCATCTTCTGATATTTCAGGAGATGAGCGCAAAGTTTTAATGAGCAATTTGTCAAAGCGTTCAAGTAAATCTAGTATATCTGTTTCTCGTCAACCAAGTGCAAAGACAAGTGCAAGTACGGATGGCAGTATTAAGATTCGAGTTAAGGCAACCCGTGCTAAAAAATTGACCTCTGAAAGCGCCCAAGATAGCAATGAAGAAATGCAAGCAGTGCAAGCAGCAAAAGCAGCATTAGAAGCTGGGCGTGATGCAGATGCAAAACTAGCAGAACAAGATGCCAAGCGCAAAGAAATGATTCAAAAACAAAGGCAAGAAGCAGAAGACTTAAAGCAACAGCAAATACAAGCAAAGCAAAAAGCAAACAACCCTGAAGCAGTTGTCGAGAAAAAAGAAGACAACGCCGAAAAAGTTACTGAGAAAAAAACAGAAAACACCGAAAAAGTTACTGAGAAAAAGGAAAAAAGCACCGAAAAAGTTGCCAATACACCCGCAAGCGACACCTCAAAAGACGCCAAGAAGCCAAAACGACTACGCAATGCAAGTTCAACAGCAGGAGCAGGACGCACACAATTGCATGTTGCCAAGAAAACAAACAGAAAATTAAAAAAGAAAGACAGAACTCGCCTTAGTCAAAAAATTCAAGAAGAGCAAGCCCAACACGGCTTCCAAAAACCGATTGAAAAGGTGATTCGTGAAGTGGCTGTGCCCGATAATATTAAAGTCATTGACTTGGCGCAAAAAATGACCACCAAGGCTGGAGAAATCCTCAAAGTATTGATGGGCATGGGTGTAATGGTCACGCTGAACGATGTTATTGATCAAGACACCGCACTTTTAGTGGTTGAAGAAATGGGACATACAGGTGTTGCCAGTAAAGAAGAGACCATTGAAGATGCTGTTATTGAAAAAGCAAAAGCAACTGGTAACGAGACACCTAGGCCACCAGTAGTCACGATTATGGGTCATGTTGACCACGGCAAAACATCGTTATTAGACTACATTCGCAAGGCAAAAGTTGTTGACGGAGAGGCCGGTGGTATTACTCAACACATTGGTGCTTACCAAGTGCATTCAAATGGCAATGATATTGTTTTCATTGACACCCCAGGACATGCGGCGTTTTCAAAAATGCGCTCTCGTGGCGCAAGTACAACCGATATTATTATTCTTGTAGTGGCAGCTGATGATGGCGTGATGCCACAAACGATTGAGTCAATTAAGCATGCAAAAAAAGCAGGCGTGCCAATTATTGTTGCCGTGAACAAAATTGACAAAGAAGGCGCAGACCTTGATAAAGTTAGACAAGAACTCTCTTTGCATGAAGTTATCTCAGAAGATTGGGGTGGCGATGTGATAATGGTAGGTGTATCAGCACACACAGGCGAAGGTGTAGATGCGCTTTTAGAGGCCATTATCTTGACTTCCGAAGTCTCAGAATTCTCAGCAGTTGTTGAAGGTCCAGCACAAGGCACCGTATTAGAAGCACGCCTTGAAAAAGGGCGTGGCAAAGTAACCACAATTCTTGTGCAATCAGGCACTTTAAAGAAAGGCGACATTATGATTGCTGGTTTAGAATACGGCAAGGTTAAACAAATTGTGAATGACCAAGGCAAAGTTTTACAAGAAGCTGGACCATCAATGCCAGTTGAAGTGCTTGGTTTGTCAGGTGTGCCAGATTCAGGTGATGAAGTTTTGGTAGTAGAAACGGAACGCAAAGCACGAGAAGTGGCCGATTTTAGAAAAGCGCGTGACCGTGAGGCTGTGCTACAAAAGCAACAAGCATTAAAGATGGAGAATTTTTTACAAAAGATGGAAGAAGGCGATGTTTCTACCGTCAATGTGTTGCTTAAATCTGATGTGCGAGGCTCGGCACAAGCATTGGTTGAAGCACTTGAAGAATTGTCAACTGATGAAGTCCGTGTGAAAGTTGTTTTAAGTGGCGTGGGTGGTATTAACAATACCGACATTAACTTAGCGGCCACCTCAGGTGCATTGGTACTTGGTTTTAATGTGCGTGCTGATGCGATGGCACGCAAGACCGCTGATAATGAAGGTGTGCGAATTGAATACTATTCAATCATCTACAATTTAATTGATGATGTAAGGGCGATTATGAGCGGACTGCTTAGTCCTGAATTAAGTGAAAATATTATTGGTATTGCCAATGTGAAAGAAGTGTTTAAATCACAAAAACTGGGTGATATTGCTGGTTGTATGGTTGAAGAAGGCGTGGTTAGAAAAGACAGCCCAATTCGTGTATTGCGTGATAGCATAGTAGTGTTTGAAGGTGAGTTAGAATCACTGAGACGCTTTAAAGACGATGTTAAAGAAGTTAAATCAGGTACCGAATGTGGCATTGGTGTTGCAGGTTATGATGTTGTAGCAGGCGACCAAATTGAAGTCTTTGAGCGCATTGAAAGGGCGCGTACGCTTTAAGCACTTACAAATGGCAGAGCAAGCTTCTTATAGAGTTGAAAGAGTTAATGAATTGATTCATCGAGAATTAGTAATGCTGTTAAGAAACGAAACCAAAGACCCTAGATTGCAAATGGTTAGCATCACCGATGTTTTAAGCAGTCGTGATTTAAGCAGTGCGAAGGTTTTTTACACCGTACCAGAAGATCAGCAAAACACTGTGGCACCCTTACTTTATAAAGCCAGTGGTTTTTTCCGTTCTCGCCTATCAAAAACCCTAGACTTACGCCATACGCCAGCCCTCAAGTTTATTTACGATTCAGCGCCAAACACAGGTGCTAGAATTGATAAATTATTAGCCAAACTTTAAATTCGACTGGTGTCACGACGCAACGCAAAAGGCAGGGATATTAATGGCATCATTCTGTTGGATAAAGACACAGGATTGAGTTCTAACGCCGCTTTACAAAAAGTTAAACGCTTATTTTTTGCCAAAAAAGCAGGGCATACCGGCGCATTGGATCCTTTGGCAAGTGGCATATTGCCAATTTGTTTGGGGCAGGCTACAAAAGTTGCAGGATTTTTGCTTAATGATGACAAACGATATTTTGTGCGTGGGCAACTTGGACAAACGACAGATACGCTGGATTGCGAAGGTGAAGTTACTGTAATAAAAGACTTTGGGCAAATCAGTGAAGCGCAAGTGCTGGATGCCGCATTGAGTTTTCAAGGTGATATTGAGCAAGTGCCACCGATGTATTCAGCGCTTAAAAAAGACGGACAACCTTTATACAAACTTGCTAGACAAGGGATTGAGATTGAACGCAAAGCCCGCTCAGTTACCATTCATAAACTTGATTTTTTAGGCTATGAAAATGGTGTAGTCAGTTTAGAGGTGTCGTGCTCTAAAGGTACTTATATTCGCTCATTGATTGCTGATATTGGCGATAAATTGGGTTGTGGCGCACATGTTATTGAATTACGCCGTACAGGATTTGCCCACATTGACATCACTCAGGCGCTTAAGTTTGCTGATTTGGAAGCTTTAACAGGCGATACAGGTGATTTTGAACAATTGGATGCCAAGATTTTTCCAAGTGAAGAAATGCTACCTAGTATTCACAGCGTTACCATTGACAAACAACAAGGCATAGACATTCGTTATGGCAGGCAAATTAAAATTGCAAACCAAGTTGATAATTTGGTTAAAATGTTTGACGAAAACGCCATTTTTCTAGGTATTGGACAAATAGAAAATGGCTACTTACAACCCAAGCGATTATTTATATGAAGAAAAAAGACGCCCTCGTTGGCTATTATTTTAATAACAACTTAATGCACTCCATCAAAGGTGATAAAAGCCTGCGTGAAAGTGTTTATAACCGTGAACGGGCTTTTAATGTTGTAGATGAAAACATTGACGAACTTGCGAGGGTTTGGCTGTATTTGCTACTTGAAACAGGCGCTTATCGTTTGGTAATTGGCTTGAATAATACCGAAGTTCGGTTATCCAGCGTTTTTGACCCACTTAATACCGAGGTGCATTTAGCAGAAGATTTGCTAAGTCCCGAGTATATAGATTTTCATTTTAATAAAATTGCGTTAAAAGAAAAAAGCCAGTTGATTAAGCGCATTTACAAATTGCTCGAACAAGACGACTCATTTGAAATCCTCTCCCCACAATGGCAACAATCTTTACTCGAGCGCAACCAAAAAATGGGGCAATTAACCAACATCAACGACTTGCGCTTTATTCTGGAAAATATTCCTAAATTGCGTCATTTAGAAGGTTATTATTTACGCACAATTACCATCAATCTATTTAATTCAACCGTATCAATGTCATTTAATTGCGACGGCACACAGATTATGTCACATAAAAATTTTAGAGAATTTATAGAACAATATATATAGAGACCTTTGCATAAATATGAATAATCATCAAGTGGGCAAAAATTGAATTTTGCTAATCATCCATATTTATGCAAAAGTCTCATATAGGATAAAACAATGAAAGTATTAGTAATAGGCAGTGGTGGGCGTGAGCATGCTATTTCTTGGCAGTGTGCTAAGTTTGATAGTGTTGAGGCGGTTTTTGTGGCGCCGGGTAATGCGGGGACGCAGTTGGAGGACAAATTGACGAATGTTGATATTGGCGTGGAGGATACTAGCGCTTTGATTGAGTTTGCTAAAAATAATGGGATTGATATTACTATTGTGGGACCTGAAGCACCGTTGGTGATTGGAGTGGTGGATGCATTTCAGGCGGAGGGGTTGGCGATTTTTGGACCTACTCAGGCGGCTTCGCAATTGGAGGGGTCGAAGGCGTTTTGTAAAGATTTTCTTGATAGGAATAATATTCCGACTGCATTTTATGAGGTTTTTACTGAGGTTGAGCCTGCGGTGAAGTATGTGCGAGAAAAGGGCACGCCGATTGTGATTAAAGCGGATGGTTTGGCGGCGGGCAAAGGGGTGATTATTGCCAATACGCAACAAGAAGCGAGTGATGCGATTAACGATATGTTGGAAGGTAATCGCTTTGGTGAAGCGGGTTCTCGTGTGGTGATTGAGGAATTTTTAAGGGGTGAAGAGGCGAGTTTTATTGTGATGGTTGATGGCAAAAATATCTTGCCAATGGCAACTTCACAAGATCATAAGGCACGAGACAATGGCGATAAAGGCCCGAATACTGGTGGCATGGGTGCTTATTCGCCAGCACCGATTGTTACTGATGAGATTTTTCAAGATGTTATGGACACGGTTATCCGTCCAACGGTTGAGGGTATGGCGGTTGAAGGTAGGCCTTATACGGGTTTTTTGTATGCGGGGTTGATGATTGACCAGCAAGGAAATTCTAAGGTTTTGGAATACAATTGCCGTTTTGGCGACCCAGAAACGCAGCCGATTATGATGCGTTTGCACTCTAATTTAGCACAATTATGCTTGTTGGCAACACAACAAAAATTAGACCAAGCCAGTATTGAATGGGATGAGCGCTCATCAATGGGCGTGGTGTTGGCGGCGAATGGTTATCCTAACGCTTATCCTTCGGGCGAAGTGATTGGATTGCCAGAGGACAGTGCTTCGGCTAAGGTGTTTCATGCTGGCACTAAGATGGAAGGTGATAATGTTGTCAGTAATGGTGGGCGTGTTTTATGTGCCACGGCACTTGGTGTGGATACTCAGGATGCACAGGCAAATGCGTATGCGTTATTACAAAAAATTGACTGGGAAAATGCTTATTATCGAACTGATATTGGTTTTAAGGCGATTAGTAGTTAGTGTTATATTGGTGGGTTTTAGATGTTAATTCATAAGTTTTTATTTCGAATTACCCCTGTCAAAACAAAGAATATTATGAAATTTTTATTTAATTACTAATTTAATGAAAATTAGTAATTAGTGATATAATAGCAATTTTTTCAGTTGTCATTGTTTGTATGAAAATCGTTCCACCACCTAAAATTTCTCGGGAAGAATTGTTTGCGTCGGTATTTAAAAAAATACAACAAGGACTTGTGCCTACTATTGTTGATGAGAAAAAACGCTATTCACACTGGGATAAAATACGCCATCTAAAAACACCCGATAAGTTTGATGATATTGAGCAATATTGGCATTTCCTTAAATATTCACGCTTGCAACAACAAAAAAATCTACCTTTTTCTGAGAATTTCTCTTTTGTTTTGACGGATGATATTCAGAAAAATATTCATGAGATAGATTCAAAAATGCGGGGCTCACTTGAAGCCAAAAATATTGACAGTAATAGCGACAGGTATATTGTGCGTGCGTTAATAGATGAGGCGATTAGTTCCTCCCAACTTGAAGGTGCAACAACCACCAGAAAAGTCGCACGGGAAATGTTGAAACACGACAAAACGCCTAACGACCATTCGCAGAAAATGATTGACAATAATTACCATGCCATTAAATTTATTAATGAGCACAAGCAAGATGAATTAACCCCAAGTTTGATTTTGCAACTACATGCTATTGTTACCAAGGGAACGATGGATGATTCGGAAGTTGGCAAACTTAGGCGGGACAATGAAGTAAATGTGGTTGATAATAGCACACAGACTATTTTGCATCATCCGCCTGATTTTCAAGAATTGCCTAGCAGGCTAACAGTTTTATGTGATTTTGCGAATGGCAACTCGCCTGATTATTTTGTGCATCCCATTATTCGAGCGATTGTTGTGCATTTTATTTTGGCGTATGACCACCCTTTTGCTGATGGCAATGGGCGGACGACAAGGGCTTTGTTTTATTGGGTGATTTTGAAAAATAATTATTGGTTGTTTCAATACATTACTTTGTCAAGGTATATTAAGAAAGCGCAAGTTCAATATGGAGAATCGTTTTTAATGGTTGAAAGTGATGATTTTGATTTGACTTATTTTATTAACAGTCAACTTAAGTTTATTACCCAAGCCATTACTGGGTTGTTTGATTATGTTGATGAAAAACAGCAGCAACAGCAACAAGCGCTTAATTTATTGGGCAATTATCTAAGTAATGGCAAGGTCAATTCACGCCAAGCCATGCTCATTCAAAATGCACTAAAACACCCCGGTTCGGTTTATACCATTGCAGGACATAAAATTTCACAATCGATTAGTTATCAAACTGCAAAAACTGACTTGGTGGGCTTGTCAAAACTCAATTTACTGCAACACTCTAAACAAGGGCGAGCCTTTGTTTTTATTGCCCCAAATGACTTGGAGCAACGCATCAAGGCTTACAAATGATTATTGTTGGTGTTGATGAGGTTGGCAGAGGCTGTTTGGTGGGTAATGTGGTGGCAGGTGCGGTTATTTTGCCGGATGATTTTGATTTGCCTGAATTAACCGATTCTAAGAAACTTAGCGAGAAAAAGCGTGAGGTTTTATATACTCTGATTACTAACCAATGCCAGTGGGCAGTGGGTGAATCAAGTGCAAATGAAATTGATGATATTAACATTCTACAATCCACGATGTTAGCGATGAGGCGTGCGGTAGAAAGTTTGAATATGCAATATGACAGGGTTTTGGTAGATGGCAATCGTTGCCCGAAATTGGAAAATTGCACAGCTATTATTAAAGGTGATTTGAGCGAACCAGCCATTTCAGCTGCATCCATTATTGCCAAAGTAACACGCGATAGGCAGATGATTGAATTAGACGCTTACCACCCTGAATATGGCTTTGCACAGCACAAAGGTTATGGCACCAAACAACATTTAATAGCACTGGAGAGATTTGGTGCGCTTAAAGACCAGCACCGTTATTCATTTTCCCCAGTTAAAGGCCGGGCTTAACAGTTCTTCTTGGCGTTGTCGTTCTGCTTCTTTGGCTTCGTTTTCTGCCTCAATTTTTCTTTGTTTATCGCGTTTAATTTCAGCCGCAGGACGGTCTTTTAGATAATGGAATAATTTAACCACGCGCTTTACACCTTGTGCTGAAGATACAATCTTTGTGGCAAAATTCGCTTCGCGTTGAGTAACAGACCCCATTAGATAGACGGTGCGATTTTCTGTGGTAATTTTCACATGTATTGGGTTAAACACTTCTTGATCAAGGAATAATGTTTCAATTTGAGCGGTAATGGCTGAATCTTTTATGCGATTAAATAGGCTGCTATTTTCTGCAACGCGCGCTTCGTTAATAACTTTTTTAATTTTAAAATCTTGGGAAGGCGCTTGTGCAGTAAGGTGATCAAGTGCAGCAGCAGTAGGAACTTCGCCTGTTACCAGCACGGTTTTATTATAAATTAGGAAATTTAAATGGGCATCTTGTAAGATTTTATCTTCACTTGTCCAGCTCAGTAAAACAAATTGAATGCCCTTATCATCAATAATTTCACCACTACTGCGCCTGTCGTTAGAAAGCAAAAAGGTGGTGCTAATTGCCGTTGTTATAAAACAGCCAGTTAAGAACAGCGTGCTTGCCATTAGCATGGTGGATAGAATAATTTTTTTCATCAGTTATATAGCTTCAAAAGCATTTTTTATCCAATTTATTTCAGGATATTTTAAATCAGATTCTAGCCCAACAACATCAAACCGGCAAATAAAATCGTCATATTGAGAGGTTTTTTGTAAAAAATGGTTGGCAGCACAGATGATTTTTGCTTGTTTAGTGCTGTTAATCGTACTAGTTGCAGATCCAAAGCATACATTTTTACGATAACGAACTTCAACAAAAACTAATATTTGTTCCAATTTATCAAGCATAATGATGTCTATTTCACCAAACTTAGTTAAATAGTTTTGCTCGACAAGTTTTAGCCCCTTTTTTGTTAAATATTGAAGTGCTAATTTTTCCGCTGTATTGCCTACTTGTCGCTTTAAACTAAACATCTTTTATGTCCTTATATATAGTAGCCACCCCTATTGGAAACCTTGAAGATATATCGTTTAGAGCGATAGAAACGCTCAAAACGGTTGACTTGATTTTAGCAGAAGATACTCGCCACAGTAAAAAGTTGCTTAATCATTATGACATTAATACCCCTGTTCAAGCTTTTCACGAGCATAACGAATCTGCCAAAACCGCTGCCGTGGTGGTAGAATTATTGGCAGGGAAAAATATCGCACTCATTAGCGATGCAGGCACGCCGCTGATTAGTGACCCAGGTTTTGTTTTGGTTAGCGAGGCCAAAAAAGTGGGTATAACAGTCTGCCCTATTCCCGGTGCATCAGCGTTGATTAGTGCCTTAAGCAGTTGTGGTATTGCCAGTGATAGTTTTAGTTTTTTTGGTTTTTTGCCCGCCAAATCCAGCGCTCGTATCAAAGCCATTCAAGCAATTTCTCACTGCCATGAAACGGCTGTATTTTACGAGTCACCTAAACGCATTTTAGCCTGTGCAAACGACCTGTTAGGTGTGTTGGGTGAGGAGCGCATTGTTTGTTTTGCCAAGGAAATTACCAAATCTTTTGAAACCATCAAAACCAGCACTTTGCCACAATTAATTGAATATTTAATTGAAGATAAGGCACACCAAAAAGGCGAGTTTGTTATTATTGTTTCCAGCATTGATAAGCGTAATTTGGTTGCAGGCGAGGCGCAATTGGATAAAATTTTACCGATTTTACTCGTTGAAATGGGCGCCTCAAAAGCCGCAAAATTGGCGGCAAAAATAACGGGTATTGATAAAAAACATTGCTATCAACGGGCTATCAAATTATGAGTTACTACACACGACACATTTTCTTTTGCAATAACATTCGCCAAGACGCCAAGACATGCTGTTCGCAGTTTGGCGCTCAACAAATGTATCGTTACGCCAAAGACAAATGCCGAGACCAAGGCAAACTTGGTAAAGGGAAAATCGGTGTAAGTGTATCTCGTTGTTTGGGGAGGTGTGAGTTGGGTCCAGTGGCTGTGGTGTATCCTGATAATATTTGGTATCAATATATTGACGAAGAGGATATTGATGAAATTATCACCGAGCATTTAATCAATGGCAAACCAGTCAAACGCCTGCAAACGAACTTTGCATAAGCACCTACAAATTGATTAATTTTTGATACAATTGTTCGGCACGCTGTTCCAAATCAGAGACAGTATTATTGTTTTCTACAATATCACTTGGTAATAATTCGGTTATTTTTAATCTCTCTTCTTGATTAATTTGTGCGGCAATCATTTTTTTCGCTAGTTTTTCGTCAATATTTGTACGATTTATTAGCCTTTCTAGTTGGTTTTTATTATGGCAGGTTACGACAATAGCCCTATCAAAAAAATATTTAAACCCTTCTATGAGTAACGGAATTTCGATAATAACCAATGGTTTTTCCAGCGTTTCTATCTTTTCTTGCATTTTTGTCAATATTTTTGGGTGTAGAATGCGCTCAATAGTTGCTTGATTACTCTTGCTTGCTAATAATATCTCTCGCAAAACTGCTCGATTTAAGCCACCATTTGGATGGACAATTTTCTTACCAAAGGCATCAATCAACTCTTTTATTCCAGCTGATTTAGGCGCTGTTATCTCTTTGCTGATGTTATCAAGTTGAATAACATCAACGCCAAACTTAGCAAAAATTTGAGCCAATTGTGATTTTCCACAGGCAATGCCACCCGTGAGTGCAATTTTAAGAACTGTCATAATCATTGATTTTAAATAATATTAAGGGCAAACTATTGACTTTTTCAATAAAAGTTTGGATAATACGCTCTCTTTACGGTTATGTAGCTCAGCTGGTTAGAGCACAGCATTCATAATGCTGGGGTCGGTGGTTCAAGTCCACCTATAACCACCATATTTAAGAATTTATACAATTTATAATAAAAAACATGAGTTATTTTTTAAATAAGATTGTATAATTCTTACTTTTTAATTACGCCGAAGTAGCACAGTTGGTAGTGCAACTGATTTGTAATCAGTAGGTCGCCAGTTCGAGTCCGGCCTTCGGCACCATATTTATACAGAGGGTTTTTAAGCAATATAATTTTTCGTTTTATTGCACGCCCAATGTTTTAGTTAGTTGTAGTAGTTTTTGCATGGTAGTCTTGTGGTGATGGCGCGCCCATTACCAAAGATTTCTTCTAGTTTTGCTACGCCATTCCAATTAACAATACCAATAGGCATAAATTAGCCTCTGCGATTAGCAATAAGGCTGTCGTCATATTTAGTAATGTCGGCTATTCTGGCAAGGCTTTAGTTGAATGCCTTGCTATCGTTGGGGCGCATTGCTGATTTATCAATTGAGCCCCCCTGCATTGCTGGTCAGTGATCGTAATTATTTCCTAAATTCCTCTTCTCATTTTTGATCGCCCTTGTCTTGTGTCAATAGGGCACTGGCACTTTGCCACATCCTCAGATCTAACTCATATATTCGGTGTGTGCTGTGTAATCGCCAGAGAGGAATTTTTTAGACTAAGGTTTTAGATGAATGAAAAAAAATTATTTTTTAAATTAGGGTGTTTTTTGTTGTTGTGTAGCGGATTTAGTCCAAGAACAGTAATTGATTGACTGAGGCTGGTTGATAATTTGAAATGTTTTGCGTATAATCATTCAATTGCTTGCTCTAAAGGAAGTTTGATATGTCATCACACGGAGATTTAGTGACGCAGTTCGCGGCTTTTAATTAGGTGTGGCCTTTAAACAGCCAATTCAGATCATCTAAGTGCGCTAATGGATAGGTATAGAAGGAAGATATTCCGAGACACCTTGGAGTATCATCTTTTTTTTGATAATGTAAAAACGATATAATTTTCGTAATTGGAGGTGTAGATGTTTAGTTTGTTAAGGTATTTATTAGTTTTGGTAGCTTTAGTATTGCAATCTTGTGGTGGTGAATCATCGCCAAATATTTCTTCTGGTTTCCTCTCTGCCGCTCCAATTGATAAGGCAAGTTGCGCTATTCATAAAATCACTGTAGCGGGTGCAAAAGGCGATAAACTAGCCTCTGCGATTAGCGACAAGGGTTTTGTTGAATTTAGCGATGTTGGCTATTCTGGCGAAGCTTTAATTGAATGTTCTGCTGGAAGTTATATTGATGAAGCGACAAACGCAGAAAAACAATCGCCAATGTTGCGAGTGGCACTTGATTTTGTCGAGGGTGAGAAATTTGCCATTACGCCATTGACTGAAATTGCCGTACAAGCTGACATTAATCTTAGTAATGTTATTAATGTTTATAATGGCGCAGTTTCCATGGCTTTTGGTTTGTCAGGAAAAAGTATCGCTTCAATTCTTCCTACAGATATTTACAAAACTAGTAGAACTGTTTTAGCCGATGACAGCGCTGGAGATTATGCAATGATTTTAGCAATGCTTTCAGAACTTGAAAGACAAGGCGTAAACGGGAACGATAGCCTTAGTAAAGTTATGGATTCACTCAAAGTTGATTTAATTGATAAAACATTAGAGCAAACAACTGCAAAAAAATTAGTGGCAGCACTTGATGGCTTAGATGACAAGTTTAAAAATATTAATGCTAATAAAATTAAAGCAAATATAATTGGCACGCCAGTTCTTACTAACTTATTGGGCAAAAGTTTGATTAGTGGCAGAGCGGTAACTTTTGCGTTTGGTAACACAGGTGGTGGTATCAATGGTTGTGGCGCTGATCCTAGTCTTCCCAGTGGTTTAACAATAGCACTTGTTAATAACAGTTGTGAAATCTCTGGCACACCAATTGTATTACAAGATGTTACAACTTACACCATTAAAGCCACTAATTTAACAGGTAATAGCACAGCCACGATTGATATTGGCGTTATTTTAGACACATCAAAAAACCTTGTAGCCGCCACAAGTGATAGTGCTGTTACTGTGGCTTGGGATGCAGTTCACGGAGCAACAGGGTATAAAATATATTATTCCCAAAATGAAATTAATGCATCCAATTTAGAGAGTAATGATGTCTCGTCAGTGCAAATATCATATGGCATTAGTGGAGTTGTTGACAACTTAACTAACGACACTTTATATTATTTTGTTATTACTGCAATAAAAGGTAACGCTGAAAGTTCTCTAAGTAGCATGATAACTGCCACCCCTGTGATCAATCCGTCACTTGCTAATTTACAAGACAAACATTTAATTCTTAATAGCGTTATCACGGCCTTTGCATTTGGCGAGGAAAATAGTGGTGCCGCTAGTAGTTGTAGCAGCAATCCTAGCCTTCCAAATGGCTTAACAGTAACCTCTGTTAGTGGCAGATGTCAAATTTCTGGCACACCAACTGCATTACAAGGTGTTGCAATTTACATTATTAAAGCCATCAATTCAACAGGTTATAGCACTGCCACGGTCAGTATCAGCGTTAATTTAGATACACCAAAAAACTTTACAGCCATTCAAGGTAATGCCACTGTTGCCTTAGCTTGGAGTGAAGTTAACGGAGCAACAGGCTATAAAATATATTACTCCCAAAATGCAATTAACGCATCTAACTTAGGCAGTGCTGGCGTCTCGTCAGTACAAGTATCTTCTGGTATTAGTGGAGCCGTTGACAACTTAACTAATGACACTTTATATTATTTTGTCATTACTGCAATAAAAGATGGCTTTGAAGGTTCTCCAAGTGCTATGGTCGCTACCACACCTACGAGCGAGCCGTCATTCGTTAATTTATCAGACAAACAGTTAATTCTTAATAGCAATGCAACCTTTGCATTTAGTAACACAGGTGGTAGCGCTAGTAGTTGTCGTAGTGAGCCCAGTCTTCCAAGTGGTTTAACAATAAAGCTTGTTAGTGGTAGTTGCGAAATCTCTGGTGCACCAACTGCATTACAAAACGCTACAATTTACACCATTAAAGCCACTAATGCAATGGGTGATCATACAGCCACGGTAAGCATCAGCGTTATTTTAGACACACCAAAAAACCTGACAGCCGCCAAAGGTGAAGATTTTGTTACTTTAACTTGGAGTGCAGTTGAAGGGGCGACAGGGTACCAAATATATCACGCTGAGGAAAGTTTTAGCGGTATTAGTCTGTCTAATTACGCTTCTTTAAACGGTGGTTCATTATTGCAAAATATTACCAACCATAGTAAAACCATTGATGGTCTAAGCAGTACAAAATACTATTTTGTTGTTACAGCCGTTAAAGACGCTTTTGAAAGTGGCAAATCTAATGAGGTAACCGCTACCCCCAAAATAGAAGCGACATCAACTGGGGCGCTCAACGATACAGGCATAACTTGGGGTGGGAACGAGTTATCAGGTAACAATAACGCCTGCACGGGTGTAGAAATATCGGCACAAGACTGTTCACATGGACGAGATGCTCAGGCAGTCGCTGGCACCTTGACAAAAGTGGGTGGTGGTGAAGCAGGATTTGATTTCACCAAGCTCGGCAGTACAGGCAATGTGTTAAGCGTTCAAGATGCAACATGGACAGCAGATGGCACAGAAAGTGCTGGCACTAAATGGTCTTGTGTGCGAGACAATGTAACAGGATTGATTTGGGAGATAAAAACGAGTAATGGCAGTAAAGACAGCGATACTACTGATGGTACTCATACCAACATTCACCATAAAGATAATCTATATCGTTGGGGTGGAAAAACCGCACTTGGTAAAATTCGTGCCAACAGAGAAGGTCTTTATTATGATGATTGGACGGGCTTAGTTGATGGTACAAATACTGAAAATCTCTGTGGTGGTAATAATTGGCGTGTGCCGACTGTAGGGGAATTACGCTCAATTGCTAATTTATCAACTGAAGTAGCAAATGCCAACGATCATCATTTCCCAAATATTGCCTCTAGCTTCTTTTGGTCATCTGTGCCTAATGCTCAGAACTCTGAGAGGGCGTGGCTCTTAGGTTTTACCTATGGTAGGAATTCTGTCGATGTTCGCAATAAGTTAAGAAGTGTTCGTTTGGTGTATTTTAAGCAGTGATTTTTTATTTTAATCTTATGAGACCTTTGCATAAATTATGAATAATCATCAAAAAACCGCTTTTCTTCCATTTGGCAATTATTCCAACGATCCCCAGCAATCCCCTAAGGTAAACCTAGCCTTGGTTCTGTTGAGACAAGGGTTAAGAAAATTACCAATTTGGCAGACATTGAATTTTGTTAATCCATATTTATGCAAAGGTCTGATGATGACTCATCAAAAAATATTTACTACTGATCGTGATATAACACGCTTAGTTGAGATAGAAGGTGGGGTTAAAAATTTCGTTATTTGCTTTGTTTTAAAAAGACAGTTTGCACAAGTTTTTACAATATTTACAGCAATTAATAAAGAGTAGTCAAAATGGTTTTATGCAATTGTATATGCACTTTATTAATGAGCAAGATTATCGGCATAATCGACTTAAAAATCGAAAACTCCGTTTATTATTCACCTATAACTAAGGACACAATATGAAAAAAACAATTTTATTTTTAACAATCAACATTATATTTTTAACCACCAGTTATGTGTTGGCTCAAACCTGCACGAATTATACTTTCGACAGGTGGAAAGATAGCAGGTACACCGATAATAAAGATGGAACGATTACTGATAAACAAACCAATTTAATGTGGAAAAAATGTTCCGAAGGCTTATTCTTTCTAGCAAGAAGTAATGACTGTAGGAGCGCAGCCCTACCATTCACTTGGAAAGAAGCATTAGAAACAAGCAAAAAGGTAATCAATAGTACGAACAATAGTAATTTTGCAAATCATAACGATTGGCGCTTGCCAAATATAAAGGAACTGGGCTCTTTAGTTTCGAATCGCTGCTTTAATCCTAGTATTAATGAGACTATTTTTCCAAGTACACCTTCCAATGTCTTTTGGTCATCCTCTCCTGGTTCGGGTTCAAGATCATGGCAGGTAAATTTTAATAGTGCTAACGATACATCAGGCCATCGTACTGCTGTAAGTTCAAAAGGTTATGTTCGTTTAGTGCGCTTTGTACAGTGATTTTTTTCTTTTATTCTGAGACTTTTGTATAAATACGAATAACGCTATTTATTTTATTAGAGACCTTTGTATAAATATGGATGATCATCAAGAATCCACTTTTCACCCATTTGGTAATTTTTTAAACCCAGCCTTAGCCCTGCTAGGACAAGGTTTAAGGAAATTACCAATTGGGCAAAAATTGAATTTTGCTAATCATCCATATTTATGCAAAGGTCTCTATTGGTTTTAACAAATAAAGAGCGGGTGATTTTTAGATAAAAATTTTAGAAAAATGAGACCAGCAAATGAAAAAAAATTATCTTTTAAAATGGAGTTTTTTTTGTGCAGTGGCGTTTCAATCCAAAAATAGCAAACGATTAACAAGGTAGAAATTTAGGATTTTAGGGTTGGGTTGATAATTTGAAAAGTTTTGCGTATAATCATTCAATTTTGTTCTAAAAGGAAGTTTAATATGTCGTCACGCAGAAATTTAGCAAATGCAATTCGTGCTTTAAGCATGGATGCAGTTCAAAAAGCCAATTCAGGTCATCCAGGTGCCCCAATGGGTATGGCAGATATTGCCGAAGTGCTTTGGAATGATCATCTAAAATACAATCCCACAAATTCTAGTTGGGCAGATCGCGACCGTTTTGTATTATCAAATGGACATGGGTCAATGTTGATTTATTCATTGTTGCATCTTACGGGTTTTGAATTGAGTATAGACGATATTAAAGATTTTCGTCAGTTACATTCAAAGACAGCAGGACATCCTGAATATGGTTATGCTGATGGCATTGAGACAACGACAGGCCCCTTAGGGCAAGGTGTTACCAATGCGGTTGGCATGGCAATTGCAGAGCGCACTTTAGCGGCACAATTTAACAAGCCAGGTCATGAAATTGTTAACCATAATACTTATGTCTTTATGGGTGATGGTTGTTTGATGGAAGGCCTATCGCACGAATCTTGTGCAATGGCAGGAACATTAGGCTTGGGTAAATTGATGGCATTTTGGGATGATAATGATATTTCAATTGATGGCCACATTGGCGATTGGATGGAAAAAGGCGTTCCAGGTCGTTTTAAATCTTATGATTGGCATGTGGTTGCCGTTGATGGCCATGATGCAGATGCAATTAATAAAGCGATTGAAGAGGCGAAAGCAGTGACTGATAAGCCAAGTTTGATTTGTTGTAAAACAACCATTGGTTTTGGCTCGCCAAACCTTGCAGGCACACATGATTGTCATGGTGCACCTTTAGGTGATGAAGAAATCGCAGCAACGCGCAAGCAATTAGGTTGGGAGCATGCACCGTTTGAAATTCCTGCTGATGTTTATGCAGGTTGGGATCATAAGGCACAGGGTGCGATAGATGAAAGTGTTTGGAATGACAAATTTGCCGCTTATCAGGCTGAGTTTCCAGCAGAAGCGGCTGAGTTTGAGCGGCGTATGGCGGGTGATTTGCCAGCTAACTTTGAAGTTGAAATGGATAAGTTTATTGCTGCAACACAAGAAGAAATGCCAAATATCGCTTCTAGACAAGCCTCACAAAGAGCGATTGAGGCAATGGGTCCATTGTTACCAGAGATGTTCGGTGGATCTGCAGACTTAACAGGTTCAAACTTGACGAACTGGTCAGGTACTGTGAAAGTCAACAAAGAGAATGCAAATGGCAATTATCTTTCATGGGGTGTGCGTGAATTTGGCATGGCACATATGATGAATGGCATGGTTTTGCACGGTGGTTTTAAAGTTTACGGCGCAACTTTCTTTATGTTTATGGAATTTATGCGTAACGCCTTGCGTATGTCATCCCTTATGAAAATCGGTACAATTTATGTTTATACACATGATTCTATTGGCTTAGGTGAAGATGGACCCACACACCAACCCGTTGAACAGTTGGCAACCATTAGAATGATTCCGGGTTTTCAAACTTGGAGAGGTTGCGATGCAATTGAATCCGCAGTTTCTTGGAAAGTTGCAATGATGAGAGGTGATGCACCAACGGCGTTAATCTTCTCAAGACAAGCGTTAACGCCCATGGAAAGAACGGCTGAACAAGTGAAGAACATTGAAAAAGGAGGCTATGTATTGCAAGACTGTGATGGCACAGCAGATATTATTCTAATTTCAACAGGTTCTGAAGTATCGTTAGCAGTTGAAAGTGCAAAAGCAATGACCGATAAGAAGGTGCGTATTGTTTCCATGCCTTCAACAGATGCATTTGATGCACAAGACAAAGCGTACCGAGATTCTGTATTAACGGTAGGTGTTAAACGGGTTGCCATTGAAGCAGGCGTTGGCGATGCATGGTATAAATATGTTGGCTTAGAAGGTGGGTTGGTTTGCATGACAACATTCGGCGAAAGCGCACCAGCAGGACAGTTATTTAAAGAATTTGGCTTTACAGTGGACAATGTTGTTAAAACTGTGAATGAAGTTTTGGCGTAATTTATATATTATATAGGAGTAAGTAAAATGGCAATTAAAGTAGGTATTAATGGTTTTGGTCGTATTGGTCGCATGGTTTTTCGTGCAATTAAAAAGGATTTTCCAGAATTAGAAGTAGTCGGTATTAACGACTTATTAGACAATGATTATTTAGCGTATATGCTTAAGTATGATACGGCACAAGGTCGTTTTGATGGCACTGTTGAAGTTGAGGGTGATAATTTTGTTATTGATGGCAAGAAAATTCGTCTTTCTGCTGAGCGCAACCCAGCGGATCTTAAATGGGGCGATATTGATGTAGATGTTGCTATTGACTGTACAGGTTTTTTCTTAACTGAAGAGTCTTGTCAAGCACACATTGATGCTGGCGCTAAAAAAGTGGTTCAATCAGCACCTGCTAAAGACAGTACACCTATGTTTGTGTATGGCGTTAACCATGATGCTTATGACGGTCAATCTATTGTTTCAGCAGCTTCTTGCACCACTAACTGCTTGGCGCCAATTGCTAAGATTATCAATGATAATTGGGGTCTTAAGCGTGGATTAATGACAACAGTTCATGCTTCAACAGCAACACAAAAAACCGTTGACGGCCCTTCAATGAAAGATTGGAGAGGAGGTCGTGCGGTATTTGAGAACATTATTCCTTCATCAACAGGTGCTGCTAAAGCGGTTGGTATTGTATTGCCGGAATTAAATGGCAAACTAACAGGCATGGCTTTCCGTATCCCTTCAGTTGATGTTTCCGTGGTTGATTTAACTTGTGAATTAGACAAGAGCGTTTCTTATGAAGAAATTTGCGCAACCATTAAAACAGCGTCAGAAACTACTATGAAAGGCACGCTACAATACACAGAAGACATGGTTGTATCTAGTGATTTCCGTGGTGTTAGTGCTTCTTCAATTTTTGATGCGAATGCGGGTATTGCACTTGATGATACTTTTGTGAAGTTGGTTTCTTGGTATGACAATGAATATGGTTACACTTGCAATATGTTGCGTTTAGTTCAACATATCGCTTAACGCTCATGAAAAAACTTTTTCTTTTTAGCATTGTACTAATAAGCCTAAACTCATACGGCTATTTATCCACTTCTACTACTGAGAGCAAAGTAAGTAGTCAACTACAGGGGGAACCATTAAGGAAGAAATTGTATGAAATAATAGGCAAACACAAGGTTTTAAGTTATAAAGAGTTATGGAAGGCATTTAAAAAAACTGATCCATTGCCCAATCAGCCAGATAAAGTGTTTGATATTTATTCGTATAAGAAGGGTAAGTTACCGTATGTTTATAAGCTCTTTACTGATCAATGTGGTCATTATAAAAAAGAAGGCGACTGTTATAACAGAGAACATTCTTTTCCAAAAACTTGGTGGGGCGGTAGTTTACACAAGCCAATGGCTACGGATTTATTTCACATATACCCGACAGATGGGTTTGTGAATAATATGCGTGCCGCTTATCCTTATGCAGAAGTTGATCCAAAAAATGCAAAGCGCTCTCTGAGTGGGTCTTTGGTAGGAAAGGCAAAAAATAAACACTTAAAAGGCATATTTTTTGAGCCAGTTAATGAGTTCAAAGGAGATCTTGCTAGAGGATATTTTTACTTACTTACTGCTTATTATGACAAAGTTCAAAATTGGTCCTCGCCTATATTAAAAGGGAATAACTTTACGCCGTGGGCACAAAAGATATTGCTTAAATGGCACAAGCAAGATCCAGTGAGTGATAAAGAAATAAAACGCAATAAGCAGATTATGGCAATACAAGGAAATTACAACCCTTTTATTATGAGTCCTGGATTGGTTAAAAAAATATGGAAGGATAATTTATGATTATAAATTTAGAAGAGTTGGAATTAAGCGGTAAAAAAGTACTGATTCGTCAGGATTTAAATGTACCTATTAAAGATGGCGTAGTAACAAGCGATAAACGCATCAAAGCGTCATTACCAACCATTGAAATGGCAATCAAACAAGGTGCCAAAGTAATGTTAATGTCACATCGTGGTCGCCCCACAGAAGGCAAATCAAGTGATGAATTTACTTTGCAACCAGTGGCTGAGCGCCTCAGTCAGTTGTTAAATATTACTGTGCGCCTAGAGAAAGATTGGCTAGACGGTATTGAAATGCAAGATGGCGAAGTCGTACTGTGTGAAAATGTGCGTTTTAATGTGGGTGAAATGTCAAATGATGAGGCATTGTCTAAACGAATGGCAGCGATGTGCGATATTTTTGCAATGGATGCATTTGGCACCGCACACCGTGCGCAAGCTTCAACACATGGCGTGGCTAAATATGCGCCAATTGCTTGTTCGGGTCCATTGTTGTCAGGTGAATTAGAAGCACTTGGTAAGGCATTAGACAATCCAAAGCGTCCAATGGTAGCAATTGTTGGTGGCTCTAAGGTGTCAACCAAGTTAACAGTCTTAGAATCTTTGTCTAAAATCGTTGATCAATTGGTTGTTGGTGGCGGTATTGCCAATACTTTTATTGCAGCACAAGGCCATAATATTGGTAAATCATTGTGTGAAAACGATTTAATTCCAACAGCAAAAAAATTGATGGAAGATTGTGAAATTCCAGTACCCACTGATGTGGTTTGTGGCAAGGAGTTTTCAGAGACCGCTAAGGCTGAAACCAAAGCATCAGTTGCCGTTGTTGATGACGATATGATTTTTGATATTGGCCCTGATTCTGCTCAGCAATTGGCTGAGATTATGAAAAATGCAGGAACAATCGTTTGGAATGGCCCAGTAGGCGTGTTTGAATTTGACCAATTTGCTGGCGGTACCAAAACATTAGGTATGGCAATTGCTGAATCTGATGCATTTTCAATTGCTGGCGGTGGCGACACTTTGGCAGCAGTTGACAAATACGGTATTGAAGACAAAATCAGCTATATTTCAACGGGTGGCGGTGCTTTTTTAGAATTTCTAGAAGGTAAAAAACTGCCAGCAGTAGAAATTTTAGAACAAAGAGCATCGGAGTAGCCCTTGCTAAGAAGAACCAAAATACTAGCAACGCTTGGTCCAGCAACGGATAAGCCTGGTGTCTTAGAGAGCGTTTTAGCAGCAGGTGCTAATGTTGTGCGCATTAATTTTTCCCATGGCTCAGAAGAAGAGCATTTAGCCCGTGTTAAAGCGGTGCGCAATTGGGCGCATGTGAATAATACTTATGTGGGAATTTTGATGGACTTACAAGGGCCAAAAATTCGCATTGCCAGCTTTAAAGACGGTATAAAAATCACATTAAATGTTGGCGATAAGTTTGCACTTGATGCAGATATGGACAACACTTCTGGCAACCAAGATGCCGTTGGTATTGCTTATAAAACCTTGCCACAAGAAGTCAAAGAAGGCAATATTTTATTGCTAGACGATGGCAAAATTGTGCTAGAAGTGACCAACATCAATGGCAATAAAATCAATACTGTGGTTACGCAAGGTGGCATACTTTCGGACAAGAAAGGGCTTAACCTTCGTGGTGGTGGCTTGTCCGCTGATGCATTAACTGAAAAAGACAAAAAAGACATTGTAACAGCCGCTAAAGCAAAAGCAGATTATGTAGCTTTGTCCTTCCCAGTCAGTGGTGACGATGTGCGCCTTACTAAAAAGTTATTGAAAGCGGCAGGCTCTGATGCAGGCGTGATTTCAAAAATTGAGCGTGCTGAGTCTTTGGTGGAAGAAGTCATTAACGATATTATTCAAGAATCAGCAGGCATCATGGTTGCACGCGGCGATTTAGGAGTCGAAATTGGTGACCCACAATTACCCGCACAACAAAAACGCTTGATTAAATTAGCCAGATCAAATGACCGCATTGTCATTACCGCAACTCAAATGTTAGAATCAATGATTCACAGTCCAATTCCAACGCGTGCAGAAGTGTTTGATGTGGCAAATGCTGTGTTAGATGGCACCGATGCAGTTATGTTATCTGCTGAAACAGCAGCAGGCGATTACCCAGAGAATGCAGTAAGAACGATGCATGATGTTTGCGTAGAAACTGAGAAAAGCCCAACTGCAAAAGTTTCACATCATCGCCTACATGAGTGTTTCGATCATATTGATGAAACCATTGCCATGAGTTCAATGTATGCCGCCAATCATTTAGGCGTTAAAGTTGTAGTGGCACTTACTGACAGTGGAAAAACACCGTTATGGATGTCACGCATGAGTTCTAATATTTCAATTTATGCCATGAGTGATAGCGTTGCCACTTTGCGCAAAACAACACTTTATCGTGGCGTTTATCCTTGTGGTATTGACAAGATGAATGACGCAGAATGGGAAAAGGTTAACGGCAGGGTGGTTAGCATATTGGAAGAGAAGAATATTGTCGAAGAAGGCGATATGATAATATTAACCAAAGGAATGCATGTTAATCAATCGGGCGGCACTAATCTGATGAAGATCTTACGCGTTGGTGATGATGATTTATAAGGGTAAAGCAGTATAAAAAGTGTGTTATTGTTGGTAAGTAAACAAGTAACATTCAACATTTGATTTAAGTAAAAAAACAAGGAGAAAGAAATATGTTAATTTCATTAAGAGAATTATTAGACCACGCAGCAGAAAACAATTACGGTATGCCAGCGTTTAATGTGAACAATATGGAGCAAGTCCATGCCATTATGCAAGCAGCAGACAAAACCAATAGCCCCGTTATTATGCAAGGTTCTGCTGGTGCAAGAGGCTATGCAGGCGAACCATTTTTGCGTCATTTAATCATTGCAGCAACTGAGATGTATCCACATATTCCCGTGGTAATGCACCAAGACCATGGTAGCGAGCCAGCAGTATGTTTGCGTTCAATTCAATCAGGTTTTTCATCAGTTATGATGGACGGTTCTTTAGAAGCAGATTGCAAGACACCAGCCTCATTTGAATACAATGTCGCAGTAACTAAAGAAGTGGTCAAAATGGCACACGCTGGTGGTGTTTCTGTTGAAGGCGAGTTAGGTTGTTTAGGTTCATTAGAAACAGGTGAAATGGGCGAAGAAGACGGACATGGTGCTGAAGGCAAACTAGACCTTGATTTGTTACTAACTTCAGTTGAAGAAGCCGCTGATTTTGTGAGAGAAACGAATGTTGACGCATTGGCAATTGCCATTGGAACTTCGCACGGTGCTTACAAATTTACCAAAGAGCCAGATGGCGAAATCTTGCGTATTGACCGCATTAAAGAAATTCACCAGCGTTTACCAAATACACACTTAGTTATGCACGGTTCTTCTTCAGTGCCACAAGAGTGGTTAGAAATCATCAACTCACACGGTGGCGATATGGGGCAAACTTATGGCGTGCCAGTAAGCGAAATTCAAGAAGGCATTAAAAACGGCGTGCGCAAAGTAAATATTGACACTGATTTACGCATGGCTTCTACAGGTGCAGTTCGCAAGCACTTGATTGAAAACACCGCAAACTTTGATCCACGCAAATTCTTAAAAGAAGCAACCAATGCGATGAGTGATATTTGTGCTGCTCGCTTTGAGGCTTTTGGTTCAGCAGGCAATGCCGATAAAATCAAAGTATCTTCATTAGACACAATGAGCCAAAGATATTTATCTGGTGAGTTGGATGCAAAAATCAAATAGTTTGATTAAGAAGTTTGTTGCAAGTATAGATTGTACTTGCAATGTGGATGCATTTTAATGGGAGAGTTATATGGTTTATTCGGCGATAACTATTGCTAATAAATTTATTGATTTAGCCAAAGATAAGGGTAAGTATTTAACTAATATGCAATTACAAAAGATGGTTTATATTGCACATGGATATAATTTAGCGCTTAGAGGTACTAAACTGTACTATGAAGATACTAGGGCTTGGAATTTTGGGCCTGTCGTGCCAGAACTTTATGAACAGTTGCGACAGTATGGCTCTAATGAGGTGACAAAAAGTATAGGTTCTGATAATGCAGAAGAGCTTGATGAAGATAGTTTGGAGATTGTCAAAGCTGTGTATGAAAATTATAAGCAATATAGTGGCATGCAATTATCAAATTTAACACATAAAGAGAATACTCCTTGGAGTAAATCTTGGAAAAACAATAAATATGGCGTAATTCCTGCTGACGATATATATGAGTCTTATAAGAATAATCGTGTTTAATTGATAATTATGGTTGATTATTATAAACTTATACAAGAAAGAATAGAAAAGTCGCAGAACATAGAGCCCCAAAGTGAAGCCCAAGGGTCAGAGCAAGATCTTTCTGAATCTTTAAGTTCTAAAAAAGAAAGACAAGAGTTAAAGCACAAAAATAACAAACACGAACTCGCAGTTGAAATATACAAAAAACTGTTTTGGGCTATTTGTGTTTATATTCTTTTAGTATTTTTCTTGCTCACTGGGAATGAACATTATTTTCAACTTAAGGGCTCAGTATTAATTGCTTTATTAAGCACAACTACTGCAAATATTTTGGGTGTGTTTTATATAGCCTCTAAGTGGCTTTATGAAACAAATGAATAAGTAGTTCTCAGTTGTCATAATTGACGATGGGCACGCGCAGGTACCGAGGTGACGCTTGCTTTTGCTTACATGGGTAAAGACTTTGTTGATTTCTCATAACATTGAAATCCTAGCGTAAATGAGCATTGGTAAAGGGCATTTGGTCAAAGATGGATTGAGCAATTGATACAGTTTTGCACGCTAAATATCTCCAATAAGCCTGTGATGAGCATTGTCAAGGAAGCCATTCATTGTGTCTTAGAAAATCAGAAAGTTTATCGCCGTTTCAACAAGCGCTTTTCTAGGGGGGCTTAGATTGAGTTACCCATTATTTAAAAACCTTACTATAATGTAAGGAACTGTTTTTAAGTAGGAAGTGTTGTTATGTCATTAGCCACTATTAGTAGTGAAGGACAGATTACTATAATCAAAAGTATTTGCGATCTTTTTCGTTTAAATTTTGGTAATAAAATTGAAGTTTTGCCAAAAAATGGCGAGGCAATTATGTGTCCTATTTCAAGACCGTTGATAAGATGCTTTGCAAGTTAAAGCGTTTTAAGTAGTTTCTTTCTGTGGAAGAAATGAAAGAGCGGAATTATATGTGCCAATGTTGGTTATTATTGAGTTAATTTGGGTGTTTGAATCTGTTTACAAATTTGAACGCACTGAGATTTTACAAACCTTGTCGGATTTGACGCTAATGCCTATTTTTAAGTTTGAAAATTTATCAGTCATTCAGGCCTGCATTCAGGATGCACAAAGCACAAAGTTTGATTTATCAGACTTACTAATTGCCCATTCTGCTGAAAAGTTTGGCATTCAATCGGTATTAACATTTGACAACAAAGTCGCTAAACATAAATTATTTCAATGGGTGGAAGCATGAATAAAAATTATTCCGTCATTATCATTGGCGGTGGACACGCAGGCACCGAAGCGGCACTTGCGTCTGCTCGTATGGGGGTGAAGACTTTGTTGATTTCTCACAACATTGAAACCTTGGGGCAAATGAGTTGTAATCCTGCAATTGGTGGGATTGGCAAAGGGCATTTGGTCAAGGAGATTGATGCCATGGGTGGGGTGATGGCTCGTGCCATTGATAAGGCTGGGATACAGTTCCGCACGCTGAATGCTTCCAAAGGGCCTGCGGTGCGTGCCACTAGGGCGCAAGCAGATAGGGTGCTGTATAAAGCAGCCATTCGTTATGCTTTAGAAAATCAGGAGAATTTATCATTATTTCAACAGGCAGTTGATGATTTAATCATTGAAAATAATGTGATTAAGGGCATTAAAACCCAGATGGGCTTGAATTTTCTTGCTGATAAAGTGGTGCTGACGACAGGCACTTTTTTGGGGGGCATTATCCACATTGGGCAAAGCAATTTTCAAGGTGGACGAGCAGGCGATGCGCCTTCTAATCCATTGTCCAAAACTCTTCGTGCTTATGATTTAGGCGTGGGTCGATTAAAAACAGGCACACCGCCCAGGCTTGACGGCCGCACTATTGATTTTAGCGTGCTACAAGAACAACCCGGCGACACCCCGTTACCCACTTTTTCTTTTATGGGAAAAGCGAGCGACCATCCACAGCAAATCCCTTGCTATATCACCCATACCAACGAAAAAGCGCACGATTTTATTCGCGATGGTTTAAAAGATTCACCCATGTATACAGGCAATATTGAAGGCATTGGCCCAAGGTATTGCCCATCAATCGAAGACAAAGTGGTGCGTTTTGCCCAGCGAGATTCGCATCAAATCTTCGTTGAACCGGAAGGGCTAACGACCCATGAAGTCTATCCAAACGGGGTTTCCACTTCCTTGCCTTACGAAGTACAATGCAATTTTATACAATCAATCAAAGGCTTTGAAAATGCACAAATTATACGCCCCGGCTATGCCATTGAATACGACTTCTTCGACCCTAGAGGATTAAAGCAAACGCTGGAAGTAAAGAAAATATCAGGCCTGTATTTTGCAGGGCAAATTAACGGCACAACAGGTTATGAAGAAGCAGCAGCACAAGGTCTGTTGGCAGGTGTTAATGCCGCCTGTGCCGTGCAGGAAAAAGCCCCTTGGCACCCAAAACGTGATGAATCTTATATTGGCGTAATGGTAGATGATTTGATCACCAAAGGCACAAACGAACCGTATCGAATGTTTACCTCTCGTGCCGAATACCGCTTGTTATTAAGAGAAGATAACGCCGATGAACGCCTCACTCCCAAAGGCAGAGCGTTGGGGCTCGTAGATGATGAACAATGGACAGCCTTTGAGGCTAAATATGTAGCAGTTGCAGCAGAAAAACAACGCCTAAAAACCACTTGGATTCAAGCCAACGATACGCAAGCAAGCGAAATACTGGGGAAATTGAACCACGAATACTCTTTGTTGGAATTGTTAAAACGACCAAAAGTAGATTATCAAATTTTAAGTCAAATTGCATCAGGAAAGCCTTTTTTGCATGACACAACTTTGATTGCCGTGGTAGAAAATCAAATCAAATACGCCGGTTACATCAAACGCCAATTAGAAGAAATTGAAAAATATCGCAAAAACGAAAACACCCTTTTGCCAGAAACCATGGATTATAGCGCCATCAAAGCATTGTCTGCCGAAGTCATACAAAAACTTAACGACCATCAACCAGAAACCATTGGCCAAGCCAGCCGACTTCAAGGCATTACCCCCGCCTCTATTTCTATTTTATTGGTGTATTTAAAAACCTATAAACGATGAAAGAACTCCTCATACAAGGTGCAAAAGAGATGCACATCGCACTTAACGATGCTCAAGCAAGCGCACTCATTCATTATCTAGAATTGATTATAAAATGGAACAAAACTTACAACCTAAGCGCAATTCGCACGATGGAAGTCGGCGTTAAAAAACACTTGCTAGACAGTTTATCCATCGTGCCATTTATCGACCAATCGCCATTGCTTGATGTAGGCTCAGGCGCAGGATTACCAGGGATTGTACTCAGCATTATGAAGCCCGACCTTGCCGTGAGTGTGCTGGATACAGTAGGCAAGAAATGCCGATTTATGCAATTTGTAAAAAGCCAGTTGGCGCTCAAAAATTTGTCTGTGATAAATGCACGAGTTGAAGCATTTAACCCACAACAATGTTTTGGTCAAATCACCTCCAGAGCATTTGCAGAAGTGGACAAAACTTTAAACTTAACCCAACATTTGTTATGCGATAATGGACATTATTTGCTAATGAAAGGCGCAAATGCCAAACAAGAAACACCGCCCAAAGAGGCTGAAATTTATCAACTGTCTGTCCCTTGGGTTTCAGACCAACGATTTTTAATTAAAATGAAACCTTTGCACAAGTATGAATAATTATCAAAAATCCACTGTTTACCCACCATTCATATTTATACCAAGGTCTCAAAAAATAAGGAAAACACAATGAAAATACTCTACAAAATATTAGCTTTACTTGCCATTCTAGCCCTAGCCATCGCTTTTTTTATCAACCCAATTGGCAAACATTACACTCAAAAATACGCCCAAACCTTGTTCAAATCACCCGTTGAAATCAGCCAATTTAGTCTC
This sequence comes from Bathymodiolus thermophilus thioautotrophic gill symbiont, assembly GCF_003711265.1. Taxonomy (NCBI): domain Bacteria; kingdom Pseudomonadati; phylum Pseudomonadota; class Gammaproteobacteria; species Bathymodiolus thermophilus thioautotrophic gill symbiont. The sequence continues at coordinate 2,737,093 of NZ_CP024634.1, read as the reverse complement.
CATTTGTTTGAAAAAAGCCTTAATATTGACTTCATCAAAGTGCAGAACCCCTTTAATTTCAAGCATAAAGACGCCCTTTCTCTGGATCACTTTTTACTCAAAATCGGTCCCATAAATAGCCATTTAATCGTTATTGACGAAATCAAACTGGATGGCTTGCAATTTGCCCTAGAACAAAATGCCAACCAAGTCAATTTAACCCAATTATTAACCAATTTAGACAAACCCGACAACAACACCCTAACCAGCGCCAAACCCACAACCCAAAAATCCCAAAAATCCCAAACAAAACGCATTCAAATAAAACACCTTGAAGTCCGCAACATTAGCCTTAAAATTAACACCAAATGGCTCAAAACCACCCTTAAAGTACCCAATATCTCAGCACGCAATTTTGGTGGCAGTTCTGGCATTCCAGTTGATAAAATTGGCAAGGAAGTGGCGAAAGAAATCCTGCACAATCTAAAAAACGCCTTAGAAAAAAAAGGGATAATAACAGGTAAAAAAGAAATTGAAGCCAACTTACGCCGCCAGATTGAACAAAAACTCGGCATCAAGGGTAGTTTAGATGACATTGAAAAGCAATTTGATACTGATGATATTAAAAATAAAGCCAAGAAATTATTTAAGGGGTTAGGGTTATGAAAATAGAGGCAATTGATTTATTCTGCGGTATCGGTGGTCTGACATACGGCCTGCAACAGGCAAAGATAAAAGTGCTTGTTGGCCTTGATAATGACAAATCATGTGAATATTCGTACAAAAAAAATAATGGTGTTAATTTTATTTGTGAAGATGTTTCCAAATATGGCTTTAAAGCTATGAAAGAGATGTATTCTAAAGACAGTATTAAGGTCTTAGCAGGTTGCGCACCTTGTCAAACATTCTCATCTCACACCTTTAAAGTGAAAGACAGAGAAAAAGATGTAAGATGGAATATGATTGATCATTTTTTGCGAGGAATTAAAGTAATAGAGCCAGATATTATCTCCATGGAAAATGTACGAGGGATAACTAAAACTCAAGTATTTTCTAATTTTGTTAAACAAATAGAAAAAATGAAATACAAGGTTTCTTACGAAGTTGTCAATTGTGCTGATTACGGCATACCACAAAATAGAAAACGATTAATTTTTTTAGCTTCTAAATTAGGCGATATATCTGTGCCACAAAAAACCCACACAAAAGATAACCATATTCCAATTAATAAAATTATTAAAACCCTGCCAACACTAAAAAGTGGCGAGACTTGTAAAAAAGATAAAGTGCATAAATCTAGAAACCTTTCTGCATTAAATATAGAAAGAATACGGCAGTCAAGGCCCAGTGGAACATGGAAAGATTGGGATAAAACATTATTGCTAGATTGTTATAAAAAGGAAAGCGGACAAAGTTATGCAACTGTTTATGGTCGCATGAATTGGAATAAAGTCTCACCAACTATCACAACTCAATTTACCAGTTACGGCTCAGGTAGATTTGGACATCCTGAACAAGATAGAGCTATTTCAATAAGGGAAGGTGCATTATTGCAAACATTTCCTAAAGATTATGATTTTGGTGATGGAATTGGAATTGTTGCTACAAGTCGTCATATTGGCAATGCAGTTCCGCCAAAACTAGGTTTTGTTGTTGGACAACAAATTAATAAACATATTAAGGAGTTTTATGGCAAATAACAACATATCTTCTGTATCCAAGTATGAGTTAACCATTGATCTGAATGCACTTAATCATTTAGGGCTTAATTTATATAGCAATGTGCCTGCTGTTTTATCAGAAATAATTGCTAATTCTTGGGATGCAGACTCTGAAAATATTAAAATTACTACATCTAACGAAGAAATTAAGATCGTAGATGATGGTTGTGGCATGACCACCCAAGAAATGAATAAGAAGTTTTTAACGGTAGGACGCCAAAGAAGAAGGGATATGGGGGGTGACTTGACTCCAAAATTTAGTAGACAAGTAATGGGCAGAAAAGGGATCGGCAAGTTGTCAATTTTTTCTATTGCTAATGATATTGAAATACACACAAAAAAAAAGGGCAAGACAATTGGCATAAAAATGAATGTCAGCGATATTATTGAAAAAATAGAATCTAAGGAGCAATATTTTCCAGATGAAATAGGTCATATAAATATAGAAAGCGAAACAGGCACTGTTATTATTTTAAGAGACATTAAAAAAAGAGTTCAATCATCAATTAATAATAATTTAAAAAAACGCATCTCTCGCCGTTTTGATATTTTTTCGGATAAATTCAAAGTCATAGTAAATGGAGATAGTGTCACTATTGGGGACAGAGGTTATTTTCATAAGTTAGAATTTGCTACAAAATACGGAGAATTGGGTAATTATGGTAAGTATTTAGGCAAGCTTGACGATGATATGGTTCATGATAGAACAAGCGAACTAAATGGTTTAAAAATTAGTGGTTGGATTGGATTATCTAAGGAGTCTGGCAGTTTAGAAGAGGATGGGGTAAATTTAAATAAAATTTCTATATTGTCTAGAGGTAAGGTTGCATTAGAGGATATTTTAGTTTCATATAGAGAAGGTGGGCTTTATACAAAGTTTTTAATAGGAGAAATTAGAGCAGACTTTCTAGATGACACAGACGATGAAGATATAGCGACATCTAGTAGGCAGGATTTTATTCAAGATGACAAGAGGTTTATCAGGATTAAAGAGTTTATTGAGAATGAATTAAAATACATTAGTAACGCAAGAGTTAAATATAAAGAAGAAAATGGCACAAAAATGGCGATAAAAATACCGGCAATTAATGAATGGTTCAATAGTTTACAAGGAGATGCTAAAAAATCTGCTAAAAGCATGTTTGGAAAAATTAATGCTATTAGCTTGGATGATGACTTACAAAGAAAATCTTTGTACAAGCAAGGAGTAATTGCTTTTGAAACGCTTCATCATAAGGAAAAATTAAGCCAGCTTGATAACTTAAATGACGAAAATTTTGAACAAACACTAGAAATCTTTTCAGAGCTTGACGATATAGAGGCTTCTTGGTATTATCAAATCACAGTAGGCAGGCTGAGTGTAATTCAAAAATTACAAACACACATAGAGGGCAATGCTTTAGAAAAAGTAGTTCAAGAATATATCTATGAACATCTTTGGTTATTAGATCCTTCATGGGAAAGAGCAACTGAGCCCCCTATTATGGAAAAAAAAATTACCTCAGAGTTTAGTCGTGTCTCTGACGAACTAAGCGCAGAAGAGAAAAATGGTCGAGTTGATATTAAGTATAGAAAAACTTCAGGGAAGCATATTATCATTGAATTAAAAAGATCTAGCGTTAAGCCAAAAGCAGGTAATATTTTAGAGCAGGTTAAAAAGTATAAAAGAGCGTTAAAAAAACAACTTGATGAGCATAACGAAACAGGTGAAATTGAAGTAATTTGTTTAGTGGGCAATAGGTTGTCTGGATGGGAGGTTCTATCTGAAAAAGAGAGTGATGAAAAGTCGTTGATGGCACACAATATAACCGTTATTACTTATCAGCAATTAATTAAGGACGCAGAAAATAGTTATAAATCTTATCTAGACAAAGGAAAAGATAAGGGGCGTATTCAACAATTGTTACAGTCAATTGACGATTCTTAATGATGAAAATTATTGACTCACATTGCCATCTCGACAGAGTAGATTTATCCGCATTTGGCGGTAGTATGGAAAGTTTGTTGGTGCATGCTAAGACGCTATCGGTGGAGACATTTTTGTGCGTTTGTATTGATTTGGAGCATTTTGATGAGGTGTTGGCTTTGGCGAAAAAGTATCCGCAGATTTATGCGTCGGTGGGGGTGCATCCTTGTGAAATGGAGGGGCAGGATCCGAGTGTGGAGGCGTTATTGGCGTTGGCTCAGGATGATAATATTATTGCTATTGGGGAGACGGGGTTGGATTATTTTCATGTGGAAAAAGACACTGCTGACTGGCAGAGGGCGCGTTTTAGGCGACATATTCAGGCTTCAAATCGTTCGGGTAAGCCGATGATTATTCATACTCGGAATGCTAGGGCGGATACTATTGAGATTATGCGTGAAGAGCAGGCACAGAAAGGGGTGATGCATTGTTTTTCTGAGGATTGGGAGACGGCTAAGGCGGCGTTGGATTTGGGTTTTTATATTTCATTTTCAGGCATTATTACTTTTAAGAGTGCGGGGGATTTGCGAGAGGTTGCTAAAAAAGTGCCGTTGGATAGGATTTTGGTGGAAACGGATGCGCCTTATTTGACCCCTGTGCCTTATCGTGGTAAGCCTAATTCACCTGCTTATACTTATTATACGGCTGAAAAATTAGCTGAAATTCGGGGCGTAAGCATTGAGACAATTGCCAGTGCTACCACGAGTAATTTTAAAACCTTGTTTGCCTTATGAGCGTTATTTTTCAAACAGTTGATGAATTTGCTGTGGGGCAACGCTTGGATAATTATTTATTAAAACATCTAAAGGGCGTGCCAAAATCGCATATTTATCGGGTAATTCGTAAGGGCGAGGTGCGGGTTAATAAAGGCAGGAAAAAGGCGGATTACAAATTACAAATGGATGATGTGGTGCGCATTCCCCCTATTCGGGTTGCCGAGCCAAAGTCTGGTAAAACTTCTGACGGTCTTAAGAAATTATTGACTGAGAGTATTTTATATGAAGACAAAGGGTTGTTGATCATCAATAAGCCGAGTGGTTTAGCAGTCCATGGTGGCAGTGGGATTGATGTGGGGGTGATTGAGGCGTTGAGAGATATGTATAACACGCCTGTGGAGTTGGTGCATCGTATTGATAGAGCGACTTCGGGTGTGTTGTTGATTGCCAAAAAACGCAGTGTGTTGAAAAATTTGCATGAACAATTGGTGCAGCATCAAATGGAAAAGCGTTATACCGCTTTAGTTAAAGGCACTTGGTCAAAAAAACGCCATACGATTGATGCGCCTTTGCATCAAAATTCTCGTTGCACAGTGGTGGATGTTAAAGGCAAAGAGGCGTTGAGTCATTTTCAACCGTTGAAAAATTTCGACCGTATTGATGCGGCTTTGGTTGAAGTGTTAATTGAAACTGGGCGAATGCATCAAATCCGTGTGCATGCGCAATATGCAGGGCATCCGTTGGCGGGTGATGATAAATATGGCGACAGGGAATTTGACCGTAAATTACATGCTCAAGGTCTGAGGCGTTTGTTTTTACATGCCCATCAATTAACTTTTACCAATCCAAGTACGGAAGAAATTCAAACCGTTAAAGCGCCGTTGTCAGCTGAATTAAAGGCATTTTTGGCAACATTATGAATGCTTATTTTCGCCTGATGCGTTTGGATAAGCCGATTGGCATTGCTCTTTTGCTTTATCCTGCTTTATGGGCATTGTTTTTGGCGGCAGAGGGTTTGCCTGATTTAAAGTTATGCCTGATTTTTGTTTTAGGCGTGGTTTTAATGCGTTCAGCAGGTTGTGTGATTAATGATTATGCCGATAGAAAAATCGATAAATTGATTGAACGCACACACAATCGCCCTATTACAACAGGTGAAATTCATCCTAAGTCGGCACTGATTTTATTTTTTATAATGATGATGATTGCCTTTGGCTTGGTGTTGTTGACCAATGCTTTAACCGTTCAATTGGCAGTAATTGCAGGTTTTTTAGCGACACTTTACCCATTTACCAAACGCTGGACACATCTGCCGCAATTCGTGCTTGGCTGTGCATTTGCGATGAGTGTACCGATGGCTTTTGCTGCCACAAAGGGCAGTGTGCCGAGTGAGGCGTGGTGGGTTTTCTTCGCAACGGTTGTTTGGACGGTTATTTACGATACGATGTATGCAATGGCAGATAGGGAAGAGGACTTAAAGATTGGCGTTAAATCCACGGCTATTTTATTTGCAAAGTTTGACCGTTTGATTATTGCCATATTACAATTGATATTAATAAGTCTTTTATTGATAATTGGGTTGGTATTTGCGTTAAAATTAGAATATTTTTTTATGCTTTTTATGGTGCTAGGGCTAATGATCTACCATCAGTTTTTAATTAAAAAACGGGAAAAAAGTGCCTATTTTAAGGCATTTTTGCACAATCAATATATTGGTATGAGTGTGTTGTTTGGTGTTATTTTTAGCGTCAGTTATTAACTGAGACCTTTGCGTAAATATGGATGATTATTTATATTTATGCAAAGGTCTCTCTAAGGAGTTTTTATGAATTTTTCTAAGTTTATTATTGCTATTTCGTTGTTATTATTGTCATCTTTGACTTACGCACAATCCCCTTATCGATGGGTACAAATGGCGGCAAATAATCAACTTAGCGTTAGAGCCATTTTATTAAATGACAAACAATGTCCAGTGGCACACATCAATAATGTTCCTACTGTGATGAAATTAAGAGCGCCTAAGGTGGCGAATTTTCCAGCAGTCTGTGAATTGTTGGTTAGCCGTGACACCCATTCAATCAAAATTCAACAGCGGGTGTTGCCTACTTTACCCAGTGAAGTAAATCGTGTTGCGATATTAGGCGACACAGGGTGTCGGATTAAGAAAACTAGCGTCCAAGACTGTAACGATGTTAAGGCTTGGCCGTTTCGTGAATTAAGTGCCAGTATTGCCTCAAAAACCCCTGACATAATTTTACATGTAGGTGATTATTTTTACCGGGAAACCCCCTGTCCTAAGGGCAATAAAGGTTGCAAAGGTTCGCCAAGTGGATACAATTGGGACACTTGGAATGCCGATTGGTTTACACCTGCAAGTTCGTTGTTTCAATCTGCAGTCATTGCCTTTTCTAGGGGCAATCATGAAAATTGCAGTAGGGCAAAAAATGGCTGGTCCCGCTATTTATCGCCATGGGCATATACTGGGCAAACTTGTGCCGAGATGGAAAAACCCTATATGTTTAAGTTGAAAAATGTTAATTATATTATGTTTGACAGTAGTTATGGTCAGGACGACCGTACCTCCGACACACAATTAGCACTGTATAAAAAGACAATAGAGCAGTTAAAACTTGACAAAGATTCGACCAATATAGTGCTGACACACCGACCTATGTGGACCTATAATAAGATTAAATCCAAATATTATTATGGCAATTTAACCCAACAAATGGCCTTCAAAAACCTACTGCCTAATCGCACCCTATTTATTGCTGGGCACGCACATTATTTACAAGTGTTAGATATGCACACCGATTACGATCAACTGATTGTTGGCAATAGCGGCACAGCATTATACAAAGTGGGTAACACCACGAAAAAATCCGTTGATATTAACAAACATAAGGCTAATTTTGTTTATTCTCGCTCAGGTTTCGGCTACGGAATTTTGACCGACAAGGATAAAGTCTTTAGATTTTATAATCAAAAAGGAAGTAATGTTGGAAAATGTATATGGTTCCCCAACAAGCGTGCTTCATTGATTTGCCAATAGTTTTGCTTGACTGATATTAACACTCAATTCAATTAAAATGACTTCATCAAAAAAATTTGATATAAACCTAGCCTTAGAATTGGCTCATTTGAGCGCTGCGACATATGCTCAATATGTTGATTATATAAAAGGCAAAAAATGGACAGTACCTGAGGGCTATAAATTAGAAATCACATTCCAAACAACGCATGAAGGTGACCCTTATCCATTGGGCTTTATCGCCTCTAAAGGAGGGGATATTTATATTAGTTGGCGTGGTGTTCTTACCATTGAAGAGTGGTTTGAAGCGATTGACTTTGAGCAAGAAGATTGTGCTTACCTTACAGAAGGCAGCAAAGTTGAATCTGGGTTTTATCAAGTATATACATTGGCAGAAAAAATTTTCTCCCCTCAGGTCAAGGTTTTGAACTTTCTTAAAGAGAGGCAAATAAAAGGCAATATATATTTGACTGGCCACAGTTTGGGTGGCGCTCTTGCTGTGTTGAATGCACTTGATATTGTCAAGCATACAGAATATCAAGACCTTATTCTCTACTCATTTGCAGCGCCTCGCACAGGCTCTCCTGAATATGCTGCAATATACAACAATGCAAACCTCAATTCTTGGCGAGTGGTTAATGTAAACGACGAAGTGCCAAAATTGCCTTTAAAAAACACCTTAGGTTGTTATTATCAGCATGTAAATCAAGAATTTAGTATAACCTTTGGCAGTGGCTGCATTGAAGACTGGGCGGAGGACCATTTATTACCTAACTACATCAGTCAGCTGGAAAAAATGAAAGAAGGTCTTTGTGCAAATACGAATGAAGAATAATATTTAATTTTTTTTGCCAACTTGGTGGATTTTACGGTTTAAACAAATGACCCAGTGGGCGAAAAAGTGGATTATTGATGCATATTCATATTTACACAAAAACCTCTCAGTCCAGCAGTTAAATACCTCTTAACAACTCATTAATGCCTACTTTAGAGCGAGTTTTGGCATCAACTTGTTTAACAATTACTGCACAGTAAAGTGAATAACTGCCGTCTTTTGAAGGCAAATTACCCGAAACAACAACCGATCCTGCTGGCACACGACCATAAGTAATTTCCCCTGTTTCACGATTGAAAATTTTGGTAGATTGTCCAATATAAACACCCATTGAAATCACCGCACCCTCTTCCACAATCACCCCTTCCACAACCTCTGAACGAGCGCCGATAAAGCAGTTGTCTTCAATAATCGTTGGGCTAGCCTGCAATGGCTCTAATACGCCACCAATACCAACGCCACCAGACAAGTGAACATTTTTACCAATTTGTGCGCATGAGCCAACAGTTGCCCAAGTATCTACCATAGTGCCTGAATCCACATAAGCGCCAATATTGACATAACTGGGCATTAGCACGGTGTCTTTGGCGATAAAAGAACCTCGGCGTGCGCTTGCCGGGGGAACGACACGAACGCCTGCTGCTGCAAATTCGTCTGCGGACATAGTGGCAAATTTTGAAGGAACTTTGTCATAATATTGGGTAAAACCGCCTTGCATAGGCACATTGTCCTCTAGTCTAAAAGACAATAACACCGCTTTTTTTAGCCATTCGTTGACCACCCAATCACCCACCCCTTTTTGCTCGGCGACGCGTGCTTGTCCTGAGTCAAGTAGGTGAATGGCTTCGGCAACGGCTTGTTTGATTTCCGTGCTGGCTGATTGTGGGTTAAGGTTGGCTCTGTTTTCAAAAGCTGCTTCAATAATATCCTTCATAATTTATCCATCGTTCAAAAAATAAACATTATATCAGGGCAAGCCACTAATCTTTATGACAATGATTGTGATGATGTTCGTAAGTTGCCATCAATTCATCCATTTGGTCGGCAAATAAATCGTTAAATTGACGGTTTTTAATAAGGGTTTCAGGTTGACCCATACAACAAATATGGCGATATAGGCACAGCACTTGGGTTGATTCTTTCATGACTCGATGCAGGTCGTGAGAGACCATTAAGACGGCGCAATCTTGTTGTTGATGAATGTCTTGAATGAGTTTGTAGAGTTGCATTTGTCCATCAATATCAAGGTTTTGTGCAGGCTCGTCAAGGATAAGGACATTGGGCTTTGCTAGTAATGCACGGGCGAGCAATACGCGTTGCATTTCGCCACCAGATAAACTGCTTAGGGGTAAGTTTAGTCGTGTTTCAATGCCAGTGAGTGTGGCGATATCGGTTAAAAACTGGGTGTCAATCTTTTGATTGAGTTTGAGAAAATCAGCCACTATAATTGGAATAAATTCATTGGCAATGAATTTTTGTGGCGTGTAGCCCAATCTTATGTCTTTAGATTTTTTAATCTTTCCATGGTCAGAGGCAATCAGCCCAAGCAAGATTTTAATCAACGAACTCTTGCCAGCGCCATTGGGCCCAATTAAGGTGATAAATTCACCTGCTTTTAGCTCAAAACTCACATCATCTAGTACCTTTTTGCCGTGGTGACTGAGGCTAATGTGATTGGCACTGATGAGCGTTTTTGACATGATTTTTTGGAAAAATTGGGTGTTAAAATCTGCATTTTATACCAAAAACTTTTTAAAAATATCTTTAACAACCCTCGTAGAAGGATAAAATCTATTATATTTTTCCAACCCTTAAAAAAAGCCTATGCACTGCAAAGGTCTTTAACCATTATGCAACAACCTTATCAATTTATCTTATTAGACGGAACTGCCTTTTTATTCCGAGCGTATTTCTCCACCCTTGCACAAAATTTAAGCAATGACGAGGGCTTTCCAACCGGTGCTATGTTTGGTGTGATAAACGCCATTAAGCGCTTACAACATCAGCACCCAGCAGCAAAGATAATTGCAATTTTTGATGCCAAGGGAAAGAATTTTCGCCATGATATTTACCCAGAATACAAAGCACACAGAAAACCAGCTGATGAAGAACTTATCATGCAAACTGAGCCATTGTATGAGATTGTGCGTGCCATGGGACTGCATTTTATTTGTGTTGACAAAGTTGAAGCGGATGATGTCATTGCAACATTAGCAACTTATGCAGATAAGCAAAATATCAAAACATTGATTGCCAGTAGTGATAAGGATTTAATGCAGTTGGTGAGTGCTAATGTTTTTCAATTAGACATGAAAGGCACTTTGTACGACCGCCAAGGTGTGGTTGAAAAAATGGGCGTTCTCCCTGAGCAAATCTTAGATTTGTTGGCACTTACTGGCGATAGTGCAGACAATATCCCCGGCGTGCCAAGCGTTGGCCCAAAAACGGCGGTTAAATGGCTAGAACAATTTGGTTCAATTGAAGGCGTTAAAGCCAATGCCGAGCAAATTAAGGGCAAAGTGGGCGAAAAATTGCGTGAGAATTTTGATTTATTGGCGTTGTCCTATCGCTTGGTTCAACTCAAATTTGATGTGCCTTTGCCATGCGATATTTTGGACGATGAGCCAGATGCTGATAACGCAAAATTGTCCAGTCTTTACCAACAATACGGATTTAAAGTCTGGTTTCAACAATTGGGACACAGCGCCCCCCCTGAAACACTTGCCCCAACAACCCCATTAGCAGAAACGCCCCAAGTCGCCCAACCTAAAGCCGATTGGCTGGATCAATACACGCAAACAGTTGTCTTTAATCAAGGAGATTTTGAGCATTTAGTAGCACGGTTAGAGCAGTGTAAAAGTTTTGTATTTGACCTAGAAACCACCTCACTTGATTATATGAATGCACACATTGTTGGCTGGGTATTTTTGGTGGACAAGGACAGTTTTTACATTCCCGTTGGACACGATTATTTAGATGCGCCACAGCAATTAGATAGCCACACAGTGCTTAATCAATTAAAACCAATTTTGGAAAACGCTGCCATCGGCAAAGTCGGACAGAATCTAAAATACGATGCCCATGTTTTGGCGAATTATCACCTTGAGTTAAATGGCATTATCGATGACACCATGCTGAAATCTTATTGCCTAAACTCAGTTGCCACTCGGCACAATATGGATGATTTGAGCGTGTTTTATCTACAACACGAAACCATCCATTTTGCCGATGTGGCTGGCAAAGGCAAAAAACAACTCCCATTTAATCAAGTAAACATTGACATTGCCGCCCCTTACGCCTGTGAAGATGTGATTGTAACGCACAAACTTAACGAAACATTGGCACACGAATTGGTGAAATACCCAGATTTATACAAACTTTATCTACAAGTAGAATTGCCCCTCATCCCCGTTCTGGTAACAATGGAGCGCAACGGCGTCGCCCTAGATTCCCAAGCACTTAACACCCAGCAAATTGATGTTGCCAAGCAAATGACAGCCATTCAAACCCAAGCATTTGAACTCGCAGGCGATGCTTTTAACCTAGAATCACCCAAGCAAATTCAGCAAATTTTATTCAGCGCAGAAGGTCTTGGGCTAGAACCCAAGAAAAAAACCCCTAAAGGCGCCCCCTCAACCAACGAAGAAGCCCTCAAACTCTTAGATCACCCCTTGGTAGATTTGATTCTAAGCTACCGCACACTGGCAAAACTTAATTCCACCTACCTTGAAGCATTGCCCAAACAACTAGATTTAACCACCAAACGCCTACACACCTCCTACCATCAAGCCGTTACCGCCACAGGTCGATTGTCCTCCGCCAATCCAAATTTGCAAAACATCCCCATCCGCACCGAACAAGGCGCCCGCATCCGTGGTGCCTTTATTGCCCAAACAGGCAATGTGATTATCGCCGCTGATTACTCACAAATTGAGTTACGCATTATGGCGCATATTTCCCAAGATGCACACCTCCTAGATGCATTTAACAACGATATGGATGTCCACCGCACCACCGCATCAATGATGTTCAATATCCCCATCGAACAAGTTACCAGCGACCATCGCCGCAAAGCCAAAGCCATTAATTTCGGCCTAATCTACGGTATGAGTGCCTTCGGTCTTGCCAAGCAAATCGAAGTCTCCCGCACCGAAGCCAAACAATATATTGACGCCTATTTTGCCAACTACCCCGCCGTCGCAAAATACATGGAAACCACCAAAGAAATCGCCAAAACCCAAGGCTATGTCGAAACAATCCTCGGCAGACGCCTATACCTCCCCCAAATCAACGCCAAAAATAAAATGCTCCAACAGCACGCCCTCCGTACCGCCATCAACGCCCCAATGCAAGGATCCTCAGCCGATATTATTAAAAAAGCTATGCTTGATATCCACATCTGGATCGGCACCAACAACCCTGATATCAAAATGATTATGCAAGTCCACGACGAACTGGTATTCGAAGTCAACGCCAACAAAGCCACCGAATTTTCCCACAAAATCCAAAACCTAATGGAAGTCACCCACCCCCTCACCATCCCCCTTAAAGTTGATATCGGCATCGGCAACTCTTGGCAAGAAGCCCACTAAACACCAACCCTCCCACCATCAGCCTGCTTATTGATTTAAATGGCCAACCTTTAAAAACCACAAAATGAGTGTTGATTTATACGACAAGAAAGCACAAAAGTTAATCGTGTTAATTGACACCACCTTAATACCCATGTTATCAATAAGTAGCACAGGTATTTTTACTGCTAATACCGAGGCGATTATAAGCCCTATATTATTCATTCGCACTTGGCACAATATGAGACCTTTGACAGAGTTGTGTTATTAAGTTTTTCTAATTTTTGGGCAATAGCTTTGCCTCGTTCTTGCCAAAGGCTGGTTTTTGCTACTAGAGGTGAGGCGTTAATAAGGATAAGCATCTCGCTTATATCAAGGTATAATGGAGTTGCAAGAAATGGAACAGGGAGAAAAATATCCAAACATTAACACAGAAACAAGTTGTAACGCTACAAAATAAAGCACAAAAAGCCTCCAATAAACTTAATGAAGAAGTCATTGTTATTACCAAAGACATTCAACACATTCAGACTCAAGTCGGTATCGCTTATCAATTAAACCCCAAAGATTTCAACCCTAAAAAGACAAGCCTAATTGCCAAAAGGGTTGATGATGATTTAGAAGTAGCATTAAAAGAAGGCGTTATTGTCTTTGATAACTATTTTACTATTTGCAAGACTGATTTGTCTTGCTTGGTTTCTCTGCCCACCGAAGACGGTGGGCTTTATCACATTGTTGCTGATGCCTTCTTTACTTTAGAAGACGGCACCCAAGTGGTGTATTTTTATGGCGAACAATCTATTGTTTCTACAGAATCTGGTGCAGTCCGTACAAGTGGCAATCAAAGTTTTTTTAATGTCGTTACTTCGAATATAGGAATTGTATCGGCGGTTGTGGTTGCAGCCATTGTGGCTGTTGTTAGTAGTAGTGGTAGTGATAATAATGACGATGATACACCGCTAACATTTACCTTTGCAGATACAGGTGGCTTTACCAGCAGTGTTGTGATTACTGTTAGTGGCGTGAAGGAAGGCGAAACTTGGCAGTATTCTATTGATGGTGGCGCTTATTATACCAATGGTATAGGTAATAGTTTTACGCTAGTTGAAGGCACTCATGCCGCCAATGCTATTAAGATTAAACTAACTGATGCAACTGGCAAAGTCTCAGAAATTACAAACACTTCTCCTATTGTTGTGGACACCACAGCCCCTTCATTTATCAGTTCAACTACTGTTGGTGTTAGAACAAACACCGATGCATCAGAAGTAATATATAAGGCAGTAGCAACAGACAATAATATAGTTACTTACGCTTTAGAAGATGGAAATCAAAAAGACAAATTTACGATTAGCGAGAGGGGTGAACTAAAATATAAGCAAAAACAAACAACAATACATGATGACGACAAAGTTACCATTATTGCTACTGATACTGCAGGTAATGAAACAAAGCAACTCGTTACTATATCGGTGAAAGATTTTGTTTTATCCACCACAGTTGCTTGGGATAATATTGGTGGTAATGATAGTATCAATATTGAAGAATTGGCAATGGCTACTTTGGGTGGTACAGTTACTGGCATAAATATTAACAGTATTGTTATTACCAGTATTACCTTTAAACGAGAGGGTACTGATACTACTTATACGCTTGACGCCAATCTTCTTCCGAGTATTAATGACGACAACACTTGGACTTTAGTCAATAACGACACTTGGACTTCGCAACTTGAAAACGGTAATTACATTGTTACTGTTAAATTATCTGGCAATGATGGCAATGTTACAGGTCAAGAAATAGTAAGGGCGGTAACGATTGACAAAATTGCGCCAACAATGCCAACATTTGACTTTACAGATACTGGTTTATTGGGTGATGGTATTACCAAAAATGGCGTGATTACTGTTGGTAATTTACAGTCAGGTATAACTTGGCAGTATTCTATTAATCATGGTACTAGCTTTACTAATGGCGAAGGCAGTAGTTTTACTCTGGCTGAAGGCACTTATGTCAGGAAGGACATTCAGGTTAGGCAAACTGATGTAGTTGGCAATGTCTCAATCGCCTCTAATATTGCGCCTATTGTTGTGGATGCTACCTCTCCAGTAACACCAAAGCTTACCTTTGTAAATACCGGTTCATTGGATGATGATATTACCAAAGATGGCGTGATTACTGTTGGTGATTTAGAGTCAGGTATAACTTGGCAGTATTCTGTTGATGGTGGCACAAACTTTACCAATGGCGAAGGCAGTAGTTTTACGCTGGTTGAAGGCACTTATGGTGCTAATGCCATTCAGATTAAACAAACTGATATAGCTGGTAATGCTTCAGACATCGTTAAAATTATTTCGCCTATTGTTGTGGACACTACAAGTCCAATATTTGCCCAACAATCTACTACAGTCGATATCTTTGTTAACGCCCCTATTACGACCACTGTTTATAACGCCCAAGCAAGCGTTGGCGATGCAGATCGTATCACTTATAGTATAAAAAATGCAAACACCAGTAAATTTTCAATTACTGATGATACTGGAATAGTCACTTACAAAACAATACAAACGACAGTGCATAATGATGACACATTTACCATTATTGCCACTGATATTGCAGGCAACGCAACAGAGCAAGCCGTTACTGTATCGGTGAGACCTCCTGCTACACAAGGCTTTGTTATTGATGGCCAGAGTATTGGTCAGAGTGTTGGCACTTGGAATGGTTGGTCAGTCTCCTCAGCAGGCGATGTCAATGGTGACGGCTTGGATGATTTGATTGTTGTTGATGAGGTTGAAGGCGCAGCAGGTAAATCTTATGTCGTATTCGGAAGAACTGACAAAACCACTGTTAGTTTATTGGCTATAGCTTTAGGTACGAGTGCGGGTGGCTTTGTTATGAATGGTGAGGCTGCTGTGGATAAAGATGGCTTCTCAGTCTCCTCAGCAGGCGATGTCAATGGCGACGGCTTGGATGATTTGATTGTTGGCTCTCCAAGTGCAGGTGCTATTGCCTCCAATGCAGGTAAATCTTATGTGGTATTTGGCAAGGCCAACGGAGCGGTCGTTAATTTATCAGTTATAGCCTCTGGTATGGGCGGCTTTGTTATCAATGGCGAGAATACTTTTGATCTAAGTGGCTCCTCAGTCTCCTCAGCAGGCGATGTCAATGGCGACGGCTTGGATGATTTGATTGTTGGTGCTGATAATGCATCTACTGTTACTTCCGCCTACGCAGGTAAGTCTTATGTGGTATTTGGCAAGAAGGGTAGCACAACTGCTGTTAATTTATCTGCCATAGCCTCTGGCACGGGCGGTTTTGTTATCAATGGCGAGAATACTTTTGATCTAAGTGGCTCCTCAGTCTCCTCAGCAGGCGATGTCAATGGCGACGGCTTGGATGATTTGATTATTGGTGCTAAAGGTGCAAGGCTTACTGCTGGTCCCCTCTTAACAGGTAAATCTTATGTGGTGTTTGGCAAGATGGATAACACAACTGCTGTTAATTTATCTGCCATAGTCTCTGGCATGGGTGGCTTTGTTATCAATGGCGAGAATGCTCAAGATTATAGCGGTAACTCAGTCTCCTCAGCAGGCGATGTCAATGGCGACGGCTTGGATGATTTGATTGTTGGTGCTCATAAGGCAGATTCCGCTTCTGGCTCCAACGCAGGTAAATCTTATGTGGTATTTGGCAAGAAGGATAACACAGCTGCTGTTAATTTATCTACCATAGCCTCTGGCGTGGGTGGCTTTGTTATCAATGGTGAGAATGCTAATGATAAAAGTGGCTTCTCAGTCTCCTCAGCAGGCGATGTCAATGGCGACGGCTTGGATGATTTGATTGTTGGTGCCTATAATCCTGATGGTGGCTCTGGTACGGGTAAATCTTATGTGGTATTTGGCAAGACCAACGGAGCTGCCGTTAATTTATCAGCTATAGCCTCAGACTTCGGTACAGGTGGCTTTGTTATTAATAGTGAGAGTACTAATAATAAAAGTGGCTTCTCAGTCTCCTCAGCAGGCGATGTCAATGGTGACGGCTTGGATGATTTGATTGTTGGCACTGTAATTGAAGGCGTTACTTCTGGAATCGACGCAGGTAAATCTTATGTGGTATTTGGAAAAACCGATACAAAGGCTGTTAATTTAGCAGATATTAGTAAGGACGAAGGTGCCGTTGCCCATGCAATTGATTTCCAAGGAGACAAGCGCGAATATATAGGCACTTTTACTGATGAGTTGTTTGTTGCTGGCTTAGGCGACAACATCTTAATAGGTGGCGGTGGCACCGATGTCTTTAATGCAGGCGCAGGTGATGACACCATTATTATTAATAGTAACAACCTTGATAAACTCTACAGCAGTATACTTGGTAGTCATTTACTCGCTCGTGTTGATGGCGGTGGCGGTAGTGATACACTAAAATTAGCAGGCAGCAACCTTAACCTAGACCTGAGTCAAATAGACAATGGTCGCATTCAAGACATTGAAATCATTGATTTGACAGGCTCAGGTGATAATATCTTGAAACTTAATCTCAATGACTTACTGGATATTTCCAGTGAAACCAACACTCTCAAAGTTGTTGGCAATTCAGGTGATAAAGTCGATATAGAAGTTATGGTCTATGCCTTTGTCAAGGATTCTATGCAAACAGAGGGTAATATCACTTATGATATTTATAGCAACATCAACGCCCCCACTGCAGAATTATGGATAGCACAAGACTTAACAGTGTTTTAATGAAGAGTGCCTTTTAATCGCTCTTGATTATCGTTTTGTTTTTCTTGAAACGAAAAAAGTATTCTTGTTCTTATACTGTTTAGATAATCTACATAGGTAATAGTGTGGGAGTGTGGGCAATATCAAACATAATAGAGAGATATTTCTTTATAATAGTTGCACCACAAAATAGAATAGGGGTAGGAATTGAAACAAGAATTTTACGATTATCTTATTAGTATAGGTAAGCGGCCTAATACTGCTAATTCATATAGAAGTGCCATTAACGGCATATCACAAGATTATTCTCAAAGGATTGGCGAAGAGATCAATGTTTATGAAATCCAAGAGCAAGACAAAATTAATGGAATATCTCAAAAATATAGCCTAAATGGGGACTATGCAAATGTTGGAAATAATGGGAATGGAACATGGAGGTGCGCCATTGCTAGATATTCTGAATTCTTCGCTAACAGAGGCAATATCACCATTAACAAAATCAAGCAAGAATCTACTTACGAAGACAATCAAATTATTTCCACGCTTGGTGTGAAAATGTGTGCCTCTCCACTAAACCAAATTTTATACGGACCACCTGGCACAGGAAAAACTTATTCAACCGTCAATAAGGCACTTGATATTTTGTTAGGCGAAAATCGTAATTCTGACATTAATAGTATTGGCAAGTTAAAAGAGAAATTTGGCTCACAAGTTGAATTTGTAACCTTTCATCAAAGTTTCAGCTATGAGGATTTTGTAGAAGGACTGAAAGCAAAAACTGATGATGGGGATTTGTCTTACGAAATTGAAAGCGGCATTTTTAAAGAAATTTGTGAAAATTCAAAGGGGCAACAAAAAATAAAGCTTAAGTTAGATGATATGGAATTTAATGATTATTTGACAGTCGGTCAACAATTTATAACAATTACAGGGCAAGGGTTTGAAATAGTAAATATTGATGACAAGATAAAAATAAAAAATTCTAAAGATAAAGAATATACTTTATCAAGAAATTCAATATTGGAATATTTGAAAAGACAAGATTTTCATGAGACCCATGGACATTATTCTTATCAACCAAAGATTGCAAAGTATATTTTTGAAAAAATAGACAAAAATTCTTTGGAAGAATCTGTATTAAAACCCCATGTTTTAATTATTGATGAAATCAACCGTGGTAATATCTCACGGATTTTTGGCGAGTTGATAACTTTGATTGAGCCGAGCAAGCGAGCAGGGGAAAGTGAAGTTATATCGGTTAAATTACCGTATTCAAAAGAAGATTTTTCGGTGCCAAATAATTTGTATATTATTGGCACGATGAACACGGCGGATAGGAGTTTGACGATGATGGATACGGCGCTTAGAAGACGGTTTGATTTTATTGAAATGGCACCTGATGTTGGTTTGGTTAAAGGTGATTTTGATGGTATTAAGGTTGGTGAAATCTTAGATTTTATCAATCAAAGGATTGAGATTTTATACGACCGAGAGCATTTAATTGGGCATTCATTTTTGATGGGTATTGATGATTTGCGTGGGTTAAGAAATGTTTTTAAAAATAAAATTTTGCCACTTTTAGAGGAATATTTTTATGATGATTTTGAGAATATTAGAAAAGTTTTGAATGATAAAGAGGGTAAGTTTTATCAAAAAATAGAAGTTGACGAGTCGTTGTTTTTTGACGATGAAAATATTCAAAAAGACAGTTATAAAAAAGCCAATATTGACGAATTAACAGCGGAAGATTTTCAGCAAATTTATAAAAATAAAGATGAATGACAGCCCAAAATTTACTATTATTGCAGGCGTTAATAAAGTTTTGGCATTAAAAAAAGCCTTGGGGCATTACGCAGTGGTTTGGGACGAAGAAACCAAAAAAGTGGTTAGAATTGAAGCGCAAAATTTGCCTGAATGTCAATAAAGATGAGCAGTGACAAAAAACTGCTGGTTATTCGTGAATGGGGTGAAATTCATTTGGGTGATGTGAATAAGTGTGAAAATATTGATAGAATTTATCTCAATAAAGACGCTTGGGAAAATTTAGAAAAATTTGCTGATTCGGACAATAAAGAAGATAGGTTTTTAAAGTTTAAAAATTCAAAAGTTTTAAAGGTTCAAAATTTTGTCGGCGTTATCACCACGCCAGATGGCACTCAAATTGAAATTTTACCTAAAACAAGTGAGGATGCAGATGCGGAAAAAAGCCGTAAAACTTTAACAAAAATGTTAAAGGTTGTGCATAATTTACCCTTTATAAAAAGCACAGAAGCGGATTTACAAATTAAGAACCAGCCTTTGTCAGAGGTCTTAATCGGTTGGTTTTTGGATTGTGTGGATGGGATTGTTAAACAAGGGGTGCGTCAGGATTATTCTAGAATTCAGGCACAAGAAAAGTTTTTAAAAGGGCAATTGCAAACGCATAAGCAACTTAACGAACCGCCACACAAGCAACATTTATTTTCTATTGAATATGATGTTTTTTCGCCTGATAGGGCAGAAAATCGCCTTATTCATTCGGCATTAATGCAGGTTTTAAAATGGAGTAACGACAATCAAAATCAAAAATTAGTCAAACGGTTTTTAACCTTTTTTGACGAAGTGCCGTTATCGGCAAATTATCAAGATGATTTTTTCAAATGGTCAAACAGTCGGGCGCTGAATTATTATCAAAGTGTTTTGCCGTGGTTGAAGTTGATTTTGAATCAGCAAAGTCCTTTTACGCTGAAAGACAACAACGCTGGGATTTCGTTTTTATTGCCGATGGAGGTGTTGTTTGAAAGGTATGTGGTTAAGATATTGCGTAAAAAATACAGTTTAAAAGTGCAAATATCAAGCAAATCTTTATCAGAAACGCCAAAAGCATTTAATTTGAAACCCGATATAGCCATTGTTGAAAATGGCGATCTGGCATATATTCTTGATACAAAATGGAAACTGATTGACGAAAATCAGGTTTATAAAAATGGCAATCTAGATAAGAAAAAAGGCATTAGCCAAAGTGATGTGTATCAATTGTTTGCTTATGGTAAAAAATATGGCGTGTCAAAAGTATTCTTAATTTATCCACAATGGCGTAAATTTAGCCAACCTTTTGGGTTTAAATTTGATAAAACTTTACAATTAGGTGTGGTGCCTTTTCCGATTGATGATGATAAAATAACAGACTTTAGTTTAGAGAAAGTATTATGAAACAAGAACTGCAAACCCTGTTAAAGCAAGCGTTAACCGTATTGGTGGATAAAGGCGTGCTGGAAAGTGTGCCTGAGGCTGTGCGGCTTGATCATTCTAAAGACAAGACGCAAGGGGATTTTGCTTCTAATATTGCCATGGTGTTGTCGAAACAGGCGCAATGTACGCCACGCGTGTTGGCAGAGCAGATTAAGGCGAATTTTCCGGATACTTCGGCAGTGGATAAAATTGAAATTGCGGGGCCGGGGTTTATTAATTTCTTTATGTCGCAGGGGTCTAATGCGTCGGTTGTTAATCGTATTATTGAGCAGGGGGCAGATTATGGTTTGTCAAATGTGGGCGAGGGACAGCGGGTGTTGCTGGAGTTTGTGTCTGCTAATCCGACAGGTCCATTGCATGTGGGGCATGGTCGGGGGGCGGCGTATGGAGCGAGTGTTGCCAATCTGTTGCGGGCGATAGGGTTTGCGGTTGATAATGAATATTATGTGAATGATGCGGGTCGGCAGATGGATATTTTGGCGACTTCGGTTTATTTGCGTTATGTAGAGACGGATAAATTTCCAGATAATGGCTATCAGGGGGATTATATTTTTGATATTGCTAAAAAAATTAGGGGTGTTGAAAAAAAGGATATTTTTGCTGGCGTTTGTCAGGATGAAAAAGAGGGTGGGGACAAAGAAAAACACATTGATGGTTTGATTGCTAATTGTAAATCGCAATTGGGTGGTGATTATAAAAAAATCTTTGATTTGGCAATTAATGATATTTTAAGTGGCATTAAAACCGATTTGGCGGAGTTTGGCGTCGAATATCAGCAATGGTTTTGTGAGCAATCTTTAGTGGACAGTGGCTTGAGTGAAAAAACGGTGAAAAAATTACAAGACTCAGGGCAGATTTACGAAAAAGCAGGCGCACTTTGGTTTAAAACCACCGATTTTGGCGATGATTTAGACCGTGTTGTGGTGCGTGATAACGGTATGCACACTTATTTTGCCTCTGATATTGCCTATCATCTTGAGAAGTTTGAACGAGGTTATGACAAAATTATCAACATCTGGGGCGCTGACCATCACGGCTATATCGCTCGGGTAAAAGCATCCATTAAAGCCCTGAATCACAACCCTGATAAACTGGAAATTTTGCTGGTACAATTCGCTCACCTGTATCGAGACGGCGTCAAAATACCGATGTCCACACGCAGTGGTTCGTTTGTTACCTTGAAAGAATTGTGTGAGGAAGTGGGCAACGATGCAGCGCGTTTTTTCTATATTTTGCGCAAATCAGAACAAAGTATGGACTTTGACCTAAATTTAGCCAAATCCAAAAGCAACGAAAACCCCGTGTTTTATGTCCAATATGCCCACGCCCGCATTTGCTCCGTAATGGACAAAGCCCAAGACAGCGGCCAAGCAGATTTAGCCTTACTAAACGATAAATACGAACAAACCCTCATCAAACAACTCAGTCGTTACGCCGACACCATTAAAAATGCCGCCCTTAATTACGAACCGCATGTTGTTGCCTACTATCTGCGTGATCTCGCCAGCGATTTCCACAGTTATTACAACAATTGCGATTTTCTTATTGAAGATAAAAATTTACAAGCCAGCCGTTTACAACTTATCCAAGCCACCAAACAAGTGTTGGCAAACGGTTTAGGGTTATTGGGTGTGTCTGCGCCTGATAAAATGTGAGTTATGGGCAATTTATCAAACATTAAAATTACAGGCTTTAAGTCTATTAAAGAATTGGATTTAGAGATGAAGCCGATTAATGTTTTGATTGGTGCGAATGGCGCAGGCAAGAGTAATTTTATTTCTATTTTTAGGCTGCTTGAAAACATTAACACCCAAAGACTGCAAACTTATATTAAACAAAATGGCGGCTCTGAGAGATTTTTACATTTTGGTAATCAAATAACTGATGAGATAACAATTGATTTAGAGTTAAGAGATAATGGATACCGTATTTCTTTGATAAAAGACAACGAAAAAGATACTTTATTTATTTGGCATGACGAGGGTTATTGGAATGGTAGCGAAAAATATACTCAACCATATAGGGTGATAAGTCAGAATGCTTTAGAGAGTGACATTAAAAATAATCGACAGCCAATTGTTGAATATTCAAGAGAATATTTAAAACAATGTAAGTTATATCATTTTCACGATACCTCTTCTACAGCCAAATTCAAATCCTTCCAAAACATAGGGGAAAATAAATTTTTAGACAGTTTTGCCTCTAATCTAGCACCTTTTTTATATTCTTTAAAAAACAATTTTTCACAAGACTATAAAAACATAGTCCAGGCAGTGCAAACCGTTGCCCCCTATTTTCAAGATTTTGATTTCAATATTCAAGATGAAAATGTTTTGCTGCGTTGGCAACATAAAAATGATTTGAGCAATTTAGGGTTTTCAGCCCAAACCTTATCCGATGGCACAGCCCGTTTTATTTGTATGGCAACCCTATTTTTACAACCTAAAGGATTACGCCCTAGTACCATTGTGCTGGATGAGCCAGAAATTGGGTTACACCCAACAGCAATTGCGGTGTTGTCAGAAATTATTCAAGCCATTGCCAATGATGGGGCGCAAGTCATCATTTCTACCCAATCTGTTGAATTGGCCAATTATTTTGAACCTGATGATTTTATTGTAGTGAATTATGAAAATGGTGAGTCCAAACTTAAAAGGTTGGAAGAAAAATATTTTAAAGACTGGATTGAAACTTATCAAGTTGGGGAGGCTTGGAGTGAAGGCTTGTTGGGCGGTGAGCCAAAATGGTAAGGTTGTTGATTTCAGTAGAAGGTCATTCAGAATATAAATTTATAAAAGAAGTTATTGTCCCACATTTGGCAGACCTTGGTATTTTTGTTTTTGTGCAGAATATGAAGGGCAAGATTGGGCTTGATAGGATTGAAACAAAACTTAATGATTTGATCTATAAGTATGATCACATAACGACTTTTTATGATTTTTATGGTTTTAAGAAGAAA
This sequence comes from Bathymodiolus thermophilus thioautotrophic gill symbiont, assembly GCF_003711265.1. Lineage (NCBI taxonomy): Bacteria > Pseudomonadati > Pseudomonadota > Gammaproteobacteria > Bathymodiolus thermophilus thioautotrophic gill symbiont. The sequence goes on along the minus strand of NZ_CP024634.1, from coordinate 2,713,360 downwards.
GGGTTAGGGGGTAACGAAACTAAAGAAAGTTTAGAGGATAAGATTAAAAACAAGATCAAAGAAACACAAAGAGATAAGATTATCCCCTATATCCAAATGTATGAATTTGAGGCATTATTGTTTAGTGATAGTGAAAAAATGGCAGATGGGTTAAATACATATAAAAATTGGATTGATAGTATTCTAAATGAGTTTGGCAACATAGAAACAATTAATAATTCAAAAGAAACTGCACCTTCTAAAAGAATTGGAGAGCATTGTACATATATTAAAACAACACATGCACCGAATATTCTTAAAAAAATTGGGCTAACAGAAATACGAAAAAAATGCCAAGGTTTTGATGCTTGGTTGACGCAACTAGAAAGCCTTGGAACGATTTCATCCAACGCTATCAAAAAACGCCCTTGATTACGAATTAGATGCTATCTATTGTTTGCGTGATTTAGTCAGTAATTTTCACAGTTATATTCTAATTCAAATATAGAAATTGCAAACATAGTGCTTATAATTGCCCAAATATTGGCAAACGGTTTGGGATTATTAAGTGTGTTTGTGCCTAATAAAATATAAATAAACTTGACTTTTTGACAAAAACTGTCAAAATATAAACTTTGTTTTATATTTTTATCAATTATGTTGCTTGAATTTAGCATTACTAACTTTCGCTCAATCAAAGAAAAGCAAACGCTTAGCTTGTTAAAAACCAAAAAGAACGAACTGGAAAACAACTTTACAACGGTTGAGTTATCTACAGGTAAAACCCTTGAAGTGCTTAATAGTGCTGTGATTTATGGTGCCAATGCTAGCGGTAAATCTAACTTGGTATGGGCTTTGGGGGCTATGTTGAATATTATTGATGATTCCTTTGGTTACCAGCCGAATCAAGGCGTTAAAAATATTGAGCCTTTTTTACTTTCCAAAGAAAGTGTTGGACAACCTACAGAGTTTGAACTAGATTTGATTGATGGCGGAATCCGTTATGTGTATGGTTTTTCTGCTACTCAAGAAAAGATTATTGATGAATGGTTGTATCAATATCCAAAAGGCAGTCCACAAAATTTAATTGACAGGAAATCTACCACTCAATGGGGGGTAATGAGTGGACTTAAAGGCAAGAAGAAAATTTGGCAAGACAGCACCAAAGACAACTCTTTGTTTTTGTCAACTGCTGTGCAATTCAATAGCGAATTATTGTCAATTGTTTTTTCTGCTATCAACAAGTTAAAAGATATGTATAAAGAGCCCTTGAATTTTAACTTTACTTGCCTCAAGGCAAATGAAAGTCAAGGAAATAAGCGAGGAATTTTAGAATTCATGCAGGCAGCTGATATTAATATTGAGGGTTTCTCTGTGTTTGAGGAAAAAGTAGATGAAGAAACAATCCCTGATGAATTTAAGAAAATTTTAAAAGAAAAGAATTTGGATGCGTCAAAATTTAAGAATTTTAAGGTGGAGACGCAACATATTTCCAATGATGGCAGCATGGTGTCTTTTGATTTTGAAGATCAAGAATCAAATGGCACACAAAAACTATTTAGGCTTGTGGGGCCATGGTTAGATGTATTGGAAAATGGTTATTGTCTAGTAATGGACGAGTTGCATAACAGTTTGCACCCAAAGTTGGTGGCGTATTTAGTGAGCATGTTTCACAATCCAGAGATTAATAAAAACGCTGCACAACTTATTTTTGTTACCCATGAGACATCATTACTTAATCAAGATACCTTTAGAAAAGATCAAGTGTGGTTTTGTGAAAAGGAAAATAATGCAACGAAAGTTTTTTCACTTGCTGATTTTAAGGTTAGAAAGGGCGTGGACAATTTGGAAAGCGCTTATCTTTCTGGTCGTTATGGTGCCGTACCCTATTTAAAACAATAATATGGCAAAATGCAGAATCAAGACTGGTTTTAACTTTAGGGAGCCCCCAACAAAAGAAGATTATGATAGAGTTTTGATTGTTTGTGAGGGTAAAACTGAAGTTAATTACTTTAAGGAATTGATTGGATATTTAAAATTAAGCACGGTTAATATTGAAATATTAGACATTAAACAAACAACGCCTGATAGTTTATTTAACAGAGCAAAAGAACTTTATAGAGCGTCTAAAAAACAAGGAAACCCCTTTGACAGGGTGTATTGTGTTTTCGACAAAGATGGGCATGCAAAATATCAACAAACAAAAAGCCATATTGACCAAGCAACACCCAAGAATACTTATTATTATGCTTTTTCAGAGCCTTGTTTTGAGTTTTGGTTGCTACTGCATTTTGTAAAAACCGATAAACCATTTAGTAATTTTGACGATCTTAAAAAAGATAAAAAGTTTAAACAACATTTTCCCAATTATGACAAGTCGGAAAATATTTTTAACAACTTACAAGATAAAGTATCAATCGCATGTCAAAATGCAAAGCATAATCCGCATACCAATGTGGATGAATTAATAGACTACTTAAAACAGATAAAATGAACGATTTAACCCAACGCCAACAAGCCTTAGACATTAGCCAGTCTTTTATCATTCAAGCACCTGCGGGTTCGGGGAAGACGGAGTTATTGACGCAACGATATTTGAAGTTATTAACGAGTTGTGAGGTGCCTGAGAATATTATTGCAATGACTTTTACAAATAAGGCGGTTGCAGAAATGACGCAGCGGGTTTTGTTGGCATTGAAATCCAGTTTTGACCCACGGCCAGAGGCGGCGCATAAGCAGATAACTTATGATTTGGCACTTCGTGTTATGCAGCGTTCAGAGGATTTAGATTGGCAGTTGTTGCAAAATCCAAAGCGTTTGAAAATTTCAACGATTGATGGGCTTTATAGTTTGATTACCAATCGTTTTCCCTTGCCAGACCAGTTGGTTCCACGCCAAATTATGGCAGATCAATGGGTGCGTGAGAATGCTTATAAAGAGGCGGCTGGGCAGACATTGTTGATGATTGATGATGAGGAATATGGGCAGGCAATTGCCAGTTTGTTGTTGCATTTGGACAATAATGTTGTGAGATTTGAAAGTTTGGTGGTGCAAATGTTGTCTAAGCGAGACCAGTGGCTTACGCGTTTGTATAGGGACGGTGTGATTGATCCTGAGGTGTTGCAGAATACGGCTAAAACGATTGTCATTAAAAGCCTTGAGGGGTTGCGTAACTTGGCAGAATTGCATTTGCGTGAGGATTTTTTTGCGCTTATGTTGTCTAGCAATAACTTACATTTTAATACGGTTACGGCGTTGCCTGATGCAGATTGTGCGGATTTGGAAAAATGGAAATTGATTGCTGAATTTTGTTTGACCAAAACAGGCGGTTGGCGCAAGGCTCTGGAAAAGAAATTACCAGCAGAATTGTTTAATGAGGCGTTAAGACTGGAATTGAAGCAATTACATACTTTGCCTGATGTGGTTTTTTCGCAAGAACAATCTGATATTTTGGCAACGATTGCCAAGGTGTTAAAACTTTGTGTGGCACAATTAAACTTGCATTTTGAATGTGAACAAGCGCACGATTTTATCGAAGTGGCATTGAATGCTAATCAGGCATTGGATGAGACTGTGGGCGTGAGTGATATTGCTTTATTTTTGGATTACAAAGTTCAGCATTTGTTGATTGATGAGTTTCAAGACACCTCGGCATCGCAGTTTAACACCATTGAAAAACTGATTAATGAATGGCAAGAAGGGGATGGCAAGACCTTGTTTTTAGTGGGTGACCCGATGCAGTCAATTTACCGATTTAGAGAATCGCAGGTGGGTTTATTTTTACAGGTACAAGATCAAGGGATTGCTGATATTGCGCCAAAATCGCTGATATTAAGCACCAATTTTCGTTCTTCAAAAAGCATTGTTGAAGGTAATAATCACTTTTTCCAAGCCATTTTCCCAGTGCATAATGATGTGTATCAAGGGGCAATTTCTTATTCACATTCGCACTCAAACTCAGACGATGAACAGGCGCAAGCCATTGTGTTTCATCCTTTTGCTCACGACCAATTTGGATTGGAGGCGCAAACAGTGAGTAAGATTGTCAAAACCTCTTTAGAAGAAGATGCGTCTGGCACAATTGCAGTTTTGGTGCGCACTCGGACACATTTAGAATATATTTCTCAACAACTTAAAGACGACAATATTATTTTTGAGTCGGTTGAGATTACCAAATTGCAGAACCATTTATTAACCCGTGATTTGCTTTCACTTACCAAAGCATTGTTGCATTTGGGCGATAAATTGGCGTGGTTAAGTATTTTGCGTGCGCCTTGGTGTGGGCTTGTTTTGAATGATTTGTTGGTGTTATCCGCTGATGATTCTTGTGTTATTTATCAACAACTTGTTGATACCAGTATGCTGGAGAAACTGAGTCAAGATGGGCAAAAACGCGCCAAACATTTGCATCATTGTTTACAAGATGCCGTCAATAATCAAGGGCGCTTTAATTTTGTTGAATTACTAACCCATACCATCAACCAATTGGGGTTAGAAAATGCCACATTATCAAATACCGAATTGGCGATTAAAGATGAATTTTTGCAAATTATTCATCATTGTGAACAGCACAACAATCTTAACATATCCGCCATTACCAGTGCAATGGAAAGCCTATATGCGCCCAGCGATAAAGCACAGGTCAAGTTAATGACCATTCATGCATCAAAAGGGCTGGAGTTTGATACTGTTATTATTCCCAGTTTAGGTAAAAAGCCTAGGAGTGACAGTGCGCCGATTATTCAATTGCGTGAATTTCCTCAGCAATCTTTGTTGTTAGCACCGATTAAATCCGCCCTTGATATGCGTGAAAGTGACACTTATGAATATTTGAAATTTATCGAATCGCAACAAAATAAATTTGAAACGATGCGTTTATTGTATGTAGCAATGACGCGTGCCAAAACAAATTTACATTTATTGGGTGCAGTAAGTCAATCTGGTAAAGCCAGTAGCAATTCTTTGTTGGCATTTTTAATGCCATTTTTCACGCATCGCTTTGAAAAAATTGACACAACGCCCGACACCGTAACCGATCTAAAGACACCCTTGCTACATCGATTTTCCCAATTACAAGCATCTACAAACAAAGAGCAAACACAAGGTGAATCTGTTCAATACCAGCAAAACTTTGAGCGTTTATTTAAAAGTACATTGGGTTCGCTGGTGCATCAATATTACGAACAACAATTATTCACGCCAAGCACGCAGAATATTCGCAATCGCTTGATTGAAATCGGCACAGCACCACAAGACATTGAGCGCTGGCAAGGGTTTATTGTTAAATTACTTGAGAATACTAAAAGTGATTCAAAATTTGATTGGCTATTTAAAGCACGAGAGAGTGCTGTAAATGAGGCTGAGTTTATCGTGGATGGGCGCGCTATTGCTATTGATAGATTGTTTATTGATCAAGGCACGCTATGGATAATTGACTTTAAAACTGCCGAGCCTGCGGACAATGAACCGTTGCAAAAATTTATCCAACGCCAACAGGATCAACATACAAAGCAATTGTCATTCTACAAAACAGCACTGTCTGAAATTTATAAAATACCAGTGCATTGTGCTTTATATTGCCCTGCTATTCCCGTCTTAATTGAACTGCCTACGAGTTAATATTTATCGCCCTTATGTATGTAGCAAAGCAACCCAAAATAAGAGAATCGCTTTTTGTAAAGCAAAAATGTTTCTTTAGAAGCTAATTTTATAACCAAAAACGAAATAAAATAGCACCGCTTAATTCTCCTTACCCCCCCCAATAGCCTTAACTAAATCCCCTCTAGCCTCTTTTTCTGTGTGCTCCACCATCAGGCACACTCCATATCGTTAAATGGCTTTTTTACAACTAATTCTGAATCCTATGCTTTGGGTTAAAAAAGCCCTCATCGTATGTTTCTAAGCATATTTTACGGCTTGTTTGATTGTGGGTTAGTTTTAGTTCGGATGGCTCAGATTTCATTTTAAATATTTAATCTTCACTACAAAAATCTAAATCTTGCCGAACATACTCTTTTAATTCATCAAGGGTAAGGGGGTTATCTCTTCTTCTGTGTATCATTCTGTGACAATTTGAACATACGGGGATGACATTTTCAAGGGCTTTTTTAATAGTTCTCTCTAAATCATCTCCATCAAATTGGAATACAGGTTTTTGATGATGTATCTCTATAAAGTTTTTACCATACTCCCCATAAAATTCTTCAAAATCAAAACAACAAGCTTGACATTTAATTCTATCATTAACAGTATAGAATTGTATAGCTTTTTTTCTTAATTTATTTGACCGTTTATATACTTTGGTTCTAGCAATAGCTTGCGTTCCTTCAACCACGGTTGCATTTTCATCAAAAATTTCTATTTTTTTAACTTTATCTCTATTATTGTAAACAGTTGCAAAAGCCACTTTTAAATCTTCTGATGAAAAAGTATTGTTAAGTAAGTAATCAACAATATCCATGTTTTTATCTAAATATTGCCTCCCTGCTACTGTTATCTCAAATCTTCCACTTGGCTCACCATCAATTTTTTCATGATAAACGGCATATCCTAGTTTTTCAAGCTTATCATGTGATTTTAAATTACGAACTTTTTGAGTAAAAAGAGTGTCGCCTCTTGTTCCTGCCAACTCATTATCTTTACCTGTTGGTTTAAAAATTTCAACTAAATCTTCTTTCATTTCAGTTGTAGTAATACTCTTAGTTGGAGAAATATTCATTAAATAAAGAGCGGGTAAAATAAGTTGTTCTTCTGTAACTCTTGCCATAATTTTCCTAATTATCTGCCAAATGGGTTTGACCATTAGTGGTTATTGTAAAAGTACCACTTTCACCTTGTGCGGTAGCATGAGTATATCTAGCCAATCCTATCATGGCATTATGCGATTTAAGATTTCTGACTTTTTGACTTTTTGACTAAACTTAGTATCATTTCTATTTTTCAATATGTCTAAATCTTCACCTGTTGGGTTCATTGAAGTGGTCAGTTCAGCAATTAAGTCTGTAGTAGATATTGTTCCATTTGGAGACGCATTCATTGCATTTAGGGCAGGTATTATTAAATCAGATTCCGATATTCTTGGCATTTATAATCCTTTATTTTGAATAAAAAACCATTATATCGGATTTTATAGTTTGTTATTATTAAATGCTTTGCATTCTTATTATTACGGTTTTGAAAACTAACAAGATATTTTTTATCAAAAGAACTCATATAAATTCCATCATGGTTGTAAAGTGAATAAATAAAATCAGTATTTTTAATCACCATCATCCAATTGGCCTTACACTTGTTCACAAGATAAGAAGCTAATCTTTTTTGATCTTCTTGTGTAAACTTATTCTTAGCATAGGTACTAAACTCGCTATCGTAAGGTGGGTCTAAAAAAATAAAATCATCTTTTTTTGGTTTGTTTTTTTTGAAAAAATCTTCAAAATCCAAGTTATCAATAATTGTCTTTTGCAAGTGCATTACAAGTTCTTCTGATTGAAGGTAATTCACTTTTTTAGCTAAGTTCTTTCTGTTGTAACCTATGCCACCATATGGCACATTAAATCCACCACTTTTGTTATATCTAAACATACCACTATAAGCATAGTTTCTTATAAAGAAAAATATAGCAACCACAAAACTATGAGAGATGTTATATTGCTCTATATTGTTATACAGATGTCTAAAGTGCATATAAAAAGCACTTTTTAATGATGCCTCCATATTGTCTAAAATATCTTTTTCAGGGAGTTTCCCTCTCTCCTTTTCGATTTTTTTCATTCTCTTTATTTTACTTTTAAAATTCTTTTTTATTTCTTTTAGAAAGTTATCAATATTAACATTAAAAGAGGTGCTAAACATCCCGTTAAATTCTTGTGAATGTAGCAATACAAAAGATGACAACCAATTATCTACCTCTTGTTCTGACATTTTTTTTTGTGAAAAATTAAGATATGTTTCAATAAAAATATTTTTGTTTTTTTCTACAATTTTTTCAAGTAATTCCCAATTATGGAGAATTTCATTTACAACACTAAAAAAATCTTCATCTTGCTTTTTAATAGCTTTGTAAAGGTGTATTAACTCGTGAGATTTATCATTGATAAACATCTCTTTTGCTTGAAGTGAAAAATATACAGCACCCCCACCAACAAAAGGCTCATGGTAGTTATTGATTTTTTTAGGCATTGCAGGGTGAATATATTTAAGCTCTTGTTCTTTGCCACCAGCCCATTTTAAAATGGGAGGCAATCTTGTTTCTTTAATTGTTTTTGGCTGTATGAGTGCTGTCATGTTTTGTCCTTATTTCTGTGAAACAATAGTATATTTTTTTAAAATATGTCATTTTGCAATATCAATACTATTTAAATCAAAAGCAGTATTTCTAACTTTCTTGAATTCACATCATAAGTGCAATACTCAATTAGTTGGTCAAAGGGTATATTAACCACTCTTTAATCCGACAAGAAGAAGGAGTGAAACATGTAAAAATATACACAATTAACCTGTGAACAAAGATACCATATTTACCTACTGGAACATGAGATTTTTTTGAACTCCTAATGTATTGTATAAAGGGTGTTTTGACATAATCGCTCCTATAAAAAGTTCATAGTGTAATTATATTTAAAGTAGTTATTTTAGGGCTTTTAATGGTTTATTTTGCTACATAAGGGCGATATTTATGTCTAATGCAGGGGTCTTTCAAATAAAGAATATGCCTTTTTACTCCTTGGGTTTAGTCGTAAAAAAAGGCAGTAAAGCCACCTTTTTTTGTCAAAAATTATTACCAATCAGAAAGTATAAATAAAATTAATGGAAGTGCGAGAAAACTCAGCATCTGAGCCATTAATATTGAAACTTCTAAAGGCATCAGCATGGAATTTATGTTTGGCGTGTTCTATTTCTACATTGTAATTTTCGTTGAAATTTATACCTGCTTTGGCGCTGAGGTAATGACCATCAATTGAGGTTTTTCCTTTGGTTCCATACGCTGGATCATTGGGAATGCTTTTGTCGTAGTGAGACTTGTACCAATCACCTTTAACTTTGGCATAACCCAGTCCAACATAAGGCATTATTTTATCAAAAATTGTATCAGGCATGACTTTGTCAATAACTTTAAAATTATACAAACCACCTAAATACAGATCGGTGGTGGACATGTAAGATGAAGGGGAGTCTACGACAGCATCTTTTAGACCTACAGGATAAGGGTTCCCTTCCTCAAATTTAGGAATTTGAATGTAACCGCCATTATCATCATTCATTAATGCTGCATCTTGGGTTGGCATTTTAATTTTAGTAAAGTAAAGCCCCACTTCATAGCCAAAACCAACTTTTGGCACATATCTCAAATTATAACCAAAAGAACGGGCGTTAGATATTTTGCCATCATGGACTGTGGCATTTTTATTTGTTGGATTTTCAGTTAGTCCACCCGAGAAATCCTGATGTTTTCCAGAAATATCTGCCTTTAGACTGCCAACGGAACTACTGAGATAAAACCCATGTTTAAGTGTCATTTCTGCTTGTACTTGGGAGGCGATGAAAAGAAGACTTGCTAGTAATATTTTTAACATTTTTTTTGCTGTCCTTAATTGTTGGTAAATTTGTTCTCATTGTACAACAAAAAACAATTAAAAAAATATCAATTATTAGAGACCTTTGCATAAATATGAATAACCATCAAGAATCCTTGTTTCACCCACTTGGTAATTTTTTAAACCCAGCCTTAGCCCTGCTAGGACAAGATTTAAGAAAATTACCAAGTGGATAAAAATTGAATTTTGCTAATCATCCATATTTATGTAAAGGTCTCAATGCCTTTATTTTTTTGTTTCCATATCCAAGGCATTAATCATTGCTACAGCGTTACAGCCCGCATTTAATGCCTGTTGTTGATTGTCAAAGTCAATGCCACCAATGCCAACAATGGGAAGATCAAGTATTTGCCGTGCTTGGGTAACGACATCCAAACTGCATCGGGGGGCATCAGGCTTGCTAAGTGAGGGAAACAATGCGCCAAATGCCACATAATCTGCGCCTTGATTTTGTGCATTTTTTGCTAGAATAATATCGTTATAGCACGACACGCCAATGATAGCATTTGCGCCGAGTTGTGTGCGTGCTTGTTGGATTGATGCGTCATTTTTGCCCAAATGCACGCCATCAGCGGTTATTTTTTTTGCTAGGTTAATGTCATCATTGATGATAAATAAAGTATGATGTTTCAAGCACAGTTGTTGCAATTGCGTTGCTTCATTGCGTCGTGTTTGCGCATCAAGCGTTTTATGTCGATATTGCAATAGGGTGATATTGTATTGAATAATAACTTTTTCAATGGCGTCAATGTTTAAGGCATGGTTTGGCGTGATAGCGTAAATGCCGCTTATTCTTTTATTATGATTAGTTTCCACTTAAGGCGCAATTTGTTAGTCATGACTCTTATTATAGTGTTTGTTGGCATTGTTTGGCTTTTTATATTTCTGGCTTCATTGTTATTTACAGCAGACAAACCAAAGGTTATGGTGCCGAATCAAAGTATTAATTATATCGAAAAAATTGATAATTTTGCCTTACAGGATTTTGATGAAAAGCAACGGATTTTGCATGTTATTAAAGCCAAGCAATACTTTAATTTTTACAATGACCCTGATTTATTGTTAGCACCAAAAGTGATTACTTATGATGAAAATGGTGCAGAAATATATACCATGACTTCAAAACGCGCTCAATATTTAGACACAGGCGAAGTTAAATTCACAGGTGAGGTGGATATTCGCTCCAAAACAGGGGTTGCTTATAAAATTAATGCCAAAGAATTGCTGGCAAATACCAAAACCCATGATTTGATTAGCCATCAAGAAGTCATTTATTTTGATGAAAAAACGACAGTAGTAGCAGAAGGGGTGCATATCAAAGTGGCAGAAGATAAGATGCAGTTAAAGGGCAAAAATCGCATCAAACAAGAAGGTGGGCAGAGGATATTTACCCAAGATTTGTTTATTGACCAGTCCAATCAGCAAAAACATTATTATTCCAAACACAAGACCACTTATTTGGCGACAGGTAATAAAATTGATGCACAAGGCATTGACATAGATATGAAAAAAGGACTGACAACTTTGCTTGGTAAGGTGCATATTTTGCAAAAATCAGGCGCAAGTATTGACACCAAATCTTTGACTATTGACCAGTCAAATGGCAATGAGATTTATAGCACTAAGGAAAAAGTGCATTATCAATCTAAGGCATTAGACATTCATTCAATCGGTATGCATTACAATGTTAAAGCACAGAAAATAAAGCTAACAGGTGGTGTGGTGGGGCGTTATGAGTAGCGTTTTGTTAATGATGCTGTTGCTATCTTTTGCATCACATGCATTGCCTGAGAAGAGGGCGCCAATGAATGTGAAGGCACATACTGTGGTGATTGATGAACGCTTGGGGCTTAGTACTTACACAGGTAACGCTAGTATTACACAAGGCTCGTTGGCTGTTAGTGCTGAAAAAATACAAATTTTTAGTAAAAAGCAAGTTATTACCAAGGTCATTGCCACAGGCACTAAAAAGAAGTTGGCACACTATCAACAAAATCAACCTAATCGGGCAAATTTTGTAGAGGCGGTGGCACAGAAGATTGTTTATTTTATTGACAAACAGCAGGTGCGCCTTGAAGGTGAGGCGCATTTAACTCAAGGTTTTGAGTCTTTTAGTGGCGGTGTTTTGGATTACGATATTAAAGAAGAGAGGATTATTGCCAATAAGTCTAAAGACGGCACTCGGCGTGTTAGATTTAAGATTAAGTTATAATGCCTTTAATATACCCCTTAGGAGGTATAAAAAAGTATTACTATAAAAGAAAGCGTCAAAAGTCGCTATTGGTATAATCCTTTCTTTTGAATTTAATATAGGACGAGGTATGTCAAAATTAGTCCCACCACATGGTAGCGATACAATAAATGCATTGGCATTATCAGGTGATGCTTTAACATCAGAGTTAGCGAGAGCAGAATCATTGAAAAAAATTACTTGTTCTTCTAGAGAAGAAGGCGATATTGTTATGTTGGGTATTGGCGGTTTTAACCCATTAGATGGCTTTATGGGTGAAGCAGATTGGAAAGGCGTTTGTGATAATATGACAATGACAAACGGTTTGTTTTGGCCAATTCCTGTTACTTTGTCAACCGATGATGAAGCAGTAAAAGCAGGTGATGAAATTGCCATTACCAGCGGAAAATCTGGCGAAGTTTTAGCAACAATGACCGTAACCGAAAAATACAGCATTGACAAAGACCACGAATGTGAAACGGTATTTAAAACCACTGAAGATGCACACCCCGGTGTGGTAATGGTAAAGGCACAAGGTAAGTACAATCTTGCTGGCCCAATTAAAGTCTTGTCTGATGGTGGCTTTCCTGAGAAGTTTGGTAGTTTGTATATGACACCTGCTGAGACGCGTGCTTATTTTGATGAAAAAGGTTGGAAAACCATCGCCGCTTTTCAAACACGCAACCCAATGCACCGTTCTCATGAATATTTAGCAAAAATTGCTGTAGAGATTTGTGATGGCGTTATGATTCATTCAGTATTGGGCGGACTTAAAGCAGGCGATATTCCTGCTGATGTGCGTTCAGAAGCGATTTCAACTTTGATTGACAATTACTTTGTTGATAACACAGTGCTACAATCTGGTTACCCATTAGATATGCGTTATGCAGGTCCAAGAGAGGCGTTATTGCACGCATTGTTTAGACAAAATTATGGTTGCTCACACTTAATTGTTGGTCGTGACCATGCGGGTGTTGATGATTATTATGGCCCATTTGATGCACACAATATCTTTGATGAAATTGCAGATGATGCACTCATTACACAACCCCTTAAAATTGACTGGACTTTCTGGTGTCATGAATGTGGTGGCATGTCTTCAATGAAGACTTGTCCGCACGAAGCAAAAGACCGTGTTTTATTGTCAGGCACTAAAGTGCGCAAGATGCTTTCAGATGGTGAAGATTTACCTGAAGAGTTTTCACGCCCAGAAGTGGCCAAAGTTTTGCAGGCTTATTATGCCACCATTAAAGAAGAAGACAAAGTAGAAATTAAGTTGAGTGGACACTCAGCCAAATAAATACCAGCTAGCAGAGGCCTCAACATAATCATGTTGAGACTTCTGCTAACTAGTATATAATTATCGGCTTTTGAAAAGCCTGATAATTTTTTTAATGTGATTAACTACCTATAGGAGGAATAAAACTATGATCACTAATACACCAATCGCTTTATTAGAAGCGACAACAAATATCACATATACTGATATGCAAACTTATGCCATCATAATGGTTGCACTTGTTATTGTTATGACAGTAATGGATATGTTGCATAAGAAAAGCGCTAAGTACTTCTTTGAAAATGCAAGTAAAGCCAAGAAAAATGCAACAAAAGAATTGACCGCTGGCGACAAAGTTGGTATTGCAGTAGCAACGATTGCAACTGATGTTGTTTCAGCAGGTGAGTTTAACAATCCTGTGCGTCGACTGGTTCATTTGTTAACAATGTATGGTTTTATTTTATTCAACGCTTCAACAGCAGCAATGATATTTGGCGAAAGTGGCGGTAATGCAACTTTGACGCTAATATGGCACATTGGTGCGATTATGTTGTTTGTAGGTAGTTTTTGGTTTTGGTTCTGTTTCAAAGTCGATGTTGCTGCTGAGGGTAACTCACCGTTTAATATTGACCTAAGAAGAGATGCATTTAGTTTGTCATTAATGGCAACTTCTGTGAGTGCATTAATTTGGTCTTTTAATGGCAACGCAATGGGTTGGGAGTTTGCATTGGTAATTCTTGCAACTGCTTCTTTGTTCGGCGGCGTTTACTGGTCTAAGTTTTCACACATGTTCTTCAAGCCATTTGCTGCTTATGATAAGCGTATTACCAAAGCAGACGGTTCAGCTGAAAACTTGCCGACTCTTACTAGAGATGAGCCTGAGCAACAAAAAAGACATTCCATGGAGCTGTTAGTTGATGCACCGATGGATATGGGTCTTGGTATTAAGCGTGAAACGCCAAACCATTACTAATTTTATAAACTAACTTAAAAAAGAGGAAAATAATATGCCAACTTTTGTATATATGACCCGTTGTGATGGTTGTGGACATTGTGTAGATATCTGCCCATCTGACATTATGCATATCGATAAAAAATATCGTCGTGCTTTAAATATTGAACCTAACATGTGCTGGGAATGCTACTCATGCGTAAAAGCATGCCCACATCAAGCAATTGATGTTCGTGGCTACGCAGACTTTGCACCATTAGGTCACAGTGTTCGTGTAATTCGTGATGAAGAAAAAGGCACAATTGCATGGAAAATTAAATTTAGAGATGGTCGTGAGAAGAATTTCTTATCACCAATCACTACTAAGCCATGGGGTTCAGCAATCCCTGATTTCAGAAATGAAGCAGAGCCTAGTGCTGAAATGCGTAACTCAGAGTTGCTAGCGTTTGAGCCTGAGTCAATTCGTTTAGACGATGGTGGCTTGCATACATTAAAGTCTAACGGTTTGGAACTTAAAGAAGGAGTGTACTACTAATGAGCTACAAGACAATTATTGAAGATAACATTGACATTTTAGTTGTTGGTGCAGGTTTAGGTGGCACAGGTGCCGCTTATGAAGCAAGATATTGGGGTCGTAACAAGAAGGTTATTATTGCTGAAAAAGCAAATATTGACCGAAGTGGTGCGGTTGCTCAAGGTCTATATGCGATTAACTGTTATATGGGTACTCGTTGGGGCGAAAACAATCCTGAGGATCATGTGCGTTATGCGCGTATGGACTTAATGGGTATGGTTCGTGAAGATTTAGCATTTGATATGGCGCGCCATGTTGACTCTGCAGTACATAAGTTTGAAGAATGGGGTCTGCCATTAATGAAAGATCCTAAGAGAGCAGACTTACCAGAGGGCGAACTTGGTAAAGGTGCTTATATGCGTGAAGGCCGTTGGCAAATTATGATTCACGGTGAATCTTACAAGCCTATCGTTGCTGAAGCTGCTAAAGTGAATGCTGATAAGACTTTTAACCGTATTATGGTTACACACCTATTAATGGACGATGCACAAGATAATCGTGTTGCAGGTGCCGTTGGTTTTAATGTGCGTACAGGTAATTATCATGTCTTTAAATCTAAGACAGTTGTTGTTGGTGCTGGTGGTGCGTCTAACATCTTTAAACCGCGTTCAGTAGGTGAAGGTGCAGGTCGTGTATGGTATGCGCCATGGTCTTCAGGTTCTGCTTATGCATTATTAATTGAAGCAGGTGCGAAGATGACGCAAATGGAAAACCGTATCGTTTTGGCTCGATTCAAAGACGGTTATGGCCCAGTTGGCGCTTACTTCTTACACCTTAAAACTTATACTCAAAATGCTTATGGCGACGAGTATGAGTCAAAATGGTTCCCAGAGTTAGCAGAAAGAGTAGGTAAGGCGTATCTTGATACTGAAAATCAACATTTCTCTCACAAGCCAATTCCAACTTGTTTGCGTAACCATGCCTTTATCTCAGAAGTTGCTGCAGGTCGTGGTCCAATTCACATGGTAACTGTAGAAGCATTCCAAGACCCTCATTTAGAAGAAGTCGGGTGGGAAAACTTCCTAGGTATGACAGTTGGTCAAGCAGTATTATGGGCTGCAACAGACATTGATCCTAAGTACATCAACCCTGAATTAACAACTTCTGAGCCGTATGTTATGGGTTCACACGCTACAGGTTGTGGCGCATGGTGTTCAGGTCCTGAGGACATTTCAGGTAATATTCCTGAGTACTTCTGGGGCTATAACCGCATGATGACTGTTAATGGTTTATTCGGTGCAGGCGATGCTGTTGGTGGTACACCACATGCATTCTCTTCAGGTTCATTTACTGAAGGTCGTTTATCTGCAAAGGCTGCTTGTAAATATATTGATGATGGTAAAGCAGAAGGCATTAGCATTTCACAAAAACAAATTGATGATCGCAAGACTGAAATTTATAAGCCTTTAGAAACTTACACAGTAGGTCGTAATGAAATCGTTGGTGGCACAGTATCCCCAAGTTACATTTTGCCAATGCCTGGTTTACAGCGTTTGCAAAAGTTGATGGATGAGTATGCTGGTGGTGTAACGGTTCAGTATATGACCAATGACAAACTTCTAAATATGGGTCTTCATAAGTTGAAGATTTTAGAAGAAGATTTAGAAAAAGTAGGTGCAGAAGACATTCACCAGTTGTTACGCGCATGGGAGCTTAAGCACCGTCATCGTACTTCTGAGTGTGTCGTTCAGCACACTTTGTTCCGTGAGGAAACTCGCTGGCCTGGTTACTACTATCGTGGTGATAAGATGAAACTTGACGATGAAAATTGGCATGTTTTGACAACTTCACAGCGCAATCGCACTACTGGTGAATACAAGATGGAGAAACAACCATTGTATCACTTAGTGGATGATAACGAGAAGTAGGAATCTTGCTTAACAAAGGCTTTTAACGAGTTTTTGTTGGAAACGATAAAAAACCAACATTCTTATGTTGGTTTTTTATTTTGTTTAAAGAGACCTTTATATGCATTGAGTGAATGCTCAGTGCATATAGTGGTCTCAAAAAAATAATTTGGCTAAGAATAAAAAAAATGAATATTATTGAAAAAACAGATGAAGAAATATTGGCAGTTGCCAACCCATTTTGGAATGATTTGGTTAAATACTCTAACAATAAGAATTATGGCGCATTTACTCGAAACTTTTCTGAAGAAATGCTTCGTGGTGCCAATGAAATTGAAATGGGTAAACAATTTGCTCGTAGTAAGTTGACCAAGGGTTTGGAAAAAGACCCCGAGTATTTGGGTATGATTCGCCGTGGCGAACATGTTACTGTGTTGTATAAGCAGACCAATAAAAATATGGCGGGCAATGAGTATCTTGGCCGTTTGGTGTTGGGTTATAACGAAGATAATGACATTAAAATCTTCGGCGCTACTATTTTTTAGCAATGAGTAAAATGGTCATTGAAGACGGTAAATTTGTTGAATTGATTTATAAAGTCATTGATAAAAAAACCAAGAATGTATTGTCTGAAGTTGAGTTTCCACTCGGCTACATACAGGGGATTAGCGAAGTTTTATCGCCTGAAGTAACAGCAGAATTGGTGGGTCAAGAACAAGGTGATGTTATTGAATTACCCATTAATTGTGATGAAATTTATGGCCCTAGAGACGAGTCATTGGTTTTTACTGACCATATTGACAATGTGCCAAAGGCGTATAGAAAAATCGGTATGACTGTTACCATGGAAAATAAAGCAGGTGAGCCTAAAGATTTTATCGTTACTCGTGTTGATGAAAATTCAGTGACCGTTGATGGCAATAATCCAATGTGTGGCAGAGAAGTTGTTTTCATTCTACAAGTTATTACTGTGCGTGAGCCAACTGATGAAGAGGCCGCCGCTGGTGGCCCAATCGAAGATACACCAGCGTTTGATATGCCAAACGCTCGCAAAATTCACTAATTTAAGGTATTTAATATTATTATGGCAATAGACTTTACTCAATCTGAAATTGATACCATTAAAAAACATATTGATGGTCGTTGGCAAAAGAAAGACCATGGTGTGCATATGGGCGATATTGAAGTTGGTGGCGAAGAAAAGCCAGCAGCTGTTTGGGAAGATGGTTACTACACTTTTGTGGTGCTTAAAATAGCGGATGGCAAGTATAAAAATATGTTTTACTTTATGCGTGACAAGCGTTTTGATACGGGTACAGATGAATATACCGATTTAGATGAGTGTGTTGATTCTATTATGAAGGCGCAAGCCGACTTTTCCCTTTCAAAAAATACCAAAGGTTTGAAAGTAGAAATTAATAAAGAATAATTAATTTTTTTTGGTGTAAAAAAAACTTAGACGCAAGAGAGTGGTCTTATAATATAAAGCACAAGAAAAGCAGTGGCAACAGCATAAGAATCAAGCAAATGATTTTTCCTAAAACACCTGAATCAAGTAAAGCAATATGGTGTGGTAGTAAGTTTTATCAGGCACAAATCCTACAGGAGACCCTGTATTAGATATAAATATTAACCAAAGACCAACTTTCACTCATTTATAAATTTTGCCCCTTATTCAACATCCATGCCTAATACAGGATCTCTACAGTTGTCAGCATTGATGCACATTCATCTTAAACCCAGTCTTAGTCCTGCTAGGACAAAGTTTAAGGAAATCACCAAGTGGGCAAAAATTGAATTTTGCTAATCACCCATATTTATGCTAATAACATAAATTTTTACAGTTAATATTTGCTCAATTGCAGGTATTTTATTTTTTTTTTAAAATGATATTAGAATCAATTTTAGAAATTCAGTATAGGGTACAATAACATTTTTTTAAAAAAGGATGAAAAAATGAAATCATTAAGCAGATCAATATTTTTAGCGTTATTAGTAACATTGAGTGTGACTGGATGTTATAACTCCAAAGGCATGAATACCATGTTTTTGGAGCATAAAGTTGTTACAAATAATCAAGGGTTGAAAATTGGAGATGATGCACCAAAATTTGTAGTCGTGTCAAACGACCTTAAGGAAGTTACTGTTGGTGGTGCTAAAGATAAAGTTCAGATTATTGCATTTGTCCCTTCTATTGATACAGATACTTGTGCATTAGAAACCGTTTATTTTAATAAGCAGGTTGCCAAAATGGACAATGTTGAAATAAATATTATTTCCAAAGACACTCCTTTCGCATTTTCTAGATTTTGCAAGGCAAGCGATGTGAAGAATGTTAATACACTTTCAGACTATAAAGGTGCAAGTAATGCGAAAAAATACGGTTCTGTGATCGCTTCGCCTAAATTTTTAGAAAAATTCTTTGCTAGAACTGTTTATATAGTGGATACAAAAGGAAAGGTTGCTTATAAGCAAGTTGTTGCACATATAGAAAAAGAGCCAAATTACAAAGACATTCTTGCAGCACTTAAAGACATAAAATAGTTTATTGCACAAACTCTAATTTAAAACAAAGGTGAGTTGATTGTAAATTATGCCGTTTTAGGTAATAAGTAATTTAACACTTTTGTTTTAATATTAATCGTCAAAACACCTATGTTATTAATAAATAGCATAGGTGTTTTTACGATTAATATTTGATGTTCTAAGGTAGAAAGTATGACGCCTTTGTTTACAGGTCAAATTTGAGCTGTAAACAAGTGTTATTAACGATATGGAGTGCTATTTATCCCAGTATTTAGTTTTGATACCATAACCTAAATCTGCTTCAATCAGCCTTGAGCGCACTTTTAGTAGTTTTTCAATTAGTGCAGGTTCAGATTGCTCATAACCTTCGGCATCTGGTGTGCGTTTGACTACCACGCCCAGTAATTCGGTAATTGCATTGCCGATAGAATTTTGCGAAATAGTAACAATTAATCTACCTTGGTCATCACGGTAGATAAGTTGCTTGAATGCAGGTTGCCAGCGAATATCAGAGGCATATTTGGCATCATTAAGACATTTGTCACGCACTTTCTTAGCGGCAGATAAAAATCCATTGTTAAACAAGAGTATTTTTTCAATTTCTTGTGGGAAATAAGCATTTTTTGGCACTCCTGAATTTCGACTAGACACTTGCGCAAAAAAAGTACGATAAAAATCTAAGAAGCCTTTGAGGATTTGATCGTATTCATGCCAAAAATCAATGCTCTTTAAACTGTCAATACCACCTTGTATTTCCCAGCGTGTTAGCCCTTGTGGATAGCCCGTAAGGGCAAGACTGGAGGATTCGCCAGACATTGGTTTAAGTATTTTTAAATCTAATGACGATAAAAACTCCACATAAACTTCTTGCATATAAGCAGCAAATAAAGAGTGCTGTCCACCGTCGGTTAAATTCGGATTACTAGTGTCTGTTATCTTTGCCTCTTTAAGCTGTTGTTTGTCAAATACAATAAAGTGGTTGTGCAACATCCTAATACTCGGTACACCAGGGGAAGTAATCGGCCAAGTAGAATCCAATGAGGCTTCACCTGCTAACACCAAATGGGTCTCTGGATTTGGATATTGCTCCAGCATAAAACTGATGATAATTTGGTTCATTCGATTCCAAACATTCTTCACATTATCAGGCACCTGTGTGCGCCTAACTGGCCTACCAAGTGGGTTTAAAATCTTTTGCGAGGTGTTGTAAATAATAGAGCAATCAAATTCATTTGAATGTCCTAGCGCCTTTCTATAGAATAACAAATCTTCGTCATTGACTAGCAAGCCGTTGTTATTGGACAAATCTGCCAAATTCTCAGGTGAGTTAAAAAACTCATTCGGTTTCATTCCTTCAGGCACATCCAGTGGGATGGGGCGAAAAGGGACACTAATTTCTCTTGGACCAATCATAATTTTTTAGTTAGTAAATGGCTAATTAAAGCACCAACAATGGCACCAATGAGAGAAAATCCCATTGCATTAACGGCTGGATCGTTTAATTTAGCGATATAATGTATTAATATAAGGACAATGCATAATACTACTATCCCAACACCAATATATGCGCTCCATATTTTGATGTTTTTAAAGGCTTTGCCAACTTCGTTAGCATTATCATGCATACCCGCTTCTTTGTTTCTTTTAGCTGCTGTAACTAACTCATCATCAATAGATTTGTTCTTACCATTCAAGGCCAACCTCCCAGCCGATACTTAAATTAACAGTGGATTCAGTAACAACAAAAATATCTGCAATTTCTTCAATAGATTTTCCTTCTACTAACATTGTGAATACAGAATTTTTCGGCACTAAAAGTTCAATTGCAAAATTGTTCGCCTGTTCTTCTTGAATAAGATCTGATTCTGTGTAGCCACCATTTCGAAAATGAAGCTTCATATCTGTAATGGCGTTATGGTCTTTAAAGTATTCTTCATGCAATACAAAATGTCCAATTTCATGAGCAATTGTGTGTCGTTGTCTCAAAGCATCTGATTCTGAATTATAAGTGATGGCATATTTCCCTGCTTCGCTCTTACTAAGTTCACCGTATTTATCTTGGTCATTGAAATTATTGCTTGCAACAGTAATACCAAGTTCAGCAGCAATTTGAGCTACAGGCGTTGGATATTGCCCATTGTAGTTTTTAATGACTGAATCAAATAATTGCTGGTGCGTTGTCATAATATTTTCTAAAAAATTAAATGTATATTAAAAAAATTATACACCCTATAAAAGGTATTCAAGGGTATTAAACCTCGAATGAAGGCAATTTTTTCTCTACCATTTCTTTCTTCATTACCACATAATCTGGCAAGCCATTTTTGTATGGTGGGTAGTCTTCGCCTTCGATAAGTGGTTGCAAATATTCACGACATGCAGCAGTAATACCAAAACCATCATCAGAAATATAGTTCATTGGCATCATTTTTTCAACATTCGCAATGTCTTTTAATTCACCCATGCCGATTTCCCAAGTATAAGGATTGTTCGAAGTTCTGATTACTGCAGGCATTACTGAGTTTTTACCTTCCATCGCTAAGTTTACTGCTGCTTCACCTAATGCGTAGGCTTGCTCAACATCAGATTTAGACGACAAGTGGCGTGCTGCACGCTGTAAATAGTCTGCCACTGCCCAGTGGTATTTATGCCCTAAAGCGTCTTTAATTAAGTTAGCAACCACGGGCGCTGCGCCACCGAGTTGTGCATGACCGAAGTCATCACGAGTGCCTTGTTCAGCAAGGAAACGACCGTCCGCCCATTTTGTGCCTTCAGAAACCACAACTGTGCAATAGCCAAATTCTTTAACATTGGCATCAACTTTGGCTAAGAATTTTTTCTCATCAAAATCCACTTCTGGGAATAAAATAACCACTGGGATTGAATCGTCAACCAAGCCACCTGCGGCAGCAATCCAGCCAGCATGACGACCCATTACTTCTAAAACGAAGATTTTAGTTGAAGTGGCACACATAGATGCCACATCAAAACTTGCCTCCATAGTGGAAACAGCGATGTATTTTGCAACAGAACCAAATCCTGGGCAGTTGTCTGTTACTGGTAAATCGTTATCAACCGTTTTTGGCACATGAATTGCCTGAATTGGATAGCCCATAGACTCTGATAATTGAGAAACTTTTAAACAAGTGTCGGCTGAATCGCCACCACCATTGTAGAAAAAATAACCAATATCGTGTGCTTTAAATACTTCAATTAATCTTTCGTATTCTGCTTTGTTGTCTTCCAAGGATTTCATTTTATAACGACAAGAACCGAAGCCACCAGAAGGCGTGTGCTTGAGTGCTGAAATATCAGCATCAGACTCTTTAGAAGTGTCAATTAGATTTTCAGTCAATGCGCCAATAATACCGTTTTGACCCGCATAAACTGTGCCGATTTTATCCGAGTGCTTGCGTGCTGTTTCAATCACACCACAAGCAGAAGCATTAATTACGGCAGTTACGCCACCAGATTGTGCATAAAAAGCATTCTTCATTGTTGTATCCTTTGACATTATAAAAAACCACTAATTATACAGTGAGACTTTTGGTTATTACGAATAATAACGCAAAATATCATTTTTTATGAGCGTACACAAAGGCAAGACACAGGCTTGATATTTTAACGCTTTAATCAAAATTATTTGCTCGCTTGCGCCTGGAGTTTTGTGTAAAGCATTTGGTAAAATTTGTCCTCACCCAAAGCATCAAATTGAGCGATATTTTTAACGAACATTTGAGCAAAATCTTTGGGATAAAGTCGCACCATTAATACCCATTTGGCTATTTCTGTACTTTGAATGGAAAACTTATGCAAAATTCGGTCTGCATTTTTTTCTAGAGTTAACAAGGTTCTGCCACTATCGTAATCAATAAGAGGGAACAAGTATGAGAAAAATGGACTGGATTGAAAGTGCATATAGTCAGTGCGATTAAGCCAATGGCCACCCCATTCAGACAAACCTTGTGAGCGAATATAATCAACATGGACTTCATTAAAGCCTCCTATCTTTTGATTGCGATTCAAAAAGGTTAACGGACTGTCTGGCGTGATAATTACCCCTGTTGCGAACGCGCCACCGCTACTTTTAATGTGTTTATATTCCCCTACATAAGGGTTTCGATAGTAACTGAGATCAAGTGCAGTACCATAAGAATGGAGTGAAAATCCAGATTCACCAGTGATTTTTCGACAAATAAACATACCAGTGCCACCAACTTTTCCACCGCCCGGTTTTTCAACTTTAATTTTATTCTTAAAAAAGTTTCTAAAAATTTCTAAAATATTAGGCGCAACAACATCGGCTGTTACCAATGCCCCTTGGGCAATATTCCCATCATAGCCATGATAACCGAACTGAACATAATTAAGTCTTTCTAAACTAACTGGACAGCCTTTTTTCCACGATCCACTGGCAATTAATGCTTTTTTCACATTATCTGGCAGAGGCTCGTAAGAGAATATTGGGTCAATTGAAGGTGCGCTGGACATTTTAATCTTTTTAGGAGGCATTGAAGGGGGTGCATTGTATTTGTAACCTAATAAACCAAAAAATAAGTAATCAGGATTGCCACCTACCTGTAAAGCTTGTAAAAAATTATACTTGGAGAATACATCCAGTATTTTTGGCATAAGTTTTCCAGTAGAAGCGGTTTGATTTACATTTACTGATAAGACACCTGCAGCAGGAAATATTGTTAACTCGTTGGATGTTGTGTCAACAGATGTATGTGTATGATGTGTCAGTTTTTTATTATTGTTCTTGTCATTACGGATAATCAGCGGATTATTGACGGGATTAACCATTAACCATATTTTTCCCGTATTGGATGCGAAGAAAAAAGTGGCGTTGCTTTTTATTGCCTCAAAAATATTACTATAGTGTGACAAAGGCTTGATTTCTTGAAAAAGAAAACCGCTAGTTAGTAGGTTGTTAAATAATTTTTTTACCTGATCAGTAATGGCAGCAGGAATTTCAAGGAGTCCATCTTTATGAGTTTTGCCATTATAATCTTTATAACTGACTGTTAGCGTAGTAGTAGCGCTCCCCGTCTTTTGAATTTGATTAAAAAAGTGAAATTCTTGAATTGGCAATTGATAATCATAGTCCATATTTGTTGCATTATCTTTACTTGTTACTGCTTGGCAGGCTATTGCAGATAATAATCCCAGTATAAAAATTAGCATTTTTTGCTTCATATTGTTTTTGTTATTAATTAGTGGAAAAATCTTTGTAGAAATATGTGCAGCCATTAAAAAGAATCTATTTTTCACCAATTTGGCTGATGCTATATATAGGATAGATTTTATTAGTCATCCATATTCATACAAGGATTCTAAGGTGATATTTACTTGTCAATATTGATAATTCTACACTAAGAATATCTGACTTAAACGAAATAATTGAGTTGTGCTCAATTTTTTTTAAACAAGATGGGGTCTTTGAGAGCCTTGTATTAGACATAAGTACCAACTAAAGCCCAGCCTTTGTTTATAAAAAATTACAACTGAATAAAATTTGTCCTTTATTCAAAGGTCTCTCTTGATATAAAAATACATTAAAATAAAGCCATGAATCAAACCAATAATCAACAAAAAGACTTTAATCAAAAGCAATTAGAGGCAAATAAAAATTTTATTAAATTGGCAGATGTTTTTATAGCGCAGGCTAATAAATTATGTGAAGTGGAATCTCCAGACCATCAACTGATCAATGCTGCGTTACTGTATGCATCAGCACGATTTAGCGCTTTTATTACAGCCTCTATGTCTGCGTCAAAGGCGAACTACGATCAGAGTACTGATAAGGCTATTGAGTTTTATACAGCAGAATTTAACAAGATGTTAAAAGAGCATATGAAGCAATATGGGCAAGTGCTTACCAATAAAGAGAAGACAGAAAAGCAAAGTGAAAATTCGTAAATTTATCATTTTGGCAATCTATAGCGAGTGTTACTGAGTGAGACCTTTGCATGAATATGAATCATCAAGAATCCACTTTTTACCCATTTGGCAATTTTTCCAGCGACACTCAGCAGTCCTCTAGGGGAGCAAACCCAGCCTTAATCTTGTTAGGGCAAAGTTTAAAGAAATTGCCAATTGGACAAACATTGAATGTTGCCAATCACCTGTATTTATGCAAAGGTCTTTGAGTGCAAAAATAAATATTATTGGCGCTGTTCAAGGCGTTGGTTTTCGCCCTTTTGTTTATAAAATCGCACAACAAATTGAGCTTTTTGGTGAAGTTTATAATGACAGTGTCGGTGTTGTTGTTGTGCTTCAATGCACCCAACTACAGTTGGATAAATTTTTGACCTTGCTTATAGATGATCTGCCAAGTCTTGCGGAAATAATTGATATTCATATTGAAGATAATTATCAACATGATCAGACTTATAAAACATTTAGTATTGGCACAAGCAGAAAAGGCGATATTTCTGCAATGGTTTTGCCTGATGCATGTCTTTGTGAGGATTGCATGGCTGATATTACAAGCAGGTGCAATAGGCGTTATGGTTATGCCTTTACAAATTGTACCAATTGTGGCCCTAGGTTTTCTTTTATTAAAGGTATTCCTTATGATCGAAAATCGACCAGTATGTCAGTTTTTTCAATGTGCTTAACATGTGAAAAAGAATACCAAGATCCAAATGACAGGCGTTTTCACGCACAACCAAATGCTTGCCCTGATTGCGGACCTCAATTGCAATTAATAAGTGCAGCGGATAAAGATGTTGTTGCAAATGATATTATTGAAAAAACAGTGTCACTTTTAAAAAATGGAAAAATTATTGCCATAAAAGGGATTGGTGGTTTTCATTTGGCTTGTTTGGCAAATATTGAAACTGCCATTACGACCCTTAGAAGAAGAAAGCATAGAAAGCACAAGCCTTTTGCTTTGATGGCAAAAAATATTACCATGGTAAAGGCATACTGTTTTGTATCCAAGCAAGAAGAGAGTTTGTTGACAAGCAAGGCATCACCCATTGTATTATTGGCTAAAAATAATGCGTTACTGCCAACGCAAGTTGCCCCCAAGCAAAAATGTTTAGGCTTTATGTTGCCTTACTCTCCTCTCCATTATTTATTGTTGCAAGCATTAGATGTACCACTAGTATTAACTTCTGGCAACCAAAGCCATTGTCCGCAAATCATAGACAATCAGGAGGCATTGAATGAACTGAGTAATATTGCAGATTATTTCTTAATGCATAATCGTAATATTGTTAATCGAGTTGATGATTCAGTGGTGCAATATGTTAGTGGTGCAACCAGAGTAATTCGTAGAGCAAGAGGTTATGCGCCAACTTCATTGTCTATTCCTAAAGGCTTTGAAGGGTGTGCTGGACTTTTGGCAGTGGGTGCAGAATTAAAAAATACATTTTGTTTGTTTACCGATTCTCAGGTCATCATTTCTCAGCATATTGGCGACTTAAAAACTTTGGAAAGTTATCAAGATTTTCAAAACAACATTCGCTTGTATCAACAATTGTATCAAACGAATATTAAGGGATTAGCATGTGATTTACATCCAGATTATTTGTCCTCTAAATATGCTCAAAATTACGCACAAAAACATGGTGTTAAATTGGCCAAGATTCAGCACCATCACGCTCATATCGCCGCTTGTTTGTTTGAATATGGTAAACCCCTAAATAGCAACAAAGTGCTGGGAATAGTTTGGGACGGTATGGGCTTGGGGGGTGATAATAGTCTTTGGGGTGGGGAGTTTTTGTTGGCAGATTATTTAGGGTTTAATCGAATTGCACAATTTGAATATATTCCATTGCTCGGTGGCGATAAAGCCACAAACGAGCCGTGGCGAATAATGTATGCTTATGTTAAAAAGCATGGATTGACTACAAAAGATTGTTTCTCTGGCAAGCCAACCAAAGCATTCGACGCCTTGTTGGCAAGTAAAATGCCACTATATGAAACTTCTTCGGTGGGGCGTTTGTTTGATGCAGTGGCTTATTTGTTGGGAATTTGTCCAGAAAATATTAGTTATGAGGCTCAAGCGGCAATTGAATTAGAAAATTTAGCCAGTGAATGTTTGCAGCAAGACCAGCAACAAGGCTATGATTTTAATGTGAAAATGACGACTGAAAAAAATATTATTACCACCGCTAAACTTTGGGTAGCAATGCTTGAAGACATAAAAAACAAGTTGCCAAAGGAAGTTATTGCATATAAATTTCATCTTTATTTGGCTAAATTATTGTGCGATTGTGCCTTACAATTACAAAAGCAACATGGTTTTGATACCATTGTTCTATCAGGTGGCGTGTTTAACAATCGGTTGTTATTAGAGTTGGTTTGCAATTTATTTGATAAAATCACGCATATAACATTACTAATACCTGCAAAAATACCGATGGGAGATGGGGGAATTAGTTTAGGACAGGCGGCAATTTGTGCCGCTAGGGAGAAAAAATATGGCAAATGAAAAAACTTTATCAAGTTTATATCCATTTTTAGACAAAGACAATATCGCTGACCCAAATTTATTGGCGTCAATTGATAAAAAAGTAGCAGACAGCATCAAAACCAAGCAGATATTTTTTCAAAATAACACCGAAAAACTTATTCAGGCAGCACAAACCATTGCCAAAAGTTATCAACAAGGCGGGCATTTATTTGCCATGGGCAATGGTGGCTCATCTTGTGATGCAGCACACATTACTACTGAATTTATGCACCCAGTAACCACTGGTAGAAAGGCATTAGCTGCCACTAATTTGAGTGCTGATATTGCCACTATGACTGCCATTGCTAACGATGTTGGCCATGATCATATTTTTCTACGACAATTGCTTTGTATGGCACGGAAGAATGATGTCTTGATTGGTTTTTCTACCAGTGGTAACTCAAAGAATTTACTTCAAGCTTTTGTTGTTGCAAAAGAAATAGGCTTGTCCACTATTGGATTTTCAGGGCAAACAGGTGGCGAAATGGCAAAGAACAAATCGGTTGATATTTGTTTAACAGTTGAAACTGATAGCATTCACCGCGTGCAAGAATCACATTTAACCAGTTACCATATTCTTTGGGACTTAGTACATAGTTTGTTGTAGCTTGTAGAGACCTTTGTATTAATATGAATCATCATTAAGAATCCACTTTTTACCCAATTGGCACAGTTATTGCTTTTAACTAATTACTATACGCTATATGCCACAGCAAAGGTCTCAGTATGGTTATAAATTATTATTTTGGAGTAAGAAATGCAGGGTTTTATCGTTCTTGGTCTTTGTGATAAAAAAATAAAATTTAGACCTAACGACTGGACAGAACGATTAGTCAGTTCATATACAACTAATCAAAAAGTTAGGGAATGTGTGTCTATCATCAATGTTGATGGTATTAAGGGCATTCAAATTAAAGAATGTTTGACTGATGTTGACCCAGTTTTATTAAATCATATTCTTGATTTTGCCAGTATGCACAATTTAGTAATTAAATACATTAATGTAAAGGAACAAGATGAAAGCAGTTAGTAAGTTAAGCCCCAAGGAAGCCTATGAAAAAATACAAGCAGATAAAGGTGTTTTATTTTTAGATGTGCGATCTTGTGTGGAATATAAATTTGTTGGGCATCCGCTTGAGGTAATTTTACTGCCATGGATGGATGAGCCTGAATGGGATGTTAATCCTAGATTTTGCCATGCAGTTTCTACCTTGTTGGCAAATAGACCTTCGTCATTAGAGGTTGAAATTATTTTGATTTGTCGTTCAGGTAATCGCTCGTTAGAGGCTGGAAATGCTTTAATTAAAAAAGGGTTTAAAAATGTAAGTCATATTACAACAGGTTTTGAAGGCACTTTAGATGCTTTAACGCAACGCGGCAATTTAGATGGATGGCGTTATGATGACCTGCCTTGGGAGCAAGGTTAAAAGGACTCTAAAGTGCTAATTTTCTGTATTTGGCGCATGGAATGTTTAAGGTTTTTCTATACTTGGTTACCGTTCTTCTGCTAATGTTTATATTTTTTTGTATTAGTAAATTTGTTATTTTTTGATCGGACAAGGGTTTGGTTTCTCGCTGGATGATGCTTTTGATAATTTGTTGAACGGATTTAGAGGCATAATTGCCAACATTAGAAGAAAACAAATCTTTAATCCTAATTGTCCCAATAGGGGTATCCATATATCTATTTTTAATTAAGCGTGATAGCGTTGATTCACCTATATTTAATTCAATAGCCAGTTGTTTTTGTGTCAATGGGGTTAAATATTTCAGCCCTTTGGTTAGCGCTTGAGTCTGTTTAACAATTAATTCTTTGGTAATAAGTTGTAAAAATTGATTACGATAGGATAAAAAACTAATCAAACTGCGGGCAGCCATCAAATGTTCATTAAATAAAGTTTTGTCTTGGATGTGAGCCCGTAATGATAAATATTTTTTGTTAATGGCAATACTGGGTAGTGTTCTTAAATGAATGTGCCAATTTTCCCCTTCTTTTTCAATGGCTATATCCGTTTGTATATATTGTCGATCAGCATTGTTGTCAAAGTTATCAACGGGCGTTTTGGATAAGGTTTTAATCAGTGCGAGAAACTGATTTCTTTGTTTTGGGCTGATGGCATCTAGGTCAATTTGCGCTAAAAGTAATTGGACGAATAAAGACTTGTGTTTAATATTGGATTGTTGATTAAGTTGCAATAGCAAAAAGTCTTGGACACTTAAAGAAGCAACGCCAAGCGGTTCAAAATTGTTTTGTATGTATTGCCTAACTTGTTCACAATCTTGATTATCAATTGTTTGCTGAGAATGTTTTTTAATGAAAATTCGGGCAATAAATGCGATATCCACTTCTAAAAAGCCCTTTTCAGTAATATTTTCAAAGATAATTTGAGCAATATTATGCTGTAAGGTGGTCAAATTAGCATTGCGTAATTGGCTTTCTAAACTGGAAAATAAAGAGGGTTTGGACGATATTTGCGAGATAACTTCCTCTTGGTTGCGAGAATAATAAGAAGATTCGGTTGTTTTTGTTTGATTTTCGGTAAGCAGCATATTATTTTCTAATGCTTGATTGACTTCAGACAATAACTCTACATACGGCATAGACAATAGCTTTATTGAGTTTTTCAATAAAGGTGTCAGGTTAAGATTGAAACCTAATTTGGTTTGTAATGAAATTTTTGGCATAGTTATTGCTTGTATTATAAAGCAAGTGAGTTTTATAAAAATATGAAATGGCTAAATAATTTTTTTAGTAATCAAGAAGGAGAGAGAAAATGGCTGAGACAGAAACAAAATTGCCAATTGAGAGTTTTTACGATGTTATGCGTAGACAAGGCATTAGTCGTCGTAGTTTTATTAAATATTGTAGTTTAACGGCAACTGCATTAGGACTTGGGCCTTCGTTTGTCGGCAAAATTGCTTATGCAATGGAAAATAAGCCCAGAATACCCGTATTATGGTTGCATGGACTAGAGTGCACCTGTTGTTCGGAGTCTTTTATTCGTTCAGCACATCCATTGGCAAAAGATGTTATTTTGTCGATGATTTCACTTGATTATGACGACACCATTATGGCAGCAGCAGGTCATCAGGCAGAAGCCATTATTGACGAAACGATTAAAAAATATGACGGCAACTTTATTCTTGCGGTTGAAGGCAATACGCCACTTAATCAAGAGGGTATGTCTTGTATTATTGCAGGCAAGCCGTTTCATCATCAAATTGAAAAAGTGGCAAAACATTGTAAAGCAATTATTTCTTGGGGCTCTTGTGCTTCTTGGGGTTGTGTTCAAGCAGCCAGGCCTAATCCCACAGGTGCCACACCAACACATAAATTAATTACTGACAAGCCAATTATCAAGGTACCAGGTTGCCCGCCAATTGCAGAAGTAATGACAGGCGTTATTACCTATATGCTCACTTTTGAAAAAATGCCAAGTTTAGACAGGCAGGGTAGGCCAAAAATGTTTTATTCACAAAGGATTCATGACAAGTGTTATCGTCGTCCACACTTTGACGCTGGTCAATTTGTTGAAGAATTTGATGATGACAATGCAAAAAAAGGTTATTGCTTGTATAAGGTGGGATGCAAGGGTCCAACCACTTATAACGCCTGTTCTACTATTCGCTGGAATGAAGGCACTTCGTTCCCAATTCAAGCAGGGCATGGCTGTATTGGTTGTTCTGAGGATGGATTTTGGGACAAGGGCTCATTTTATGACCGCCTAACCGAGGTTCATGGGTTTGGCATTGAGGCGGATGCTGATGAGATTGGCATTGCAGTTGCAAGTGCGACAGGTGCTGCTATTGCTGTTCATGCAGCAGCAAGTGCCTTAAAAAACGCTAAGAATAATCAAAAAGAAGTTAAAGGAGAGTAAATTATGTCAGTTATAAACACACCAAATGGTTATACGCTAGACAACAGTGGTAAGCGTGTTGTTATTGACCCAGTAACCAGAATTGAAGGGCACATGCGTTGCGAGGTTAATTTAGATGCAAATAATGTCATTGTTAACGCTGTGTCAACAGGTACAATGTGGCGTGGGCTTGAGGTTATTTTAAGAGGTAGAGATCCTCGTGATGCTTGGGCTTTTGTTGAGAGAATTTGTGGCGTATGCACAGGTTGCCACGCTTTGACTTCTGTAAGAGCAGTTGAAAATGCCTTGGATATTAAGATTCCGTTGAATGCTCATTTGATTCGTGAAATGATGGCAAAAACTTTACAAGTGCATGATCATGTTGTGCATTTTTATCATTTACATGCGCTAGATTGGGTTAATCCAGTTAATGCATTAAAGGCAAATCCGAAAGCGACATCTGGTTTACAAAATCTCGTTTCTCCAAAACATGCAAAATCTAGCCCCGGTTATTTTAAAGATATTCAAACCAGAATCAGAAAGTTTATTGAATCAGGTCAGTTGGGGCCGTTTAAAAATGGTTATTGGGACAATCCTGCGTACAAACTTTCTCCAGAAGCAGATTTGATGGCAGTGGCTCATTATCTTGAAGCGTTAGATTTGCAAAAAGAATTTGTCAAATTACATACAATTTTTGGTGGCAAAAACCCACATCCCAACTACCTTGTTGGTGGCGTTCCTTGTGCTATCAATATGGATGGCGATATGGCGGCAGGTGCACCACTTAATATGGAGCGTTTAAATTTTGTCAAGTCGCGTATTGATGAAATGGTGCAATTTAATCGCAATGTTTATGTTCCCGATGTGATTGCCATTGCCAGTTTTTATAAGAAACAATTGTGGGGCGGTGGCATTGGTGGCAAGAGTGTTATGGATTACGGTGCTTATCCTAAGGTTAATTATGACAAATCAACCGACCAATTACCAGGTGGCGTTATTCTTAATGACAATTGGGATGAAGTGTTCCCAGTTGATCCAGCAGATCCAGAACAAGTGCAGGAATTTGTAACCCATTCTTGGTATAAATATCCAGATGAGTCTAAGGGTTTGCATCCTTGGGATGGCATCACAGAGGCAAATTATGAATTGGGCTCTAAAACCAAAGGCACCAGAACAAATATTAAAGAATTGGATGAAAGCGCAAAATACTCATGGATTAAAGCGCCTCGCTGGAGAGGTCATGCTGTTGAAGTTGGGCCACTATCTCGTTATGTATTGGCTTATGCACAAGGCTCTGAATATGTTATTGAGCAAACGAACAAAGCGCTTTCTGCACTCAACGCTCTTGCTGGCACCAAATTAAATGCAAAACAAGCGTTGCAGTCAACCATTGGCCGCACTCTCGCTAGAGCATTAGAATCCGAATATTGTGCAGATATGATGGTTGATGATTGGCATGCGCTTATTAAAAATATCAAAAATGGCGACAGTTCAACGGCCAATATGGAGAAGTGGGATCCAAAAACTTGGCCAAAACACGCCAAAGGTTATGGCACAGCAGCAGCACCGCGTGGCGCATTAGGGCATTGGATTGTTATTAATGACGGAAAAATTGAAAACTATCAATGTGTGGTGCCAACAACTTGGAACGGCTCACCTCGTGATCCTGATGGTAATATTGGCGCATTTGAGGCAAGTTTGATGGGAACCCCTGTTGAGCGTGCTGATGAGCCTGTTGAAATTTTGCGCACTTTGCACAGTTTTGACCCGTGTCTCGCCTGCTCTACTCATATAATGAGCGAAGACGGTGAAGAATTAATTAATGTTAAAGTAAGATAGGAGTCTTAAAATGAAAAAAATATTAACAATAGCAATTGTATTTATCTCAAGCACCGTTTTTGCCCATCCTGGTCATGGTATATCTGAGTTTGCGAATCTTATGGCAGCGGTTCAGCATTATTTTTCTAGTAATTACCACATTGTTGCCATACTCAGTTTGAGTTTTGCACTAATGACCGGCGCATTTTTTGTGTATAAAAGAAAGCAGGTGCTCAGTTTAACCTTAACATTGTTTGGTGTCTTGGGTTCTATATTGGGCATTGGACTTTTGTTGTCATAAATTTTGAAAAAGGAGGTGAGTGATGAATTCAAAATCAATAGAATCCAAAACTGAGGCAACTTATGTGTATGAAGCACCAGTGCGCTTATGGCATTGGATTAATGCAGCGGCAATAGTTGTATTGGCAATAACGGGCTATTTTATTGGCTCTCCTTTGCCGAGTTTATCGGGTGAGGCGAGTGATTATTATTTGATGGGCTATATTCGATTTTTTCATTTCACAGCAGCTTATATTTTTGCCATTGGTTTGATTGGTAGAGTTTATTGGGCATTCGTAGGCAATCAACACGCCAAACAACTGTTTATGCCCCCTATCTTTAATAAACAATGGTGGAAGGAAGTATGGCATGAATTGCGTTGGTATGCATTTTTAGAAAAAGAGCCAAAAAAATACATTGGACACAATCCAGCCGCTTCATTGTTTATGTTTTTTATGTTTGTTACAGGGTCTATTTTTATGCTTTTTACTGGATTTGCACTGTATGCAGAAGGTCAAGGCATGGGATCATGGTGGTATGATGCGTTTGCAGGGTGGCTGATTCCACTCTTTGGGCAAAGTCAAGATGTGCATACTTGGCACCATTTGGGCATGTGGTTTTTAATTGTTTTTATTATGCTACATATTTATGTTGCAATTAGAGAGGACATTATGTCAAGGCAAACACTGGTTAGCACAATGATTAATGGCT
The DNA here is from genome assembly GCF_003711265.1 of Bathymodiolus thermophilus thioautotrophic gill symbiont. NCBI lineage: Bacteria > Pseudomonadati > Pseudomonadota > Gammaproteobacteria > Bathymodiolus thermophilus thioautotrophic gill symbiont. The sequence continues at coordinate 2,679,248 of NZ_CP024634.1, read as the reverse complement.
GGAGAACATGGAAGGATAACCGCAAAGATTGATTGTATGCCGGTATTCTTATTTTTTCATCAATGTCAGGGTATTGCAAAATATCCTGTCTTGTTATAGTGAGATATATGAAAGTATTAATTTTAGGGGTTGGTAATATCTTGTGGGCTGACGAAGGTTTTGGCGTTAGAACTGTTGAAAGTATTAATCGACAATATGAGTTTGGTGATAATGTTAAATTGATGGATGGTGGCACCCAAGGTTTGTATTTAATTCAACATGTGCAAGAGTGTGATTTGTTGATTGTTTTTGATGCCATTGATTATGGTTTAAAACCCGGTGTGATGAAGTTAATTCATGACCAAGAAGTGCCCAAATTTATGGGTGCTAAAAAAATGAGTTTACATCAAACTGGTTTTCAAGAAGTTTTATCTACCGCAGAATTAACAGGTGAAACGCCTGACCATATTTTTCTAATTGGCGTTCAACCTGTAGAATTAGAAGATTTTGGCGGTAGTTTGCGAGATGAGGTCAAGGCACAAATGCAGCCAGCAATCCAACATTGTCTTGATTATTTAGACAGTTACAATGTTGTCTATAAAAAACGAAAGACCCCACTTTCTGAGCATGAGGGCGTCAACAGCCCAACTATTGGCATGAGCGAATATGAGGTGAACAGACCTTCGGAAAACTTGGCATGCAGAAAAGGCGATGACCGAGTTTTATTTGATCATACTTTTGAGCAAAGAGAGGTGGAATTGTTAGATGTATCTTGTGATACCAATGTTTTTGTTGATGGTAGAAAACATTTTGAGGGCAAGTGATGTGTATTGGTATTCCTATGCAAGTGATTGATCCTGTGAGTGATACTTTTGCACTTTGTCAAAATAATGGCGTTAATAACAAAATTAATATGCAACTCGTGGGGCCTCAAATTACAGGCACTTGGGTGTTGGTGTTTATTGATGCCGCTAGAGAAGTTATTTCTGCCGCCAGAGCCAAAGAAATTGATGCGGCACTTAAGGCGGTTAGTTTAGCCACTCAAGGCAGTGAAGACGATAGAGTGCAAGCCTTATTTGGTGATTTAATTAATCGCGAACCGATTAATCCTTTTTTAAATAACGATAAATAAATTATGTTTCCAGAACTAATACAACAATTAATAACCACACACAATTATCCGCTTTTATCAGAAAGCAATATTAGTAACTTTATTAAGCAACACCGTTATAGCGTGTTATTCTTTTGTAATGATGCTAAATTATTTCCAGAAAGTTTGGATGTTGCTATTATTTTGCCTGAGTTGATTTCTACCTTTAAAGGACAAATCGTACCAGCGCTTGTCAGTCGTGATGATGAAATGAAAATTCAGAGAAACTACGGTTTTAGCACTTGGCCTTCTTTGGTTTTCTTTAAAGAGGGTGCGTATTTAGGTGTGATTTCTAAAGTCCAAAACTGGGATGATTATATGAATGAAATTCAAAAATTAATGATGTCAGAGCCCACAACACCACCTGTTAAGATAGATTTAACTCAAAACTAAAAAAAGGAGAAATGACCATGTCATCTATACCAGTTCCACCTATTCCAGCTAATTTTTTAGGCGCAGGCTCTCAAACAACCTCCGAAGAAGACACACTTGAATATATGCAAATGCCGACAGAGATGTCCACTTTTGATATAGACAGCAAAATTTATGCATTTGATGAAAATATAAACCTGTCTGAATGTCGAGTGTTTTTAGAAAACATTTATACGCAATTAGCAGGCTATGACATCAATAACGATAATTTAATTTTTGAAGTAACGGGTCTCAATGCCGAGAATTTAGATTATTTAAATACCCTGCTTGGCGAGGGTGAAGTTAGTGCCGTGATTAAGCAGAAACATCAAATTGTGAATATTCAAGAATCCATATTTACTGGTATTTGGCGTGTTACTGTTGTTGACAATAACAACACTCTCTTGCAAGATTATATTGAAGCAGGTAATATTCCTGAAATGATTGTTAGTGTCAATCAAGAAAAACCAGGCAAGGTGCTTTTTAATAATGCACTATTGCCAGATGGCGTCGTAAATGTACCTGCAATCTTAACCGAGTTAAAAGACAAGAGAAAGACGCTTGATTCGCTTGGTGATATTGTTATTGATGAAATGAACAACCCAATTGAGGCCATTAACTTAACATTATTGCCGCATACAGAAGAAGACCTTGCTTGTATTAATAATATTTTGGGTGCCGGTGATACGGTCATTTTGTCTAGGGGTTATGGCAATTGTCGTATTGTGTCAACAGGCACTTCGTCTATTTGGTGGGTAAAATATTTTAATTCTACTGATAATGAGATTTTAAGTACGATTGAGGTGGTTAAAATACCTATTGTTGCATGTGCAGCGCAAGAAGATATAGAATCAAGCGTCGAAAGACTCAAAGAATTTGCTGATGAATTATGAAGACTTTTGAAGGTAGTTATTTAGGTGATGATGAAAAAATAGCAGACGATGCATGTATGGAATGCAAGATTTGTCATCATGTTTACCAACCTGAAGAAGGTGATGATTATTGGCAAATAGCACCCAATACACCGTTTTCTAAATTACCAGCTCATTGGCATTGCCCTAATTGTGATGGTTTTCAAGATCAATTTATGGTGATTGATCGAAGCGATATTGTGTAGCTTGGTATGTTTAGTAATAATGTTAATCGTTTAGAAGCACATTATCAATCTGTTTGTGTCAATCAAATGGCTGACATACCTATTCTTAATAAAGCACTTGAAGTTGAGGCAGTTGGTTTTGTTGATTGGGGGCATTCTAAAGATCAATCTGAAGTGGAAGTGGGCGTGTTAATCACACCTTGGTTTATGAATATCGTACTACTTCCTAAAGACAGCATGAGGCAGGAAGTCAGGGTTGGCAAAACAGTCAACATATTGTTTCCAGATGGCGAGTACTCTTTTTTAACTCAAGTGGATGCAGATTTTGGTATTTATTTAACTTGCTCATTGTTTTCCCCTATGTTTGATTTTAAAACTCAGCGTGACGCACGAGAAACTGCCGCAGCCGCCATGGCGCAACTCCTGCAAACTGAAGCGTTTAAGCAAATTAAAAAAGACAAAGCGGAAGCGCAACAATTGATTAAAGATCAAGAAGTCTTAAATAAAGCCTCCTCAAGAAGGGCATTTTTTAAAGGAGGGGGCAATGCCTGTTGAAGGTGAAATAACAATCAAGGTTAAGGCCAGATTTTCTCAGATTGAATTTGTTGAAATTGCTTCCTCTCGCCCATTGCACATTGCTCAATTATTTATTGGAAAATCAATAAATACTGTTGAGAATATTATTAATATGCTTTATCAATTATGCAATATTGCACATAGATTTGCTTTTTTAAAATTATTAAATGAAAATAAAACAATTCAATTGAGTCAAAATGAAATGAGCGCTTACCATTTATTGCTAGCATTAGAAACAATAAAAGAGCACTGCTTTAGCATTGCATCTAAATGGAATATAAGCAAGTACACTTCAATTGATGTCGGCATTATAAGCCTACTGACCACAATCAAAGAAATTAGCAACACCTTGTTTACAGGGGGCGACCCCCTATCTTTGGCAAACAAACAATTGCAACCTTTTGAGTCTGTTGAAAAATTGATATTCAAACTTGAAAAGCAATTACAATCTTTGTTGCTCGGAGAACAAGTTGATTCTAATCTTGTATTTAGCCACTTAAAGCATTTTGACAGTTGGTTACAAACAGCTGAAAGCAAAGCCGCTATTTTTTTAAATAATTTGCAATCGCTTAATAAAATAGGGGATGTTAAGGCGTTACACTTACCAGATTTAAATTTAAAAGAACTGGGTGTTTTGTTGCAGAATGATGCTTATATTAAGCAACCTAATTATCAAAATACCCTTTATGAAACAACCCCATATTCTAGACAATCCACCCATTCTTTTATTGAGGAAATGACAGAAGTTAATGGCAGAGGTGTGTTTACTCGGGCAAGCGCACAATTGTTCGAAGTGTTTGAATTACTTCATCGTGTTAAAAACGATTATCAACATATTGTTTTTGAAAATATTAGTTATACACCGCAATTTTTTGAGATTGAAACAACTGCCTTGACCCAATTAGAAGCGGCAAGAGGAAGGTTGGTGCATCAAATGAGTATTCGCAATAAAACAATCATATCCTATCAAATTTTGGCGCCAACAGAATGGAATTTTCATCCCAATGGCGTGTTAAAGCAAATGATTTTTTCGCTTAATTTCACCGATAAAGAAGACTTAATTGCCAAGGTAAAATTATTGGTCAATGCCATTGATCCTTGTGTGGGCTATAGTGTTGAGGTGGATTATGCATGAAATGAGTATTTGCATGAGTATTATTGAGTCTTTAGAAGCATCGGCGAAGGAAAATAATTACAAGGCCATCGAGAAGGTGTGGCTAGAAGTAGGCCCATTTTCAGGCGTTGAAGTGCAGGCATTAGAATTTAGTTTTGAAGTAGTTATTCGTGATACCATAGCACATAACGCTAAATTAGAAGTGATACAAACCCAAGCAAGTGCTTGGTGTTTTAAGTGCGATAAAACTGTAATAGTCAAGCAACGATATGATGCTTGTCCAAAATGTAATTCTCATCAACTTACAGTAACTGCTGGTGAAGAATTAAAAATTAAACAAATAGCAATAAAGGAGTAATAGTATGTGCACAGTATGCGGATGTGGTGAAACACAACACAATCACAATCATGGGCATTCTCATGATCATTCACATGACCACGATCACGACCACCCTCATGATCAGTCACACGACCACGACCACGACCATTCCCATGACCATCATCATTATGGCACAGGTAGTGCTGGCTTGCATATTGCTGGCATGAGTCAGGAAAGAATTGTGCAAGTAGAGTTAGATATTTTGTCAAAAAACAATGGTTATGCTAATAACAATCGTACTTATTTTTTAGAAAAAGGTATTTTGGCACTGAATTTAGTCTCTAGTCCGGGCTCTGGAAAGACTTCATTGTTGGAAACCAGTCTACTGGCATTAAAGCAAGAATTTAGTTTAAAAGTGATTGAAGGTGATCAACAAACCACACACGATGCCGATAGAATTAACAAAACAGGGGTGCAAGCCGTACAAGTGAATACCGGCAAAGGCTGTCATCTAGATGCCAATATGGTTGGCAATGCATTTGAAGCGCTTAATCTTGAACAAGACAGTTTGTTGTTTATTGAAAATGTAGGTAATTTAGTGTGTCCTGCTGCTTTTGATTTGGGTGAATATTGTAAAGTGGCAATTCTATCAGTAACAGAAGGCGAAGACAAACCCCTTAAGTATCCAGATATGTTTGCAGCCGCAGATATTATGTTGCTTAATAAAATAGATCTATTGCCACATCTAAATTTTGATGTAGACAAGTGTATCCGTTTTGCTCGTCAGGTTAATCCTAAAATTCAAGTGTTACAAGTATCTGCCACTTCTGGAGAAGGAATGGACAGGTGGTATCAATGGCTTAAGGCACAAATGGCAAGTGTTAAAGCGCTTAAAGTATAATGGAAAAAGCCCATATATTGGTTGTTGACGACGAAAAACGCGCGTTAGAAACCTATCATAGGACGCTAAAAAAACAATATGAAGTGCATTGCGCCATTAGCGCTAAAGATGCCTGGGAAATTCTCTATGAATTTCCAATTAGTGTTGTGTTGTCGGATCAAAAAATGCCTCATACTACGGGTATAGAGTTTTTGAAACAAGTTAAAGCCAAGTATCCCGATATCGTGCGTATTATTATTTCTGCTTTTAGTGATTCAGGGGATTTAATATTGGGCATTAATGAGGCAGGTATTTATCAATTTTTATGCAAGCCTTGGCATCCAGAAAACTTAAAATTAATCATTGCCAATGCAGTTAACATATACGAACTTCAGCAACAAAATCAATTGTTGTCTTTGGAACTAAGCGCTGAACTGCCTAGGCCTAGTGAAGCGCAACTCAAAAAACACATTAAAAACAAACAAGACGCCATTGCTAAAAAATATGCTTTTGATCAATTAATTCGTGCCGAAGATAGTCCATTAAATCAATTATGCACAGAGGTGCAAAATTTTTCTACCTACGATATACCGGTTTTAATTTATGGAGAGTCTGGCACGGGCAAAGAGTTGTTTGCTAGAGCCATTCATTATTATAGTAGCAGAGAAGAAAAGCCATTGATTATAGAAAATTGCGCCGCATTGCCTGATGACCTATTAGAAAGTGAGTTATTTGGGCATGTAAAAGGTGCTTTTACGGGTGCTTATAATGACAAAAAAGGATTGCTTGAGCAGGCTAATGGCGGCACGATTTTTTTAGACGAAATAGGCGATATTTCCCTTTCATTCCAAGTTAAATTATTACGCGCCTTACAAGAAAAGATTATTCGCCCCCTAGGTGGCAATCGCTATGTTCCTATTGACATCAGAGTAATTGCTGCCACCAATAAAAACCTCAAGCAAGAAATAAAATCAGGTCGCTTTAGAGAGGATTTATTTTATCGATTAGCAGGCGTGGAATTTAGAGTGCCACCCTTAAGGGAGCGTAAAAGCGATATTATATTGATTAGCATGAGTATTGTTAAACAAGGCAACTTGTTATTTAATAAGACAGTTAAAGGAATTACGGATGATGCCATTGCGTTAATTGAAAATTTTTCTTGGCGTGGTAATGTTAGAGAGTTGCAAAATGAAATTCAGCGCGCCATGGTTTTGGCACAAACTGATTACATTACGGCTGATGATTTGTCAGCCAAACTAAAGGAGAAATAATTATGTGTCTAGGTGTTCCTGCACAAATTAAAGAAATTGTTGATATGGACAATCAAATGGCAATGGTAGATTTATCTGGTGTATCAAGGGCGGTTAATATTGCTTGTGTTCTGAGTGATACAAATTCAGCAGAAACTTTAATTGGTCAATGGGTTTTAGTACATGTTGGCTTTGCATTAAGTGTAGTTGACGAAGAAGAGGCGTATAAAACCTTAAAAATCCTAGATGAAATAGGTGAATTATATGCCACTATGGAAGACCTGAAGCAAGGGGAAAAATAATGAAATATGTTGATGAATTTAGAGACCCAAAGCAGGCTAAAAAAATACTTCTTGAAATCGATAAATTATGCACCGAAATTGTCCTGCCAGAAGACAGGCCGATTCAAATTATGGAAGTGTGTGGCGGACATACCCATTCTATTTTTCGCTATGGACTGAATCAATTATTGCCTAAAAAATTAGAATTTGTTCACGGACCAGGTTGCCCTGTGTGTGTTTTACCACGCTCAGTGGTGGATAATTGTATTCGTATTGCTGAGAATGAAGATGTCATTTTTACCACTTTTGGCGATGCTATGCGAGTGCCAGGTAGTGAAAAAAGTTTATTAGATTTAAAAGCAGATGGGCGTGATATTCGGATGGTATATTCCCCTCTTGATGCAATGACAATTGCGCAGAATAATCCAGATAAAAGGGTGGTGTTTTTTGGTTTGGGTTTTGAAACTACAATGCCCTCAACGGCATTGTCAATTATGCAAGCTAAGAAATTAGGTGTAGATAATTTTTATTTATTTTGCAATCATATTACTATTATCCCAACGATTAAAGCCGTGCTAGACTCTCCTGGTATGCGTATTGATGGGTTTTTAGGTCCAGGGCATGTGAGTTTGATTATTGGCACCAAGCCATACCATTTTATCGCTGATGAATATCAAAAACCATTGGTAGCAGCGGGTTTTGAGCCATTAGATATTTTACAATCCGTTTGGATGATTTTAAAACAACTTAAAAATGGCGAGGCAAAAGTTGAAAATCAATACAAAAGACTGGTGAACGATAATGGCAATGCCAGTGCTTTAAGCCCTATTGCAGAGGTATTTGAATTACGAGAATTTTTTGAATGGCGTGGCTTGGGTTCTATCAATCATTCTGGCGTTAAAATTAATGATAAATACCGTCAATATGATGCAGAGGCGGTATTTAAGTTAAAAGAAGTTACGGTAACCGACCCCGATGTTTGTCAATGTGGAGAAGTGTTAAAAGGTGTTTTAAAGCCTTGGCAATGTAAAGTTTTTGGCAAAGAATGCACGCCAGAAATACCACTAGGGGCGCTTATGGTTTCAACCGAAGGCGCTTGTTCTGCGCATTATTCTTATGGGCAAAATATTGATTTAATCAACCAAAAGTTATGAATAAAAAATATCAAAATAAAAAAATTACCATGGCTCACGGTAGCGGTGGCAAAGCGAGTAGTGATTTGATTAAGGACATTTTTGTAGACACTTTTAACAATGATTATTTGGCAACCATGGAAGATCAGGCACGGCTTGATATGCCAACAGGTCAGCTGGCATTGACGACAGATAGTTTTGTGGTAAGCCCTTTGTTTTTCAAAGGGGGCGATATTGGTAAGTTGGCTATTACTGGCACGGTAAATGATTTGGCAATGAGTGGCGCAAAACCATTATATTTAACTTGTGGCTTGATTTTAGAAGAGGGTTTGTCTATTGATATATTGGATAAAATCATCAAGTCTATGCAAAAAACCGCAATAGAAGCAGGTGTTAAAGTTGTTTGTGGCGACACCAAAGTTGTGGAAAAAGGCAGTGCTGATAAGATATTTATCAATACTGCTGGCGTAGGTGTCATTGATAAAGGGGTAGAAATACACGCATATAAGGCCACAGTTGGTGACAAAATTATTGTTAACGGCTTTATTGGTGACCATGGCGCAACCATTATGCAATCAAGAACCGAACTTGCCATTTCAGCAGACATTGACAGCGATTGCCAAGTGCTTAATCATTTGGTACAAAAAATGCTCAGTGTTTCAAGCAACATTCATTCATTGCGTGATGCAACTCGTGGCGGTGTTGCTACTGTGCTAAATGAAATTGCAAGTGATTCTAAGGTTTGTATTAGTATCAAAGAGGACGCTCTACCGATTAGAGTGCCAACGCGTGGTGTTTGTGAAATTCTTGGACTGGATCCCCTTTATTTGGCAAATGAAGGCACGCTGGTATGCGTTGTGGCAGAACAAGATGCGGATCAAGTTCTGACAGCAATGAAGTGCACGAAAGAAGGAGAGAATGCCTGTATTATTGGCGAAGTAACCACTGGCCCAGAAGGTATCGTGGCGCTTAAAACCTTATTTGGTGGCACTAAAATTATTGACAAACTCATAGGGGATCAACTGCCAAGGATTTGCTAATTATGAAAGAAGCCAACCAACAATTTAATGAAGCCGCTTGGGTTGAAGTAATGAACCAAGTTGAAAAAACATATAGTTTGTTGAGCAAAAACCAGCAAGAACTTGAAGACAAAAACAGTTCGCTAGAAACCACACAAGTGTTTTTATCAAATATTATGAGTTCAATGACCGATGTGTTACTGGTCTGCGATCAAGATGGTCTTGTTGTTCAATGTAACAATGCATTTAAAACCCAATTAAATCACATAGAAAAAGAAATATTGGGCACACATTTTAGTCAATTGTTAAATTTAGATGCAACGCTATTGTTGCGCTTAAAAGAGCGGAAAAATTTACAAGATGTTAATCTTGATATAAAATTTGGCGATTTTAATAAGTCAGAAAAATATAATGTTAGTTGCTGCATAAGAAGAGACAGTCGCCTAAGGATGCTTGGCTATGTTTTTATTGGCAGGCCGATTGGTGAATTAATACGAGCACATGAAAAATTACAACTGACACACACTCAACTCAAAAAATCTCAAAATCGCCTAGTTGAATCTGAAAAAATGGCATCATTGGGCAGATTGGTTTCTGGTATTGTGCATGAAATCAACAATCCCGTTTCTTTTGTTTACGGTAATATTTATGAATTAAGTCAGTCATTTGATATTTTGAAGCAACAAATTGTAAACAATAACAAGCCACCTGAAAGGGAAGTTCAAGAGATATTTGACGACCTCCCAGAGTTGATGGCAGGCACGATTGAAGGTTTGGAGCGTATTACTGATATTATTACAGGATTGCGTAATTTTTCTACTATTTATAAAGAAGAATTTCAGAAGATTAAGCTTGATTCGGTGATGAAAACAGCTGTTTTATGGACACAAAAATCCCAACAAAAGCCCATTGAAATTGATAATAATATACAAAAAGGCTTATTTATTTTTGCCAACACTGGCAAGTTACATCAGTTGTTTGTTAATTTAATGCAAAATGCTATACACGCACTTGAGTCGATTGACAATCCGGTTTTATCAATCCACAGCATTGTTGAAAAGGACACGGTTAAAATTGATTTTATTGACAATGGAATAGGTATTGAGCAATCGAAGCTATCTAGAATATTTGACCCCTTTTTTTCCACCAAAGAAACCGGGGAAGGAATGGGGCTTGGATTGTATATTTGTTACAATATTGTCCAAGAATTCGGAGGCAGTTTGTCGGCTAAAAATAATATAGGACAAGGGTTGACACTTACTTTGGTGCTGCCTCTTGTGGGTGATGATAATGCTTAATTTATTATGGTTACAATCGGGTGGTTGTGGGGGTTGCACGATGTCGTTATTATCTGCTAACAATCCACATTTTATCCAGCAATTAAAGGTTAGTAATATTAACTTATTATGGCACCCCTCAATTAGCGAGGAAAGCACCCATCAGGCGCTTGAAATATTAACAGATATTTTAGAGGATAAAATTAAATTAGACATACTTTGCCTAGAAGGCTCTTTGTTAAGGGCGCCAAATAAGACGGGATTTTGCCATATAATGGCAGGCACCAATATTCCGTTTATTGATTGGATGGAGAAATTGGCCAACAAGTCTGATTACACGGTGGCAGTGGGTAGTTGTGCAGCTTATGGCGGTATTACTTCTGCTGGTGGCAATCCAACTGATGCTTGCGGACTTCAATATGAGGGGCATATTGCTGGCGGATTGTTATCTGCACAATATAAATCTAAAAAAAATCTGCCCGTTATTAATATTTCTGGTTGCCCAACACATCCAGATTGGGTATTGATTACTTTGAGTATGATTGCAAACAATCAGTTGGCTTTAGAGGATTTAGATGAGTATTTACGACCCAAATTTTTTACCAAACATTTGGTTCATCATGGTTGTAATCGCAATGAATATTATGAGTTTAAAGCAAGTGCTATCCAACCTACAGATTTGGGTTGTATGATGGAAAATATGGGGTGTTTAGGCACACAAGCTCAAGCCGATTGCAATATTAGACCTTGGCCTGGTGGCGGCTCTTGTACATCAGGTGGATTTGCTTGTATTAACTGCACGGCACCTGATTTTGAAGAACCTAGGCAATCTTTTATGAAAACACCTAAATTGGGTGGTATTCCTGTTGGCTTGCCATTGGATATGCCCAAGGCTTGGTTTATTGCCTTGTCCACTTTGGCAAAAGCAGCAACACCGAAGCGTTTAAAAGAGGGCGCTACTGCAGATGTGGTTTCTTATAAGTCAGGCACGCCAAATAAAGGAGGCACCGATGTCTGATATTATTGTAGGGCCTTTTAATCGAGTTGAAGGCGATTTAGAACTTAAATTAGACATACAATCCAATCAGATATTAGACGCTAAAGTAACTTCGCCTATGTATAGAGGATTTGAGCAAATTTTGCTTGGTAAGCCACCGCTAGATGCCTTGGTTTATACACCTAGAATTTGCGGTATTTGTTCGGTATCACAATCTATTGCTTGTGCTTATGCTTTAGAAAATAGTCAGTCAAAAACAGTGCCACACAATGGTAGAATTGCCACCAACTTAGTTTTAGCAACAGAGAATATATTGGATCATTTAACGCATTTTTATTTGTTTTTTATGCCAGATTTTGCTAAAGCAGAATATCAATCTAAACCTTGGTATCCAACTATTAAAAACCGCTTTCAAGCAGGAAAAGGCAAAGCATTAAATGACATACTCCCAGCAAGGGCCGACTTGTTAAAAGTGGTGGCACTTCTAGCAGGGAAATGGCCTCATACGCTTAGTATTCAGCCGGGTGGTAGCAGTAAGGCGATTGACAAATATGAACAAATTGAATTGAAAAACACAATTCGTCAGTTTAAACTATTTTTAGAAGAAAGTGTTTTTGGTGGCTCATTGCATACACTCTTAGAGAAGCAAACCAGAGCAGAATTGCTAGATTGGGCTAATGACAATGCCTCTGATTTTGCACAATTTATTCAGTTAATTGAAGTCAATGAATTGGAGGATTTAGGCAGTGTGGATTTAACCCTGATGAGTTATGGAAATTACCAATCGGCTGAAGCAACCGCTTTTGCATCAGGCATTTTTCATCAAGGAAAATTACAACCATTAGATGCTGATAAAATTAAAGAGCATACCCAATATAGTTATTTAAACAACACCTGTAGTGGCAAACATCCTTTGAAAAATACGACAGAGATGCCAACTGCATTACCCGATGAAGCCTATAGTTGGTGCAAGGCACCGAGGTTAGATGGAAAAGTGATTGAAGTGGGTGCTTTTGCTCGACAAGTGATTGATCAACAGCCATTAATAGTTGATTTAAATCACCACACCAAGTCAAATGTTGCCAATCGAGTTATTGCGAGAATGATAGAAGTTGCAAGAATTGCACTATTGCTTGAACAGTGGGCGGATGAATTTGAAATAGGTAACCCTTTTTATCAAGCCTTAGAGTTACCTAAGAATTTTCAATCAGAAGGGTTGATAGAGGCTGCCAGAGGTAGTTTAGGTCATTGGATGGAAGTCAAAGATGGCAAAATTAGTAATTATCAAATCATTGCTCCTACTACTTGGAATTTCTCCCCAATGGATGATAAAAAACAAAAAGGCGCTTTGGAGCAAGCATTAATTGGAACCAATGCCCCTAGTAGTCAATCAGTTAAAGTAGAGCATATTGTTAGATCATTTGATCCTTGTATGGTTTGCACGGCACACTAAAAATAAATCAGGCTTTAGCGTTATAATGAAACCTTTGCATAAAGATACAAGGATTTGCCAATATATTTGCCTTTGAATATCGGCAACACATAAAGAAGTAATATTTTCCCATCAATTGTAAATCAAGCGAAACCGACTATTTTGTCTTCAAGAAAAGCAGAGATTGCACAAGTGTCGTTATTTTTAATCTATTTTGCAATGTTTGTTTTTGTTTTATTCTCTAACCAGTTGCCCAAAAAGGCTTTGTTGTTGCTATAATCTGGGGCACACAGTTCGGTAATTGATTGTCGCAACAATGTTGTTATTTCTGCAGCTTGTTTTGACTTGCTAGGCTGGATTGTTATATTCACTACTTAGTCATTATTGGCAAAGTGATGAGCGGTAATTTCCCATTTTTGCAGTTCATCAATCGTGAGAATTAAACATTTGGAACTGCCACCATTGCGCACCGCACCTGATGCACCAGGATTAACGATCCAAGGTGTGGCAGTTTTGTCAATCACTTGTTTGTGTGTGTGGCCATAAATGACCATTTTTGCATTGGCATGGGCTTTTCGTAAGGAGTCATGTGATGGCGTTTTCCATCCATGTTCGTGTCCGTGCTCCACCGCCAATAGGTTGCCAAACAGTTCAAATGTTTCAATATCGGCAAACTTAAGGTGTGCGTCATTATTGCCTCTTACTGCGGTTAGAGGGGTGGTAAACACTTCTAAGGTTTGTTGCTCTATAATATCGCCAGCATGGATTATTTGATCACAACTGTTCATTAAACTGATAATTTCAGGGTGAATCCAGCCGTGAGAGTCTGAGAGGATGCCGATTTTCATTTTATTAATGCTTTAAATTGATGAGTGCGCGTTCAAAAGTTTCAATATTAATAAAACCTTCAATTTGTTTAGTCTCCACTTTGGAGCTGGGTTTGCTGATGGCGACTACGGTACCGATGCCGTATTGTTTGGCAGATTTGAGGACGGATAGTGAGTCGTCAAAGAAGATGCTTTTGGTTTTATCAAACTGAATGGCATTTTCTAATTTATGCCAAAATTCTTGTTTTTCTTTGGCAACATTGTAATCATGAGAAGAGATAATGTCATCAAAATAAGAGGCTAAATTGGTTATCTGCATTTTCAGTTGAATGGTTTTTCTGTGGGCGTTGGTAACCAAATAAATGCGTTTTTTATGGACTTTGGCTTGGGTTAGGAATTCTAATACAAAAGGATGGATTTGAATTAAATGTGCAACATCCTCTTTGAGCTTGGCGATGTCAAGTTGTAATTTTTCTTGCCAATAATCTAGGCAATACCAATGTAACTTTCCTTCTTCGGCTCTGAAAATAGGGAAAAGTTTATCTTTGGCTTCATCATGCGTTAAATTATGCTTATTGGCAAAAGCCAAGGGTATGTATTCCATCCAAAAATGTAAATCAAAGTTTAAATCTAGCAGTGTGCCGTCCATATCCAGTAGAATAGTGTCAATATTTGACCAATTGATTGGCTCAGAATCTGAGTTTTTTGGTTTTATTTTCTGCGCCATGTCGTTACGCCTGCGCTGTCTTCTAAAATAATGCCCAATTCAGCCAATTGATCTCTAATTTGATCGGATGTGGCAAAATCTTTATTGGCTCGGGCTGCATTTCGTTGTTCAATTTTTTGATCAATTTCTTTGTCGGATAACGACACGCCTTGTTTGAGAAATTCTTCTGCATTCATTTGCAAAATACCGAGGTAGCCACCGAGTTTTTTTAATAATTGACCTAAGGCATTTGCTTGATCTCGGTCTTTTTCACGCTCGGCATTTGCAGTTTTGGCTAATTCAAATAAGACACTGAGCGCAATTGGAGTGTTAAAGTCATCATCTAAGGCTGCGATTACTCGTGTTTCAAAATCAAAGCGTTGTGAGATTTCTGTCATTGCCGATTCTGAGGCTTGCAGTCCACGCATTGCCGTATATAGTCGGGTTAAGGCGGTTTTGGCAAGGTCTAAATTTTCGTTTGAAAAATTCAGTGGAGAGCGGTAATGTGAACTCATAATAAAGTAACGCAAGGATTCGCCATCATAATTTTCCAATACGCCACGAATGGTGAAAAAATTATTGAGCGATTTACTCATTTTTTCATCATTGATATTGACAAACCCCACATGCATCCAAGTATTAACAAAAGTGCAGTCGTTAGCCCCCTCAGATTGTGCAATCTCATTTTCGTGATGGGGGAATGCTAAATCCATACCGCCACCGTGAATATCAAAATGTTTACCAAGGTGCGTGCATGACATGGCTGAACATTCAATATGCCAACCAGGGCGACCTTTGCCCCAAGGCGATGTCCAACTTGGTTCGTTTGGTTTTGCCATTTTCCAAAGCACAAAATCCAAAGGGTCTTTTTTGTCTGTTTCCACATCAACTCTAGCGCCTGCCTCAAGTTCATCAAGATTTTTACCACTCAGTTTGCCATAACCTTTAAATTTACGCACTGAATAATAGACATCGCCACTTTTACCTTGATAAGCAATGCCTTTTTTAATCAAAGATTCAATCATATAAAACATTTGATCAATCGCATCAGTGGCGCGTGGCTCAATATCAGGTGGCAAGATGCCGAGTGCGCGTTCATCTTCGTGCATCGCTTCAATAAAACGGTTGGTTAATGTGTAAATATCCTCTTCATTTTCAATGGCACGCTGGATAATTTTGTCGTCAATATCGGTAATATTGCGCACATATTCAACAGTGGGGTAATGTCGCCTAAGATGGCGGGTAATGACATCAAACATAACCAGCACTCGTGCATGACCCATGTGGCAATAATCATAAACCGTCATACCGCAAACATACATCCCTACTTTTTCTGGATTAATGGGATGAAAATCTTCTTTTTGTTTACTGAGTGTGTTGTATATTTTTAGCATGATTATTATTTTACGGTATTTGCTTGCATTTTTTATGGAATTTAAAGGCGTTATGGTTGTATAATTATCCTTTTTTTATTATTATATCTTGGAGAAGAATATGAGCGTTTTAGTAACACAACCAGCACCAGATTTCACTTCTGCGGCAGTATTAGCAGATGGTTCAATCGTAGATAATTTCACGCTTTCTAGCCTTAAAGGCAAGAAAATTTGCGTGTTCTTTTATCCGTTAGATTTTACTTTTGTCTGCCCATCAGAGATTTTGGCACATCATCATCGTATAGCGCAATTTGCAGAAAAAGGTGTTGAAGTGGTTGGCGTATCAGTCGATTCACAATTCACGCACAACGCATGGCGTAACACTGAGCCTAAAGATGGTGGCTTAGGTAAGATTGACTTTCCATTGGTTGCTGATGTTAATCATTCAATTATGGAAGCCTATGGCATTGTCCACCCTGCAGGTATTGCATTGCGTGCTTCGTTCTTAATTGACGAAGATTTTGTGGTTCGCCATCAAGTGGTCAATGATTTGCCTTTGGGTCGAGATGTGGATGAAATGTTGCGTATGGTTGATGCTCTTGATTTCCACACCACACACGGTGAAGTGTGTCCAGCGGGTTGGAACAAAGGTGATGAAGGTATGAAAGACACGCCTGAAGGTGTGGCTGAGTATTTGGCTAAAAATGCAGATAATTTGTAATTGATAATATTTTCTAACATTTGGAGAAATAAAATGAAAAACTTTTTTACTTTTATTTTTGGTTTACTGGTTATGTCAATTTCCAGTCATTCTTATGCTGATAGTAAATTTGTACAAGTGGCTGATTGCCCTAATGCTCCATCATACGCTTGTTGTATGAATCCCGAATGGAAGGATGTGTTATGGCTATCAACCGAAGACAAAATTATTTCAGCTCATGAGAGCGAAGAAGCTTGTCTCAAGGTGGGAGCAAATTTTAATGCAGCATTCTATAACAATTGTATTGCTAGTACAGAAATTTTTAACCACCCTCATTCTGAAAGGATTCCAAGTGAATGTACAATTAAACAATATCCTCCCTATCCCAATGCAAAATCTTTGTAGTTAACGCATCACTTGGTAAACCTATAAAGACAACATCTTTTATTTAATTGCTGGTTTCAACCACTACTTTCTTCATATTTGAATAGGTAGAATGTGTTGTTTTTATGCGCTTAAATCACTGTTTTGTCAATTGTAGGAACTTTAAGATAATAATAATTTAAAAATTGGAGGTTTATAATGAAAAAATACAAATGTATGGTTTGTGGTTGGATTTATGATGAGGCAACAGGCTCATCAAAAGAAGGTATTGCACCCGGTACAAAATGGGAAGATGTGCCTTCGGATTGGGTTTGTCCTGATTGTGGCGTTAGTAAGGATCAATTTGATATGATAGAAATTTAATGTCAAAAATACTTATATTGCCAGGAGATGGTATCGGGCAAGAGATTGTCAAGCAAGCGTTAAAAGTCATTGATTTTTTAAACAAAAATGATGCACTAGATATGGAATTGGTGCATGGCTTGATTGGCGGAACAGCTTATGATGAGACGGGTTCGCCTTTGCCACAAGTAACATTAGACGCTGCTAAAGAATGTGATAGTATTTTGTTAGGTGCTGTGGGCGGTTATCAATGGGAGAAATTAGAGCGAGATTTGAGACCAGAGCGAGGCTTATTGGGTTTGCGTACTGAGATGGATTTGTTTTCTAATTTGCGTCCTGCGATTTTATATCCGCAACTTGCTGGCGCTTCAACCCTTAAAGAAGAAGTGGTGTCTGGACTGGATTTAATGATTGTGCGTGAGTTAGTGGCAGGTATTTATTTTGGACAACCGCGCGGGATTGAAGTGCGTGATGGGCAGAAATATGGCTTTAATACAGCCACTTATCATGAGTCAGAAATTAGGCGCATTGGGCATTCAGCGTTCAAAATTGCACAACTTCGTCAGGGGCGTGTTTGTTCGGTAGATAAGGCGAATGTATTAGAGGTGTGTGAGTTGTGGCGTGAGGTGATGGAGGATGTGGCAAAAGATTATCCAACCGTAGAATTATCGCACATGTATGTAGATAATGCGGCCATGCAACTCGTTAAAGATCCCAAGCAATTTGATGTTATGGTTACCAGTAATTTGTTTGGCGATGTGTTGTCTGATTGTGCAGCAATGCTTACCGGTTCAATTGGTATGTTGCCATCGGCTTCACTGAATGGCAATGGTTTTGGTATGTACGAACCTATTCATGGGTCAGCACCTGATATTGCAGGCAAAGATATTGCCAATCCTTTAGCAACTATTTTATCAGTGGCAATGATGTTGCGTTATTCGCTTAATCAAGCAGACTTGGCTGAAAAAATCGAAGCGGCAGTTATTACGGTGTTAGACCAAGGTTATCGCACGCAAGACATTGCCAGTAAAGGTAGTAGCGTTGTTGGCACAAGCAAAATGGGTGATTTGGTCGTGGAGGCATTGGCGTGAAAATAACCGTTTATTCTACTAACACTTGCCCAATTTGCGTTAAAACCAAAACCTTGTTGGATAAATGGAAACTACCTTTTGAGCAAAAAATGATTGATGAAGACCGGGTGCTGATGACAGAGTTTTCAAAGGTTACTAATGGCGCTAGAATGGTGCCGCAAATTGTGATTGATGATAAACATATTGGTGGCTTTAGCGATCTTACCGAGTTACATATGGATGGATTTTTCGACTAGTTTTATTTTTTTGAGATTTGTTAAATTAAGAACGACATGGATGAGGCCTTTGCATAAATATGGGTGATTGGCAAAATTCAATTTTTGCCCTCCTATAAAGAGCGCTAACCAAATCGGTGATTTCATTAAACCTTGTCCTAGCAAAGTTAAGACTGGGTTTAAAAAATTGCCAAGTGGGCGAATAGTGGATTTTGATGATTATTTATATTATATGCAAAGGCCTAAAATTTAAGATTAACTTGGTAGTTAAAATGCTCAAGGTGTTTCTTATTACTTTATACGCTAACCCAAAAATAGAAAATGCAAATACTGATTATTTCAATTATTTTATTTAACCTTAAAAGCCAATCTAATGGCGTAAAGCCTTATTGGTTTTTATTGGTCAGGCGTATTCTTGCTCAAGTTTTGGCGTATTTTGACACACAAGTATTGCATTTTTTAGGCGTTCACTTAATTAAGCGCATTATTGCTACCTTAAGTTTGCGGATTTTCTCTGTGTTAAGAAGTGAAAAAACGAGGGGAAGGTGTTATGCTTGATTTGACAGTTGGCACTTTGTTGGTTGTATTTGCCTATTGTATGGGAAGTTTTGCAACTGGCTATCATTTGATTTGGTGGAAAATGCAACAAGATGTTCGTAACCACGGTAGTGGTGGCATAGGGGCAACAAATGTGGGTCGTTTAATGGGCAAACCTGGTTTTGCCATAACGCTGCTTGGCGATTGTTTAAAAGCGGTGTTGGCGTTGTCAATTGCTCGGATGTTAAACCAAAGTGATACGATTATCTCCCTTATGGTTATTGCGGTTATTGCTGGACATATATGGCCATTTTATCTAAACTTTCATGGCGGCAAAGGTATTGCAACAGCGTTGGGTGCATTTTTAATGGTTGATATCTATGTTGTTGTCTTTATAGCGCTTGTGAGTGGGTTGTTGTTTTTAATAACACGGCGATTTACTTTGTCTTGGATACTGAGCGTTATTTTATTATTGCTAATAATCATTATCCGAGATTTTCAATCTCCACCTATTACTTACGCCATCGTTATTTCTAGTATACTGGTCGTTTATGCACATAGAAATAATATACAAAAAGACTTAACTTTATTATGAATAATAATCCATTAATTTTTAAAGTAGCCTCTGAAGCATGGGAATTTGACGCCATACATCGGCTGAATTATCAAACTTTTGTTGAGGAAATTCCACAACATGATATCAATCAAGAAGAAAAATTGATTGATAAATTCCATGAACACAACGCCTATATTGTTTGTTTGCAAGGTCAAGATTTATTAGGAATGCTGTCCGTGAATGACAATCGTCCATTTTCTTTGGACAATAAGTTAAAGAATATTGATGAGCATTTGCCTAGTTTTCGGTCGATTTGTGAGATTAGACTGTTAAGCATTGTGTCTAAAAATCGGCATGGCGATGTTTTGTCTGGCATTTTTGAAAAGTTGTTTGAATTTGTTATAAATCAAGGTTATGATTTAATGGTTATCTCTGGCATTACCAAGCAGGCAAGACTTTATCGACATGTTGGATTTCAAGCATTTGGTGATCTTGTTGGTGCGCAAGATGTGCAATTTCAACCTATGTATATTACACTTGACCGTGCAATTGATTTTAAGAAAAAACTAAAATCTCTGAATCAAAATCAAACAATTTTCAATTACTTGCCGGGCCCTGTTTCTATTAGTAAAAACATTATGGCAGCCTATTCAAAAACACCAATCTCGCACAGAGGGGGTGATTTTATGAATGATTTTTCCCGTTTGCAAGATACCTTGTGCCAGCGTTTAAACACAAAGCAAGCGTATATTACCACTGGAAGCGGAACATTTGCCAATGATATTATTGCAGCACAACTGTCAAAAATATCGGGCAAAGGGATTGTTTTGGTGAGTGGAGAGTTTGGCAGGCGTATAGAAGACCATGCAAGGCGGGCTAATTTAGATTATGAAGTTTTTGTTGTGGAGGATGGCTTGGCATTTACACAAGACTTTCTCAAGCAAATTAATAATGACAATGGTGAATTTCGCTGGTTGTGGATGGTGCATTGCGAAACCTCAACAGGCGTATTAAATGATTTAAATTCAATACGAGAATGGTGTCAACAGCAACAAGTTTTATTGTGTTTGGATGCCATTAGCACAATCGGCTCATGCACTGTTGATTTGACAGATGTTTATCTTGCCTCGGCAACGAGTGGCAAAGGGGTAGGCTCCTTGCCTGGATTGGCACTTATTTTTAGCAGTGGATTGGTGAGTGAAGTTAATTGCTTGTTGCCTCGTTGCTTTGATTTGTCTGACTATATATATGCACAAGGTGTGCCATATACCATTTCTTCCAATGCGGTTTATGGGTTAATTATTGCCTTAAAAAAGGATTGGGACGCTCAATTTAGCCAAGTTGAAAAATGGTCACATGATTTTCGTGTGAAAATAGAAAAAACTGGACTTAAAGTATTGGCACATGAAAACTATCGTGCACCACATATTACCACCATTGTTTTGCCAGAAGGCGTATCGTCCTCAAAATTAGGACAAAAAATGCTTAATTTAGGTATTTTGGTTAGTTACAACAGTAATTATTTATTAGAAAATAATTGGATGCAAGTTTGCTTTATGGGTGATTGCCAACAAGTAACAGAAGATGCCATAAAGTATTTAGAATACGCCGTTATGTCCGATGTCGTTTCTAAGAAATAGTAACGAAAAGGAAATTCTAAAAAAAATCAACGCACCTTTAACCTTTCGATAAAAACCCTATCCTGCGTTCTCGATTTTGCCAAAAAATGCCTAAAAGGCACAGTATTTAAGCCTCAAGTTAATCGTCCAGTGCCTCAATCTCAAGTAGCATTTTATTAATATGCCTGCCAAATTGACCATCAAATCCATGCCATTCTTGATAGGCTGTTAGTTTTTTAAGCGCAGTGGGCTTAATTTCATAGTCGGCTAAATCTTCTTTATAGCCTTTTTCAACTTCATCTTGAATAATCAATAAATAATCTAAAAATGGTTTAACAGCATGGTCTGCATCGCCCGTTGGCCCATGTCCCGGTACATAATGTGCAAGTTTTAAATTAATCGCATATTCTAAGGCTTTGATATTGCCGTGCATATCAGAGGTATTGTCAAATCTGCCCTGTCTGTGGACAAAACCATTGTCACCAAGAAACAAAGTTTTGCTTTGCAGATGCTCAACCATTAAATCGGTATTGGTGTGCGCCACGCCTGTAATATCGTGGTGCATCCTGAAAGTTTCACCCCCTACCTTGATAATTTGTAAGTGCGTGGTAGTATTGGTGGGAAAAGTGGCAATAGTGCCATCAGATGCACCCTTGGTTAAATCACTCATCAGTGCTATCCAGCGCTCACCTTCACTCTCTTTGGCTTGTTTAATCATATTTTTGTGAGCATAAATTTTGATGGCTGGATATTGCTCAACAATGGCTTGGTTGCCCAGCCAGTGGTCGCCGTGAACATGGGTGTTAAATACTGCAACAATGGGTTTGTCGGTAATGGCCTTAACTTTATCAAGCACCATCTTTCCCACTTGGTAACTGCTCCCAGGGTCAATAATAATAGCACCGTTTTTGCCAACGATAAGCCCCGGATTGTTCATAAATCCTTTGTTTTCTGGGTTAGGCTCATCCAATGAGCCGTGCATGACGAAAACATTCTTGGCAATTTTTTCAAATTTATAGGCTTCTGAATTGGAGAATAAATAAATACCAACAGCGATTACCAATAATATCAATAGACCTTTTTTCATAATACTCTCCCCGAATTAAATTATGAAATATGATACACCATGAGACCTTTGCATAAATATGAATAATCATCAAGAATCCTCGTTTCACCCACTTGGTAATTTTTTAAACCCAGCCTTAGCCCTACTAGGGCAAGGTTTAAGAAAATTACCAAGTGGGCAAAAATTGAATTTTGCTAATCATCCATATTTATGCAAAGGTCTCACCATATTTATTCTATTTATTTTTTTACTATATAATATATGAAAAACCGTATATACGAATAAACGAATAAATAAAATATGAATGATTTTTTTAATGTTTTGTCTGATGAAACTAGACTTAGGTGTTTGGTGCTTATTTATAAGTATAAAGAGTTGTGTGTTTGTGAATTAGAGTATGCGCTTAATCTTGGACAATCTAAAACTTCACGCCATCTAAGCATCCTAAAACTTAATGGCTTGATTTGTAAACGCCGTTGCGGCAAATGGGTTTTGTATTCTATCCACCCAAATTTGACGGATTTTCAAGCGACAATTATTAAACTTGTAACAATAGAAGCGTGCAAACAAACCTTATGTAAGCAAGATTTACAAAGATTAACAGAAATGGAAAATAGACCAAATACAGAGCAAAATAATGTTTGAAATTTTAGCCAATTATTTAGTATTTGGCTTAATGGGCATGGATGCCAAAACCAAACTTGGCGAAAGTATGCATTTTTTTGTAATGGACATTAGCAAGATATTTTTTATGCTGGTTATCGTTATTTATATTATGGGGTTATTCCGCTCGTTTGTTTCACCTGAAAAAGTGCGTCATTATGTGCGTGGAAAATCCAAATTTATCGCTAGAATTCTTGCTATTTTCTTAGGTGCACTCACACCATTTTGTTCATGCTCATCTGTGCCGTTATTCATTGGCTTTGTTGAGGCAGGCATTCCACTTGGCGTTACCTTTTCATTTTTAATTGCCAGCCCTATGATTAATGAAATTGCTGTGATGATGTTATTGGGGATTGTAGGCTGGGAAATTACTGCTATGTATGTTGGTGCTGGCTTGCTAGTTGCTTTTTTTGGTGGCATTATTATTGAAAAATTTAAACCTGAAAGATGGGTTGAGGACTATGTTTGGGATATTCAAATGGGGGAAATGCCCACTCTCAAGCAAGACAATAGTTTTAAAGTCAGAAATCGTTATGCAATAGGCGAGGTAAAGGAAATTGTAGGGAGAATTTGGAAATGGGTGATTTTAGGCGTTGGCTTGGGCGCTTGGTTCCATGGCTTTTTTCCAGAAACTTGGGTGCAAAGTCTGGGTCAGTCCAACAATCTTTTGGCTGTTCCAATGGCAGTTTTAGTTGGCGTACCTTTATACTCAAATGCAGTAGGCGTAATTCCGTTGGCTGAAGCAATGTTACTTAAAGGAGTGGCAGTTGGCACAACTTTGGTTTTTATGATGAGTATTGCGGCAATTTCTTTGCCAGAATTATTGATTTTAAGAAAGGTGATCAAATGGCAAGCGCTTATACTTTTTACCACGATTATTGCCATTGCAATTACCCTTATTGGCGTTGTGTTTAATGTTATTTTATAAAAAAAAGGAGAAGTAAATGATTGAAGTTAAAGTACTGGGTGTTGGGTGTGCAAATTGCAAGGCAACACAAAAATTAATTGAAAAGGTAGCCAGCGATAACGCCATTTCAATTAATTTAAAGAAAATTGAAGATACAGCAGAAATTATGTCTTATGGAATTATGTCCACCCCTGGTGTTATCGTAGATGGAAAAATCGCACACGCAGGTGGTATTCCTGACAAAGTAACAGTCCTATCATGGTTTAAGTCGCAATGTTGCCCAACGGATAATGATTGTTGTTAATTATCCATATTTATGTAAAGACCTTTAAATGCTTTATAATAGATATATGCAAAAAAAACCTAAAGTATCTAATATTAAAAATATTGCCACGACAAAATTTTTCAACATTCAAAGTATGGATGTTGCCTTTTCCAATGGCGAAAAACGCCAATATGAACGGCTAAAACCTTCTGAAAACGGTGCGGTGCTGGTAGTGCCTATGTTAAATGATGACACTGTGCTGATGATTTATGAATATTCTGGCGGCACAGATAGATATGAATTGGCACTCACGAAAGGAAAAATTGACGATGGCGAAACGCCACTTGAAGCCGCCAATAGAGAATTAATTGAGGAAATTGGTTATGGTGCCAACAAACTCACTTTTATCAAAGAAATAACCATTGCCCCCGGTTATCAATCTAGTGTGACGCACATCGTGCTGGCACAGGATTTGTATAAAGACAGTGCAGAAGGTGATGAACCAGAGCCGTTAGAGGTGGTTGAGCATCAATTGTCTAACTTAGAAAAATTGGTTTATCACGAAGATTTAACCGAAGCCAGAAGTATTGCAGCGTTGTATATGGCAAGGGAGATTGTTAAAAATCAACATTCCTGAAGCATTTATTCTATACACGCCAAACACGCCATTTCCACAGGTTGAATTAGCACTAGAGGAGCCAAATGGCTTGATTGCCATTGGTGGCGATTTATCCCCTAATCGGCTTATTAGCGCGTATCAACAAGGTATTTTTCCTTGGTATAGTGAAAACGATCCAGTGCTTTGGTATTGTCCAAATCCACGAATGGTGATTACGCCTGAGACGCTACATATTTCTAAAAGTTTAAGAAAAACACTACGAACCAATCAATTCACCCTCAAAACCAACAGCAATTTCGAACGCGTCATTCATCACTGTAAAAGCATCAAGCGTAAAGGACAAGACAGCACTTGGATTGATAAAGCGATGGTACAAGCCTATACCGAATTGCACGCACAAGGTGTGGTGCAATCGGTGGAAGTCTATCAAAATACGGAACTGGTCGGCGGATTGTATGGCGTGCGTATGGGCAAGGTGTTTTTTGGTGAATCCATGTTTTCTCTAGTAAGCAACGCCTCAAAAATAGCCTTTGTGCATTTGGTACAAAATATGGGTTATGAATTGGTTGATTGTCAGGTGCAAAACCCACACCTACAAAGCCTAGGCGCATTCAATCTGCCACGAGATGCGTTCATTCAACGATTAGACGAATTGCTGTTAAAATAAGCACTAAATTAACAGAAGATTAACATGAAAATAATCATTAAATTAACAGCATTAATCGTTGTCATCGGCCTTTCTGCTTGTGGCAGAATGGGCGAATTGGAACAGGTCAAACCTGCCCCATTAACCACACTAAATGCCACACAAACGGATTCTACATTATGAGCTTTTCTTATCAAAACAACACCCTGCACGCCGACTCTGTTGCCATTCCAGAGTTAGTCGATACTTACGGATCACCACTGTATGTCTATTCTCGCACCGATATTGAAAACAACTGGCGTGAATTTGACCAAGCCTTTGGCACGCATCCACACTTAGTGTGTTATGCAGTCAAAGCAAATTCTAATTTGGCAGTGCTGAATGTATTGGCAAAAATCGGCGCAGGCTTTGACATCGTCTCCATTGGCGAATTAGAACGCGTACTTGCCGCAGGCGGCACAGCAAATAAATGCGTTTTTTCAGGCGTAGCAAAAACCGCAATAGAAATCGAACGAGCACTCGAAGTAGGCGTGCGTTGCTTTAATGTAGAATCCGCCTCCGAACTTAATAGAATAGAATCCGTCGCCCGCTCCGTCGGCAAACAAGCCCCAATTTCCATCCGTGTCAATCCCAATGTTGACGCCAAAACCCACCCCTACATCTCCACAGGACTAAAAGAAAACAAATTCGGCGTTGACATGAGCGAAGCACTTGATTTATACCAACACATCCAACATTCCGAACACCTAACAGTACAAGGACTAGACTGCCACATCGGCTCACAAATCACCGATGTTTCCCCATTCTTAGATGCCCTAGATAAAGTATTAACCCTACTCGACCAATTAAACACACACAACATCAACATTCAACACCTAGACCTAGGCGGCGGCGTTGGCATCAATTACGAAGGCGAAGAAACCATCAATATCCAAGCCTACATTGACGCCATCATCAGCAAAGTAGGGCAAACCGAAATCATCCTAGAACCCGGCAGAGCCATTGTCGGCAATGCCGGTATTTTTATCACCAAAGTTGAATTTCTAAAGCAAAACTCCACCCACGCATTCGCCATTGTCAATGGCGCCATGAACGACCTCCTACGCCCCAGTTTCTACAACGCCTACCACCAAGTCCTACCCATCAACAAAACCCCCGCCGGCACCCAAGCCAACTGGAACCTAGTCGGCCCCATCTGCGAAACCGGCGATTTCCTCGCCAAAAACCGAGATTTATCCCTATCCGAAGGCGACTATTTAGCACTAATGTCCACCGGCGCCTACGGCTTCACCATGAGCTCCAACTACAACAGCCGCCCCCGAGTCGCCGAAGTCATAGTCTCAAACACCAACCACCAGTTAATACGCAAGCGTGAGACTGTGCAGGATTTGTTTGCTAATGAATATTTGTATGAAATTTAACGACTTAGATTTATCAAACTGGAAAGAACTGGAAGTAAATACCGACAGTTTATGGATTATCAATCAACGAGATAAATCAGGTAAGCATAAAAATATTTATCACGGTAATTTTATTCCTCAAATACCAAACCAACTTATTCAAAGATACACTAAACAAAATGAAATTGTTTTTGAGCCATTTATGGGTAGTGGCACTGCACTTTTTGAATGTGAAACATTAGGCAGAAAGTATATTGGTGTTGATATAAATCCAGAAATGATAAATTATGTTAACGAGAAAATGCAAGGCTCAAGTGCTGATTTTAAAATCAGGGAATGCAGTGCTTTAGATGCTAAAAACATGGATAAAGTTATTGATAAAAAAGTGCAGTTTGTCTTAATGCATCCGCCTTATATGGATATTGTTAAGTTTACCAATAAAAAAGAGGATTTATCTGCTTGCGACAATATCCATGAATTTATCAAACAATTTAAAATAGTTTGTGAAAACAGTTTAAAGCATTTGGAAAAAAATCGCTATTTTGCCATTGTTATTGGTGATGTTTATAAAAATAGTGAAGTTTTGCCGTTGGGTTTTTATTGTATGGACATGATAAAGCGTCATTTTAAAGTTAAATTAAAAGGTACAATTATCAAAAATATTGAAGGTAATCGTGGAAAATTAGGTACAGGTGGTATTTGGCGATATCGCGCTTTGAGTAGTGATTATTATATTTTTAAGCATGAGTATATTTTTGTTTTTAAGAAGGAGTTTTGATTGTGAATAAAATAGAAATAGAGGAAGAAATAACCAAGTTAAGAAGTGATTTAAAGTCAGATAGGCTAGATATGTCATTCGGTGAAATTATGAATATATATCAAGAAAAAGATCTAATCATTTCTCCAGAGTACCAAAGGGCATTTAGGTGGCAAGACGAACAAAAGACGAGGTTCATAGAGTCGCTGTTACTGGGCATTCCAATTCCCCCAATATTTGTAGCAGAAGATGAAGAGGGTAAGTGGGAGCTTGTTGATGGTTTACAAAGAATATCCACTATTTTTTCTTTTTTTGGAATTTTGAGAGATGATAGTAAGAATAATTTCAAGTTAGGAAAATCGTCTTTAATAAAAGACTTGTTAAATGGTTTAGGTAATCAAGAAATACCAGCAAAGTTATCGTTATCTATAAAGAGATCGGTTTGCAGGGTAGAGATATTGAGGTGGGATAGCGGTTTTGACATGCGATATGAATTATTTAATCGTTTAAATACAGGTGGAAGCCCATTAAGCGAGCAAGAAATTAGAAATTGTGTTTTTAGAGGGAATTTCAATAAATTAATAAATAGGTTGTCAGAAAAATTAGATCCTCTTGTCAAAGGAAGTGAAAAGAAAAAAGAAAAAATGGCTTTAGAGGAACTTGTGTTAAGATATTTTGCTATTGTTACCCAATACAATAGTTGGGAGATTAATTCCAACATACAACTTTACTTAACCGATTTTATGAGAAATGAAACGGAAAAAGAATCATTTGATTACGAGGTGGAGGAAAGTAAATTCATTGACATTGTTACTTTTCTTTCTCAAGTAGAAACCCCATTTAAAGGGAAACAGCAATTTTCTGCCAGTACTTATGATACAGTTATGTATTTAGCATATATTTATAACGAAAATAATTCTACAGATGTTGGTGCTTTTCAAAAAAAGATTAACAGGATTTTGAGTAATGAATCTTATAAAGAAGCTTCAGGACATGGAACAAGTAACACAAGAAGGTTTGTAAAAAAGTTGACGATAGCTAAAGAATTATTTAATGAATAAAGTTTTTGATGAAATACAAGAAGATATTGATTGGCGACTTGAGGAGTTGGGTAATATTAAGGACATATTGACAGCTTTAGATGAAAAGCAACGAACGATATTTCTTAAGAATATGATTCCAGCAATTTACGCCCATTGGGAAGGGTTTGTTGCAAACTCTATAAAAGTTGTTTTTAATTATTTAAATAATTTGAATTTGACTGATAAAGATTATTGCAGTACTTACTTAACGGTTGCCTATGAAGATACTTTAAGTAGTTTGGATGGCTCTAGTGGCTTTGATAGAAGAAAAAGGCATTTAGTTAATTTGTATGGAAAATTCAATAAAAATATAAAATTACCTGAGAAATTAAATTTGAAATCTAATTTAAATTTTAAAACTTTAGAGGAAGTTTGTCAGAAAACTAAGTTAGAAATAGAAAATTTTGACCAATATAAAAGAACTTTAAATAAATTGCTTAGTATAAGAAACTCAATTGCACATGGGGAAAATTCATATGTATTTGAAGATTTTAAAAAAATTGAGGAATATATTGGTTTTTTAGAAAATATAATGTCAACTTTTAAAGAAGAGATTCAAGATTTGTTACAAAATAAAAAATACAGAAGGGGGTAACAGCATGAATGAAAATCCATTTAAAGAAAATACAACTTCACATCATGATTGGGAAGTTCTAAAAGATTTAAATTGGCATTGTACTAAATGCGAATTACAGTCAGGGCAAGCAAAAACTTGGCAGATTTGGAGACAAGAGAAGGGTATTCAACTAGATAAAGATGAAAGTAAGTGGTATAAAACGAAACTTTGCCCAACTTGTGGTTACAATACAGTTCATAGAAAATTAAAATCTTTAAAGATTTTGGATGAAACCAAAAGTCGTGCAGGCATTTCATTATATTTGGCTAGAAAAATAAAAATGTTGTTTGATAATGAAGAGGCATTTTTACTTAGAAAGATATCCTCCAATCAATTAGAGATTGATCATAAATTTCCTCAAACAAGGTGGGCTAGCGATGAAAAGGCAAATAGTTCAACTATGTCGGCAAATGAAATTAAAGAACGGTTTATTTTGCTTAATAGGAGTAATAATTTACTTAAATCAAGATTTTGTGAAAAATGCGTTAAGACGGGTGAGCGAGGATCTTTTCCTGGTATTTATTTTTGGCATCAAGGTAATAAAAAGTGGCAAGGGAAAGATAAACATGATGAAAATGGTTGTGTTGGTTGTTTTTGGTACGATCCTTACAAGTGGCGTGAAGAGTTGAATAAGATAGTTAATAAATAATTATTAATTAGTTAATAAAATAGTTGTATTTTGTTTTAATAAAGGAGTATACTTTGCAGTTAGATAAATTTAAGATAAAGGAACTTATGGCGAAGCAGGGCATTAGTACGCAAAGTGAACTAGCACAAATGCTGGGTATTTCTAAAAATCAGTTATCTAATATTTTATCTGAGCGGTTTAATCCAATAAAAAGTAATGTTAATGAATTGGCAGAATTTTTTGGGGTTAGTCCTTTGAAGATTATTAAACAAGGAAATAAAAATGCAAAATAAAATTATAACATTAACTGAAAATGACAATATATTTGACTATCTTGGCGATGAAATTACTACGGTTATATCAGTGTTAGAGTCTATTTATCTTAATACTGATGACTATGGATTATCGCCTAAAAACAAAGCCATTATTCTTGGTTTAGATAAAATTCATTATTATAATGATGATTTGTTTAATCTATTCACGAATGAAGTATTAACCAAAGAGGATATTTTAGAAAAATACTACATTAAGGTTTTTAATTACGATTTAACAAATAAATTTGAACCACCAAAAATATTGCTATCTTTAACTATTATGGAAGTTTTTAAACACAATTTAAAAAAATCAGCATGAACTATATCGGCTCAAAAAATAAACTGTCTAGTTTTTTAAAAAAATCTATTCACGGTGTGGTTGGCAAGGATTTAAAAGATAAAACTTTCTGTGATATTTTTGCAGGAACAGGGGCGGTGGCACGGAGTTTCAAGACTCAAGTAAAAGGTGTAATCAGTAATGATTTAGAGTTTTATGCTTTTGTATTAAATAAAAATTATATTGAAAACCATAAAGAAATTAAAGGCGCTGAAAATTATATCAATATACTTAATAAGTTACTCCCAAAGGAAGGCTTTATTTATAAAAATTATTGTTTGGGTGGTGGCACGGGGAGACAATATTTTAGTGATGAAAATGGATTAAAAATTGATACAATTAGGTTGAAAATTAAACAGTGGAAGGATAAACGGGAGATAGGCGATGATTTATATTATTTTTTATTAGCCTCGCTTTTAGAGAGTGCTGATAAAGTTGCTAACACGGCATCAGTTTATGGGGCTTATTTAAAGCACCTTAAAAAATCAGCGCAAAAATCGTTAATTTTAAAGCCCGCAATGTTTGAATTAAATGACAATGACCATCAAGTTTTTAATGAAGATGGCAATACATTGATTAAAAAAATTGAAGGTGATATTTTATATCTTGATCCGCCTTATAATCAAAGGCAATACGGGGCAAATTATCATTTATTAAATACGATTGCCAAGTATGATGATTTTATTCCAAAGGGAAAAACTGGGTTGAGGGAGTATAATCGCTCACAGTATTGTAAAAAATCAGAAGTGGCCGAGAGTTTTGAAAATTTAATTAAAGATGCACAGTTTAAACATATATTTTTGAGTTACAACAATGAAGGGTTAATGAGTAGCAAAGTAATAAAAAATATTATGCAAAAATATGGCAAGTATGATTTAACCACAACAGAATATCAGAGATTCAAAGCGGACAGCAATCGATTTAATAAAACAAATAAAACCACTGAATATTTACATATTTTGGAGAAACAGTGAAACTGGATGATTACGAATTAGAATTATTGGGTTTGGTTAATAAAGCCGATAAATCCAAGTGGGAAAATAATAACAAACAAGCCGTTCTTGAGGTGCAAATGATGGCAAAATCATTTGAATAGGGTTTGACCTATTGGGCGTTTCTTATTTGCCAATAGGTTGCCGATGAAATTCAATTACTTATTTAAACAAAAAATAGATTACTAAATGAAAAAACTAACAAACAATCAAAAAAAATTCTTACGCGCTCGTGGACATGGGCTAAAGCCTGTGGTGATGGTCGGACAGCATGGGCTGAGTGAGTCGGTGGTGGCGGAATTGGCATTGACGATGACTAAGCATGAGTTGTTGAAAATCAAAATTCGGACGGATGACAAGGAGAGTAAGCAGGTGATGATTGATAAGATTGTTGATATTACTCGGGCGCATTTGGTGCAGGTGATTGGCAATGTGATGGTGATTTATCGTGCATTTGATGAAGAGCCACAAATTATTTTGCCGAGAAAATAACAGTTAATGGCACTCAAAATTGCGATTAGTGCTGCTGAGACTTCGGGGGATTTAATCGGCGCTAAGTTGGTGGCTGCATTAAAGGCGCAAGATGACACGGTGCAAATACAGGGGCTGGCGGGTGAGAAGATGCTGGCGGCTGGTTGTGTGCAGTTGTGGGATCAGCGGCAGGTGAATGTGATGGGGGTGAGTGAGGTATTGAAAAAATTGCCTGCTTTATTGCGCTTACGCAAGCGGATGATTGCCTATTTTTCTGCTGATGTGCCAGATGTGTTTATTGGTGTGGATGGGCCTGATTTTAATTTTGTGATTGAGAAGAAGTTAAAACGCCAAGGCATTAAGACTGTGCATTTTATCTCGCCTTCAGTGTGGGCATGGCGTCAGGGTCGTATTAAAAAAATTAAGAAATCAACCGATTTGGTTTTGTGCTTGTTTCCCTTTGAAGTAGATTTTTATCAAAAACATGGGCAACGAGCCGTTTTTGTTGGGCATCCATTGGCTGAAATGCTGCATCCTAGAAGTAATCACCAAAGCACCAAAACGGTTTTACTAATGCCCGGTTCACGCACGAGTGAAGTGACTAGATTGTTGCCTGAATTGT
Source organism: Bathymodiolus thermophilus thioautotrophic gill symbiont (assembly GCF_003711265.1). Taxonomy (NCBI): domain Bacteria; kingdom Pseudomonadati; phylum Pseudomonadota; class Gammaproteobacteria; species Bathymodiolus thermophilus thioautotrophic gill symbiont. The sequence continues at coordinate 2,646,599 of NZ_CP024634.1, read as the reverse complement.
TAGCAGCAACAGAGATAATGGCAAAGCAGGATCCGCAATTGACTTTCCATGTGGCATTGGCAAATGAGGAATTGTTGGCATGGGCAAAGCCATTGAGCGATGCTGCTAAAGTGAGTATTTCTACGGGAGATGCGCATCAGCGGATGCCACAGGCGGATTTGGTGTTAGTGGCATCGGGGACAGCTGCTTTGGAGTTGGCGTTGATTGGTGTGCCGATGGTGGTGGTGTATAAATTGTCAGCGTTTAGTTATTTTATTGTCTCCAGATTGGTCAAAATTAAGTGGGTTAGTTTGCCGAATATCATTGCTAATAAGTCTTTGGTGCCAGAGTTGATTCAAAAAGATGCGAAGGGTGAGAATATTGCCAAGCACGCACTGGAAATTTTAAATGGCGATAGTCAAAATTTGGCAACAGAATTTAAAAAAATCCATCAACAACTTCATTTAAATGCCAGCACAGAATCGGCACGGCTTATTTATGAATTTATCAATGAGTGAGCCAGTTAGCAGTATTGTTGCACGGGCATTGAGCGAAGACATTGGTGCGGGTGATGTGTCTGCCAGTTTGTTGGATGAGAGCGGGGTGTCGGCACAGATTATCGCCAGAGAATCGGCGGTTGTGTGTGGTATTGAGTATGCGCAAACGGCTTTTTTATCGCTTGATGGTGATATTCAAATGAAATGGCAGTTGAATGATGGCGACAACATCAAGCAGGGGCAAGTTTTGTGCATTTTATCAGGTGCTTCTAGGGCAATTATTAGTGCGGAAAGGGTGGCACTCAATTTTTTGCAAACACTTAGTGCTGTGGCAACACAAACCCAGTATTTGGTGAGAAAAATTGCACACACCAATGCCCAACTTTTAGACACCAGAAAAACGATTCCTGGCTTGCGATTGGCACAAAAATATGCAGTTAAATGTGGTGGTGGCGTGAATCATCGCATGGGATTGTATGATTGTGTTATGCTCAAAGAGAACCATATTATTGCTGCTGGTTCAATCAAAAGCGCAGTTCAATTGGCGCATGCTAAATACCCAAATTTGCCTTTGATTGTAGAAGTGGAAGATTTGACCCAACTTACTGAAACGCTGGAATTGACTGGTATTAACAGGGTGCTTTGTGATAATTTTTCAATTGCTGATTTGACGCAAGCGGTGAAAGTAACGCACAACAAACTGCCTTTAGAAGCGTCAGGTAATATCGATGAAAAGACAATTGTGGCTGTGGCAGAAACGGGTGTCAATTATATTTCTACTGGTGCTATCACCAAAAACATTCAAGCCATTGATTTGTCGTTAAGATTTACCTGAAGCAAAAAACACAGGCGACAACAAATTATCTTTGGTGTTGTATCTGAGTGATTTGCCATTGACATCAACAACAGAGCCACCCGCATTTTGCAAAATACAAGCGCCTGCCGCCGTATCCCATTCAGAACAAGGGCCAAATTTAGGGTAATAATCGTATTCACCTTGTGCAATTTTGCAAAATTTTAGCGCACTACCCAAGTGTGAGAGTTGATGTTTACCCAGTTGTTGGAGATGGGTTTTCAAGTGGGCGCTGTGTGCTGAATAGTGTCCAGTTACCACGCGTAGTGGCTGTGTCGCTGTGCATACTTTGAGGCGTGTTTTGGTGTGGTTGTGAATTTGATACGCTTGATTGTCAAAACCGTAATAATGCGTACGATCAAAAGGCGCATAGACCAATCCAAAAATTGCCTGATGATTTTTGATATAAGCAATGCAAATGCAAAACTCCCCTGTTCGCTCTATAAAATCGCGTGTGCCATCCAAGGGGTCAATCAGCCAATATTCCTGCCATTTTGAGCGTTTTTCAAAGGCAATAGCATCAGATTCTTCCGATAAGATGGGTATGTTGGGCGTTAATTGAGATAAGACATTGACAATGGAACGGTGCGCATTTTTATCAGCAATAGTAAGTGGCGTTTCATCTGCCTTAAATTCAATTTCAAGGTCATTTTTATAATGTGACAAAATTTCATCCCCAACTTGGGTCGTCAGTTCGATAAGTTGTGGCAAGATTTTGTCAAATGTCATACGACTATCATACCTTATTGCTGGAAAGTAATTTAGATCCACTGGGCTTGAATGATGAATCAAGTGTGAATTTTGTTTTTATTCTGGAATTTACATTTTCTATTTTTGGATTGGAATTGTAGTTGGTGTTTTTGTATATAATAACATCTATGTTAGATGAATTGAAAATTTCTCAAGTTGCTGGATATGTTCTTTCTAAAGAGGACGAGCAAACAATGTCTATACTAAAGTTGATGAAATTACTGTATTTTATAGACAGGGCTTCATTGGTTGAATATGGATGTCCGATATCATACGATAGTATGGTGGCAATGCGCTTTGGCATGGTTTTATCAAACACTTATGATTTAGCAAGTGGTACGATAAAGTCAGAGCCTAATGGTTGGGAAAGCTGGGTGTCTGATAAAGAAAATCACAATGTGTCTCTCAAGAGACAAAATGTCAATATTGAGAGCTTTGATGAATTGAGCGAAGCAGATATTGAGATTATTGATAAAGTTTGGCAGCAGTATGGCAATAAAAATCAGTGGGAGTTAGCAGATATGCAACACGACCCTAAAATATGCCCTGAGTGGAAAGACCCTCAGGGCTCGTCAATGCCAGTAAGTTATCATGATATTTTTATATCTATTGGACTGGACAAAGAGACAGCCTCATCTTTATCCCAAGAAATAGACAAACGCAATGCAATCAATTTGGCGTTAAACGCATAATATAATGTTTATTCCGTTGCCCAGGGTTACCTTGCTTGTGGCAACACCAAGACAAGGAGATAAAGACTTAAAGCACCTTTTTATCATATTGACTGAACCTGTTAATGGTGAAATTGTTACCGTTAATCTGAGTAGTTACAAAACTTCATTTGATGACAAGTCTTGTGTTTTAGATAAAGGCGACCACCCTTTTATCAAACATAAAAGTTATATCGTGTACCATCGTTCAGAAATATTAAAGGCTACTCAATTAGAAAATATAACCATAAGGCAATTGGAGCAAGTTGCTGACGATGTCTTTAGACGCATAATTCAAGGTTTGTTACAATCAAAGCAAACGCCAAATAAAGTAAAGAAATTTTATAGAGATTATATTAATCAATAGGGTTCCATTCTCAATCGAATTTATGCCACCTGAGACTCCTGCATTTGACATAAATATTAACCAAAGGCCAACTTTCACTCATTTGTAAATTTTTATAAAGCCTATCTTATACCATTTTCAAAAATAAACCAAACAATCTAGCGCTCATCCTCATCCAAGTATTGGCAGTAAAAATACCTATGCTATCAATAAGTAACAGGTATTTTTATTGCTAATACTTGGATGATTATCAACACTATATTATTCATTTTATTTTTTGAAAAGGGTATTGGTTGCTTTGTTATATTGCCAAAGACAAGGCACAATACTAACTGGATATTTGTATCGGGCTTTGGTTATTTTGTCCAACGCCAAGTGGTTGAAATTGTTTATCCATAAAGTTAAAAATGCCCTGCAATCAATAGATAAACAGGGCATTTGTTGGTCTTACGCCATCTTTGCGATTTTGTAAATACTTGTTAAGTAATAACAAGTTGCAAACCTTGATAGACTTGTTGCTTACGAAGTCTATCAAGGTTTTAAAATGGTGGGCCTACTTGGACTTGAACCAAGGACCAATCGATTATGAGTCGATTGCTCTAACCAACTGAGCTATAGGCCCGAAAAAAATTTTACTCTAGGAAACTTTGCAATTTATGCGCCCTAGAAGGGTGCCTAAGTTTGCGCAACGCTTTTGCTTCAATTTGACGAATGCGTTCACGCGTTACATCAAATTGACGACCAACTTCTTCTAAAGTGTGATCGGTGTTCATATCAATGCCAAAGCGCATTTTTAACACTTTTGCCTCTCTTGGCGAGAGGTTGGCAAGTAAATCACCCGTTGTTTCCTTTAAGCTTTCTCTGGTGGTGATTTCTACAGGTGAAGAAAGATTGGTGTCTTCAATAAAATCACCAATATTAGAATCTTCATCATCGCCAACTGGGGTTTCCATTGATAAAGGCTCTTTGGCAATCTTTAAAATCTTAATAATTTTGTATTCCGGTAATTCCATCTCTCCTGACAATTCCTCAGGTGTTGCTTCACGACCAAACTTTTGCAGTAACTGGCGTTTAACACGATTGAGTTTGTTGATGGTTTCAATCATATGGACTGGAATGCGAATGGTGCGTGCTTGGTCTGCAATTGAGCGAGTAATGGCTTGACGAATCCACCAAGTTGCGTAGGTTGAGAATTTATAACCACGGCGATATTCAAACTTATCAACTGCTTTCATTAAGCCAACATTGCCTTCTTGAATTAAATCTAAGAATTGCAAACCACGGTTGGCGTATTTTTTAGCGATTGAAATAACCAAACGCAAGTTTGCTTCAATCATTTGTGCCTTTGCTTTTTTAGCATGGCGGTCGCCACGGCGATAAAGTTTGTTTAGTGCTTTTAATTCAACAATGGTGATTTGCATTTCTTCTTCATGCTCACGAAGATTTTTTTGTGCATAATAAATTTCATCTTTGCTCTCAAGCAAAGCATCTGCAATTTTTTTATCTAATGTGGCTTCTTTTAGCCAATCAAAGTTCGTTTCATTGTTGGTAAATAATTCAAAAAATTGTAGTCTTTCCATGCCAGCGTATAAGCAAGCGCTTTGCACAATCTTTTCTTGTTGTTTGACTTGGTGAACACGGTTGCAAATGGTTTCTACCATGGCAGTAACTAATTTTGGTGCTAAACGCAAGTCTGATAAACTGGTGGATAATTTTTCGCGTGCAGTAACGGTTTTTTCGTTGCGAAAGCCAAGCTCTTGATTGGTATTTTGATAGATTTCAGACAATTTTGAAACTTTGTCAAAACGCACATATACCTGGTCTTCATCGGGACCTGTATATTCCATTTCTTCCATGTCTGCGTATTCTTCGTCATCGTCAAACTCACCTGCATCAAAAGCCTCTTTTTTCTTGGCAAAATCTTGTGCATCGTTTTGGTAGCCGATAATAACATCTGTAATTTTACATTTTCCTTCTTCAAGTCGTGTGTGCGCCTTAAAAAAGTGTTCGGTAATTGATGGATACAGGGTAATTGCTTGCATAATTTCAAAGATACCAGATTCGATTTCTTTGGCAATGCGAATTTCATCTTCTTGTTCCAGTAAGTCTACCACGCCCATTTCACGCATATACATTCTAACTGGGTCGGTGGTTCTGCCAAATTCTGAGTCAAGGGCTGCCAAGGCGGCAACAGCTGCTTCCGCAGAAGTTGATTGCGCTTTGGCGCCTGATTCTACAACTAAGGTATCTGCATCAGGAATAGTTTCGGAGACGACAATATCCAATTCTTCTAAAATAGAAACAATGGGCTCGATTTGATCTTGTGTTAGCAAGTCCTCTGGCAATAGGTCGTTTAGCTCGGCATAGGTTAAATAACCTTTGTCCTTGCCAATCATGATGAGTTTTTCGAGCGCTTTTTTGTGTTCTTTTGTTGTAGATTTCATAAGTAATTATTTTATTTTATGACTGACCGAAAGAGAGTAATTATACATTAGACCCTTGTGCAATTGTTACAATTCAAATTTTTAGTGCGTTTTTTTGTTATTCAAAGTCAGAAAAGATGGTGCTAATAGATTGTTCTTCGCTAATACGCTTAATGACTTCTGCAAGTGTTGGTGCAATAGACAGTTGTCTTATTTTTTTACAACGAGCGGCTGGGTCGGACAAGGGAATGGTGTTGGTGGCTACAAGTTCGTCTAATTTTGAAGTATTAATATTGTCAATTGCATTGCCAGATAAAACGGCATGTGTGGCGTAAGCCACAACTTTTTTAGCCCCTTTTTCTTTTAAAATATTCGCCGCTTGGCAGAGTGTGCCAGCGGTGTCCACCATGTCATCAATTAACACACAAGTTTTGCCTTCAACATCGCCAATCACATTCATAATCTCAACCATATTTGCTTCTGGACGACGCTTGTCAATAATGGCCAAATCAGCATCATTTAGTTTTTTAGCAGAAGCACGCGCACGCACAACGCCACCGACATCGGGCGATACTACAATCATATCACGATAGTTTTTTTCAAGAATATCCTTGATCAATACTGGTTGGGCATAAATGTTGTCAATTGGAATGTTGAAGAATCCTTGAATTTGGTCGGCGTGTAAATCAATGGTTAAAATTCTGTCAACGCCAGATGCTTCAATCATTTTTGCAGCCAGTTTTGCTGTAATTGGCACCCGTGTTAAACGCGAACGGCGGTCTTGTCTAGAATAGCCAAGATAAGGAACCACAGCCGTAATTCTGGCGGCTGAAGAGCGTTTTAATGCATCAACCATAATGAGTAATTCCATTAAAGTTTCTGCCGGTGATGGTCCGCAAGTAGGCTGTAAAACGAATACATCGCAACCGCGTACATTTTCTAAGATTTCAACTTGCGATTCTCCATCGCTAAATTGACTAACCAGTGCCTTTCCTTGCACAATATTTAAATTTGAAATAATTTCGCCAGAAAGTTGAGGATTAGCGTTGCCGCTAAAGATTTTAATTTTGTCAAGTGACATAGAAATTGCTAATAGCCGTTAAAGTGTTTAAATTATACCTGTGAGACCTTTGCATAAATGTGAATAATCAAGAATCCACTTTTCGTTTACTTAGAAATTCCTTAAATCTGTTGGGGTGAGGTTGGGGCATTTATACCATTTTTAGAAATAAAATAAAGAGTATCGGGCTTATAATCGCCCAAGTTTATTGATAGTGAGACCTTTGCATAAATATGAATAATCATCAAGAATCCTCGTTTCACCCACTTGGTAATTTTTTAAACCCAGCCTTAGCCCTGCTAAGACAAGGTTTAAGAAAATTACCAAGTGGATATAAATTGAATTTTGCTAATCATCCATATTTATGCAAAGGTCTCATTTATATTTTTTGAAAATGGAGTTACCGTGCAAAACCTTCACCTTCTAAAAGACGAAGAAGTTTAGTTAGACTAAACGACTCAGTATTTCAAAGGTTTTTTAAATTGGCTGGGCTGGCAGGATTTGAACCTGCGCATGACGGGATCAAAACCCGTTGCCTTACCGCTTGGCGACAGCCCAATTAAGTGTTGGCGAGGTATTGAGCGCTTGCGCTACAAAACCTGACCATTTGTTTGGTAGCTTGTTAAATGCTACCAAAGCATCTTTCTCGTCTCTAAACTCTACAAAGACACAACTTCCTGTGCCTGTCATTCTCGGCTGGTATAAGTGGTTTTTGGATAATTTCAAATGCGTTAACACTTCTAAAATTTCACTCTCCAACTGAATGGCAGCCTCAAGACAATCATTGTGTGGATTGATTAGTTCTGAGAAAGGGTATATTTTCCCCACTATAGGGGTCATTGTCAATGCTTTATGCAAGAAAATTTCTTTGGTTGAAATATGTTTGTTAATAGAGACCACTAAAAAATAGTGTTTTGGCAAGTTTATGGGTGTCAAAATTTCCCCCACACCTTCCGCCCAAGCACTATATCCAGCAATAAAAATAGGTACATCAGCACCCAGTGTTAAACCAATTTCTGCCAATTGTTGTGTTGAATATTGGGTGCCCCATAATTGATTTAGTGCAATTAATGTAGTTGCCGCATTTGAACTACCGCCACCCAATCCACCCCCAGTGGGAATATTTTTTATGATAGAAATATCAGCACCCAAACTGGTACCTGTTGCTTTTTGTAGTGCTTTAGCCGCTTTAATGATTAAATCTTGCTCTAACGGCACGCCATCATTACCACTAATGCGTGTTATAACGCCATCTTGCTTAACAGTAAAATTAAGTTCATCACAATAATCCAATAATTGAAAAATGGTTTGTAAGTGGTGATAACCATCTGCTCGTTTCGAGTTAATGTGCAAAAATAAGTTGATCTTTGCAGGAGAGTACCAAGGGCTAATTTTTTTAATTGTCTTTTGCAGAGTTATACAAACATTTGTAAGTTAGGTATAGCCCAACTTTGCCTGTTTCTTTGGCGATACCATTCCTATGTATCATCTTAATAATTTGTGTGCTTAGTGCCTCTCTACGGCATTTGACAGAATCTAGGCGTAGATCTAACAGCCAAATCATGGCTGTTAAAACAACTTCTGATATAACCTTTAAGCCTTTGTTTTCTAGGTTTTCCGATAGTGTCCTTGATAAGAAAAATATTAATTTAAATTCGTCAATAGAGCCTTGTGGTGCAACTTCAAAGGTATTGATGTAGTCGGTAATTTTCGCTTTGGTTTCTGTGTATATATACTCAAAATTTTCAAGTGTATATTTTTCAAAACCCTTAATGACGCTATCCAAAATAGCGGTGTAATTAGCGGGGTCAATGTTGTTAACAGTCGACCATTTACAGTACGCAATGGGTAATCTTGTGGTAATTGCTTGTAGAACAATATCGTAATCTTGGTTGTAAGTTGGCAATTTATGGGGCTTTTTAGCCATAAATGTATTTTTTGGTGTATTCTCTGGACAAGTCTTTTTCTTCAATTAAGTTTTGCATAAATCCTCTGTCAACTTTATTGAAATTTTGATAATCTGCATCAAAATTCATAAAAGTGTCAGCTATGATTTTTACTGTGGCAATTTTTTTCGCAGACTTTTGTGCAAATTCAATGCTTTCTGCAGTTGGAAAGATCATTTTCATCTTTTTTATCATCCTAATTTTTTAATTCTATAGTAAAAATAGACTAATTTTTTATCTAAAATCCATTCTAAAGAATGGCCATTATACCAAAAAAATTAATCCCTGATAAAGGTTTTTCTATAGTGTTTAAGCTCATCAATAGAATCACGAATATCAGCCAGTGCTAAGTGTGCAGATTCTCCCTCACGAATCATTTTTGCCTCAGGTTTCCAGCGTACGGCTAACTCTTTTAGTGTGCTAACATCAATATGGCGATAATGGAAAAACTTTTCTAATTCAGGCATATAGTTGTATAAAAAACGCCTGTCTTGGCAGACGGTATTACCACACATGGGTGAGGCGCCTGTGTCTATATATTTTTTGAGAAATTCGATGGTTTGTTTTTCGGCTTGTTGTGCAGAGACATTGCTGTCTTTAACACGCTGAACCAGTCCAGAAGCGGTGTGGTGTTCGGTGTTCCATTCGTCCATACCTGCTAAAATTTCGTTGCTTTGATGAATAACAAGTGCGGGACCTTCTGCCAAAATATTCAAATCTTTGTCTGTAACAATTGTGGCAATTTCAATAATGACATCTTTTTCTGGCAATAAGCCTGTCATCTCTAAATCGATCCAAATTAGGTTGGTTTCTTTATTGCTCATATTAACATCCTGTGCTTTCTTTGACGAAGTCATCAAGTTTTTGATGAGCTGCGCCACTGTTTAAAATTTTAATGGCTTTATTGATGCCTGCTGGCAACGAATCAGCCACGCCTGATACATAAATTGCTGCACCAGCATTCAGTGCAATAATGTCTTTAGCGGCACCATCTTTGCCGTCTAATGCTTGTTGAATTAATGCCAATGAACTGTCGGCATCTTCTGCTTTAATGTCATCTAAATTGCCAAGTGATAGACCAAATTCTGTTGGATTGATTGTATAAGTAGTAATTTTGTCGTTTTTCAATTCAGCGACAAAAGTATCGTCAGCAATTGAAATTTCGTCTAATCCATCTTTAGAATGCACCACCATTACATGCTTAGAACCTAAGCTTTTGAGTACATTGGCCATTGGCTCAACCAATGCTTTGTCGTAAACGCCCATCACTTGATGAGGCGCTTTTGCTGGGTTGGTTAAGGGCCCTAGGACATTAAAGATAGTGCGCACTGCTAAGGCTTTGCGTGCGCCAATGGCGTGTTTCATTGCTGAATGGTGGGCAGGTGCAAACATAAATCCAACCCCAATTTTTTCTACGCTTTTACCAATCGCTTCTGCTGTCATCTCTAAATTAACGCCTGCCGCTTCTAGGACATCGGCACTACCTGATTTAGAAGAAATAGAGCGATTACCGTGTTTGGCAACTTGCGCACCTGCTGCTGCCACGACAAAAGCACAGGCGGTTGAAATATTAAACAATCCCAAGCCATCGCCACCCGTGCCACAAGTGTCAACCAAGTGTTTTGGGTCATGAACGGTAACACTAGATGCCAATGAGCGCATTACTTTTGCCGCTGCTGTAATTTCTATAACAGTTGCTCCTTTGATTGACAATCCCACCAAAAAACCACCGATTTGAGCCTCTTGCGTTTTGCCTGTCATAATGTCGTTCATCACTGCGCTCATTTCATCTTCGGTTAAATCTTGTTTTGCGATGACTGCTTTTATTGCCTCTTGTATGTTCATTTTTTTCTCATTAATAATTCAATTTCATCAATCGTTTTTGCTAGATTTTTGGTTAACACACGATTGCCATTTTCAGTAACCAGTATATCATCCTCAATTCTTACGCCAATATTCCAATAAATTGGGTTAATTTTATCATCCTTACGGATGTAAATACCGGGTTCAACCGTGGTTACCATACCTGCTTGATATTGTCGATGCTGTTCGCCTTGCTTATAACGCCCAACATCATGCACATCTAGCCCTAGCCAATGCCCTGTGCCATGCATATAAAATTGCGCCAAATCGCCATCAGTTTGTAAAATTCCTAATGCTATTAAGCCTTGTCGGATAATTTTTGTCGTAATTTGATGGGGCTTGGTAACAGTTTCCCCCGGTTTGATACATTCAATGGCAGCCAATTGTGCATCCAGTACAATTTGATAAATTTGTCGTTGCGCTTGACTGAATGTCCCATTTACTGGAAAAGTACGGGTAATGTCTGCGGCGTATCCAGCAACTTCACAACCGGCATCAATTAGCAACAAATCACCTTCATTCAGCACTTGGTCGTTTTTAATATAATGCAATATACAGGCATTTTTACCGCCTGCTACAATTGGTGTATAGGCGTGTTCGGCATTATTTTTTCTAAAATTAGCGTCAAAAATACTGGCAATTTCATATTCAAACGCCCCCGCTTTGCTTTGTTGCATTGCCAGTTGGTGTGCTTGTGTAGAAATATCAGCGGCTTTTTGCATTAATGCAATCTCATTGGTGTCTTTAATTAAACGCATTTCATGTAAATATTCATTGAGCGATTGCGTTTTGGTTGTCGTCAAGTATGCCATAATGTCATCGTCCAATGCACAAGGCTTGAAGTCGTAATATAAGGTTGTATTTGCAATTAATTGAGGCAATTGTGTTTTTAACTCACTAATAGGATAAGCATAATCTGCGTTTAAAGCCTGTGGTGCATTGGCAACGCCCAATCGTTCGCCATCCCAAATTTCACGCCTTGGGTCTTGGTCACGCAAAAAAATTGTATAACTTTCTTTGGAAAAAACCGCAATTGCCTCAGGCTCAGTAAAACCTGTTAAATACCAAAAATCACTGTGCGGACGAAAAGGATAATGCACATCGCCATTACGATATTGCTCTGGATTGGTGCTAACAATCACCAAAGCATTTTTTGCAAGTTGGCTTAGTAATTTTTTTTGTCTAATTTGATGTATCATTATCCCCCTCATTATAAAGTGCTTGATTTAGAAGCTATGAAAAATGTGCGTTTATACCAAAATACCCCTCTGATTGTCGGTAATGAGTTGATATTAAGCGCATACGCCTCACATCATTTAACCAAAGTATTGCGTTTCCCGCAAGGAAAAAATATCATTTTATTTAATGGCGATGGCATAAATTATAGTGCTGAAGTATTGCAAGTGAAAAACGAGTGTGTTGTTCAAATTCTAGAAAAAACACCAAACCTGTGTGAATCAAAACTTAATCTTACCTTAGCGCAAGGGATTGCTAAAGGTGAAAAAATGGACTTTTTAATACAAAAATCGGTAGAACTGGGCGTTAATAAAATCATTCCCCTTTTTACTGAACACTGTATTGTCAAACTTCAAGGCGATAAATTACACAAACGCATTGCCCATTGGCAAAAAATTATCATTGGCGCTTGCGAACAATCGGGCAGATCCGTTATACCGGATTTAATCCAAGCCATGAATTTTGAAACCTTTATTAACACCAAATTTGGCAATGGATTTGTGCTACATCATCGTGCCAAGCAATCGCTGTTAGAAATAGATAAAATCAATCAAGCGACCATTATCATTGGCCCTGAAGGCGGACTCAGCGACCAAGAAATAGCCGATGCAAAGGCACAAGGCGCCCAAAGTTTGCTTTTGGGATCAAGGGTACTAAGAACTGAAACTGCTTCATTGTCTGCTATTGCTAATATGCAATTATTATGGGGCAGTTAATGGAATTTATTAATGAAAACTAAACAGATATTACAATGAAAATAATTGAAAATTTTATAAAGAAAGAGTCTTCTAGTGGCGTTTTATTGGTGTTTGCAACCATTTGTGCGTTAATACTGAGCAATACATTTTTATCGCCAATATATGAGTCATTTTTGCATATTCCTGTTGAAATAAGAGTCGGCTCGTTGAATCTTGATAAATCACTTTATCATTGGGTGAATGATGGCTTGATGGCTATTTTCTTTTTATTGATTGGTCTCGAAGTAAAAAGGGAAATATTAGAAGGGGAGTTGTCTTCCTTGAGTCAAATCGCTTTACCTGGTATTGCCGCTATTGGAGGTATGATAGTTCCCGCAGTTATTTATTTGGCTTTCAATCAAAATAATCCAATGGCAGTGCATGGGTGGGCAATCCCAACGGCAACAGATATTGCTTTTGCGTTGGCAATTCTTTCTTTGTTGGGCAATCGCATTCCTGCTTCTCTTAAGATATTCTTAATGGCATTGGCTATTATTGATGATTTGGGGGCGATTGTTATTATTGCCATTTTTTATACCACTGACTTGTCCACTTTGTCAATTGTTGTGGCATTATTGTCTTTACTTGTTTTAATTGCGCTTAATTTATTCGGTGTCTCAAAAAAAGCAGCGTATTTTATTGTCGGAACTGTATTGTGGATTAGCGTGCTTAAATCTGGTGTCCATGCAACATTAGCAGGGGTGGTGCTGGCATTTACCATTCCGTTAAATGCAAAAGATGAAAACAAACAAGCAATTTCACCTTTAAAAGAAATAGAGCATAATTTACATTTTTGGACTGCATTTTTCATTCTGCCATTGTTTGCATTCGTCAATGCAGGTGTTAATGTTATTGACATATCTCTTAGTCAAATGTCTGGTTCTGTGCCATTAGGCATTATGTTTGGGCTATTTTTTGGCAAACAAATTGGTGTTTTTGGGTTCAGCTGGATTGCAATAAAACTTAAACTTGTTGAAATGCCCAAAGGCAGTAATTGGATGCAATTGTATGGGGTGTCAATACTGACAGGTATTGGGTTTACGATGAGTTTGTTTATTGTTTCTTTGGCATTTGAAGATGACAATATTTTTCAATATACGGATAAATTGGCAATACTAATAGGCTCGTTTGCATCAGGTATTGTTGGTTATTTAATTTTGCGAATGAAAACATAAGATAAAGTCGTTAATGCTGTTGTGTAAGCGTTATTCTAGGTATTTAGACAGTGGTTTATGGGGTGGTTAACAGTTTTAAGGCGTCTTGAATAGGGGTTAATACATTGGCCAATTTTTTGCGAATGGCAGAGCCTGCGAGGCTGTGGGCGGAAATTGTGCTGACGGCCAATTGTTCGCTGGCGCTGGCAAGTAGCAGTCGGGCTTTGATTTTTTCGTCTTCTAAGCCTAGTTGTTTGGCGACGGTTTGCGCTTGGTGTTGGCAGTGTTGAATGTCTGCAAGGGGTTGAATCATGGGGTGCGATAAACAACTGCCTAACACTTCTAAGGTGCGGTATAGGACATGTTCTTGGTTGATTTTTTTTAGAATGTGGGCGATGGTTTGCAGCATAATTTGACCTTGTTCGCTGTTGACATAGTCCAATTCTTTGCTGTTTGTGTCTAATGCGATTGTGTTGTTATTATTGGGTAAATTGCCTGCCATTCGTTCAATGAAACCCACTAAAAAGGCGGTTTTTCGTTGACCCTGTTTCCACAGTCTGTCTCGTGCTTGTTGAGAGATTAAATCACCTTGTAAGAGTAAATTGGCGGTGTCAATCAGTTGTGTTGTGTCGTCAGTAAAGGGTAAAAATTCTAATAAATAATCAGCAATTTGTTTGCCAACGGTGTGTTTGACGACAAAATCTCGGGTGAGTAGAAAACGCCCAATTTCTGCTTGTTGGTCGGTGTTGGTGGCGCACCACCAAACCAAATCAAGCACTTCATCGTCTAAGTTTTGCGAATTTGCTACGGCAACTACGGCTTCAATATTGCCAATTTTTAGCAATGATTTTAGGTTGGTAGAGCCGACTTGCCCCATTCTTGACCAGCGTTTTAAATAAGAGGGGTAACCACCCATACTGCCAAGCACTTTAGACACCAGAAGTTTTTGTGCGGCTTGAATGGTTTTGCCACTATCAGCTGTTGGGTTGAGGGTAATAGTCTGTTCTTTTTGGTCTGGTGTTAAGCCTACAACCACCAATTTATATACATCAACACGAATTGCCACACAAGTGGCAATGAGTACATTGAGTCTGAGTGTGTCTTCAGGTGTTAACATCTTTCTGCGTATTAAAATATCGATTAAATTGTGAAAGGGATTGCGATGCCAGCGCATCTTTAAATATAACCACCGATTCTTTTCCCACATTAATAATAAGCAAAAAACGAGATTGATATGCAGGATAAAAGGCAGTATATTGCTGTGTGGAATGGTCCTTTCTTTCCAATGTCAATCTGTTTTTGTCTAAAGAAATTTTAACAACTGAACGGGGGTGGCTTAACCACACCGCTCTTGGTAAGAAATAAACCAGCCATAGGGACAATAGGGTACTCATTCCTAAACTCAGCCATATATTATAAAAATAATACCAAGTTGCAAATAGAACAAGCAGATAAGTGGCAAGGCTTAAAGTTAAATAGATGGCTGATGTCTCCAGTTTGTTATTCATCTGCACCTAGTTCAAAGCCTATTTCTTTAGCACGGTTAAAGGCAACACGCATTGCATGGGAAACGATTGCTTCAAAATTTTGGTCTTGAAAAGACTCGATTGCGGCTTGTGTTGTGCCATTTTTTGAGGTAACTTTGTTGCGTAGTTGGCGTGCTGATTCGTTGTTTTGGTTTGCCATCATGCTGGCACCTAGTGCAGTTTGAATGCTGAGTTTTTCAGCCATTTTTTCATCTAGCCCGAGAGCAACGCCTGCATTGGACATTGATTCAATCATTAAAAAGAAATAAGCGGGGCCACTGCCTGAGAGTGCTGTAACGGCATCAAGCAGATCTTCATTTGCCACCCAAAAGCATTGGCCAACAGCGCTAAGGATTTGTTCTGCCAAGTCTTTTTGTTGGTTATTAACCGCCTCATTTTCAACAAGCCCCGTTGCGCCGTTGCCGAGCAGTGCAGGTGTATTTGGCATCGTGCGTATAATAGGTGCAGTGCCACCTAACCAGCGATTAATGTCATTGCTTTTGACGCCAGCAGCGATAGAAATGATTAAAGGTTGGTGGTGAATGTGCACTTGTATTTCTTTGCAAACATTTGATAATATTTGTGGTTTTACGGCAAGAATGATAACCTCACATTGTGCAGCAAGTTGTGCATTATCGGCAAAAGTTTTAACGCCAAATTCTACTTGTCGTTGCGACAATAAAACTTCATCTTTGTCACTGAGTCTGATGTTTTTTGCTGAAAATCCGTTTTTAAGTAAGCCAGAAATCAAAGCATAAGACATATTGCCTGCACCAATGAAGCCGATTGTTGTTGTTTTTTGCATTAAAATATCTCAAAACTCGTAAAATTGTGTATTCTACCTTTAACAACAAGGACAACAAGGAAAAAATGAAAAAATTTAATCCAAAACTAATTATGATTGATGTTGATGGCACTTTGGTCGATAGCGTGCCAGATTTGGCATATTGCGTTGATGAACTAATGGTAACCATGGGCAGGGAAAAATGGGGTGAGGAAAAAGTGCGTCATTGGGTCGGTAACGGTGTGCCAAAATTGGTAGAACGCACACTCACAGGCGAATTGGAGGGCACGGCTAATCAGGCTGAATATGATAAGGCCTATCCAATTTTTTTGGATTTATATGCCAACAACACTTCGGCTCGCTCATCGTTGTATGACGGCGTTCGAGAAGGTTTGGATTATCTGCAAGCACAAGGCTATATTTTGGGTTGCGTGACCAACAAAGCTGAACAATTTACACTGCCGATTTTAAAAGATTTGGGTATTTTTGATGAATTTGGATTGGTTATTTCTGGTGACACTTTGGCGAAGAAAAAACCAGACCCGTTGCCTTTGTTTCATGCAGCCAAATTTTTTGGCATTGACCCAAAAGATTCAATGATGTTGGGCGATTCAATCAGCGATGTAAAGGCTTCACGCGCAGCAGGTTTTGATATTATTTGTGTGTCTTATGGTTACAATCATGGCAATGATATTCGTGATGCCAAGCCTGATTTGGTGATCGATTCGATGGCTGAGCTTAAGCAGTATTTATGATGGTTGTATGAATACATTTGACCATCAACATATTTGGCATCCGTATGCCAAAGTGCCTAATCCCATAAAATCGCATACAGTGCTGTCAGCTGATGGCGTTTGTCTTAATTTAGAAGGTGATAGACGGGTCATTGATGGCATGAGTTCGTGGTGGTCAGCGATTCATGGTTACAACCATCCTGTTTTGAATCAAGCTGTAACTGAGCAACTCAAAAAGATGGCGCATGTTATGTTTGGCGGTTTAACACATCAAAGTGCCATTGACTTGGCAAAAACTTTGGTAACAATCACGCCAGAGCCTTTGAATAAAGTGTTTTTTTCTGATTCAGGTTCAGTTGCTGTAGAAGTGGCACTCAAAATGGCATGTCAATATTGGTACAATCAAGGCAAGGCAGACAAGCACAAATTTGTCACCATTCAGGGTGGCTATCATGGAGACACTTTCGGCGCAATGAGCGTATGTGATCCAAGCAACAGCATGCATCATGTATTCTCAGGCATTTTGCCCCAACATTTTTTTGTCAAAAGTCCATCTGTTACCCCTATGGATGAGGCATTGGCAGATTTAGAGGCAACGCTAAAGCAACATTCTGGCGCCATTGCTGCCATGATTTTAGAGCCTGTGGTGCAAGGTGCTGGTAGCATGCGATTTTACAATCCACAATATTTGCTTAAAGCCAAGGCACTTTGCAAGCAACACCAAGTGCTGTTTATTCTTGATGAAATTGCCACTGGTTTTGGCAGAACAGGTGAGTTATTTGCCCTGGAATATGTGGATGTTGAAGTGGATATTTTGTGCTTGGGCAAGACGCTGACAGGTGGCTATATGACGCTGGCTGCCACACTTACTACCGATGAGATAGCACAGACAGTTGGTACTTTGATGCATGGCCCTACTTTTATGGCAAATCCACTTGCGTGTGCGGTGGCAAATGCCAGTATTAATTTGTTACTTAATTCGCCATGGCAAGATAATATTGCTCGTATTGAAAAACATTTTTACGATGAACTTGCACCACTTAAGCAAAATGACAAAGTGGCTGATGTGCGGATTTTAGGTGCTATTGGTATCATAGAAATGGTAAGCGATATCGAGGTTGAAAAAACTCAAAACCAGCTTATTGATAATGGTGTTTGGCTTAGGCCGTATGGTAAATTTCTTTATACTATGCCACCGTTTACGGTTACTGATGATGAATTGTCAGTTATTACCAGTGCGATTAAAGTTGTTGTTAATACTTGATGAGACTTTTGCATAAATATGAATAATCATCAACAATCCACTTTTTACCCTTGGTAATTTTTTAAACCCAGCCTTAGCCCTACTAGGACAAGGTTTAAGAAAATCACCAAGTGGGCAAAAATTGAATTTTGCTCATCATCCATATTTATGCAAAGGTCTCTTAATAATATTTCTATCTTTTGCCCTTTCCTACTTTATGGGATATTGTATTATTCGACGGGATCAACATCTAAATACCAACGGACTTTATTTTTAAGGGTAAGTGTTTTGGTGTGTTGGTTGAGGGTGGCAAGCATTTGGTGTAGGGATTTTCTGTTGTCGGATTGCAAGTAGAGATTAAAATAATAATAGTCGGCTTTTTTTTCCATAACGGCAGAAACGGGCCCCCAAATTTCCACGGTGTCTATTTGAATGCTTTTGAGTAGTGTTGCCATTTCTTGTAAAAAATCTTGGGCATTTTGTTTGACTTTGGCGTTAGCGCAGATGAGGGCTTGATGGGAAAATGGTGGCATTTTGGCTTGGGTGCGTTGTTTGAGTAGGGTGCTGGCAAATTGAGTGTAGCGGTTGGACAGTACGAAGTTAAAAATGGGGTGGTCAGGGTAGCGGGTTTGAATAGCCACTTCGCCTTGTTCGCCACTTCTGCCGGCACGCCCTGATACTTGAATTAGGAGTTGCGCCAAGTATTCTGTGCCACGGAAATTGCTGGATAATAAGCCACCGTCAATGTCCAAAACGCCTACCATTGCTAGATTAGAGAAGTCGTGCCCTTTGGCCAGCATTTGCGTGCCGACAATAATGCAGGGTTCACCAGAGTTGATTTGTTCTAAATGTTGTTCAAAGGCTTTTTTGCGGCGAGTGGTGTCGCGGTCGATGCGAATGATTGAGGTGTTGGCGAAGTGTGAGCCTAGTGTTTCTTCCAGTCTTTGGGTGCCGTAACCAAACACTTCTAGCGATTGTTCGCCACAGTCGGGGCAGGTTTGTTCGGGTATTTTTTCATCGCCACAATGGTGGCACCTAAGGCGATTAATGTGGCGGTGATAAATCATTGACGAATCACAGTGGTCGCATTCTGATTTCCAATCGCATTGCGTGCAAAAATACACGGGAGCGTAGCCACGGCGGTTGATAAACAACATAACTTGTTTGTTATTTTTCAGATGTTGCCGCATTCTTTCGATTAATAATGCAGAAAGTGCACTACCTGTTTCGGTGCGCATATCAATCAAATTTACTTTTGGCAAGGGTGCACCACTTGCGCGTTTTTTTAGGGTTAGGCGAGTAATTTTTTTGTCCATCACTTGCTTGAGCATTTCCAAAGATGGTGTGGCTGTGCCTAATATCACAGGAATATCGGCTTGTTTGGCACGCACAAAGCACAAATCTCTGGCAGAATAGCGAAAACTGGATTGTTGCTTAAAAGAAGTGTCGTGTTCTTCGTCAATAATAATTAACCCTAAATTTGGCATGGGTGCAAAAATCGCACTGCGTGTGCCAAGTACCACGCCAGCAGAGCCGTCTTTTGCCATTAAATAGGCGTCTAATTTTTGTGTTTCGTTGCGTTGAGAGTGAATTGAGACGATGTGCGTGTTCAGTCTGGATTCAAAGCGTGCAATCATCTGTGGCGTAAGTCCAATCTCAGGTACTAGGACTAGCACTTGTTTGCCTTGATTGAGTACCTTCTGAGCGATGCGTAGATAGACTTCAGTTTTGCCACTGCCGGTTACCCCGTGGAGTAAAAATCCGTGATATTGGTTTAAAGAAGTTGAGATTTGCGCAATGGCATGTTGTTGTTCGTCTGTGGGTTCAAAATTGGGTTCGCTGGTTTCAATTGGCAGTCCGACCACTTTTTTGATGATTGCTGGTTTGCCAATGCGTAGATTTTTTGGCAATGCAGCGGCAATCACTTCGCCAATTGGATGATGGTAATAATTTGCTGACCAATGCAAAAAATCGAGCATTGGTTGATCTAATATTGGCGTGTCGTCCAATACTTCTTCAATGGTTTTTAGTTTTGCAAAATCACTTTTGTCTTTTTTAGCAAGTACAATGCCAATAACTTTTTTGCGTCCAAAAGGCACCTTAACCCGCATACCTTGAGCCACTTCAACTTCGCATTTATAGTCAAAAGTTTGATTTAATGGAACGGGAACAGCAACTTTAAGGATTGATGACAAGTGAAATTTATTGTTGTATAAAATAAATGATTTTATACAATAAATAAAAGTATGGTTGTTATTCAAAATAGTATTAACGATTTATCTATTGATGTGCAAAATCTGACTGATATTTTGCAACAAGTGATTGCCGATTTAGGGGTTGGCGCAAGTGAGTTGTTGATTCGTATTGTGGATATTGCCGAAATTCAACATTTAAATAAAACCTACCGCAATAAAGACAAACCCACCAATGTGTTGTCCTTTCCAAGTGATTTGCCTAAGGAAATTGACGAAGCTATTTTGGGAGATGTGGTTATTTGCAGTGCAGTGGTGAAAGCAGAGGCTCAAATGCAACACAAAACATTCGAGCATCATTTAATGCATATAGCGGTGCATGGGGCATTACATTTATTGGGTTATGACCACATTGAAGAAGAGGAGGCAGAAGCAATGGAGGCTTTAGAAATTAAGATTTTGCATGGATTGAAAATCTGTAATCCTTATGAATAAAAAACTTTATGCAAAGGTCTCCATTGATAACAAAATAAAGGGGAGGCCATAGACCTCCCCTTTATTTTTATTCCTTTCTTTAATACGCTTAACCGCTTAGTTCGGTTTTAATCTCTAAGCGTAAAAGTAATAAAGAAGCAACTTTACAATTCTGGTATTGCTTTAGGCACAATAGAATCAAAAAACTCTTTATGTGCAAGATATCTTTTAACAACCTTTTCTATGGCTGCCTCTGTATGTATATCTTTTATGCCATCAAAGAGTATTTCCGAAGCTTTTAGAATATTTATTATAACTGGGTTTTTAGAATGTGTCATATTGTTGCTTTTTATTTTTATCAACTGCTCCACACTTGCTTCAATTGTATCAAATATATTATCAAGGTGATGCATAATGTCTTTGTATTCACCATTAAATGGCTGTGTTGCTAGATAAACATCACATTGCATCACTGGAAATGGGTTAATAGATATTAAGTCGTTCACATTTCCAAATGGAGATTTAATATCTGTTCTCACACCAACAACAGGTAAATTAACAATGCTTGCGTAGGAAACTTCAACGGTCATCCCTATGTCCACTGGATCATCCATATTGGCAACAACTGCTATAGCATCCCTCATGCCACAGCCTAGATCAAAATAATATGGAATATAACAAGAGACTTCATTGGCAATTTTTGGATAATGTTTTTGTAAATAAGAATTCAATTTTGCTACCGAAAGCCCATCTCGTTGCGGTAAATAACAGCGATGTTTTTTACTTTCAAGGTATTTTGCAAGACAAGCGTTATAAAGGTTGGTGTCTGCATTAAACATTCCAGATGATAAATATATATTGTTTTTAAACATACTTTTCTTCTCCATTGTTAGAAAATTCACTTTGATTATACATTAAGATTTTTGCATAAAATAATCAAAATTAATAAAAATAAAAAAGTGGATTCTTGATGATTATTTATATTTACGCAAAGGTCTCAATATTTATATCTAAATACAGGCGCCTTCATTTTCAAAGCAATAAAAAGAACCCAAAGTTATAAAATATATGCAAGATTATCGCAGGTAATACATGGTTGGCTCTGTCTTTAAAATAACCAAAGATTAATGAAGGAATAAAAACTGCCAGCGCCCATAAAATTGGGTGATAAACTAAGTGTAACAACACAAATAAAATAGTCGTTAAGATATTGGCCAGCGAAAGTTGAGCAACAGTGCCTGCAAATTTAGTGTGCAAATAATCTTGTATTAAGTCTCTAAAAACCAATTCTTCAATGATAGGGTAAAGGAAAATGGCATAAATTGGATTGAATTCACTTTTTACAATCAAAGCACTGGCAAAAAAATAAACCAGAATCCAAACAATAAGAGCCGCTACAATAGCGACCCAAAATTGTTTGTCAACTAAAAACTTAACGGACAAATCGACGCCTTCTTCTCATTAAATAATAAGCGCTTAATGTCATCAATAGAATAAAGCCCATATCAAATCTGGCAGGCGCATTAGGATTGTAAACACAACCACCGCCACCGCCACCACTGCTACTATCGCTGCTACTGTTGTCATCGTCGCTAATGACAGCAGGCGTTGCTATTGAAATAGTGCTTTCAACCACACCGTTGGCTTGACCAGTGTTGTTGGTCTGGTCGCCATCGGTATCATTTGCACCACCATCTTTAACGGTTAATTTAAGACAAGTTGCACCTGTGATTAACCCAGTTTGCCAAGTAGCGTTATTGGCGCAAGTATTGTCTGCACTGGATTTAATCGTATTGTTGTCATCAACCATAAAGTTACTCCAGCCATTCACCAATGAATATTTACGCAATACTGCATCTTTAGGGATTGCGGTGGTGAGTTCAATGATCACTTGGGTGGAGGCGCCAATAGCGCTTAAGCCCTCAACTACATAGTCATAGATATTGCCAGTAGTTAATGTATCTATGGCATTTTCAGTCAAATGATTATCTGTTATATGTTGTTTTATTCGATCAAGGGTTAATCGCCCAGAATCTTTGCCCATAGCGCCTAGCAATATTCTAGTATCGCCTAAACTGGTCATAGTTTTCCCCTCGCCTGCTTGGATTTTATTGCTTTCGATATGGGTGTCTTTGTTGTCGGGAATGCCATCGCTGTCCTTGTCATTGTTCTCACTGTTGACATTTCCTGCAATCAATTTAAGTTTTAAAACTCTTTCTGATGAGAGGTTATTGTTCTGGGCTTTTAATGTAATCTTTAGAATGCCAGTATTTGTGTTGACAGGGTCAAAAGAAAAAATTGTTTGATTGCTTGTGCCAGTAATATCAGATTTACTCCAATCATAAGTTTCTGCTGATACTAAAGCATTGACGGTAACTGTTCCGCCAGTTTTACCAATCAGCCGACCGTTGTTGCCACCTTGGGTTACGATGAATTGATTGATTACTGGAGTGTCAGCATTATCGATGGTTTTGGTAATGGTAAAGTCTTTTGTAGAGGTTAGGGCGCCGTCGCTGGCGGTAATGGTAATGGTGGCTGGGAATGTGATCGCAGTAGCATCAATTTTGATTTTTAGTTGATTGTCAGTAATTTCAAAATTGGTGGTGTCGTTAACGCTGTAAGTTAAAGTGCTTGCATCTACTTTGGATAAGGTGCCTATGATTGCGCCAGCAGTTGCGTTAAATGCAATTTCTTTTCTAGTTAGAGTAATGGCGTCCTCTTCTATATTGCTAACTAAAAAGTCAAAGGTTTTGTTAAAACTGTGGGCGTTGCCATCGGTTACGGTAATGGTGGCAGTGAAACTAGTGGCACTCTCATAGTTTAGAGCGGCGTTGAGTTTGAGTGTGTTGCCGTCAATGGCCAATATGGCATTGTTACTGGTGTAGGTAAAAGTGTCGTTAGCATCAGCATCAATGGTAGAAAATGTACCTAATTCAGAGCCAATGGCGGTGTTTTCAGCGATGGTAGAGCTGCCTATGAAGTTGATGTTAGTAGGGGTTTCGTCATTAAGGTCTCTCAGGGTAACGGTAAGGGTTTTCTTAACCTCTACACTGCTTTTAGCAACTTGAATATTGACGGTGAAACTATGTTTAGTCGGTGAGGCTTCAAAATTTGCACCATCGACATTTTTAAACTTCAACACAGCGCCATCAATCATAAACAAACTATTGTCATTCCCACTTCCATTAAGGCTAAAAGTTACCCCAGTTTTATTCGCCACAAGTGTAGTAACGGTTTGCGCATTCTCATTCACAGCAACATTACCCGTGCTAATTTCAAGTGCCCCTAAAGTTGGAAAATAATTTGCCAATGTATTAATCTCTGCAGCGCTAAGATTAGCGGCTATACCTTGCATTGTTGTATTACCCTGCCCACCTTTAAAGGCATTCAGCCTTGTTCGTAAATAATCAGATGCCTTTCCAATAAGTGTGGGTGCAGAAGAACCAGTAAAATCTCCCCCATGGCAAGAACTACACTTATTGGTCGCCAAAGTTGCTGCCTCAGTTGCATTTACACTGGTGCTAAACACCTGTGAAGTAAATAAAACAAATAAAATCCTGACAATAAAACGATTAAGTGTACTCATAGTAAACTCCGAGATTAAATAATGCTGGTAAGGGTTGATGCATAATGAGACCTTTGCATAAATATGGATGATTAGCAAAATTCAATTTTTGCCCAATGGGTGATTTTCTTAAATCTTTTCCTGGCAGGGCTAAGGCTGGGTTTAAAAAAATTACCAAGTGGATGAAAAGTGAATTCTTGATGATTATTCATATTTTATGCAAAGGTCTCATAATGTATTGATAAGTTTCGAATTATGCCATAAAAATAGATGGGGGCGTGTTTTTTTGAACTTTTGGTGTAAATATATATCCACTTGGCAATTTTTCCAGCGATACACACAGTCCTTTGGGGTAAACCTAGCTGTAGAGAGTGGTTTGCAACCATTTCTCTCCTGCTAGAGTAAGGACTAAAGATGGGTTGGCATGCCTTCAAGAGGGCAAGAATTGATCTTTGTTAATCGCTTATTGTACCTCCTTAGGTATTTATTTTAAAATCGTAAGAGGGGCATGGTGTTATTCAGCGTGTGCCATGTAGCCGATACGCTCCATTGCACGCAGTTCGTCTGCAATATAATACATTTTCAAAGTGTTTCTCTCCCAAGGCGGAATGCCCGCTTCTTGCAGAACTTTTTTGAGTGATTGCGTGTGTGTTTTGTTGGGTAATTTAATGTGTTGGCCAGCATTTCGATAGCGAATAGAAAAACTATCGGCGTCTTTAAATTCGGCAAAATACGGGCAATCACTTGACTGTGTCGGCACTTGCGTATTGATAAAATAAAGTTCATTGCGATAGCGACGCACTACAAAATTGCCCCAGCTAACCATAGGGTTGGTGTCTTGTTTGGCGGACAATAATTCTAAAATTTGCTGCATAACCTTGTCTGAGGGTGGCAAAAATTTTAAGCCAATTAAATGGTAGCGAATGATATTTTTAATACGATAAGGGTTAAGTTTAATTAGGTGTGCGGTGTTTAATCGGTTGTTATTGATGATTTGGTGGGTTGCCATATCGATTTTGGCCAAATCTTGTGTTAGTTGCAAAGCCTCGGATTGGTGTTTGGCGCTTCGCGCTAATAATTGGGTTAAATTTTTATAAGTTGTTTCTAATTTGGGAATAATGTCCAATCGTAGAAAATTACGCCGAAAACGGGTGTCTGTATTGCTGTCGTCTTCAATCCAAGATAGACGGTTGTTTTGAGCGTATTTAAGAATTGTGGATTTCCCTGTGTTGAGTAGCGGTCGATAATGCTGCCCTTTGCCAAAAGGCTTTAATGTGGGCATAGATGCCAGTCCAGCCACGCCAGAGCCACGAAAAAGTTGTAATAGCAAAGTTTCTGCTTGATCATTTTGATGATGTGCAGTGCATAATATCTCATTTTCTTGCAAGTTACAGGATAGCGCATGGTAGCGTTTTTTACGCGCATTTTCTTCGATATTAGAACATTTTTCTAAATATAAATCGATATTAGTGTAAGGAATGTTGAGCGTTTGACACTGGGTTTGGCAAAATGTTGCCCACTCGGTACAATGTTTGGACAAATGGTGGTTGCAATGAACGGCACGCAGGTTGTTGGGATAATGTGCGTGTAAATAATGCAACAATACAATTGAATCAATGCCACCACTTAAGGCAAGGACAATTTTTTTACCCTCCAAGAAGGCATCTTTACTCTTGAAACTGTCCAAAACTTAAGAGTTTGTCCGCTCGTTGCTGAACCAACTGGTTAATGTTTGTCGCCGTTACTTCTTGTAGTTGCTGTTTTAGGGCATTTTTTAACAAAACTTTTGCCTGATCGGGATTGCGATGAATGCCACCTAGGGGCTCATCAATAATAACATCAACCAATCCCTTGCTTAGTAGATGTGTACTGGTTAATTTGAGTGATTCTGCGGCAACATTCGCTTTGGCTGCATCTTGATAGAGGATAGATGCACACCCTTCAGGTGAGATAACCGAATAAATACTGTATTTAAACATCATTATTTTATCTGCCACGCCAATCGCTAACGCACCACCTGAGCCGCCTTCACCAATGACCACAGAGACAATCGGTGTTGCCAGTGTTGACATTTCAAATAAGTTTTTGGCAATTGCCTCAGACTGCCCACGCTCCTCTGCACCAATACCAGGATAAGCCCCTGGGGTGTCAATAAAGGTAACAATTGGTAGGGAAAATTTTTCTGCCAATTTCATTAAACGCAAGGCTTTGCGATAGCCTTCTGGTTTTGGCATACCAAAGTTATGTTTGATTTTTTCTTGTGTTGTGCGACCTTTTTGTTGGCCGATAAACATAATAGAAATACCATCAAGTTTGGCAATACCGCCAATGATAGCAGTATCATCTGCATAAGCACGGTCGCCATGAAGTTCGATGAATTCATCGAAGATTGCATCGATATAATCAAGGGTATAGAGTCGATTAGGATGGCGTGCTAATTGTGCAATTTGCCAATCTGAGAGTGAGGCAAAAATCTTTTTTGTTAGTGTGGCGCTTTTGTCTTGTAGCGCTTGTATTTCTTGAGAAATATCAACTTTTTCTTTAACATTTTGCAGGGCTTGAATTTTGCCTTCTAGTTCGGCAATTGGCTGTTCGAAATCAAGATAATCTAAATTCATAATTAGGTTAATTCGCATTAAAAATAACAGTCTTAAATTATAACCATTTTACGAACTTGAATGGAGGGTTAAAAAAATTGAATATAAAACTTGACGCACAAAGATTCTTTGTTAAAATTCGCTTTATTTGGGAGGAGTAGAAAAGATGGCAAAAAGTATTATTGATGGACTGTTTGGAAAATCACCAATTAGCCCACTACAAAAGCACATGACGAGCGTTCATTCATGCATTTCAGAGTTGAAAGGCTTTATGATTGCTATCCATGAAAAAGATTGGAAGGCCGCTGAAGAAATTAGAAAAACCATTGGACACAAAGAGGGTGAGGCTGATGTTTTGAAAAAAGAACTGCGTTTAAGCCTACCTTCCACCTTTATGATGCCGTTTTCTCGTCGGGATTTATTGGACTTGTTGTTGATTCAAGATTCTATTGCCAACACCACCAAAGATGTTTCAGGATTAATAATTAATCGCAAAATGACTTTGCCAGATGAAATCTCTGACGATGTGATTGAGCTTACCGATGTGTGTATTAAAACTTCAGCAGCGGCGCTTAAAGCAGTGAATGAATTGGATGAACTAATGGAAACTGCATTTGGCAATAGAGAGCGCAAAGTTGTTGGCTCTATTATTGCAGAAGTTAATGAACTTGAAAGTCAATCGGATAGAATTCAGCACGAAATTCGCACTAAGTTATTTCCCTTGGAAGAGGATTACCCACCTGTTGATGTGATGTTTTATTATCGAGCAGTTGAGTGGCTCGGTGAGTTGGCGGATGCAGCTCAAAAAGTTGGCTCTCGTTTAGAAGTGTTACTCGCTAAATGAATGAAGTTATAAATAATTATAGTATATATAACTTATTAAATAAAAAAAGAGGTAAATTATGGAAATTATTGCAAATTACGGTGGCATTTTATTAATTCTTGCTATTGCTTTTGGGTTATTTATGGCGTGGGGCGTGGGTGCGAATGATGTGGCAAATGCGATGGGTACATCGGTTGGTTCGGGTGCAATTACGATTAAACAAGCGATTGTTATTGCGGTTATTTTTGAATTTGCAGGTGCGGTATTGGCAGGCGGAGAGGTAACGGCAACAATTCGTAAAGGCATCTTGGACGCTTCTCTTTTTACCAATGATCCTCATTTGTTGGTTTACGGGATGTTGGCATCCTTATTATCAGCAGGCGTTTGGCTGATGATTGCCTCCTCTTTAGGTTGGCCAGTGTCAACAACACATTCCATTGTTGGCGCTATTGTTGGGTTTGGTGCAGTAGGTATTGGCGTTGATGCTGTTGCTTGGGGTAAAGTTGGTAACATTGCGATGAGTTGGATTGTGTCGCCAATTTTAGCGGGCAGTATTGCGTTTGTTTTGTTTAAGAGTTTGCAAAGTTTGATTATTGACACTTCCAAACCTTTTGAAAATGCCAAAAAATATGTGCCGTTTTATATGTTTTTAGTTGGCTTTATCATTTCTTTGGTCACAATTTTTAAAGGACTTAAGCATGTTGGCTTGGAATTTGATATGATGACAAGTTATTTATTGGCGACCATATTTGGACTATTGGTTGCCATTATTGGTGCTATTGTTATTCGCCGTATTCATCTTGACCCTAATGAAAATAGAGATTTCCACTTTACCTCTATGGAGCGAGTATTTAGCGTATTAATGATTGTTACCGCAGCAGCAATGGCATTTGCACATGGGTCGAATGATGTGGCAAATGCGATTGGCCCATTGGCAGCAATCTACGGTGTTATTGAAAGCGGAGGCGTTATTGGCTCTAAAAGTGCATTGCCAGTTGGTATTTTGTTGGTAGGTGGCGTTGGTATTGTGCTTGGTTTGGTTACTTATGGACATAAAGTCATTGCCACAATCGGCACTGGCATTACCCAATTAACCCCTTCACGAGGCTTTGCAGCGACGCTCGCAGCGGCAACCACTGTGGTCATTGCCTCAGGCACAGGCTTGCCTGTTTCAACAACGCAAGTGTTGGTAGGTGCAGTATTGGGCGTTGGTTTAGCCAGAGGTATGGCGGCATTAGATTTGCGTATGATTAACAAAATCTTTTTATCATGGCTCATCACCTTGCCAGCAGGTGCATTGATGTCTATTTTATTTTTCTTTGCACTGAAAGGTGCGTTCGGAGCGTAGTTATGACTTTAGAAGAAGTACAAGTAAAACTTGAAGCAGGTATTGAAAATTCAACGGTTACCATGGAAGGGGATGGCTGTAATTGCTCAACCCTGGTAGTTTCACCAATTTTTGCAGGGATGTCGTTATTGGCTAGGCAAAAAATGGTATTGGCTGCCGTGCGTGCGGAGATCGATTCTGGCGAATTGCATGCTTTAAGTATCAAAGCAAGAACGCCAGAAGAAATAGGTTAATCAATTTTCCTATTTTTTAAATCTTGCATAATCGCCTGACGCATTTCGTCTGAATAATGAATCCAACCGCTGATTTCGTCACTACTGCGTTTACACCCCACGCAAAAGTTCTGCTTATTGTATTTGCAAATATCCACGCACGGTGTTTTAATGGTTTGATTATTCATAAATATATTATAGAGACCTTTACATAAATATGAACAATCATCAAGCACCCACCTTTTACCCATTCGACAATTTTTTTCAACAATACCCAACCGTAGGGAACGGTTTATAACCGTTCCTCTCTTATTAAAACAAGATTTAAAGAAATCACCAATTGAGTTAACGCTACACAGCACTCTTTAAGAGGGCAAAAATTGAATTTTGCTAATCATCTATATTTATACAAAGGTCTTACAAGATGACAATGTAAAATACGCCCCTTTATTTCAAAAAACAATTTCTTATGGGTTTTTCTAAACTAGGTTTATCAGATTCTATTCTCGACGCTGTTACTAAAAAAGGCTACGATAAGCCATCAGCAATCCAAGAGCAGGCAATTCCTGCGGTATTGCAAGGCAAAGATGTAATGGCTGCCGCACAAACAGGCACAGGAAAAACCGCAGGTTTCACCTTACCAATCTTGCAAATTTTATCCAAAGGAACACTGGCAAAATCCAACCAAGTGCGCACACTTATCCTAACGCCAACGCGTGAATTGGCCGCCCAAGTTAATGATAGTGTAGCCACTTATGGCAAGCACTTGCCACTCAAATCAACCGTGGTATTTGGTGGCGTAAAAATCAATCCACAAATGCAAAAGCTCAGAAGTGGCGTGGATATTTTAGTGGCAACTCCTGGCAGATTATTGGATTTATATTCACAAAATGCAGTGAAGTTTGATCAATTAGAAATCTTAGTAATGGATGAAGCCGACAGAATGTTAGACATGGGTTTTATTCATGATATTAAGAAGATTTTAAAGATTTTGCCTGAAAATAGACAAACCCTAATGTTTTCAGCCACTTTTTCAGATGACATCAGAAAGTTAGCAAAAACTCTAGTCAACAACCCCGTAGAAATCTCAGTAACCCCACGAAACACCACAGTAAAATCAGTCAAGCAATGGATTCACCCCGTTGACAAATCCAAAAAACAAGCACTACTCACCCACCTCATTCAAGAGCACAGCTGGTACCAAGTATTGGTCTTTAGTCGCACCAAACACGGCGCCAATCGCATTGCCACACAACTCGGAAAACGCGGCATCACCGCCGCCGCCATTCACGGCAACAAAAGCCAAGGCGCACGCACCAGAGCGCTTGACGACTTCAAAAAAGGCAAAGTTAATGTCCTAGTCGCCACCGATATTGCCGCTCGTGGCATTGACATCGTCGAACTCCCACTCGTGGTCAATTTTGACCTACCAAATGTGCCAGAAGACTATGTTCATCGTATCGGTAGAACAGGCCGTGCAGGCTCAAAAGGCGAAGCCATTTCATTAGTTAGCGCCGATGAAGCCAAACAGCTTTTCGACATCGAACGCCTCACCCAGAAAAAACTCGATCGCATCATGATAGACGACTTCATCCCCGACCACAACCTGCCAGAATCCAGCAAAAACCTATTGCCACCAAAAAATAAAAAACCCAAGAAGAGCAACCCTCGCAATAAGCCGAGATATGGCAAAAATAGCAATTCTCAAGAAAACAAAGCCAAAAAGAAAAAAAGTTTTTGGGGGAATAAAAAATAATGCTTATTTGAGACCTTTGCATAAATATGGATGATTGGCACAATTATAATACCCCAGCAACCCCAGACAAAAATTTAATTTTTCTTATTTAAAATCCGTAAACTAAAGGATTTTTGGTAATGTATATAGAATTTTGAAGTTGGTTTAGATGCAAGGGTTATTGAGCAAGAGCTATTAAAAAAATTCTCTAAATTATAATGGAGAGTTGTTATTATCTAGTGAAAATACTGAGTTATTTAATGCGGATGTTTTGAAATTAGATGTGTAAACATGCTAGCTGTGCGTGTTATGATATAATCTTTCTGTATATCTGTTATATTTAAGTCTAACAAATTGCTACGGCTGGATACAAAAAAGCGTTCTAATTGAAGAGTAATCGGCACGATTTTCTATACCGCTGAGCAAGGCGTTAGTATTACATAAGGAGCATTTTGATAGAACGAATTTTTCATCCGATTGGACAAGGTGCTTTTTATTCTGAAAGGCATAATAATTTCAATATTGTTTATGATTGTGGAAATTGGAAGGACACTCTAGAAGCCAATAAAGTTGTTGAACGAGCATTTAAAAAAGATGAAGTTATAGATATATTATTTATATCACATTTTGATTACGACCATGTTAATAAAATTAAGACATTAAATGAGCATACTAAAATAAAAAAAGTTGTTATGCCACTATTACATGATGAAGAAAAAACATTGTTAATCAACTTATATAAAGCTTTAGATTTTCAAATTTGGACTTTAATCGAAAATCCTCAAGAGTTTTTTGGCCAAGAAACTCAAATAATAACTGTCCAAGAGTCAGAAGATAATGAAAGACCAATAAATGATAATATTACGATTGATCTAGAAAACTTAAAAACTACGAATATACAAAGTGGGTCAATCTTAAGAAAAACTTTTAATTCTTATAAGTGGGTATTTATTCCATACAATTACCTGTGTAATTCTAGAAAGATTGAACTTGAAAAATTATTAAGAAGCAGTGGGTTTGATGTTGAAAAATTAAAAAATGATTCAAAATACACTATTGATGAAATTGTATCTCGTCGCACAGAAATAAAAAAGATTTACACAAAAGTTAAGGGTAATATAAATCAAAATTCTATGTTACTTTATTCTGGAATAAATTGTTTGTATAAAGATTGTAAACAAGAGGCGTTTTGTTTTGATTGCCCTTATAGATATTTTAGATGTTATGCAGAATTTCATCATATTCGATGGTATAGAATGGTGAAACAAAGGCATAGAGTAAGTTGTATATATACTGGTGACACTGATTTGAATAAAGTAAAAATCAAATCAATCTTTAAATTTTTTTGGGAAAGTGTAGGAACAATTCAAATACCACATCATGGAGATCTAAAAAGTTTTGACAAATCCATCCTTGATGATAAATACTATTGGTGCCCCATCTCTGTTGGAGAAAAAAATAGTTATGGGCATCCGTCTTATAAGTTAATATCAGAAATAGTAGTTCAAAATAGTTATCCTATTTTAGTTACAGAAGATTTAAATTCAGGTTTTGTTGAGTGTATAAGATTCTAACAAAACCTTGGAGAAAAATAGTTTCCCCTAACGGGAAAACTATTTCTCAAGTTAGTCGTTAGATTAAAAAGTAGCACTACATTATGTTCATAGATTCAATTAGGAATAGTATGCAAAATGCGTGAAACACAAAAGATTAAGTTGATACAAAAGGGGCTTGGTAAAGCTCAGAAATTAGCAAGTCGCATCAAGTATAAATGCATGCTTCCATCATGTTCAAAGAAGGGTATACGCTCGCACTCTCAGCAAAAAAAACATCAGCTTAATTCTATAGCAAAAGATTTAAAAGTTATTTCAGTAGAAAAGAATATTTATAAAAGCTTCATGGCTAGCCGACAGGGTAATTTTAATATCTTCCAAAAAAAGCAAATAGCTGAAGCATCAACTTTTGTTGGTTATTGTAATGAACATGATGCAAGTATATTTGAACCAATAGAAAATGGGAATTTAGAAGCAAATTTAGATGAACATAGCTTATTGCTTTTTCTAAGATGTTTTAGTTATGAGTATGCCAATAAAAGAAATACTCATGATAGGTCAAAAGGTATTTATAAAGAGTGTCAGCACTTATTCGGAGATGAGGGCGCTAGACAATATAATCGTCATATAGGGGGGATGAAGGCTTTTCTTGATATAGATGCACCATATTATTTTGAGAAATTATTTGATTGTTATGAAACAGGTGATTATTCTAAAATATCACACAATTCTTTTATAATCCCCAAAAACATTGGCATATCATCGACAACCTGTATTTCTCTCTTACGCGGGAATTATTCTGACTGGATGTCAAACCACTTTAGCAATGCTCAGCCAATAGTGGCTTTAAGTGTTGTTCCGGATATTGATAAAACAATAATTTCTTTTGTTTGGCTATCTGAATTTGATTCTATGTGTTCAGATTTTATGACTATAAATTTAGAAACAGAAAATATATCTAAGATATTAAACTCGTATTTATTAAACGAGAGTGAGGATTTATGCATTAAACCCTCTATATGGGAAAATCTGGATGCAACAGAAAGAAAAATACTTAGTGAGTGTGTGAGTAAAAAAGGCGAAATAGAAGATGAAATGAATATACCTCAAATTGTTATATTCTAGTTGGAACTAAAAAAAAAAGGGGGTGCCGCCACTTTTTTAAAGTAATAATCTGCATCACAATTGTGATTACCTCTTTGGGTTATGTGGTGTGGAATGTTGGCAAATACGCTTCTAGGATTCTATCATAAAAAGGGTAGTGCCCCCTTATTTCCCATTTTTAAACATCATTACTCCTTTACTATAACGCCATGCTCAGGGGTAGATAAAGTGACATGTTTTTTTGCAATAATTTGCGAAGTAAATGCACAAAAAGCACGATGGGAGCCACTTGTTAAGTGTTTATTCATTGCGCTTTGGAACTCGCTCTTTAAGCTTGTTTGCTTTCTTTGGATGAACATAGATAGTTTCAACTAGACTTTCAGTTACCTCTATTGCAGTTAAAACATCTTCTGAGCTAGGGTGATATGCTCTGTGTATCGCTGCGTGCCCTGCTTCAAGAATTGGCTCAATGATTCCTCGTTGTTTTTTTGACAAATATCCCTCCGCTTGAAATGCATCTAAATTTTTTTTAAAAGTTCCTTTATCGGTAACCTTGGCGATCATTAGATGTTCAAGAAGCGCTCTTATGCCCATAACCGCTAAACACCTAGAATCATTGTGTAGTGCTGAATAGATTTCTCGGAGAAGTTTAAAAGAATATCGTTCTTGTTCCTGTGAAAAAAAACCACCTAAACTTGAAACCCATTTCGGCTCAGCCCTAGATATTGCTGGCGGGTAGTAATTGGTTTCTATTATAGGTCCGTCTTCATCGCATGCTCCAGAGAACCAGCTTGTGTACATTAGTTTTACACTGTCACACCCACAACACTTAACCATGTTAAACGTCTCACTGCCATAGATGATATTTCCACACCCCATGTCTTCATCCCATGGCTGATCCTCTTTATGAAGCAAAAGATGATTGGTTTCTCCAAGGCATTTATTACATTGCGCTTTTAGCTTAACTTCCTCCATAATTCCTCTTTTAATATTTAACTAGCAAGTAAATTGAATTAAAATATATTTATATTTTTTGAAAAAAAAGGCGCTACCACTTTTTTTAGGCCTGCTAACATCTTTAAACTGGCTATGCTACTTAACTTATCAATAAAACTAGCATTCCCCGCAAGGCAACCTTGAGTATTTTATCATAAAAAGGGTGACATCCTTTATCCCCACAACTCTTTGCAAAATAATCTGATATAATTTTTTCTAATTAAACGACTTTGAATAATAATATGCTTAATAAGTTTTTACTATTACTATTGTTTTTAACGCTACAAGGCTGTAATAACTATGCTGAAGTTACAACCAAAGAAACCATTTGCCCAATTATTCCAGAAGGATCATCTGGGGGTATTAAAACCCTTCCAGGGTGTTTTGATTATTATGTGTTTAGTCAATTTTGGTTAAATGAATTATGCATATCGGACGGTCGTGATATGGAAACTGGCGTTGATGAACCTTCTGCAGACTCTTGTGAAATACTTTATCAAACTACTAACAGTAATGCTTTAGCGCCACATGGCTTATGGCCGAATCTAAAAAACAGTTCGGCATATCCTGAATTTTGTACCGATGCGCCTTTTGATGTGGGAAAAATATCAGAAGACTTGCGTCATAAATTAGGCCTTTTATACACTGATATAACCCCAAATTTAGAATCACATGAATGGCGCAAGCATGGCACTTGCTCTAATAAAACCCAACAAGACTACTTTAATACCATTGTTGCTTTAAATTCCCAGCAAAAAATTCAAAGTTTCATTAAAAATAATGTTGGTCGAGATGTTGCTTATCAAGACCTAAAGGCTGCTTTTGGTGATGTCAATCATTCTGAGTTTATTTGTGCCAAATATAGTTTTGATGACAAGCAGTATTTAATGCAAACATATCAATATTTTGACAAACAGATTAACCCTATTAATCTCAATGTTCCAAAAATAAAAAATGCTTGCGAACAAAACAAACCTATTCACATTAGAAAACCATCTAAATTTTTAACTATGGATGATTTTAAAAAAGCATTAGGCTCGTCATCTAAGTTAACTGTTGGGTTTGATATTGATGATACCGTATTATTTTCGACCCCTCCTTTTTATTACGGAGTAAATAAGTATGGGTCTGAGTTACCAAATGAGTTTTGGCAACAAATGAATACAGTGTTAGATGCCTTTAGTTTACCAAAAAAAATTGCTAGAGATTTGCTGAGTTTTCATCAATCCCGTAAGGACAAGATCTATTTTATTACGGCTAGACCCAAAACAGAAGTTGAGACATTAACTCAGCGTTTGATTAAAACATTTTCTTTGGGTAAAGAGACGGCTAATGTAATCTTTACAGGGGATGATGATAAAACACAGGAAATTAAAGCAAAGGGTATACAATATTACTATGGCGATGCTGACACAGACATTACATCGGCACTTCGGGCTAGTGCGATACCAGTAAGAGTAAAGCGCAACGCTATTTCAGATGCAGAAAGCAACTCAAATCCTGGTTATTTTGGTGAGTTGGTGCTAATTGATTCAGAATATTAACATGTAAAAACTTCTATACGGCCTTTTGGTGCTTTATTAAGGACAATATGCCAAAGTTTACCCATGTCATAAAAATGAAATTAGTTCAACGGATAGATGCTTTGATGTTGGTTTTTAAGAGGGAGATTCCTAGGTTTGTGCGTAGGAAGGGGTTGGTTGGTAGTACAAAAGAAGATTCCCGTTAAAAACGAGCATAATCACTAATTTGGTGGAGATGGCGGGAATTGAACCCGCGTCCGAAAA
Organism: Bathymodiolus thermophilus thioautotrophic gill symbiont; assembly: GCF_003711265.1. NCBI lineage: Bacteria > Pseudomonadati > Pseudomonadota > Gammaproteobacteria > Bathymodiolus thermophilus thioautotrophic gill symbiont. Next base: position 2,610,372 of record NZ_CP024634.1, on the reverse strand, counting down.
CTTTCAAACAAAGAATCTACATGCTTAGTTTAGTCTATTAGAGTTAGCAACTTACCACCCGACCATCAGGGATGTAAGCGCGATTTCAGTGCGTTTTAACCGAATTATCCTGAAAAAATAATCCTAGCGAGTCTGTAAGCGACCGCTTTCCAAGAGATACAGACAATCTCAAGGGAGCGGCTAGCTATGCAGCTAGAGCGTAGTTGTCTTCGTTTGCAACTATCTTTTTTGAGAAACGGTTACGAGTTATTCTCATCCTCGGCATGCATCCTTGAGATCCAACTCCTCGTCGAAGCCATGTCATCCCCTGATAAGGGAGGTATTATACGCCTTTTATTGGATGGTAACTCTTGCGAATTTGCGTTTGCCAACTTGATAGACTTCTGTGCCTGCTTTTGGTTCAAAATTTCTATCGGTGATTTTTTCGCCATTGATTTTAGCACCCCCCTGTTTGATCATTTGATAGGCGTTTGAGGTGCTGGGGCAAAGTCCTGCGTCTTTGAGTAGATTGGCGATTTTGATGCCTGTATCAAAGGTAAATTCTGCCATTTCATCGGGGATTTGATTTTTAGAAAAGCGGTCAATGAAATTTTGTTGTGCTTGTTGGGCGGCGTCGGCATTATGGAAGCGGGTAATGATTTCTTCGGCGAGGATAAATTTAATGTCTCTTGGGTTTTTGCCTTGAGCCATTGCTTGCTGTAAATCGGCAATGGCTGTTAAGCTTTGAAAACTCAACAGTTCGAAATAACGCCACATTAGCACATCTGAAATTGACATAATTTTGCCAAACATATCATCGGGCGTGTCGTCAATACCGATATAGTTATTGAGAGATTTTGACATTTTTTGCACACCGTCTAATCCTTCTAAAATCGGCATGGTGAGAATAACTTGTTGCTCTTGTTTGGCTTGTTTTTGCAGTTCTCTGCCTACCAATAGGTTAAATTTTTGGTCAGTGCCGCCGATTTCTACATCGCTTGCCAATTCGACAGAATCGTTGCCTTGAACCAAAGGGTATAGGAATTCGTGGGTGGAAATGGCTTGTCCTGATTTGTAGCGTTTGGAAAAATCATCGCGTTCTAGCATTCTGGCAACTGTTTGTTTGCTGGCAAGTTGAATAAATTCCATTGGCGTCATTTTGTCCATCCATTGTGAATTGAATACAATTGTGGTTTTATTTTTGTCTAGAATTTTAAATACTTGTTCGGTGTAACTTTTGGCGTTTTCTTGCACTTGTTCTCTTGAAAGTGGTGGGCGAGTTTTACTTTTGCCCGTTGGGTCGCCAATCATCGCAGTGAAATCACCGATTAAAAATTGGATTTCATGACCCAAATCTTGTAACTGCTTGAGTTTGTTGATTAAAACGGTATGTCCTAGATGCAAATCAGGTGCGGTTGGATCAAAGCCGGCTTTGATTTTTAAAACTTTTTTGCGTTTCAGTTTGTCTTTTAGTTCTTCAAGTGGCAAGATTTCATCAGTGCCACGCTGGAAAATTTCTAATTGTTGGTTTATATCCACTTTAATCCTTGTTGTGTGTATTCATTAAGTTTGTTATCAGCTGAAAGTAAGGTCCAGTTATTTTGCAAGCACAGCCAAACAAGCAATCGGTCAAATGGGTCTTTGTGTTTTTTAACGGGGGGAAGTTGGTGAGAATTTGCCATGGTTTGTGCGTCTATATCAATTATTTTTAGGTTCATTTTTTTGGCAATTTTTACCAATTGTTCGGGCGAAAAGCCAAATAATTCTAATTTTCCTTTTTGAAACTTTAATGCAATTTCTAAAAAACTAATATTACTAATGTAAATGTTTTCTCGGGCATTTTGTAATATTTGCAGTTGGTGCTGATTAATTTTTTCTGGGTATTTTATCAGCCAAAGAAAAATATGTGTATCAATAATATACATTGAAATTTTTGTATAAATATGGATTGGTAGAATTCAATTTTTGATGATTGTTCATATTTTATGCAAAGGCCTCTATATTATTTCAAGTCTAATAATTCTTCAGCAGTCATTTCCCAGTCATCATGTATTTTAAAATCAAATGCATCGTTGTCTTTATACAGACCAATTTTAATGGGTTGGATTTCTGTTTCTTGGTAAGGGATGATTTTGGCGATTTTTTTTTGTTTTCTGCCGTATTCAATCACAAAACTTTCGCCATTTTGTACTTGTTTTAACACATCAGAAAAATTGTTCTTTGCATCGGCACTTGAAATATTTAACATGAGCTTAGACTGTTACTAAAATTTTTATTTTAACCTAAGTTGCCAAGTTGTCAAGTTTGGGAAAATGCAGACTGAAAAGATTTTTTTGGCAATTATTTTCTAATATGCCCATCACCCAACACGATATATTTTTGTGAAGTGAGTCCTTCTAAACCCACAGGGCCACGCACATGAAATTTGTCAGTGCTGATGCCAATTTCGGCACCAAGTCCGTATTCAAAGCCATCGGCAAAAGCAGTAGAGGCATTCACCATGATTGAGGAGGAATCTACTTCGCTCATAAAGCGCCGTGTAGAAGTGTAATTTTCGCTAACAATGGATTCGGTGTGTCCTGAGCCGTAGGTTTCAATGTGGTTAATGGCATCGGATATTGAGTTGACAATGCGAATGGATAAAATGGCATCCAGGTACTCTGTGTTCCAGTCTTCTTCTGTGGCTTGTTTGATTTGTTTTGAGAGTTTTTGTGTTTCTATACAGCCTCTGAGTTCTACGCCTTTGGCAATAAATTCTGCAACAAGTTCGGGCATAATGCGCCCTACAGCAGAAGCGTGTACCAATAAAGTTTCGGTGGCATTGCAGACGCCATAACGCCGTGTTTTGCCATTAAAGGCAATATCAATGGCTTTTTGAGTGTCAGCATCTTTGTCGATATAAGTGTGACAAATGCCGTGCAGGTGTTTAATCACAGGTACTTTGGCATTGTTGCTAATGGCTTCAACCAAGCCCTTGCCGCCGCGTGGAATAATGGCATCTATATAATCAGAGGCTTTAACCAGTTCGGTAACTGCTGCACGGTCGGTGGTGTTGATTAATTGCACGCAGTTTTGGTCTAAATCTGCATCAATTAAACCTTGTTTTACACAAGTATAAAGTGCTAAATTGGAATGAATGGCTTCAGATCCGCCACGCAAAATTGCACCGTTACCTGATTTAAGGCAAAGTGCTGCGGCATCAATTGTTACATTAGGGCGGGATTCGTAAATAATGCCCATTACCCCAAGTGGCACTCGCATTTTGCCCACTTGAATGCCACTTGGGCGGAATTTAAGATTGGTAATTTCTCCAACTGGGTCGGGTAGGGCGGCAATTTGATTAAGGCTTTCAATAATGCCGTCTAAGCGTGCATCGTCCAGCATCAATCTGTCTAATAGTGCCGCATCCAGTCCGCTGGATTTGCCTTGTTCTAAGTCTTTTTGGTTGGCGTTTAAAATGTCTTTGCGGTTTTGATTAACTTGTGTGGCGATGTTATTTAAGGCGTTGTTTTTGTGTTGTGTGCTGGCACTGCGGAGTGTTTTTGCAGCGGTGCGTGCATTTTTACCGAGTGTGGTGATTAAATTGGTTATTGAGTCCATAATGTTTTCCCTGCAATGGTTAGTAATAATGCGCGTAATTCGTCAATGACATTGAGATTATCCATGCCTTTGATTGAGCGGTCAATGCGCCCAAGTGACAATAATATTTTTTGTAAATGCTGATAAGGCAGGCGTTTTAGTGCATTGCCAATGGTTGCTTGCCTATTTTTCCATACTCTATGGTTGTTTAGCACGCTGTCGATTTGCTTTACTTGTTGCAATTCAATTGCCATATTAATGATTGCATCAATTTCTCGGTAGAGTGCACCACTTAGCATAATCGGCATTGCTGTACTGTCGGTCATTGTTGCGTAAATTTTTAGCACTTGATTGCTGTCGCCTGCTAATGCGGAATCGATGAGGTTGTAAACTGTGTATTGAGATTGTTGGTTAAGCTGTTGCAGATAATCTTGGGTATCGATATTGCCATCGGGGTAAGCCATCTTGAGTTTTTGGATTTCTTGCATAGATGCCAGTAAATTGCCTTCGGTGTAGTAGGCGATGCCTTCTGCGATTTTTTGGTTGGCTTGTAGTTCTGATTCTGCCATGTGATTAGCAATCCAGCCGACCAAATGGTCTTTTTGCATTTCCCAAACTTGAACGATAACGCCATATTGATCAAGTGTTTTAAACCATTTGCTTTTTTGTTGCGCAAAATCAAGTTTTCCAGTGGAGACAATAAATAAAATGTCACTTGGTAGGCTTGAGGCAATTTTAGTGAGTGCCTTTGAGCCTTTGACGCCAATTTTGCCTGTTTTTAAGCGACATTCAATAATGCGTTTTGGTGAAAATAACGATACGGCTGAAAGCTCGGCAGTGATTGCAGTCCAATCAAAATTACCATCTATTTCAAAACTAACTCTGTCATCAAAGCCTTGTGCTTTTGCGCTGTTTTTGATGTAAGTTAAACTTTGTTCGGTCAACAAGAGTTCTGGGCCAAAAACAAAGTAAAGAGAATTGAGTTGCTTGGCTACATTATTTTTCAATTGTTCAGGTTTAATTCTCATCTAGGTACTCCAGCCTTCTTAATAGTTCTGTAATAATGGTACTGCGGAGTTGTGTATAACTTGCATCAATTTGTAGCCTATTGGCTTGTGTTGTAGGTAGTTTGCCCGTGGTTGTGCTGGCGCTTAGGGTTTTGGATAACAATAATTTTTTGTTGCGAAATATTTTAACTGGTACGCTAAGTGTTAGCGTGTGACTACTGGCAGTACCGTCTAAATAAGTAGCGGCTTGTTTTCTTTGTGCTTCATTGCCAACTTGGACAATGAAAGATTGAGCTGCTTCTGTATCAAAATGTTCTTTAAGTTTGATTGCAAATACGCTGTCTGTTTTGCCAGTGATTGATGCATTAAGTGCTACAACTTTGGTGGGTATGTGAAAATCACAAGCGCCCAGTAAACTGGAAAGGAGAATAATGACAAAGAGGCTGGTTTTTGACATATTTTTTTATCAAATATAAGGTTGAAAGTAAGAATTATGACAGAATTTGAATTTATTTGTGCATTAAACCTTAAAAAACACACATTCTATTTCTGTAATATGCGGGTACATAATAGGGTATATTTGTTGCCTTAATTTTTCTTAATTTTTCTTAATTTTTTATTATGCTTAAAAGTTTATTATTTTGGTTAGTTTTGGGTACTGTGGCAAGTTCAATCTTCAGTCAGTTTCAGTCCAATGAAGAGAAAGACAGCATTACCTATTCTCAGTTTATTCAAAGCGTCAAACAGGGCGATGTTTCCAATGTAACCATTTCAGGTAGCAATATTACTGGCATAGGTTCAGACGGAAAAGCGTTTGTTACTTACAGTCCTGGCGACTTAGGTTTGATGGGTGATTTGCTTAATAATGGGGTTGATGTGGTTGCCAAGCCACCTGAAAAAGATGGATTTTTTAAGCAGTTGATTATTTCATTAGCGCCAATTTTATTATTGATTGGGGTTATTCTTTATACAATGAAAGGGGCTGGTGGCGCAATGGGTGGCAAAAATCCCATGAGTTTTGGCAAGTCTAAGGCAAGACTAATCCCCAAAGATGAATCAAACATTACTTTTAAAGATGTGGCTGGCGTAGAAGAGGCCAAAGAAGATGTAAAAGAGTTGGTGGATTTTTTATCTGAACCAAGTAAATTTACCAAAGTCGGTGGCAAAATTCCCAAAGGGGTTTTGTTGGTTGGCCCTCCAGGTACAGGTAAAACCTTATTGGCTAAAGCCATTGCAGGCGAGGCAGAAGTGCCATTTTTCTTCATTTCAGGATCTGATTTTGTTGAAATGTTTGTGGGTGTTGGCGCTTCACGCGTTCGTGATATGTTTGAACAAGCCAAGAAAAATGCACCTTGTATTATTTTTATTGATGAAATTGATGCAGTGGGTCGTCAACGAGGCGCTGGCATGGGCGGTGGTCATGATGAGCGAGAGCAAACACTCAATCAAATGTTGGTTGAAATGGATGGTTTTGAAGGGTCTGAAGGCATTATCGTCATTGCCGCTACCAACCGTCCAGATGTGCTTGACCCTGCGTTGCTCAGACCGGGGCGTTTTGATCGTCAGGTCATGGTGGGTTTGCCAGATATTAGTGGTCGTGATGCGATTCTAAAAGTACACATGAAAAAATTACCAATTGCAAAAAATGTTAAAACCAGTGATATTGCCAAAGGCACACCCGGTTTTTCAGGGGCAGATTTAGCAAATTTATGCAATGAAGCGGCGTTGATTACCGCGGGTAAGGACAAAGAATTGGTGGGTATGCAGGAATTTGAAAAAGCCAAAGACAAGATTATGATGGGTGCTGAACGCAAATCAATGGTTATGGATGAAGCCGAAAAAGAAATGACCGCTTACCATGAATCAGGGCATGCGATTGTTGGCCGTTTAGTGCCTGAACACGACCCAGTTTACAAGGTTAGTATTATTCCTAGAGGGCGTGCGCTAGGGGTAACGATGTTTTTGCCAGAAAAGGACAGTTACAGTATCTCTAGACGCAAATTGAACTCGCAAGTGGCATCATTATTCGGTGGCCGTATTGCTGAAGAGTTGATTTATGGTGCAGATGGCGTGACTACAGGTGCCAGTAATGACATTGAGCGGGCTACTGAGATTGTGCATAAAATGGTAAAACAATGGGGTATGTCTGATATTTTAGGGCCTTTGGCGTATGGTGAAGATGAAGGCGAGGTGTTTTTAGGGCGCCAAGTGACTAAGCATAAGCATATTTCAGAAGACACTTTTAAAATAATTGATGCTGAAATTCGCAAAGTTATTGACGCCAACTATGAAATAGCCAAAAAAATATTGACAGATAATATTGATATTTTGCACACCATGACTAAGGCGCTAATGGAATTTGAAACCATTGATAAAGAACAAATTGACGACTTAATGGAAAGAAGACCGATGCGTGAGGCGGCAGTTATTGTTGATTCTGATATTGCTTCTACTGAATTGGGCAAAACTATTGAGCCAGCAGCAGATGCCAGTGATGACAAGGCCAATGAAGCACCAAGTGGCAATACTACTGAGCAAGTCGCCTAAGTTTTCATTGGGTCATTGTTAATGACTGTGCAAACAAAAATTATGGGTGTATTAAATGTAACCCCCGACTCGTTTTCTGACGGCGGACAACATTTTAATAGTGCTGATGCCATTCAAGGTGCACAGCGTATGATTGAGCAAGGTGTTGATATAATTGATGTTGGTGGTGAGTCAAGCCGCCCAAATGCCGACCCCGTTTCTGTTGTAGATGAAATTCAACGCGTTATTCCCGTTATTGAGACGCTGATTAAAATTACTAACACGCCTATTTCAATTGACACCTCAAAGCCAGAAGTAATGGCACAAGCCGTTAAAGCGGGTGCCAGTATGATTAATGATATTTATGCCTTGCGTGTTGAGGGTGCATTAAAAACAGCGAGTGAATTGGGCGTTAATATTTGTTTGATGCATATGCAAGGCAATCCAAGCAATATGCAAAATAACCCTGTGTATGGGGATGTGGTAGATGATATTAAACATTTTTTTGAACAAAGAATTGAGGCTTGTGTTGGTGCAGGTATTGGCACAGAAAAGTTAATCTTAGACCCCGGTTTTGGTTTTGGTAAAACTTACGAACATAATTTAGAAATTTTACGCCGTTTTAATGAATTCAAAAGTTTTGGTTTGCCATTATTAGCAGGGTTATCACGCAAAAGAATGATTGCTCAAATGCTTAACGATAGGAAAATAAAAGGAAGGGTTGTTGGTAGCACTATGGCGGCCATAATCGCAATTCAGAAGGGGGCAAATATGGTGCGTGTGCATGATGTTTTGGCAACCAAAGATGCGTTAACAATATTACAGAAGGTGGAGAAATGAATCATTATTTTGGAACAGATGGTATTCGTGGCGAAGTCGGTATTGAACCAATTACGGCAGATTTTTTTTTAAAATTAGGCTGGGCAGTCGGCTCAGTTTTGGCACAAAAAAACAAAAAACCCAGTGTTGTTATCGGCAAAGACACCCGTGTTTCAGGGTATTTGTTTGAATCTGCACTAGAGGCAGGTTTTTTATCTGCTGGCGTAGATGTTGGGCTACTTGGCCCAATGCCAACCCCCGCAGTGGCATATTTAACGCAAACTTACGGCGCTACAGCAGGCGTGGTAATCAGTGCATCGCATAACCATTTTCAAGACAATGGGGTTAAATTCTTTTCTGATAAAGGGCTTAAACTCAGTAGCCAAGATCAAAAAAATATTGAAGAACAATTGCAACAGTTAATGGTTAGCGTGAGCAGTGAAAACATCGGCAAAGCCATTCGACATGAGCAATCCTTGGAGCATTACATTGATTTTTGTAAACATTCGTTTGACAAAAACCTTAATTTATCTGGCCTTAATATTGTAGTTGACTGTGCGAATGGTGCCACTTATCACATTGCAAAAGATGTGTTTTCTGAGTTGGGTGCCAATACCACCGTTATCCATAACCAGCCGAATGGGTTTAATATTAATCTTGATTGCGGTGCGACTAATACCCAGAATTTACAACAAGTTGTGGTGGAGAAAAAAGCCGATTTAGGGATTGCTTTTGATGGCGATGGCGATCGTTTAATGATGGTTGACAGTCAAGGCGAATTGATTGATGGTGACGAGTTGGTTTTTATTATTGCCAAAGCGTGGCAATCGCAAGACCGACTTAAAAATAATACGGTGGTTGGTACTAAAATGACCAATCTAGGCGTACAACATAGTTACAAAGATTTGAACATTAATTTTATTGAAGCTGATGTGGGTGATAGATTTGTTATGCAGCAAATGCAACAAAACAATGCCATTCTCGGTGGCGAAGGCTCAGGGCATATTATTTGCCTTGATCAAACCACTTCAGGTGATGGCATTATTGCTGCTTTACAAGTATTAGAAGTGCTGGTTAAAAGTGGTAAAACACTCCATGCATTAAAATCTGAAGTGCAGAAATATCCACAAGTATTGATCAATGTTAAAGTCAAAGAAAAGATTGATTTATTGCAACATCAAGCCTTACAACAGGCGCAACTTAAAGTGGAAAATGATTTGGGTGGGGCAGGTAGAGTGTTAATTCGTGCTTCTGGTACTGAGCCACTTATTCGAGTGATGGTTGAAGGTAAGGATTTGAACTTAGTGCAGCAAAGTGCCGAGGCATTGGTTGCCATACTTCGTTAAGTTTATTTTTGTTTTGAGCATATTAGAATTTCCAATTAAGTCGTATGATAAGCATGGATTAAGCATTGCTTTTATTTTTGACATGCCAATAGAGGTCTTTGTATAATATTTATATTTTCTATTACTGTGCTGTTTTTCTTACAAAACGATAAAGCCATATTTTGACCGAAGTAATGTCTGCTTGCATATATTTAACTACTTATTTATAGCTTTTGTGATTTTGTAGATGAGAGAAAACTAACAACCTAACTTTTGTTCTTGGATGTGCTTCAGTTTGAGACAATCATTTAAAGTTGTAATCAAATATTTTTTATGATAACGCCATGCCATTTTCAAAAATAAACTAAACAATCTGGCATTCATCCTCATCCCAAGCATTAGTAGAGACCTTTGCATAAATATGGATGATTAGCAAAATTCAATTTTTGTCCAATTGGTAATTTTCTTCAATCTTGTCCTAGCAGGGCTAAGGCTGGGTTTAAAAAATTACCAAGTGGGTAAAACGAGGATTGTTGATGATTATTTATATTTATGCAAAGGTCTCTAGTAGTAAAAATATCTGTTCTACCAATAAGTAGCACAAGTATTTTTACTACTAATATTTGGGCGATTATAAGTGCTATATCATTCATTTTAAAAAAGTATTGACATATTTTTCTGAATAATATACAATCAAGGCTTGCAACTTACAATATACGAAATCATAAATTTATTATTGTTTTGCTCAATTCATTTTATTGAACTTATGATTGAGTATAGATAAAGTAAAAAGGTACACTATATTTGTATTGCAAGATTTTATATTTATATTGAAGAGAAGTAATGCATTATAGTAAAAAAATAAAAAAAAGTACAAAAAAAACTTCTATTTTTTTGATATCTTTTATTTCTAATACAGTGTTTGGTTCAATTGTGTATCCTGTTGCAATTCCAGGTACGGGAAGTACAGTACAAAAACTTGATTTTGAGAAAGAAAAAAGAGGGAGTAGTGATTTTTTTTATAATCATGGATGGGCGGGTCAAGGTTACGGGTTAACTGGAACTCAAAGAGGCGCCCCAGAAAGCATTAAAGTAGGTCGTACTCCGAATGTTAAAAGTGGCTTCTCGGATTCAAGTTTATTTTCTGGTAAAAAATCTCTCCAATTCTACTCCCATATTCGCAATTCTCAATGGCATGACGATCACTCTACTGGAGGAACAAAGTATTACAGTGGCGTAGACAAAGAGAACCAAGATGATTTTTTTATGCCTATCATAAACAAAAAAGGATGGGTGGCATCCGATACTCCTGCTGTTTTAATGCATATATACACCGAAGGTATTTCCTTAATGGACAGTCTCCAATACACATCGCTCAGAATGCCTACTGTGTCCAAATTTTGGAATGGTACGAAGGCCCGGTGGCCAGGAATTTGGATATACCAAAACCCAAGAAATCTAAAATATACAATAAGTTTACGCCGCCCTGCCCCCTCTTCTATGGATGTGTCATTTGATTTCCCTGGGGTAAAAAAAATACAAGAATCTACATGGTGGACATTAGGTCTTAGTGTCACACCTAATGGCAATATACATTATTTTTTAGCAGATTCTTATGTTGAAAATCTAACCATGGAGCACTATTTAACCTCTTCTTTTCAGTTATATGATTCTGAAAAGAAAAATCGAGTGAAGGTTGCATATCAAACAGAGTCCGTTGTTATGATTTCAAATTACGCAACTAAAAAGCACAGGCAGTCTATTGATGATATTCTTTACACAACTAATAATGCAACCATAAATGCTTGGGGAACAAATGACAGAAAAGGAAAGATAAACACAATTTATGTGTACGAAAATCCATATACTCAAAAAACTGAATATTTTAGTCTTCAAAAGTTGAACCATCATGGGCGTTATAAAGATTTTCCGACGGATGAAACCAATAACGATTATTGGCTATATTTAGGCAATGTGTTATCTGAGGCTATTAAGCTTAACCAAGAAATTTCAAAATACAAGCATTGGGGTGACGATAGTAGAATGGCTAATTTAGGAGATGAATTTGGATATTTTAATCCGTATAGTAAGCGCTATGAGGTATTTAAACTTGTGGGTTTGGGGAGGAATAAAAAGTATCAATCCTTTCCAGTAAATGGTGGCGATAATTATTATTGGAAATTTTTAAAGGTTTTAGGTTTCAATGTTGGCGGTAATCTTTTAAAAAACAACAACGCTCAAGAGGGTTTAAAATATTGGAATATCATTGAAAATGGTGGAAAAGGTTTCGCCTCTGGCTTTTACAACAATAGTGTTAATAAGGGCTTTAACACCTCATATCTTTGGAACATTAAAGAGCAAACAATTGATATGAATGAATTTGGCATATTAGATGATAATGACAAGGTGTTAGTTAGTGCCGAATTTAAGGATACATATTGTAGTAACGACTATTTGCTTTTAGAAGTAGAGTTGAAGGATAAAGATCATAATATTATTAATCGGTTTTCCACTGGAAAGAGACCGACAAAAACACCAAAACTTTGCATTTGGAATGGAGACCGATCAGTGGAAAAAGTCTCTCAAATTATCGACATCCCAGCAGGAAAGACCGTGCATTATATTACTTATAGAGATGGTGGTAAAGACAAGGAGTTTTGGGCAGGAAGATATGGAGTGGTTATTAGTAACGCCAAAATTACCACAGAAAGAAATTAAGGAGTGTAAATTCACATTATATAAATATGAATAATCACCAAGGATTCACTTTTTTACCCACTTAGTCATTTTTTAAACCCAGCCTTAGCCCTGTTAGGACAAAGTTTAATAAAATCACCAATTTGACAAAAATTGTATTTTGTTAATACATATTTATGTAAAGGTCTTAAGGATAGTAATTTAAAGTCGTAATCAAATATTTTTTATAGATGACATAATGTGATTTTTTCCAATGTAGAGTTATTGTTAGTAGGTCTGATTTTTATGTGGGCAGGATTTGTGCGCACGGGACTTGGGTTTGGCGGTGCAGCACTGGGATTGCCATTAATGTTGTTGATAGGGGCATCGCCAGTTTATTGGTTGCCTGTGGTTGGTATTCATCTGTTGTTTTTTTCGTCATTAACTTTGTTGAAATCAATTAAAAAGGTGGATTGGGTGTATCTTAGACAATCGCTTATTTGGATTATTCCACCAACTTTGATTGGGGTATTTGGGTTGATTGCGTTGCCTGATAAAGTGATGATTATATTTGTGTATTCGATTACGATTTTTTACGCTGTTATTTGGGTTTCTAATCAAAAAATTACCTCGCATCAGCCGTGGGTGGATAAACTTTTGTTGGTTTTAGGTGGTTATGTGGCAGGCACTTCGCTGACAGGTGCACCGTTGATAGTGGCAGTGTATATGCGTTATGTGGCGAAGGAATATTTGCGTAATACGCTGTTTGTACTGTGGTTTATTTTGGTGGGAATTAAGATGAGCACTTTTGTAGCATTTGGGGTGGTAATTGATTGGCAGTTGTCATTGTTGCTAATTCCTACGGCGACAATTGGGCATTTGATAGGGCTTAAATTACACGATAAAATTATTCAAAATGATAGGTTGTTTAAGCGCTGGGTTGGGGCGGTGTTGCTGTTGATCAGTTCATTTGGTTTGTTGAAGATTATTTTGTGAGACCTTCTATCAAAGGCCTTTGCATAAATATGAATAATCATCAAAAATCCACTTTTTACCCACTTGGCAATTTTCTAGGGGGTAAAAATTGAATTTTGCCAACCATCCGTATTTATACAAAGGCCTCATTGCGTTATAATGTTACATAACGATTTAACAAAATGAGGTGGTTATGTTGCAAGCAACGAGGGACATACGCAAATCGGTTGATTTTTTCCAAACTGATAGGGTGATTAACATTATTGAAGGCAATCTGCCGTATCGTTATTTCATTAACAAGCGAGACGAGTTAAAGCAAGATGCGGATGCTTGCATTTATGAGACCTGCGCATAAATATGAATAATCATCAAAAATCTACTTTTCACCCACTTAGTATTTTTTCCAGCAACGCCCAACAATCCTTTAGGCGGGCAAGCCTAGCCTTAGTCTTGTTGGGGCAAGGTTTAAGAAAATCACTGATTTGGTTAGCATCACACAGCAATCCTCTAGGAGGGCAAAAATTAAATTTTGCTCATCATCTATATTTATGCACAGGCCTCATTGGTGAAATTCGTTCTTTGTTAAAGAATAGAATTAAAAATGAAGTGGACAGTGTTGCCAATGAATTAGATGATATTCGTCAGGCTTTATGCGAGTTGTTATACGAGGGTTTTTATGAATGAGTATGTTCTGATTCTCGTTAGTACCATTTTGGTGAACAATTTTGTCTTGGTGAAGTTTTTAGGCTTGTGTCCATTTATGGGTGTGTCTAGGCAAATTGATACGGCAATTGGTATGGGCTTTGCCACGACTTTTGTGCTGACTTTGGCGAGTGTAAGCAGTTATTTGATTAATGCTTATATTTTGATTCCATTTGAGCTGGAATATCTACGAACGATTGCTTTTATTGTTACGATTGCAGGCGTGGTAGGTTTTACGGAATTGGTGGTGAACAAGACTTCTCCTGTTTTGCATCAGTCTTTGGGTGTATTTTTGCCACTGATTACGACAAATTGTGCGGTCTTAGGGGTGGCGTTATTAAATGTGAATCAAGACAATGGATTTTTGGCATCAGCCGTGTATGGTTTTGGTGCGGCGGTTGGTTTTTCTTTTGTGTTGGTATTATTTTCGAGTATTCGTGAGCATATTGATGGGGCAGATGTGCCTATTGTGTTTCAGGGTGTGCCTATTGCGCTCATTACTGCTGGGTTGATGTCAATGGCGTTTATGGGTTTTATTGGATTGGCATGATTGCATATGTTTGATTCAATTCTTATTTTTTCCATTTTGTCTTTAATCTTAGGATTGTTGTTAGGCTATGCTGCGATTAAATTTAAGGTTAAAGGCAATCCGTTGGTAGATCAAATTGATGCACTTTTGCCCCAAACTCAATGTGGGCAATGTGATTTTGCGGGATGTCGCCCTTATGCTGAGGCAATTGCCAAAGGGGAGGCGCAAATTAATCAGTGTCCCCCCGGTGGACAAGATGGCGTGGATGCTTTGGCACAGTTGCTGGATGTGGAAACGCTGTTGCTGAATGAAGAATTTGGAGAAAATACAACCGACCATGTGGTGGTGGTTGATGAGCAAGTTTGTATTGGTTGCACTTTGTGCATTCAAGCCTGCCCTGTGGATGCTTTTGTGGGGGCTTCTAAGGTTATGACAACAGTGATTGAAGAGGAATGCACGGGTTGTGATTTGTGTATTCCAGTGTGTCCTGTAGATTGTATTCACATTAAAGAAACGCAACAAACATTAAAGAATTATATACCGAATATAAACGAGGTAACAACACATGCGTGATGCCTTTAGTGCCTTTAATGACGGTATTGTGATGACCAATCCCTATCCTGTAGACCAGGTAGAAATCGTGCAAGCGCCACTGCCGGATAAAGTTGTATTGCCGTTGCAACAGCGCATAGGCGATGAGGCGATACCTTGTGTTGTGGTGGGTGATAAAGTGTTGACAGGGCAGATAATTGCGCAAACACAAGATGTGTTTTGCGTGCCTATTCATGCCTCAATTTCTGGTACGGTGGTGGCAATTGACGAACAAATTATTCCGCATAAATCTGGCTTGAAATCAACATGTATTACCATTCAATCTGATGGCAAAGATGTGTGGATTGAGCGTGAAGATTGTGGTGATTTTCTGCATTGTTCGCCTGAAACTTTGATTCAGCATATACAACAATCGGGCATTATTGGCTTGGGTGGCGCAGGATTTCCCACGCATTCAAAACTCAGTAAATCACTTGATTGCCATACGCTCATTATCAATGCCACCGAGTGCGAGCCAGGGATTATGTGTGACGATGCTTTGATGCAACATTATCCACGAGAAGTGGTGCGTGGCGTGGAGATTTTGCTACATATTAGTGGTGCAAGTCAAGCGGTTATTGCCATTGAAGACGATAAGCCTGAGGCCTATCGATCGTTATTAATGTTTAATCACAATGACAAAATTAGCATTGTTCAAATCCCAACTAAATACACTTCTGGTGCGGAAAAGTTATTGATTAAGACTTTATTCAATGTTGAAATTCCATCAGGTGGATTTGCCACCGACAAAGGTTTTGTTTGTCAAAATGTTGCCACCAGTAAGGCCATTTTTGATGCCGTGATTGAGAACAAGCCACTGGTTTCTAGAATTGTAACCGTAACAGGCAGCGGCGTTGTGCCGAATAATTTTGCCGTGCGGCTGGGCGCATCATTTGCCCATATTGTGGCTCTGGCCAAGCCCGATGATAAACAACATGATATTCGCATGGGGGGCATGATGATGGGTGTTGATGTGGCAACGCTTGCTGTGCCTATTTGTAAGATTAGCAATTGTATTTTTGTTAATCACACAAAAGCCAAGCCCCATGTTCAAGAATGCATTCGTTGTGGGCAATGTAATCAAGCCTGCCCTGTTGGCTTATTGCCACAGCAATTGTATTGGCATGCTAAGAGTGAGCATACTGATAGGGCAATGGATTATAATTTAAGAGATTGTATTGAATGTCGTTGTTGTGATGTGGTGTGTCCGAGCCACATTCCATTGGCTGAGTATTTTTCCTTTGCTAAGGCACTACATCAGCAGCAGATGAGAGAAAAGCACCAAACAGATGTTGCTAGAGAGCGATTTGAATTTAGGGAATATCGTTTAGAGAGAAATAAGCAAGAACGCGCTGAAATGATGGCAAAGAAAAAAATAGAATTGAAGAAAAAAATGGCAAACGACAAAGTGCAAAAAGATAAAATAGCACAAGCCATGGCAAGGGTCAAAAAAACCAAGCAGGATAAAAAATGATAGCAATATTTAACTCAACTTCACAGATGATGCGCCAAGTGATCTACGCTTTAGCATTAGGCATAATTGCGATTTACACCTTCTTCGGCTGGGGCGTTATTGTGCAAATTGTCTTAGCCGTGGTAACTGCACTTGCAACAGAATCCCTCTTTTTAAAAATAAGAAAACGACCTATTATGCCCGCCATTAGTGATGGCTCGGCAGTGCTAACAGCCCTGTTACTAGCCGTGTCAATCCCAAGTATTGCGCCATGGTGGGTGGTGGTCGTGGGGGTGAGTTTTGCGATTATTTTCGGCAAACAACTGTATGGTGGATTAGGCAACAACCCCTTTAATCCAGCGATGCTAGGCTATGCTTTTTTGTTGATTTCTTACCCATTGCCAATGACCACATGGGCAAGTGAATTTATCAATCTTAGCCAAGCATTTGAAATAATATTTAACCTTAATCTCGTTGATGCACTGAGTGGCGCAACGCACTTAGACGAAGTAAAAACCCAATTGGGGCTGGGTAAGATGATAAGTGAAATAAATGTGCATTCAGCCACTCAGGCGTGGGTTAATATGGGATTTTTACTAGGTGGCGTGTATTTACTGATACGCCGAGTTATCTTCTGGCAAATTCCAAGCGCTTTTTTATTAGGCATTGTAGTAACCGCATTCTTCCTATCACTAGGCAGTAGCGAATACTATCTACCTGTGCAAAACCACTTAATGTTAGGCGGTACAATGTTAGGCGCATTCTTCATTGCCACTGACCCAGTCTCAGCCAGCACCACACCAAAAGGGCGACTGATTTATGGTTTTTTAATAGGTGTACTTATTGTCATTATTCGCACCTTTGGCAATTATCCAGACAGTGTTGCTTTTGCCGTATTGTTGATGAACATCACCGTGCCATTGATTGACTATTACACACAGCCCAGAGTTTTTGGCAAGTCAGAATAGAAAAATGATTAAATCAATGATAAAAGCAGGCGCATTATTGTTTATATTCACTGTCATCAGTGTATTCTTAGTCGCATTAATATATGATTCTACCAAAGCGCAAATCAAATACAACGAAGAGCAGTTATTGATTCAACGCCTTGGCGAATTGGTTGAAAATTATGACAATGACATTCTAAAAGATAAATTTCTCAAAGTAATCACACTGCACGGGGTTAAACAAACCATCGGTATTTACCCCGCTAAGAAGAAAAATAAAACCTTTGCCTATTTAATTGAACACACTTATCCCAACGGTTATAGTGGTGGTATTCGTCTATTAACAGGGGTTAGCGTGGATAAAAAACTCTTAGGTGTTCGTGTTATTGCACACAAGGAAACCCCCGGTTTGGGTGATAAAATTGAGTTAAAAAAATCAAATTGGATTGAACAATTTAAAGGTTTGTCTTTATTCAATCCCAACAAAAACCAGTGGAAGGTCAAACGAGACGGCGGTACATTTGATGCTTTTACTGGTGCCACCATTACCCCCCGTGCCATTGTTACTGCCACTTATCAAGTTCTGGAGTTATTGAACGAGCCCTGCCCGTTTAGCAAAAAACCATGCAATTAAAAGCATTCGATTTCAATCTACCCAGCGAACTCATCGCCCAAAATCCACCAAAAAATAGAACGGATTCACGGCTTTTAGTTGGACAATCAAGCATCATAGACGCACAATTTAATCAAATAGCCGATTTTCTTCAATCGGGCGATTTGCTGGTCATGAACAACACCAAGGTCATTCCCGCGCGTTTGTTTGGCGTAAAAGCAACAGGCGGCAAAGTTGAAATTATGATTGAACGCCTTTTAGATGAAAACCAAGCACTGGCAATGATTAGAGCCAGCAGAGCGCCACAAATTAACAGCAAAATCACACTCGAAAATGGCGAAACCGCAACCATCCTAAACAAGCAAGGCAGTTTTTACACACTTGAATTTTCCACCGATTCACTACTTACTTTACTAGACAATGTTGGACATATCCCCTTACCACCTTATATTGAACGCACAGACAACCAACAAGATTTAGACCGCTATCAAACCGTTTACGCACAAAAAGACGGCGCCGTCGCCGCCCCAACCGCAGGATTACATTTTGACGACAAACTACTCACAAAGTTAAAAAACAAAGGCATCGACCACGCATTTGTAACACTCCATGTCGGCGCAGGCACATTCGTCCCCGTCAAAACCGACAACATCGAAGATCACACCATGCACAGCGAAATATTCGAAATCAACCCGGCAACCGTTGATAAAATCAACCAAACCAAAGCCAATGGCGGACGCATTATCGCCATCGGCACAACCACTGTCCGCGTCTTAGAATCCAGCATTAAAAACGGCAAACTCATCGCCCAACAAGGAGAAACCGATATTTTCATCTACCCCGGTTACCAATTCCAAATCGTTGACAGCCTCATCACCAATTTTCACCTACCCAAATCCTCCCTACTAATGCTAGTCAGCGCCTTCATCGGATACACACAAATGATGGCAATTTATCAACACGCCATTAAGGAACGCTATCGGTTTTTTTCCTATGGTGATGCCATGTTATTAAATAAACAAAACAAGCAATGAGTGCCAAAAATTTAGAGGAAAGACTGGCAAATATTCTTGGAAGAGATGATGCTGTTGTTGTTTCTATTAGTGGTAAATGGGGTGTGGGTAAGACCTATTTTTGGAATGAATTTAAAGATAAATTAACGAGTAAAAAAATTACCTCTTGGTATAAATTCAACAAGAAATCGACAGGACAAAAGACCGCTTATATCTCTTTGTTTGGCAAGGAAAAAATTTCAGACATTCGAACAGATATATTTTTACAAGTTATTTCCAAGGGTGGGCACGCCCTTGAAAATTTAAAAAAATTACTTAAAGGCATAAAGGTTCCGTATATCAATACATCAGCACTCATAACTTTGCTTGATAATAAAGATTTTAAAGATGTTATTGTATGCTTTGATGATTTTGAAAGGCTGTCTTCGTCAATGAAATTAGAAGAAGTTCTGGGTCTTATATCTGAACTAAAAGAACAAAAAAATTGCAAAGTTGTTATGATTTTAAATGAAGGGGAGTTAGAGAGCAATAACAAAGAAACATTTGCCAAATATAAAGAAAAGTTGATTGATTATGAATTTGACTACAATCCAAAGCCATCTGAATCGTTAGACATATTAAAGAGTAAGTTAGCCACTTTTACAGATTATCCGTTAGAGGATTATTTAACAAGGCACAAAATAAATAATATACGGATTATTGATCGAATTATTAATGCATTAAATGATTTCTCCTTTATTCAGCCCTATATTAAGGATGCACCAGAAGTTACAACTGAAATAGTGGGTAGTATTATCGAAATTGCCGCTATTAACGCACAAGTTTCTTCTTTTTCTGATTTTATAGAGTATGTCCGTAAGAGATCACCATCACTCTTACCATCACTTGGACTTGAAGAAACTGATAAATTTATAGAAGACAAAAGATTCGAGGAGTTACTGTCATTGATTGATGGTGACGACCATAATAAACTTGATTTTTTACAAAGTGATATTGCATCTGAGCTTATTAAGTATTGTCAAACCTCACTTGTTAATGAGGAATCTTTTATAAGAATTGTTGAACCTAAAGTTGAGAATCGGCGTTTATATTCTGTACATAAGGATATTGGAGTAAAGCGAGATAAGCATCTCTATGATATGTCGTATGGAATAGATGCATATACATTAGATTTATGGAAGATTTTAGAAAAGGAAATTATCACTGAAAGTGCTTTTTCACCTGAAGTTTTTTTAGATAATATTCAAACACTAGAAAATCTAGATAGCAACAATAAACAAAAATATCACAATTTTGCTATTGAACGCTTAAAAGAATTCATTCAAGGGAATCTTGATTGGATGAAAAATGCTGAATTTGATGATCTACAAAAAATTTTAGATTTTGATGTGGAGTTATCTGATTTTTACAAAGAATGCATTGAAAACAATCATCAAGAAGCCGTTAATCCAATTGAAAAAATAATAATTTTGATGCGTGATGAAGAAAACTGTGATTATGAGCAAAGGGTAAAACATTTATCTCAACTTTCACAAGAAGAGATAAGGCAACACATGTTAGATAATGCAGAATACCTTAAAGGAGTTCATGAGTTTTTACGCTCTTATGGACATCGTACAGAGTTTGCCATATATGTAAAAAATGTAGTGTCTGTGCTTCGTGAATTGTCCCAGTCTAAGAATAAAAACCATGCACACAAGGCTCTAAAGATAGTGAACAATTTAGAAGAAGACAATAAAATCAGTAAGCCATGATAATATATCAAAATGACCTAGTAATCGTAGCAATAGAACCTAGCGAAATCCCTTGGATTAAAGTTTTCACCAAACGAAAAATCAAAGAATTTAGCGAATGCACAGCAGATGAAAAGCGTGAGATTTTTAGAATCATTGACATTACTGAAAAGTTAATGTTAAGTTATTTCAATGCAGATAAGATTAATATCGCCTCTTTTGGAAACTTATTACCACAAGTCCACTGGCACATTATGGCACGCTTTGAAACCGACAGCCATTTTCCCGAACCCATGTGGGGCAAAAAACAAAGGTCGTCTCAATTAAACCTACCCAGTTTTGAAGTATTCTTTACCCAGCTAAAAAATCAACTATGATCAACATCCACAATCAAACGCAATTAGACACCTTAAAGCAAGAAAAAGAAGCAATATTAATATTATTCGGCGGCACAAACTGCGGCGTATGCCAAACCATCAAACCACAAATTGAAACTAGTTTTTCTGATAAATTTCCAACCCTAACCATGGCTTATATTAATTGTGAACACACACAAGAAATTTGCGCTCAACACGGCGTATTTTCCTTGCCCGTGGTGCAAGTATTTTTTATGGGACAAAAGTTTATCGAAGAAATTCGAGGCTTTAGTTTGCTGGCTTTAGAGCAAAAAATTGAGCAAGTTTTTACCAAGATGAATCACTAAACTAGATCATTAAAAATAGAATGGTAAGCACATAAATTTCTTATATTAATCCCTATATTTTTTGTTATAATTGCATAAAATTATGCAAGAAATCTTTTGCTTAAATATCACACCAAGTAATAAAATCTAATTTCAAGCCAATAAAGTTGTAAAAATACAGGGGGTGTTTCCTTGTAATGATAGTTGTATAAAAAAGGAAAGTTTATGAGTCCAGTACCCAAATGTTTTATGTCATATTCGCACGATAATGAAGAGCATGAAGAATGGGTGCTCAGCCTCGCCACTAGATTAAGAGAGAATGGTGTTGATGTAATTCTAGATCAATGGGACTTGAGACTTGGAGGAGATATCCCAGCCTTTATGGATAGGCTAACGGAATCCGATCGAGTTATTTGTGTTTGTTCTGAAGCATATGCATCTAAAGCCAATGAAGGCAAGAACGGAGTTGGATACGAAAAAATGATCCTAACTTCAGAATTAATAAAAAATATAAATTCTGAAAAAATCATACCCATCGTCAGATGCAATAAGTTGAAAGCTATTCCTACATTTCTAATAACTAAGCGTTATGTGGATTTTTGCGCTGATTTTGAAAGCGCATATTTAGAACTAATAAGCGGAATTCACGACGAAACTACTAAAGCTCGTCCAACCGTGGGAAAAAATCCTTTTGAAGCTTCTAAAAGTCCGATAGCTATTTGTAATGCAATCAGTTCTAGCCAATATTCTAATCCAAATTCTACTGGAACAGTTGAATTTGACTATGAAAACAACAATGGATGTTTTGTTGTTGGGTCGGGTAGTATGCAATTTGACCTACAATTTTCTAGTGCAAGTGATGCCTCAATTCATATGTATAACGATCCTGAAAACATTGAAGGGATCGCGCTAGCTGATGGAGTAAGGTCTTTTTCAGATATAACAAATGCCTCCAATGCATTTGATTATACATCGAGAGCCAGAACCCCTAACTCTGATGAATTTGTTATTGTAGTTAATAAGAATGGATTTTTTTAGCCATTAAACTTGGTGTAATTAAAATGAAGGGTCGTAATGGAGCTAAAAGGTCATTAGTTTCATTTGAATATAAAATTACTCAAAATAAGAAGGGTGATTTTGAGTGAATTTTCACATAATCAAAAATTTGAGCAGAGTCTTCATTTTTGTTATAGAGAATGGGAGGGGTGCTACCATTTTTCGAGAGAATAAGATGGAAACAAGGAGTGGATACTCTCTTGTTTTCCATCTTGGAGGCTCCCTTATTCCAATCGCCACAAAGCAGCTTTTAAATGTGACAACAAAGAGAGTGCTCTAAAATTGCATCCGTCAATTTAGGAATTATTTCACGCATTCATTAAATAATTAATTTGTTTTCTGTTATCAGATTTGATTAAATTTTAGTTTAAAAATAGATATAATCTAATCAGTTTTACAAGAGTTTATTTTTTAAGTGAAATAAGGAAATGTGTCTTTATAACAATAATTGTGTTTTCAAGGAAGTTAGATGCTATCAAAAATTACAATAATATTACTATTTCTTTTATTGTTGGTTTCGTGTCAACAGAGCCCCCAGTTTGTTAGAAAAAAACCACCTATTTTCTATTTAACAGAGCATAGTAAAGACTCTGAATATGGAAAAAATGAACATAAGGCTATTAAAACAGGTGGCTGGAAGGAAACAGGTGGGCATGGAGGTCAGCGATGGTTTTTTAGTATGTTAAGCGGGCCTAATGGTGAAGATATTACTGCCGAAAGAGAAGGAGCATGCTGCTGGCATAAAAATCCCACAGGTTATAAGGGAATGGTTATATTGGATAAATATCATGTATATATAGGCGATTCTGCAAAGGCAATAACTTTGTATTTAAACTCATATGAATATCAGTCACCTAAAATACCAGTTGGCTTTGGAACAAAAATAAAATATAACATATCCATTCAAAGATAAGGAATGGTGCAAATATTCATTATTTAAAGCCACCTAATAAATGATTTTAACGACTGCAATACAATATTAAAAAACTATCAATTACCTAACAATTTGTTCCAGCGGTCTCCTTGCGTCAGCAAGATTATTTAACAATGGCAATATATAGATTTTATCTGTAGAGCCAACAAACCAATCAATTTGATATCAGAGATACTCTCTTTTGTTTTATAAAATGAAACCTTTGTATAAGTTGAATGGTTAGCAAAATCCAATTTTTGCCTAACTTGCACAGCAATCCTATAGCAATTCAGGTCTATATTCAAAGTGCATGGTGTCGTAGTGATACCACTTTCCACCCCAAATAAAGCCATACTTTTCAAAAGTATCGATAATGATTTGTGGAATTTTACTGGTATGTGGTGCAAGGATTTTTTGCTCATCTGTGCATTTGCAATCCCATTCCCAATAGTTAGATTTGGCAACATTAAGATCAATTGCAATGCCAAAACTGTGTCGGCTTAATCGATTAGTGCCTTTTACTTTACGCCATTTATAGCTGCCTCCAATATTGCGAATAAAGGGTTTAAGCTCTGGGTGTTTGTCTAATTCTTCGCCAATGGCCTTTATTTTGCTTGCTACGCCGTTAATTTTAGTCACTTTGATTTTGCGTCCATCTGATTTTGGTGCCCAAACAATGTCAACAAGGTTTTTTTCAACTTCGGCTTGGGTGTTGCCATATATAGTTTTGAAAAAATCTTGATTGGCAATTCTACCTGGATCAAAACGAGGTTTTACTAGTGTTGAGATCTTGCCTTTTTGGTAAGGGTAGTAAAATTGGTCTTTGATGTCTGGGTTGCTGAGTAATTGGTCAGCCGTTTTAGTTTTGTTGTCGTTAAATAATAGGCGTTTTCCGCTTTTAAAAAGGATGTGATTGTCAGAAAAATCCGCTATTACATTTGAGTAACTTCTTAATAATTTCCGTGCATTGTTTGGAAATTTCTTGTGTTGGCTGATGACTTCAATGTCAATTAATTTAATTACTTCTACCTTTGCATCTAAGAAATTTCTGTCTATTAGAAATGTGCCAACCCCATCTGTGCTACCCGAAAAATTGGTGTTACCACCAACAGTGAGCATATCACCATTTTTTGCATCTAAAATTTGATAAATAATTTCTGTGTGGTGCGCTTTACCATCTTTGGTTGATATATACAGCACCATATCTCCTTCTTGCGGTAGATATATCTTGTCTTTCAATTGCTGATGACTAACTAATAATTTTTTAGCTGCCGCCTGCTCACGCATAACTTCAACTGTCCAAGTGTCCGCATAATATTCGTTAAAATACTCTCCAATGGTGCTAAAAGTTTGATCTAAAATAGTGCAAACAAACCCTTGACACCAATACGCCCAAGCCCCATCATGGTCGTTCATATAAGACCTAACCCACGGACCAATATTATCTGTCATCAGCTCAGAGGCTCTATATTGCAAGTGCTTGGTGGCAAAATATTTCATTTTTTGGCGCAATGTTTTGTTTGTGAAAGATCGAATGTCAAACGCTCTGGTCATCGGTGAAACTAATGCCTTCCAAGTGGTGTGATCTACTACACCTGTTGCTGGCAGATTAACAAATAATTGCACTTGCTTGAGGATTTTTTCGGTTGTTTGATCAAATTCTTTATCGGGTGTAATTTTGATAATATCACTAGTAAAGTTTTCATTCAGTTGCCATAACATCAGCCACTCTTCTATTTTAACAACCTCCTGCCCCTTGTCGCCTACCTTGTAGTTTTTTTTCAATGGCGCTATCTCTCTAAGATAATCTTTTTTTACCAATAATTGAGTCGGTAGTTGCGATTGTTTTGTTTGTTTGGTTGCATGGGAATTAACGCAAGAAGCAAGTAAAGCAGTGGCGCTTAAAGCAAGACAAATGGCAATAAAGCGAAGATTTTTTTGAGTAGAGTGTGTAATAGTTAAAAGTATTAAAAAGTAATTTACTAAAAAATTATACCCACCTTCTGGAATGAGATTATTAATTTATCGGTTTAAATTTTTTCATTATGCACCTCACCCCAAACTGTTTGGATAACCCACATGGGTAACACATTCAAAATCATACCACCCTCAAAAAATCAACCCCTCAAAACTATCGTTTTAACCTTTTGATGACAATAAAAAATATAAATTATCCTATTTGCACTTGTCGGCCTAATTGTAATATCTTGCCTTTTTTTGATTCCAATAGCTTCCTTGATTTAGGATTTAAAAATATAATTCTCCAAGTCAAATCTTCATTTGTATTTATTAATGCCTTATAAAATACTGAATAAAAACAAGCCTCTTTTTCTGTTCTAAGCGATACTGTTGCTAACACTTCTAAATCGCTCTTTGCCTCTAATATAAACAAAGGTAAATCTTTTTTGAACTCTTTTTGGCTCCCATCTTTTCCATTATTCTCTACCGTGTTTAGATGTATTTTTTGACAAAATAGAGCCACATAAACTATAACAACTACTCCTCACCCCTCAACCCAAATGGATCCGTATATTTAAGAGGATTGTTCTCCACATACGCATATATGTTATAGCCATCTACAAAGCCCTTAGGGTCGTTGGAGGAAAGTCCACTCTCATTATCAAATCTTCTGCTGGTGTAGGTGTAGGGGTTGTTGTAGTTGGATTGGGGGGGGATATTTTGGTTTTTGATGGTGAGTTTGCCAAAGGTGTTGTAGTGGTAACTTTCTACCAGTTGTTGTTTGTTAAACTTACCACTGAGCCCTAGTTTATATTTTAGGTAGTAGTATGAAAAGAAAGGAGCGCTACCATTTTTTTTGAAAAATACATCACAATTGCGATTACCTCTTTGGGTTGGAATGTTGGCAAATATGCTTCTGGTTTGTCTTGGCATTTGAGTATTTTGTCATAAAAAGGGTGACATCTATTTATTCTCCTTAACTATAAATGCAAGCACTTTTTTTGTTTTCCCTTTTAATTAGAGTATTTTATTAACTTAAAACATAAAATAAGTATTGGCAACTCATTACATTTATGTGTAATATATGCTCTAAATTAACTACAAGCACAATAAAAATATTGTGCAATTAAAAGTGATCGATTCAGGATATTTTATGAAAGACATACATGAAAATATAGGAAAGTACAACAGTTATGGCTATGGAGACCGTAAGCACTCAGAAAGGTTATTTTTTGCCGATAGTGCTGAAGTTATTAGTAGCAACACTGGAACTTTCATACTAGGCGCCACTAGCCCAATATTCAGCAGTGGTGAGGAAACTCAAGTTAAGTTAGGTTTACCTTCTTTATCCATAATCTACACAGCAGAAACAGCTGATGAAAATGTAATTTTTACTTTGGCAGATAAATACCAAGAAAAATTCACTATGAATGAAAACGGTGAGCTATATTACAGGGAGCCACAAATCAATGCAGGAAACGATGAAGTTAACAGTATTGATACCGATGTAGAGGCTAGTATGAGGGAATTCTTGGCTGCATTATCTGTGGTTACTACTACTCTAGAACCTGTATTAGAGCATCAATTTTATTGGAATGGTAAGGGTGCTGATGACCTTATTAATGCCCGTGAGTTAACCATAGTGGCACTGAGTGGTGCTATCACAGTTATAGGAACAGTGAAGGATTTAAGTATCTCCAGTATTTTGTTTAAACAAGGCAGTACTCTTGTGCATAGGATTGATTCTAACCTTCCAACTGTTGTCGATAATATTTGGACTTTAGTCAATGACATTACCTGGGCTTCAAAACTTTCTCAAGTTGATACGATTATTATTAACCTTTTAGGCAAGGATGGTTTTGATGAAGTTATCACATTCTCGGTTTCATCAGTAGCGCCTACAATTGATATAATTGCACCAGCCACATTATCATTTAGTTTTACGGACACCGGATCTGATCAAACAGATGGAATTACTAGCAACGCTGAAATTATTGTTAGTGGACTAGAAGTAGGTGCAACTTGGTTTTATTGCACTGATGGTGGCGACAGTGGCATAGCCATTCTTGGTGAAGGAAATAGCTTTACCTTAGATCCTGATAGTTATGCTATCGGAGACATTCGTGTTTGGCAAAAAGATTTAGCTGGTAATGCGTCAGAAATCTATAGCAATGCACACGCCATTATTATTATCACAGAAACAACCACCGATATTCCAGGAACTACAGCTGATGGGGGGAGTAGTACTTCAACAGCGTCAGAAGTATCTAGTGCACATGGCTTCACTATTAATACAGGTGCAAGTTGGGATACACGCTATCCGAGGGATTATGGTCAGGCAGTATCCTCAGTAGGTGATGTAAATGGGGATGGTATGGATGACTTGATTGTTGGGTTGGCCTCTCAACATTATAAGTGGGGATGGGATACAGGTGAATCTTATGTAGTTTTTGGCAAAGTTGACGGTAAAGGGGTCAATGTTAATAACTTGGGTTCAGGAGGTTTTACTATTATAGGTAGAGCAGGAAACAGCCTAAATGGTTATGCAGCATCATCAGCAGGAGATGTAAATGGAGATGGGCTAGATGACTTGATTATAGGTGCACCTAAAGAATGGCATACTTGGGGAATACAAAGATCAGGTGCAGCCTATGTTGTGTTCGGTAAAACTGATACCTCTAGTGTATTACTCAAAGATGTTTACAATGGAACTGGTGGTTTTGTGATTAAGGGATATATATATGAATCTTATGCTGGTGCATCGGTGTCAGCAGCAGGTGATATAAACAATGATGGTCTAGATGATGTAATTGTCGGTATCAACAATGACGGTCTAGATGATGTAATTATCGGTATCAACAATGATGATGTAGGCGGTATAATTACTAGTGCCGAGCACCAGAAATTTGCAATCTTTGGGAAAAAGAGCACATCTAGTGTATCGCTATCTGCTATAGCAAATGGAACCGCCGATGATCAAGGATTCGTCATCAACAGCGATAACCTTTGCCCTCCAGTGACTTCATCAGCAGATTTCAACGGTGATGGCTTCATTGATTCTATTTCATCTGAATATTGGGGCACATCTCTTTATGCAAGATTCGGCAAATTTGATGGAACTTGGTCAACTTCAGCAGAAATTAACGCTAATAACGAAAATATCGGGCGTTCTATTGATTTTCAAGGTGATAAAAATGCAGATAAGGATGACACATTAACTGGCACTGAAAAGGATGAGTTGTTTGTTTCTGGTCTAGGTGATGATATTCTAACTGGTAACGGTGGGACAGATGTATTCAACTCAGGCATGGGCAATGATACTATCATCATCAATAAAGATAATCTTTCAAAACTTTCTGGGAATATAGAAAGTAATAATCTATTATCTCGTGTTAATGGAGGGAATGGCACTGATACACTGGCATTAGATGGCAAGGGCTTAACCTTAGACCTCACACTGCTGGATAATAGCAGGATTAAGGATATTGAAATTATTGATTTAACTGGTTCAGGCAACAACACTTTGAGGCTTAATCTTAGTGATCTATTAAGTATTTCTAGTGAAACTGATGTGCTTAAAATTTTTGGAAATGCAGGTGATGTAGTTGAAGCATTTGGCTTCATAAAGTCTCTAACTGGAGGCACTGCGGGTGTCTGTATAAATGCTGGTTCGGGCACCGCTGAACTTTGGATAGCCAATGGCATAACAATAGTGCAAGAGTCAACGATTTTATAGGCGCACAGTACTGCTATAGGAATAAGGGGCGCTATCCTTTTTATGACAAAATACCTAAATATCACCATCAGTTATGACGCTAACGGTAATCTAGCAGTTATCAGGACAAGGCTTATACCCACGACCTACTCAATAGAAGACCCCTGCATAGCACCCTAAAACCAACCATCAAAACCCAAAACCCTCAATTTTTGACTTTTCAAAGTCAAAAAACATATAAAACCCAGCTTTCATTAAAAAAATCATCAATATCAACTATAAATCGCTCATTTTTTACTCTTTTTTGTACTGTTTCCACAAAAAAAGACACAATAATCCCTAGGTTGTATTTAATCCCTTGTTAATATAAACATTCGCCGCTCTAACTAGATTATAAGCAATAGCTTTAAGATTAACTTCGCTGGCAACTTTCTCTAAACCAATATAACGACTTCTTGCCAAACCATAAGTGCGTTTGAGCGTACCAAAGGTGCGTTCAACCACAAACCTTCTTTTGCTGATTGCTTTATTGCGTAATTTATTCCAATGACTCATTTGCTTGCCTTTGGGTTTTTTGCGCATAATACCATCTCTTAACTTTTGTGCTTTAAGTGCTTCACTATTAGCTTGAGAGGCTGCTCCTTTGTCGTATAAAACTCTTACGCCTTTTTGATTGCCTGCCTGTTTAACATTTTCTTCAAAATGAGTCATTTCACTATCATTAGCAGGGTGCGTAGTGGCTTTGTTAATTAATCCATTGGCATCAGTTGTTACTACTGATGAATATCCATAAGTGTATTTTCCCGCCTTAAATGTCCATCTTGCATCTTTATCATCTGAATATTGAATTGGGTTACTATCAATCTCATAAACCTCACCAGTTTTGTGTGTTGTAATAATCTTCTTAGTGCGTCTAGCACTTTGAATTAAGGTTGCATCCATGGCAACATGTTTGCCATTAGAGAGTTTGAGTTGATTATTCTCAAGCATAAGATTGATGCTACTCAAAAGTCTATCAAATAGATTTTGTTTGATTAGTTTGGTTCTAAATCTGCCAATGGTTGTAGCATCAGGTTTGTTGCCACTTAGGCTAAAGTTGCAAAAGTTAATAAAGACTAAATCTCTACTAAGACTATCAGCCAACTTCTCATCAGAGAGATTGTGCCATGTGCCTATTAATAGCGCTTTAAACAGACTAACAGCAGAATAGTCAATTTTAATATGAGACAGATCTTTGGCTATAACTTCCCAATCGATAACTTTGTTAATGATGTCTAGTTGGGAGTTTGGTATGTTGATAAAACTATCAGCAAAGGTTTGTTCTTGAGTGGTTTTAACTCGCATTTTTTTGTAAGTGTCTGATAATTATAGTATTTTATCATAAATTCTAATGTTTGCATAAGGTTTTGAGGGTTGATTTGTGATTTTTTGTTGGGTTTTTTAGTTTAATGCAGGGGTCTTAATAGACTCACCATCAAAGATACAAACAGCGCCACAATAAATAACTCAAACTATAACAACCCTTATACTTAGTCAACCCTTAAAAACCACACAACAATTTGATTTATAACAATAAAAAATCAAATACCCATAGACAAATCAACCAACTTTTGGTATAACAACACTCTTTTACTGGTCGTTTTACCTAAAAAATATGCTAACCGAATCTTTACCAATATCCACCCAAAACAATTTATTCCATTCAGAGCTTTTTAATCAATTAGACATCAAAGACCCACTCATTGCACTATCTCACGCCATAGACTGGCAAGTTTTCAATGATGCCTTCACCAAGCACTATTGCCTTAACAATGGCAGACCCTCAAAACCCATTCGCCTAATGGTAGGCTTGCTTATCCTCAAACAGTTGGAGAATCTATCAGATGAAGCCGTTGTTATGCAGTTTAAAAGAAATCCGTATTACCAATACTTTTGTGGTCACAGTGCTTATATTGCTAATGTACCTTGTAACGCCACTGAGTTAGTGCATTTCAGAAAACGCATTGGCGTTAAAGGTTTTAATCTTATCTTTAAAATGAGCGTTGAGTTACACGGTAAAAAAGCACAAGAGTCAACTGTGTTAATTGACACCACCGTTCAAGAGAAAAACATCACTTATCCTACTGACGCCAAACTGGCAATTAAGATAATTAATCGCTTAAACAAACTGGCAAAACAACACGGCATCAAACAGCGAAGAACTTATGTCAAAGAAGTTAAAAACTGTCGTCTTAGCATTCGCCACTTTCGCCATGTCAAAAAGCGTGCCAAAGCCAAAAAAGCCCTTAAAAGACTCAGAACCATTGCCAACAAGCTTATCCGTGAACTGCAACGCAAACTTTCAGTCTATTCTTTGTTTGAAATCTATCAAAAAGACTTCTTGTTCTACCAAAAAGTGCTCGCTCAACAACCTGGAGACAAAAACAAAATTTACGCCCTACATGAGCCCGATGTTTATGTTATTGCCAAAGGCAAAGACCATAAGAAATATGAATATGGCAACAAAGTTTCAATCGTCTCTACCAAAGACAGTAACATTATCGTTGGCGTGGCAAGCCATAAAACAAACATTCATGATTCAAAAACACTAGATACAGCCATTGCTCATGCTAACGCTAATCGTATCAAGCCCATTCAGAAGGCAGTATGTGATAGAGGGTATGTGGGTGCAAAAGAAGTACTAGGGGCTGAAATCATCTTACCTAAAAAGCCCCTGAAACGAGACAGCCGTTACCAACGAGATAAAAAGCGTAAGTTGTGTAAAAGACGAGCAGCAATAGAACCTATCATTGGACATCTTAAAGCAGATTTTAGATTGTCTAGGAATTTACTCAAAGGGCAAGTTGGTGATGAAATTAATGTTTTAATGGCTGCTGTGGCGTGGAATTTGAAAAAGTGGCTGATTGCCACTGTTATTTTTTTGTCTTTGCAAAAAATTGGTTTGTTTTTTGTGAAAAGGGCGAGGATTTTGTGTGTTATTGTTTGAAAACTGGTTTGGTTGATTAGGGGTGGTGGGGTTTGGGGTTTTTAAGGGTTGACTACTTAGTCAACCCTTAAAAACCACACAACAATTTGATTTATAACAATAAAAAATCAAATACCCATAGACAAATCAACCAACTTTTGGTATAACAACACTCTTTTACTGGTCGTTTTACCTAAAAAATATGCTAACCGAATCTTTACCAATATCCACCCAAAACAATTTATTCCATTCAGAGCTTTTTAATCAATTAGACATCAAAGACCCACTCATTGCACTATCTCACGCCATAGACTGGCAAGTTTTCAATGATGCCTTCACCAAGCACTATTGCCTTAACAATGGCAGACCCTCAAAACCCATTCGAAGACCCCTGCATAGCACCCTAAAACCAACCATCAAAACCCAAAACCCTCAATTTTTGACTTTTCAAAGTCAAAAAACATATAAAACCCAGCTTTCATTAAAAAAATCATCAATATCAACTATAAATCGCTCATTTTTTACTCTTTTTTGTACTGTTTCCACAAAAAAAACACAATAATCCCTAGGTTGTATTTAATCCCTTGTTAATATAAACATTCGCCGCTCTAACTAGATTATAAGCAATAGCTTTAAGATTAACTTCGCTGGCAACTTTCTCTAAACCAATATAACGACTTCTTGCCAAACCATAAGTGCGTTTGAGCGTACCAAAGGTGCGTTCAACCACAAACCTTCTTTTGCTGATTGCTTTATTGCGTAATTTATGCCAATGACTCATTTGCTTGCCTTTGGGTTTTTTGCGCATAATACCATCTCTTAACTTTTGTGCTTTAAGTGCTTCACTATTAGCTTGAGAGGCTGCTCCTTTGTCGTATAAAACGCTTACGCCTTTTTGATTGCCTACCTGTTTAACATTTTCTTCAAAATGAGTCATTTCACTATCATTAGCAGGGTGCGTAGTGGCTTTGTTAATTAATCCATTGGCATCAGTTGTTACTACTGATGAATATCCATAAGTGTATTTTCCCGCCTTAAATGTCCATCTTGCATCTTTATCATCTGAATATTGAATTGGGTTACTATCAATCTCATAAACCTCACCAGTTTTGTGTGTTGTAATAATCTTCTTAGTGCGTCTAGCACTTTGAATTAAGGTTGCATCCATGGCAACATGTTTGTCATTAGAGAGTTTGAGTTGATTATTCTCAAGCATAAGATTGATGCTACTCAAAAGTCTATCAAATAGATTTTGTTTGATTAGTTTGGTTCTAAATCTGCCAATGGTTGTAGCATCAGGTTTGTTGCCACTTAGGCTAAAGTTGCAAAAGTTAATAAAGACTAAATCTCTACTAAGACTATCAGCCAACTTCTCATCAGAGAGATTGTGCCATGTGCCTATTAATAGCGCTTTAAACAGACTAACAGCAGAATAGTCAACTTTAATATGAGACAGATCTTTGGCTATAACTTCCCAATCGATAACTTTGTTAATGATGTCTAGTTGGGAGTTTGGTATGTTGATAAAACTATCAGCAAAGGTTTGTTCTTGAGTGGTTTTAACTCGCATTTTTTTGTAAGTGTCTGATAATTATAGTATTTTATCATAAATGCTAATGTTTGCATAAGGTTTTGAGGGTTGATTTGTGATTTTTTGTTGGGTTTTTTAGTTTAATGCAGGGGTCTTAATATTTATAGGGGCAGACAAGTTTCTATGTTTAGATGCTTATTTGTAATAATATAATGCCTTTTTTATGAAATGTTCCTAGAGAATTAAGGATGGCGTGATTATTCAAATATTTTAGTTGAGAGTATATTTCATAGGCTTTGTTGTAATTCTTATTTTGTATATAAAATATTGGTAACCATTTTCCGCACTCAATAATTTTAAAATTAGAAAAAGACTTGTTTGGCCAATATGCTGATTTAACTTTATCTTCTTTTAAGCCTTTATCTGTAAGATACATCATAGATAGGAATGCAGTAGCTCTTGGAAGGTTGTTTTTATCAATTATTGAAACTATATTTTTAGCTTTATCACAATTATTACCACCCCAACAATCTTCTAATATACGAAGATATTTAGAGCCCCTTCATCTTTTTCAATCGCTAGAAAATCTTTTAGCCTAACTAATTTATTGTCCATGTATATAAAAAAAGGGGACGCTACCACTTTTTTTTGAAAAATACATCACAATTGCGATTACCTCTTTGGGTTATGTGGTGTGGAATGTTGGCAAATATGCTTCTGGCTTGTCTTGGCATTTGAGTATTCTCTCATAAAAAGGGTGGCGCCCCTTATTTCACCTTATTCCATCATAAAAAGGGTGGTATCCATTTATTCTCCTTAACTATAAATGCAAGCACTTTTTTGCTTTCCCTTTTAAGTTAGAGTATTTTATTAACTTAAAACATAAAATAAGTATTGACAACTCATTACATTTATGTGTAATATATGCTCTAAATTAACTACAAGCACAATAAAAATATTGTGCAATTAAAAGTGATCGATTCAGGATATTTTATGAAAGACATACATGAAAATATAGGAAAGTACAACAGTTATGGCTATGGAGACCGTAAGCACTCAGAAAGGTTATTTTTTGCCGATAGTGCTGAAGTTATTAGTAGCAACACTGGAACTTTCATACTAGGCGCCACTAGCCCAATATTCAGCAGTGGTGAGGAAACTCAAGTTAAGTTAGGTTTACCTTCTTTATCCATAATCTACACAGCAGAAACAGCTGATGAAAATGTAATTTTTACTTTGGCAGATAAATACCAAGAAAAATTCACTATGAATGAAAACGGTGAGCTATATTACAGGGAGCCACAAATCAATGCAGGAAACGATGAAGTTAACAGTATTGATACCGATGTAGAGGCTAGTATGAGGGAATTCTTGGCTGCATTATCTGTGGTTACTACTACTCTAGAACCTGTATTAGAGCATCAATTTTATTGGAATGGTAAGGGTGCTGATGACCTTATTAATGCCCGTGAGTTAACCATAGTGGCACTGAGTGGTGCTATCGCAGTTATAGGAACAGTGAAGGATTTAAGTATCTCCAGTATTTTGTTTAAACAAGGCAGTACTCTTGTGCATAGGATTGATTCTAACCTTCCAACTATTGTCGATAATATTTGGACTTTAGTCAATGACATTACCTGGGCTTCAAAACTTTCTCAAGTTGGTACGATTATTATTAACCTTTCAGGCAAGGATGGTTTTGATGAAGTTATCACATTCTCGGTTTCATCAGTAGCGCCTACAATTGATATAATTGCACCAGCCACATTATCATTTAGTTTTACGGACACCGGATCTGATCAAACAGATGGAATTACTAGCAACGCTGAAATTATTGTTAGTGGACTAGAAGTAGGTGCAACTTGGTTTTATTGTACTGATGGTGGCGACAGTGGCATAGCCATTCTTGGTGAAGGAAATAGCTTTACCTTAGATCCTGATAGTTATGCTATCGGAGACATTCGTGTTTGGCAAAAAGATTTAGCTGGTAATGCGTCAGAAATCTATAGCAATGCACACGCCATTACTATTACCACCGATATTTCAGGAACTACAACTGATGGGGGGAGTGGTGCTTCAACAGTGCCAGAAGTATCTAGTGCACATGGCTTCACTATTAATACAGGTACAAGTTGGAATACAATCTATCCGAGGAGTCAGGGTCAGGCAGTATCCTCAGCAGGTGATGTAAACGGGGATGGTATAGATGACTTGATTGTTGGGTTGGCCTCTCAATACTATAAGTGGGGATGGAAGACAGGTAAATCTTATGTAGTTTTTGGCAAAGTTGATGGTGAAGGGGTCGATGTTAATAACTTAGGTTCAGGAGGTTTTACTATTATAGGTAGGGCAGGAAATAGTCTAAGTGGTTATGCAGTATCGTCAGCAGGAGATGTAAATGGAGATGGGCTAGATGACTTGATTATAGGTGCACCTAAAGAATGGCATACCTGGGGAATAAAGAGATCAGGTACAGCCTATGTTGTGTTCGGTAAAACTGATACCTCTAGTGTATTACTCAAAGATGTTTACAATGGAACTGGCGGTTTTGCAATTAAGGGATATATATATGAATCTTATGCTGGTGCATCGGTGTCAGCAGCAGGTGATATAAACAATGATGGTCTAGATGATGTAATTGTCGATACCAACAGTGATGGTATAGGCGATATAATTGCTAGTGCCGAGTACCAGAAATTTGCAATCTTTGGGAAAAAGAGCACATCTAGTGTATCGCTATCTGCTATAGCAAATGGAACCGCCGATGATCAAGGATTCGTCATCAACAGCGATAACCTTTGCCCTCCAGTGACTTCATCAGCAGATTTCAACGGTGATGGCTTCATTGATTCTATTTCATCTGAATATTGGGGCACATCTCTTTATGCAAGATTCGGCAAATTTGATGGAACTTGGTCAACTTCAGCAGAAATTAACGCTAATAACGAAAATATCGGGCGTTCTATTGATTTTCAAGGTGATAAAAATGCAGATAAGGATGACACATTAACTGGCACTGAAAAGGATGAGTTGTTTGTTTCTGGTCTAGGTGATGATATTCTAACTGGTAACGGTGGGACAGATGTATTCAACTCAGGCATGGGCAATGATACTATCATCATCAATAAAGATAATCTTTCAAAACTTTCTGGGAATATAGAAAGTAATAATCTATTATCTCGTGTTAATGGAGGGAATGGCACTGATACACTGGCATTAGATGGCAAGGGCTTAACCTTAGACCTCACACTGCTGGATAATAGCAGGATTAAGGATATTGAAATTATTGATTTAACTGGTTCAGGCAACAACACTTTGAGGCTTAATCTTAGTGATCTATTAAGTATTTCTAGTGAAACTGATGTGCTTAAAATTTTTGGAAATGCAGGTGATGTAGTTGAAGCATTTGGCTTCATAAAGTCTCTAACTGGAGGCACTGCGGGTGTCTGTATAAATGCTGGTTCGGGCACCGCTGAACTTTGGATAGCCAATGGCATAACAATAGTGCAAGAGTCAACGATTTTATAGGCACACAGTACTGCTATAGGAATAAGGGGCGCTATCCTTTTTATGACAAAATACCTAAATATCACCATCAGTTATGACGCTAACGGTAATCTAGCAGTTATCAGGACAAGGCTTATGCCCACGACCTACTCAATAGACTCACCATCAAAGATACAAACAGCGCCACAATAAATAGTCAACCCTTAAAAGCCCCAAACCCCACCACCCCTAATCAACCAAACCAGTTTTCAAACAATAACACACAAAATCCTCGCCCTTTTCACAAAAAACAAACCAATTTTTTGCAAAGACAAAAAAATAACAGTGGCAATCAGCCACTTTTTCAAATTCCACGCCACAGCAGCCATTAAAACATTAATTTCATCACCAACTTGCCCTTTGAGTAAATTCCTAGACAATCTAAAATCTGCTTTAAGATGTCCAATGAAGACCCCTGCATAGCACCCTAAAACCAACCATCAAAACCCAAAACCCTCAATTTTTGACTTTTCAAAGTCAAAAAACATATAAAACCCAGCTTTCATTAAAAAAATCATCAATATCAACTATAAATCGCTCATTTTTTACTCTTTCCACAAAAAAGACACAATAATCCCTAGGTTGTATTTAATCCCTTGTTAATATAAACATTCGCCGCTCTAACTAGATTATAAGCAATAGCTTTAAGATTAACTTCGCTGGCAACTTTCTCTAAACCAATATAACGACTTCTTGCCAAACCATAAGTGCGTTTGAGCGTACCAAAGGTGCGTTCAACCACAAACCTTCTTTTGCTGATTGCTTTATTGCGTAATTTATTCCAATGACTCATTTGCTTGCCTTTGGGTTTTTTGCGCATAATACCATCTCTTAACTTTTGTGCTTTAAGTGCTTCACTATTAGCTTGAGAGGCTGCTCCTTTGTCGTATAAAACTCTTACGCCTTTTTGATTGCCTGCCTGTTTAACATTTTCTTCAAAATGAGTCATTTCACTATCATTAGCAGGGTGCGTAGTGGCTTTGTTAATTAATCCATTGGCATCAGTTGTTACTACTGATGAATATCCATAAGTGTATTTTCCCGCCTTAAATGTCCATCTTGCATCTTTATCATCTGAATATTGAATTGGGTTACTATCAATCTCATAAACCTCACCAGTTTTGTGTGTTGTAATAATCTTCTTAGTGCGTCTAGCACTTTGAATTAAGGTTGCATCCATGGCAACATGTTTGCCATTAGAGAGTTTGAGTTGATTGTTCTCAAGCATAAGATTGATGCTACTCAAAAGTCTATCAAATAGATTTTGTTTGATTAGTTTGGTTCTAAATCTGCCAATGGTTGTGGCATCAGGTTTGTTGCCACTTAGGCTAAAGTTGCAAAAGTTAATAAAGACTAAATCTCTACTAAGACTATCAGCCAACTTCTCATCAGAGAGATTGTGCCATGTGCCTATTAATAGCGCTTTAAACAGACTAACAGCAGAATAGTCAACTTTAATATGAGACAGATCTTTGGCTATAACTTCCCAATCGATAACTTTGTTAATGATGTCTAGCTGGGAGTTTGGTATGTTGATAAAACTATCAGCAAAGGTTTGTTCTTGAGTGGTTTTAACTCGCATTTTTTTGTAAGTGTCTGATAATTATAGTATTTTATCATAAATGCTAATGTTTGCATAAGGTTTTGAGAGTTGATTTGTGATTTTTTGTTGGGTTTTTTAGTTTAATGCAGGGGTCTTCAATGATAGGTTCTATTGCTGCTCGTCTTTTACACAACTTACGCTTTTTATCTCGTTGGTAACGGCTGTCTCGTTTCAGGGGCTTTTTAGGTAAGATGATTTCAGCCCCTAGTACTTCTTTTGCACCCACATACCCTCTATCACATACTGCCTTCTGAATGGGCTTGATACGATTAGCGTTAGCATGAGCAATGGCTGTATCTAGTGTTTTTGAATCATGAATGTTTGTTTTATGGCTTGCCACGCCAACGATAATGTTACTGTCTTTGGTAGAGACGATTGAAACTTTGTTGCCATATTCATATTTCTTATGGTCTTTGCCTTTGGCAATAACATAAACATCGGGCTCATGTAGGGCGTAAATTTTGTTTTTGTCTCCAGGTTGTTGAGCGAGCACTTTTTGGTAGAACAAGAAGTCTTTTTGATAGATTTCAAACAAAGAATAGACTGAAAGTTTGCGTTGCAGTTCACGGATAAGCTTGTTGGCAATGGTTCTGAGTCTTTTAAGGGCTTTTTTGGCTTTGGCACGCTTTTTGACATGGCGAAAGTGGCGAATGCTAAGACGACAGTTTTTAACTTCTTTGACATAAGTTCTTCGCTGTTTGATGCCGTGTTGTTTTGCCAGTTTGTTTAAGCGATTAATTATCTTAATTGCCAGTTTGGCGTCAGTAGGATAAGTGATGTTTTTCTCTTGAACGGTGGTGTCAATTAACACAGTTGACTCTTGTGCTTTTTTACCGTGTAACTCAACGCTCATTTTAAAGATAAGATTAAAACCTTTAACGCCAATGCGTTTTCTGAAATGCACTAACTCAGTGGCGTTACAAGGTACATTAGCAATATAAGCACTGTGACCACAAAAGTATTGGTAATACGGGTTTCTTTTAAACTGCATAACAACGGCTTCATCTGATAGATTCTCTAACTGTTTGAGGATAAGCAAGCCCACCATTAGGCGAATGGGTTTTGAGGGTCTGCCATTGTTAAGGCAATAGTGCTTGGTGAAGGCATCATTGAAAACTTGCCAGTCTATGGCGTGAGATAGTGCAATGAGTGGGTCTTTGATGTCTAATTGATTAAAAAGCTCTGAATGGAATAAATTGTTTTGGGTGGATATTGGCAAAGATTCGGTTAGCATATTTTTTAGGTAAAACGACCAGTAAAAGAGTGTTGTTATACCAAAAGTTGGTTGATTTGTCTATGGGTATTTGATTTTTTATTGTTATAAATCAAATTGTTGTGTGGTTTTTAAGGGTTGACTAATGAGTCGTAAAAAATAAAGTGGGTGAAGCCGTTGGCATCTGTTTGGGCGATGAGGTTGCTGTTGGCATCATGGCGATATTTATGGCTAAAGCCGTTGGCGTCAATTTGTTTGGTTGGTTTGCCAAGTATAGGCTGTATTCGTAATGTGTGGTGTGTCCGAGGGCTGAGGTTTGTTGGGTGCGGTTGCCTACGCTGTCGTATTGTCATAAAAAAGGTAGCGCCCCCTGATAGGGATTTATGCTCAACAACAAAAGAGTCTGCAAATGAGTTTTGCTGGATGTTTTTCCAAGACATTTTAGATAGGCGTTATTTTACCATATTGATGATTTTCAGTTGAGTTGTGCAAAGGTCTCTAGGGCACCTCCAAAAACTCCAGTGCGATTTAGGGAAAGTAGAAAATAGTGCATTTTTTAGCCAAAAATAAGGAGAATAGCCCGCTATTTGATGAATTTTTGGATGAGAAAAATGCTGATTTATACTTTTCATAAATTGCATTGGTTTTTTTAGAGGTGCCCTCTATTTAAAATTAAAGTATTAAACTTAGTTTTATTAATATTTGATTCCAATAGCTTCCTTAATTTAGGATTTAAAAATATAATTTTCCAAGTTAAGTCCTCATTTGTATATATTAATGCTTCATAAAATACTGAATAAAAACAAACCTCTTTTTCTGTTCTAAGTGATACTGTTGCTAACACTTCTAAATCACCCTTTGTCTCTAATATAAACAAAGGTGAATCTTTTTTACTGTTGTTTGGAAAAAAACCAAAAACATGCCCTTTATCGTAAATACCAAATAAAAAATCAATTATTTTTTGTTCGAAATTATAAAATAATTTATAAAATTTTTTATCTGCATTTTCAGATAAAAAATATGTAGCCATCTTGTCGCTTTCTATTTCTTCTCTTGAAAGCCAATGGTCAAAAAAACTTATATAAATAAAATCATTAGCATTTTCTAAAAAATTATCAAAATTAGATAAAAATAATTTATTTTTTAAATGACTTAGCTCGCTATTTACTGGGAATTTCATTATTTTCTAATCCTTCCATCTGGCCAAATACTTTGGGGTCTCTTTCCTTTTTCGAACTCTTTTTGGCTTTTCCATCTTTTCCATTGTTCTCCGCCGTGTTTAGTTGTATCTTTTGACCAAATAGAGTTATCATTACTACTTTTAAAGGTGTTGCTTTTTCCTTTTATTCTAGTATAAGAATTTAAATCTATATCTGGATTATTTGCAAATTTATTTATACTGGCAACTTTCGCACCATACTTACCTGCTGTTACCACCTGCCCTAACAAAGGAATTGCAGAGAGTCCACTTATCCCTGCATTTGCAAAATCGCCTTCTATGGTGTATGCAATAGCATTAATAACATCAGGAATTATACCTACACCAGGAGACAAGCCAGCCACATCTAACGCCATATGAGTGTTTCTTAACAAACTATTCACAGGAACAGGGTCTACCACATAATTCAAAAGACTAGGATAATTCAAAAGACTAGGCTCTACTTTTGGTTTGTAGAGACCATAGAAATAAACAGTAGAGCTACATGTGCTATAGCAACTACTCCTAGCCCTCAACCCAAATGGATCCGTATATTTAAGTGGATTGTTCTTTACATACGCATACATATTATAGCCATCTACAAAGCCCTGAGGGTCGTTAGAGATAAACCTAGCAAGGCTGGGTTGGTAGTAGCAGTTTCTATAATAATAAAGTCCACTCTCATTATCAAACCTTCTGCCTGTATAAGCATAAGGGTTGTTATGGTTTGAATTGTTTATTATGATGCTGTCTGTATCTTTGATGCTGAGTTTGCCAAAGGCGTTGTAGTGGTAGCTTTCTATCAGTTGCTGGTTGCTGTTTATTAAGCCTACTACTGAACCTAGTCTAATCTTTTAGGTAGTAGTAGGTTTGGTGGTCGGTTATCAGGGTGATTGGGCTATCTTGTTTGTTGGAGTAGATGAACTCTACACTTGGGTCTGCGTTGCTAATGTCGTTGGTGTTACTGGTGGTGTATTGTGCCACGATTTGGTTTTGACTGTAGGGTAGGTTGTGGCGGTTGTGTTCTGATAACTTGCTAGATTGCCGTTGGCGTCATAGCTGATGGTGATATGATATTGGTGGCATTTGGGTGTTTTATCATAAAAAGGGTAGTGCTCCCTTATTCGCCATCTATTCGACTAAAAGGGTAGTATCCCTTTAGTCGCCGCCCGCCATCTATTCGACTAAAAGGGTAGTGTCCCCTTGGCCTTGGCCACCTTTTTCGACTCAAGGTCTCTAAACAAATCTTATCGGAGTCTTGTTTAACTTTTGGCTTGGGTGGTAAATTAATTACCCATTCAGCTATTTCCTCTCCGTCAGAATATCTTTCAGGTATAAAACTTTTCCAGTTGTTAAATGAAAATTTTTCTCCATATAATAGTTTTAGGTATCCAGCCATGTTGAATAATTATTTTTTGTTTCGTTTTGTGAAGATGCCACCAAACTCCACAAAATTCAAATTTTTTATTATCATGCCCATAATAATCTACAATAATCATGGATTTGTTTTCAAATTTGATTAGTTCCATTCCTTCTTTCCATTGCTTCATATACTTATCTTTACTTATAAAAGTAGAGGATATGAAACTTTCATAAAAATCATCAATTTGTATGAATCCCTTAAATTCCTGATTAACCATAGCAGTTTCAAAGTTAACACATAACATTATTTACCTATCCTTTTTAAATTTTCATCCAAAGCGCTTCCATCATTACCTTTTAAATCAAGCTCTTTCCATGCCCCACCTTTATGCCCATCAATGTCAGGTGAGTAATATTTGTTTCTTTTTTAAATACTGCTTGACCATGGCTGTTAAAAGATGCGCCTCTAACTATAACAACCCTTATGCTTATACAAGCAAAAGGTTTGATAATGAGAGTGAACTTTATTATCATAGAAACCGCCACCAACTACATTACCCCAAAACCCCTGACAACTTTTTAAAATTTCTTATATAGCCCAATTTAAGAAGCCTTCGCCTTTTCTTGATTTAATTGTACACGCTCCCGACACACATCCATTGGTTTTCTATACCCCAATGTTTCATGAAATCTTCGATGATTATAAAACTTAATACAATCATCCACATCAACGATCAACTCACAAATAGATTGATACTCGTTCAGATAAACCCTTTCGCATTTTGCACTTCGCCAAAAGCGCTCAATGCAGATATTATCTGTGGCTCTGCCTTTACCATCCATAGATATTTGAATACCTAAATCTTTTAGTCGTTTAATGTGTATCTCGCTGGTGTATTGACTACCTTGGTCGGTATTAAATATCTCTGGATGTGGGTGCTTTTCTAAAGCATCATTGAGTACACTCATTACTAACTGCAAATTCATAGTGTTGAATATCTTGTGTGATAGCACCGCTTTAGAATACCAATCAATAATGGCTGCCATATACACCATACCGCCTGCAATCTTGATATGAGTAATGTCTGTAGACCAAACTTGATTGGCATGATTGATACCAAGGTCTCGAAGCTTGTAACTGTACTTCTTATGCGTTTTGATTGGTATGGTCGTATCAACTTGTTTAACTGCCAATACTGCCTTTAAGCCCAGTTCTTGACGATAGCGTGCAACGGTGTTTAGACTTACTTTGTAGCCGTCTTCAAGTAATTGTTGGTGTACTTTTTTTTCGCCGTAAATAGGTATGCGTTCAAACACTTTGGTAATGTGGTTTTTGATGGTTTGCTTAGTATCGTTTGTTTTTGGTTTGTAATATAAGCCACTTAAGACCCCTGCATAGCACCCTAAAACCAACCATCAAAACCCAAAACCCTCAATTTTTGACTTTTCAAAGTCAAAAAAT
Source organism: Bathymodiolus thermophilus thioautotrophic gill symbiont (assembly GCF_003711265.1). NCBI lineage: Bacteria > Pseudomonadati > Pseudomonadota > Gammaproteobacteria > Bathymodiolus thermophilus thioautotrophic gill symbiont. Next base: position 2,566,700 of record NZ_CP024634.1, on the reverse strand, counting down.
ATATAAAACCCAGCTTTCATTAAAAAAATCATCAATATCAACTATAAATCGCTCATTTTTTACTCTTTTTTGTACTGTTTCCACAAAAAAAAACACAATAATCCCTAGGCTGTATTTAATCCCTTGTTAATATAAACATTCGCCGCTCTAACTAGATTATAAGCAATAGCTTTAAGATTAACTTCGCTGGCAACTTTCTCTAAACCAATATAACGACTTCTTGCCAAACCATAAGTGCGTTTGAGCGTACCAAAGGTGCGTTCAACCACAAACCTTCTTTTGCTGATTGCTTTATTGCGTAATTTATTCCAATGACTCATTTGCTTGCCTTTGGGTTTTTTGCGCATAATACCATCTCTTAACTTTTGTGCTTTAAGTGCTTCACTATTAGCTTGAGAGGCTGCTCCTTTGTCGTATAAAACTCTTACGCCTTTTTGATTGCCTGCCTGTTTAACATTTTCTTCAAAATGAGTCATTTCACTATCATTAGCAGGGTGCGTAGTGGCTTTGTTAATTAATCCATTGGCATCAGTTGTTACTACTGATGAATATCCATAAGTGTATTTTCCCGCCTTAAATGTCCATCTTGCATCTTTATCATCTGAATATTGAATTGGGTTACTATCAATCTCATAAACCTCACCAGTTTTGTGTGTTGTAATAATCTTCTTAGTGCGTCTAGCACTTTGAATTAAGGTTGCATCCATGGCAACATGTTTGCCATTAGAGAGTTTGAGTTGATTATTCTCAAGCATAAGATTGATGCTACTCAAAAGTCTATCAAATAGATTTTGTTTGATTAGTTTGGTTCTAAATCTGCCAATGGTTGTAGCATCAGGTTTGTTGCCACTTAGGCTAAAGTTGCAAAAGTTAATAAAGACTAAATCTCTACTAAGACTATCAGCCAACTTCTCATCAGAGAGATTGTGCCATGTGCCTATTAATAGCGCTTTAAACAGACTAACAGCAGAATAGTCAACTTTAATATGAGACAGATCTTTGGCTATAACTTCCCAATCGATAACTTTGTTAATGATGTCTAGTTGGGAGTTTGGTATGTTGATAAAACTATCAGCAAAGGTTTGTTCTTGAGTGGTTTTAACTCGCATTTTTTTTGTAAGTGTCTGATAATTATAGTATTTTATCATAAATGCTAATGTTTGCATAAGGTTTTGAGGGTTGATTTGTGATTTTTTGTTGGGTTTTTTAGTTTAATGCAGGGGTCTTCACTTCTGTTAATGCTCAATAATTGACATTGATAATTAACGGATAAAGAGGATGAAGATGGCTTGAAATCAACTAACTGCTTGAGATTAGATGAGTCCAAGCTTTTTAGCTTTTTTGCCAACCACTTCTCTACTGTTACTTTGCCTACTAGGGTAGTTAGACGCTCATTCTGTTGCTGTGCTTTGACAAGTTCTTCTTTGTATTCTTTAACAGCTTTAGAGGGCTCCATGGCAATTTCTGCGTTAGCAAGAAAGCTTTTTTTTAATTTTGTAGGTTCTGAGGAAGGATGTTATGCTTGCTAGCAATCTGCACTAAGGTTTGTTCGTTTTGCAATAGTTCAAGCACGAGTTTAGTCTTGAATGCAGAGGTGTATTTAGTTCGTTTTTTACTCATTTTTTTACTCCGATTTTTTTGTTTAGTTTAGCGGGTTTGAAATAAGGAAAATTAAATTGTTGTTTGAGATTGCTGGGGTTTTATATTTTATGCATAAAATCAAGTGATACTGACCTTTTGATTGCCTTTAGTTAAAATAATTGACATTTGGTGCAATAATAGCATTGGTTACAAAATACTTTGGCCAATTTTTAATATTTTTTTTATAATATTGCATAATTTTCTCACTCATTTGTGTTTTTTTTTCACAATTATCATCATATAATAAATACATACCTGAGTCATCTTTTATAAACCTATCTCCTGAAAGTTTTATATTGTAACTACTTACAAACAATAACATGTTGTATTGAATGTCGTATTCTCTAGTTTTGTTAAAAATCTTGGTTTTGTCACCTTTGTAATCGTCCCAATCAAAATGAATGTAACTAATGCATTCGTATGCTTTGTATTTGGTAGTATTATTAGCATAAGACAAGTTAAAACTTATGGTTAACAGTGTAAATATGAATATTTTATTTAGGGACATAGGCATTGAACCATGATTGAGAAATATTATTATGCTGATGAGCTTGTCTTGGAGAAGATATACGCCAGCGACTATCTTTTGGTGCTTGATATATTATAGGTCTTGGAAAATTACTGCCAGTAAACCTCCAGTCTTTGCGCTTAAAAAAACCTGGATAGGCGACACTAGTTTGCACGGTATCCCTATGTAAAATAAGTGCTTCTACCGATATTCTTTGTTGGAAAGTTGGAGGAAACGCTGTACTATTTAATACCACAGCTATTTTCCTAGAATCTATTGTAACCACTTTGTTGGTGTTGAAATAATTACCAGTAATAGCTTTCCATTTATCTTGTTTAAATTTTTCTTGAGAGATTTGAATATATTTAGATAAATTACTCTTGCTAAATACTGGAACTGTGTCTTTAGCCGTACCACCTGCCCCAAGATTGCTATCAGTATTCAGCCCAAAATAACTATTTTCTTGGCTGCCTACCAAATGATTACCTGAACTTCCGCTTTCCATTGGCGGGGCATTTGTTATTGGAGCAACAGAGTTTGAGACACCACTCCGCCAGTCATCTATATCTGTAGCAGGGGTGATACTAAGATTGTTTTGACTATTACCATTATTGTCGTCACCATCATCCCAATAACTAGTATCACCAAGATTGCCCCAGTTGTCATCATTGTCCCAATTGTTCCACTCTTCCTGATAATCGTAATTGGTTTGTTGTGCAGTAGTGCCAAATGGGTCGGTGTATTTAAGTGGGTTGTTCTTTGCGTAAGCGTAGAGGTTGTAGCCGTCAATATAGCCTTTGGGGTCTTGGGAGATGAACCTTGCTAGGCTGGGTTGGTAGTAGCGGTTTTTGTAGTAGTAGAGTCCGCTTTCGTTGTCGAATCTTCTGCCGGTGTAGGTGTAGGGGTTGTTGTAGTTGGATTTGGGGATGATATTTTGGTTGTGGTTTTTGATGGTGAGTTTGCCAAAGGCGTTGTATTCGTAGATTTCTAATAGGCAAGTGTTGTTGGTTAGGGCGATGATAGAGCCGAGGTGGTTTTTGAGGTAGTAGTAGATTTTTTGGTTTTTGATAAGTGCTATGGGTTTATCGGCGTTGTAGTTAAAGCTGGCGATGTTATTGTTTTGGTATTCTATTGTGCTTAGTCGGTTGTAGTAGTTGTAGCTTTTGCTGATGGTGAGTTGGGCGTTGTAGCGGATTCTGGTTGGGTTTTGGCTGTTGTCGTAACTAACGCTGACGCTTTTGCCGTTTTGGGTTTCATTGGTGACTTGACTTAGGGCGTTATAACGATAGGTAATGGTATTGGTTTTTTGTTGGATATTGCTGTCTTGTTGTTGGGGGTTGTGGTCTGTTGCACGGGTCATGCGGGAAAGTTTATCATAATTAAGGTCTGTGCTAAGGTATTGTTGACTTGGGTTTTGCGATTGAGGCTGTCGTAGATGTGACTAATCTGGGTGCTATTGGGTTGGGTGAGGGTTGTTAGGTTGCCGTTGGTATCGTAGGTATAGGTGGTTGTTTGCTACTGATCATTTGGTTGAGGGCGTTGTAGGTGCGGTAAATGTTGTTGCCATAGTTGAAGTAAGTTGTAACTTCGGCACTTGTGCCTAGTGCTTGAGTGGCGCTAATTGTATTGCCAAAGTTGTCGTAATCTTGGGTGCTGATGTTGCCTAAGGCATCGGTGGTTTGAGTAAGGCGATTGGCATTGTCGTATTGATAATAATGGGCGTTTTCTTGAGAGAGGTGAATAAGGTTTTGGTAGTTGTCATAATGTTTGTGGGTTTCTATGCCGAAAAAAAGGGCGCTACCACTTTTTTTGAAAAATACATCACAATTGCGATCACCTCTTTGGATTATGTGGTGTGGAATGTTGGCAAATATGCTTCTGGCTTGTCTTGGCATTTGAGTATTTTGTCATCAAAAAGGTAGCACCCCTTATTCTTATAGATGCAGCTAATAAGGGTGCCATTGGGTTGGGTGAGGGTTGCCAGGAGGTGGTTTTTTGTTGGCGGTGGTTTATGTATTTCCAAGCGGAGTTTGGGAATGAGGTGCTCATTTTTTACTCCGTTTTTTGTTTAGTTTAATGGGCTTAAAGTAAGAAAATTAAATTGTTGTCTGAAATTACTGGGGGTTTATAATTTTCTATATAGCGATATAAATTTCACAATCTCAGATAGTAATAATAAAATCACGGCGGCATAAGCATTATTATTGAATACTTTAGAGCCTAATTCTAAAATAAAAGGAATGGATGGCACTACTAAAAATAATCTAAATGGAATTTGACTGTAACATAATATTTTTGCCCACCGATGATTGAGCAATAACAATACAGCAGAAGATATAATAGATAGTTGTAAAATTATGGCGGATAAAAAGAATGCAATTGGAAGATTATTACCATAACTATCTATAATATTTATCGAATTTACAATATACGAATAATATGGAATTAAACCGGATTCAATGTCTCTATAAAGCATTATTAATATAAAAAATAAGTCCAACGCCCCCCAAAATCTCAATATATTTTCACTTTTTAAACTCATACTCTTCATCTTTAACTCCTGGTTGCCAATACCAAGATTTACCTGTTAACGACCATTCGTCCCTGCCTTTTAAGTATCTTTGTGTAGTTTTTTTGGTTACTCCGTACTTATAATTCGCGAGATTATCTAGATTATTATTACCCTTTAATTCTTCAGTCGTTAATGGGATCCAAATTTGGGTTACATTTCTGGTTGTATTCCAAAGATCTTCTTGTCCTGGGGGTTTATACTTCTTTGCTTGGTAAATCCTATTTCCTAAAAATTGTAATGTACTTTGTATTTTATTTATACTTATATCGTTAATAATCCATTTTCCAACATGGTTATTTTGTGATATTGTTTTATTCTTTTGACTATCTACTAAATGATTGTCTGAACTTTTACCCTTTATTGGAACGACAAGGTTTAAGGTGTTACTTGGCAGGTTTCCACCTGTTTTAGGAGTGGAATTGCTACTATTGTCGTCACCATCATCCCAATAACTAGTATTGCCAAGATTGTCCCAGTTGTCATCATTGTCCCAATTGTTCCACTCTTCCTGATAATCGTAATTGGTTTGTTGTGCAGTAGTGCCAAATGGATCGGTATATCTAAGCGGGTTGTTCTTTACATAAGCGTAGAGGTTGTAGCCGTCAATATAGCCTTTGGGGTCTTGGGAGATGAACCTTGCTAGGCTGGGTTGGTAGTAGCGGTTTCTGTAGTAGTAGAGTCCGCTTTCGTTGTCAAATCTTCTGCCAGTGTAGGCGTAGGGGTTGTTGTAGTTGGATTTGGGGATGATATTTTGGTCGTGGTCTTTGATAGTGAGTTTGCCAAAGGTATTGTAGTGGTAGCTTTCTACCAGCTGTTGGTTGTTGTTTATTAAGCCTACTACTGAGCCTAGTCTATCTTTTAGGTAGTAGTAGGTTTGTTGGTTGGTTATCAGGGCGATTGGGTCGTCTTGTTTGTTGGAGTAGATGAACTCTACGCTTGGTTCTATGTTGCTAATGTCGTTGGCGTTACTGGTGTATTGTGCTACGACTTGGTTTTGGTTGTAGAGGTAGGTTGTGGTGGTTGTGTTGTTGTTACTGTTGCTATTTTGCAATACTTTTTGCACTCTCCTGTTTTGTGCGTCATAGTAGTATTGTGCAATTGTGGTGGTGTTTTGGCTGATGCTGGTGAGTCTATTGAGTAGGTCGTAGGTATAGGTTTTGTCCTGATAACTTGCTAGATTGCCGTTGGCGTCATAGCTGATGGTGATATTGACGCTATTGCCGTTGCTATTTTGTGTTTGGGTTATTTGGGTGTATTGATTGTCGTCATTAGTTGTTCTTGCTTCTGTTTGAGTGCCTTGATTATTACCTTGATTATTTTGATTGGTACTGGTGATGTTACCGAGTTTGTCATAAGCAAAATAATGGTTGTTATGGCTATCCTTAGTGAGCCTGTCTTGGTGGTCGTATTGGTAATTTTTATGACTTTGAGTGGTAAAGTTAATGGTGTCTTGAATAATATTATCGTTGTTATCGTAACTGCTTTGTTGGTTAAAGAGTTTTGAATAGGTTTTGTTGGTCATTCTGGCGCTATTGTCATAGGTAAGATTGAGGTGTAAGGGTTTGGTTCGTTAGTTGGTTTTATATAGAAATTTCCATTATATATAAAATCAAGTGATACCAACTCCTTTGATTTTCACTAATTTTTTTATATTAAACAAATTTTATCGGAGTCTTGTTTAACTTTTGGCTTGGATGGTAAATTAATTACCCATTCTGATGTTTCCTCTCTGTAATGGTGTAATTTACTTGGACACATTTCAAGCCACTTTTTCCAATTCAGCTGTTTTCTGAGCAGGTGTTAAATACCCAATGGCCGAATGAATTCTTTTGTAGTTATAAAAGTAGATATAACTTTCTACATTATCCACCACTTCTTGGTGATTAGCAAAACTTTGATAATTTAATCTTTCAGTCTTGAGACTTCTAAAAAATCGCTCCATCACTGCATTATAAGACCCCTGCATTAAACTAAAAAACCCAACAAAAAATCACAAATTAACCCTCAAAACCTTATGCAAACATTAGCATTTATGATAAAATACTATAATTATCAGACACTTACAAAAAAATGCGAGTTAAAACCACTCAAGAACAAACCTTTGCTGATAGTTTTATCAACATACCAAACTCCCAACTAGACATCATTAACAAAGTTATCGATTGGGAAGTTATAACCAAAGATCTGTCTCATATTAAAGTTGACTATTCTGCTGTTAGTCTGTTTAAAGCGCTATTAATAGGCACATGGCACAATCTCTCTGATGAGAAGTTGGCTGATAGTCTTAGTAGAGATTTAGTCTTTATTAACTTTTGCAACTTTAGCCTAAGTGGCAACAAACCTGATGCCACAACCATTGGCAGATTTAGAACCAAACTAATCAAACAAAATCTATTTGATAGACTTTTGAGTAGCATCAATCTTATGCTTGAGAACAATCAACTCAAACTCTCTAATGGCAAACATGTTGCCATGGATGCAACCTTAATTCAAAGTGCTAGACGCACTAAGAAGATTATTACAACACACAAAACTGGTGAGGTTTATGAGATTGATAGTAACCCAATTCAATATTCAGATGATAAAGATGCAAGATGGACATTTAAGGCGGGAAAATACACTTATGGATATTCATCAGTAGTAACAACTGATGCCAATGGATTAATTAACAAAGCCACTACGCACCCTGCTAATGATAGTGAAATGACTCATTTTGAAGAAAATGTTAAACAGGCAGGCAATCAAAAAGGCGTAAGAGTTTTATACGACAAAGGAGCAGCCTCTCAAGCTAATAGTGAAGCACTTAAAGCACAAAAGTTAAGAGATGGTATTATGCGCAAAAAACCCAAAGGCAAGCAAATGAGTCATTGGAATAAATTACGCAATAAAGCAATCAGCAAAAGAAGGTTTGTGGTTGAACGCACCTTTGGTACGCTCAAACGCACTTATGGTTTGGCAAGAAGTCGTTATATTGGTTTAGAGAAAGTTGCCAGCGAAGTTAATCTTAAAGCTATTGCTTATAATCTAGTTAGAGCGGCGAATGTTTATATTAACAAGGGATTAAATACAGCCTAGGGATTATTGTGTTTTTTTTTGTGGAAACAGTACAAAAAAGAGTAAAAAATGAGCGATTTATAGTTGATATTGATGATTTTTTTAATGAAAGCTGGATTTTATATGTTTTTTGACTTTGAAAAGTCAAAAATTGAGGGTTTTGGGTTTTGATGGTTGGTTTTAGGGTGCTATGCAGGGGTCTTATTATCCCAACAGTTGCCCCGTCTGCTCATACTTTGAATGATGTTTTTGCTGTTTCAATACTGTGTAAACATGTTTGCACAGTATTGCATGCCTTGATTTGAATGGAACATAAGTTTATTGGTATTGGGCTGATGTCTTGATATGGCACATTTGCAATGCATCTTTAGATAATTGAGCATTAGGATGCTTTGATAACGCCCAGCCGACAACTTGTTTCAAACTTAAATCCAACACTGGCTAAATAGCTCCAACCTTGATAAGTTTTGATGTAGGTAATACCACCCACCCAATGGGTGTTGAATGTTTGTTGCTCAAACGCACGATTTAACAGATTCTAATAGCGTTTTCTTGGGCGTATGGCGACTACATTAGCTTGTTTCATTGTCTCTTTGCAAGCGCCATAGTTGTTTCTTGAGTAATTGAATTTCTTGTTGTTCAGGGGTCATGGCTTTGCCAGATTTGGGTGTATTTCCGTTTATCTCTGCCAAGTATTACTTCCCCCATCTTGTAACTGCAGAAGATCCAGTGCCTGAGATTGCTATAATTTTTTTGTTGCTGTAGTTCTCATGCGCCATCAGTTTGGCGTAATCCAATTTTTGTTCAATTGTAAAGTTTATTCGTTCTTTTCTTTGTGTTGTGTTTGTCATTATTGACCTCCTTATATTTTGTATTATAAGGCTATTTTTGTGCCTAAGTTTGTTGAACCATTACAACCCCTTATTCTCTTTATTCTCACATTCTTTGGATTTTTTTGGATTTTTGGTTTGAGGTTTTTAAGGGTTGATTAGTTACATCTTTTTTTAGTTCTTTAGGATAGGGGGGGAACTTCATACGAATTTTTCGCTTTTTTATTTCAGAATAATAAAACCATATATATCCAGTCCCCATAGTCATAAACATAAAGATAACTAGCCCCTTGAGCGCTTCTTTTTTTTGATTTTCTTGCCACAATTGCCATAAATAGCCAAATGCATAAAACGCCATACTTACAATACAAAATAGTAAAAAAATACTGTAAACATAAGTCACACCAAGAAGTATTTGATTGCTTTCCATTGCTTTTAGATCTGCCCTAGATGTTGCAATTGTAAACATAATACCGATAAAGACTAAGAAAAAAATAAAATAAAATAAAAACAAATAAAATGTAGATCTGTAGCATAAATGAAAAAACTTTTTTAATTTCGGTGATAAATGGTAAGTGCTCATTCTGAAATCCATTCATTCCACTGATTGTAAATATACTCTTTCAGCGGCTGAAAGTCGTATTCAACTTCAACTGAATAAGGTGGAAAAGTTACCCCTGCTCCAATAGACCAGTCCCAAGTTGGCTTGGCAATTCCCAATATATCAATATTATTAACACCACTTGAGTCAATATCAATATCCCATAAATAAGCACGGCCACCGTATTTGAAAGCACTCAATTCAATATCTGTCGTTGATTTACCCCAAGTAGACAAGCCCTTAGAATTAAGTTTGGCGCCACCAGCACCAACCTTAAATGGCCCCAGTTTCCCTTTTGCATGTATTCCATAACTAGGGCCAACTTTCCTACTCGCACCAGATGTTACAACATCTAAAATCTCGCTTAACTGATTTACACTTTTAGTAAGGGTAGTGCCAATAGTGTTGATAATACCATTATTTTCACCTATAGTAGTGGTGGTGCCAGGATTGTCTTGACTGCTATTGTTATTGCCATCATCCCAATAACTAGTATCATTAAAACTATCCCAGTCATTATCATTGTCCCAATTGTTCCACTCTTCCTGATAATCGTAATTGGCTTGTTGTGCAGTAGTGCCAAATGGATCGGTATATCTAAGCGGGTTGTTTTTTACATAAGCGTAGAGGTTGTAGCCGTCAATATAGCCTTTGGGGTCTTGGGAGATGAACCTTGCTAGGCTGGGTTGGTAGTAGCGGTTTCTGTAGTAGTAGAGTCCGCTTTCGTTGTCAAATCTTCTGCCAGTGTAGGCGTAGGGGTTGTTGTAGTTGGATTTGGGGATGATATTTTGGTCGTGGTCTTTGATAGTGAGTTTGCCAAAGGTATTGTAGTGGTAGCTTTCTACCAGCTGTTGGTTGTTGTTTATTAAGCCTACTACTGAGCCTAGTCTATCTTTTAGGTAGTAGTATTGTACAATTGTGGTGGTGTTTTGGCTGATGCTGGTGAGTCTATTGAGTAGGTCGTAGGTATAGGTTTTGTCCTGATAACTTGCTAGATTGCCGTTGGCGTCATAGCTGATGGTGATATTGATGCTGTTGCTATTTTGTGTTATTTGGGTGTATTGATTGTCGTCATTAGTTGTTCTTGCTTCTGTTTGAGTGCTTTGATTATTACCTTGATTATTTTGATTGGTACTGGTGATGTTACCGAGTTTGTCATAAGCAAAATAATGGTTGTTATGGCTATCCTTAGTGAGCCTGTCTTGGTGGTCGTATTGGTAATTTTTATGACTTTGAGTGGTAAAGTTAATGGTGTCTTGAATAATATTATCGTTGTTATCGTAACTGCTTTGTTGGTTAAAGAGTTTTGAATAGGTTTTGTTGGTCATTCTGGCGCTATTGTCATAGGTAAGATTGGGGTGTAAGGGTTTAGTTCGTTAGTTGGTTTTATATAGAAATTTCCATTATATATAAAATCAAGTGATACCAACTCCTTTGATTTTCACTAATTTTTTTATATTAAACAAATTTTATCGGAGTCTTGTTTAACTTTTGGCTTGGATGGTAAATTAATTACCCATTCTGATGTTTCCTCTCTGTAATGGTGTAATTTACTTGGACACATTTCAAGCCACTTTTTCCAATTCAGCTGTTTTCTGAGCAGGTGTTAAATACCCAATGGCCGAATGAATTCTTTTGTAGTTATAAAAGTAGATATAACTTTCTACATTATCCACCACTTCTTGGTGATTAGCAAAACTTTGATAATTTAATCTTTCAGTCTTGAGACTTCTAAAAAATCGCTCCATCACTGCATTATCCCAACAGTTGCCCCGTCTGCTCATACTTTGAATGATGTTTTTGCTGTTGCAATACTGTGTAAACATGTTTGCACAGTATTGCACGCCTCGATCTGAATGGAACATAAGTTTATTGGTATTGGGCTGATGTCTTGATATGGCACATTTGCAATGCATCTTTAGATAATTGAGCATTAGGATGCTTTGATAACGCCCAGCCGACAACTTGTTTCAAACTTAAATCCAGCACACTGGCTAAATAGCTCCAATCTTGATAAGTTTGATATAGGTAATATCACCCACCCAATGGGTGTTGAATGTTTGTTGCTCAAACGCACGATTTAACAGATTCTTTGCCTTTTTATGTGTAGTGCCAGAAAATCAGGGTAATAATATCGTTTTCTTGGGTGTATGGCGACTACACTAGCTTGTTTCATTAGTGTTTCAGTTTGATAAATTTAATCATACTATTGATATTATCATTGACAGGCTTGTCTTTGACCTGATAGTAATAACTACTGCGAGGAAGTTTGAGTAATTTGCACAATTCCTTAGTGTTGTATTGTTTGCAAGCCTTGTTTATTTTGGTAATCATGGTGTGTTTTGATTGTCCACTGCGAACAAGGCTGTTGCCTTTTTAAGATTTCATTGTTTCTTTGCGAGCGCCATAGTTGTTTCTTGAGTAATTGAATTTTTTGTTGTTCAGGGGTCATGGCTTTGCCAGATTTGGGTGTATTTCCGTTTATCTCTGCTAAGTATTACTTCCTCCATCTTGTAACTGCAGAAGATCTAGCGCCTGAGATTGCTATAATTTTTTTGTCGCTGTAGTTCTCATGCGCCATCAGTTTGGCGTAATCCAATTTTTGTTCAATTGTAAAGTTTATTCGTTCTTTTCTTTGTGTTGTGTTTGTCATTATTGACCTCCTTATATTTTGTATTATAAGGCTATTTTTGTGTCTAAGTTTGTTAGACCATTACAGTTACTGGTGGCGCATTGTGCCACGACTTGGTTTTGACTGTAGGGTAAGTTGTGTTCTGATAACTTGCTAGATTGCCGTTGGCGTCATAGCTAATGGTGATATGATATCGGTGGCATTTGGGTGTTTTATCATAAAAAGGGTAGTACCCCCTTATTCGCCATCTATTCGATAAAAGGGTAGCGTCCCTTTGGCCTTGGCCACCTTTTTCGACCCAAGGTCTCTAAACAAATCTTATCGGAGTCTTGTTTAACTTTTGGCTTGGGTGGTAAATTAGTTACCCATTCTGATGTTTCCCCTCCATCAGAATATTCTTCATAATCAGGTATAAAGTTTTTCCAGTTATCAAATGAAAATTTTTCTCCATTAATAGTTTTAGGTATCCAGCCATTTAAAATCATTATTTTTTGTTTCGTTTTGTAAAGAAGCCACCAAACTCCGCAAAATTCAAATTTATGATCATGTCCATAATAATCTACAATAATCATGGATTTGTTTTCAAATTTGATTAGTTCCATTCCTTCTTTCCATTGTTTCATATACTTATCTTTACTTATAAAACTAGAGGATATAAAACTTTCATAAAAATCATCAATTTGTATTGATCCCTTAAATTCCTGATTAACCATAGCAGTTTCAAAGTTAACACATAACATTATTTACCTATCCTTTTTAAATTTTCATCCAAAGCGCTTCTATCATTACCTTTTAAATCAAGCTCTTTCCATGTCCCACCTTTATGCCCATCAATGTCAGGTGAGTAATATTTGTTTCTTTTTTAAATACTGCTTGACCATGGCTGTTAAAAGATGCGCCTCTAACTATAACAACCCTTATAAGACCCCTGCATTAAACTAAAAAACCCAACAAAAAATCACAAATCAACCCTCAAAACCTTATGCAAACATTAGCATTTATGATAAAATACTATAATTATCAGACACTTACAAAAAAATGCGAGTTAAAACCACTCAAGAACAAACCTTTGCTGATAGTTTTATCAACATACCAAACTCCCAACTAGACATCATTAACAAAGTTATCGATTGGGAAGTTATAGCCAAAGATCTGTCTCATATTAAAGTTGACTATTCTGCTGTTAGTCTGTTTAAAGCGCTATTAATAGGCACATGGCACAATCTCTCTGATGAGAAGTTGGCTGATAGTCTTAGTAGAGATTTAGTCTTTATTAACTTTTGCAACTTTAGCCTAAGTGGCAACAAACCTGATGCTACAACCATTGGCAGATTTAGAACCAAACTAATCAAACAAAATCTATTTGATAGACTTTTGAGTAGCATCAATCTTATGCTTGAGAATAATCAACTCAAACTCTCTAATGGCAAACATGTTGCCATGGATGCAACCTTAATTCAAAGTGCTAGACGCACTAAGAAGATTATTACAACACACAAAACTGGTGAGGTTTATGAGATTGATAGTAACCCAATTCAATATTCAGATGATAAAGATGCAAGATGGACATTTAAGGCGGGAAAATACACTTATGGATATTCATCAGTAGTAACAACTGATGCCAATGGATTAATTAACAAAGCCACTACGCACCCTGCTAATGATAGTGAAATGACTCATTTTGAAGAAAATGTTAAACAGGCAGGCAATCAAAAAGGCGTAAGAGTTTTATACGACAAAGGAGCAGCCTCTCAAGCTAATAGTGAAGCACTTAAAGCACAAAAGTTAAGAGATGGTATTATGCGCAAAAAACCCAAAGGCAAGCAAATGAGTCATTGGAATAAATTACGCAATAAAGCAATCAGCAAAAGAAGGTTTGTGGTTGAACGCACCTTTGGTACGCTCAAACGCACTTATGGTTTGGCAAGAAGTCGTTATATTGGTTTAGAGAAAGTTGCCAGCGAAGTTAATCTTAAAGCTATTGCTTATAATCTAGTTAGAGCGGCGAATGTTTATATTAACAAGGGATTAAATACAACCTAGGGATTATTGTGTCTTTTTTTGTGGAAACAGTACAAAAAAGAGTAAAAAATGAGCGATTTATAGTTGATATTGATGATTTTTTTAATGAAAGCTGGGTTTTATATGTTTTTTGACTTTGAAAAGTCAAAAATTGAGGGTTTTGGGTTTTGATGGTTGGTTTTGGGATGCTATGCAGGGGTCTTCTTATGCTTATACAGGCTGATAATGAGAGTGGGCTTTACTGCCATAGAAACCACCACCAACCCAGCCTTGTTAGGTCAGATTCGCTTAAAAAAACTAAAGAGTTTGACCGGCAATATCCTCTAAGGTTGGGAGAGATAAATTAAACGATTTTGCCAATTCAAGTGTGCGCTTTAGTCTTGCGGGTGCGGATCTGCCCATGCATTGGTGTGTTAAGTCGCCTTGGAAGGCTTTTATCATGCCTTGTTCTAATTTTTGGGCATCAAAGGTTTGTTTGGCGAGTTGGGTTTGGAGGGTTAGAATGTCGTTTGAGACATTGCGCATTAGGGTTAGGTGTTGATTGTGTAAGGTGTCAACGGTTGCGTTTGGTTCGATGGATATGCCTGCAATGTTGGTGGTTAGGATGTAGAGATTTTTTAAGACTAATTCGAATAATAATTCGTCTGGAGAGGTTAATATATGGGCGGGGATGTCAATTAGGGCTAGAGCATCAACTAGGATTTGTGCTTTTTTGCCGTAGGTGGGGGATGAGATTAGTACTTTGGAATCTGTGCCTTTTTTCTTTTCAAACCAGACTGAAATTATGGTGGGGTTTGTGAGGTTGTGTGCTGTCCAATCACGAGGTAGGAGTTCGTTTTGCATCATGGCTACACGGTCTTTCCATTCGTTGGGGATGGATTTTAGTGCAGATTGTAAATCTGCTTCACCTGTACAAATTAAGATAAATTCGGGGTCAATGGATGTGCGTAGTTCGTCAATATCGGTGGTTCTTGTGATGGGGTAAACAGGGTGGTTGTTTTTTAAAAAGGCACGGGCGAATACGCTGCCCAATTCGCCGATGCCTAATACAATAATAGGTTTTTTCATTTTAAAATATTCAACAAAGTTTCGCCCATGGTTGCAGGCGTTGGTGCGATGGCAACGCCAACTTTTTTTAGGGCATTGATTTTATCGATGGCTTTGCCACTGCCTGCGCTGATTACTGCGCCTGCATGACCCATGCGTTTGCCTTTGGGTGCGCTGAGTCCTGCAATGTAGGAGACGACGGGTTTGGAGATGTGGGATTGGATGTATTCCGCCGCTTCTTCTTCGGCTGAACCGCCGATTTCACCTACCATGATGATGGATTGGGTTTGTGGGTCTGCTTCAAATAAGGCGAGGCAATCGATGAAATTCATCCCTTGAATAGGGTCGCCGCCAATGCCAATACAGGTGCTTTGCCCTAAACCCGCTAGTGTGGTTTGGTGTACTGCTTCATAAGTCAGTGTGCCTGAGCGAGAGATAACGCCAACACTGCCAGCTTGGTGGATATTACCAGGCATAATGCCCAGTTTGCATTCATCGGGTGTTATTACGCCGGGGCAATTAGGGCCGATTAGAATGGAATCGGAAGTTTTTAGAATGGCTTTGATTTTAAGCATATCTTGCACGGGAATGCCTTCGGTGATGCAAGTAATTACAGGCATTTGTGCTTCGATGGCCTCAAGTATTGAAGCGTAGGCAAATTGAGGCGGTACATAAATCATGCTGGCATTGGCACCTGTTGCGCTCATGGCTTCTGCTACCGTGTTAAAAACAGGCAGGTTTAAATGTGTTTGCCCGCCTTTGTTTGGGGTGACGCCACCGACGAATTGCGTGCCATAGGCAATGGATTGTTCGGAGTGGAAGGTGCCTTGTTTACCAGTAAAGCCTTGCGTGATTACTCGTGTATTTTTGTCAATTAGAACGCTCATTCGGAGGTCTCCTTGGTTAATGTCACAATCTTGATGGCGGCTTTGGTTAAATCGGACTCTACATGGATATTAAACTCAGATTTATCAAGTAAATTTAAACCTTCTGGGGCATTGGTGCCTTCTAATCGCACCACGATTGGCAGAGTTAAGCCGACTGTTTCAATCGCTTGCAATATCCCTTGTGCGATTAAATCACATCGCACGATGCCACCAAAAATATTCACCAAAATACCTTTAACATTCGCCTCAGTTTGGATCAGTTCAAAAGCCTTTGCCACACGATTGGCCGTTGTGCCACCACCCACATCTAAGAAATTAGCAGGTGAGCCACCAAAATGCTCGATTAAATCCATTGTTGCCATCGCCAACCCTGCGCCATTCACCATACAGCCGATGGTGCCGTTAAGTGAAATATAGTTAAGCTGGTGTTCGCTGGCAAGTTGTTCTTTTTTATCTTCTTGAGAAATATCGCGCAACTTAGCAATATCCTCATGGCGATATAAGGCGTTATCATCAAAATCAATTTTGCCATCCAATGCCAATAATTGATTTTCTGTCGTAACAATAAGGGGGTTGATTTCAATTAAACTCACATCTTTTTGGGTAAAAATTTCATACAAACCCAAGAGTGTTGTGTTAAATTGCTGAGTTAAATCAGCATTAAGTCCTAATTTTTCCGCCACCAAAGTACAATCTTGCACAGACAAACTGCCCAATGGGTCAACGCCAAATTTAATGATTTTATCAGGCGTTTCACTGGCAACTTTTTCAATGTCCATTCCCCCTTCAACAGAGGCTAAAACAGTAATTTTTTGCGTCTGCCTATCAATCAACAGTCCCAAATACAATTCCCGCTCAATATTTTGCCCTGCCTCAATCAGCAACTGGCTAACTGGCAGGCCTTTAGCATCAGTCTGTGGTGTAACCAACTGCAGACCTAATAATTTTTCCGACGCACTTTCAACCTCTGCCATTGAGCGACATAAAATTACCCCACCCCCTTTGCCTCGTCCACCTGCATGAACCTGGGCTTTTACCACCCAAACGCTCCCCCCTAATTCTGAGCAAGCTTCGCTTGATTGTTCTACAGTTGAAATCAAAACCCCTTTAGGCGTTTGAATGTCAAATTGGTTAAATAATGTTTTTGCTTGGTATTCGTGTATGTGCATATTAGTTTGTTATTTTATAAATCTAATTTGTAGGTTTAAATTAAAATACATTTCACCCTCTTGTTGGTAAATTTTCCCATAATTATGCCTTGAACTGCCCGCACTTTCAAATTTTGTATTTTCATATAAATAGAGACCTTTGCATAAATATGGATGATTAGCAAAATTCAATTTTTGCCCACTTGGTGATTTTCTTAAACCTTGTCCTAGCAGAGCTGAGGCTAGGTTTAAAAAATTGCCAAGTGGGTGAAAAGTAGATTTTTGATGATTATTCATATTTATGCACAGGCTCCAGATAACCAAGTATTTGTTTTATTACAGCTTGAATTGCTGCTACAGCAACAGAGTTACCTAATTGCTTCATGGCTTGTGTTTCAGAAACTGGGAAAATAAAGTGATTAGGCAACCCTTGCATTTTTTTTCCTTCATTAGAACTTAATTTTTTAATATTGCCATCAACCATATAGGAATCCCAATTTCTTCTATCATCAATTTTCGACCCTCTACCACCTACTCTAAGCGTGTAACCAATTTTTTTCGGACAATGTCCATTCCAAATATCGGACATTGTTGTTTTTAACGCTTGAGCTTCTGGAAATTTAAAGTTTATATTTTTATCTTTAAAGCCAACCATAAATAATCTTGGTCTGTGTTGAGGCAAGCCAAAATCAGAGGCTTTAATAATTTTATAAAAAAATGAATAGCCTAATTTTTCGGTAATAACTTGTTTTATAGTTGCAAAGGTTTTATCGTCATCATGCCTCAATAAGCCCCTCACATTTTCTAAAAAAAAGACATTAGGTTGCTTTTCTTGAATGATTTTTACAATATTAAAAAATAGCGTGCCCCTTGTTTCGCTAAAGCCTTTTTTAAATCCAGCTTGAGAAAAAGGCTGACACGGAAAACCTGCAAATAAAAAGTCAAAATCAGGTATATCTTTTTCATTAACCTCGGTAATATCGCCTGCAAAGTTACCTGAATAAAACAGTTCTTTGTTGTGTTTTAAAAAGTTTGCTTCATAAGTTTTGCGAGCATTGTCGTCAAATTCGCTGGCAAAAACACATTGCCCACCTAGATTTGCAGCAGCTAAGTGAAAGCCACCGATACCTGCGAATAAATCAATAAAAGTAAAATTAGGTTTGCCGTGTTTATAATTAGAGTCTTGTGTTTCGAATTGGTCTAATGACCCCATCTGAAAAGACTCTTCCACGCAGTCAGAATGGTAAGATAGTTTTTCTTTGTAGGGGTTAGTTTTAGGCATATCCTTTACTTTTAGCATGGCGTTATTTTACAAACAAAATCTAGTGTAGTTTGAGTAAAATAAGAGTTTTTATTTTCGTGATTTTAAAAAATGGCAAATTATTCAACCAGTCAGTTCAAAAATGGCTTAAAACTAATGTTAGATGGCAATCCTTGTTCAATTATAAGTAATGAAATTCGCAAACCGGGTAAGGGGCAGGCGTCTAATAAGGTAAAGTTAAGGGACTTGATTACGGGTAAAACCTTGGAGAAGACTTTTAAATCTGGCGAGTCTGTGGAGGGTGCGGATGTGATGGAGTTGGATATGCAGTATTTGTATAGTGATGGCGATACTTATAATTTTATGGATCCAGAATCTTTTGAGCAATATGTGGTCGATGAAACAGGAATGGGTGATGCTAAAGGGTATTTGGTGGAACAGGATATGTGTGTGATTACGCTTTGGAATAATAATCCAATTTCGGTAACACCGCCAAATCATGTGATGCTTGAGGTGGTAGATACCGATCCGGGGTTAAAGGGTGATACGGCTGGTACGGGTGGAAAACCTGCAACAATGAATACGGGTGTGGTGGTGCAAGTGCCATTATTTATTAGTATTGGTGAAAAAGTCAAAGTGGATACGCGCACGAATGAGTATGCGGGACGCACTTAAGCAATATGCGTGTTTTTTGGCAAGCATACGGCAATTTTTCTCTGAGCGAGAGGTTGTTGAAGTATGTACGCTTCAGCTGTTAGACTCCCCTGTTACTGATGTTTATATTGACAGCATTACGGCACAAGTTAATAAAGATATTGAGCAAAAATCGAAATATTTACACACTTCGCCTGAATTAGAAATGAAAAAACTGCTGGCACAGGGCAGTGGGGATATTTATCAGATTTGCCAAGTGTTTCGTGACAATGAACAAGGCAGTCAAAATTTTAACGAATTTACCATGATGGAGTATTACCGCCTTGGTTTTGATATTCATCAATTGATGGATGATATTGTTCAACTGTTACAAACACTGGGCATCCGCTACTCTGTTAGTAAGTTGTCTTATGCTCAGGCATTCACACAATACGGCAACATTGATATTTTAAATACAGATTTTGAAACGCTAAAGATAATAGCGATTGAACAAGGTTTAACGAGTGATTTTGAGTGGATTGAAGATTTACAAATTTTACTTTTTACGCATTTGATTGAGCCACAGTTGCAGGCTTTGCCATTGTGTTTTATTTATGATTATCCAGCCAGTCAATCCGCACTTGCTAGAGTAGAAGGGCAAGTGGCACATCGGTTTGAACTGTATATGAATGGTGTGGAAATTGCCAATGGTTACGATGAATTGCAAGCGGGTGCAGATTATAAAGATGTGTTTTCCGTGGAATTAAACAAGCGCCAACAATTGACAAAATTTGTGCCTGAAATGAACCAAGAATTTTTATCACAACTTGAAAATTCACTGCCACAGTGTTCGGGTGTTGCTATTGGCATGGCACGATTATTGTCGCAAATTAATTAAAAACGCTTTAAAATAAGCAGTATTCTGACACTTTCTTTAAATTTTATGATTCGATTTATTTTATTATTGTTATTAAGTGTAAACACACAGGCATTGCAGCTTCTGCAACCTAAAGAGGCGCACAATACTGTTAAGCAAAAATTAAGTGCCGAGCAAGTATTATCGGCCAAGCAACTGTTGACACAATTAAAAAAAGGCGCCAAAAGTGGCAATGCTAGGTCACAATTCAGTTTGGCAAATATGTATTATCACGGTATTAATACTAGAAAAGATATTAAATTGGCTTTCTATTGGTATTCACAAGTTGCCGAACTTGGCTATCCCACAGCACAGTTTAATTTGGCTGAATTTTATTACAATGGCATTGGTATAACAAAAAATTTGAATCAAGCAATATTTTGGTATGAGAAGGCGGCGCAACAAGATTTCATAACTGCACAATACAAATTAGCCAAAATATACCATTTTGGACAAAATATAACAGGCGCTCAATATTGGTATGCAAGGGCGGCAAAATTAGAATTTTCTCCAGCACAGTTGAGTTTAGCACAGTTGTATGAAAAAGAAATGGGGGGCAATAAGGATTTAAAATTAGCACAATATTGGTATGAAAAAGCGGCCATACAATCTAATGCTGAAGCGCAATATTACCTAGCCGATTTTTTTGAACGCACAGCAAAGCCTGTGCAGGCATTGTTAATGTATCAAGAGTCAGCAAAACGAGGATTTAGCAAGGCACAATCTCGTTTAGCCCGTAGGCACAGCCATCCTATTCTCAATGACTCAAAAAAATCAATTGTTGGCAAAATGCCAAATATGCAAGAAATTGCGCGCTCTTTATTAGAAAATTCCAAAATTCTCAATAATACCACCAAGACATTGGCGAATAATACTGCAAGCAAAACATTGACAAACAATACTATAAGCAAAACACTAACAAACAAAACATTGACAAGTAATACTATAGGCAAAACACCAACAAACAAAACATTGACAAGCAATACTACAAGCAAAACACCGACAAACAAAACATTGATAAACAATACTACAAACAAAACACCAGCAAACAATACTACAAGCAAAACACCGACAAACAATACTGCAAAAGACGACCCAACTCCACAAAAAGTTTTAAAAAAATGACAGATAATTTTTGGCAAACGCTTTCACTTGAAGAAATGACACGAACACAGTGGGAATCATTGTGTGACAGTTGTGGGCGTTGTTGTTTGCATAAAATTGAAGACGAAGATACGAATGAAATTTATTTCACCGATGTAGCCTGTCGTTATCTTGATGAGGAAACTTGCCAATGTCCGCACTATGAAATGCGTCAATCTTGGGTGCCAGATTGTTTGACAATTTATCCCGATTGGGGTGATAAATTTAATTGGTTGCCATCAACTTGTGCGTACCGATTGTTGTACGAAGGCAAATCTTTACCCGATTGGCATCCGCTAATTAGTGGTGATAAGAATTCAGTGCATTTAGCAGGAATTTCTGTGCGTGGACGCACCTTTAGAGATGATAAAATAGCACAAAAAGAAATTTATCAACATGTGATCACTTGGGTGGAATAATGAAGCACTTATTATTGGGATGTTTATTTTTGATCAACACGGCGTTTGCTGCATGGCCACATGAACATATTTCTCAGGCAACCTTTGCACTTAATATTGTCAATAGAATGCCACAGGGTAAGGTTAGTGAAATTGACAATAGCACGAAAAAAATATTCTTTTACACCAACTTAAGAAACCTCAAGGGGCAAACGATTAGACATCGCTGGCTCTACAAAGGTAAAAAAATGGCAGAAGTTAGGTTTCACCCAAAAGGCAATCGTTGGCGTGTTTATTCCAGTAAAAACCTTTGGCGTAAATGGACAGGGCGATGGAAGGTTGAAGTGTTAAATCAGCGCAACCAAATTTTATTAACAAAAACATTCGAGTATAAAAACAAATGAATAAAACAAAAATAAACAAAGTAGTTCTCGCCTATTCTGGCGGATTAGACACCAGTATTATCGTTAAATGGCTACAAGATACCTATCAGTGTGAAGTGGTTACCTTTACTGCCGATATTGGTCAAGGTGAAGAAGTGGAGCCAGCGCGTGCCAAAGCAAAAGCAGCGGGTGTCGAAGAGATTTATATTGAAGATTTACGCGAAGAGTTTGCGCGTGATTTCGTTTTCCCAATGTTTCGTGCTAATGCTATTTATGAAGGTGAATATTTGCTTGGCACTTCCATTGCACGCCCATTAATTTCTAAACGATTGGTAGAAATTGCCAACAAAGTAGGTGCTGATGCTATTAGTCACGGTGCCACAGGTAAAGGCAACGACCAAGTGCGTTTTGAGCTAAATGCTTACGCATTAGATGCCGATATTCAAGTGATTGCCCCTTGGCGTGAATGGGATTTGTCTTCACGAGAATCTTTGATGGACTATGCGCAAAAACACGGCATTGAAATTGATTATCAAAAACAAAATAAAAAATCCCCGTATTCAATGGATGCAAATTTACTCCACATTTCTTACGAAGGTGATATTTTAGAAGACCCTTGGGCAGAGCCAGAAGACGATATGTGGCGTTGGACAGCATCACCTGAAAATGCACCTGATAAAGCCGAATATGTAGAGTTAACTTATTCAAAGGGCGATATTGTGGCCATTAACGGACAGGCAATGAGTCCTGCATCGGTAATGGAAGATTTGAATCAGCGAGCAGGCGCACATGGTGTTGGTCGTGATGATATTGTTGAAAATCGTTTTGTCGGTATGAAGTCCCGTGGTTGTTATGAAACACCTGCTGGCACAGTAATGCTAAAGGCACATCGTGCCATGGAAAGTCTTACGCTAGACCGAGAAGCAGCACATTTGAAAGATGAATTAATGCCCAAATATGCCAATATGGTTTACAACGGTTTTTGGTTTGCACCTGAGCGTGAAATGTTGCAAGCGGCAATTGACCAAACTCAAGCAGTTGTGAATGGCGTTGTGCGTCTTAAATTTTACAAGGGTAATGTGATTGTGGTCGGTCGTCAATCTGATAATTCATTGTTTAGTGAGAAAATTGCTACCTTTGAAGATGATCAAGGTGCTTATGATCAAAAAGATGCAGCAGGTTTTATTAAACTTAATGCATTGCGCTTACGCCTTAAATCTTTGTAAGAATCGTTCTTTCAGACAATAAAAAGCCCGACTATAGTCGGGCTTTTTATTGTATTTTGGAGGCCGGAACCAGAATCGAACTGGTCTGTAAGGCTTTGCAGGCCCCTGCATAACCGCTTTGCTATCCGGCCAAGAATAAAGCGGTAATAAAAAAAAGCCTGTCAGGACAGGCTTCGAAATTGGAGCGGGAAACGAGATTCGAACTCGCGACATTCACGTTGGCAACGTGATGCTCTACCAGCTGAGCTATTCCCGCATAAGTGGCATATTATAATGTGTTTTTTGTCAAGGTTTGAATGTTTTTACACCTTCTTTCAAATAAATTAAACCAGAGTATAAAGTCAACAAAGTTGCAGACAACAATAATGCCACACCAATATCGAAACTTGGCAAGCCAAAGAAGGGTTGCTGATAAAGCAAGAATAAGATAGCAAAAATCTGCACAAAGGTTTTTACCTTGCCAATAAATGAAACATTAATAGTAGAGCGCTGACCAATAGTACTCATCCACTCCCTCAATGCCGACACCAAAATTTCCCTAGAAATGATAATCAACGCACAAACACCAATATACCAATGTGTATTACTAGGATAATAATCAACCAACAAAACCAACGCCGTTGAAACCATCAACTTATCCGCCACAGGATCCAAAAAAGCCCCCAATTTTGAAGTCATTTTCAACTTCCTCGCCAAGTACCCATCTAAATAATCCGTCATACTAATAGCAGCATAAATACCCGTAACCGAAAAATTAATCCAAGTGAATATTGGCACATCCGTATAAGCAGGTTGAAAATAATACAACACCACAAAAAGCGGAATTAACGCAATTCTAGATAAAGTTAAAATATTAGGTATTGTCATCATAAAAAAATATCTTACCAGCCTAAACCAAAAAACCCCTGCATATTCACAAGGGTTTAGAAAAAAAAATATGGTGCGCTCGGCAGGAGTCGAACCTGCAACCGCTCGGTTCGTAGCCGAGTACTCTATCCAGTTGAGCTACGAGCGCTTTTTTTGCTTAAGAGCGTGAACTACTGCGTTATTTTCCATCTGCCGTATATGAAATACTGTCTGATAAAAAATGCCTTGCATTTCACGCTCTTAAGCAAAAAAAAATACAAAACATAAACAATTGCGTTATGTGTCATCTACTGTATATAAAATACAAAAAAATGAAGAACATATAAACAAGTCCAGTATTATCGCTATATTTGTGTCAAAGGTCAAGCAAGAATGGTGTTATTTTTGCAGATGCTTTACTAATTGCTCAAGTTTAACGATACGAGAGCCTTTGATTAGTAGGGTGGCGTTGGTGTGATGAGTTAAAAGATGTGATGCTAAACACTCTAAATCGTCAAAGTGAAGACCTTCGTAATGTTTTGCCAATTCTCCGTAGGTATAAACTTTATCCAGTGTATTTTTAGCCAATTGCCCGATTTCTTGGTGAAAGGCTTTGGTGTTGTTGCCAAGTTCTGCCATATCGCCAAGTATGGCAATTTTTTCACCTTCAAAATTTAACAGAGTGGCAATTGCCGCTTCCATGGATTGAGGGCTGGCGTTATAAGTGTCGTCAATAATAGTAAGATTGGGTTGTTGAATAATATTCAGCCTACCTGCTTCAGGTGTTGTATTTTCCAAACCCTGCTTGATTAGATTAATGTCAATCCCTAGCGCATAAGCGCAAGCACTTGCCGCTAAGGCATTGTCAATATTATGCCTACCAAGTAGTTGCAGCATAATAGGTACTTTTTTATTGACAATGTGTAAAGTAAAACAATTGTTGTCAATCTTACTGGCAAACACATTGCCACCCTCGCCAAAACTTATATCACCTGTAAAAGTGGTTTGTGTATTGACAATATTTTTTGAATGACAGGTGTAAATTTCACTTTTGGCTTGAACCAAATTATCAAAGCCACCAAATTCGCCAATATGGGCATCCAAAGTATTCGTTACAAGTGCAATATCAGGCGGTGCAAGCGTGCATAAATGCTGAATTTCATTCAAATGATTGGCGCCCATTTCAATGATTGCATATTGGTGTTTTTTCTTCAATGCCAGTAAAGTCATTGGCACGCCAAGATGATTGTTAAGATTGCCTTGGGTTGCTAAAGTGGGTGCCTTTAATTGCAGAATATTTTTTAACATATTTTTGGTGGTTGTTTTACCGTTACTGCCCGTAATGGCAATGACAGTAGGCTTGATATTTTGCAAATGCCAGTGGGCGATTAAACCCAATGCTGTTTGTGTATTTTCAACCACCAATGAGGGTAAATTTGAATCCACTTTTTTACTGACTACAACAGCCACCGCCCCCATTTTTTGTGCTTGATGAAGGTAGTTATGTGCATCAAAATTATCCCCAATCAATGCCACAAACAAAGCGCCATCCATGCGTTTTCGTGTATCGGTGCAAACGCCATTAAACTTAACATTGACAGGGCAATCAATTTTTAGCATTTTGGCAATAGTGTGTGTGTCAGATGAGAGCATTATTTTAGGTGTGATTATTGTGACTTGTGGTAAAATTTTTAAGTATTATATAAGGATAAAAATGAAAAACTTAATAAAAATAATTGTATTGTCTAATTTTTTGATTTCAATAGCATATGCAAACACCAGCACCAGCACCAGCACCAACACCAATGGCATATATTTTGGTATTGGGGGTACATCAAGTAAATACAAAGAAAATATTGTTATTTCTGGAACAAGATATACTTTGAAATACAAAAGCACTAGTTTTAAGGCGTTAGTTGGTAAGCGTTTAAATGATAATGTGGCTACTGAATTGCAATTTACTAATTTTACTAAAGATGCCATAACAGTAGATGGTGTAGTAACTATACTGGATACATCTGGAAATAGTTTCGGTGTGGCTGGATTGTATTATTTCAATTCAGGTGAAGATTTTTTACCTTTTGTTAAATTAGGTTTTCATTCTTGGGACTTTAAAACTACAAATACTTCCACTGGTGTATCATCCGAATTGGATGGTACCGATATATTTTATGGCATTGGTGTAGATGGAAAAATTAATGAGACAATGAAATATCGTGTTGAGTTTGAAAAGATGGATATAGATGGTGATGATATGAATAATTTTGGTGCCGTTTTATTGATCAATCTTTAAAAAAATAAAGTAATTCCCAATAAAAATCCCTGCTTACGCAGGGGTTTTATTAAGAATTAAATCAAGAGGTTTATTGTCTTAAGTTTATCTTAATTGGTTTTTTAGGACTAATCACCAATTTTCCATTTGCCTTTTTCAGAAAAAGCGGCAATGGTTTGGCGTTTGGCTTTGTTAATGAGATTGGCGTGTGATATTTTGTGCCGTTTGCCGTAATCTGCTAAGGTGATAATTTCTTTGCCTTCTAAGTATGCCAAGCGTTTGTGGTAGCTATTTGACAATGCTGTGCCGATAATTTGCTCCATTACTTTGGTTTTTCCTGTTTCATTAAATTCGCTAAAAGCGCTGTAATAATCTGCTCTATCAATGAATTTAATATTAATCGGTACAAAGCCATCACGAATTAACAAATAATTATTTAACACACGCCCAATGCGCCCATTGCCATCAATAAAAGGATGAATTTGCTCAAATTGCAAGTGTAGTAGGGCAATGCGTTTAATAATATGTTCATCATTTGTTGCAAAATAATCTGCCAGCATTTTGTGTAATTTGTTGATAATTTGCTCAGGGGCAACGGCAATATGATTGCCAACTCGCACCCATTCGTCCTTTTGTCGCCATCTTCCTGCAAAATCATCATTGATATTGGCCAGTAACATTTGATGTAATAGCAGAATAATCTCCAAGGTAAGTTCCGATTGTGTGGCTTTTTTGTTGATATAGTCAACCACACGAGCAAGGTTTTTTGCTTCAAATAACTCTCGTTCAGAAATGTATTTATCGAGGTCAATTTGCAATAAAACTTTCTCAGTATCGCCTAGGGTAAGCGTGGAATTCTCAATTGCATTGGAGTCATAAACCTGCTCTCCAACTTCGGTTTCTGAGAGCAAGTCTAATAACGATTGCTTGTTTTGGAATGAAGCATAATAACGCTTTCGCAAGCGCTGGATGTTTTCAAAGATTTCAGGTTTTTTTGCCATAATTTACTATTATAACCGTTAAAAAACAATTTTATTTGTTATTTTTAACGGTTATAGCCTGTAAAGTGTAAATTATTTTGTATTTTAAGTGATGTCAATTAAGCCATTGGTCTTGTTAAAAAGTCGTCAAAAAAATCCAGTGTAATTTACACACACTGGATTTTGAGTGGTTTTATTTATATTGGAGCAATAAAACGCTGCGTTACGATTCTCTTTAAAGGGGAACAGCATCCAGTGTATCAGCAGCTGTATCAATCGCAGCATCCATTGTATTGCCAACTACTGGCACTACTGAAACAACTGCACCGACAACACGCATTGGCACGGTAACAACTTTAGTGAGAAAACAACCTGACAAAGTAAAACCTAATAAAACTAGAGTTAAAATTTTAAACATAATTTTTTTGTTTTGTTGCTAAAAATTCGTATTATACCGTTTTTTCTAAAACAGTTATATTAATTCATATTTATGCAGAGGTCTCATATTATTTGAAATAATATGGTGCTTATATTTTTGTTGATATAGTTAGTACTCAACTGTTGGGTTGATAAAAAAAGATGAAAATTGGTATTTATATGACTGGGTATTGCGCCTTTTTCAAGAAGATTTAAGAATGTTTTGGGCAATTTGAATATCATTTAAATCAACGATATTGTCTTTAAATTGTTGTGTGGTTTCATGTCCTTTGCCAGCGATGAGCAGGCATTCATTTTCGCCCAAGGTGGTGATGGCAGTTTCAATGGCAAGTTGTCTGTCTAAGGTGATGTCCACTTCATAACTGTCGTCAATACCATTCAAGATGTCGTCAATAATGGCACGCGGGTTTTCATTGCGTGGGTTATCGTTGGTTAAAATAAGGGTGTCTGCTAATTTTGAGGCAATTTTGCCCATTTTTGCGCGTTTGTCTTGATCTCGATTGCCACCGCAACCAAATACCAGGCGAATTTTAAAGTTTGGATAGTGTTTTTGCAGTGAAGTGATGGTGTTTTCGATGGCATCTGGTGTGTGGGCGTAGTCTATCCACACCAAATGGTTGTCTATTTTCTGCATTCTGCCTAGTGGTGGCGTGAGTTTGTGTAGTAGGGGGATGATTTTTTCAATGTCAAATCCATAGGCTTTAAGCGTGTTAAAGGCAGCCAAGATATTTGATAAATTGTATTCACCTAAGAAAGGTACCTCAAAAACATAATCTTGTAGTGTGACCAAAAAACCTTGTTCGGTAGGTTTGATGTCGTCAAAATCATCTAAACCAAAGTCGATGATTTTCTTGCCTTTTGCCACTTCTAAAAAATTGACATAATGTTCATCGTCTCGATTAAGAATAGTGGTAGTAACACTGGCTAGTGAGAATAATCGTGCCTTAGTACTTTGATAGGCGCTAAGATTTTGGTGGTAATCTAAGTGGTCTTGCGTGAGGTTGGTAAGCACTGCATGTGTGAGGTTGAGACCTGCAATTCTGTCTTGATCAATGCCATGTGATGACACTTCTAATACAGCGGTTTTTATGCCATTTTTAAAATACCCAGCAAGTGTGCGGTAGAGTGTGAGAATATCGGGTGTGGTGTGCTGAGAATATTGCTCAGATTGACCAATACCCAGTGTGCCAATCAACCCATTTTTAACCCCTAATAAAGTGAGCAATTGCGAGATAAAACAAGCCACTGAGGTTTTGCCATTTGTGCCAGTAATGCCGATTATCTCTACATTTAGTGCTTCACCATACATTTGTTTTGCCAGAACAGGTAAGTGCAGTCCTAAATCGTCAATACGAATAGCAGGCACACGACACTCAATGTCTTTTGAGTCAATCAACACAGCAATACAGCCGTTTTCAATGGCTTGGTTAATGTGCTGAATGCCATGAGTTGAGCGCCCTTGTAGGGCAATAAATACATCGCCTTCTTGTACTTGTTGTGAGTTGAGGCACAATCCTGCTACGGCAAAGTTGAACTCAGTTGAGGTAATGTTGTGAAGCAGTTGTTTGATATTCATGTGAGTATTATAACGATAGACCTCTGTATAAATATGGATGATTGGCAAAATTCAATTTTTTCCAACCTGGTAAAAGGTAGGTTTTGATGATGATTCATATTTATACAAAGGGCTATAAATGTAGGCGGAGTAATAGGTGGTGCTAGATTTTGGGCTTCTATTTTTAGATTTTTTAAATTCTCTAAAACATTCGGAAGTGGTATACTTGACAAATGATAAAAGTAAATTTTCTCATTTAATGGAGACCTTTGCATAAATATGGATGATATTCAATTTTTGCCCACTTGGTAATTTTCTTAAACCTTGTCCTAGCAGGGCTAAGGCTGGGTTTAAAAAATTACCAAGTGGGTGAAAAGTGGATTCCTGATGATTATTTATATTTATGCAAAGGTCTCCAATGGAGTGAATATTTTTATAGTAATAACAAGATAAACCTTGAAATAAGGGTGAAAAAATCGTTTTTGATTTTAGTTACTAACTTTAGAATCCCCTTGAAGGTTCCTGAGATTTAGAAAAATACACTATTTTTTTGCACCCCAAATCGTACAACTTTTTAGAAACATGCAAATTCAATTTAACACTATTTTTTTTTGGTTTTTTAAAAACCTTATTATTAATAACTATAATTTGTAGCGGTTTGCTTTATGCCGGTACATTGTATATTAATCCTCAGACATATCAATTCGGGGAAAATGCATTCCCCCCTTATCATTTTGAAATAAATCCAGTTACAAATGAATTGTATAAAGTGTTTGATTTAGACAATGATTTTCAATTTAAAACCTATGATTTAAAAATCGCAGAAGATATTGCAGGATACAAAGAAGATATTGAGCCCATTTTGTCTAAATGGGGAGCATTTGACATTAATTTTGGCCCCTCTGAGGCTAGTCATTCCTCAAAACTCTCAACTGTTATGTCTACAGATGTTAATAATGATTTGGAATATTCTGAAACCAGTCTAACGCCCATGCAACAAGAAGTCCATGTTGCCCTTTACAAAGGGGAGGTGGAGGCTATAGCCTACACTGACAATACAGTAGGGGTAACCCCTCAAATTAGAATACTTGTGGCAAACCCTGAGGGACTGGTAGGCGGTCAGACGACAATTGTTAAGGGAGGAGGGTCATCACTCTTGGGTCATATAGTTCGCAGATATCAAGAGGCAGGAGTGGATCGCATTGAACTTGAATCTGGAAATAGTGGATATTATATGTCTCGAGGTTGGAAAAATAAAGTAGAAAATGCACCTCAAGAGGAAGATTTTGTGTGGGATTTGACAGGTGATTCTGAGTCGGAAGGTGCTTGCGGTACTGGCTCTTTGTAATACTATTTTCAAGAATAAAGCAAACAATCTGGCGTTTATCCTCATCTCAAGTATTAACAGTAACAAAATATCCACGCTATCAATAATTAGGTATTTTTACCACTAATATTTGGGTGATTATAAAGCGCTATATTGTTTGGTTTATTTTAGAAAATGGTATAGATGTAAATTGAGGCCTTGGTATAAATAATCATCAAAATTCAATTCTTGATCAATTGGCAATTTCTTTGAACCTTATCCTGGCAATGCCAAGGCTGGGCCTAAAGAATTGACAAGTGGGTAAAAAGTGGATTTTGATGATTATTTATATTTATGCAAAGACCTTGTTATTATTAAAAATCTTTCTGTTTTTTGATGGTTTTTTTTGATCATTGAGTTTAATAATTCAATAGTATTAGTTGTATTCTCCCTAAACAGCAGAATCATCTCCTTTAGAATCTTCTTGACCAAGAAATTCCTAAAGACATATCTGGAGAAAATTCCGTCAAACCAAAGCTTACCGATGGTTCAAAAGTATCTTGTGCAGAAGTGATAATAACTCTACCCGAAAGCATAGCGTTATCTTTTTTTGAATCAAAATTATTGCCAATTGGAATAGACCAAGATAAATCAGAGCCCAATGCTATTTTGTCGTTGATTCCAAAACCAATTCCTCCGACCAAAGCAACAGATTTTTTATATGAATCAGTCTCATAATTTAAGCCAAAACTACCCAATAAAACAATGGGGTCGAAAGATTTTATCAAATTAATTTTAGAGGAAATCGTTTTATTTTTTTCTTTATTTTTGCCAGAAAATGAGAAGTCTAACACCAATTCTGGAAAGTTATTTTCTTCCAAAAATATAACTTTTTTAATGCCAATTTTTGAAAATCTAGAATTAGAAGATTCTTTAATATTGGCGACGATTGTTTCTTCATTATTGGTGTAGGCTGTTTTTACATTTTTAGAAGCATTAGAATACAAAAAAACCCCATAGATGCCAATGTTTTTTGTTAACCCGTATTCTAAACTAGAATATAAGTTAATAACCCTTAAAGACTCTTCCGTAAAAAGTGTTGAATTTCCATCAAATTGATAAGACAGTGATTCTGTAAATCTAAATTTTCCTTTTTTCAACAAAGAATGAGAATTTCTAAACATCTCTAAATAGGCTTTTAAATCATCTTTTGATTTGATCCCAACTTTACCCTCCTCCTCTGCAAGAGAATTTTGTGAAAAAACTAAAAACAAAATACCAGTAATGATTGCTTTAAAGGTTTTTTTCATTTTTTACCCCTTTAATTAAAAAGAAAACATACGACGAGACCCCTACATTTAGACATGGATGTTGAATAAAAGTTGGCCTTTAGTTCATATTTATGTCTAATACAGGGGTCTCTTGTTGAGATAAGGTTTAATAAAATCACCACTTTAGCAAAATTGAATTTTGTTAATCGTCCACACTCATACAAAGATCTTGCAATATTTTAAAAAAAGCGAGCCAACACCTCGCTTGTAAATTATCTCAACATGCCCTCTATTGCTCTATATTGAGGGAAAATTAATTCTTTATTATGAATATCTAAGATATTCAAATCTTTTTCTTTGTTACTGACAAGAAACAACGCTGCGGTTCCTTTCCACAATTTTATAAAATCTTTGGGAAGGATCGAACGATTACCAATTGAAGAGTCGGCTAGAAAAACTTTACCTTGCTTAAATCCACGAAACACGACAAAGTGCTTGAACTTTTCATTTTCAATATAAACCAACGCCGGTTTATTTGTTTTTACCAAGCCTTGAAATGGAATTCTAACAACATAAACTTGGAACCCAGAGTATTCTCCGATTTCTTTTAACTCAAAAAGAGAAAGTCCAAGCTCTGTTATTTTGTTCTGCCGTTTTTTCGACAGACTTTTTAAATAACCAAGTAAAAGTTTTTGCTCCTTAGTATTCCTACCAAATTGATAATTGAATAGTGTCGTTAACGCAGCCACACCACAACTAAAATCGTACAGTTGTGGTGTGACATTTTTAAATTTTAAATCTTGCCAATTTTTAAAATTTTTTTCTGAAAAAACAGAAAAAGAAATTCCTAGGAAAGCCAGAATTATGAAAATATATTTTATTTTTTACCTCTAGTAAATTAAAAACACAATTTTCTTTGAGACCTTTGCATAAATTACAAGTTTTTTATAGGGGTATAAGGCCAATTGTTTTTTTTATGCTGTATAGGTAAGAATTTTTCCACAGCGTTCCTGCATTCATTTCAACATTATTCTTGAACATTACCTTTTCTGCCCCTTTTACATCCCCGTTAAGCAGTTTGCGTGCAATTTTTACAGCATATATAGGATGGGTTGCTATTTTAATATCTACCTTCATCGCTGTCCAAACATCTGAAAGAAAACCTGCTCCTTTCACTTTTTGCATTGAAGATTCGCTCATCGCAAGTGAACCGGTATTTTGTAGAAATGCTGGAGAAGAATTGGAATTTGCCATGCTAATACCTGAAGATGCTAACCCTGTAGCAATAACAGCCCCTGTCAATATTTTTTTTAAATTAAACATATAGCCCCTTAGAATTACAATTGATCAGCTCAATCAAACTTTTGCGAAAAATTCGCATAAAATGTAATTAACTCCGTTGGGAATTAATTAATTTAAATCCAATAATAACATATTTTTTTTTAAAAAATGAATATTTTTCAAAAAAAATATTTTCTTACTAAAGAAGGCTTTTATGAAATCCCAGCAATTTAACTTTCCTTATTTCAGAACCGTTAAATCAAGCGAAAAAATAAGCAAACCGTCAAAAATCACATTAGCAAAGTATTTGAACGCATATCCATTTACGGCGAAAAAAAGTACATTAACAATTGCTTGAAGACGGCTACAAGGTAAGCCTAAATACGATTGTACGCTATCATTAAAAACTGGGCTTAAAGGCAGTATTGGTAGTTAAACAAGTTAATGCAACTATATCAATCAAAACACACAAGAAGCACAGTTACAAACTTCAAGGTCCTGGTATTAACCATGCCAATCAAGTTTGGTCTACAGACATCATTTACATCGGGGTTGCAGGTGGCATAGCGTATATGATAACTATTATCAATTGGCATTCTAAAGTAGTGTTACCACATAAGACATCCAATACCATGGATTCGCAGTTAGTAATGAGTGAAAACTACTGAGTGTCCTAGAAAAATTATTTACACAAAAACTTTTTTATAAAAAAACTTTTTCTTTAGAGGGAAGTGTGTTATTATTTTCAAATAAATTGATTAATTCCTAATAGAATTAATTACATTTACATGCGAGTTTTTCGCAAAAGTTTGATTGAACTAATCAATTGTAATCTTAATAGGGAGAGTATATGTTTAATTTAAAAAAAATATTGGTACCAATTGTGATTGTCACAGGAGTAGTATCTTCGGGTGTTAGCATGGCAAATTCCAATCTAAGTCAAAACCCAGTTGTTTCTTCCCCAGTATTTCTACAAAATACTGGTTCACTTGCGATGAGCGAATCTTCAATGCAAAAAGTGAAAGGAGCAGGTTTTTTTGGAGATATTTGGAAGGCGGCGAAGTTAGATATCAAGGTGGCAACCGACAGTAGTTTTGATGCACAAATTATACAAAAACTGTTGCAAGGAGATGTAAGGGGAGCAAAGGTGGTAGCGGGTAATTCTACACTGAATATAAAAGACACGATATTGAGAGAGATAGGTATAGGTATCATACTTTAAGTAAAGACTTATGCAAAAGATTTGCAATTAAAACACCCTGGCAAATTTGTCGGGTGTTTTAATTATATCTAGGCGGCAACCTAAGATTTCTTATTCTGTTGGCGATTAGTTTGATCCCATTGTTGGTTCTTTATTAATCTTGATAAGTGTTTAACGCTTATAGGGTCAAATGGAGTTCATTTATCAGTTACAAGTCAATTCCAAGCCTTTGTTCTTTGTTGATTTCTTCTAATCTGAACTTGTGGTTAAATATCTATTTTTTTAATCAATAATACAGGGGTTACTTTAAGATCTTTGTATAAATATGGGCAATCATCAGGAGTCCACTTTCACTAACTTGGTAATTTTTCCAGCGACACCTAGAGCCCTCTAAGGGGATAAATCCAGCCTTGGTGCTTGCTAAGACAAGGTTTGAGAAAATCACCAAGTTGAGCAAAAATTGATTTTTCCTAATCATCTATATTTTATGTAAAAGCCTTACTTTAAATGCTTTATAGAGGGATGCCTATGGTTTTTTTGTTATTGAAAAATGCTGTTTTTTATACTTAAGTTTTGGGATGTCTTAAAGATATTAAGTCTATTTTAGAATATTATAATTTAGTGATAGTTTTGCACTTTAGGGTTAGACGCAGTAAAATTATTTCCTTTTGCAATGACTAGGAACGAAGAATGGCTTTGACGCGTAGAGATTTTATAAAGGTTTTGGGTGCTGGTTCGACGGCTGGCTTGATTGGTGGTTGTGGCAATGATGCAGATAAGTTAGCTACTCAGGAAAATAAGTATGAGGTGGCAAAAACAGGTAATGCGCGTATTTTGCATATTACTGATACCCATGGTAATTTATTGCCGAATTATTTCCGTGAGCCAAATGTTAATTTAGGTTTTGGCTCAACTTTTGGGCAATTGCCTCATGTAGTGGGTAATAAGTTACTCAAACAAATTGGCGTTAAACCCGGTTCACCTGAAGCGTATGCTTTTACTTACAATAATTTTGAAGAATTGGCGGCTAAATACGGCAAAACGGGTGGCTTTGGTCAGATTAAAACTGTTTTAGATTCGTTGCGTGAGAGTGCAGGTGGTGTGCAGAATACACTTACCGTTGATGGGGGTGATACTTGGCAAGGCTCTGGCACATCGCTTTGGACGCGGGGTGCCGATATGGTTGAGGCGTGTAATATGCTGGGAGTGGATGTGATGGTTGGGCATTGGGAATTCACCTACAAAGAAGAAGAGACACTTAAGAATATTGGTTTTTTTAAAGGGGATTTTCTGGGTCAAAATGTGCGCATTTTAGAAGACGCTTTGCTGGGTGATAAATACATTTCTATGACGGAAAAATATGATGGCAGAGGACTTTATAACGAGGACGACGCTCTACCATTTAAGCCTTATGTGATTAAAAATGTGGGCGGACATCGTATTGCAGTCATTGGACAAGCCTTTCCTAGAACTTCAAACGCCAATCCACAAAAATACTTTTTCCCAGATTGGTCATTTGGCTTGCGTGAAGATGAGATGATTGAACTGGTGGCTGATATTCGTGCAAATGAAAAGCCTGATGCGGTGATTTTGGTTTCTCATAATGGCATGGATGTGGATATTAAAATGGCATCACGCATTAGTGGTATTGATGCGATTTTTGGTGGTCATACGCATGACGGTATGCCAAAACCTATTGAAGTAAAAAATGCAGGTGGGACAACCGTGGTAACTAATGCAGGGTGTTCGGGTAAGTATATTGGGGTGATGGATTTGGATATTAAAGACCATAAAGTGGTTGGCTATAACTATAAGATGTTGCCCATTATTACCAATTTGATTAAGCCTGATGCAGCGATGGTGTCATATATTAATAAAATGCGTCAAACCAAATACGACCGCAATGTGGTTGAAGCACGCAGTAGTACAATGAGCAACAATCCAAAGCGTGTTGGTAAAACTTTTGATGCAATTTTGACCGAAAAACTTTGTACCACTGAGCAAACCCTTTATCGCCGTGGTAACTTTATGGGGACTTGGGATCAAGTGTTGGTTAATTCATTGCGTGAAGAACATAACGCAGACTTTGCCATGTCAGCTGGCGTGCGTTGGGGTACCAGCGTACCAGCAGGGCATGATGTTACTATGGAAGATTTAATGACCAATACTTCAATGACTTACGGCGAAACTTATGTTAATGAATTAAAAGGTGCGCAACTTAAAGACATCTTAGAAGGTATTGCAGAAAACTTATTTGTGCAAGACCCATATTTACAGTCAGGTGGCGATATGGTGCGTATAGGTGGGTTGGATTACACAATTGATCCTGCTAAAAGTTTGGGTAATCGCATCAGCAATATTGTTGATGACGAGGGGACGGCGATTGACCCAAATAAATCTTATAAAGTATCGGGTTGGGCGCAAGTTGGTTCGGTGGGCAATGGTCGTTTAATGTGGGATGTGGCAGCAGATTATCTCCGCAAACAAAAACATCTTAATCTTAAAAAAGTCAATCATCCAACCATTAAAGGCGTAAAAAATAATCCAGGTATTGAAAATTATTCAGGAAAAATCATTTAAGATTACATGATAACCTTGATTAAAAATACTTTTAAAAACCTTTGGTTTCGTGATGTAGGCGAGGAATCTATTCATATTAATAACACCGCAGTACGCATTCGTGCGGGTATGTTATTGATTATCCCCATTTATATGGTTTTTACTTTGATTGATGTGGTGTATGGCTCGTCATGGGATGTGGTGCTTAATACCACTTCTGTTGATACGCTTGAGACTAATTGGGATGACCGTATCGTTTATCAAGTAGAGGCAGTGAAGCGTGTTTATGAATATGGTTTTCAGACTAAATTATTAATTTATGCTTTGATTGAAATGTTGCTGGGTATGTCCATTATTGGCTCACGATTTTCTCCCACGATTTTATTGGCCAGTTTTTTGGCTACTGGTAGGAAATCTGAATGGGGTCCTATTGGCCCTAAGCGTTGTGCCTGGATGCTGGGGTCAAGTTTTATTTCTGTGTGTATCATCTTTTTTAACCCAGACGCAGTTGCACTTTGGGTTAACAGTTTGTTAGGGACTAATATTCCTGCTGATGAAAATTACATTCCTTCTTGGCTAGCGTTAAACTTAGTGTGGATGTGTTTGTTATTTATGTGGTTAGAGGCAATTGTAGGTTTTTGTGTCGGCTGTAAAATTTATGCATTATTGGTCAAAATAGGCATTGTTAATCGCCATTGTAATGCCTGTGAAAATATTGACTGGGATAAGATTAATCGCAAAAAACAAGCAAAAATAGACAAAAAACAAAATAAATAAATGAAATTTGTTTTTTTACTGTATTTATTGGCAGGCGTGTCAGTTGCTGATGTGGTTAAACCTGCGCTAGTGGAAATTTCAATTTATGCGGATAAAAAAGTCAGCGTTGTGATTGATTTAAGCCTTGAAGCGGCAATGACGGATATTGGCACTCAATATAAAAATACTACAGATGCACCAAGTTCGGCACAATATGATACACTTCGTGCGCTAGCACCTGAGGCATTGCAGGCACGCTTTAAGGCTTTTGAGTCTAAATTTTTAAGCCATATTTTATTAACTATTAATAAAAAACCTCAGCACTTAAAACTCGTTTCAACAAAGATTGACATTGTGGGTTACAAAAAACGCCCGAGAAAAACGCTACTTACTTACTCAACCCAACTAAGCGAATGGCCAAAAACTCTCTCATGGCAATACAACAAATCCTATGGCGACAGCGCATTACGCCATCAAATATATAAAAAAGATGAATATAATTGGAGCCAATGGCGTTGGTTGCGTAACGGTGTATCAAGTGGCATAATTGATATTAACCACCCGCAACCAATGACAACTGTGCAAACAATATTGCAATTTATCAATATTGGTTTCAACCATGTTATTCCCTTAGGGCTTGATCATATTTTATTTATTATCGGCATGGCACTTTCCTCACTCTTGTGGCAAAGACTGTTATTGCTAGTGAGCACTTTTACCCTAGCACACACCTTAACACTAGGTTTGGCAATGTTAGGCATTATAGAAATATCAGGGCGGATTATTGAGCCGTTAATCGCCTTTTCTATTGCGTTTGTAGCAATTGAAAACTTACTGCCTAACCAATCTATTAAACGCAAAAGCATCATTGTATTTTTATTCGGTTTGGTTCATGGATTGGGTTTTGCCAGTATGCTTAAATCTTTTGAAATGACGAATGACAATTTTGTAACTACCTTAATCAGTTTTAATATTGGCGTTGAATTGGCACAAGTTATTATCGTTCTAAGTGTTGTTGCTGTTCTATTATTGCTCAAAATAGCCAAACTTAATTATCGACAACTTGCTGTTATCCCAGCATCATTCATCATAGCATTTATTGGTATTTACTGGGGTGTAGAACGATTAACAAACTAGGGGCTTCTTCTGTATTAGAGATAGGTATTGAATACAGGGAATTTTTTTTATTCAGTTGTAATTTTCCAGACCTTGAGAGGTGCAAAAGTGCAGTTTCTTGCCATTGGTAAATTTCAGTTTAAATAATCTTTGCCTGCATTAAAGTATGGGTGTTGATTGCACCAAGAACTTGATTGTTTTTATCAACGACTGGTAGTGAATTTAGGTTGAATTTATCCATTATTGCAACTGCTGCCATAGCGGGTTTGTCGGCTAGAATAGATTTGCAATTTGAGGTCATAACCTCGCCAATAGTTAAGTCTTGAATATTAGAATGGGTTTCCAATACACGGCGTAGGTCGCCATCGGTGAAAATGCCTTGTAGGGTATTTTCATTGGTAATTAGCACCATGCCCAAGGCTTTTTGACTCATTATCAGCAGAGCATCAAGCAGTTTGGTGTCGGCGTTGGCAATAGGAATATCGTCATTGGTTTTCATAATGTTATTGACAAAAGTTAGTAAGCGTCTGCCGAGTGCCCCACTGGGATGCGAACGGGCGAAATCATCGGGGCTAAAACCTTTATCATTAAGCAAACTCACTGCCAAAGCATCGCCCATGGCAAGCGCTACTGTGGTGGAAGAAGTGGGGGCTAAATTATGTGGACAAGCTTCTTTTTCAACACTCACATCAAGATGCACATCGCTGATTTTTCCAATAGCAGAGTTTTTATTGCCTGTCATAGCAATAATAGCAACACCAAGGCGTTTAATCACTGGCACCAGTGTCATAATTTCATCAGATTCGCCTGAGTAAGAAATACAAATAGCAACATCGTTTTGTTCAATCATACCTAAGTCACCATGCCCTGCCTCGCCAGGGTGGACGGCAAACGCAGGGGTGCCAGTGGAGGCAAAAGTGGCAGCAATCTTATTGCCAATATGTCCCGACTTACCCATGCCAATTAAAATCACTTTACCTGTGCAGTTTTGAATGAGTGTGCAAGCATCTATAAAACTTTGGTCAAGCCTATCAGCCAATTGACTAACTGCTTGTGCTTCAGTGAGAATGACCTTTTTAGCAAAGTTTAATAATGTGTTTGGCATAGACAATAGTTTTTAATAGATATAATGTTGGATTTTATCTAAGTATAAGCACAATGAGTAACGAAAAAATCAAAATCTTGTTTGTGTGTATGGGTAATATCTGCCGATCACCAACTGCTGAGGGCGCTTTTTATTCGCAAATGCAAAAGCGAGGCGTACAAGATTTATTTGAAATTGATTCCGCAGGAACGCATGCTTATCATATTGGCGAGCAACCCGATACTCGTTCTCAAGTTGTGGCACATAAGCACAATGTGGACTTGTCTGTGCAGCGTGCTAGGCAAGTACATGAGTCAGATTTTTATCATTATGATTATATTTTTGCGATGGATGTTAGTAATTTGACAGACTTGCAAGACATTTGCCCATCAGAACATCAGCACAAACTTTCTTTAATGCTTGATAATATTCCGAAAAATAACGGAAAAGGCGTGCCCGATCCATATTTTGAAGGGCGTTTTGATGATGTGTTTGAGATGTTAAATCGTGCCAGTCGTTTTTTATTAGACAGACTGAGCTGAAACTTTTGTATAAAATTATGAGTGGTTATCTAAGTGCCTATTTCACTTACTTGGAAATTTTCTTAAATCCAGTCTAAGCCTTACTAAAACAAGGTTTAGAAAAGTTAATAAGTTTAGAAAAAATGAATTTTATTCATCCCTAATATTTTATACAAAACTTTCTTTGAGACCTTTGCATAAATATAGACGATTAGCAAAATTCAATTTTTGCCCACTTGGTGATTTTCTTAAACCTTGTCCTAGCAGGGCTAAGGCTGGGTTTAAAAAATTACCAAGTGGGTGAAAAGCGGATTCTTGATGATTATTTATATTTATGCAAAGGCCACTCTTAGTAAAAAAATTAAGAAAACATATTGACGGGGGTAATTCAGCACAGTATAATGCTTGCCTTTATTGCCCGTGAAAACGAAAGAGCGATTAATTTTATAAACAAATATTTAGTAATTTATTGGAGTAATGTATTTATGTCAACAGTGAATCAATTAGTACGCAAACCGCGTAAAAAGAAGGTTACAAAGAGTGGTGTTCCAGCCTTAGACAGCTGCCCACAAAAGCGTGGTGTATGTACTCGTGTATATACAACAACACCTAAAAAGCCTAATTCAGCATTGCGTAAAGTTGCCCGTGTTAGATTAACCAATGCTGCTGAAGTAACGACTTATATTGGTGGCGAAGGTCATAACTTACAAGAACACTCGGTGATTTTAATTCGTGGTGGTCGTGTAAAGGATTTACCAGGTGTGCGTTACCATACTGTTCGTGGCGCATTAGATACGGTTGGTGTTGATGGCAGAATGCAAGGTCGCTCTAAATATGGCACCAAGAAACCAAAGAAATAAACTAAATATTAAAACAAGAGAAAAACTATGAGAAGAAGATCCGCACCAAAAAGAGAAATCCTACCAGACCCAAAGTTTGGCGATTTAGTATTGGCTAAGTTTGTTAACATCTTAATGTTAGATGGCAAAAAATCTGTAGCTGAGAAGATTGTTTATGATGCGTTAAATACAATTGAAGCCAAAGGTAATGCCGAGCCAATTGAGACTTTTAAGCAAGCACTAGAAAATATTGGACCACAAGTTGAGATTAAATCTCGTCGTGTTGGTGGCTCCACTTATCAAGTACCCGTTGAAGTTAGATCTGAGCGTAAAATTGCACTAGCAATGCGCTGGATTATTGAAGCATCACGCAAACGCGGTGAAAAAGGCATGAAGCTAAGGTTAGCAGGCGAAGTTTTGGACGCTGTCCAAAATCGTGGCACTGCATTTAAAAAGAAAGAAGACACACACAGAATGGCAGAGGCAAACAAAGCGTTTGCTCACTTCCGCTGGTAGACATAAAAGGATAAGAAGATGGCAAGAAATCACCCACTGAGTCGCTACCGTAATGTTGGCGTTATGGCGCATATTGATGCTGGTAAAACTACTACTACTGAGCGTGTACTTTTGTATACAGGTCGCACACACAAAATTGGTGAAGTGCATGATGGTGGCGCTACCATGGACTGGATGGAGCAAGAGCAAGAGCGTGGTATTACCATTACTTCTGCTGCAACCACTTGTATGTGGAAAGGTATGGATGAGCAGTTTGAAGAGCATCGCATCAATATTATTGATACTCCGGGACATGTTGATTTTACGATTGAAGTTGAGCGTTCTCTTAAAGTATTAGATGGTGCGCTAGCTTTGTTTTGTGCGGTTGGTGGTGTAGAGCCTCAATCTGAGACTGTGTGGCGTCAAGCAAATAAATACAATGTACCAAGAATTGGTTTTGTTAACAAAATGGATCGTGCTGGTGCAGATTTTTTGCGCGTTTGTGCGCAAATTAAAACCCGTTTAGGTGCAAATCCGGTACCAATGCAAATCGCTATTGGTGCAGAAGAAGACTTTAAAGGTGTGGTTGATTTAATTACCATGAAAGCCATTTATTGGAACGAAGAAGATCAAGGTGCCACCTACGAAACTAAAGACATTCCAGAAGATTTACAAGACTTAGCAAAAGAAAAGCGTGAATTTATGGTTGAGTCTGCAGCAGAAGCCAATGATGAGTTAATGGAAAAATACTTAGAAGAAGGCGAATTGTCAGATGATGAAATTAAAGAAGGCATTCGTTCTCAGTGTATTGGCAATCATATTATTCCAATGTTTTGTGGTTCAGCCTTTAAGAATAAAGGTGTGCAAGCAGCATTAGATGCAATAATTATGTATATGCCGTCACCGCTAGATGTGGATGCGATTGAAGGTATTCTTGATGATAAAGAGGAAACTCGTGCACCGCGTAAAGCCGATGACAGCGAACCATTCGCAGCATTAGCATTTAAAATTGCAACCGATCCATTTGTAGGAAATTTAACATTTTTCCGTGTGTATTCAGGCGTGTTAAAAGCAGGTGATTTTGTTTATAATTCATCTAAAGGCAAAAAAGAGCGTATTGGTCGTATGGTGCAAATGCACTCAAACGAACGAGATGAAATTAAAGAGGTTCGTGCTGGCGATATTGCAGCCGCCATTGGACTCAAAGATGTGACTACAGGTGATACCCTGTGTGACATGAAAGAGAAAATTGTCTTGGAAAGAATGGAATTTCCAGAGCCAGTAATTGCTTTGGCAGTTGAACCAAAAACCAAAGCAGACCAAGAAAAAATGGGTATTGCCTTAGGTAAACTTGCCGCTGAAGATCCTTCATTCCGTGTATCAAGTGACGAAGAGTCGGGTCAAACTATTATTGCAGGCATGGGCGAACTTCATTTGGATATTATTGTTGATCGTATGAAGCGTGAGTTTGATGTTGAGTGTAATGTCGGCGCACCACAAGTTGCTTATCGTGAAGCGATTACAACTTTGGTTGAGCATCAGCACAAATTTGCTAAACAATCAGGTGGTCGTGGTCAATATGGACATGTATATTTACGCATTGAGCCACAAGAGCCGGGTGCTGGCTATGAATTTGTTGATGAGATTAAAGGTGGCGTTATTCCTAAAGAATATGTTCCTGCGGTTAACAAAGGTATTCAAGAGCAAATGGAAAACGGTGTATTGGCTGGCTTCCCATTGGTTGATATGAAGGTTACTGTTTATGATGGTTCTTACCATGATGTAGACTCAAACGAAATGGCATTTAAGATTGCTGCTAGTAAGTGTTTAGCAGAAGGCGTTCGATTGGCAAATCCACAATTACTTGAGCCGATGATGGCTGTTGAGAT
Organism: Bathymodiolus thermophilus thioautotrophic gill symbiont; assembly: GCF_003711265.1. Taxonomy (NCBI): domain Bacteria; kingdom Pseudomonadati; phylum Pseudomonadota; class Gammaproteobacteria; species Bathymodiolus thermophilus thioautotrophic gill symbiont. The sequence goes on along the minus strand of NZ_CP024634.1, from coordinate 2,523,389 downwards.
TGTTACACCTGAAGAATATATGGGTGATGTGATGGGCGATCTAAATAGACGCCGTGGTTTGGTAGGTGCAATGGAAGATCTCCCGAATGGCAAGCAGTTAAAAGCAGATGTTCCATTGGCTGAAATGTTTGGTTATGCAAATGACCTTCGTTCCGCAACTCAAGGTCGCGCAAGTTACTCAATGGAGTTCTCAAAATATACCGCAGCACCAAAAAATGTTGCTGATGATGTCATCGAAAAATTAAATAAATAATATAAAGTAACAAGGAGCAATAATATGTCAAAAGAAAAATTCGAAAGAACCAAACCCCATGTTAATGTAGGCACTATTGGTCATGTTGACCATGGTAAAACCACCCTAACAGCAGCCATCACTAAAGTTATGGCAGAAATCAATGGCGGTGAATTTAACGACTATGCAGATATTGATAATGCCCCTGAAGAAAGAGAGCGTGGTATTACCATTTCAACAGCGCATGTAGAATATGAATCAGAAGCTCGTCATTATGCCCATGTTGACTGCCCCGGACACGCCGACTATGTCAAGAATATGATTACTGGTGCCGCCCAAATGGATGGCGCTATTATCGTTATTGCAGCAACAGACGGCCCTATGGCACAAACTCGTGAGCATATCCTTTTGTCTAAGCAAGTAGGTGTTCCGTATATTCTTGTTTATATGAACAAAGCCGATATGGTTGATGACGAAGAATTGGTAGAATTGGTAGAAATGGAAATTCGTGAACTGTTGACCGAATATGATTTCCCAGGTGATGACACCCCCGTTATTTTTGGCTCTGCACTAAAAGCATTAGAAGGCGACACTTCAGACATTGGCGTTCCTTCTATCGTTAAATTGGTTGAAGCATTAGATTCATACATTCCAACACCTAAGCGTGATACAGACAAACCATTTATTATGCCAATTGAGGATGTATTCTCAATCTCTGGTCGTGGTACCGTGGTTACAGGTCGTATTGAAGCAGGTATTGTTAATGTTAATGATGAAATTGAAATCGTTGGCATTAGAGACACACAAACAACAACTTGTACAGGTGTTGAAATGTTCCGTAAATTATTAGATTCTGGTGAAGCAGGTGATAATGTTGGCGTTCTACTTCGTGGTACTAAACGCGAAGATGTAGAGCGTGGTCAAGTATTGGCCAAGCCAGGTTCAATCAAGCCGCATTCAAAGTTTGAAGCAGAAGTTTATATTTTAAGCAAAGATGAAGGCGGACGACACACACCATTCTTCAATAACTACCGTCCACAATTTTATTTCAGAACAACTGATGTTACTGGCGCTTGCCAATTACCAAAAGATGTAGAAATGGTTATGCCGGGTGACAATGTGAAGATGGAAGTAGAGTTATTATCACCAATCGCTATGGAAGAAGGCTTAAGATTTGCCATCAGAGAAGGCGGGCGTACCGTTGGTGCAGGTGTTGTTGCTAAGGTGACAGATTAAAAATAAATTAATTAATCTAAGAGCGAATATTCTTGTATAATGTTCGCTTTTTCGTTGAAACATAAGTTGTACTTATTAATAGGATTCAGAACATGAGCAATCAAAATATTAGAATTAAATTAAAGGCATTTGACCATCGTTTAATCGATAAGTCTGCCATCGAGATTGTAGCAACAGCAAAAAGCACTGGTGCTAGTGTTAGAGGTCCGATTCCCTTGCCAACAAAGAAGGAGCGTTTTACAGTTTTAACTTCTCCACATGTCAACAAGAAAGCAAGAGATCAGTACGAATTAAGAACATATGTTAGATTAATGGATGTTATTAGCCCAACTGATAAAACAGTTGATGCATTAATGAAATTAGATTTAGCAGCAGGCGTTGATGTAGCAATTCAGCTTAATTAACAAACACAAGTAATAGGAATAGAATCATGGCAATTGGTTTAGTAGGACAAAAATTAGGAATGACGCGTATTTTGGCTGACGATGGTTCGGCGACTGCAGTAAGTGTTATTAAAGTTGAACCTAATCGTGTTGTTCAGACAAAAACAGTAGAAGTAGATGGCTATAGCGCTGTACAGGTTACTACGGGTGCTAAAGTTAATAAGAAAGGTCAGGCGAAGTTGCGTCGTGTTTCATCAGCAACTAAAGGTCATTATGCAAAAGCTGAACAAGAGATTGGTTTAGGTCTTTGGGAATTTAGAGCAAATGCTGATGAAATTGCAGGTGTAAAGAGCTTTGATTTATCAACTTTTGGCGCAGGTCATTATGTTGATGTTACTGGGCAATCTAAAGGAAAGGGTTTTCAGGGTGGTGTGAAGCGTCATAATTTTTCAATGCAAGATGCCACACATGGTAACTCGATTTCTCACAGAGCAATTGGCTCTACTGGACAGTGTCAAGATCCTGGTCGTGTATTTAAAGGCAAGAAGATGGCTGGTCACATGGGTGATGAGCAGGTAACACAAGAATGTTTAGAAGTGATTCGTGTTGACAATGAGAGAAACTTAATTTTAGTAAAGGGCTCAATCCCTGGTGCTAACAAAGGTTTTGTTAAAGTTAATTTATCTACTAAAAAAGATAAAGTAAATAACGGCATAAGTAAGCAACTTCAAGAGCAGAAAGATGCTGTTGATGTAGCACCAGAAGCCGAAACAAAAGAATAAGGTTGTTAAAATGAAATTAAAAGTATTAGATATAAGCACCAATAAGTCCACTTCTGCTGAAGTTGCGGATAAGGTATTTGCAAGAGATTACAACCAATCGTTGGTTCACCAAATAACAACGGCTTATATGGCGACGGGTCGCCAAGGTTCTAAAGCGCAAAAGAATCGCTCAGCAGTGAGTGGTGGCGGTAAAAAACCTTGGGCACAAAAAGGTACTGGTCGTGCTCGTGCAGGTACTTCTCGTGGACCTATTTGGCGTTCAGGTGGCGTAACATTTGCTGCACAGCCAAAGAGTTTTTCTCAAAAAGTTAACAAGAAAATGTACAAAGGTGCAATTAGCGTTATTTTTTCAGAGTTGGTGCGTACTGAGCGCCTGAAAGTGGTAAAAGATTTTGAAGTCAAAGATGCGAAAACAAAAAATGTTACAGCATTGCTTAAGGCTTTAGATGTGAAAGATGCACTGTTAATGACAGATGAGTTAGATGAAAATTTATATCTTTCTTCGCGTAATTTATATCATGTTGGCGTTTGTGACACACAAAGTATTGACCCAGTGAGTTTAATTGGTTATGAAAATGTTGTGGTTACTGAAGCAGCATTAAAGAAAATTGAGGCACAATTATGAATCAAGAAAAAGTATTGAAAACTTTATTGGCACCTATTGTTTCTGAGAAAACATCATTGTTGTCAGTACAAAATCAGTATGCATTTAAAGTGCGTGTTGATAGTAATAAGAAAGAAATCAAGGCAGCAGTTGAAACGCTATTTGGTGTTACTGTAGAAAATGTAACCACCTCTGTTGTTAAAGGTAAGAAAAAAGTTTATAAAGGCAAAATTGGTCGTCGTGTTAATTGGAAGAAGGCAATGGTAAAAGTGTCTGAAGGCCAAATGATTGACGTAAGCGCATCTTAAGAGAGAGATTATGGCACAAGTAATTAAAAGAAAACCAACTTCACCTGGCAGACGATTTGTTGTTAATGTTGTTGATAAAGATTTGCATAAAGGTACGCCTTATGCACCGCTAACAGAAAGCAAGAATAGAATCAGTGGTCGTAATAACCGTGGAAAAATTACGGTTCGACATAAGGGTGGTGGCCATAAGCGTCGTTATCGCATTATTGATTTCAGACGCAATAAAGACGATATTGTTGCAAAAGTTGAGCGTCTAGAATATGATCCAAATCGTAGTGCAAATATTGCTTTGGTTTTATATGCAGATGGTGAGCGAAAGTATATTATTGCACCAAACGGTTTACAAGTAGGTGAAGAAATTGTTTCAGGTAATAGCGTTGCTATTAAAGTTGGTAATGTAATGCCATGTGCGAATATTCCACTGGGTAGTGTTATTCATTGCATCGAACTTAAGCCAGGTAAGGGCGCACAAATGGCACGCAGTGCAGGTACTTCAGCACAGTTAATTGCAAAAGAAGGTACTTATGTTACTTTGAGATTGCGTTCTGGTGAGGTGCGTAAAGTATTGGCAGATTGTCGTGCAACCATTGGCGAAGTATCTAAGAAAGAGCACAGTTTAAGAAAACTTGGTAAAGCGGGTGCTACTCGTTGGAGAGGTGTCAGACCTACTGTTCGTGGTGTAGTGATGAACCCAGTTGATCACCCACATGGTGGTGGTGAAGGTAAAACTAGTGGTGGTCGTCATCCGGTTTCTCCTTGGGGTACACCAACTAAGGGTTATAAAACACGTAGTAATAAGCGTACTGATAAACTTATCGTACGTCGTCGAAATAAATAAGGGTAATTATGGCTAGATCATTAAGAAAGGGTCCATTTGTTGACGAGCATTTAATCAAAAAAGTATTAACTGCTCAAGAGAATAACGATAGAAAACCAATTAAAACTTGGTCTAGGCGTTCGGTAATTGTGCCTGAAATGATTGGCTTAACAATCGCAGTGCATAATGGCAGAGCACATGTGCCAGTATCAGTTAACGAACAAATGGTAGGTCATAAACTGGGTGAATTTGCAGCGACTAGAACATTCCATGCACATTCAGGCGATCGTAAAGCATAAATATAGGTAGGTTGAAATGAAAGAAGTTAAAGCAATACATAAATATGCAAAAACCTCAGCCTTTAAGGCGAGATTGGTAGCGGATCAAATTCGTTCAAAATCAGTAGAGGAGGCACTTAACATTTTATCGTTTAGCAATAAAAAAGCATCGGTACTTGTTAAGAAAGTGTTGAATTCGGCGATTTCAAATGCTGAAAACAATGATGGACTAGACATTGATGAATTAAAGGTGAGCAGCGTTTATATTGACGAAGGCTCAACAATGAAAAGAATTCGCCCTAGAGCAAAAGGTAGAGCGAATCGTATTTTAAAAAGAACAAGCCACATTACAGTTGGCGTAAGCGCAGGTTAATTATGGGTCAAAAAGTAAATCCAAAAGGTATTAGATTAGGCATCGTTAAAGATTGGGATTCTAAGTGGTATGCAAATTCTCAAGATTATTCTAAGTACTTATTGTCTGATATTAAAGTGAGAGATTTCTTATTTGAGAAATTAAAATCCGCTTCTGTTAGTCGTGTTCAGATTGAGCGTCTTGCAGATAATGCAAAAGTTATTATTCATACTGCACGCCCAGGTATTGTTATTGGTAAAAAAGGCGCAGATATTGAAGATCTAAAGGCTATTGTTGCCAAGATAATGGGCATTCCAGTACATATTAGTATTGAAGAAATTAAGAAGCCAGAGTTGGATGCGCGTTTGGTAGCAGAGAATATTGCACAACAATTAGAAAAGCGTGTGATGTATAGGCGTGCAGTTAAGCGTGTATTAGGTAATGCCACACGCTTAGGCGCTCAGGGAATTAAAGTAATGGTTAGTGGTCGCTTAAACGGTGCAGAAATTGCACGCTCTGAGTGGTATAGAGAGGGTCGTGTACCATTGCATACTTTTAGAGCGGATGTTGATTACGCACATTATGGTGCAAATACACAATATGGGGTAATCGGTATCAAGGTTTGGATATTTAAAGGTGAAATTTTAGACCATAAGAAAGGCACATTAGATGAGGTTGCTCGTCGTGGTGCTACTAATCAAATCGGTAAGAAATAAAGGATTGAGAAATGCTACAACCTAAACGTACAAAATTTAGAAAAATGATGAAAGGCCGTAACCGCGGTCTTGCAACTGGCCATAAGGTTAGTTTTGGTGAAATTGGCTTACAAGCTGTGGGTAGATGTCGTATGACTGCCAGACAAATTGAAGCCGCTCGTAGAGCAATGACGCGCCATGTGAAGCGTCAGGGTAAAATTTGGATTCGTGTGTTTCCAGATAAGCCTATTACTAAAAAGCCATTGGAAGTGCGTATGGGTAAAGGTAAGGGTAGTGTTGAATATTGGATTGCACAAATCAAACCAGGTCAAATGTTGTTTGAAATGCAAGGCGTTGATGAGACTGTTGCAAAAGAGGCGTTTGCACTAGCAGCAGCTAAATTACCAGTAAAAACGAAAGTAATTAAAAGGATGGCAATGTAATGGATGCAAAAGAATTAAGAAGTCAAGATACTTCTACACTTAACGAAACTTTAATGACACTTTTAAAAGATCATTTTGAATTGCGTATGAAGCATAAAAGTGCACAGTTAGATGATGCATCTAAATTAAGCAAGATTAAAAAGTCGATTGCACGAGTTAAAACTATTATTAGAGAGAAACGAGTATGAGCGAGAATAAAGTAGAACGCGTATTAACAGGCAAAGTTGTTAGTAATAGTCGTGATAAAACAATTGCGGTTCAAATTGAGCGTAAAGTAAGACACCCAATTTATAAGAAGTACATCAAGCGCAGTACTAAAGTACATGCACATGATGCAAATAATGAATGCGGTTTAGGCGATACGGTAAGAGTTGTTGAAGCGAAACCGTTTTCTAAAACCAAGTGTTGGGCGTTGCTAGAAGTCCTTGAAAAATCAGTTGCGATTGATTAATTATTAGCATATTAAAAGAGAATAAAATATGATTCAAATGCAAACAAAACTTCATATTGCCGACAACAGTGGTGGTGTCAAAGCAATGTGTATTAAAGTATTAGGTGGCTCTAAGCGTCGTTATGCAAATATCGGTGATGTGGTCAAAGTAAGTATTAAAGAAGCCGCACCTCGCGCTAAAGTCAAAAAAGGTGATGTGTATGATGCCGTTGTTGTTCGTACAGCACAAGGTGTTCGTCGTGCTGATGGCTCACGCATTCGTTTTGACAATAATGCAGTTGTGTTGTTAAATACAAAACTTGAGCCAGTGGGTACACGCATCTTTGGCCCTGTAACCCGTGAATTGCGCAGTGCAAAATTTATGAAAATTGTCTCATTAGCACCAGAGGTTCTATAATGCAAAAGATTAGAATGAATGACGAAGTTATTGTTATTGCAGGTAAAGACAAAGGCTCAATGGGTACTGTAACTAAAGTAACAAATGCTAAAGTTGTGGTTGAAGGTTTAAACATTGCTAAGAAGCATGTTAAGCCCAATCCAAATGCGGGTGTTACGGGTGGTATTATTGATACAGAAATGCCAATGGCAATTTCAAATGTAGCAATTTACAATGCGAAGACTAAAAAAGCAGATAGAGTTGGTATTCGTGCCAACAAAGAGGGTAACAAGGAAAGATTTTTTAAATCAAACGGCGAATCAATCGTTTGAAACAGTTAAAAGGAAAATACCGTGTCTAGATTACAAAAACAATATAAAGAAGAAATTCTACCCGCTCTACAAAAAGAGTTGGACCAAAAGAATCCAATGGCAGTGCCTAAGATTGAAAAGATTACCATTAATATGGGTCTGGGTAGTGCGCTAGGTGACAAGAAAATTTTGCAAAGCGCATTAGAAGAAATGAGTTTAATTTCAGGTCAAAAACCAATGACCTGTATTGCACGCAAATCAGTAGCGAGTTTCAAGTTAAGAGAAGGTAATGCTATTGGTTGTAAAGTAACATTGCGCAAAGAAAAGATGTATGAATTCTTAGATCGCTTAGTTAATATCGCAATTCCGCGTATTCGTGACTTTCGTGGCTTAAATGAGAAATCATTTGATGGTCGTGGCAATTACAACATGGGTTTAACTGAACAAATCGTATTCCCTGAAATTGATTTCGAAAAAGTAACAAGAGTGCGTGGTATGGATATTGCTATTACTACTAGTGCACAAAATAATGAAGACGCTAAGAAACTATTAGCAATGTTTAATTTCCCATTTAAGGATAAAGAAAATGGCTAAAAAGTCTATGATAAACAGAGACCTTAAGCGCACTAAGTTGGTTGCAAAATACCGCACTAAGCGCCTTGAGTTAAAGAGAATTATTAAAAGCGTAAATACTTCTGACGAAGAACGCTTTCAAGCAACGATTAAGTTGCAGGCATTGCCGCGTGACGCTTCGCCAACCAGACAACGCAGTCGTTGTGGTTTGACAGGTCGTCCACACGGTTTTTATCGTAAGTTTGGTTTGGCTAGAATCAAACTTAGAGAACGCACCATGAACGGCGAAGTTCCTGGTTTATCTAAAGCAAGTTGGTAGGAGGTAATAGATTATGAGTATGTCTGATCCCGTAGCTGATATGTTAACCCGCATTCGTAATGCACATATGGTTGAAAAGAAAGAAGTTAACATTCCAGCATCAAGTTTAAAGTCTGCTATCGCAAGTGTGATGCAGCAAGAAGGTTATATTGAATCGTTTAGTGTTGCTGGTGAAAAAGCCACTAAGACTTTGACTATTAAGTTAAAGTATTATGATGAAAAACCTGTTATTGATTCGTTGAAAAGAATTTCAAAGCCAAGTTTGCGTGTATATGCAAAGAGTACTGAAATGCCAAGTGTTATGAATGGACTAGGTATTGTTATTGTTTCAACACCCAAAGGTGTAATGACTGGACAAAAAGCAGCAACCCAAAATGTGGGTGGTGAAGTTTTGTGTAGCGTTTCTTAAAGGAGTTATAAGATGTCTAGAGTTGCAAAAGCACCAATCGAAATTCCAGCAGGTATTGAAGTATCGTTAAAGGATTCTTCAGTGGCAGTTAAAGGTAAGTTAGGCCAAATGCAGATGAATGTTCATCCATTGGTAACAATTACCAATACAGACAATGTTTTAACATTTGCCATTGCCAAAGTTGATAAGAAAGATGAAAAGAAAGCATGGGCGCAAGCGGGTACTGTTAGAGCCAATATGGCGAACTTGATTCAAGGCGTTTCAGAAGGTTGGATAAAAAAATTAACCCTAATTGGCGTTGGTTATCGTGCCAAATCAATGGGCAAGGTATTAGATTTAACATTGGGTTTTTCACATCCTGTTCAGTATGCATTACCAGAAGGTATTACTGCTGAGACACCTTCTCAGACTGAGATTGTTGTTCAGGGTATGGACAAACAAAAAGTAGGTCAAGTGGCTGCTGAAATTCGTGCCTTTCGTCCACCAGAGCCTTATAAAGGCAAAGGTGTTCGTTATACTGATGAGTATGTGGTTCGTAAAGAAGCTAAGAAGAAATAATTAATTAAGGTAATTGTATGAAACTTTCTAAAAAACAAGCGCGTTTAAGAAGAGCAACTAAGTTTAGAGCAAAGCATGCTGAGAAAGGTGTTGAGCGTTTATGTGTGCACAAAACTGCCCAGCATATTTATGTGCAAGTGATTAGTGCTTGTGGCACAAAAACTTTGGCTTTTGCTTCTAGCTTAAAAGAGAAGAATGGGGGCAATGTAGCAGCAGCAACAAAGATTGGTGCTGAGATTGCCAAGGCAGCGAAAAAAGTAAAGGTAACAAAGGTTGCATTTGATCGATCTGGCTTCAAATACCATGGTCGTATTAAGGCATTAGCAGAAGCAGCTAGAGATGGTGGCTTGGACTTTTAAAAAAAATTATAAAAAGGCATAGAGAATGGCAGATTTTAGAAAAAATAATAAAGAAGAAGGTGATGATTATATTGAAAAATTGGTCAATATTCGTCGCGTTGTAAAAGTAGTTAAAGGTGGTCGCATCTTTGGCTTTTCTGCATTGGTTGTTGTAGGTGATGGCAATGGTAAAGTAGGTTATGGTACGGGTAAAGCTCGTGAAGTGCCTGTTGCCATCCAAAAAGCAATGGACAAAGCAAGAAAGGCAATGAAGAGTGTGCCACTTAAAGATGGTACACTTTATTACCCTATTACTTCTAATGTTGGCGCTGCCAAAGTTTATATGCAACCAGCATCAGAAGGCACAGGTGTTATTGCTGGTGGCCCAATGCGTAGTGTATTAGAGGCAGTTGGTGTGCACAATATCTTGGCAAAATGCAACGGTACACGCAACCCTATCAGTGTTGTTCGTGCAACAATTGAAGGCTTAACCTCAATGTCATCTCCGCAATTAGTTGCAGCCAAGCGTGGTAAAACTGTTGAAGAAATCAGGGGAGAGGCATAATGACTGAAGAGAAAAAAGTAGCAGCAAAAAAAACTGCAACTAAAAAAAGTACAGTAAGCGTAACTCTGGTTAAGAGTTTTCATGGTCGCTTACCCTCTCATCGTGCAACAGTAACAGGTCTTGGACTTAAGCGTATTAATCATACAGTAGAATTGGTTGATACGCCTGAAGTAAGAGGCATGATTAATAAAATATCGTACCTACTTAAGATTGAAGACTAAGGTAAACAAGGATTAAATTATGAATATTATGCAACTCAATACATTGGCACCTGCAGAAGGCGAAAAAAGAGACAGAAAGCGTGTTGGTCGTGGTATCGGCAGTGGCTTTGGTAAAACTTGTGGTCGTGGTCACAAAGGTCAAAAGTCTCGCTCAGGCGGGTTTTCTAAAGTTGGTTTTGAAGGTGGTCAGATGCCATTACAGCGTCGTTTACCTAAAGTGGGCTTCTCTTCGCGCGTTTCAATTATCACTTCTCAAGTAACCTTGTCTGAACTTAATAAGTTAGACGAAAAAGAAATTACTCTTGAAGTGTTGAAGCAACACAACTTGGTGACCAAAAATATTAAGCGTGTTAAAGTTATGCTTTCTGGTGAAATTACTAGAGCAGTAACATTGACAGGCATTAAGGTAACTAAAGGCGCAAAAGCAGCAATTGAAGCGGCCAAAGGTTCGGTAAGCGAGTAATCTTATGAGTCAATCTGGAATTTCTCAAGATTTATCGAAGCGCATCCTCTTTTTATTGGGTGCGTTAATCGTTTTTAGATTGGGCACACACATTACTATTCCATTTATATCGTCTACTGCATTAGCATCACTTGTGCAAGATCAGCAGGGTACAATTTTGGATATGTTTAATATGTTTTCTGGTGGTGCACTAGAAAGATTGTCTATTTTTACATTGGGCATTATGCCTTATATCTCAGCATCAATTATTATTCAGTTAATGACTTCGGTGGTGCCAAAGTTAGAGCAGCTTAAAAAAGAAGGGGAAACGGGCAAGCGTAAGATTACACAATACACACGCTTAGGTACAGTGGTACTGGCAGTATTTCAATCGTATGGTATTTCCATTGCTTTGCAATCACAAAGTGCTGGTGGTGTAGATTTGGTCACCAATGCTGGCTTTACATTCAGTTTGGTAACCGTGGTAACGCTTACTACAGGCACACTATTTTTAATGTGGTTAGGTGAACAAATTACAGAAAAAGGTATCGGTAACGGAATCTCTATGATTATTTTTGCAGGCATTGTTTCAGGCTTGCCTTCGGCGATAGGCTCGACATTGTCGTTGGTTTCCACGGGTGAATTGGCGGTTATTTTGCTGGTGGTATTATTAGCAATGACATTATTGGTAACTGCTTTTGTTGTCTTTATGGAGCGTGGGCAACGCCGCATTACTGTGAATTATGCCAAGCGTCAACAAGGTCGTAAAATGGTAGGCGGACAAAGTTCATACTTGCCACTTAAAATTAATATGGCAGGTGTTATTCCACCAATTTTTGCCTCTTCAATTATTTTATTTCCAGCAACTTTAGGCGGTTGGTTTTCTCAATCAGAAGGTATGGGTTGGTTGGCTGATTTGACTGCGAGTATTTCTCCCGGTCAGCCATTGTATGTTATGTTTTATGGTTTGGCCATTGTGTTTTTTACATTTTTCTATACCGCATTAACTTTTGATGCAAAAGACATGGCGGATAATTTACGCAAGTCTGGTGGCTTTATTCCGGGTATTCGCCCAGGTCAGCATTCAGCAGATTATATTGACGCAGTAACATCGCGTTTGACAGCAACAGGTGCAGTTTATATTACTGCGGTTTGTTTGCTACCAGAATTTTTGATTTTATATTGGAATGTACCGTTCTATTTTGGTGGCACCAGTTTGTTAATTATTGTTGTTGTAGTAATAGATTTTATTACACAAGTGCAATCACATTTAATGTCCAACCAGTATGAGTCATTAATGAAAAAATCAGGTTTAAACTAGAGGGGTAAGTATTATGAAAGTAAGAGCATCAGTTAAGAAAATTTGTAACCATTGTAAAATTATCAAGCGTCACGGTGTCGTGCGTGTTATTTGCAAAGAGCCTAGACATAAACAAAGACAAGGCTAATTGGGAATTGACAGAGCAAAGTTAACAAGGTATAATTGCTCGTTTTGAAAATTTTAATTTGTTACTATTTTAAATAAGAAATTATTAGGGCAGATTTTAATAAAACTTAAAGATATAGGATATAAGGAAAAGGTAAATGGCTAGAATAGCAGGAATAAATGTTCCAACACATAAGCACATTGTTATTGGCTTACAGTCAATTTTTGGCATTGGTGCTACCCGTGCACAAGCAATTTGTATAGAGCTTAAATTAGACCCAAGCACAAAAGTTTTGGATTTGGCTGAAGATCAGTTAGAACTCATACGTGGCGCGGTTGCAAAATTTGAAGTTGAAGGTGATCTTCGTCGTCAAATTGCAATGGACATCAAGCGCTTAAAGGATTTGGGTTGCTACCGTGGTATTCGTCACAGAAAATCATTGCCACTTCGTGGTCAAAGAACCAAAACAAATGCTAGAACTCGTAAGGGTCCTCGTCGTTTAATTAGATAATTATAGGAATTTATTATGGCACAAGCTCCAACAAAGAAAAAATCAAAAAAAGTCGTTACTGACGGTATTGCGCATATCCATGCAACATTTAACAACACCATCGTTATGATTACAGATCGTCATGGCAATGCAGTTTGTTGGGCGACCTCAGGTGGCTCTGGTTTTAGAGGTTCTAGAAAATCAACACCATTTGCCGCACAAGTTGCTGCTGGCAATTGTGGTGAGAAAGCACTGGCTTTTGGCATGAAGAATTTAGAAGTTCGTGTTAAAGGCCCTGGACCTGGTAGAGATTCAGCCATTCGTGGCTTGAATGCACAAGGTTTAAAAATTCAATCAATCACAGATGTAACGCCAATCCCTCACAATGGTTGTCGTCCTTCTAAGAAACGCAGAGTATAAGGATAAATTATGGCTAGATATACTGGACCCACTTGTAAATTAGCTCGTCGCGAAGGCACGGACCTATTTCTAAAAAGTGGCATTAGATCATTAGATTCTAAATGTAAAGTAACACAATTACCAGGTATGCACGGTGCAACTGCTCGTCAAGCCAAAGGTACTGAGTATGGCTTGCAGTTACGCGAAAAGCAAAAAGTTAGACGCATTTATGGCATCTTAGAAAAGCAATTCCGCTCATATTACAAAAAAGCCTCTCAAAGGAAAGGTTCAACAGGTGAAAACCTCTTGTCTTTATTGGAGTGTCGTCTTGATAATGTGGTTTATCGCATGGGTTTTGGATCCACGCGTGCTGAATCTAGGCAATTGGTTTCTCATAAGTCTATTTTAGTAAATGGTTTAGTGGTTAACATTCCTTCTTATCAAGTGAGTGCTAATGATGAAATTTCTATTAGAGAAAAAGCAAAAAAACAAAGTCGCATTCAATTAGCTGTGGAATTAGCCCAACAAGGCGAGCAAGCAGAATGGATTGAAGTTGACACCAAAGCACTGAAAGGTGTGTTTAAAAATGTGCCTGCTCGTGATGATTTGTCATCTGATATTGCAGAACATCTAATTGTTGAATTATATTCAAAATAAGGGACATATTATGCAAGGAAATGCAAGAGATTTTTTAAAGCCGAAGTTGGTTGAATTAACAGAGACGGCGAATAATCAATATAAGGTTGTTCTTGAGCCTTTGGAAAAGGGTTTTGGTCATACGCTAGGTAATGCATTGAGAAGAACTTTATTGTCTTCTATGGTGGGTTCGGCAATTACTGAAGTGGCGATTGAAGGGGTGATGCATGAGTTTTCAGCCATTGATGATGTTCAAGAAGATGTGCTGGATATTTTATTAAACCTTAAAGAAGTTTCAGTTGCTTTAAACACTTCTGAATCAGCAGAGGTTGTCATTGATAAAAAAGGCCCTTGTGAAATTACAGTGGCTGATATTGAAGCAAATGGCACCGATGTTGTTGTCTTTAATAAAGACAAAGTTATTGCCACCATAAACGCTGGCGGTCATATGCGTATGACACTTAAGATCGGTACTGGTATTGGTTATGATGCAGCTGTTGCGCGTGATGATGAAGCATCAGCCATTGGTGGCATGCAGTTGGATGCAAGTTTTTCACCAATTAAGCGTGTTAGTTTTACGGTTGATGCGGCTCGTGTTGATCAAAAGGTTAATCTTGATAAACTTAATATTGAATTAGAAACCAATGGTTCCGTTAATGCCGAAGAAGCAATTAAGCGTGCAGCAACAATTTTACAAGACCAGTTGTCTTCATTTGTTGAATTGGAATTAGTTGAAGAAGAAGAGGCGTTGCCAACTTCAGATGATTTTGATCCACAATTGTTGGCAGCGGTTGATGAATTAGAGTTGACAGTGCGTAGTGCAAACTGCTTGAAAGCCGAGCAAATTTACTACATTGGCGACCTAATTCAAAAATCTGAGCAAGACTTGCTAAGAACACCTAATTTAGGCCGTAAGTCGTTGAATGAAATTAAAGAAGTATTAACTGATAAAGGTCTAGAATTAGGCACAGCCATTGAAAATTGGCCACCAGTTGATTTAATGAGCGAATAATAAAGGATTTTATAATGAGACATAGAAAGTCAGGTAGACAACTAAATCGTAACTCTTCTCATCGTAAGGCGATGTTTAAGAATATGGCAAATTCATTATTTCTTCATGAAACAATCAGGACGACTTTGCCAAAAGCAAAAGAACTTCGTCGTGTTGTTGAGCCGTTAATTACCAAAGCCAAAATAGACAGTGTTGCCAATCGTCGTCACGCATTTGCAAGATTACGCGATGATGCAATGGTTGCCAAGTTGTTTACTCAGCTAGGCCCATTTTACAAAAGCCGCCCTGGCGGTTATATCCGTATTCTTAAAGCTGGTTTTCGTACTGGCGATAAAGCGCCAATGGCGATTGTTCAATTAGTTGATTTCGATAGCACAGAGGCTAACGATTCTACAGACTCATAAAGGAAACCCCTATGCCTTCAATTAAAGTAAGAGAAAACGAACCATTTGATATTGCACTAAGACGCTTTCGTCGTACATGTGACCGAGCAGGTGTTATTACTGATGTTCGTAAGAAAGAATTTTATGAAAAGCCAACTTGGGTGAATAAGCGCATGAAGGCAGCAGCAGTCAAGCGCACACACAAAGAAATGGCTAAAAATCGTATCCACAGAAAGCGTATGTACTAGTTGTTTTTTTGGTAACAAATTATAAAATTTTATGCCTGAATTAAAAAACCGCATTACTGACGATATGAAGTCAGCAATGAAAGCCAAAGATAAAGACGCCTTAAAGGCCATTCGTATGATTCTAGGTGCAATCAAGCAAATAGAAGTAGATGAGCGTATTGAGTTAGATGATACACAGGTGTTGGCTGTTATTCAAAAAATGGTTAAGCAGCGTAAAGACTCAATTTCACAATTTCAAGCAGCCAATCGTAGCGATTTGGTTAAGGTTGAGGAGGCGGAGCTTGTTATTATCAATAACTATATGCCTGAACAGTTTTCAGAAGATGAAATTTCTGTAGTCGTAGATAAAGTGATTGCTGATTCCAATGCATCTTCTATGCAAGATATGGGTAAGTTAATGGGGTTGCTCAAGGGTCAATTAGCGGGTAAGGCTGACATGGCTGTGGTGTCAAAACTAATCAGATCTAAACTCTCTTAAAAATTCTAGAATATTAGACAATTGAAGTCCAAGTATTGGATTGAATGAATGTGATATGACAGCATTAGTCTATATTAAACTGGAATAAGCGCAGGTGTTAATAAAAAAAATTACATATTAAAAATACCATTAGGTCTTTTTTTTAAAAAATTAATCAAGATATGGTTGTGTCACAAAAAGTAAAATGAGGGCAAAGTATGCAAGATATTCAAGCAAAAACACAACAACAAGTTGTGGCACTACAAAATGAAGCACAAAAAGCTGCCAATAAACTTAACGAAGAAGTGGTTACCCTTGCCAAGGGTATTCAGCACATTCAAACTCAAGCTGGCATAGCTTACCAATTAAACCCCAAAGATGTTGATACTAAAAAGACCGGCCTAATTGCCAAAAAGGTTGATAATGATTTAGAGGTGGTATTAGAAGAAAGCATTATTATCTTTGACAACTATTTTACTATTTGTGAGACTGATTTATCTTGCTTGGTTTCTCTACCCATCGAAGACGGTGGACTTTATCATATTGTTGCTGATGCCTTCTTTACTTTAGAAGATGGCACCCAAGTCGTCTATTTTTATGGCAAACAATCCATTGTTGCCACAGAATCTAGTGCAGTAATAAGCACAGACGATAATCAAAGTTTCTCTGATGTTATTACTTCAAATATAGGAATCGTGGCTGCCGTTGTGGTTGTAGCCGTTGTGGTTGCTGTCAGTGGCAGTGATAGTGGGGATACAACAGCACCTGAACTCACATTCACTTTAGCGAATGACACAGGTTCATCAGATAGCGATAACATTATCAGTAATGGCGCAATTACAGTTATTGGTTTGGAAGAGGGTGTAGTTTGGCAGTACTCCATTAATGGTGGCACTAACTGGGTTAACGGTACAGGCAATAGTTTTACGCTGGATGAAGGCACCTATAATGTTGATGCTATTCAGATTAAACAAACCGATGCAGCGGGCAACACTTCAAGTGTTGTTAAGAACACCTCTGCTATTATTGTAGACACCACTCCACCAACAGCTCCAATATTTTCTTTTACAGATACAGGTTCATTAGGCAACGATAACATTACCAATAATGGCACAATTACAGTTACTGGTTTGGAAGAAGATGCAACTTGGCAGTATTCCATTAATGGTGGCACTGATTTTACTAACGGCACAGGCAATAGTTTTACGCTGAATGAAGGCACCTATAATGTTGATGCTATTCAGATTAAACAAACCGATGTAGCGGGTAACACTTCAAGTGTTGTTAAGAATGTCTTGGTTATTGTTGTAGACACTACCTTACCAACGGCTCCAATATTTTCTTTTACAGATACAGGCTCATTAAGCAACGATAACATTACCAATAATGGCACAATTACAGTTACTGGCTTGGAAGAAGATGCAACTTGGCAGTATTCCATTAATGGTGGCACTGATTTTACTAACGGCACAGGCAATAGTTTTACGCTGAATGAAGATATCTATGGCGTTAATACCATTCAGATTAAGCAAATTGATGTAGCGGGCAACACTTCAAGTGTTATTAAGAACACCTCTGCTATTGTTGTAGACACCACCCCACTAACGGCTCCAATATTTTCTTTTACAGATACAGGTTCGTTAGACAACGATAACATTACCAATAATGGCACAATTACAGTGACTGGCTTGAAAGAAGATGCAACTTGGCAGTATTCCATCAATGGCGGCACTGATTTTACTAATGGCACAGGCAATAGTTTTACGCTGAATGAGGGCACCTATGGTGTTGATGCCATGCAGATTAAGCAAACTGATATAGCGGGCAATGCCTCGATTGTTAAGAACACCTCCACTATTGTTGTAGATACCTCAGATCCTTTATTTACCAGTGCAGCGACTGCTGATTTGGAAATAAATACTACTATCGAAACCGTTGTTTACGATGCTCAAGCAAGCAATCTTAGTAGTGGTGGTAATGCAGATGACGGCATTACTTATCATATAAAAAATGCAAACACCAGTAAATTTGCGATTACTGCTGATACTGGAATAGTCACTTATAAGACCATACAAACGACAGTGCATAATGACACAGTGAACATTATTGCCACTGATGTTGCAGGCAACACAACGGATCAGACTGTTGTTGTGTCGGTAATAACCCCGATTTTTGCACAAGGTTTTGTTATTAATGGTCAAAGTGCTAGGGATTATAGTGGACGCTCAGTCTCTTTAGCAGGCGATGTTAATGGCGATGGCTTAGATGATTTAATTATTGGTGCCAATGAGGCGGATCCCTATGGTAAGACTGATGCAGGTAAATCTTATGTCGTGTTTGGTAAATCTGATGGAGCCGTTGCTAATTTATCGGACATAGCCTTAGGCACAGGCGGCTTTGTTATTAATGGTGAGAAGGGTTATGATCTTAGTGGCACCTCAGTATCCTCAGCAGGCGATGTCAATGGCGATGGCTTAGATGATTTAATTATTGGTGCTAATAAGGCGGATCCCGATGGCAGGACTGATGCAGGTAAATCTTATGTCGTGTTTGGTAAATCTGATGGAGTCGTTGCTAATTTATCGGCCTTAGGCACAGGCGGCTTTGTTATTAATGGCGAAAATATTGGAGATTGGAGTGGTCACTCAGTTTCTTCAGCAGGCGATGTTAATGGCGATGGCTTGGGTGATTTGATTGTTGGTGCTTCTTATGCAAGTCTTAGTAATAAAAACTCTATAGGTAAATCCTATGTCGTGTTTGGCAAAGCTGATAAAACCGCTGTTAATTTATCCACCATAGTCGCTGGCACAGGCGGCTTTGTTATTAATGGCGAAAATATTGGGGATCACAGTGGCTTTTCAGTCTCCTCGGCAGGCGATGTCAATGGCGATGGCTTGGATGATTTGATTGTTGGCGCTCCTTATGCAAATTTTGGTGATAAAACCGATGCAGGTAAATCCTATGTCGTGTTTGGCAAAATTGGTAAAACCGCTGTTAATTTATCCACCATGGCTTCAGACAAAACTGGCTTTGTTATTAATGGCGAAAATGCTGGGGATTACAATGGCATTTCAGTCTCCTCAGCAGGCGATGTCAATGGTGATGGCTTAGATGATTTGATTGTTGGTGCTTGTAGGGCAGACCCCAATGGTAGAGACAAAGCAGGTAAATCTTTCGTCGTGTTTGGCAAAGTTGATGTGAACGCTGTTAATTTATCCACCATAGTCGCTGGCACAGGTGGCTTTGTTATCAATGGTGAGAATGCTGCTGATTGGAGTGGTTATTCAGTCTCCTCAGTAGGTGATGTCAATGGCGATGGCTTAGATGATTTGATTGTTGGTGTTAAAGAGGTAGGTACCAATAGTAAAGGCGATGTAAGTAAATCCTATGTTGTGTTTGGCAAAGTTGATGTGAACGCTGTTAATTTATCAACCATAGCCGCTGGCACAGGTGGTTTTGTTATCAATGGCGAGAATGCTGGGGATCGGAATGGCACCTCAGTCTCCTCAGCAGGCGATGTCAATGGCGATGGTTTGGATGATTTGATTATTGGTGCTTATCAAGCAGGCTTCAATAATAAAGACAAAGCAGGGAAATCTTTCGTTGTGTTTGGTAAAACCGATACAGAGGCTGTTAATTTAACAGATATTAGTGCTGGCAAAGGTTCCATTGTCCATGCCATTGATTTTCAAGGTGATGATGCTAACAACACGCTAACAGGTGCTTCTGTTGATGAGTTGTTTGTTGCTGGTTTAGGTGATGATATTTTAACGGGTAACGGTGGCACCGATGTCTTTAACGCAGGCAAGGGTAATGACACTATTGTTATTAATGCAGATAACCTTGCTAAACTCTACAGCAAGGTGCTTAGCAGTCATTTGCTCGCCCGTGTTGATGGGGGTGGTAATACTGATACACTAAAATTAGCAGGTGCTAATCTAAACCTAGATCTTACGCGAATAGACAGTGGCCGCATTCAAGACATTGAGATTATTGATTTGACAGGTTCAGGTGATAATACTTTGAAACTTAATCTGAATGATTTGCTGGATATTTCCAGCACAACCAATGTTCTTAAAGTGATTGGTAATTCAGGTGATGAAGTTGAGGTAACTGGATTTAGCAAGTCAAGTGTAGAGAGTGTCGATGGGGTTGTTTATGATGTGTATAGTAATGCCAATGCCTCTACTGCAAAACTGTGGGTAGATCAAGAGTTAGCAATAATTTGAGACCTTTGCATAAATATAAATAATCATCAAGCACCCACTTTTCACCCACTTAAGACCTTTGTATTAGACATAAATATTAACCAATACTATTTTCAAAAATAAAATGGCACACAATCTAACTTCCCTCCATTTAAGACCCCTGCATTAAACTAAAAAACCCAACAAAAAATCACAAATCAACCCTCAAAACCTTATGCAAACATTAGAATTTATGATAAAATACTATAATTATCAGACACTTACAAAAAAATGCGAGTTAAAACCACTCAAGAACAAACCTTTGCTGATAGTTTTATCAACATACCAAACTCCCAACTAGACATCATTAACAAAGTTATCGATTGGGAAGTTATAGCCAAAGATCTGTCTCATATTAAAGTTGACTATTCTGCTGTTAGTCTGTTTAAAGCGCTATTAATAGGCACATGGCACAATCTCTCTGATGAGAAGTTGGCTGATAGTCTTAGTAGAGATTTAGTCTTTATTAACTTTTGCAACTTTAGCCTAAGTGGCAACAAACCTGATGCTACAACCATTGGCAGATTTAGAACCAAACTAATCAAACAAAATCTATTTGATAGACTTTTGAGTAGCATCAATCTTATGCTTGAGAATAATCAACTCAAACTCTCTAATGGCAAACATGTTGCCATGGATGCAACCTTAATTCAAAGTGCTAGACGCACTAAGAAGATTATTACAACACACAAAACTGGTGAGGTTTATGAGATTGATAGTAACCCAATTCAATATTCAGATGATAAAGATGCAAGATGGACATTTAAGGCGGGAAAATACACTTATGGATATTCATCAGTAGTAACAACTGATGCCAATGGATTAATTAACAAAGCCACTACGCACCCTGCTAATGATAGTGAAATGACTCATTTTGAAGAAAATGTTAAACAGGCAGGCAATCAAAAAGGCGTAAGAGTTTTATACGACAAAGGAGCAGCCTCTCAAGCTAATAGTGAAGCACTTAAAGCACAAAAGTTAAGAGATGGTATTATGCGCAAAAAACCCAAAGGCAAGCAAATGAGTCATTGGAATAAATTACGCAATAAAGCAATCAGCAAAAGAAGGTTTGTGGTTGAGCGCACCTTTGGTACGCTCAAACGCACTTATGGTTTGGCAAGAAGTCGTTATATTGGTTTAGAGAAAGTTGCCAGCGAAGTTAATCTTAAAGCTATTGCTTATAATCTAGTTAGAGCGGCGAATGTTTATATTAACAAGGGATTAAATACAACCTAGGGATTATTGTGTCTTTTTTGTGGAAACAGTACAAAAAAGAGTAAAAAATGAGCGATTTATAGTTGATATTGATGATTTTTTTAATGAAAGCTGGGTTTTATATGTTTTTTGACTTTGAAAAGTCAAAAATTGAGGGTTTTGGGTTTTGATGGTTGGTTTTAGGGTGCTATGCAGGGGTCTTCATTTGTAAATTTTTGTAGAGCCCATCTTAGCCCTGCTAGGATAGGTTCTATAAAAATACAACTGAATAAAATTTGCCCTTTATTCGGCACTCATGTCTAATGTAGAGGGGCACTTGAGGTAAGAATGAATGCTAAATTGTCTGGTTTATTTTTAAAAATGGTATTATTATTGAGGTGCGCACTTGTTTGAACTAATTCTATTACTACTGCTTGGTATGTTTTCTGGCTTTATGGCAGGTTTGCTGGGTGTTGGCGGTGGTTTGATCATCGTACCAGCGTTATTGTATTTATTGGCAGGAAGTGTTGAGCAATCTATTTTAATGCAAACAGCTGTGGGTACGGCGTTAGCGGCGATTGTTTTTACTTCGCTTTCCAGCGTTTGGGCACATCATCGTCACGGTGCAATTTATTGGCATTATTTTATTAAACTGACGCCAAGTATTTTATTGGGTGCCTTTAGTGGTGCAATGATTGCTCAATATTTGAGTTTTGATTTTCTGCGAATTTTCTTTGCAATTTTTGAAATAGTAGTGGCGTTAATTATGTGGTTTGGCATTAGTGCTTCTGGGCATGTAGATAATTTAAGTCGATGGACTTGGGTGGCAACAGGCTATGTTATCGGTTTTATTTCAGCCATTGTTGGGATTGGTGGTGGCACAATGACCACGCCATTTTTAACTTATAATAAAGTTGCCGTTAAAAATGCCATTGCTACTTCGGCGGCTACTGGACTACCGATTGCAATGGCAGGTAGCATGGGTTTTATTATGGCTGGTTGGCATACGAATACTGAGAACAGTTTGGGTTTTGTGCATATTGAAGCGTTGTTGAGTATTGCGCTAATGAGTGTAATTTTTGCACCATTTGGCGCTAAAGTTGCACATAGCATAGATGGCGGTCAACTTAAAAAGCTTTTTGCCTTGCTTTTGGCTGTATTAAGTATGGTTGTTTTGAGTTTTTAGTTGTTGTAATACCACTTTTAAAAAAATAAACCATCATGAATCCACTTTTTACTAACTTGGCGATTTTTTAAACCCAGCCTTAGCCCTGTTTGGAAAAAATTGAATTTTGTTAATTATCCATATTTATACAAAGGTCTCTTTAAAGGTAATTTTATTAAAAATATCGTCAAATCCCCCATTGGACATTACCACAAAATGACCGTGTGGTATTTTTGCCAATTCTTCAACAATCTCATCAACTGAGTTAAATAACATTGATTCATCAAATAAAGTGCCGATGTCCCATATTTGAGTATCAGGTTTTAGAATAAAAATTTGATCAGCAGCACTTAATGCTGCAACTAGACTTTGTTGATGTATGCCAGCTTTCATGGTATTGGATCTTAACTCCAAAATGGCAATAATCTTGTCATCGCCTATTTTTTTGCGCAAACCCTCAAGTGTGGTTTGTATGGCACTAGGGTGGTGGGCAAAATCATCGTATAAAGTAATTGCTTGAGTTTGGTACTTGACTTCTAAACGGCGCTTAACCCCTTGAAAGTTATTTAACGCCTTACAGGCCACAGAAAATGGCACACCTACATGATGTGCTGCATAAATGGCACACAGTCCATTTTGCATATTGTGTTGACCCAGTAAATGCCAATCAACTGTTTCACCTTCAACTTTGAATGAGGTGCCTTTTTCACTGATTGATAGCGTTGCATTGGGTAATGTTTGTTGTTCTGAATAAAGCCCCATGGTAATCACTTGATCAATATTTTTATTATTTTTTGGATGCACAATCAGCCCTTCTTTTGGCACAGTACGAAGTAGATGGTGGCATTGTTTTTGAATATCTTTAAGTGAATCAAAAATATCGGCATGGTCAAACTCAAGATTATTAAGTACCAAAGTTTTAGTATGGTAATGCACAAACTTTGAACGCTTATCAAAAAAAGCAGTGTCGTATTCATCTGCCTCAATCACGAAAAAATTAGAATCAGTTAACCGTGAAGAGACGCCAAAATTTTCAACCACACCACCAATTAAAAAACTCGGATTGTAACCCGCATCTTCTAAAATCCACGCCAACATACTGGCAGTCGTCGTTTTTCCATGTGTACCAGCAACGCTGAGCACCCATTTATTGTGTAATACATTGTCACTTAACCACTGTGCGCCTGAAGTATAAGTGTATTGTCGGCTGAGAATTTCCTCCACACATTCATTACCTCGTGATAAGGCGTTGCCTATAATATAAACATCTGCTAGTGGCAAATCATCTACGCTGTATCCTTGTGTGTAATTAATATTTTGTTCATTAAGTTGAATGCTCATTGGCGGATACACACCTTGATCCATTCCAGTTACCTGATGCCCCATTTGTTTGGCAATCAGCGCCAAAGAGCCCATAAATGTACCAGCAATACCAAGAATATGAATGTGCATTAGAGTTGCCCTTTAGATAAAATCAATTCGTGTATTATAGGCAAATCTTATTTTGATTTATTACAAGTATGAAAAAGTATTTAGTTGGCGGTGCGGTTCGTGATCAATTATTAGGTATTGCCAATGAGCATACTGAGAAAGATTGGCTTATTGTTGGCTCATCCCCTGAGGAAATGTTAGATTTGGGTTATCGGCAAGTAGGCAAAGAATTTCCGGTATTTTTACACCCCGGAACGCAAGAAGAATATGCGCTTGCCAGAGTTGAGCGTAAAGTCGGCAAAGGCTATAAAGGCTTTGAATTTGACACTTCTAAATCTGTTACCCTTGAGCAAGATTTATCCCGCCGTGATTTAACCATCAATGCCATTGCACAAAAAAATGATGAATTGTTTGACCCATTTAATGGGCAAGTTGATTTGGACAATGGATTGCTTAAACATGTGTCTGTTGCTTTTGTTGAAGATCCTGTGCGCATTTTGCGTGTAGCACGCTTTGCTGCACAATTTAAGGCATTTGGCTTCAAGGTGGCACACGAAACGCATCAATTAATGAAAGATATGGTTGTTTCGGGCGAGGTGGATGCCCTAACGCCTGAACGGGTTTTTAAAGAATTAGACAAATCCTTAGCTGGTGATACACCCGCTGCTTTTTTTAAAGTATTGTCCGCTTGCGGGGCGTATGAAAAAGTGTTTTCACCGCTTAAATCTTGTCCTCCACAAAACCATCAAAATGCTTTTGAATTTTTGGATAATCTACCCACGAGTGAGCCGGCTATTAAATTTAGCATATGGCTGAAAGATGAAGACCCAAAGGCGCTTGATGCATTGTGCAAACATATTAAATGCCCAAAAAAATATGAACAACTGGCAAAACTGGTGAATACAACTTATCAATTTGCCGCTAAGTTTAAAACTCAATCTAGCGATGAAGTATTTAATTTTTTTGCAAAAACTGATGCACTTAGACGACAAGAGCGATTTGCAGAACTACTGACAACTTTTGCATTGATAGGTATTGATGTTAGTCGCATAGTTGAACTCAAAGATTTGTTGAATGCAATTGATACTTCTAGTCTTGATAAGCATAATATTGCCCAGGTAATTCAGCAGCAAAAATTATCTATCATTGAGGCCTTTGTATAAATAATCATCAAGAATCCACTTTTCACCCACTTGGAAATTTTTTAAACCCCACCTTACCCCATTAGAACAAGGTCTAATAAAATCATCAATTAGGCAAAAATTGAGTTTTGCTAACCATCTATATTTTATGCAAAGGTTTTAAAAAATTAGAAAGTATGATAATATTTTTCTGCCAAGGGTTGTTTTTACGATAAATAATGCCAATGCCTCGAGAAAGTTTTTTTTGATTTTTATCAATAATTAAATTTGGGTATTTGTCTAAAATACCATTATCAATTGCCATTTTTGGTAAAAAACTGACGCCACAACGCATATCAATCATTGCCACTAAAGTCTCTAAACTAGAAAAAGAAAACTCAGATATATGTTTTTTGTGAATTTGAGCATTGTTTAGAATATGCTTTCTTAGGCAATGCCCCTGTTCTAATAATAATAAACTGCCATCAGCAATGCTTTTGTGTTGATGGTGCTTGTGTTTGACCAGCACCAATTCATCGGTAAACACAGTTTGTTGAATAACAATTTTAGATTCTTCAAAAGGAAAAGCAAAAATAGCAAAATCTAGTTGCATTTTCTCAATTTTTTCGATTAAGTTTTGACTGGTATCTTCAGTAACAACAAGTCTTAATTTTGGATATTTTTGTTTTAACTTAGATAAAAAATCAGGTAATAAATAAGCAGAAATTGTTGGAATAACGCCAATTTTAATACTGGAGTTAAAAAAATCTAACTGTGATATTTTGACCAAATCTTGCATAGAAAAAATAACCTCCTGCGCTTTTTTTGCGACCTTTTCTCCTAAGGGGGTAAATAAAACAGACTTATTTGTCCTTTCAACCAACTTGGCGTTAAGATTTTCTTCTAATTTGTTAATTCCTGAACTTAAAGTTGATTGACTAACAAAGCAAGCTTTTGCAGCTTTAGAAAAGTGCAGGTGTTGTTTAAGTGCTAGTAAATATTTTAAATTCTTAAGTGAAGGTGTCATAATATTTATAATCGTTTTTATCGATTATTATAATCAATATTATTAATTTTACTTAATAATTAAATTTATGTAAGATGACGCCATATCAGCCAAAAGGAGTAATGCACATTATTAAAGGTAACAAGCAACTGACATTTGGAAGATCATTAAATATTTATGCAAAGGTCTCGTAACATTATAAAATAAAGGAAAAAATACTATGAAACACGAAATTATTAAAGATTTACTATGGAGACATTCAACCAAAAAATACGATTCAACCAAAAAAGTTTCTGACGAAGATTTAAATATTATTTACAAAGCAATAAGTTTATCCGCTTCTTCAATCAATTCTCAACCTTGGAGATTTATCGTGATAGAAAGTCAAGAGGCAAGGGAGAGAATGAGTCGCACTTTTGTCAATAAATATCAGTTTAACCAGCCACATATTTTTGATAGTTCACAAACTATTCTTTTTGCTCATAACCCAAAATACACTCGTGAAAACTATGCCGAAGTAGTGGACAAAGGTATTGAGGACGGCAGAACCAAACCTGAAGATAGAGAGTCTGCCTTTGCTGGATTTTTCTTTGCTGAATTAAATACCGATAAAAATGGTGATACTTCCGCTTGGACAAAAGCACAACTATATTTAGCATTGGGCAATACGCTACATACTTTAGCTCGCTTGAGAATTGATTCAACGCCGATGGAGGGGTTAGATATTGAGTTGGTTAATCAGGAATTTAAGCGGGAATTAGACGGTTATCAATGTGAAGTGGCTTTAGCGATTGGTTACTCTCATCCTACCGAAGATTATAATAAGAACATGGTTAAAACAAGACGCTCTTTGGAGCGTATTTTACTAAAAATATGAGGTCTTTGCATAAGTATGGATGATTGGCAAAATTCAATTTTACCAAATTGGTAGTTTTGCCAAACCTTGTCCTAATGGGGTTAAATCTGGGTTTAAAAAATGCCAAGTGGGTGAGAAGTGGATTTTGATGATTATTTATATTTGTGTAAAAGTTTCAATATAAGGGCATAAAATGAAAAAAATATTACTAGTCACAGCAGGTTACTCAATTTTTGACGCCAAAGGACAACTAAATAGTTTTTTGAGTTATTTAACGGACAAAACGCTGAGTAAAAGAGGCTATAAAATCAAAGTTTCAGATGTGACTAAAATTACCTTGGATAGGGACAGGGAGCTTGATAAATTACTATGGGCAGATGCTGTTATTTATATCACACCAATAATGTGGTTTAATATGCCAGCCCCTCTTGTTCAATGGCTTAATGAAGTTTTGCTTTATAAGAAAACTTTTATTATTACCGATGAATACGGTGAAGGTGGACAAGTGCCGGCAACTCATTTTATGATTGTAACGACTTCTAACATGAAAAATAGTGATTTAGGAAAAGGCTTTGTTTTAAAAAATGCCACACATATTGATGATTTGTTGCAGCCCTTAATAATGACCAACCATTATTTAAGTATTCGCAATCAAATTCCCACTTTTCATGCTGATGATGTAATTTCAGGTGATACCAGTTGGATTGAAAGTGGCTATATTAAACACCTTAATAAACATTTTTAGCGTTTGATTATAAAAATAAACTTAATGAGACCTTTGCATAAATATGGATGATTAGTAAAATTCAATCTTTGCCAAATTGGCAGTTTTATCAAACCTTGTCCTAGTTAGGGTCAATGTTGAGTTTAAAAAATTGCCAATTTTACAATCGTTTTTATCGATTATTATAATCAATATTATTCATTTTACTTAATAATTAAATTTATGTAAGATGATACTTGTTAATCAAAAGGAGCAATTATGCTAACTGATAAAACCGGAAATAATATTCCATCTATAACTTTTAAAACGCAAGATAAGCACCAATGGCTAGATGTTACAACAAGTGATATTTTTAACAATAAAACGGTTATCGTATTTTCATTACCGGGTGCTTACACACCCACTTGTTCATCATCACATCTACCAAGATTTAATGAACTGGCCCCAATTTTTAAAGACAATGGCGTTAATGAAATCGTATGTGTATCTGTGAACGACACTTTTGTAATGAATGAATGGAAAAAAGACCAAGAAGCGGAAAATATCACAATGTTGCCCGATGGCAATGGAGAATTTACCGATGGTATGGGGATGTTGGTGAATAAAAATAATTTGGGTTTTGGTAAGCGTTCATGGCGTTATTCAATGCTCGTTAAAAATGGCGTGATTGACAAAATGTTTATTGAGCCAGAAGTTGACGGCGACCCATTTGAAGTTTCTGATGCAGATACCATGCTCACCTATATTAATGCTGATGCTGTTGTGCCAAAATCAGCCACAATGTTTAGTCGCAAAGGCTGTCCGCATTGTCAAAGAGCCTTAGATTTATTAAATAAACAAGGGATTTATGTGGAAGTTATTGAGTTAGGGGCGGGTATTACTTCTCGTTCACTGCGTGCAATGAGTGGCAAAAGCAGCACACCACAGATTTTCATTGGCGGAGATTATATTGGCGGTGCTGATGAATTGGAACAATATTTATGCAAAGGTTTTTTAGGAGAAAATTATGGCAAATGAAGGCTACCACGAAGCAGAAGAAAACTTAACCCAGGCAACCAAAGACATGCACAAAGCAATTGTGTCTTTAATGGAGGAATTAGAGGCAATTGATTGGTACAATCAGCGTATTGATGCGTGTCAAGACAAAGAATTATCGGCAATTTTAGCGCATAATCGTGATGAAGAAAAAGAACATGCGTCAATGATTTTAGAGTGGATTAGACGCAAGGATAAGACCTTTGATAAAGAGCTTAGAGATTATCTTTTTGTTGACAAACCGATTGCACACTAAATCCAATAGTGCCAGTGTCGCATTTGCAAACTGACCTTATCGTCATCATCCATACTTATGCAAAGACCTCAATGCATTAAAAAATCTTTAAAATTTTAGATGTTGATATCAGTTATTTCTTTGCTGGAGTTTTAAAAAAAATCGAAGCACTGGGGTGTATTGGTGTTATTTTTCAATGCGGCATAGTGAATCAAATTCACAATATTGGCAAGCGGTTTTGTTTGGCAAAATTTGTGCTTTGCCTTGTTGAAAATTTTGGCTGGCAGTACTTAGTGATTCTCTCCAAATAACAACCTGTTCATTCCATTCTTTACAGGAATTTCTAGTAGATTGCTTAGGGAGGGATTCCTCATCTTTTGACAAACCTTTGATGCTCACTTGATCGGCGTTCAATTGGATAAAAGCAATACCCTGCGTGTCTTTGCTGATTGCATAGATGGGTAATTGTGGTTCTTTAATGGCTTGAGCGCACCAATGACCGACGACGGTTTTCCCTGTTTTGTAATCAAAAATAATTTTATCACCGTTGCTCATTTCGTCTCGCCTGTCTAGTCGGGTGGTGAATTCTAATCCAGCAACATTGGTTTTAATTTTTTCCTCAGTGGATAAGACGGTAAATGATTCTCTTAGTTTGTCAATTTTGACAAATTGATGAATCAGTCTTAAAACTCTTATTTTTTCTATTTTTTTGAAACCAGATTCATCGTAGTATTTAAGAGCAGCCATTATTTTTTGTTGAATCAGTGCATCCAAAGCATCGTTGCTCAACGATAAAAGTGCCTCTTGCGTGGTGATTTCTTGATAAAAATATTGTAAGACAAGGTGAATAATATTGCCTTGTTCCATTCTATTTAAACCAATGTGTGGACGGTTAAAGGTCTGGGTATTAAGCCGATGTGCAAAGCCTTTGAACTCGCAAGCCATTTGGTCTTTTAAAACATTGACGCCATTATTTATTTGGGTGTCCAATAAAGAATTGGCTTCGGCATCTAATAATGATGCTAATGCTACATTTTGATATTTGTGTTTGCACGCTTGAGTTTCCTTATTAAATTTAAGCAAAGGTGATGGCTGTTGTTCACTTTCAGAATGGGTTTTGGCATAAGAAAAAATAACCGTGTCCGATAAACTTGCTAAATTATTAAAGGTATCTTGTGCATCTTTGGTAATTAATGCAAAACTACTGTGTGGAATTTGGTGCTGTTGGGCGATATCGCTGGGAATAAAGCGGGGTGAATTGAGTGCAACGGGCAAGAATCCATCGGTCATTCCTAACACCCAAGCGTGATCAAAAACCAGCCCCTCTGCCTCCAAACTGCCGAGTATTTGAATGGGGGTTTTTGCTGATTGTGCTTGGAAAATTACTTGCGAAAGCCATTTTTTTAAATCAAAAAGGGCTTCTGCCATATTGATTTTTCCACCAAATTGTGCCAGTTGATTAAGCTCAGAACGGGCAGTTTGATATTTGTTAAATAATTGATATTCAGTGCTGGACAGGGTTCTGTCGGTAACAAAGCCCCAAATCTGTAAGTAGTTATCAAACAACAATAACCATTGATCGTGCGTTTGTTTTTTCTTGGATGCTTGTGCAATGATGGATTCAAGCATTATTTTTACTTGTGGCGTCATATCCAAGTGTTTTTCCAAATGAGAAAATTTGAAACAGGTTTTTGAAAAAAACAAGACACGGTTTACCAGTAAAGCACGAGCTGATTGCTCTTCTTGTGCGTAAGCAATATAAGGTGAAGTAATAACAGCATTAAACACTTCGGTATCAATACGGTTGTTTTGCAATTGCTCACAAAGTTTTAAGACAGCAAGAAGATGGCGAATTAAGGGGTAATCATTCAGCGGCAAACCCAAAGAAATATTGTAGGATTTTTGCCCTGTTTCAATTAGCGTGTTGGTAAATACTTGGTCAAAAATAGACTTAATTTGATGGTGTTGACGATTCAAAGTTGGGCAGACGATGGCAATGTGCTTGTTTGGGTGCTGTACATTTAAAGCCTTTGCCCATTTGGCAGCAGACAATATTTCATCGTAACTTGTTTGAAAGATTTGATTGTCACTCTGCGGTTGTTTTTGCCCTTCTTCAAGTGTTTGATAGCCAATTTTATCTAATAATAGCGCTTGCACAGGTGTGAGTGTTTTAAAGCCGTAAATATAGGGTTGAGTAAGTTCGGCACTTTGCTCAATAAGCAAGGCAGGCAAATCATTGGCGTCTAATAAATGGTGACTAAGTTTGGTTTGTTGATAATCTTGCATCCAAGTAACAAACAATTCGTAATTTTGTATGCCTGTTTGTGATAATTGAGTATATTCAATTAGATGTGCCTGGCAATAATCATTGTTCTTAATGACTTCGTCTAATAAACGACTGTCGATTTCAGTCTGTCCCAACTTTAACATTGAGCGTTCAATTAGCGTGCGAGATTCACTGTTTGAAATTAAGCGTTTTTCTGAATTGGGCTGCAATATACGCCAAGTTTCTTGTAAGTATTGATACCAAGATAGAGATTTTGGTAAAGCGGAATTGCCTTTTTGCCCACCCCAAGTTTTTTTAAATGCCAATACTTGGCGGTTGTTTGCTAAGATAATAGTATCATCTTGGGTGATGTTGCTTGTATCAGCGTTAATCCACATAAGCAAAAAAAGTATCTAGTCTAGCGCCCAAACTGTCCAAACCTTGTTTTTTTAAACTGGAAAATAACTGCACATTGACATAAGGATAGGGCTCAATTGCGCGTTTAACTTGAAGCAATGCATTGCTAGCAGCGCCTTTTTTAATTTTGTCAGATTTGGTTAGAATGATTTGCGTGGGCAAATTAACATTCACACACCAATCTAACATCATTTGGTCAAATGGCGTTAGCGGACGACGAACATCCATAACCAGCACAGCGCCTACTAAACATTGGCGTTTTGCAAAATATTCACCCATGTCAATTTGCCATTGTTTTTTAATATGTTCAGGCACTTTGGCATAACCATAACCAGGTAAATCAACCAAACGGCGATCTTCATCTAATTCAAAAAAGACCAAATGCTGAGTTCGCCCCGGTGTGCGTGAAACTTTTGCCAACTTTTTTTGTAAAGTAATGGTATTAATAGCACTGGATTTCCCTGCATTTGAACGACCTGCGAAAATCACTTCATAACCTTGGTCTGGTGGCGTGCCTTTGAGTGAAGGACAAGAAAGTAGGAATTTTGCTCGATGATAATTATTGTTCATTTAGTTTGAGTAAGCGTATAATTTACAATTGGTAATTTCAGGTTACCATTATATATTTTTAAATTTAAGGAGATAGTATGTTTTTAACAACAACAAAAAAAGTTTTAGCAGTAGCAGCGACAGTAATGTCAATGAGTTCTATGGTTCAAGCAGATGGCAAGGCGGCTTATACTGCTGGCGGCTGTGCTGGTTGTCATGGCGTTGCAGGAAAATCAATAGCCCCAATTTACCCTCATCTTGCTGGCCAACAAGCTGCTTATATTGTTAAACAGTTAAAAGACTTCCAATCTGGTGCGCGTAAAGACCCAACAATGAGTGCTATGGCAGCATTGTCTAAAGGTAAAGAGCAAATAATTGCCGATTGGTTGGCTAAGCAGTAATTTAGCATTAAATTCTGTATTATGATAAGCCGATATTAAGTATAATGTCGGCTTATTTTTTTGTAAAAAAGGAAAAAACATGATGAATAAATTAGCACTAATTTTTTTGGCAGCGTTTGCTTTGTTTTCAACTTCTACTTTCGCTGCAGGTGATGCAGTTAAAGGTAAAGCAAAATCGATAACCTGTATTGGTTGCCACGGTGCTGATGGCAATTCAGTTGTGCCTACTTTTCCAAAATTAGCAGGACAGAGTGAAGGCTATTTACTAAAACAACTTAAAGACTTTAAATCTCGCGCTCGTATTGATACCGTGATGGCAGGTATAGTTGCACCGTTAAGTGAAGCAGATATGGCTAATTTAGCAGCCTATTTTGCCACGCAAAAAACTTCTAAAGGTGTGCCAGTATCGAATGCTTTGTTTAAATTAGGTCGAACCCTTTATCGTGGTGGCAAGAAAAAATCAGGTGTTACAGCTTGTATTGCTTGTCATGGCCCCAAAGGCAGGGGCATACCGTCAGCAGGCTTTCCAGCGCTCGCATCACAACATGCGGCATATTTATCTAAGCAACTTAAATTATTCCGTCAACATTCATTTAATATACAAACAGGTGAGACCCTGCCAAGCAGAACAAATGATTACGAAGGTATGATGATTAACTTTACTAAGAATTTAACCAGTAAAGAGATTAATGCTATTGCTGCTTATATTTCTTCTGGCTTAGAATAAATTATTCTCAAATGTTTAAAAAAGGCAGTCTTGTCGCCTTTTTTGTTACTTGCAATTCGGGTATAATAGACCCTTTATTAAGAAAAAAATTGGATTTATAATAAAATGAAAACTTCATTAAAAACACTAGACGGACTAAAAAGATCATTCACTGTTGAATTACCAATTGATGCGTTTAAGAAAAAAACAGATCAAGTTTTGCAAAAAATGGCATCACAAGTCAACATTGATGGCTTTAGAAAAGGCAAAGTACCTATTGCCATTATGCGTAAACAATTTGGCGCCCGTGCCAGTTCAGATGCGGTTAATGAAATCGTCAATGACACTTTATTTGATGCATTGACAGAGGTAAAGGTAACGCCCGCTTCACGACCAGACATTACTGAAATTGATGCAGAAGGAGAGAAAACTTTTACTTACACAGTCACATTTGAGGTTTATCCAGAAATTAAGGTTGCTGATTTTTCCAAGTTACAAGTAGAACAGTCGGAAGTAACAATTACTCAAGCTGACGAGGACAAAACTTTAAAAGGCTTGACCGAGCAAGCCATGGAATACAAGGCAGTTAAGCGTAAATCTAAAAAAGGCGACCAAGTAACAATTGACTTCAAAGGTATGATTGACGGTAAAGTTTTTGAAGGTGGCGTTGCCAGTGATTTTAAAATGGTGTTGGGCAAAGGGTCAATGATTAAAGGTTTTGAAGAAGGACTTAAAGGAATTACTTCTGGTGACTCTACCACGCTAGATTTAACCTTTCCAAAAGAATATCATGCACCACAATTAGCAGGCAAAGCTGTGGTTTTTGAAGTAGAGATGAAAGAAGTTGCTGAGCCTACAGTACCAGAATTAGATGACAAGTTTGCGGCAAAATTTGGTGAAAAAGATATGGATGCTTTAAAAGCAAGTATGAAAAAGCAAATGAGCGTTGAAGTGACTAATCGTTTGGGCAATCAAAACAAAGATGCTTTATTTGGCGTGTTGTTGGAAGCCAATAGTTTTGATGTGCCACAAGCCAGCATTAATCAAGAAGCAAAAAGTTTATTGCAAGAAATGCAACAGCGTTTACAGCAGCAAGGTATACCTGCTAAAGGTGATATGCCAGCATCTACTTTTAATCCTGAAGCAGAGCGACGCGTTAAGTTAGGTTTGTTGATTAACCAAATTGCAACCGACAATAAGATTGAAGCCACTAAAGAGCAATTAGATGCTAAATTAGCAGAAATGGCAAAATCTTACGGTGAAAATGCCCAACAAATGTTAGATTACTACAAGGCAGACCCCTCTAGAATGACCTCCATTGAGTTGATGGTTGTAGAGAAAATGGTACAAGATTTAATCTTAAAAGATGCCAAGGTAACGATTAAAAAAGTAACTTTTGAAGAAGCAACCCAAGCACAAGCATAATGACAATTCAGAATCTAAATCAAATTCCAATGGTGGTAGAGCAATCTGCCCGTGGTGAGCGTGCCTATGATATTTATTCGCGTCTTTTAAAAGAACGCGTTATTTTTATGGTTGGCCCAGTTGAGGACTATATGGCGAATGTCATTGTTGCGCAAATGCTATTTTTAGAATCTGAAAACCCTGAGAAAGACATTCATTTATATATCAATTCGCCAGGGGGTTCGGTTTCTGCAGGTTTGGCTATTTATGACACCATGCAATTCATTAAGCCTGATGTTTCAACACTTTGTATCGGTCAAGCAGCAAGTATGGGCGCTTTGTTATTAACCGCTGGCGCCAAAGACAAACGCTTTGCCTTGCCAAATGCAAGAATGATGATTCACCAGCCATTGGGTGGCTTTTCTGGCCAAGCCAGTGACATAGATATCCATGCGCAAGAAATTCTTAAAGTTAGAGAAAAACTCAACAACATCTTAAAAACTCACACGGGTCAATCTATCAAAGCAATTCAAAATGACACCGATAGAGACAATTTTATGTCAGCGGCTGAATCAGCCAAATATGGCTTAATTGACAAAGTTTTAACTCAGCGTTAATCAAAATAGGGGGCGCAATTATGGCAGAGAATATTGAAGAATTGAATTGTTCGTTTTGTGGAAAAGCTAAATCCGAGGTGGATCGCTTAATTGCTGGCCCAGAGGTTTATATTTGTAACGAATGTATTGAATCTTGCCATACTTTACTTGAAGAGCAAGTTTTGCAAGAAGTCATTGACAATCATCAAGATTGGAACTATACGCCTAAACAATTGCGTGATTTTTTAAACGAATATGTGATTGGTCAAGAGCATGCAAAAAAAGTTTTATCAGTTGCTGTTTATAACCACTACAAGCGCTTAAAAAATGGGTATATTTCTAACGATGTTGAGCTAGATAAATCTAATATTCTAATGATTGGCCCTACAGGTTCAGGCAAAACATTATTGGCCCAAACTTTAGCACGACTTTTGGATGTGCCATTTACCGTTGCAGATGCAACAACTTTAACCGAAGCAGGTTATGTGGGTGATGATGTTGAAAATGTGATTAAGAGTTTGTTGTCAAAATGTGATTTTGATGCAGAGCGTGCAGAGCGAGGTATTATTTTTATTGATGAAATTGATAAGATTTCCCGTCGCTCAGATTCACCCTCTATTACCCGTGATGTATCAGGTGAAGGCGTGCAACAAGCCATGTTAAAACTGATTGAAGGTACTATCGCATCAGTGCCACCACAAGGCGGACGCAAGCATCCAAATCAAGAAACTATTGATGTGGATACTTCAAAGATTTTATTCATTTGTGGTGGTGCGTTTGATGGCTTAGATAAAGTGATTGGTAGGCGTGTTGAAAAAGCCACAGGCATTGGTTTTTCTGCGGATGTAAAAGACCTAAAAGCAGAAAAAACGCTGACTGATTTGTTCGGTTTGATTGAGCCAGAAGATTTAATTAAGTATGGTTTAATTCCAGAATTGGTGGGTCGTTTGCCAGTGCAAACGGCACTCACCGAATTGGATGAAGGGGCGTTAATGGAAATTCTAACCAAGCCTAAGAATTCAGTGGTTAAGCAATTCCAAGAAGTATTTTCCATGGAAAATGTTAAATTAACTTTTAAAAAATCAGCCTTATTGGCAATTGCTAAATTAGCCATTAAGCGTAAAACAGGCGCCAGAGGATTGCGTTCTATTCTGGAAGATATGCTGCTCGATACCATGTTTGAATTACCATCACTCAGCGATGTCAAAGAAATTATTATTGATAAAACTGTGGTTGAAAAGAAAAAATCACCACTAATGATGTATAAGTCGGCTAAAAAACCCAAAGCCATTACCAAAATCGATAAACCTAAAAAAGCATCATAAGCACTTAACACCGAGTAAACTTTGGAATTATTTGATAAACAAAAAGAAGCAGTTGGTCAAGGCGAACGAACGCTGCTGGTCTATGTAGAACTTCCTACCAATCGACACATTCACAATGGCAGGGATGAATTTTTAGAATTGGCAAAATCTTCTGGA
The DNA here is from genome assembly GCF_003711265.1 of Bathymodiolus thermophilus thioautotrophic gill symbiont. Taxonomy (NCBI): domain Bacteria; kingdom Pseudomonadati; phylum Pseudomonadota; class Gammaproteobacteria; species Bathymodiolus thermophilus thioautotrophic gill symbiont. The sequence goes on along the minus strand of NZ_CP024634.1, from coordinate 2,486,810 downwards.
CTGAATGTTATTAGAGACTTAAAGGTCGCTCGCAATAATGCCAAAGCCAAACATTTTATTGGCTCAGGTAAAGTAGAAGAACTGGCGGCATTGGTGAAAGAACTGGAGTTAGATTTGGTTATTTTCTCTTCTGAACTGTCGCCATCGCAAGAACGCAATTTAGAAAAAGACCTTGAGTGTCAAGTGATGGACCGAACAGGTTTAATTTTGGATATTTTCTCCCTTAGAGCAAGTTCATTTGAAGGTAAATTACAAGTAGAATTAGCACAATTGAGGCATCTATCGACACGATTGGTGCGTGGCTGGACACACTTAGAACGACAAAAAGGTGGCATTGGTCTTCGGGGTCCAGGTGAAACACAACTTGAAACAGATAAAAGATTGATTGCCGTTCGCATTAAAAACATTAGCAAGCGCTTAGAAAAAGTACATAAACAGCGTGACCTAGGTAGAAAATCACGCCTTAAAAATGCATTGCCAATGATTGCCTTAGCAGGTTACACCAATGCTGGAAAATCCACGCTGTTTAATTACATAACCAAGGCAGAAGTGTTCGCTAACGATCAATTGTTTGCCACTTTGGATTCCACTATTAGACGAGTGATATTACCTGCATCTGGTGAAGCGGTAATTGCTGATACAGTTGGCTTTATTCAAAACTTACCACACGATTTAGTGGCAGCCTTTAAGTCAACCTTAGAAGAAACCCGACAGGCAAATGTGTTATTGCATATAGTTGATGCCGCTGACGAATATAAGCTGGAGAAAATCGAGCAAGTACAGGCCATTATTTTTGACATTGAGGCCGACAAAGTCCCGAGTATTTTGGTGATGAATAAAATTGATTGTTTGGACAATTTTGAACCCAGATTGGATAGAGATGAAAATGGTAGAATTTTCCGTGTGTGGATTTCTGCGCATACAGGTGATGGCATTGAGTTTCTTTATCAAGCATTAGCTGAACAATTGAGTGGTATGATGACGCGTGCTAAAATACAAATTGATGTAAAAAGTGCCTATATTCGCAGTGAAATTCACAATATTGGCTATATCCATAATGAAAAAGTGGATGATTTTGGGCAATGGGTACTTGAAATTAATGTAACTCATCACTATCTATCTAAATTACTAAGTTTAAAAGGCGTAACGCTATTATGGGAACAGAAGACACAGTAAGTGCAATAAATTTGAATCAGGAGTTAGTGCCACTATTACCATTACGGGATGTGGTGGTTTTTCCGCATACGGTAATGCCACTTTTTATTGGTAGAGAAAGTTCTGTTAATGCTATTACTCAAGCAATGGGTACCAATAAATATATCTTTTTAGTGGCACAAAAAGACGAGAAAACCGAAGAACCGAAAAATCAAGATTTACACACAGTTGGCACTTTAGCAACTATTTTACAAATGTTGAAGTTGCCTGATGGCACCATCAAGGTATTGGTTGAAGGTGTTAAGCGTGCTGAGATTGAAGAATTTATTGAAGCTGACGGCTATACTGAAGTTAAAGTGAGTGAACTCACGCTCAAGATCGGTGAAAATGTTGAAGTTGAGGCGATGATGCGTTTAGCATTAGAAAACTTTGAATCCTACATTAAACTTAATAAGAAAATCCCAGAAGAAGTGCTTAATATGCTCAAAGATGTGAGCGATGTTGAGCGTTTTAGCGATATTATTATTGCTAATTTGACCCTTAAAACTGCCGAGAAGCAAGAACTTTTGAGTAGTAGTGATACACAAACTCGATTGGATAAAATTTTATCAGCCATTCAGGGTGAGATTGATGTCTTAGGCACTGAGAAAAAAATCCAGTCTCGTGTGCGCAAACAAATGGAATCCAATCAGCGTGATTATTATTTGAATGAGCAAATGAAATCCATTCAAAAAGAATTGGGGCAAGCAGAAGATGAAAATGAAATTGAAGACTTGCAGGAAAAAATCAATAAAGCCAAGATGCCAAAAGACGCCAAAAAGCAGGCAGAAGGGGAGCTGAAAAAACTCTCACGAATGTCATCGCACTCATCCGATGCCTCAATCATTCGCACTTATATTGAAAATCTTTGTGATATGCCGTGGAAAAAACAAACACACATCAATAAAAATTTAGCCAAAGCACAAAAGATTTTAGATGACGACCACTATGGCTTAGATAAAGTTAAAGAGCGCATTCTAGAACATCTTGCAGTGCAAACGCGTGTTACCCACAATAAAGCAAATATTCTATGCTTAGTAGGCCCTCCAGGTGTTGGTAAAACCTCTCTTGGTGAGTCAATTGCCAAAGCAGTCAATCGTAAATATGTGCGTATGGCACTTGGTGGCGTTAGGGATGAAGCGGAAATTCGTGGACACAGGCGCACTTATATTGGTGCAATGCCGGGCTCTATTATTCAAAAAATGCAAAAAGTAAAAGTAAAAAATCCACTATTTTTGCTTGATGAAATTGACAAAATGGCATCAGATTATCGAGGCGACCCTTCTAGTGCAATGTTAGAAGTGTTAGACCCGGAGCAAAATCACACTTTTAGCGATCACTACATAGAGGTGGATTATGATTTGTCTCAAGTGATGTTTGTGGCAACGGCCAATTCATTAGATTTGCCACAACCGCTATTAGATAGGATGGAAATTATCGAACTGTCTGGTTATACCGAAGATGAAAAAGTGCAGATTGCCAAGCGTCATTTAATTAAAAAATCAATGAAAAATAACGGCATTAGCACTGATGAAATTGCCTTTGAAGATTCTGCTATTCTTGATATTGTTCGTTATTATACCCGTGAAGCAGGCGTGCGTAATTTAAGCAGAACCCTTGGTACTATCTGTCGAAAGGTGGTCAAAGAGGTAGTATTGAAAAAACGCAAAACCAAAGCCATTATTAGCGACAAAACATTGGAAAAATATCTTGGCGTACATAAACATCGTTTTGGTTTAGCAGAAGAGAACAACCAAGTTGGTGAAGTAACAGGTTTGGCATGGACATCAGTGGGTGGCGATTTACTCACCATTGAAGCTGCTATTTATAAAGGCAAAGGCAAACTTAATTACACAGGCCAACTCGGTGATGTGATGAAAGAATCCATCCAAGCAGCAATGAGCGTTACCCGCACTCGTGCCAAAGAACTCAAAATTGCCAATGACTTTCAGGAAAAGTTGGATATTCACATCCATGTGCCTGACGGTGCCACGCCAAAAGATGGCCCCAGTGCAGGGGCAGCAATGTGCACAGCCTTGGTATCAGTATTAACGGGTCGTAAAGTTAAAGCTGATGTTGCTATGACTGGAGAAATTACTCTTCGTGGAGAAATTACACCCATTGGCGGATTGAAGGAAAAAATGCTTGCTGCGCTTCGTGGTGGCATTAAAACGGTTATTATCCCGAATGATAACGAACGAGAACTTTCTGAAGTGCCTGAAAAAATTAAAGGCAAACTTAAGGTAATTAAAGTTAAGTGGATTGATGAAGTGTTGGATATTGCTTTAGAAAAGTAATATTTAGTTCGTTGACTCAATAAAAAAAATAGGCGCTTTAAGCGCCTATTTTGTTGTCCAACTCCAAGGCTCTTTGTTTTTTGTTATTTGTCAAACAAAGAACACTATTTTCAAAAATAAACCAAACAATCTGGCACTTGCCCTCATCCCAAGTATTATATTGAGACCTTTGTATAAATAATCATCAAGAATCCACTTTTCACCGACTCGGTAATTTTTTAAACCCAGCCTTAGCTCTACTAGGGCAAGGTTTAAGAAAATTACCAAGTGGGAAAAAAATTGAATTTTGCTAATCATTCATATTTATGCAAAGCTCTCATATTATTCATTTTATTTTCGAAAATGGTAAAACCCTATAAAAGGAATGACACTTAATGATTAATTTTTTTTAATTTAGCATAATAAAAACCATCAAATTCATAGCAGGGGATTTGTTGCTTGCCATGAGTGGCTTTATAGCCCCAGTCAAGGGTGATTTCTTCTTCTATTGCCTCATCATGGGTTTGTAAAAACTGCGCAATTTGAGTTTCATTTTCGTTTTTTAGAATGGAACAAGTGGCATACAATAGCGTTCCACCTGGTTTAAGTAGCATCCATAGATTGTTTAGAATGTTTTTTTGTAAATCTACTAAGGCGCTAATATCTTTAGGCTTTCGTAAGAGTTTAATATCGGGATGACGACGAATAACACCAGTGGCTGAACAGGGTGCATCAAGTAAGATTTTGTCGAATAACTTGCCATCCCACCAGTCTTGATTTTGTGCTTTGCCTTGAAGAAGTGTGATATTCTTAATCTTAAATCGGTCAATATTTTCTTGTACACGCTTAAGCCTATCAGGGTTATTGTCCAGTGCGATAATTTTAGATTGCGGTGCAAGTTCGCTAAGATGAGTGGTTTTTCCACCTGGTGCACAGCAGGCATCTAGGATTAAATCGTCATTTTTTGGATCAAGTAGTGGTGCAGCTAATTGTGCTGATGCATCTTGCACAAAGCAGGCGCCTTTGTCAAAGTCTTGAATGGCATAAACATTGACTGCTTTGTCTAAAATTTGAGCTTGTGGTGCAACCGCAAGTAAGCTTTGTTTATGAAAATCAGGGTGAATGCGAAGTGTCATGGGTGCTTGAGTGTTATTTTGCTGAAATATCTGCTCAAAATCGTTAGGATAATATTGTTTGATTTTCTTTAACAGCCAAGTTGGATGTGAGTAGTGTATTTGTTTTTGTAATACACTTTTTTGTCGATCGATTTCCCTAAGAATGGCATTGACTAATTTTTTTGCCCAAGGTTTGTCAAGTTCATTGGTCACATTAACGGTTTCAAAAATGCTGGCATGGGCTGCTACATTAGAATGCAGTATTTGATAAGCACCGAGCAACATCAGACAATGAATGTCCAAATCTTCTTTTTTTAGTGAATGTTTTAACAATCCAGAAACAATGTCATTAAGCTGATGGTAAAAACGAATAGTACCAAAAACCAAAGATTTTGTTAAGGCACTCACTTCTTCTGGATAAACAAAAGCAGAGAGTGATTTTTTTTCTAAAACAACTGAGTAAATCGCTTGTAGGGCAACAGTTCGAGTGTTATTTTCCAAGTTTTTGTTTAATGGTTTTTAGCAGCTTTTCAGCTGGCATATAGCCTGGGATATGTGTACCGTCAGAGAGGAAAATAGCAGGTGTACCATTCACACCCAATTGTTGGGATAATGATAATTGTTGTGCCACTGGATTGCTACAATTTTTAACATCAGGAACAATGTTTTTGATTTTATAGTCGTTCATTGCTTTCGCTTTGTCTTTTGCACACCAAATTTTTTCCATTTTCCCTTGTGCAGTTGGGTGTAGCGATGCCAATGGTGAGGCAAGATATTTTACTGTAATACCTAAGGCGTTCATCTTGGACATTTGTTGATGTAGTCTTTTACAGAATGGGCAATCAACATCGGTAAAGACATGAATGACATATTTTTCCTCTTTGGCTTTAAAGATAATTTTGTCTTTGTCGCTAATAGTGTCAAGTAGGTCTTTTTTGAGTGCATTAACACGAGCGCTAGAATCTAAAGGAGTAAGCGTTTTTAGGTTAATAATATCGCCTTTAATTAAGTACTTGCCATCAGCTGAAATGAATTGCGAACTGATGGGATTTTTGAAAATTATTTCATATATGCCGTCAAGAGGTGTTTTAATAATATCTTGCTTGTCAATTACTCCAAAGAGAGGCGAGAGGTTTTTAATAATATCGTTATTGCCAGCAATAGATTGAGTACTAAGGATAACGAGGGAAAGTAATATTTTCTTGAGCATAGTTTTTATATGGAAGTAATTAAGATGATAAAATTATACGCATTTTATAGCAACGGTTGCACAATAATGAACTTTAGAATTAATAAATCCACTGTAGGGACGCAAGTCGCCTTTGACGAAGCGCTTAAATTAAACAAAATAGTGTTTGAGGGGACTAACAAATTGGCGATTGGGCTTGGGGGTCAGACACCTAATGGTAAAACGGTAAAAGAATTGGCGCTAACTTTAGCGAAAACGGCTAATCAGTTTGGCATAACAGCTTTATTTGTGCCCACACTTGAAGTTGATGATTTTGTGCAAATTGCTACCCAAGCGATGGCAAATAATGATTATCAAGTGCAAAAAATTGATTTAAACGCACCCGAAGAGCATACTTTACAAAGCGTAACCTTTGAGCATGGCAAGCAAGCCGATATTGATAAAGCGTTAGCAATTGTAAGTGGTATGGCGTTAACACGCACATTGGGCGATCTGCCCCCGAATATTTGCACGCCAACTTATTTGGCAAATACAGCACAAGATTTGGCCAAAACATTTGGTTTGACATGTGAAATCTTAGAAGAAGCAGAGATGAGCAAATTGGGAATGGGGTCGCTCTTGTCAGTTTCTAAGGGCTCTATTGAGCCACCTAAGTTAATCAGTTTGAGCTACAACGGCAACGGCAATGCGAATCCGATTGTGTTAGTGGGCAAAGGCGTAACCTTTGACAGTGGTGGTATTTCGCTAAAGCCCGGCACGGCAATGGATGAAATGAAATATGATATGTGCGGTGCAGCATCTGTACTTGGTACCATGCGAGCAGTGGTTGAGATGGGGCTCAAAGTTAATTTAACCGTTGTGGTGCCAGCAGTTGAAAATATGCCAGCACACAATGCCTCTAAGCCGGGTGATGTGGTTAAAAGTATGTCAGGGCAAACCATTGAAATCCTTAACACCGATGCTGAAGGGCGTTTGATTTTATGTGATGCGTTAACTTATGTTGAAAAATATAATCCTGATGTGGTCATTGATGTTGCGACGCTTACAGGGGCAGTAATTATGGCACTTGGCAAGCATCGTTCTGGACTGATGAGCAATGATCAGGATTTAGCCGATGATATTATTAGCGCTTCTCAAGCTGCATTTGATGGTGTGTGGCAATTGCCATTAGATGAGGAATATGATGAATTGCTAAAGTCAAATTTTGCCGATATGGCGAATATTGGTGGGCGCGAGGCTGGCAGTATTACCGCAGGTTGTTTTTTAGCAAGATATGCACAAAATTATCGCTGGGCACATCTTGATATTGCGGGTACGGCTTGGTTAAGTGGCGCTAAGAAAGGGGCAACGGGTCGCCCAGTAGCATTGTTGACGCAGTTTGTTTTAGACCAAGTGGAAAAATAAGTGCTTATTGTTTAGGCATTGGCAAATCAATGGTTAGATTATTTGTTTGGAATCTTTGCGCAGAATTCTTTGTCAAGCCAAACGCCCAAACCTTGGGCGCAGATTTCTAAATCGCCTTTAAAAACTTTAATCTGTTTTATTTCCTCTGTGGTTACACCGTGTTTGCTGGCAATTTCTAGTAAATAATCTAATAATGCTGTTTTAATTGCTTTATGACGATTGGGCTGGTGTTGCATTTTGATGGCAATTTCAACAAAATTGTTTATATTATGAATCAGCATATCAGCAGATTTTTTGGTAAATTCGATGCGATTAAAGTGTGTTAAATAAGCATATTTTGGTTGCAATGTCATTAGTTGTTGAATGGTATTTTTCCAAACATCGGGGTCAAATTGAACGGGTGTGGTGGGTGGAAAAATTAACACACCTTGTTCAGTGTCAAATTCACGATAACTAACGCCCAAGGTATCGCCAGAGAAGATGCCTTGGGATTTCTCATCCCAAATACACACATGATGACGGGCATGTCCAGGGGTATTAATAAATTTTAAAATTCGATTTCCCAGGGTGATTTCATCTTTGTCTTTAGCGATGACAATTTTCTCTTTAGCAATTGGAATTAAATCGCCTAAAAATTGCTTAAAAAACAATTCACCATATACGCCAATCACGCCAGCACGCAGTTTAGAAGGGTCAATTAAGTGGTTTACACCATATTCATGCACATAAACTTTAGCATTGGGCAGGTGTCTAATAAGCTCACCTGCTCCTCCTGCATGATCAAGATGAATGTGGGTTAGAATAATGTAATCCACCTGTTCTTGCTGAATGTTTTTTTCATCCAGCGTCGCAAGTAGCGTTGGCACCGATAAATAACAACCGGTATCTACAAAGGCAACATGTCCTTGGTCTTCAATCAAATAAGTGGCAACAAAATCATTGCGCATATACTGTGTGTCAATACAAGTAATGCCAAAATCTAATGTGTGATAAATAGGGTTCATAGGGGTTTATTTTAGACAATAAAAAACCGCCCAAAAGAACGGTTTTTAAGTAATTGAGACCTTTGCATAAATATATAAACAATCATCAAGAATCCACTTTTCACCCCCTTGGTAATTTTTTAAACCCAGCCTTAGCTCTGCTAGGACAAGATTTAAGAAAATTACCAAGTGGGCAAAAATTGAATTTTGCTAATCATCCATATTTATACAAAGGCCTCAATTGAATAACTTTAGAAGTCGCCTTCTGCACCACCCTTTTGGATAGCGGTAATCACACGCTTAACCTCTATGGCTTTTTTCAATAGCGCAGGTGGTAATGGTGCACCACCGTAAATCATAAAGTCCATGTCTAAAGTGTAAAGCCATCTTTGTCCAGATTTGTCCTCAATTAAGGCAATACGACAAGGCAAGTAGGCTGAAAATGCATCTGAATGATCAACCATAATCATTGCGGTTCGTGGTGAGCAGTATTGATAAATTTTCAAATAACGCTGTGGCTTGAAATCTGGATGACCTTTAGTAACACCTGCTGCATTTGTTTGAATTTCGACCATTTCCGAGAGTGGCAACATACCAACAGAACGAATACTTTCGGCAGTAGCAATAGATTCCATTGCTTCTTCAACATCTGCATTGGAAACATCGTCTGCTACTTTTACACGCACAATAGATGCCATAGTAATATCGCCTGTATCAAGTAACTTATTGGTCATTGGCATATAGACTTTTTTCATTGCATCTGGATGCAATTTCGGGGAAATCATTTCGCTAATAACTTTGCTGGTAACGCCGTATTGTATTTGCAATGACAGCATATAGTAAGTCGCTATTGCACCAATAATAATTAATACCCATTTAACAAATTGAATTGTCTTCATTTTTTACTCCTTTTTTTTAAAAAAATAAATTTCATAGCAATACCCCCTTGAAGTCACAAGGCGTTAGAATGTTTTTTTGTTTAATTTGAGACCTTTGCATAAATATAAACAATCATCAAGAATCCACTTTTCACCCACTTGGTAATTTTTTAAATCTGCTAGGACAAGATTTAAGAAAATCACCAATTGGGCAAAAATTGAATTTTGCTAATCATCCATATTTATGCAAAGGTCTCAATTTGACAAACTTTATGTTTGCTGCTTTATTCTAACTTTAATTATGCATTACAGATAAAGTTCAGTGATTTTAAACAGTATGTTAAGTTAGTGCAAATGTATTACTATATGCTAATTTTCTAATGTTTGTCATTCGCTCATTGCAAAACTCGTAAACCATTTAACACAATATTGGTCAAACTAACCACACCAACAATTTCCCCATTATCCAATACTGGGCAACGAGATAGGTTAAGACGAGTGAGCAATTTGGCGCAATAACGAATATCCATATCGGGATGCACAGAAATAGCGGGTTTGGTCATAACTTCATAGGCGTTAACACGGTCTAATGCACGCCCTTTGGCAATTACTTTGGCGGCAATATCGGAAATCAGTATGACGCCGTATTCGTCGTGCTCGTGGGCTTTGTCAACCACTAACATTTTGGTTTTTTTGTGCTGCATATCGTTTAGGGCATTTTGCACAGTGCTTTTGCTGTCAATAATATCTACTTCTTTCCACATAACTTCTTTTACTAATATTGGGGTGTTCATAATTTTTCCTCCACGGTTGTTTCTAATGCTTGTATTTGATGTGCAATACCAACGGCATCTTCCACATCAATTTGAAAGGCGATTCCCTCTTGGTTATCAAGGTCAAATTCTCCTGCCCTGGCAATTCTTTCTAAAATCGCTCTGGAGAGATGTTGTTCTACAAGTAACAACAAGACATCTCTGGGGGTGTCAATACTCAATCCTAAAAATGTTTTGTTACTATTTAAGCCCTCTCCTCGTGCTTGAGAGATGATGGTTGAGCCTGTTGCTCCCTCTTCTCTTGCAGCATTTAGAATGGCATCGGTTTTGTCGTTATCAACAAAGGCAATGATCAGTTTAAAGTGCATTGTTTCTTCTCCTGTTTAAAAAATTGGTAATTTGTGCATACGCCAGCACACTCATAATGGGAAATAAAGAGGCAAAAGCAATCAGCCCAAATCCATCAATCATTGGGTTCCTGCCTTCAATTGTACTCGCTAAACCCAAACCTAAGGCAGCAACCAAAGGCACAGTTACAGTGGAAGTGGTTACACCCCCTGAATCGTATGCCAAGGCAATAATGTCTTTGGGGGTGAAATAAGTTTGTATTAACACCACCACATAACCGGTAATAATAAAATAATGTATTGGTATTCCAGTAACAATACGAAAACTACCTAGAGAAATACCAACCGCAACACCAATTGCCACAACAATACGCAACGGCCAAATTTTAATAGAACCCCCTGAAACTTGATTGGCTTTGATGGCCACTGCCAATAAGGACGGTTCGGCAATGGTGGTGGAAAATCCAATGGAGAAAGCAAAAATATACACCCAATAATATTTTTCCCAACCACCACTCTCGCCAATGAAAGACACAGCAGTCAATTGGTCTGCCATAATTTTCCCTATGGGAAAAAGTGCCTTTTCCAATCCAATGATAAACAGCGTTAGCCCAATCCACACTAAGATAAAACCAATAATAACCTTTTTTAAATTCGGAATTTTTTGCCTTAGGATTAAAGTCTGAAAACTGAACAACACCAAGACAATAGGTGCAACATCCACCAACATATTAATAAAAGGCTGTAATAAATTCACCACAACATCCCAAATATCATAACCGCTACAATAGGCAGTAAAGAAGCAATGGCAATCATACCAAAGCCATCTATCATCGGGTTCCTGCCACGAATTGAACTCGCCAAACCAACACCAAGCGCCGTGACTAATGGCACAGTAATGGTGCTGGTAGTCACACCACCAGAATCGTAAGCAATACCAATAATATTATTGGGTGCAAAAATAGTGGCAATGATGACCAATATATAGCCACCAATAATAAGAGGCGTAAGTGACCAACCTTTAATGATTCGTAGCACACCGAGCAACACGGAAAAACCAACGGATATTGCAACAGTGTAGCGCAGTGTTTGTGCGTAAGTGTGTAAATCTGCTGTTGTGTTTATTACGCCACCAAGTCGTGCCACATTAGCCGCTTCATTGGCAACAGCGATGAGAGCAGGCTCTGCCACTGTTGTGCCAAATCCGAGTGCAAAGGCAAAGATTAGCAACCACGCAAGTGAACCTTTTTTAACAAAGGCAAATGCCAGCGCTTCACCAATGGGAAAAAGCCCTAAATTTAATCCATATATAAACAGCGTCAAGCCCAATAGCACAAAGCCTGTGCCTAGCATAATATCAAAAAAATTAGGAATGCTTTGCTGTAAAACAACCAACTGGAAAAACGCAATAACCAGCACAATCGGTGCCAAGTCTTTTGCACTATTTAGTAAGTTGTTGCTAAATACTACAAAATTTTTTTTCATGAGGGGGTTTATTTTAAGTCTAGTTAAATTATAATACAATCTATGAAACAAGTGGTTTTAATTAATGGAAAAAAGCAAACTAGATTAAGCGTGTTTAATCGCTTGACGCAATTCGGCGATGGTTTGTTTGAAACCTGCGTGGTTAAAAATACCAATTTGCTGTTTTGGTCGGCACATTTTGCACGCCTAGAGAAAGGTTGTGCGCAATTAAAAATTAATCCTATTAGCGAACAACAATGGTTAAAAGATATTGCCAAGGCACTTGAACTTGCCAAACTAGACAATGCAGTGGTGAAAATCTTCCTTTCTCGTGGAGAAAGCGTTAGAGGTTATGGATTTGCATCAAATATTCAGCCAATCCGATTCGTCATTGTCTCCGAAATGCCAACACAGATGCCACTTAAATATGCACTTAGCGTGTGTTGTAGTGGTTATGCCGACAATCAGCTGTTGTCTAATATTAAGCATTGTAATCGCCTTGAGCAAATATTAGCACGCAGTGAATTGAGTGCTGATGAATGCATTATGTTGGACAATAATGGCAATGTTATTTCAGTGACACAAGGCAATATTTTTGCCGTGAAATCAGGGGTATTGCTAACCCCGAATTTAGACAAATGTGGCATTGCCGGCACACGACGAGCAGCCATATTAAAAATTGCCACCGATTTAGGTTTGCAAGTTAAAGTGGGTAAATTGACATTACAAGCATTGTTTGATTGTGATGAGGTATTTATTAGTAACAGCGTAATAGGTATTAAATCAGTAAGCACGATTAACAAAAGACAATTTACTCAACACACCATCACTCAAAAATTAGCACGAGTATTGCAAAAACATGGTTTAAAAAGAAAAAATAAACACCCGTTGAAACCGAAAAAAATCATAAGGAAGTCTTTAACCATTGTTGCTATATTGGCTTTAACTTGGTCTTACTGGGCGAATACCATTCAAGTCACCGAACCAATGGTTTACCATTTACCCCAAGGTGCCAATATCGTTTCAACCATTAATGACCTTGAAGAGCGTGGCGTGATTCGCTCCCCTTTTTTCATACGCACGGCATCTAAAATCCTTGGTTTTGATACTAAATTAAAAACAGGTTATTATGATATCGTACCGAATATGGGGGTATTGGATTTGCTTGAAAATTTTGTCTCAGCAACCGTAGCCGAGCGCAATATTACTCTAATTGAAGGTAAAACTGTACATCATTATTATCAGCAATTACAAGACATTAAGGCGTTAAAACCCAGTGAGTCATTTGCAAATATTATGCAACTGTTGAACATTAAATCACCTTATGAAGGTGTTTTTTGGCCCGATACCTATCGCATACAATATGGTGATAGTGTTGCCAGTATTTTCCACAGGTCTCATCAAGTTATGCAAAGAATATTGGCCGCCGAATGGCAAAAGCGAGATAAAAACCTACAACTAAAAACCCCGTTTCAAGCCCTGATATTGGCCTCCTTAATCGAAAAAGAAACCGCACACATTGCCGAAAAATCACAGATAGCTGGCGTATTTATGCGTCGTTTGAAATTGGGTATGCGCCTACAAACCGACCCCACAGTTGTATATGCCTTGGGTAAATCGTACCGTGGTTTTTTAACCCGACAAGATTTAAAAACCAATAGCCCTTATAACACTTATCGAAATCATGGATTGCCACCAACCCCAATTAGTTCCGTCAGTATCACTTCATTACACGCCGCCCTACATCCTGCATCAGGCAACACCCTGTTTTTCGTTGCCAAAAAAGATGGCAGCCATGCTTTTGCCAAAACCTACCAACAACATCGCCTCAATATTAAGAAATACCTTACCTCTAATCCATAAGAATGCAAGCAATTCCATCTTATGTATATTTGATCATTTGAGACCTTTGCATAAATATGAATAATCATCAACAATCCTCGTTTTACCCACTTGGTAATTTTTTAAACCCAGCCTTAGCCCTGCTAGGACAAGGTTTAAGAAAATCACCAAGTGGGCAAAAATTGAATTTTGCTAATCATCCATATTTATGCAAAAGTCTCCATTTATTAAATTAAAATATAATCTTATGCAAAAAGGAAAATTTATTACCATTGATGGCGTTGAAGGCGCAGGAAAAAGCACGCAAATTGATTTTATTTGTCAATACTTGACAGACAAAGGTATCAATGTTGTGCTTACTCGTGAACCGGGCGGAACAGAAGTAGGCGAAAAGATTCGCACTTTGCTACTGAGTAATTCAACAGGTAAAATGCACGCCGATACCGAGTTAATGCTGATGTTTGCCGCCAGAAATGAACATATTCAAAATAAAATCATCCCCACACTCAATCAAGGCGATTGGATATTAAGCGACAGATTTACCGATGCTTCTTACGCCTACCAAGGAGGTGGGCGTGGCTTAGATATTGCACGCATCGCCCAGTTAGAACAATGGGTGTTACGCAGTTTTGCCCCCGATATGACCTTATTATTAGATATACCTGTTGACATTGGTATGAGGCGTGTGGAATCCAGAGGTGAAAAAGACCGCATTGAACAAGAAAGCCTAGATTTTTTTAACCGTGTGCGTAACACTTATATTGCACGCTCCGAACAATATCCTGAGCGCATTAAACTGATTGATGCATCGCAAAATGTTGAAAATATTTCAAATGAAATTCAGAAAATTTTAAAAACACTATGACCCTACCTTGGCACAAAAACGCTTTTGCAACACTTAAACAAATGATTGATCAAAATCATCTACCACATGCGCTGTTAATCACAGGTATGCCACAAATTGGGAAGTTTGAGTTAATGCAACAACTGGTAGGTACATTGATTAATGATGATGAAATTATTAGAAAAGACAATATTCGGCAAGATTTAGATATGCCTGTCTTGATTAGGCGTTCTAATTATCTTAATATGATTTATTGTCGTGCGGGTGAACTTAATCCAACGACTAAAAATCGTTCTAAAGATATTCGAGTTGATCAGGTGCGGGCGTTTTGTGAGGGATTGAATAAAACGGCTGATAAATTGCAAATTGGTGTTATTTATTATGCGGATCAGATGAATGTTAATGCTGCTAATAGTTTGTTGAAAACCTTGGAAGAGCCGAGAGAAAATACGCTGATTATTTTGTTGGCACACAATGCTAAAAACCTACCTGTAACCGTTGTTTCACGCTGTCAAAGTGTGCATATTAGTCCTGCTTATGATCAAGAAACACAGGCATGGATTAAGCAAAATATTGAGCATGAAGAAGATTTTGAGGTAATGCAATTGTTAGAGGCTACGCACGGCGTGCCTTTTAAAGTGATTGACGATCTTGCGGGGGACAGTTTTATTCATTATCAACATTGGCAAGATCAATTGCTCAATATTGCCATTCATCCAATTATGATTAATAAGGTAGAGGATTTTGAGGGCAATGAAGTTGCTGTGTTGAATTGTTTGCAACATTTGATTATCGAAGGCATTCGGTTAAAATCACTTCAACATGAAGGTGGACTGGTCGAACTTAATCAAATTATTAATATGACAAAAACAGATTTCCTGTTTAAATTGTTACATGATATTCAGCAGGCAATTCGTCTGTCAAAAACCAGTGTGAATATCAAATTATTATTGGATAATGTGCTTATTATATGGTCGCACATTACCCATCTTAAAACTTACCCAAAAATTTTAAATTAAGGATTAAAAATGACAAAATCAGAGCAGTTATTCGATGAAGCACAACACTATATTCCAGGTGGTGTAAATTCCCCTGTTCGGGCTTTTAAAGGTGTGGGTGGGACGCCGATATTTTTTACCCGAGGTGAGGGCGCTTATTTATTTGATGCAGATGACAATCAATATATTGATTTCGTTGCCTCATGGGGGCCGATGATTTTAGGGCATGCCAATCAAGATGTGATTAGTGCAGTAGAAAAAGTTTTGCACAACGGCTTAGGCTTTGGTGCACCAACTGAGATTGAAACCAAATTGGCAAAAAAAGTATGTGAATTGGTGCCGTCTATTGAATTGGTGCGTATGGTTAGTTCAGGCACAGAAGCCACCATGAGTGCCATTCGTTTAGCACGAGGTTTTACCAAGCGCGATACGATTGTTAAATTTGAAGGTTGTTATCACGGGCATTCAGATTCATTATTGGTAAAAGCAGGTTCTGGTGCATTAACACTTGGTGAGCCTAGTTCAGCAGGTGTGCCAGCGGATTTTGCCAAGCATACCGTAACTCTTGAATACAATAATTTAGCACAAGTAGAAGAAGCATTTGCTGAAAAAGGTAACGAAATCGCCTGCATTATTGTTGAGCCTGTTGCTGGTAATATGAACTGCATCCCACCTGTTGATGGATTTTTACAAGGACTTAGAAGGGTGTGTGATCAATATGGCACAGTGTTGATTTTTGATGAAGTAATGACAGGTTTTAGAGTGGCAAAAGGTGGGGCGCAAGAAAAATTTGGCATCCAACCCGATTTAACAACCCTCGGTAAAGTCATTGGTGGCGGACTACCAGTGGGTGCATTTGGCGGTAAAAAATCCATTATGGAATGTATTGCCCCCCTAGGTGCGGTTTATCAAGCAGGCACACTTTCAGGTAATCCAATGTCAATGGCAGCAGGTTTAGCGATGTTAAAAGCCATTGATGAGGATGCCAATTTATACGAAAATTTAGAGCAAAAAGCACGCAAATTAACCGATGGTATTGTGGCAAAAGCACATGAAAACAATATTCCAATGACGGCCAATGTGGTGGGCGGTATGTTTGGCTTGTTTTTTACTGATGCAGATACTGTTACCAATTTTGCGCAAACTTGTGCTTGTCATGTGGCGCGTTTTAATCGGTTTTTTCATTTAATGTTAGCAGAGGGCGTTTACCTAGCACCCAGTGCCTATGAAGCAGGCTTTATCTCCACAGCACATACCGATGCAGATATTGAACGCACCATCGAATTGGCTGGAAAATGTTTTCAAAAATTATAAAAGTATTATGGCACTTGCATTATTCGATTTAGACAGAACGCTATTAGGTGGTGATAGCGATTTTTTATGGGGTGAGTTTTTGACTGAGATTGGTGCCGTGAATGCCAAGGAATATCAAAAGAAAAATCAAGTATTCTTTGATGATTACGCCAAAGGTGAGTTGGATATTAATCAATATTTAGAATTTTGTTTAAGTCCTTTAGCGAACAATTCTATCAAACAGCTTAATAAATGGCATCAGCAATTTATGCTAGAAAAAATCCAACCTATTTTGTTAGAAAAAGCCAAAAAAGTAGTGGATATACATAAAAAAAATGGCGACAGAACACTGGTCATCACCGCAACCAATTCATTTGTCACCCGCCCAATTGCCCAAGCTTACGGCATTGAAGATTTATTGGCCACCGAACCTGAAAGGGTAAACGGTCAATTTAATGGCAAAGTTTCAGGCATCCCATGCTTCCAAATTGGCAAAGTCCATAAACTCAAGCAATGGTGTAAAGAGAACAATGAAACCCTAGACGGTGCTTATTTTTATTCCGATTCACATAACGATTTACCTTTATTAGAATTGGTGGACAATCCTATTGTTGTACATGGTGATGAAAAATTATTGGCCATTGCTCAGCAAAAAAATTGGCAGTGTATGGACTGGACTTAGTGCTTACATCTGTTTTTCCAAAACCTAAAATCTATGTAGTCAACCCTTAAAAACCACACAACAATTTGATTTATAACAATAAAAAATCAAATACCCATAGACAAATCAACCAACTTTTGGTATAACAACACTCTTTTACTGGTCGTTTTACCTAAAAAATATGCTAACCGAATCTTTACCAATATCCACCCAAAACAATTTATTCCATTCAGAGCTTTTTTTAATCAATTAGACATCAAAGACCCACTCATTGCACTATCTCACGCCATAGACTGGCAAGTTTTCAATGATGCCTTCACCAAGCACTATTGCCTTAACAATGGCAGACCCTCAAAACCCATTCGCCTAATGGTAGGCTTGCTTATCCTCAAACAGTTAGAGAATCTATCAGATGAAGTCGTTATTATGCAGTTTAAAAGAAATCCGTATTACCAATACTTTTGTGGTCACAGTGCTTATATTGCTAATGTAGCTTGTAACGCCACTGAGTTAGTGCATTTCAGAAAACGCATTGGCGTTAAAGGTTTTAATCTTATCTTTAAAATGAGCGTTGAGTTACACGGTAAAAAAGCACAAGAGTCAACTGTGTTAATTGACACCACCGTTCAAGAGAAAAACATCACTTATCCTACTGACGCCAAACTGGCAATTAAGATAATTAATCGCTTAAACAAACTGGCAAAACAACACGACATCAAACAGCGAAGAACTTATGTCAAAGAAGTTAAAAACTGTCGTCTTAGCATTCGCCACTTTCGCCACGTCAAAAAGCGTGCCAAAGCCAAAAAAGCCCTTAAAAGACTCAGAACCATTGCCAACAAGCTTATCCGTGAACTGCAACGCAAACTTTCAGTCTATTCTTTGTTTGAAATCTATCAAAAAGACTTCTTGTTCTACCAAAAAGTGCTCGCTCAACAACCTGGAGACAAAAACAAAATTTACGCCCTACATGAGCCCGATGTTTATGTTATTGCCAAAGGCAAAGACCATAAGAAATATGAATATGGCAACAAAGTTTCAATCGTCTCTACCAAAGACAGTAACATTATCGTTGGCGTGGCAAGCCATAAAACAAACATTCATGATTCAAAAACACTAGATACAGCCATTGCTCATGCTAACGCTAATCGTATCAAGCCCATTCAGAAGGCAGTATGTGATAGAGGGTATGTGGGTGCAAAAGAAGTACTAGGGGCTGAAATCATCTTACCTAAAAAGCCCCTGAAACGAGACAGCCGTTACCAACGAGATAAAAAGCGTAAGTTGTGTAAAAGACGAGCAGCAATAGAACCTATCATTGGACATCTTAAAGCAGATTTTAGATTGTCTAGGAATTTACTCAAAGGGCAAGTTGGTGATGAGATTAATGTTTTAATGGCTGCTATAGCGTGGAATTTGAAAAAGTGGCTGATTGCCACTGTTATTTTTTTGTCTTTGCAAAAAATTGGTTTGTTTTTTGTGAAAAGGGCGAGGATTTTGTGTGTTATTGTTTGAAAACTGGTTTGGTTGATTAGGGGTGGTGGGGTTTGGGGTTTTTAAGGGTTGACTATGTATTTAAATTTTTCATTATTTGCTCCCCTGGTGTTTTATACCAGCACAAAATTATAGAATAGATGTTAATAGACCCTATAGTTTACACCTCTAAACCCTCAATTAAGGGGGGCTTAGAGGGAAGCCTAAGGCAACAAAAAACCTCTTTTTAGTTGGTGTTATCCACCTTTGTTATACCGAGTGAGGATACAATCCCCCCCATCTCAATGCTTAGGTATAGTTTTCTTAAAGGTGTTTAAGGGAGGGAGGGGATAAGCGTTATAGTGGGTGCATTACTTTTATCTCCACACATTACTTCATATACTTTTATTATTCCCAGGTAGAAAGCAACTGTCTCTCCGGCACTACAAGAAAACGCACCTTTATTATTAGTAGATCTAGGAGGGAGTTGGTCGCAAATGCTTCTAACATAGTTTAAGCCTTTAATTACTGGGTATTTCCAATAGCCCTTAACAGTATCAGTAGAGCATTTTGTATTGAAGGCGGATTTTATCTCTTCTAAAATTTGCAAAATATTATTACGCTCAGCGTCATACTCCGATGTTTTAGAATTAGCATTCTCTGCAATCCATTTTCGATCTTCATCCATAGAATGATAGACAGATTCCACATCCTTCACACCGTTCTTAAGATCGGTTATCGTCTTATCGTTACCTGCTAATAGGTAAGGTTCAACTAATGTGTGTGTCTCAGCCACTAATGTTTTGGCATTAACAATCCACTTATCTGCCAAAACTTCGTTAGCGGATGTAATAATACTGTTCCAATCATTGGCTTTATCCCACTGTTCAGTAGATTGCCTCTTCCACCAGCCTGTACAGTTATCCCAATTGCTAGTATTGTTGTGGCTAATATGTTCACCACCCGCATCCTCACATTGTTTAGCCCCTCTGGTAATGTCCACCCGCATGCCGTTTGGCTTTCTAAACCTGTGCATAAATACTTTGTAGTAATCATCCCAAGATATTGATATATTAGGACTTTCAGGAAGATTTTCTATACTAAAAAATATACTTTTTCCATCAGAGTTTAAGAATCCTGTTATTGGAAAATACAATCCATTTACTTTGAGTAATTTATGATAGGTGCGCATTGACAAAATAGTATTAGTATTTGTATTGCCGTGAATATCTGTAGGGCGAATGGTTTCTGGGGTTAAAACTCTAGTTGCACCATAGAATTCATTTCTAAAGAATGCCATATTATCTTCAGGACTATAGCCAGAGTTGAAATCACTAACAAATACCCAGTTGTTTAAGGACAAAGAACTCGAAACGCACTTCCCTTTCTTGTACTCCTTAAAACTTTGCATTACATTATTTATGGGAAGCTTAAGGATGCACAGGTCTTCTTTTACTTGTTTATTGTAGTAAGTAATATCAAAAACCCTTCTAGAAGAGGAGAGCATAAAGTGCCCTTTTAGGAAAGCCTCCAAATCGCTTTTACTCATAGTAATGTTCGAATAGTGTGGAACATCGGCCTTAATAGTAATATGCTTTCCGTGTGTTGCACCTAAAGAAGCAATCGTTCTAGTGTAATGGCCATTAATTTTAAGAATATTTTGCACAACTATCCAGCTACCTCCTTGGACGGAAGTATTAAGCCATCTAACATTATCTAGAAAT
Source organism: Bathymodiolus thermophilus thioautotrophic gill symbiont (assembly GCF_003711265.1). NCBI lineage: Bacteria > Pseudomonadati > Pseudomonadota > Gammaproteobacteria > Bathymodiolus thermophilus thioautotrophic gill symbiont. Next base: position 2,466,352 of record NZ_CP024634.1, on the reverse strand, counting down.
TTGACTTCTATAACAAGTGTCCTACCATCGGCCTCTAACTTTGATGTGACAGACTCAATAGCATTTCTCCAGCCTGCTGTTGCCTGCGTTCCTATTAATAGGACAAGTATTGCGACAGAGCTAATTAATTTTTTTATGTCTTTCCTCTGTTTAGTTTAAATATCTGTAAACTAGAAAACAAGTTCCAAATCCGCAGTAATTTTGGTAACACCTGCTTTAATATTTACATGTTTTGTGTTAGCCATCGGATTTTTTGAGACCATAGTGAACATCTTCAAAATTTTCAACTTTATAAACAATATCATATTTCTATTTTTTCTTATTACACATCAGCATATTTTTACATATAAAGATTGTGATCTGACCCGTTGCATTCCTCAAAATAAGTGGCTGCACCTGCAAATTCAACGCCATCAATGAAGTCGTCTTTGTTGTAGCCAAATAAATCAACAGTCATTTCGCAAGCGATGAATTTAACATCAAATTCTTGACACATGGAGCGCAATTCGTTTAATGTAGCAACGCCATTTTTCTTCATGGTTTTCTTCATCAAGTAAGTTGCCAAGTGTTCTGTGAATGGTAAAGACCAAAAGATATTTGGAATTTTAGGGCCAAAATCAATTTTTTGTAGCCATTTTGGACCCATAGGGAGTTTCATTGGCATGGCAGGGTTACCCATAGGAGAAACGCGTAATTTGGAGGTGTCTTTTAATAAAAGATTAAGTCCGTAAAAGGTAAAGAATATAGTAACTTCTTTATCCATTGCAACACCAGTAGAAGCAATAATGAAAGGTGGGAAAGCCCAATCAAAAGTGCCTTTAGTGGCGATGATGGTCATTTTTTTGCTGTCTGACATAGTGTTCTCCTATGAGATAATGAGTTTAGGCTTTTTCAATGGTAAAAATATATTTACCACCTTCTTCTGCTGTTGAAATAAGTTTGTTGCCTGTTTGATTACAAAAGGCTTCAATGTCTTTTACTGAACCGGCATCGGTTGAGATTACATCTAGTATCTTGCCAGCATCCATTTTGGATAGTGCTTTTTTGGTTTTTAAAATTGGTAATGGGCAGTTTAAGCCTGATGCGTCTAAAGTTTCGTCAGCCATTTTGGTACTCCTTATAGTTTATTGTTAAATTAAATACAATTAGAAAAAAACTTCTAATATGTTTGAGTATTTTATCTTATACAGGGCTTAATAGTCAAATATAATATGCTGATGAATAAGAATTTCTCTTTAATATTGTTTTTAATCCCATTTTTTGCTTTTGCACTTAGTGTTCCAGAGTTTCGACTGACAGAGTCTTTGGATGAAAAAAAGCAGGGTAGGGAGTTTTTGCAATTAATTTGGGGAGGAAATTCGGTTGTTTCCGACATTGAGTCGGCTACTTATTTAAAAAAACTGGGCCATAATTTGGTTATTTATAGTAAAAATCCACGCAAACATTTTGACTTTTTCTTTTTAAAAGACAATAGTATCAATGCATTTGCGGGTCCGTATGGCTATATTGGCGTGCATACAGGTATGTTGTTGAGTTCGGATTCTGAATCTGAATTAGCAGGCGTGCTTTCGCATGAAATATCACATGTTACTCAAAATCATTTGGTGCGATTTTCTGAAAAAGCAAATAAGCAGAATTATTTATTATTGGCAGGCGTTGTAGCGGCGGTATTGACTAAAAATGGGCAAGCATCAGAGGCTATTCTCACTTCTACTATTGCTGGCACTTTGCAGCAAAATATTAATTTTACTCGTGAGCATGAATGGGAGGCGGATCGGATTGGCTCAACAATGTTGCAGAAGTCTGGATTCGACCCGCAAGGTATGGCGAATTTCTTTAAAAAATTAAAAGACAGTGGCAATGCCCAAGAGTTTTTACAATCTCATCCACTGAGCATTAATCGCATTGCTGATAGTTTGCAGCGTTCGGCTCGTGCTCCAAAGAGTAAGAGAAAAAGTTCTTTTGAATATGCAACGATTAAGGCTAAATTATATTACCAAGAAAACCAGCAGATTGAATTGCAAAAAGATAAGGCAATTACTTATTATATGCAAGCATATCAGGCATTTGACAAACAGAATTATCAAAGTGCCAAGCGTTATATAGATAAATTATTGCCACTTAATAGTGATAAATCCAGTAATATTTTGGCAGGGCGTATTGCCGCAAAACTAGGCGATGTCGCATTGTCACAACAATATTTTAATAAAAATCATGGCACTGAAGAAGACGAGGCAAGCGTTTATTATGCCGCTAAGGCGTATTTGGATAACCAGCAAATGCGTGCAGGCATTGCTGTGTTAAAACCTTTTTTGCGTACCTATCAAGGCAATTATGAGTCTTATGAACTTTTGGCGTTGTTGTATTTAAAGCAAGGCAACATTGGACGCTCACATATTCAAAGTGCCAAAGCACTGGTCACGCAAGGTAGGCTTAATAAGGCGATTAAACATTATCAGCGTGCAAGAGCGCTGACCAATTCTCAAGATTTATATGACATTATTAATGCCAATATTAGCCGTTTACAACAGACGCTAGACTTGTATGAAAACTAAGCCGTTACCACGCGAACACCATTAGGTGTACCGAGCAGTAAAACATCCGCAGGACTATTGGCAAATAAGCCATTGGTAACTACCCCAACAATACTATTTAATTCCATTTCCAAGCCTTTTGGGTCGGTAATTTTTAAGTTACTTATATCTAAGATTAAATTGCCATTATCGGTGGTAAATTCTCTGAGTTTTACTGTACCACCAATTCTTTTGCTAATTTCACGACTGACATAATTTGCACTCATCGGGATGACTTCTACAGGCAGTGGAAATTTGCCCATCACATTAACCAACTTAGATTCATCAGCGATGCAAATAAATTTATCTGCTACTGCGGCCACAATTTTTTCACGCGTCAATGCACCGCCACCGCCTTTAATCAGATTAAGTCCGTCGTCTGATTCATCAGCACCATCAATATAAACCGATAGTTTTTCCACATCATTTAAATCAAATACTTCGATGCCATGTGATTGCAATCGTTGTGCTGTTGCCTCAGAACTGGCAACTGTGCCTTTTATTTTGTCTTTCATCGTTGCCAAAGCATCAATAAAAAAATTAGCTGTCGAACCCGTGCCAACACCTATAATAGTGTCTTCGACGACATAGTTTAATGCTTCAATGGCTACCGCTTGTTTCATTTCATCTTGTGTCATGATATTCCCTAATAAATTAATTGTTAAATATTATACTATGAGAAAAATAATCTTAGCCAGCAACAACCAAGGAAAAATTAAAGAATTTAACTTTATGCTCAAAGGTGCTTATGAAGTTGTGTCTATGGGCGATATGAGCGTTAAAGAAGTGCCTGAAACTGGATTGACCTTTGTGGAAAATGCGCTCATTAAAGCGCGTAATGCTTCTGAACAATCGGGTCTGCCAGCCTTGGCAGATGATTCTGGTTTGAATGTGGCAGCATTAAATGGAGAGCCGGGGATTTATTCAGCACGATACAGTGGTGGCAATGATGAGCAAAATATTGATAAGTTGCTGAAAAATATGGACAGTGTTAAAGACAGAAGTGCTTATTTTTATTGTGCTATCGTTTTTGTTGAGCATGCCAATGACCCTACGCCTGTTATTGCTATTGGCAAATGGCATGGTGAGATTTTAGAGCAAAGGCGAGGGGAAAATGGTTTTGGTTACGATGCTATTTTCTATCTGCCCACTTTAGAAAAATCTTCAGCAGAATTGGAAGCATCTGTGAAAAATACCATCTCACATCGTGCTGTAGCCATGCAAGATTTGCTTGCCAAACTATGACTTTACCGCCACTTTCACTTTATATTCACTATCCTTGGTGTGTGAAAAAATGTCCCTATTGTGATTTTAATTCACACCAGCAACAAGGGGATAATGACAAGGCTTATATGCAAGCTGTGTTGGCAGATTTAGACAATCAATTGCAAGAAAATTTGGTGCAAAATCGAGAAATACAAACGATTTTTATTGGTGGTGGCACGCCTAGTTTGTGTGCTATTGATGCGATGGAGGAATTGTTTTTAGGATTGCAAGAAAGGTTGGTTTTTGCCAAAGATATTGAAATCACGCTAGAGGCCAATCCTGGGGCAAGTGACAAGGAAAAATTTAGCGCTTTTAGAGCAATGGGTGTCAATCGCTTGTCAATTGGCGTGCAATCTTTTAATGACACGCATTTGCAAAATTTAGGCAGAATACATTCTGCACAACAAGCAGTTGAAACAGTGCAAGGGGCGCAGGCGTGTGGTTTTGACAATATTAATATTGATCTGATGTTTGGTTTTGAAAATCAAAGTGTTGCCGAATGTTTGAGTGATGTAAAGCAAGCCATTGCGCTCAATCCAGCGCACCTGTCTTTTTATCAACTTACGATTGAGCCGAATACTTTTTTTGCCAAATACCCACCCACACTTTCACAAGAAACGAATTGGGAAATACAAGAACAAGCACATCAATTATTAGTGCAGGCAGGGTTTCCTCAATACGAGATTTCGGCATTTTCACAGCGACCTGCAAAACACAATGTAAATTATTGGCAATTTGGCGATTATTTAGGGATTGGCGCTGGCGCACATGGAAAGATTACCTTGGATGATGAAATTATCCGCACTCTGCAATCAAAATCACCAGTGGATTTTATGCAAAATAATCAGCATAAGACAACTCCTGTAACGCAATCTAGTTTTGAATTTATGTTAAATGCATTAAGGCTGAAAGCAGGCTTTGCGCCTGATTTATTTGTGCAAAGAACAGGATTGACGCTTGACAATATCAAAGAACCATTGCAAAAAGCCTTTGAACTGGGGTTATTAGAACAAAAGGGCAATATTAGGGCTACAGAAAAAGGCTTTGATTTTTTAAATGATTTGCAGCAGATTTTTTTATAATAATTTGAGACCTTTGCATAAGGGTCTCAAATTAACGCATTGCCAGAGCCTCAGCATGCGTTTAAACCTATTTTCCCCAAGTGTCACGCAGGCTAACTGTTTTATTAAACACCAAATTTTCGGTTTGACTGTCTCTACAAAAATAGCCTTCACGCTCAAATTGATAAGCCTGCTCAGGCTTGGCATCTTGCATACTCGGCTCAACGATACCATAAGTGGTTACCAGAGATTCTGGGTTGAGTAATTGCTCAAAGTGGTCGTTTTTACCTGGATTTTCGAGGGTGAATAATCTGTCATATAATCTAAATTCTGCCCTGAGTGCTTTGCTGGCTTCAACAAAATGAATCACCCCTTTTATTTTGCGACCATCAGTAGGATTTTTGCCCAAAGTGTCTGGGTCATAAGTGGCATATACGGTGGTTATATTGCCATCAAAATCGGTGTCAAAGGTGGTGGCATTAATGACATAAGCATTACGCAAACGCACTTCTTTATCAATGGCTAGGCGTTTAAACTTCTTATTTGGCGCTATTTCTTCAAAATCTGCTCTGTCAATATACAGCTCTCTGGAGAAGAAAATTTCACGCTTACCCATATCTTCATTTTGTGGGTGAATAGGTGCTTGAAGTGTTTCAATTTTCCCTTCAGGGTAATTTTCAATGATGATTTTAATGGGGTCAATCACGCCCATAGTGCGAGGCGCAATAACATTAAGATCATCGCGTATAGAGGCTTCTAAAATTGCCATATCAGTCATGCTGTCTACTTTTGAGATGCCGATTTTGTCAACAAAATTACGAATACTGGCAGCGGTATAACCACGACGACGCAAACCTGAAAGGGTTGGCATGCGTGGGTCGTCCCAGCCAGATACCAAATTATGTGCCACCAATTGTTGTAATTTGCGCTTGCTCATTACCGTATATTCAAGATTTAGGCGTGAAAATTCATATTGATGTGGGCGATTTGGCTTGTTGAACTCGTCTAAATTTTCCAATATCCAGTCGTATAAACGGCGATTGTCCTGAAATTCTAATGTGCAAAGCGAGTGGGTAACCCCCTCAATTGCATCTGAAATACAATGAGCAAAATCATACATTGGATAAATGCGCCATTCGTTTCCAGTTTGATGATGCTTGTCAAAACGAATGCGGTAAAGTGCTGGGTCACGCATACACATAAATGATGACGACATATCAATTTTGGCACGCAATACGCATTCACCTTCGGAGAATTTACCCTCTTTCATTTGTGCAAGTAGGGCTAAGTTTTCTGCTTTTGGCGTGTTGCGATAAGGGCTATCTTTACCTGCTTCTTTGAGTGTGCCACGATAAGTGCGTGTTTCTTCTGCATTTAAAAAGCACACATACGCCAACTCTTTGTTAATGAGTTCAATTGCATAGTCATAAAATTTTGGAAAGTAATGTGAACTGTATCGAATTTCACCATCCCAATTAAAGCCTAGCCATTGCACATCACTTTTGATAGATTCAATAAATGCCAAATCTTCTTTGACAGGATTGGTGTCATCAAAACGCAAATTACATTTGCCGTTATAATCTTGTGCCAAAGCAAAATTAAGGCAAATAGATTTCGCATGACCAATATGCAAATAGCCATTTGGCTCAGGCGGGAAACGCGTTTGAATAGATTTGTGTAAATTTAATGCCAAATCATCATTAATTTGATGGCGAATAAAATTTATTACAGGCTTGTCGTTTGATGTGTTATTGCTCATAGGTGTTAAATTATAGCGTGATAGTGGCAGTAGTGGGGTAATCTGACTGAATAAATATAGGGAGACTTTTGCATAATACCATTTTTAAAAATAAACCAAACAATCTGGCGTCCATCCTCATCCCAAGTATTGGCACTATATGATTCATTTTATTTTTGAAAATGGCGTTACTAATATATAGACCTTTGCATAAATATAAATAATCATTAAGAATCCACTTTTCACCCACTTGGTAATTTTTTAAACCCAGCCTTAGTTCTGTTAGGACAAGGTTTAAGAAAATCACCAAGTAGGCAAAAATTGAATTTTTCTAATCATCCATATTTATGCAAAGGTTTCACATAGCATCTTTAACTACTTGCTTTAAATTTAAGATGCTACTTACAACCTAAGTTTGTATCTTCCTCCCACTCTTCTATATTATTGACAAGGGTATCTGTGGGAGCGATATCAGGAATACTAGGATTAGAGATTGTTTGCCCTTCAAAATATGCGCTCACCTCTTCCCCTCCGCTACTCGTTTCCTCTAAATTGGCCTCTTCCATAATATTCTCTCTAACATTTTTCACTTGCTCACTAAATCCCTCTAAATTTATTCCTTCGTCTGAACTACCTTCAGTTTGAGGGCTGAACCTTGGAGAATCTGGATCACCTGTAGGCGAGAGGGTTGTTGAATTAGGTAACTCAGTAACTGGAGGTTCACCTGGAGGTGTTACAGGTAAATCTTCTTTAATTAAAAGTTCGTTCATGGGGATATTTATCTCATACCCTTCCGCTGTCATATTTAATTCAAAGTCTCCTTCTGTGGAATCAGAGGGGTCAAAATTAGAGCGCACTTCGTTAAATACAGAATCAGTACCCTCTCCTAAAGTTTGAGAATCTGCCCCCGAGATATCAACCTCATTATAAAGACGCAGATGACGAAAAAGTTCTTCACGAGTTATATTCGGCATTCCAGCGATTGTATAAGCGTAGTAGAACATGCCAAAATCAATAGCAACTGCAGGCATCAGTACGGCAATAGGAATAACCCAAGAATATGACGATACACCTTTGGAGTCTTGGATAAGAGTGCATGTACCTAAAAACTTATCTTCACTTTCTTTAATAAGAGTCCCGCTATATCCGAGTATGCATTTGCATGATGCCCCGCTTTCATCCTCGGAAGAATTTAGAATAATCTTCCCCGCTGTATCCATACATTCAGTAGTGGCTAACACAGTAAAACTGCTGAAAAGTAGTAAACTCAAAATACTTGATTTTATAGCGCTCATTTGTTCTCCTTGATTGCAATTTTTTAATCTCTGTTCAATTATATGGGCTTATGCTAATACTCCTTGCCTTGCAGAAGCCTCATGCCATCTTCAAAAATGGCATAACGCAACGGTACGCTTTGTCAAAGTTAAGTTTTGACAAATAAGATACATAAACTTTCAGAGAACTTATTTTTTTTAAACAGCAGTTGTGCTTATAGAGTTGAGCCCACCACCTATTATTTTTGTTTTTTGTTTTCGTAAAAGATTTTGGAATACCCTGCAACAGAGAGCATGAGGTTTGATTTAATGCCACGAAACACATTAACAAATAACTTGGCGACATTGTCTTCATCAAGCATAGGATAAAAACGATCATGATTCAAAGCATAGATAAATTCCTTATGAGGATCGGTATCAGTATTGATGGTGCCTCCTTCAAGGCAATTATTATATGCATTCTCTATTACTACCTGCAAAGCGTTTATTTTTGCTAATGCAGGAGCAATAGAGGCGTCCTTAAGTGAATCATACTTAAGGTATGCTTTGCAATAATAGTGCGAATCAGGACTTTGGTTAAATTGCTGCCAGCAAACATTGTTCAAACTTTGCCCATATTTGTTAACATTATTCTTTTTTTCAAACCTCTTTTTTGCCAAGTTTAGCGCTCCTGCTCGCGCCTTTAGTAAAAAATTCTCCCCATCAGTTTTTTGTTTAAGGCAAACCATTCTTTCTACCTTTGCTTTGTTTTGATAAATACTATTGGCATAACTGATCTTGGTATTGCTTAAAAAATGATTATAAGTTTTTGCATAAGATGTTAGAAGGTCACGAAAGGTTACATTTTTAACGACCTCCTTATAAGAACTATAAGAAGCTTGCTTGTGCTTGCGATCGGGAACACTGATTGTAATTGTATCATCTAAAGAGTAGGCGTTAAAATGGGCTCTATAATCGTAAAAAATACCCCCTAAACATCTTTTTATTTGATTGGAAGATTTGTTGGTAAAATTTAGAAAATTAGTTGTATCATTAATGCCACAAAGTGTGAGTGTCTGACTAGAAATGATACTGGGTAGGGTGTTTTCTTCACCTGCAGTTGCCTTTTTAAGGGCAACATCTAACTTGATAAAATCTGGAGAGGCTTTCATCCATTGTTTTGCATATATCCTTGGTAAAGAATCTCCTATTTTTTTAACAGATGACAAATACTGTTTTGCATAATCACGGAGTAATTTTTTGTTAACATTCTCCAGAATTGCCGTAATAGTTGTGCCATTTATTGCTTTTGTGAGCCACTCTTCAATTTTCAATACATATGCCTTTAGATCGGTAACCTCTAGGTTATTAATGGCATAGTGAGATTCATTAGAAGTATTTATTAATGTAACATAAACTTTCTCTTGTTTCTTAGAATACTTGTACTTCTCATAATAAAAGGCTGCGACCATGCCTACGAATGGAATTTGGGCAATTGTCGATTCTACTTTTTGATCAGTTGTTGCATAAGGGTTGAGCCAGATTTTTAAAACATTGTAAGACACGAATCCCGCTAATGCAACTATGCCAATAACACCAAGAGCTAGAGCGGCCTCTTCTAAGGTTATTAGTTCAGCCGCCTCCAAGACACCGTCTTCTAGGAATGTAGATGTTTCTATCGACACCTCGCTGATGTTCTCATCAACACTAGCAACATATTCACTTTCTGTGGGAACGCTGTCTTCAGTGAATGATCCACTTTCTTGTTGCGATATTTGTTCATCAAGTTCATCATCCTCTAATGGCGTACATGTGCCAGCATTAATATTAAATGTTAATAAGGCACTAAAAATTAGTGTTAAAAAATTAAATTTTGTTAATATCATAAAATGTCCTATATTTTTTAAATGTAAATATACTTCTTAATACCTGTAATTTGTCTTATATTGTAAATTACAGGTAATACTGATTTCAAAAACTAAATATTATTCACCCTAATCAGGAGCGGGGGCACCTATTACTTGAACCTCTGCTAAAGATAAATATGCCGTCTCGCCAATAACTTTAAGTGCCTCAACTTTAATATAACGACCCGTCACATCGTATGCAGATAAGTCAATTGTTGCTTGTGGATTAGGGGCGGTATAAAATTCATTGACATACTTAACCTGAGTAAAACTAGCATCGTCGGCAATAGTAACTCGATAATTCCCTAACCTATCTTTACAACAGTCGGTTCGATTAAAGATATTAATTTTTGCAATATAAGATTTTTTCTGCAAGTCAACATGCCACCAAGGATTTATTAACTCAGGTTGAGTGCTAGAAACGCTATTATGAAAATAGTCGCCATTGGTGTTACCATCAACAGCTCGACTACTGGCAGCGGTAGCAAAGGTAGAAGATTGTGCAGTGGGCTTGTTCAATGCTATATTTGTCATTTTCGAAATCATATCTGCTTTTTTCGATGCTTTACTATTTTTAATACAGCGCACGCTGAGGGCATTACTTTTAACAGTATTCCCATAATAGACTGTAGGTTTTGATCGGTCTAACCCCATGCTCAAAGCCACTCCAGAATGGCTAGAAGAGGACCAAAAATAGGTTCTGTCTTGCTCAATATTGATTGTAGAATCAGGTTGAGCAATATTATTAAGTAAGTCATAAATATCAAACGGTTTAGGATTTGATACTATGCCTATGTCACTTACTATGCCACCATGGAACAGCCCATGATCCTCCATCCCTAAGCCATTCGCTATGCCACCATTGAATATGTCTTTGTTATAGTAAGGATTAGGATTTATGGGTACTATATTAAGCACAGTGACACCTGTCATAACTGCCTCAAACCCACTAGCACCTCCTACTTTGAGTTGTGTACCTTGGTCATTGCCGATCCAGACGCCATTCTTATTTAAGTCAGCAGTATCCATACCTAGATACCTTTGCAATACCTTCCAATCGTAAGCTGTTGGAATATGCCAGCCTGGTGCACAAATGCCTTGTGCGCCTTCTTTAGTGGCACCCTTCATGGCAGCAGACCAAGTGTAGTATTTCCCATATTCTTTATCATTACTTAGTTTGTCCTTATAGGAATATATGCCGTTGTCAAAGTTTGTGGAAAAAGTATTTTTACCACTCACATGACGCATATTTTCAGCTGTCCATACTTGCTTGCCAATTTGAACGGTTTTGTATTTAATACTTTCTATTTCCATTCCTTTTTTATATGTTGGCACTTTATTATTCTTAATACAGCGCACGCTGAGGGCATTACTTTTAACAGTATTCCCATAATAGACTGTAGGTTTTGATCGGTCTAACCCCATGCTCCAAGCCACTCCAGAATGGCTAGAAGAGGACCAAAAATAGGTTCTGTCTCGTTTAATATTGGTTGTAACAACATGTGGAGGAATATTAGAAAATATGGAGTCGTTGTAGAAGCCAATATTATTAAACGGTCCAGAATTTGATATGCCTATGCCACTCACTATACCACCATTGAGTATGCCATTATTATCGTAAGGATTAGAATTTATGGGTACTATATTATTTATCTTCTGAAGCACAGTGACACCTGTCATAACTGCCTCAAACCCACTAGCACCTCCTACTTTGAGTTGTGTACCTTGGTCATTGCCGATCCAGACGCCATTCTTATTTAAGTCAGCAGTATCCATACCTAGATACCTTTGCAATACCTTCCAATCGTAAGCTGTTGGAATGTGCCAGCCTGGTGCACAAATGCCTTGTGCGCCTTCTTTAGTGGCACCCTTCATGGCAGCAGACCAAGTGTAGTATTTCCCATATTCCTTATCATTACTTAGTTTGTCCTTATAGGAATATACGCCGTTGTCAAAGTTTGTGAAAAAAGTATTTTTACCACTCACATGACGCATATTTTCAGCTGTCCATACTTGCTTGCCAATTCGAACGGTTTTGTATTTAATGCCTTTTATTTCCATTCCTCCTGTAATTTTTGAACTTATACAACGAATGCTATAACCATTAGCATTGGCTGTGTGCATTCTGGCAGGAGATTTTCCTAAATTTGCATTTTCATTGAAATTATTAGAGACCCTCATACTGGCTGGGGAGAAAACTAAACTTTGCGTGTGATGAGATTCAAGTGATGTGTTACTCCAGTAATATCCTTCAATCCCTTCACCCTTTATAACGCCATCATACAATTGGCGTTTGCCTGCTGCTGGTAATTTTAAGAAACTTTTAAGTGCCATGACTCCGCCAGATTCTGGGAAGTAATCCATTTCAGCATTTAGTTCGCCTATGCTGGGCACTCTAAAGCCAACTGGGCAAATGCCGTTACCACTATCGTTAGACCAAAATTGAACGCGAGAACTGCCTGTTTTATCAGCCACTGTCCAATCGTATTTTTGTGGAGGATTTGCATATTGAGCTAGAATCGCCTGCCGCTCCTTTTCCTTTTCTTTCTTTGCTTTTTCCCTTGCCTTCTCCTTCTCTACTCTTTCCCTCTCCTTTTCCCTCTCCACTCTTTCCTTCTCTTCCCTCACTCTTTCCTTCTCTTTCTCCACTCTTTCTTTCTCCCTCTCCGCTTTTTCCTTTCTCTCTTCTTCCTTTTTCTCTTTATCGCTCTTACTCGAGCCAAATATTGAACCGAACATAGAGGCTCCCGCATGGGCTATTGAACCGAGCGCAGAAGCTCCCGCATGAATTGCCACTTTAGCTGCATCAGTTCCCGCATGAATTACCACTTTAGCTGCATCAGTTCCCGTATGAATTATTTTATCAGCTATTTTACCAACTGCAGAAGCTGCTACTCCAATTGGCCGTATAGTTACATCTTCAATTTTATCTCCAATGTCACCCCAAATCGTACTCACCTTTAACTTTTTCTTAGGAGGGGTGTCTATAACCTCAGCTTCATTTATGTTTGTGAAAAATGTGTCTTCATTCGGCTTAATAGTTTGTGCTTGTTTACGCTGAATATTTGTATTTATGCGCCGCTGATGATCGTCCATGGGTCGTCCAAATTGATACAAACCGCCATAACATTCACTACCTTTGTCATCAACGCAAACTTGACTTGCACCTAGATTTCTATCCAGCCAAACTCGTCCAGTGGCTGGCGAAATAACTTTGTTGTAAATTTTCCCCTTAAATACTGTGTCAATAATATGGACAGTGAGTTTAGCAACCACATATTCTCCGTCTAGAGAAGTGGCATGAACTTCTGCCACACCAATGCTAACACCTGTAAGAGTGGCTACGCCTTGCGTTCCAGAAATGGTTGCATGATTAGATTTTACTGTCCACAAAACATCCTGAATAGTGGCGTTACCAGGTGTAATACCAGCACTAAGTTGGATAGTCTCCCCTACTTTTAGAATATTCTTACCATCTATTTGTATGGTGTTATGACTAAGTTGAATACTGGTAACAGGTACGGCAACAGAATTCACAGTAATGCGAACCACTGCAGTGTCTGTACCAGAATCATTAACGGCAGTAACATGGTAGTAAATTTCTGGTGTTTTTTTGTTTGGATTGCCTGAAATTGTGCCAGTATGATTGTCAAAAGACAGTCCATTATTAGGCATTGGATTGATGAGCCATTGGGAGGCATCAGCACCAAAATTAGCAAAGGTAATTGGTGTAATGTTTTCGCCAATACTCGCGCTTAACTGTTCAACACTAGGCATAATAATTGGCGCATCAGTAATATTTTCTATACAACGCACACTAAAGCCTTGAATGCGCTTTTCTTTTAGGATAGAAAGATTGTTAGAACTATCAACTTCAAGACCATTGGAAGTATATAGATTAGAAGTTAGATTAACAGAATTTTTAGCCCAGTAAAAACCTTTGTTACCAAGATTTTCTAACTTGCCCTGAGCATTGCGATTGCCACTTAATGGCAATCGCCATAGGGTATTCATGTTGGGCGTATCCCTATATTTTCTAAAAACTGAACCAAATTCAGTCTTTAATTCATAAGCAGTTGGCACTCTAAATCCTATTGGGCAAATATTGTTAACGCCAGTTCCGAGCCAAGCCGCTACTCTTTTTCTACCTGATTGGTCAACACCATCTGCTGTCCAATCTGAGCCAATGAGGACATTGGCGCTTGTGTGGTTGTGAAAATCAGCACCAGCGTAGGGTGTGTTACTGGTTATAAAACTGCCATTGTCAGGGGTGATGCTACTTGCCAAAACTGTGGTTTTTTTTACATTTCCTCTGGATTGATGCCCATCATTGCCTCTACCCCATTGATATAGATCGCCATAGCAAGCAACATCAGATACAGTTTTACAAGCGCGAGATGCGCCTAAGTTTCTATCCAGCCAAGCTTTCCCTGTTGCTTGGGATAAAACAATTTTATAAGATTTTTTATCCACAACAACGGTTTGCGAATCAACAACCAATATTTCAAATCTGCCAACGACAAGACCGCTACTGGAAACCGCTCTGATGCTGGCAATTCCTTCTTCAAGTCCAGTAACTTTACCCGTTTTATCAATACTTGCTACTTTATCTGTGAACCATGAAAGGGTTTGGTTGTTTGCGTTGCTAGGGCTAATAATGGCGCTAAGTTGAGTGGTTTCGCCAATTTTCAAAACATCCTTACCTGATATTTCAATCTTATTAATCAATATTGGTAAAATCGTAATATACACAACAATAGTACTTGTGCCTTCGCCATTGGTAGCAGTAATCTTATATTTTGTTCTGCTTTGAAGTTTGTTAGGAGTGCCTGAGATTACACCTGTTTTAGTGCCAAACACCAAGCCATTATCAAGTGCTGGACTGATTGACCAACTGTCAACCCCTCCCGATGTAAAATTCGAAATCCTGATAGGGGGTTCTATTGGTTTGCCAATCTGGATATTGTTTTCAATACTGGTGGCAGCCAAATTTGGAATAGTGTCGTTTTGAATACAGCGCACACTAGAGCCAATAGTGTTGTCTATGTCGCCACGCCATAAATCTAGTGTTATGGCGCTAATGATAAAATTATGATCAGGATCGGTTGAAGGCCTCATGATGCTAATTCCAACATTCTCAACCTCAGGGTCATCTCTAAGTTCTTGTAATGTTTTTCGAAAATTTATTGCTTTTTTAGAGGTAAAAATAGCCAATTCTTTGGCTGAAATACGCTTAGAATCATGAATTAAATCTTTAATTTTAATGCTGTCAATTTTATATTCTGAACCCAAATCAATGACTATCCATTTGTTATTTGAATTATCCGCACTTAATAAGCCAGTGCTTGTTTTGCCATCAATGATGGCATTTCCTTTTGCCCAAACAAAAGACTTGGAATTCATACTCGCCTCTTGAGAGGTTGTTTTTTTATACAACGCAATGTTTTTACCCCGATACATCACTTCTACTTCGCCTATTGCCATTTTTCCAAGAGTAACTTGCTTAATCAATACAAAGCGCGCATTAGAGGTAGGCACAGTTGAGATTTTACGGCCAGTAAAATGCCCTTTTATGGATTTGCTAGAGCTGGCGAAGTAAACTTCTTTACCTTTTTCTTGTAAACTATTGTGTTTGAAAAATCCTAATAATTCAGCATTAAAACGACCTTGATGGAGCATGCTGGCCTGATCTTTGCCACGATAAGCATTGTTTTTATTTTGATGGACTTTACTCATTTGAAAGTAATTTTCTAACTCTTTCCAATCTGCATCTGTTGGAATGTGCCAACCTTTTGCACAGATGCCTTGTGAGGCTTCTGTGACTTCTGTATTCATGGCAGAGGCCCATTCATAATATTTAATATCATCGTTGTCCCCAGTAAAAACACCAGTCATAAGTTCGGTTGGGAAATGATGCATATTTTCAACAGTCCATACTTGTGAGCCGAAAATTTGGGTTTTATAATCAATTGTACTAACCTTCATTGCTTTTGTTTGATAGTGGTTGATAGCTGAATTATTTTCCGAATTATTTCCTGAGCCACTTTCTGATCCATTTTCTGAATCACTTCCTGAATCACTTCCTGAATCACTCCCCGATCCACTCCCCGATTTACTTCCTGACTTACCTTTTAAACTATCTTTTCTTTTTGCTGATAATTTAGTTGGCATCTGAACACGAGAAAAACCTATAAATTTATGTGTTTCCTCCTTTCCTGTAATCTTACTGTTAACCATCAATGTACCTAAAAAACTACGACCTTCATATGAATCTTTAGTAAGAACATCGGAAAAAGTGAGATTACCTTTGGATTTGTTAGACAATATCAAGTTGGTGTCGTAGTCCCAAGTTAATTGCCTATTTTTAAATGTGGCACTATAAATGGGTATATTGTTTATAAATACAGAGCCATCCACAACTTTACCATCGTTTTCGACCTCAGAGCCATTCGTTATAAAAACTGTGAATGTTTGACCTCTATTATTAAATGTCAAATTGGTGCGGTATTTTCCAATCCAAAAAAACAAATTTGCAGCTCTTAATTTTTCAAGTACGGCAGAAATTGACTTTACATCGCATTCATTACGACACCTTGCGCTTAAAAAATCGTTAAGATCCTTGAAGTTGTCTTTAAGCGATAACGATGTATGTAAATGTTTAAGGAATTCTACATATATATCACGGTTTTTAAACATACTTGACACAAATGCCTTGGACGCAATTTTAGAAAGTGCGCTGGTATCGGGGTTGTTGTCTAAAGTTGCTGGTGCAGATGCTTTAGGTTGAGGTGTTATGTTGTCAAAAGAGAATGCCGATATACCAATACCTGACAATCCATAAATAAATAAACCAATAATTAGTGTCTTAACTGTTTGCATAATTAATCTCTGTATAGATAGCAAAACTATCTTTGTTAAAAAATTAGAATTACATTGTAATTTTCAAAAGATTAGGCTTTTTAAACATAATGGCCTAATTAAATCCGTGTTATTTTTTTGTTTATATGATGCATTCTTCTCCTTCCCACCTCTCTAAGCCCTCGAGTTCAGGATCCTCGATAAAGGTACTTGTGTTAGTAATACCAGGAATACTAAGATCAGAGACCAATTGCTCTTCAAAATATACGCCCATTTCCATCTCTTCCCCTCCGCCACTCGCTTCCTCTAAATTCGCTTCTTCCATAACATTCTCTCTAACACTTTTCACTTGCTCACCAAGTTCCTCTAAATTTATTTCTTCGCCTGAATTACCTTCAGTTTGAGAGTTTAACCATGAAGAGTCTGGATCACCTGCAGGCGACTCAGTAACTAAATCGTCTTTAATTAAAAGTTCGTTCATAGGGGCGTCTGTTGCATACCCTTCCGCTGTCATATTTAGTTCAAAGTCTTCCCCTGTGGAATTAGCAGAATCAAAATCAGAGCGCACTTCGTTAAATACAGAATCCATACCATCAGTGCGTAACTCCTCCATGAATTCTTCACGAGTTATAGTGCCCATTTTGTCAAATATAGAATCGATATCCTCCTCTGAAGCCTGAGAGTCAATCTCATCATTGGTATGTAGGTAATGTATGAATTCTTCACGAGTTATGTTCCTTGCCATTCCCGCCGCTTCCGTTATCGCTGCCATGCTACCTCTATAGATGTAGTAGCCACCACCAATGGCAACAGTGGTAACAATAGCGGTCCTGTAACCCCCAGTATGACACCAGGAATAACCCAAGAGGACGACGATACGCCTTTGGAATCTGGGATAAGGGTGCATGTACCTGAAAATTTACTTTCGCTTTCTTTGTTAAGAGTTCCGCTATATCCGAGTGTGCATTTGCATGATGCCCCGCTCTCATCCTCGGAAGAATTTAGAATAATCCCCCCTGATGTATCCACACATTCAGTAGTGGCTAACACAGTAAAACTGCCGAAAAATAACAAACTTAAAATACTTGACTTTGTAGCTCCCATTGTTTTCCTTCATTACAAAAATTATGTAAATTCGTGTTACAACAATCTAAATCTCTGTCCAATTATAGGGACTGATTTTAATGCGCTCCACCTTGAAGAAGGTGGGTCTATGTATCTATATTAATGGTATTAAGGTGTTCAAGATCTAAAGGTTAGATTAAATCTTTCGAATATTCTAACACATAAAATCTTTGCACAAGTATGAATTTTGTCAAAAAAAAATCTATTTTTACATTTGGCAATTTTTCCAGTGACACTAAGCAGCCTTCTAGGAGGGGTAAATCCAGCTTTACTCTCTATAGGGCAAGGTTTAAATAAACTACTAAGTAGGTATAAATTGAACTTTACCAACCTCATCTATATTTATGCAGAGTTAAAAAATCATATATTTATTGGTGACGGATATATAATGCGTCAATGGAATATAACAAAAATTTTTATCAAATCCGCTCTAATGACAATATTTTTAAGCGTATTAAAGACGAACGCGCAACCGTTGGCTATTATGATTTGCCTTATCAAGATACCAGTAAAATTAAGGCGTATGTTGAGACAGTTACCCAGCAGCATATTGTTGTTCTGGGCATTGGCGGGTCGAGTTTGGGCGCTAAGGCAATTTATGAATTTTTGTTACCAGCAAATCATTATCAAAAAGATTTGGTTTTTTTAGAGACGGTTGACCCGCTTAAAATCAATCATTGTTTAGCCAAACTTGATATTAAGAATGCACATTTTGTGGTAATTTCAAAATCAGGCGACACTATCGAAACCATTAGTTTGTTTAAGTATTTAAGGGCTTTGATTGAGATTAATAGCGATAATTGCACCATCATTTCTGAGGCAAAAACTGGATTAAGCAAGTTTGCTCAGGATAATCATATTACTACCTTTGAATTATCTGCAAATATTGGTGGGCGTTTTTCAGTCTTTAGCGTAGTCGGTTTAGTGCCACTTGCGATGGTAGGTGTGGATATTGACAATTTGTTGAATGGTGCTAGGCGTGTGTCGGATAGTTTTTTTATACAACAGGATTATTATCAGCCGATTATTAGCAAAGCACGATTTTTGGTGGAAAACAAAGGGCGTTTTAATATTAATGCGATTTTCTCTTATTCCTCAGCACTTGAAGGCTTTAATAAATGGTATGTGCAACTTTGGGCAGAGAGTTTGGGTAAACTTAATATCAACAAAACCCGACAAGCGCTAACGCCAATTGCTTTAATCGGCCCCATTGACCAGCACAGTTTTTTGCAACTTATTATTGATGGTGTGCGTGATAAAACTGTTACTTTTATTAAAATTGCCGACTTGAAAGACGACACTATTATTCCAAAATCTAGTGAAAATCTAGGTTTGGAATATGCCGAAGGATTAAGTTTTAACGACCTTTTAAATAAGCAAGCCGACGCCACTATTCAATCTGTTAAAGACCAAGAAGACATCCCTTGCGATGTGATTACAGTCTCTACGGTGGATGAGTATAATATTGCTAAATTGATGTTTAGTTATCAATTATTGGTTTCTACTATCGGGCAATTTTTGCAAATTAATACCTACAATCAACCCGGTGTAGAAAAAGGTAAAATTATTCTCAAAGAAAGCCTAAAGGAGACCTTTACATAATATGAATAATCATCAAAAATCCACTTTTTACCCACTTAGCAATTTTTCCAGCAACACCCAACAGTCCTCTAGGAAGATAGCCTTGCTAGGGCAGGGCTTGGAGAAATCGACAAGTGGAAACAAATTGAATTTTGCTAATCGTCTATTTATACAAAGGCTTCTAAAGGATTAAATAATGCCTGTTATCAATAAATGTCTTTTCCCAGTTGCAGGTTACGGCACACGATTTTTGCCTGCTACTAAGGCTATTCCTAAGGAAATGTTGCCCATTCTTACCAAGCCACTGATACAATATGGCGTAGAAGAGGCAATGAGTGCAGGCATCAACACAATGGCAATGGTAACAAGTAAGCACAAACAAGCAATTAAGGCACATTTTCAACCACACCCAGAGATTGAAGCCAGCATCCAAGACACCCCTAAGGCGCCTTTGCTGGATGAAGTGAACCACATTATCCAGCAATGTAATTTCACCTATATTGAGCAACAGCAAATGCAAGGCTTGGGACATGCTATTTACACAGGAAAAGCGCTAATTGGCCACGAACCATTTGCAGTAATTTTGCCCGATGATTTATGCACCAATGATGACGATTCAGTATTGCTACAAATGACCAAATTACACGCCCAACACCCCGATTGTTGTATCGTGGCAATTGAAGCAGTGCCAATGCATGCAGTAGACAAATATGGTGTAATTGACGGTGAATTATTACCAGATTCAAAAAATGCCTATCGTGTGCATAACATGGTAGAAAAACCCACCCCAGCAGAAGCACCAACCAACCTATCTATTGTAGGTCGTTATATTCTCACTCATGAGATTTTTGCCGTATTAGAAACCACTCAACCTGATAAAAATGGCGAAATTCAAATCACCGACGCACTACTAACACTTGCCAAACAAGGTAAAGTCATTGCTTATCAATTCCAAGGCACACGCTTTGATTGTGGTAGTGTTAAAGGTTTTGTGGAGGCAAACACTTTTTTTGCATCAAAATTTTTTTCGTCATAAAAGTTATACCCTGAGACCTTTGTATAAATATAAATAATCATCAAGAATCCTCGTTTCACCCACTTGGTAATTTTTTAAACCCAGCCTTAGCCCTGCTAGGACAAGGTTTAAGAAAATCACCAAATTGGGCAAAAATTGAATTTTGCTAATCATCCATATTTATACAAAGGTCTCACCCTGATTTAACATAAATCAAATAGTTAGAGAATAGATTTTTATCCCATAAAGGGATAATTTTTATTCTAAGTTAGAATAAAGAAAATGAGTAAAAGAAATCCACACGATGGACAGCGAATAATTTTAAGAAGATTGTTGATTGATGCCCGAAAGATGCAAAAAGTAACGCAAATTCAGTTAGCCATGAAGTTGCAAAAACCACAATCTTTTGTGAGTAAATATGAAAATGGCGATCGTCTTATCGATTTTGTGGAAGTTTATCAAATCTGTCAAGCGCTTAATTATTCTTTTGTTAAATTAATGCGTGATTTTGATCTAGCAATTAGTGGACTATCTATTAATTATCTTGTCTATAAGGGAATAAGAAAATGAGGAATAACTTTTGTGCTTTCTTACTTTTATTTGCCATCAACGCATTGGCACTAACTGAACAAGAATTTATCGAAAAAGTAATAAGCCAAGATACGAATTTTGAAAAAGATCAAATTTATGTAACGATTAAGCAAATGGAATTAGAAACGAGTAGAGCAAGTTATTCAAATTGGGCTACTGCTTTAACCGCATCATTATCAAGTAGTTATTATGATATAGAAAAAGATACCACCTCTAAGAAAGCTTATGAAAAACATCGTCTCAAAGACACCCAAGAAATCAGTGTTGGCATTAAAAAACGATTTTTATCCAACCCTTCTAGTTTGACACTCAAAGCCACGCACTCAATTCCAGATACCGATATAACACGCTATAAGCAAGATAAAATAAGCAACGAATACAATGTTACTACTTCTGACAATACTTACAAGGTTAGTTATAAATACCCTTTGTTACAGCATGATGGCAATGCATTAAGTTTAAAGACTTATCGTCGTGATGTTTTGGATTTAGAGCGTGAGATGCTTGATTTTAGCGACGCTCAAGAGAAATTTTTAGTTGGTCGTTTAAAGCAGTATATTGCCTGGAATTTTCATCAAAAAAATGCTGACATTTATCGAGATTACAAAAGCAGATTGCAGGCGATTAAAGTTAACGAAGCGACAGATGAATCAAAATTAAATACCGCTATTTTATTGGCAAATCAAGATATTTTAAGCAATGATAGCAAGTTGCAGTCTTTAAAAAAGGTGCTAGTTAGCATGTTAAATGATTCAAGTTTATGGACCAAAAGTCCAAATATAGATATCAATAAACACCCAGAAATCATGCCCAATCTGACACAATATTTACAAAAAAATGTACGAAATTTGTTAAAAATTGAGATTGATAAGCGCTTAAAAAAAATTGATTTAGAATATCATAGCAATCAATCTCTTTATCAATTAGATTTTAATATCAGTGCCGAAGTGAATAATAACAAAGGCAATACAATGACCACCGATTACAAGAGTACGAGCGTCCTTTATACTACTAGACTTAATTTTTCCATGCCAATTGGCACTGACATTAATAATAAAAAAAACATTCGAATAACGCACTTAAATTTGCGGAAACTCGACATAGATTACAACAATAAATTAAAAGATATTTTTTCAGACGCACAAGCGTTAATTGTTGAATTACATTTGGCAAAAAAATCACTCAACGAATACCAAAAATTAATCACCAATGTAAACGACGAATCCAATTTGGCACACACAAGTTACCTCAATAAATCCGTTCCTATCACAACCTTGATTGATGCTTATCAAGAAAAATGCGATGTTGAATTAGACTACATCAAAGCCCTAACAAGCTATCAAAAAAGTTTACTTAAATATAACGACAAACTCGATAAAGTTCTACCCAAATCAGCCTCACTCCACAGTTACTGATTTGGCTAAATTACGAGGTTGATCTACATCTGTACCTTTGATAAGGGCGACATGGTAACTTAATAATTGCAGGGGGATGGTGAAGATGATTGGTGCGGTGATGCGTCCTAGATTGTGGGTGGTGGGGATGATGTTCATGCCTTCCATGGGTTCTACATTTGAGGCTTCGTCTTCGAAGACGATCATTTGTGAGCCACGGGATTTAACTTCTTGTAAGTTGGATTTTAATTTGTCTAGTAGTTCGTCATTTGGGGCGATGGCAATGACGGGTGTGTCTTTGTCGATTAGGGCAATGGGGCCGTGTTTGAGTTCGCCAGCGGGGTAGGCTTCGGCGTGGATGTAACTAATTTCTTTGAGTTTGAGTGCGCCTTCCATGGCGATGGCGTGCATGGCGCCTCTGCCGAGGAATAGGGCGTTAAATTTGTCTTTAAAGGTTTTGGCTAGTGTGATAATTTGTGGCTCTTGTTTTAAGGTTTTTGCGATTAGATTGGGTAGGCGTTTTAATCCATTTACAATGATGGTTTCTTGTTTTGTGGATATTTGCTGGCGACATTTGCCGATGGCAACGGACAGTAGTGCTAATGCGACCAATTGTGTGGTGAATGCTTTGGTGCTGGCGACACCGATTTCTATGCCAGCGTGGGTGAGGAAGGTGAGTTCTGATTCACGGGTTAGACTTGATTCGGCGCTGTTGCAGATGGCAAGGGAGTGGATGTTGTTGTTGCG
Source organism: Bathymodiolus thermophilus thioautotrophic gill symbiont (assembly GCF_003711265.1). Taxonomy (NCBI): domain Bacteria; kingdom Pseudomonadati; phylum Pseudomonadota; class Gammaproteobacteria; species Bathymodiolus thermophilus thioautotrophic gill symbiont. The sequence goes on along the minus strand of NZ_CP024634.1, from coordinate 2,443,243 downwards.
TTCTTTGACTGCTTTAAGTGCTGCTAGGGTGTCGGCTGTTTCGCCACTTTGGGAAATGGTAACAAATAAGGTGTTGTCTAAAATGAGGGGGTTGCGATAGCGATATTCGCTTGCCACTTCAATGTGGGCGGGTATTTTGGCGATGTCTTCGAGCCAATATTTGGCCACTAAGCCTGCATTGTAACTCGTGCCACAAGCGATAATTTGTATGCGTTCGACTTTTTTGAATATTGTTTCTGCGTTATATCCAAATGCTGATACTAGCACTTTATTTTTGGTAATGCGAGATTCTAAGGTATCGGCGATGGCTTGAGGTTGTTCAAAAATTTCTTTTTGCATATAGTGCGCATAGTCGCCTTTTGAAATTTCCCCTTGTGTGAGTTTTGAGGTTTTGGTTTTGCGCTTTACTTGTGTGCCATTTTTGTCAAAAATAGTAACAGAATCTAGTGTGATGTCGGCAATATCGCCTTCTTCTAAAAAGATAAATTGATTGGTAATGCTCAATAGTGCCATTTGGTCTGAGGCGATAAAATTGCCTTGATTGCTTAGTCCAATCACCAAAGGTGAGCCACTTTTGGCAGCAATAATATGTTCCGGGTTTGCTGGGGAGATGACACCAATGCTGTATGTGCCTTCAAATGAGGTAATGGCTTTTTGCACGGCTTCTAATAAGGTGTTGCAGTTTTTTAATGCGTGATGGATTGCGTGTGCAATGACTTCGGTATCGGTGTCTGAGGTGAAATTATAGCCGTGTGCTTGTTGTTCAGCTTTGAGTGCTAAAAAGTTTTCAATAATGCCGTTATGTACAACGCCGATATTGTCATTGCAAATATGTGGGTGGGCGTTTTTTGTGGTGGGTTTTCCGTGGGTTGCCCAACGGGTGTGGGCGATGCCAATTGTGCCATTGATGGCGGTTGAATTAATGCTGTTTTCAAGATTGGTAACTTTGCCTGTTGCTCTGATGCGTTGCAGGGTATTGTTGTGTGTTAATATCACCAAGCCTGCTGAGTCATAACCTCGATATTCTAGATGTTTAAGCCCATCAACTAAGAGGGATGTGATGTTGCTTTGATAAATACCACCAACAATTCCACACATAAAAATAATAATTAAGATTAATGTTTGAAATTATAGTCAATATAATGGCGCTTATGACAATTGATTTGCATAACCACTCTTATTATTCCGATGGCGTTCTCTCGCCCAGCGAAGTTGTGCGCTTGGCAAAAGAGTCAAATTGCGAGGTGTTTGCACTGACTGACCATGATACAACCAATGGCTTGGACGAAGCGCAACAAGAGGCGAATAATCAACAAATTAAATTGATTCATGGTGTTGAAATATCAACAATGTGGAGTAACATGACCCTTCATATTGTGGGGCTTAATATTGATAAAGACAATCCAACTTTGCAGGCAGGATTAACGCAACATCAAGATTTTCGCAAAACCAGAGCCGAAAGAATGGCACGCAGTTTGGGTGGTGCAGGTGTGGTAGGGGCAATGGAAAAAACTCGAGCGCTTGCCAAAACTGATATGTTGACGCGTACACATTTTGCACAAATGCTAATTCAAGAAGGCATTTGCAAGGATATGAAATCTGTATTTAGACGATTTTTAACAGGAAAAAAACCGGGGGGTGTTAGTGGAAAATGGGCGCAGTTTGACGAAGTTATTGAATGGATTCATGCTGCTGGTGGTGTGGCAGTATTGGCACATCCCTTGCGCTATCGAATGACACAGACTAAAGTTCAACGAATGCTTTCTCATTTGTCCAATGCAGGACTTGATGGCGTGGAAGTGGTAACTGCTCATAGTACAGAGGTAGAAATTGCGCTAATGTCTAAGTGGGCGGATGAATATGAGTTGTTGTATTCTTGTGGCTCGGATTATCATGGTTGGGATAATCAGAGGGTTAAAATTGGGCAATTGAAGGATTTTCCTGATCCTGATAGGGCGTTATGGAGAAAATGGTAATGGCAAAATTATTAGAAATTCACCCACAAAATCCACAAAATCGCTTGATTAAACAAGTGGTGGATGAGTTAAATGCAGGTGGTGTGATTGTTTATCCGACTGATTCTGGTTATGCGTTAGGCACGGCATTGGGCAATAAAGAGGGCTTGGGGCGTATTCGAGGCATTCGTAATTTGTCAAAACGCCATGATTTTACTTTGATGATGCGGGATTTATCGCATATTGGTGAGTATGCTAAATTGGATAACAATGCTTTTCGTTTGTTAAAAAAGGTTTTACCAGGGGCTTACACTTTTATTTTACAAGGCACACGCGATGTGCCAAAACGCCTATTACACCCCAAGAAAAAAACCATTGGCTTAAGGATTTCTACACACAGTGTGGTGCAAGCCATTCTTGGTTTGCTTGATGTGCCATTAATGAGTGTTTCTTTGATTCTTGAAGGTCATGAGTTTTATAATATTCAGGATGTGCGTGAAGTGTTGGGAAATAAAGTGGATATGATTATTGATGACGGTTATTGTATACCAGAGCCAACCACAGTCATTGATTTATCCTCAGGTAATATTGAAATTATCCGCCAAGGTGCGGGCGACATTTCTATAGAGGCCTTTGCATAAGGGCATCTCCAAAAACCCCAATACAATTTATAAAAAGTATAAAACAGCACCTTTTTCATCCAAAAATTCATCAAATAGCGGGCTATTCTCCTCATTTTCGGCTAAAAAATGCACTATTTTCTAATTGCCCTAAATCACACTGGGGTTTCTGGAGGTGCCCATAAATATGGATGATTAGCAAAATTCAATTTTTGCCCACTTGGTAATTGTCTTAAACCTTGTCCTAGTAAGGCTAAGGCTGGGTTTAAAAAATTGCCAATTTATGTAAAGGTCTCTATATAATTACCCATTATGAAAACTGCACAAATACGACAAAAATTTTTAGACTTTTATGCCTCAAAAGGGCATACTATTGAGCCAAGCGCTTCACTCATTCCGCATAATGACAAAACTTTATTATTTGTTAATGCTGGCATGGTGCCTTTTAAAGATGTGTTTAGCGGTGTGGAAAAGCGCCCTTATACGCGTGCGGCGAATTGCCAGCGATGTGTGCGTGCAGGGGGCAAACATAATGATTTAGAAAATGTGGGTTATACTGCACGACATCATACTTTTTTTGAAATGTTGGGTAATTTCTCGTTTGGTGATTACTTTAAACGCGAAGCAATTCAATATGCGTGGGAATTTTTAACCGTTGAAATCGGACTGCCAAAAGAAAAACTTTGGGTGAGTGTGTTTGAAGAAGATGATGAAGCAGAGGATATTTGGGTGAATGAAATTGGTTTTCCCAAAAATCGCATTTCTCGTTGTGGCGCCAAAGATAATTTTTGGCAAATGGGAGACACAGGCCCTTGTGGCCCTTCAAGCGAGATCTTTTATGACCATGGCGAGGACATTGCAGGTGGCCCTCCGGGGCATGCTGATGAAGACGGTGACCGTTATATAGAAATTTGGAATTTGGTTTTTACCCAATACGACAAGCAAGAGGATGGCTACCTCAAGCCCCTTGCAGCCCCTTGTGTAGATACGGGCATGGGGCTAGAACGATTGGCCGCAGTATTGCAACATAAGAATAACAATTACGACACTGATGGGTTTAAAACTTTAATAAAAGCCATTGTTGACTTAACCCCAAAAGACCATAATATTAAAGCAGATAACGCTTCAGTAAGGGTAATTGCCGACCATATTCGTTCAACAGCATTTATGTTGGTTGATGGGGTTATTCCCTCAAATGAAGGGCGAGGTTATGTGTTGCGTCGCATTATTCGTCGTGCCATTCGTCATGGGCATAAAATTGGCATTGATAAAGTATTTTTCTATCGTTTGGCACCCGTGTTGGCGTTAGAATTCAAGGACGCTTACCCAGAACTCAAAAAAGCACTGGCCAATGTTGAAAAAGTATTAAAGCGAGAAGAGCAACGATTTGCACAGACGCTAGACCAAGGTATGGGGATTTTAACCGAGGCAATTGCACAGCTGAAAGGCAGTGAAATTAGTGGTGAAACTGTGTTTAAACTTTACGATACTTTTGGTTTCCCAGCAGACTTAACTGCCGATGTGGCACGCGAGCATAATTTAACCATTGATATGACTGGTTTTGAAGTGGAAATGACCAAGCAAAGAGAGCGTGCCAGACAGGCGGGTGATTTTAAAATATCACAAAAGGGCGTTGATGTTAGTGAAGTTACCGAATTTTTAGGATATGAGCAATTGAAAAATACTTCCTCAGTACAAGCGCTCATTAAAGAAGGCGAATTGGTTGAAAAAATTGAAGCAGGCGAGTGTGGGATTGTGGTTTTAGCGGCATCAAGTTTTTATGCTGAATCAGGCGGTCAAGTGGGCGACAGTGGGATATTATCCAACCCAGAAATAGAATTTTCAGTAAACAATACCCAAAAACAAAAAACAGGTGCTTTTGAACACCACGGTATTTTGACCAAAGGCGTATTAAAAGTGGGTGATGTACTAGAGGCAAATGTTGATAAAAAAGCCCGCAAATGCATTGCCAGAAATCACTCAGCCACACACCTTTTGCACGCTACATTACGGGTAATTTTAGGGGAAACAGTGATGCAAAAAGGCTCGTTGGTTGACGGCGAAAAATTGCGTTTTGACTTTTCACACGATGAAATAATTGCCAAATCAGACCTGGATAAAATTGAAGGCATGGTGAATCGTAAGATTTTGGGCAACACCAAAGTGCATACCGATGTTACTAATATTGAGATTGCCAAAAAGAAAGGCGCAATGGCATTGTTTGGCGAAAAATACGGCGATACGGTGCGTGTGCTTACCATGGGCAAAGACGATTTTTCCGTAGAATTGTGCGGTGGTACACATGTTAATCAATTGGGCGATATTGGATTGTTTAGAATTACCTCAGAAAGCGGCGTGTCTGCTGGTGTGCGTCGTATTGAAGCAATCACAGGTTATGCAGCGTATCAGTTTGACAATCATACACAGGACAGTTTAAGTCAAATTGCACAAATGACAAAGTCAAACAATGCACAAGCAGTAGAAAAAGTAGCGCAATTAATTAAGCAACAAAAGGAATTGGAAAAACAAATTGCCTCATTTCAAAAACAACTCGCCAGCAACCAAGGTGATGATTTAATCAACCAAGCACAAGAAATTAATGGCGTTAAACTGCTTGCCAGTGTCGTGGACGGCGTAAGTGGTAAAGATTTACGAGATATTGCCGATAAACTTAAAGACAAATTAGGTTCAGCAGTCATTGTCCTAGCCGCCGTCAATGACGGTAAAGTCTCCTTGGTCTCTGGCGTTACAAAAGATTTGACCAATAAATATCAAGCAGGAAAAATCCTTAACCATGTGGCGCAACAAGTCGGTGGCAAAGGTGGCGGTCGTCCAGATATGGCACAGGGTGGTGGCACAGATCCAAGTAAGTTAGATGTGGCATTGACTTCAGTTAAGGCTTTGTTGGTTTAATTGATTAAAGGTTCTTGATTTTTTGATAAAAAAAACCCACATTAAGCGGGTTTTTTAAGTTTAATCATTAATAGAGACCTTTGCATAAATATAAATAATCATTAAGAATCCACTTTTCACCCACTTGGTAATTTTTTAAACCCAGCCTTAGCCCTGCTAGGACAAGGTTTAAGAAAATCACCAAGTGGGCAAAAATTGAATTTTGCTAATCATCCATATTTATGCAAAGGTCTCAATATTTAACTAAACGCAACCTGTTGGTTGAGGCATGCCGCCATACTTAGTAATAGGCTTCATTGGACCTGTTAGCCATTCCTTGAATAAGATTTTTTTATCAATGCCAACCACTTTTGCGAAGGTTCTAATAGGAGGAACTGATGAGTTTTCTGCAAAATACTCTCTAGCGGCCATGATTTGAGTTATCATGCTTTCAGTCAATTCTATATCGTCTTCTTTTGCCATTTCAAGCATAATTTCTTCGCTCCAAATAGTTGGATCAACCAAATATCCATTTCCTGTTCTCTCTAGTGCCATTTTTATTTTTTCCTAAATAGTAATTAAAAGTCTATTATAGTTAATTACCCAACCCATTTGCTTGGTTTTTATAAGGGTATAATTTAGCGGTTATGGATTGGATGCAACTTACACTAAACACTTCAAAACAGCAGGCGGATTTTGTCAGCGAGGTTTTAATGGGACTGGATAGCGTCTCGGTCACTTTTAGTGATACTAATGATGATGCAATTTTTGAGCCGAAAGTGGGTGAAACGCCCCTGTGGCAGAATGTGACGATTACTGCATTGTTTGGCGTTGACACGGATCAAGATTATGTTAAGGATACTTTAAAGCGTATTTGCTCAATTAATGAGGCAAGTTTTGCTTTGTTAAAAGACCGAGTTTGGGAAGACGAATGCAAAAAAGATTTTCATGCAATGCAATTCGGTAAACGACTTTGGATTTGCCCATCATGGGAAAATAGCGCACAATTGCCAAGTGATGCCGTGGTAATTGATATGAACCCAGGATTGGCATTTGGCACTGGCACACATCAAACCACAGATTTGTGTTTGCAATATTTGGATGAAAATCCGCCCGTTGGGCAAAGGGTAATTGACTATGGATCAGGCACAGGTGTATTGGCAATTGCTGCTGTTAAACTGGGCGCAAATCAGGCAGTTTGTGTGGATAACGACCCGCAAGCGGTGATTGCCACACAGAATAACATTGCCAACAATCAAGTAGAATCTCAGATTTCCGTTTTGCATACGGACGATGAAGGGCAGTTGGTTAAAGCAAATTTATTGATTGCCAATATTTTGGCACAACCTTTGGTTGGTTTGTGTGTGCATTTTTCTACATTGTTAGAATCGGGCGGACAATTGGTGCTTTCGGGTATTTTGTATGACCAAGTAGAGATGATACTAACCGCTTATGGTGAATATTTTTCAGCATTAAAAGTAACGCAAAAAGACGACTGGTGCCGAGTGAATGGCATAAGAAAATAAATAAGAGTTTTGCATAAATTATGAAAAAAAACGGGCAAAACTTACCCAAAGGATAAAATGAAAAAACAAATAAAAGCAGTGTCGTTAATTTCAGGAGGATTGGATTCACTTTTGAGCACCAAATTAATGTTAGATCAAGGTGTGCATGTAGAGGGAATTAATTTTTTTACTGGTTTTTGTGTAGAAGGACACACGCACGCTATTCGCAAGCAAAAAAAAGACAAGCCAAAACGCAATAACGCCTTATGGGTGGCAGAACAACTTGATATAAAATTACATATTATTGATGTCATTGAAGAATATCGTGATGTGTTATTAAACCCCAAGCATGGTTATGGCAAAAATATGAACCCGTGTCTGGATTGCAAGGGATTTATGGTAAAAAAAGCCAAACAATGGATGTTAGAACACGATTTTGATTTCATTATTACAGGCGAAGTAATGGGGCAGCGACCTATGTCGCAACGCAAGGAAACCATGCCAATTGTGCAAGCAGAATCAGGGGCAGATGATTTGTTATTGCGCCCATTGTGTGCCAAACATTTACCACCCACTAAAGCAGAAATTGAAGGCTGGGTGGACAGAGAAAAATTATTGGATTTTTCAGGGCGCACGCGCAAGCCACAAATGGCTTTGGCCAAGCAATATGGTTTTGAAGACTATGCCACACCTGCCGGTGGATGTTGTTTTTTAACCGACAAGCAATATTCAGATAAGTTGGTCGATATGTGGCAATCTCGTGGCAGTCGTGAATATCAATTAGACGATTTAATGATGCTTAAAGTTGGTAGGCACATTCGTCCAAATCCCCGTTTTAAAATGATTGTTGCCAGGGAAGAAGGAGAGGTTAAATTTTTAGAAGGGTATCGCAATCAATACGCTAATTTATACCCCACCAGTTGCAATGGACCATTGGCATTGATTGATGGCGAGCCCACTCAAGCAGACCTGCAAATTGCCGCTAAAATCTTAGCGCGTTATTCTCAGGGCAGAGACAGTGACAGTGTTGATGTAGAGGTAAAACTAGATACTGGTATTATGCAAATGCTAAGTGTTAAGCCGTTCTCAGCTGATGAAATTCAAAAGAATTGGATGGTTTAAAAAAGTGGTGAATTTAATTTATACTTATATGCAAAGGTCTTAATAGTGCAACATTTTTTTAGAATAGCCCTCGGTCTATATAGTTCGTGCAATTTATTACAAAAAAATACAATTTACTGTTAAAAAAAGTTGTATAATCGCTATTCATTAGTGCCAAAGTAGTGCAATTGAACGATTTTCGGCACCACTTTTATACAAAATCTTGGGTAATATTATTTTTCATTTTTGGAGTATATTCAGTGTCTAATTTGTTAAAAAATTCGTTAGTTGTGGCCGTTGCTTTGGCGTTGCAATCTTGTGGGGTTTCTTCTGGTTTTCTCTCTGCTGCTCCAATTGATAACGCCAGTTGTTCCATTTATAATGTCACCCTAGAAGGGGGAAAAGGCGATAAATTAGTCTCTACGATTAGCAACAAGGGTGTTGTTGAATTTAGTAATGTTAATTATTTTGGAAAGGCTTTAATTGAATGTTCTGCTGGTGGAAAATATACCGATGAAGCGACAGGTGAAGAAAAACAATCGCCAATGTTACGAGCGGCACTTAATTTTGTCGAAGGTGAAAAATTTGCCGTCACACCATTAACTGAAATTGCCGTAAGAATTGACACTAACCTTAACAATGTTATTGAAACTCATAATAGCACAGTCGCCAACGCTTTTGGTTTATCAGGAAAAAGTATCACCCTAATTATTCCTACAAACATTGACAAAACTGATATAACCGATGACGACGCTGGAGATTATGCCATGGTTTTGGCAATGCTTTCAAAATTTGAAGATCAAGATGTAAGCAATAGAGGTAGTCTCAGTGAAATTATGGAGGCATTCAAAGTCGAATTAATTGACAAGACATTAGATCGGGCAACCGCAAAGGAATTAGTAATAGCACTTGATGGCTTAGACAGTAAGTTTAAAAACACCAATGCTGACAAAATTGGAGCAGATATAATTGGTGTGCCACTATTGACTAGACTTGCCAATTTATCAACCAAAAACTTGATTATCGGCAGTCCTGTAACTTTTGTGTTCGAAAACACAGGTGGTGATGCTCGTAGTTGTGGTAGCGAACCCAGTTTACCAAATGGTTTAATGGTGGTACTTTTTGGTGGCAGTTGCAAAATCTTTGGCACACCAACCTTATTGCAAAGCGCTACAATGCACACCATTAAAGCCACTAATTTAAAAGGTAACAGTACGGCCACGATTAGCATCAGCGTTAATTTAGATATACCAAGAAACTTGAAAACCACCAAAGGTAATGCCGCTGTTACCTTAACTTGGCAAGCAGTTAACGGGGCAACAGGGTACAAAATATATTACTCCCAAAATGAAATTAACGCATCTAATTTAGGCAGTGCCAGTGTCTTGTTAACATCAGGTGTTAGTGGAACTGTTAGTGGCTTAAGCAGTGGCACTTTCTATCATTTTGTCGTTGCTGCGTTACAAGGTAGTGCTGAAGGGCCTTTAAGTAATGTAGTAACTACCACCCCTACAGGCAAGCCGATACTCACCAATTTACCTAGTAGGCATTTCATTCTTAATAAGAATATCATTGCCTTTATGTTTCACAACACAGGCACTGCTGCTAGTAGTTGTAGTAGTGAACCTAGACTTCCAAATGGCTTAATAGTGGAGTCTAATAATAGCAATGGTGGCTGTGAAATCTTTGGCACACCAACCGTATTACAACGCGTTACGACTTATACCATTAAAGCCACCAATGCAATAGGAGATGACACGGCTACAATAAGTATTAATGTTGATTTGGATACGATAAAAAGCCTGACAGCTCAAAGCAAGGCTAATGCCGCCGTTACCTTAACTTGGGACACAGTTAGCGGGGCAACAAAATATCAAGTGTATTATGCCAAGCAAAGTTTTAATGGTGTTAATCTGTCTAATTACGCCTCTTTAGATGGCGGTTCATTATTACAAAACATCACAGGCACTAGCAAAACTATTGCTAATTTAGCCGTAGGCACACAATATTATTTTATTGTTACGGCCGTCAAAGGCACTTTTGAAAGTGGCAGATCTGGCGAAACAACAGCCATACCAGTTGAAATGCTTAACGACACAGGCATAATTGAGGGCGGGAAATATCAAACGGGTAATAATGACACCTGCACAGGTACAGAAATATCAGCACAAGACTGCTCGAATGGACGAGATGCTCAAGCAGCCGCTGGCACTTTGATAAAAATAGGTGGGGGTAAGGTAGGATTTGATTTCACTAAACTCGGTAGCACAGGCAATGTGTTAAGCATTCAAAACGCAACATGGGCAACAGGCGATACGGGTACAGAAAGTGCTGGGACTAAATGGTCTTGTGTACGAGACAATGTCACAGGATTAGTTTGGGAGGTGAAAAGCAATCAAGGTGTTGAGGATAGTGATACCACTGACAACAACCACACCAATATTCACCACCAAGGCAATGTCTATCGTTGGGGTGGAAAAACCGCAATTGGCAGAGAAAATGCCAATAGAAAAGGCGATTATAACAATGATTGGACTGGTTTAGTTGAGGGGACAAATGCTGAAAATTTCTGTGGCAACAATAATTGGCGTGTACCAACCATAGGCGAATTGTATTCAATTATCGATTTGTCAATTACAAGACCTATGATTGATAATAATTATTTTCCAAATGCCGTGGTCAATAGTTTTTGGTCGTCTTCACCTTATGTGAATAGCCTTAATAATGCATGGCTACTGGAATTTTACGATGGCTATCTTTATAATTACCTTCGTTCTCACAAATCTTATAGTGTTCGTTTGGTGCATTCTAAATAATGATTTTTTATTTTAAAAATATGAATGATCAAAACAAATTTTCTATTTATCGTAATGTAGTATGCTTGGTTATCAAAATAGAAAGTGCAGTTAAAAATTTTGTTATTTCTTTACAAAAAGGCAAATGCTTTATTTTTACAAATAGACAGTTTGCACAACATTTGCAACCGAGCAAGAGCATTAGGATAAACGACTTAAAAATATTCCACCCATAACTAAGAGCATAAACATGAAAAAAACAATTTTATTTCTAACAATTAATATTATATTTTTAGCCACCAATTATTCGTTGGCTCAAACTTGCCAAGACTATATTCCTAACGAGTGGGAAGATAGTAGATATGTCATTCGTAGTGATAATACGGTTATTGACTATCAAACCAATTTAATGTGGAAAAAATGTATTCAAGGTTTGAGTGGTGATAATTGTAGCGTAGGTTTAGGCGGTAAGTTCAATTGGGAAGCGGCACTACAATTGGCAAGAGATCACAACTTTGCCACTTATAGCGATTGGCGTCTGCCAAACATAAAAGAACTGAATTCTTTGGTTACGCGTAATTGTTATAACCCTCGTGTTAATGAGAACATTTTCCCCAACACCCCTGCCGACCTCTTTTGGTCGTCTTCACCTAGTGCTCGTAATTCCAGCCAGACTTGGCAGTTGCATTTCAACTATGGCTATGCCAACACTGAAGAACGCAACAGTAGCAATTATGTTCGTTTGGTGCGTTCCAGATAGTGATTTTTTCTTACAGCCTTATTAAGGTTAAGCCTTAATAATTAGCCACCACCCACTGCTTTAATAATTTCAATTTTGTCTCCTTCGTTTAGAAGGAATTCCGTGTGATTTGATTTGGGGATAATGGCTTCGTTGACTTCTAGGGCGATGCGTTGGTTTTGATAATTGAGTTTAGCAATTAAATCAGTGGCAGTTGAGCCACTGGCAATCTTAAATTGTTCGCCATTGACTTGTAGAATCATTTATCCATTTTACCGATGGCACAAGAAACGAATGATTTGGCTTTGGCTTTGGCTGAGCCGAAACCATGAACTGAGTCGGTTTCAGGGTACCCTAAGTTGAGCAAAATTTTGGCTACTTCGTCGCGTTTAGTGTCTTCAACATCAATGTTAATTGTGCCTTGTTCAACATTCACTTCAGTGCTGTCGGTGTTAAATTTTGTATTAAGTTTCTTAGTGATGGTGCCTGCACAGCCACCACATTTGATATTTTCTACTGTAATTTCCATAGTGCCTCTTTATTTGATTTTAAAGTGTAAGATTATATCTGATTTGCCTGTTAGATTATAGATTGCTTGTGGTAAAATTTCCGAAGTTTTTAATTCAGGAGTGTTCAGTGTCGCAAGTTGCTGTGTTAGCATTAGAGGATGGTGCAATTTTCAAGGGGAAATCAATCGGCGCTAGTGGTGAAACATTGGGTGAGGTGGTATTCAATACCTCAATGACGGGCTACCAAGAAATTTTAACCGACCCTTCTTATGCCAAGCAAATTGTGGCACTCACTTATCCGCATATTGGCAATACAGGCACCAATCAAATTGACGAAGAATCCGCTAAGATTTATGCCTCTGGTTTGATTATTCGTGATTTGCCTTTGTTACACAGTAATTGGCGTAATGAAATGCCATTGGATGAATATTTATCAAAACATAATATCATTGCAATTAGCAACATTGATACCCGTGCTTTAACACGCCATTTGCGTGAAAAAGGCGCACTCAAAGGCTGCATTATAACAGGCGATAATATTGATGAGGCGTTGGCAATTGCTAACGCACAATCTTTTGCTGGACTTAAGAATATGGATTTGGCTAAAGTGGTTTCCACCACTAAGCAATACACATTTAAGGAAGGCTCTTATGTTCTTGAAAAAGGCAAATTTAATTCGCTTGATGCAAAATTCAGCGTTGTGGTTTATGATTATGGCGTGAAAAAAAATATTTTAAGAATGTTGGTAGACAGAGGCTGTGATTTAACAGTGGTCAATGCACAAACACCTGTTGCAGATGTTTTGGCAATGAACCCTGATGGTGTGTTTTTGTCCAACGGTCCAGGCGACCCTGAGCCATGTGATTATGCGATTGAAAATATTCGAACTTTATTGGCAAAAGATATCCCTATGTTTGGTATTTGTTTGGGGCATCAATTGTTGTCATTAGCGAGTGGCGCATCTACTGAAAAAATGATTGTAGGTCATCATGGCGCTAATCACCCGGTGCAAGATTTGGCTTCTAAGCAGGTGATGATCACTTCACAAAATCATGGTTTTGCAGTATCAGCAGATAATTTACCGGCACATCTTGAGGTAACGCATAAGTCTTTATTTGACGACACCATTCAAGGTGTTAGAGTCATTGGCAAAAAAGCATTTGGTTTTCAGGGTCATCCCGAAGCCTCGCCAGGGCCACATGATATGAGTGGTTTGTTTGATACTTTTATACAGGAAATGCAAGGATGAAGTTTTTGATGTTAATGTTAACGCCTTTTTCGTTGTGGGCAAATGATATTGACCCGTGGGAAGAAGTGAACCGTGTAACTTTTGAATTTAATCAAACGCTGGATGAGAATATTTTTGAACCAATTGCCAAATCTTATCAAGAGAATATTCCTGAAACAATACAAAATCGAGTGAGCGACTTTTCTTCTAATATCGGTGATATCAACACATTTAGCAATGAGTTGGCGCAGTTTGAAATAATGAGTAGTGTTAATACACTAAGCAGAATTTTAATCAATTCTACAGCAGGTCTTTTGGGTATATTTGATATAGCAAGTGAACTTGGGCTAAAGAAAACCTATGAAGATTTTGGCCAAACTTTGGCAGTTTGGGGTATGCCAGAGGGTGATTATGTCGTGTTACCAATTTTAGGTCCCTCAACATTGCGTGACACAACGGGCGTCATAGTAGATAGTTTGCAAAGTATGGAACAAACCAAAAGCCTAGATATAATAGAAACAACTAGCTTAAGTGCAGCTCAAGCAGTTGATATGCGTGTTAAATTATTACCAATAAGCAATTTACTTAAAAAATCAGACGATCCCTATATTGTGATGCGTTCTTCTTATTTGCAAAAGCGACAATTTGATATACACAATGGTAATGTACCCGATGATGATGAATTTTAATTATAAAACTGAGGCCTCCATATAATGCCTAAAAGACAAGACCTAAAAAGTATTTTAATCATTGGCGCTGGCCCTATTGTTATTGGGCAAGCGTGCGAATTTGATTATTCAGGTGCACAAGCGTGTACCGCATTGCGTGAAGAAGGTTATCGGGTGATTTTGGTTAATTCCAATCCAGCTACGATTATGACCGACCCGCAAATGGCAGATGCAACTTATATTGAGCCGATTGAATGGCGCACGGTTGAGAAAATTATCGAAGATGAAAAACCTGATGCACTACTGCCAACAATGGGTGGGCAAACGGCATTGAATTGTGCGCTAGATTTAGAGCGATACGGCGTGTTAGAAAAACATGGTGTTGAAATGATTGGCGCTAAAAAAGAAGCCATTAATAAAGCAGAAGACCGTGATTTATTCCGTGAAGCAATGCTTAAAATTGGACTTGATATGCCTCAGGCAGCTGTTGCACACAATTTGGAAGAGGCCTTTGCCGTTCAGGAAATGGTAGGCTTTCCAACTGTTATTCGTCCCTCGTTTACTATGGGGGGTTCAGGTGGTGGCATTGCTTATAACAAAGAAGAATTTGTTGAAATTTGTGAGCGAGGATTAGACCTTTCTCCGACCAATGAATTGTTGGTTGAAGAGTCAATTTTGGGTTGGAAAGAGTTTGAAATGGAAGTGGTGCGTGACCATAAAGACAACTGTATCATTGTTTGCTCCATTGAAAACCTTGACCCAATGGGCATTCACACAGGCGATTCAATCACAGTTGCCCCTGCACAAACTTTAACTGACAAAGAATACCAAATAATGCGCAATGCTTCGTTGGCCGTGTTGCGTGAGATTGGCGTCGATACAGGCGGTTCAAATGTGCAATTTGCGCTTAATCCAAAAGATGGGCGATTGACGATTATTGAGATGAACCCAAGGGTTTCTCGCTCATCTGCTTTAGCGTCAAAAGCAACGGGTTTTCCGATTGCAAAAGTGGCAGCCAAACTTGCAGTAGGCTACACCCTTGATGAGCTTGATAATGACATTACTGGAGGCAAAACACCTGCCTCGTTTGAGCCAAGTATTGATTATGTGGTGACCAAGATTCCAAGATTTGCCTTTGAAAAATTCCCCAAAGCAGATGATAGGCTGACCACGCAAATGAAATCTGTGGGTGAGGTAATGGCAATGGGTTCAACTTTTCAAGAATCTTTGCAAAAGGCACTTAGAGGTTTGGAAACTGATAAAGTTGGACTGGATCCTATTGTTGATTTGGGTGCTGATGATGCGCGTAATAAAATTAGAAGTGAGTGCATTTCTGCTCGTGGTGAACGAATTTTTTATTTGGCAGATGCATTTAGATTCGGTATGAGCCTTGAAGAAGTGTTTGATTTGTCTAAAGTTGACCCTTGGTTTTTGGCGCAAATACAAGATATTGTTTCCAGTGAAATGCAAATTAATGCCAGTGATATTACCGACATTGATGCCAACGAACTATTTGATTTAAAGCGCAAAGGTTTTTCTGATGCGCGTTTGGCGCAACTGTGCAATTGTAGCGAATCATCTGTGCGTGAACGCCGCAAAGCATTAAATATTAAGCCAGTATTTAAGCGAGTTGACAGTTGTGCCGCTGAGTTTGATACGCAAACGGCATATTTGTATTCCACTTACCAGCAACAATGCGAAGCCAAACCAACCGATAGGAAAAAAATATTAATTTTAGGCGGCGGCCCTAATCGCATTGGGCAAGGTATTGAATTTGATTATTGTTGTGTGCATGCATCAAAAGCATTGCGTGCAGATGGCTATGAGACCATTATGGTGAATTGCAATCCTGAAACGGTTTCTACCGATTATGACATTTCTGATCGCTTGTATTTTGAGCCATTAACGCTTGAAGATGTATTGGCAGTGATTGATGTTGAAAATCCCGATGGTATTATTGTGCAATATGGCGGTCAAACGCCTTTAAAACTAGCAGATGCATTGGAAAAAACAGGTGCAAAAATTATTGGCACTAGCCCTGATGCGATTGATTTGGCAGAAGACAGAGAGCGATTTTCTAAAATGTTGCAAGAATTGGGGCTTAAACAGCCTCTCAACGGTACAGCGCGTTCATTGGCACAGGCACAAGACATTGCTGACGGCATTGGTTTTCCATTGGTGGTTCGCCCCTCTTATGTGTTGGGCGGTCGAGCAATGGAAATTGTTTATGACAAAGACAGCCTTGATCATTATATGCATACCGCTGTGCAAGTTTCAAACGACTCACCTGTATTATTAGATTCCTTTCTTGATCATGCCATTGAAGTTGATATTGATGTGATTTGCGATGGTGAAGTTGTGGTGATTGGCGGTATTATGCAACATATTGAACAGGCTGGTATTCATTCAGGTGATTCAGCCTGTTCGCTGCCACCTTATTCGCTACCGACAGCAGTGCTGGATGAGATGCGTAAACAAGTTGTTGCCATGGCAACAAAGTTAGGTGTTATTGGTTTAATGAATACACAACTTGCTTACCAAGATGATGAAATTTATATTATTGAAGTGAACCCTCGTGCTTCTCGCACAGTGCCTTTTGTGTCCAAAGCGATTGGCGCACCATTGGCAAATATTGCAGCACGGGTGATGGCAGGCAAAACACTCAAGCAATTAGGCTTTACCAAAGAGATTATTCCAAAACATTTTAGCGTTAAAGAAGCCGTGTTTCCGTTTAATAAATTCTTAGGCGTTGACCCAATTTTAGGTCCTGAAATGCGCTCAACAGGTGAAGTGATGGGCATTGGCAAAGATTTTGCCTCAGCTTTTGATAAAGCCCAATTGGCAGCAGGTAGCCGTGCCCCTGAAAGTGGCAAAGTGTTCGTGAGTTTGCGTAAATTGGACCGAGATGATTTGGTTAATTTAGGCAAGCGTCTTGCATCACAAGGATTTAGTTTGGTGGCAACTCGTAGCAACAAAGAGGTGCTAACCGATGCGGGTTTAGAATGTGAAACGGTCAATAAAGTTTCCGAAGGCTCGCCACATATTGTTGATATGATTAAAAATGATGAGATTGATTTGATTATCAACTCAACAGAAGACACCCAAGGTGCCGAAGATGCTGCCACAATTCGTTGTCAAGCCTTGGTGCATAAAGTGCCATTCACCACCACAGTGGCAGCAGCCTTTGCTATGCTGGATGGCTTGAAAGTTAATAAAAAAATAACAGTGAGAACAATACAATCACTTAATAACTAGGAGAATAAATATGGACAATATCCCTATGACTGTTGCGGGCGCTAAAGCGTTAGAATTAGAATTATTAAACCTCAAAGATATTGAGCGACCACGCATTGTTGAGGAAATCGCCACCGCACGCGCTCATGGCGACCTTAAAGAAAACGCTGAATATCATGCCGCCAAAGAAGAGCAAGGTTTTATCGAGGGTCGTATTAAAGAAGTTGGAGCAAAACTTTCACACATGCAAGTTATTGATGTTACCAAGCTTAACCAAGACGGCAGATGTGTTTTTGGCACCACAGTTACCCTGATGAATCTTGCAGATGACAAAGAAATCACTTATCAAATAGTCGGCGAAGACGAGTCTGATATTGAACTTAAAAAAATCTCATGTCATTCCCCAATCGCCAGTGCCTTAATGGGTAATGAAGAGGGCGATGAAGTTATTGTTAAAGCGCCACAAGGCAATATTCTTTACGAAATTTTAGAAGTGAAATATATCTAATTATCAATGGCATTGTAGTTGTGCCATTCTTCAAATATTAATTGTAAAAATCTCACTTTAAATCACCCTTAAAAATAGAGCCCCCTGTATTAGGCATAAATAGCAACCAAAGTTCATTTTGATTCTGCTAAGACAGGCTTTATAAAAAAAATACAACGGAATAAAATTTGCCCCTTATTCAGCATTCATATCTAATGCAAGGGTCTCAAATATCTAAAATCAGCCACGAGGGTGGTGTTTTTGATGTTGAGATTTTAATTGCGTATTTTGAATATGGGTGTAGATTTGGGTGGTGGAAATATCGCTATGCCCCAGCATTAATTGCACACTACGCAAATCTGCACCCTGTTGTACCAAATGCGTGGCAAAGGCGTGGCGGAGTGTGTGTGGAGAGAGAGGTTTGTTGATACCTGCTTTCAAAGCGTAGGCCTTAATGATGTAGAAGAAATTTTGTCTGCTCATGCTTGAGCCACGATTACTGAGAAAATAGGCGTCAGTTTGTCCAGTTTTTAGCAGAAAAGGGCGGGATTTTTCTTCGTAGATGGATAGGTAATCCATTGCCATTTCACCCATTGGCAACATTCGTTCTTTATTGCCTTTGCCATGGATGCGGATGTATTCTTCATTAAGGTTTAGATTGTGATACGCCAAATTAATTAATTCTGAAACGCGCAATCCACACGAATATAGTAACTCTAACATAGCACGGTCACGCATACCGAAGATGGTTTTCTTATTGGGCGCTTCAAGTAACGCTTCAACTTCTGTGAGGTTTAAGAAAATGGGGAGTTTTTGCACCTGTTTTGGGTGACAAAGTTTTTCTGTTGGGTTGGCGGCAATGGTTTTTATGGTAAGTTGATATTGATAAAATGTTCGTAAACAAGTGAGTATGCGCGCTTGGGTTGCCGGGTTAAGCGCCCTGTGTTTGAAATAATTATGAATGGCAGTATCGTTAACTTTTTCGAGAGGGGATTTTAGCCATTGAGAAAAAAGATTGAGGTCGGAGCGATAGGCTGATAAGGTGTTTGGACTGGCACCTGATGACAGCCAATAATGGTCAAGGAATTGATCGATAAGTGTGAGATTATCCATAAAAGGCTACTGTGTTAATCCAGTTCGGCTTAGGGAATTAGAAGGGCAGCCTATTGTTTGGCGATTCTTTGGATAAATGAGATATTGTTTTATGTGTTTCATAAGTTTAATATGAGACCTTTGCATCAATATGGATGATTCGCAAAATTCAATTTTTGCCCACTTGGTAATTTTCTTAAACCTTGTCCTAGTAGGGCTGAGGCTGGGTTTAAAAAAATTACCAAGTGGGTGAAAAGTAGATTCTTGATGATTATTCATATTTATGCAAAGGTCTCAATATAATGGTTTCCATGGTATTAGATTTTAGACAAAAAAATACCGACTGATTGTCGGTATTTTTAAAAGAATGTGATGGCTTTTATTTTTTAGCCGCCAATTTTTCTTTAATTCTTGCTTTCTTGCCTGTCAGACCACGAAGATAATATAACTTAGCTTGGCGAACTTTACCACGACGCTTAACTTCTACTGAGTCAATCATTTTAGAATGTGTTTGAAAAACCCGCTCAACACCTTCGCCGTGAGAAATTTTTCTAACCGTAAAGGCAGAGCCAATACCACGGTTTTTCTTAGCGATTACCACACCTTCAAATGCTTGTAATCTTTCACGGTCGCCTTCACGCACCTTAACTTGCACAACGACTGTATCACCTGATGAAAACTCAGGGATATCTGATCTTAACTGCTCACTTTCAATTTGGTCAATTACATTCATGACTACATTCCTTCTATTCAAATCTGTAAAAAGGGGCAATTATACAGTCATTATGATTGATAAACAAGGTGAATTTATGGCATAATTACGCACCTTGATATTTTAGACAATGATTAACAATGGGAAAAATAACTGGATTTAAGGAATTTGATAGAAAAACCGAGGCATATCGTTCTGTCGAACTGCGCATTAAAGATTATGGTGAAATTTTTACCGGCACACACGATGTTGCACATTTACAAGATCAAGGGGCAAGATGTATGGACTGCGGCGTGCCGTTTTGTCAATCCAGTAATGGCTGCCCTGTTGATAATTTAATTCCTGAGTGGAATGATTTGGTTTATCACGACAAATGGCAAGAAGCATTAACGCGTTTGCATAAAACCAATAATTTTCCAGAATTTACAGGGCGGGTTTGCCCCGCACCTTGTGAAGGTTCGTGTGTATTAGGATTGAACAATCCAGCGGTAACAATTAAAAATATTGAACAAGCCATTGTTGATCGTGGTTTTGACGAAAATTGGATTCAGCCACACAAAGTTCTATATCGAACAGGGAAAAAAGTAGCAGTGGTTGGCTCTGGACCTGCGGGTTTAGCAACAGCAGAAGAACTTAATAAACTGGGACATAGTGTAAGTGTTTTTGAGCGTGCTGATCGCATTGGCGGTTTGTTAATGTATGGTATTC
This sequence comes from Bathymodiolus thermophilus thioautotrophic gill symbiont, assembly GCF_003711265.1. NCBI lineage: Bacteria > Pseudomonadati > Pseudomonadota > Gammaproteobacteria > Bathymodiolus thermophilus thioautotrophic gill symbiont. The sequence continues at coordinate 2,422,998 of NZ_CP024634.1, read as the reverse complement.
CTAATATGAAACTCGGTAAAGAAGTGGTGGATCGTCGTGTGAATTTACTCAAAACATCAGGCATTGAGTTTATTACCAATGTCAATGTGGGCAAAGACATTAGTACCGAGCAATTGCAAAAAGATTTTGATGCGTTAGTATTTACTACAGGCGCAACACAAGCGCGTGATTTGCCAGTGGACAATCGTGATGCAGATGGCGTGCATTTGGCAATGGAATATTTGACTAAAAATACGCAAAGTTTATTAAATACTGGACATGCTGACGATTCAGAATTATCTGCTAAAGACAAAGATGTGATTGTGATTGGTGGTGGCGATACAGGGACAGATTGTATTGGCACGGCAGTGCGTCAAGGTGCAAAGTCAATTGTGAATTTTGAGTTAATGGGCAAGCCTCCTGAAGATCGTGCAGAAAGCAATCCTTGGCCACTTTGGCCATTGATTTATCGTGTGGATTATGGTCATGCCGAAGCAGCAGAAGTATTTGGGGCAGATCCAAGGCAATATCACTTAATGACCAAATCATTTGTTAAAGATGAGAGCGGTAAGGTTGTTGGGCTAAATACAGTCAATGTTGATTTTAAAGAAGGCCAGTTGATTGAAATTGACGGCAGTGAAAAAATTTGGAACACACAATTGGTGCTTTTATCAATGGGCTTTATTGCCCCAGAGCATTATTTAAGTGATGATGCAAATATTGACCTTGATAAGCGGGGTAATTATCAAGCGAATTATGGCGAATATGCCACCTCTCAAACGGGTATTTTCACTGCGGGTGATTGTCGTCGTGGTCAATCCCTGGTGGTGTGGGCAATCAATGAAGGCCGTGGTGTAGCCAGCAAAGTTGATGAGTATTTAGCATAAAGTGTTTATCTTTATATGCGGGGTTTTGCATAAAATATAAATAATCATCTTTTTCAGCAGCCCAGCAGTCTTAGAAGGTAAACCTAACTTTAGTGCTATTAGGATAAGGTTTAATAATATCATTAATTTGGTAAAAATTGAATGTTGCTAATCATTTATACTAATGCAAAGACCTTTAATTATAGTTAGTGTGATGCCTGCATTACACCGAGGTTGGCTTTATGGTAATCGCCTTAATTTTTAAAAGCAAAACCAATCTACCCCCTAAGAGATAGTCATCAATACCACTAATAAAATGGGGAATTTTCTTGTATTCTGAGTATAATATCTCTGTTCATATTTCCTTTTCTTAAGAATCAGGGAATTTATTAAAACTATTGGAGAAATAAAAATGGCAAAAGAGCTATATAACACGCCCAACCTTGATGAGTTGGAAAATGGCCCATGGCCTTCGTTCGTAACAGGTCTTAAGCGTTTGGCACAAGATGATCACACAGGTGCTAGCATGGTGCGTGATGTTTTGGCAACACTTGAAACATCGTATGTAACTAAGAAAGGTTATTGGAAAGGTGGTACAGTTGGTGTTGTTGGTTATGGTGGTGGTGTTATTCCACGCTTTAACGAACTTAAAGACGAAAACGGCGAATTTAAATTTAAAGATGCTGGCGAATTCCACACCTTAAGAATTCAGCCACCAGCAGGTATGCATTACACCTCTCAGTTATTGAGAGATATGTGTGATATGTTTGTTGATAACGGCGGCTCTGGTTTGATTGCATTCCATGGCCAGTCAGGTGACATTATGCTTCAAGGTGCAACTGAAGAAACCACACAAACTATTTTTAACAAGTTTAACGATTATGGTTTTGATATGGGTGGCGCAGGTCCTGCAGTGCGTACTGGCATGTCTTGTGTTGGTGCAGCGCGTTGTGAAATGTCAAATACAAACGAGCAAGCCGCATTGCGTACATTGGTAAATGCATTTCTTGACGATATGCATCGTCCAGCATTACCATACAAAATGAAATTTAAAGTGTCAGGTTGTGCTAACGATTGTATGAACTCTATTGAGCGTTCAGACTTCTCAACCATCGGTACTTGGAGAGATGATATTAAAATCAACCAAGACGCATGGAAAGCAATGGTAGCAGACAAAGGCATGGATTATGTGGTTGACAACATTACTTCGCGTTGCCCGACTCAAGCAATGAAAGTTGAATCTGATACTTCATTGACAATTGACAATAAAAACTGCGTTAAGTGTATGCATTGTTTAAATGTAACTTCCCCTCTTACACACAAGTATGTTAAAGATGCTGCTGAAGGCGCAATCTTAGCAACAGGTGACGACAAAGGTGTAACTATTTGTATGGGCGGTAAGCGCACATTGAAAATTGGTGACTTATTTGGCACAGTTGTTGTTCCATTTATGAAGCTTGAAAGTGAAGATGATTACGAAGCGATTGAAGAATTGGCTGGTGAAGTTATTGACTTCTTCGCTGAAAATGCATTAGAGCATGAGCGCACTGGTGAAATGATTGAAAGAATTGGTATCGTTAACTTTATGGAAGGTATTGGCTTAGAAGTTAACCCAAATATGGTTGATTCACCGCGTTATATGTCTTATGTTCGTATGGACAAGTGGGACGAAGAAGCTGTTAAGTGGTTTGAAAACAAAGCCGAAGCAAACGCATAATCATAACATTTATTAAACATTAAATAACATTAGGAGAAAATATTATGGCTGAACCAGTAAGAATGCCTATCGAATCAGGTTGCCCTGATCCTATTCAATATATGCACCCAACAATGCGTCGTAACTACGGCCAATGGGCTTATCATGACCGTCCTCGTCCAGGTGTATTACACCACACTTCAAAGTACAATGAAGAAGTTTGGACTGTTCGTTGTGGCACACAAAGACAAATGGATGTGTACACAATCAAGAAATTAGCAGACATTGCTGATGAATTTGGCGACGGCTACATTCGCTTTACTATCCGCTCAAATGTTGAGTTTATGGTAGACACTGAAGCAAAAGTTAATCCTTTGATTGAAGCATTAGAATCTGCTGGTTTCCCAGTAGGTGGCACAGGTCCAACAGTGTCAATGATTTCACACACCCAAGGTTGGTTGCACTGTGATATTCCAGGTACAGACGCATCGGGTGTAGTAAAAGCATTGATGGATGAATTGTATGAAGAATACAAAAAAGAAGAAATGCCAAATCGTGTACACATGACGACTTCATGTTGTCAAATTAACTGTGGTGGACATGGCGATATTGCGATTAACATTCAACATACTAAGCCACCTAAGATTAACCATGATTTAGTGGCTAATGTTTGTGAGCGTCCAACGGTTGTTGCGCGTTGTCCTGTTGCTGCGATTCGTCCTGCAATGGTTAACGGCAAGCCAACATTGGAAGTTGATGAGAAGAAATGTATTTGTTGTGGTGCGTGTTTCCCACCTTGCCCTCCAATGCAAATTAACGATCCTGAGCATTCTAAGATTGCTATCTGGATTGGCGGTAAGCACTCAAATGCACGCTCTAAGCCTTCATTCCAGAAGTTAGTAGCAGCAGGTCTGCCAAATAACCCACCAAGATGGCCAGAAGTGGGCGCTGTGGTTAAGAAAATTTTAGCCGTGTATAAGGCTGATGCTCGTGATTGGGAAAGAGTAGGAGAATGGGTTGAGCGTATCGGCTGGCCAGCATTCTTTGAAAAGACTGGATTACCGTTTACTAAATTCCATGTTTCTGATTGGAAAGGTACGCGTCATCAGCTTAATTCATCAGCTTATATCCGTTTCTAGGGAGCGTTTAAATGAAGATTTCTATTCAAATTAACGAAGGCCCTTATCAGCACCAAGCATCTGATACAGCGTATCAGTTTGCCAAGGCGGCGATTGCCAAAGGACACGAGATTTTCCGTGTGTTTTTCTATCATGACGGAGTTGATAATGCTTCGCGTTTTACTATTCCACCGCAAGACGATCGCAATGTTGTTAACCAGTGGGCTGAGTTAGATATTAAAAATGCCGATGGTGAACCTGAGTTGGTGGTTTGTGTGGCTGCTGCGCTTCGTCGTGGTATGTTGGATGAAGGTGAAGCCAGTAAGAATGGTATTGATGGCAATAACATTCACCCAGCTTTCCGCATTTCAGGTTTAGGTCAATTGATTGAAGCAGGTATTCAATCCGATCGTTTAGTGGTATTTGGAGACTAAGATGACGACAAAGAAATTTATGTATTTAAACCGTAAGGCACCTTACGGTACCGTGTATGCCTTAGAATCATTAGAGGTGGTGTTGATTGCTGCTGCTTTTGAGCAAGATGTGTCATTGGCGTTTATTGATGATGGCGTGTATCAAATTGTTGAAGGTCAAAATCCTGAAGGCATTGGTATGAAAAACTTTTCTAAGACTTATCATGCGCTTGGCGATTACGATATTAAGCAACTTTTTGTGTCAGCGGAATCTTTGGAAGAAAGGGGCTTGAGTATAGATGACTTAATGCCTTTGGTTTGGGAAGATGAAGATGATGATTGGGCAGAAAAGCCAAGTATTCAAGTGGTTTCTAATGCTGAGTTGACTAAATTGATGTCTGAGCAAGATGTCTGTTTAAGTTTTTAAGAGGAGTTTAATATGTTACATACAGTAAACAAATCATCTTTTGAGCGCAATTCATTACAGTCTTGTTTAAATACAATTGACGACAGTAGTGTTATTTTGCTCATCGAAGATGGTGTTATTTCTGCTGCAAAAAATACAAAATCACCCATGCTTGCCGATTTGGCAGCACAGGGTAGAGTGTTTGCATTGCAGGGAGATGTTGAGGCAAGAGGAATTTCATCAAAGGTTGCAGATGATATCAAATTAGTTGATTACGCAGGTTTTGTTGATTTAGTTGTAGAGCATGGAACTGCGGTTTCATGGCTTTAATTTAATTTTATATAGGAGTAAAAAATGGCTGAGATTTTAGGCGCAGAAGTAGATGAAGAGGGTTTTTTGGTAGATCTTAAAGACTGGACAAAGGAGATTGCTGTAGAAATGGCAAAAGGTGATGATATTGATTTATCTGAAGAGCACTGGGATGTTATTAATTTCTTGCGTGATTACTTTGAAGAGTATCAAATCGCACCAGCGGTTCGTGTATTGACCAAAGCAATTGGCAAACAATTTGGTAAAGAAAAAGGTAACTCTAAGTACCTATATTCTTTATTCCCGTATGGTCCTGGTAAGCAAGGTTGTCGTTTCGCTGGTCTTCCTAAACCAACAGGTTGTATCTAAATATTTGACTCAAAAGGTTTTTAAACCTTTTGAGTGGATGTTAGAGACCTTTGTATAAATATGAATATTTATCAAGAATTTATTTTTTACCTACTTGGTAATTTTTCTAGTAATAGATAAACCCAGTCTTAGTCTTGCTAAGATAAGGTTTAAAGAAATTACCAATTGGGCAAAAAAATTGAATTTTGCTAATTATTTATGTTTACACAAAGGTCTCTATTAATTGAAGGCACCTGTTTATTTGGGTGTTTTCCTAAATTTTAAATTTTTTGAGGGCAACATGTCTTTAGTAAGCACTTTTTTTACGGCTTTATTCTACTTATCTTTGGTGATTTTTCTTGTTGGTATGGCGAGAAAAATCTACCAATATTGGGTAACGCCTGCACCTCTTAAAATTCCAACCGCACCAACTCCATTAACACAAACAGGTGTGGTTATGCGACTGGCACGCGAAGTCGTTTTATTTGAAAGTTTATTCAAATCTAATAAGTGGACTTGGTTGTTTGGCTGGTTATTTCATGTGGGCTTGTTGTTGGTTTTAATCCGCCATGCTCGTTATTTTTGGCCAGGCGATTTGCCTGAAATATTTTTATTGATTCAACCGTTTAAATATGCAGCTTTTGCTATGGTTATCGGTTTATTTGGCTTGCTTGGTCGTCGATTTTTTGTTGAGCGTATTCGTTATATTTCAGCACCGTCTGATTATTTAATGTTGCTTTTATTATTAGTGATTGGGGTAAGTGGCGTGGTAATGACATTTACCAGTAACCATACTGATGTAATTATGGTAAAAGGTTTTGCTTCTGGATTGTTGAGTTTTGATTGGGCAAATTTACCAACGGAAGTACATTTTTTGGTGCATATTTTCTTGGCATTTTCGTTGTTGGCCATTTTCCCAATTTCAAAATTATTACATGTGCCTGGTATTTTCTTTAGCCCAACACGAAATCAAGTGGATGATTCACGCAAGAAGCGTCACATTTCACCGTGGGCATTGAAGCAAGAACAAGAACAAGAAGTTAGATTAAACGAAACATTAGGTAAGGACGAATAACATGGCAAAAGATTTCGAGGTACCAAAATTACCCACTTATTTAAAAATTCCTAAGATTAACGAAGGGATTATGGCTGGCGATGGGCCCTTTAAATCTGTTGAAGAATTTCAAAAACCTTTGGGTTTTCCTGGTGAAAAAGTTGACAATTGGCAAGAAGTTGCTATCAATAAAATGGGCGAGTTAAAATCTAAATATCGCTCAGTTCAAGTATTTTTAGATGCTTGTGTCAAATGCGGCGCTTGTACAGATAAATGCCATTATTTTTTAGGTTCATCTGATCCTAAGAATATGCCAGTGGCCCGTCAAGATTTGTTCAGAAGTGTTTATCGTCGCCATTTTACTTTTGCAGGTAAATATTTTCCTAAATTAGTTGGCGCCAAAGAGTTGGATGACAAGATGTTGGACGATTGGTATAACTATTTCCACCAATGTTCACAATGTCGTCGTTGTAGTGTATTTTGCCCTTACGGTATTGATACTGCTGAGATTTCAATGGCAGCTCGTGAAGTGTTGGATGCGGTTGGACTGGGTCAAAAATATTGTAATCAAATTTTGGGTAAGGCAATTACAGTGGGTAATAATTTGGGTTTACCTGAGCCAGCTCTACGAGACACTCTACTTGATCTTGAAGAGGAGATTGAAGAGGAAACAGGAGTTGCTGTTAAATATCCATTGGATGTTAAGGGCGCTGAAATTTTACTTATTACCCCGTCGGCAGACTTTTTTGCTGAACCGCATATTGATGGTTTGATTGGTTATGGCAAGGTTTTCCATCAAGATGGCGTGAGTTGGACGATGAGTTCTTATGCTTCCGAAGGTGCGAATTTTGGTATGTTTATTGGCTCTTACGACATAATGCGTAAAGCAGCACTTAGAATTCGTAAAGCAGCACTTGATCTTGAAGTTTCTCGTGTTATGGTCGGTGAGTGTGGTCATGCTTGGCGTGTGGCTTACAGTTTTTGGAATACTTTATCAGGCGTTGGTGCAGGTGCAGATACAACTGACAAGCACGCTTTAAAACTACAGAATCAACTGGATTCTCGTTATCCACAACCACAACATATTATTGAATACACACATGATTTGATTCAACGCAATAAGTTAAAGTTTGACAAATCTGCCAATGACGATAGAACAGTTACTTTCCATGATTCTTGTAATGTTGCGAGGGCAACCAATATGGGCGGCATTCCAAATGGCCAATTCATCCTCCCGCGCGAAGTAATTAAAGCAGTTTGTAATAATTATGTAGATATGGAGCGTAGTACGATTATGGAATCAACCTTTTGTTGCGGTGGCGGTGGCGGACTGTTAACCGACGACTTGATGGAGATTCGTATTAAAGGCGCAATGCCAAGAATGCAGGCATTGAAAGAAGTAGAAAAAACTGATGCAGTTGACACACTGGTTGCCATTTGTGCAATTTGTAAATCACAATTCAGTAAAGTGTTACCAAAATTTGATTTCGACCCCTATATGATTGTTAGTGCACACCAATTGGTAAGCGAGGCAATCATTATGGACAAACCACAAACAGATGATTCTGAAGCCAAAGTGGCAGAAGAAGCAGAAACTATAAAAGCAGAATAATAGATAAGGAGATTTGATATGCAAAAGAATCCATACGGACAAATTCACAAAGGCGATAACCATACATTTAGAATGTTTAAAGATGAGGGTGATGAGTTAGGCACAGTGCCATGGAGCCAAAAGATTTTTCAAAACGACACTTCACACAAGTGTCCAACTTATGTAAGTCAAACCCCACCATGTCAAGGTTCTTGCCCTTCTGGTCATAACATTCGTGGCTGGTTAGATATTGTTCGTGGCATGGAAAAGCCTTCTGGTGATTTATCATGGCAGGAATATGCTTTCCGTCGTTCGACAGATGCAAATCCATTTCCATCAATTATGGGTAGAGTTTGTCCAGCACCTTGTGAAGATGGTTGTAACCGTAACGAAGTTGAAGATACAGTTGGTATTAACGCAGTAGAGCAATTTATTGGCGACAATGCAAAAAAAGAAGGTTATAGATTTGAAGTTGATGCCAAAGATACGGGTAAAAAAGTGGCTATTATTGGTGGCGGTTGTGGCGGCTTATCTGCGGCATTGCAATTACGCAAGCAAGGCCATAGTGTAACTGTATTTGAAAAATATGATCAATTGGGTGGTATGATGATGTACGGTATTCCTGACTATCGTGTGCCACGCGATGTGTTGCAATATGAGATTGATCGTATTATTGAAACAGGTATTGAAACTAAAATGAACACCAAAGTAGGTGTAGATATCTCCATGGAACAGTTGGAAAAAGATTATGATGCAGTATTGTTTGCTATTGGCGCAATGAGCGGTCGTATGTTGCCAATTCCTGGTGGCGATGCAACAAATTGTGTGTCTGGTGTTGCATTTCTTGAGGCTTATAACCAAGGTCGTTTAAAGCATATTACAGGTAAAGTAATCTGTATTGGTGGTGGCGATACTTCAATTGATGTTGTGTCAGTGGCACGCCGTTTGGGCAATATTGAAAATACGGCTGATAAAGACCGTCCTGAGCGTGTTATTTTTGATGACACTGCACACGATGTGGTTGACACTTCTAAGCGCTTAGGTGCGGATGTGTTATTGACAACACGCTCTACCATTGAAAATATGCCAGCGGCACAAGAAGAAATTGACGATGCAAATCGTGAAGGTGTTGAAATTCAAGGGCAATTGCAACCAGTAGAAGTTATTAAGAATGCAGAAGGTCGTGCAACTGCATTGCGTTTTGTTCGTTTAGAGGAAGATGGTTCTACACCAATCGAAGGCTCTGAGTTTGATGTTGAATGTGAACTCATTGTTCCTGCCATTGGACAAGGCGTTGATGGCGAAGGTATGGACGATTCATTTTTCAACGAGCATGGTTTTATTGATGCTGATAAAAACTTCCAAGTACCGAACAAACCAGGTTTCTTTGTTTGTGGCGATGTGGTTCGTCCACACTTATTGACAACAGCAATTGGTCAAGCAGGTATTGTTGCTGAGAGTATTGGTGATTATCTTTCAGGTAGTAGCCAAAAAGTTCGTAATAAAGTTGATGTTCACTATTTTGACCTTATGTCAAAACTTAATGAGTGGGATTTGACACCTTCAGACTACGAGAAAGGCGGTGCATTTGGCGAATCAACAGACACTGCAGATTATGCGGTACATAACTATGAAGACCGTTCATTTGCATCAATCATTCCACATACAGAATTATTTTTAGGGCATTTTGACAATGAAGAGCGTAATGCGCGTAAGCACAAATTGGTGAATGTTGACAATGTATTGGGTAACTTTGACGAGCGTTTAATTGGTTATAACGAAGAAGAGGCGCAACAAGAAGCAGGTCGTTGTATGTCTTGTGGCTTGTGTTTTGAGTGTGATAACTGTGTGATGTATTGTCCACAAGATGCGGTATTCAAAGTTAAGAAAGACCAAGCAACACTTGGTCGTTATGTTGATACTGATTATAACAAGTGTGTTGGTTGTCATATCTGTGCAGATGTGTGCCCAACAGGCTATATTCAAATGGGATTGGGTGAGTAATTTAAAGAGAATGACTATGAAGCATTTATTGATTATTTTTCTAACGCTAGCGCTTAACACTGTGTCAGCGCATAGCGATAAGCATGTTAACCTTGGTGATAGAGCCACTGAGTTAAAGGAGGAGGGGAAAAGTAGAGATATTCACCCCAGTCTTGTTGAAATTAGAAAAATGCATCCTGAGTTTTTATTGCATAAACGCGATAAAACATTGCGTCAAGGTGTTCGCACTCGGCGTAACTCGTTAAAGGAATGTGTTAATTGTCATAGTTCTAGCAAGAACGGCGAATATATTCCTGTGAATGCACCTGATCAATTTTGCTCAACTTGCCATCAAAAAGTAGGCACAAGTTTGGATTGTTTTTCTTGTCATCGCACCACACCAAAAGAGGAATTATGAGTAAAGAACTAAATCGTCGCGATTTTATTAAAAATACAACAGTAGCCACTGCGAGTGTGGCAACAATTGCCAGTGGCATTACGCTCACTACATTTGCTGCTAGCGATAGTCCAGTTACCAATGAAAAGCGTTGGGGGATGTTGATTGACACAAACAAACTGACTGAATCTGATATTGATGATATGGTTAATGCTTGTCAGGAAGAAAATGGTTGGGGTAGTGAAGTTCACTCTAGAGGTGATCAAAAGCCAGGCTGGATTAAGAAAATCAAAGTTAAAGATAAAGCCACAGGTAAAATTGATAACTTGCCAATGATGTGTCAACATTGTGAGCAGCCACCTTGTGTGGATGTTTGCCCGACCAATGCGTCAATGAAGCGTGAAGATGGTATTGTGCTGGTAGATAGACATTTGTGTATTGGGTGTCGTTATTGCATGATGGCTTGTCCGTATGATGCGCGTTCGTTTGTACATGAAGATTTGAGTAATCAAAAAGAGCATATGCCACGAGGCAAAGGCACGGTTGAATCTTGCACCTTATGCGTACATAAGGTTGATAAAGGTGGAATGCCAGCTTGTGCTGAGGCAGTCAATAATGACGGCGTTATTTTTGGTGATTTATATGACACCAATAGTAAAATCAATCAAACACTTAAGAAAATTCAAAGCACGCAAATCAGAGCAGATTTAAATCTGAATACTGGTGTTCGCTATAGCGGAATTTAAGAGGGTTAAAAAGGCAATTATGAACATTCGTTATCAACAAATAGAAGGTAGAAGTTTAGGTTTTTATGCACTTATTTTGGGCTTAGGCGTTTTTATTCTAGCCGCATTAGGCAGTGTATATTTTATAGAGCATCATGGTCATTATGTAACGGGCATGAGTAACCGAATTGTGTGGGGCATACCGCATGTATTTGCTTTATTTTTAATTGTTGCCGCCTCAGGTGCGCTCAATGTTGCCTCTATTGCATCGGTATTTCAGAAAAAACTTTATAAGCCTTTATCACGCTTGTCAGGTTTGGTGGCATTGTCGCTATTGGCAGGTGGTTTAATGGTGTTGGTGCTTGATTTGGGTCGCCCTGATCGTCTGATTGTAGCAATGACTGAGTATAACTTTAAGTCAATTTTCGCTTGGAATATTATTTTATACAATGGTTTTTTTGTCATTGTTGCCGTATATTTATGGATGATGTTTGAGCGTCGAATGAATAAATTTACTGCTAAAGCAGGTTTGGCAGCTTTTACTTGGCGTTTGATTTTAACAACAGGTACAGGTTCTATTTTTGGCTTTCTAGTAGCACGCCAAGCGTATGACGCAGTGATTATGGCACCGATGTTTATTATTATGTCATTTGCCTTTGGCTTGGCTTTCTTTATCTTGATTTTAATGGCAAGTTACAAATGGACTGAGCGTCCATTGGGCGATGCAATTGTTAATCGTTTGGGTCATTTATTGGGTGTGTTTGTGGCAGCCATAATGTATTTTGTGGCAATTAAGCATTTGGGTAATTTATATTTGGCTGAGAACGCAGGTATTGAAAACTTTATTTTATTTGGTGAGCACATTTATACGCCTTTATTTTGGTATGGTCAGATTATTTTAGGTGGCTTAATACCAATGGCACTTATTTATCACCCCGTATTTAAAGGCAATCGTACTACTTTAGGTTTGGCTTCGCTTTTGGTGTTGATTGGCGGGGTTATTCAATTGTATATTATCATTATTGGCGGACAAGCTTATCCTATGGAAATGTTCCCTGGTAAAGAAATGTTGGAAGGTTATGGCGGCATTGCTGCTTACACACCATCATTTCCTGAAATGGCTTTGGGCGTTGGCGGTATTGCTGTGGCGCTGATTGCTGTTTCATTCTTAGTGAAGTTTTTGCCATTCTTGCCTGAAAGTCTAGCAGATAAAGTGGCAGACCCACATCATAAAGTTTAACTTGTAATGGGGTATGCCCTCATCTATTTACCTTTCTGCCGCTCACAAATCATCAGGTAAAACTGTTGTTAGTTTAGGATTGTGTGCTGCGTTTAAAGCGCAAGCACTTAAAGTTGCTTCGTTCAAAAAAGGCCCAGATTATATCGACCCCTTGTGGCTTGCTCAAGCCAGTGGTAACGCTTGTTACAATTTAGATTTTTACAATATGACGAATGATGAGATCATTCAATTGTATAGGCGCCAAAGTCAAAGCAGCGATATTGCCATTATTGAAGGCAATAAAGGGCTGTATGATGGTATGAGTGTGGCAGGTGGTGATGCCAATGCCGATATGGCGAAATTATTAAATATCCCTGTTATTTTGGTGATTGATGCTAATGGCATTACTCGGGGTGTTGCTCCCTTGTTAATGGGCTACCAAGCTTTTGATACTGAGGTTAATATTGCTGGCGTTATTCTCAATAAAGTGGCAGGTGAGCGCCATGAATCAAAACTTATTCAAGCGATTGAGCATTACACCGACATTCCTGTTGTGGGTGCAGTTCGCCGTGCTAAAGACCTTATTATTGATGAGCGACATTTGGGGCTTATGCCGGCAAATGAATCCACTCAGTCACAAGCCTTTATTGATGGTGTGGCTAGAATAATTGCCGACCAAGTAGATTTAAGTAAAATTTCAACTTTCCACAATGCACAATCTCCAATTGCCCCCCCTGTATTAACGACAACTACTACTGATTTGACGATCGCTGTCGCTAAAGATCAGGCCTTTGGTTTTTACTATCAAGATGATTTAGATGCCTTTCAATCTTTGGGCGTTAATCTCGTATATTTTGATACACTTAAAGCCGTAGAATTGCCTCAATGTGATGGACTGTTTATTGGGGGTGGTTTTCCAGAAATGCAACTTGAGACATTGAGTGCCAACCAAGCCTTGCTTGATAATATTAAATTAAACATACAACAAGGTTTACCGACTTATGCAGAATGTGGCGGGCTGATGTATCTCAGTCGGAAAATTACTTATCAAGGAAAATCACATAAAATGGTTGGCGTTATTCAAGCGGATACAATAATGACCTCTAGGCCGATTGGCAGAGGTTATGTGCAATTAGCGCCCAGCAATGAACACCCATGGAATGAAGTTGCCCCAACGATTTATGCACATGAATTTCATTATTCCAAGCTCGAAAATATTGATCCTAAAACCCGTTATGCCTACAAGGTTTTACGCGGCGTGGGTGTGGATAATAAACACGATGGAATTTTAACCTATAACCTATTAGCAACCTACACTCACCTAAGAAGTGTGGGGAGCAATCACTGGACCACGCAGTTTGTCAATTTTATTAAGGAGAAAAAGATAGCAAGAGGTTAAACCCCCTTTTGCATCGTCAAAAATTATGATTACCATTACTAAACGCGCCGCTGAAGAAATCGGACTTTCTACTCAAAACCCTGATGCACAAGGCTTGTTAATGCGTTTTGCAATTGATAAAACCGATCAAGGCTTTCAATATTTAATGGGCTTTGATGAGCGCACCGATGCTGATATTCATCTGGAATCAAATGGCATTGAATATGTACTTACCTACGCACAAAAAGCGTTGTTAGAGGGTATGGTGGTTGATTTTGATGAAATTGATACTGAGGGCGGTTATGGGTTTATTTTTATGAATCCAAACGATCCAAATTATGAGCCACCCGAAGAGCGTATTGCACCTAAAAAGTCTTAAAATTACGGCGTTTTTATGCCGTTTCCAAAAACTGTAGTAATTTCTCCCCAATATTGCTCTGTGCCGTGAGTGCTAAAGTTCTGCTGTTGTCTTCACCACTAATGTGAATGATTAAATCGGCAGGAGCAATCATACCTTTGCCTAATTCTGCCCATTCAATCAGTTGAATATGATTGCCTGTTGAGTATTCACGGATGCCGATATATTCCAATTCCTCGGGGTCACTTAGGCGATAACAATCAAAATGATGAATGCTAATAGTTTGATTTTGATAACTTTCAACCAAAGAATAAGTGGGGCTTTTGACGCGTTGAAAGCCAAAGGTTTGAATAAATCCTCGTGCCAATGTGGTTTTTCCTGCGCCCAAATCCCCCTCTAAATAAATCACAATTGAATGCTTGAGATTTTGCACATAGTGCGCTAAGGTTTGAGCAAATTGCTGTATTTCAGCCTCACTATGAAAAGTTCTATTCAAAATAATTGCCACATATAAACACTAAATACGCCGACCAAAATCACCCCTTCAAGGCGGTTAATAATGTGTTTTTTATGGAATTTGTAAGAAACAATGAATAATAAGATGGTGAGCAGCAACATAACAGGATAATCTCTATAAATGACACCATCTGCCACAGTAGAGGGGTGAATTAGCCCAGGAATAGCAAGCACAGCCACAGTATTAAACAAATTAGAGCCAATGACATTGCCGACCACCATTTCATATTGTTTTTTCAAAACACTGCTGATGGATACCGCCAGTTCAGGCAAACTGGTGCCAAGTGCAATCACACTTAAGCCAATGATTAAATCCGACACGCCAAAAATTTGTGCAATTTCTACACCACCCCACACAATCATTTTCGCACTAGAAACCAATACCACTAATCCAACGATAAGCATGAGCCAAGTTTTGCCCACTTGGCCTTTGTCAATCACTTGTTCTAGTTCGTCAAACTCGTGATTGTTTTTGTTCTTGGCAGTTATTAAAGTATAAGTTAAGAATAAAGTTAATAAGAATACCAAGATTACCCCATCAACCACACCAAGATGCTTGTCCCATAATAAAAAACCAGTAACAATCGTTACAAACATTAAGAACACCCATTCTTTTTTTAAAATTTCACTTTTTACTTCAATAGGGGCAATAATAGCGCTAATACCTAGCACAAGAGCGATATTAAAAATATTGGAACCAATGGCATTGCCAATACTCAACCCTGTTTTTCCATCCATTGCCGCCAAACCAGATACCAGCATTTCTGGTGCAGAAGTGCCGAAACCGAAGATAAGTAAGCCAATTACCAAAGGCGACACTTTAAAAATAGTGGCAATTTTTGCCCCATTGTTGGTAAATGTATCTGCACTCCAAATTAAAAGTACAAAACCTGTTAAAATAGCGACAATTGATAGTAGAATGTTGATCATAATTAATAAATAAAAACTTTTTGCTTATTATAAAGGGATATACAACAAAATGAACAAAACAGAATTTTTAATTGGTCGTAGTGGACTGGGCTTGCAAGATGATTTCTATCCTGATGATTTGCCAGAAGACTGGCGTTTTGATTATTATACGGCTATTTTTAAAACACTTTCTTTGGCAATTGACACCAATGAAGACCTTGAACAAATCTTTGCAGACATGAAAGAGGATGAGGAAGAGGAGTTTGTGCTGGTGCTAACAGTGGAAGAATCGCAATTAACCGATATAGAAACACTCAAAGAATTGCTAAAAATTGTGCAAGGTTATGCAGATGATTTTATCTTATTTTGCGAAGTGACGCATGCACCAAGTGCAGCAATAATGGGTGTATTGTCTGGTTATAACATTTGTTTTCAATCTCTTAAAGCGCTTAAGTTAGATTTGCAAGAAGTAAAGGCGTCAGGGTTGTTACTTAGTTTTAATAAATATCCAGTGTTATATGCTGCCAAGATGTGGGATGAGCAGGAAATGCGTAGTTATCTTGAAAGTATTGCAAGCGTAAACACCAAAACCATATTGATTTGCAAGTTTGCAGAGCGTGAAGCTTTAGATAAAATGCGCATTATTTCTGAATTATTGGGGCATTAAAGCCTTGCGTATATTGTTAACGCGCGCACTGTCACAAGTTCAACCGTTGCAAACTTTACTCAGTGAGCAGGGTTATCAGCCAGTGTTATTCCCTACTTTAGAGATTGAGTTACTCAATAATAAGCCTCTTAAAACGCATTACAATGTATTGATTTTTATCAGCGCTAATGCAGTTGAACATGGATTAGAAACTTTAAAAATATTGGATTATCAACAAACCACCAAGATTTTTGCCGTAGGCGCTGCAACTGCAAAAAAGTTGGAAGAGTATGGTATTCAAGTTGATGCTTTTCCAGCGCAAAAAGCGTCAAGCGAAGCTTTATTGGCAATGAGTGAATTGCAAGCACTGCATCATCAAACTGTTTTGATTTTTCGAGGCAAAGGCGGTAGGGAAACCCTTAAAGACAGTTTGAGTAAAAATAATAAAGTTGAGTACATTGAAGTTTATCAGCGTGTGCGGTGTAATATCACACCTTTACATCGCGATTCTTTGTTGAATTTCTTACAAAGCAATCAAGGCATTGTTACTGCCACCAGCGTTGAAAATCTTTCTGCACTAGTGTTTATGATTAAACAGATTGACACAAAAGCACTGAACTTAATTAAGCGTTATCCACTTGTAGTATTAAGCGAACGCATTAAAGTTTTTGCACAATCTATAGGTTTTAATCAAATTAAAGTGGCAATAGAAACCCGTGATGAGGGGCTACTTAAAGCCATTCAATGTAGTTTATAAGAGACTTTACATAAATATGAACAATCATTAAGAGCCCACTTTTCACCCCATTGGCAATACCATCTACATCTTTAAAAAACTACCTAGAACAACGCTAAATCTTGATCTACCCACAATTCTGCTGGCATGGCTATAACACATCATTAGCATTTCTCGGTGCCTGACTTGATAAAAATCTAGTTGCTTCAACTTTATCACCTGAATTACCAGCCACTTTAAGCACATTGGTATTACTAGAGTTGCTCTGCGTAACAAGACTTAGTAGGGTTACCATTAAAACATTAATCTCGTCACCAACTTAAATTCCTAAACAACCTAAAATCTGCTTTAATATATCCAGAGACCTTTGCATAAATATGGATGATTAGCAAAATTCAATTTTCACCCACTTGGTGCTTTTCTTAAACCTTGTCCTAACAAGGCTAAGGCTGGGTTTAAAAAATTACCAAGTGGGTGAAAAGTGGATTCTTGATGATTATTTTTTATAAATGGTATAATGCATTACACCATAAATTACTTGAGGGGGATAAATGGTTAAATTAAGCGTATCCAAGGCGGCAAGAATGTTGGGTATCAGTCGTTTTGACATCCAAAATCAAATCAACAGCGGTAAATTACAAACGCACGAAGGTTATGTGACAACCGACAGTTTAAGATTGGCATATCCAAATGCAGGTTTAAATTCTGAGCAAGATCAATACATCCAGAAAATGCAACAAATTAAAAATGATGCCATAAAGAAAATAGAAGTTGATAAAAGCTTACACAATGAAAATGAAAAATCTTACATGGGTATTATTAACAATCTAAAGTCCAAACTTTATAAAGCCCAAGTTAAAAATCAACATTATCAAATGGTGTTTTCTGAATTGACTGAGCGTTTAGAGATACTTGAAACGCATTGCCATTCTCAAGACAAAGCCTCCTTACACAAGTTACAAGGCTGGGTTAAATCCCAACATTAATAGCAAAGATTGTTACCTGAAACCCCTAAAATTTTTTAGCGTGCTTTATAAAACAGTTTTGGCAATATCTAATGAAGGCTGTGAGCGGTTCATTGAATAAAAATGAAAACTTTCTACCCCTTGGCTTTTGAGTGTTTGACATAAGTTAGTAACCACTTCTGTGCCGAATGCACTGAGTGCATCAAGATCATTTTCATACAATTTTAATCTTTCTAAAATCCATTTTGGAATTTCTGCACCACACATCTGAGAAAATCTAACCAATTGCGCATAGTTAGTGATTGGCATAATACCGGGTGTTATTGGAATATTAATACCAAGTTTTTCAATGTCATCGACAAATCTAAAATAGGCATCTGCATTATAAAAATACTGCGTAATTGCACTATCTGCACCGGTTTTCACTTTGTTGGCAAAATGTTGTAAATCAGCGTGAATGTTTTTTGCTTGTGGGTGCATTTCAGGATAAGCCGCCACTTCAATATGAAATTGCTCGTTATAGTGTGTCTTGATAAATTCAACCAATTCATTGGCATAATGGAAATCACCAATATCACGCACACCCGATGGAATATCGCCACGCAAAGCCACAATACGATTAACACCAGCTGCTTTATATTGGTCAAGTAACTCAATAATATTCTCTTTCTCAGAACCAATACAAGACAAATGAGGGGCGGCAGGAATGGTGTCATTTTTCTGAATGTTTAATATTGTCTCCAATGTGGCGTCTTGTGTTGTGCCACCAGCGCCAAAAGTAACGGAGAAATAGTCTGGCTGAATAACGCTTAATTCTTGTCGAACTTGCGCTAAATTTTGCTTACCTTTTTCAGTTCTTGGTGGAAAAAATTCAAAACTTGTTTTCATTTTGTATATAAATATAGTCTATAAATGAGGTTTATTATAGCGTGAGACCTTTACATAAATATAAATAATGATTAAGAATCCACCTTTTGCTCATCATTCATATTTATGTAAAGGCCTTAGGAAGTCTCTACATTAAACATAAACATCACATAAAGAGACCTTGGCATAAATATAAATAATCATCAACAATCCACTTTTCACCCACTTGGTAATTTTTTAAACCCAGTCTTAGTCCTGCTAGGACAAGGTTTAAGAAAATCACCAAGTGGGCAAAAATTGAATTTTGCTAATCATCCATATTTATGCAAAGGTCTCATAAAGATCAAATTTTATTCAACATCCATGTCTAATACAAGGGTCTTCTTGGGGTATTTATTTTAGTGTTTAAAACCTTGGTCTTTTTTTTGTTTAAGGGAGTGGCAATGGAGTAAAATAACTTTTTTTATTGATAAAGTTGTTAAGACATATGTCGAAAAGTGATTACATTGAATTAGAAGGTGTTGTTAAGGAAAAATTACCAAATACCACTTTTACTGTTGAGCTAGAGAATGGGCACAGTGTATTGGCACATATTTCTGGTAAGATTCGTAAACACTATATTCGTATTTTGCCAGGAGATAGGGTAACGGTAGAAATGACACCTTACGACCTAACCAAAGGTAGAATTACCTTTAGACATAAATAAAAAAAGATATTGCCGATGTGGTGGAATTGGTAGACACGCTGGATTCAAAATCCAGTTCCGCAAGGAGTGACGGTTCGACCCCGTCCATCGGTACCAAATTTAAATTAAAGTGAATAATATGGAACAAGTAGATTTAATGGCAGAAGCGTTAAACCTAACCCTGTTTGGGATGGGTTTTGTCTTTTTGTTTTTGACTTTATTGGTGTTTGTTACCAAATTAATGTCAATTATTATTCAAAGAAAAAGTAGGCAGGCATCAGTGGCAATTAATGGAATGGACGATGAATTGGATGAAGAAACCAAGTTTGTCATTGAAGAAGCCATTAAGATACATAGGGGGGCGTAGAAAAAATGCTAGACTTTCTAAAGAATGTTGTTCAAAAACCTGATAACCAGAAAAATACCAAAAAAGTAGAAATTACCGAACTTGTTTTTCGGGATGCGCACCAATCTCTATTTGCAACGAGAATGCGTATTGATGATATGCTGCCAATTGCTGATAAACTTGATAAGATTGGTTATTGGTCAATGGAATCTTGGGGCGGGGCAACTTTTGACTCTTGCATTCGCTATCTTGGCGAAGACCCTTGGGATAGAATTCGTGAAATCAAAGCAGTAATGCCTAACACGCCTCAGCAAATGTTGCTCAGAGGGCAGAATTTATTAGGTTATCGTCATTATAGTGATGATGTGGTGCGAAAATTTATTGACCGTTGTGCTGAAAATGGCGTGAGTGTGTTCCGTATTTTTGATGCCATGAATGATATGCGCAATCTTAAAACGGCAGTTGACCAAACAGTGAAGTTGGGACAGCATGCGCAAGGCACAATTTCTTATACAGTGAGTCCGGTGCATACCATGCAAACTTGGGTTGATATGGCAAAAGCCATTGAAGATATGGGTGCGCATTCTTTATGTATTAAAGATATGGCGGGTTTATTACACCCTTATGATGCTTATGATTTGGTCAAAAAACTTAAAGCAACCGTTGACATTCCTATTCAATTA
This sequence comes from Bathymodiolus thermophilus thioautotrophic gill symbiont, assembly GCF_003711265.1. Taxonomy (NCBI): domain Bacteria; kingdom Pseudomonadati; phylum Pseudomonadota; class Gammaproteobacteria; species Bathymodiolus thermophilus thioautotrophic gill symbiont. The sequence goes on along the minus strand of NZ_CP024634.1, from coordinate 2,402,805 downwards.
CACGCACATGCGACCACGGGATTATCAACGGCTTCAATTGTTAAAGCGGTTGAAGCAGGTATTGATCGTGTAGATACAGCAATTGGCTCTATGAGTATGACTTATGGGCATTCAGCAACTAATTCAGTGGTGGCTATTTTAGAAAATAGTCCAAGAAAAACAGGGCTAGATTTAGAGAAGTTAGAAGAAATTGATGCTTATTTTAGACCTATTCGTGCTAAATACGCACAGTTTGAAGGTTCACTTAAGGGTGTGGATTCAAGGATTTTATTGTCGCAAGTGCCGGGTGGTATGTTGACCAATATGGAAAGCCAATTGCGTGAGCAAAATGCCATTGACAAGATGGATGAGGTCATGGCAGAGATTCCACGAGTGCGCAAAGATTTGGGTTACATTCCATTGGTAACACCAACCTCACAAATTGTTGGCACGCAATCAGTTTTAAATGTCTTAACAGGCGAACGCTACAAGACCATTACCAAAGAATCCGCAGGCATTTTAAAAGGTGAATATGGTGCAACACCTGCACCTGTTGATCAAGCTTTGCAAATCAAAGTTTTGGACGGTGGCGAGCCTATTACTTGTCGCCCAGCAGATAATATTGCACCAGAAATGAACATCTTAGAGCAAGAGTTTGACAAAATTGTTGCAGAAAAAGGCTTAACTGTAGCCGACGATAAAATTGATGATTTATTGACTTATGCCTTATTCCCACAAGTCGGTATTAATTTTATAAAAAATCGCAATAACGCTGAATTTTTTGAATCTGTTCCAGAGGCAGGTAATAGCGTTAATAATTCGACCGAAGAGGGCAGTTATACAGTTTCATTTAAAGGCACTTCTTATAAGGTTGATGTTTCTGCAGGTGGCAATATTACTTCTATGAAGTCAGCCTCTGATGCAACTGTATCAGCAACCACACCAGCAAAAAAAGAAATGATTGAGAAACTACCTGCAGCAGGTACTGAAGACATTGGCGCTCCTCTTTCTGGTAATATTTGGAAGGTAATGGTATTGCCACATCAGAAAATTAATGAAGGCGATGTTTTGGTTATTTTAGAAGCCATGAAAATGGAAACTGAAATCAAAGCGGCAAGAGGCGGCGTGGTCGCCAGCGTCAGCGTTAAAGAAGGCGATGCGGTAACAGTGGGTCAAACTTTATTGAGCATGGTATAGAGCAAACTTTGATACAATTATGAGCAATCATCAAAACATCATTTTTCTAATTATTCATAATCACACAAAGGTCTCTTAATGGAACAATTAAACACACTTTGGGCAAACACAGGATTACAGCAAATGGTTTGGGGTCAGGGGCTGATGTTGCTTGTAGGTATGCTACTTTTATATTTGGCCATTGTTAAAAAATTTGAGCCATTGTTGTTATTGCCGATTGGTTTTGGTGCGATTTTGGCCAATATCCCTGGTGCAGGTATCGCTGAAGGCAGTGGCATTCTGCATGTATTTTATGTGGTAGGTATTGAGTCTGGCGCTTTCCCGTTGATTATTTTTATGGGTGTGGGTGCATTAACTGATTTTGGCCCTTTACTTGCTAATCCAAAGACTTTATTGCTCGGTGCGGCGGCACAGTTTGGTATTTTTGCCACTTTATTGGGCGCAATAGGATTGACTGCCATTGGTGTGTTTGATTTTAGTCTGAATGATGCTGCTGCGATTGGCATTATTGGTGGCGCTGATGGTCCCACCAGTATTTATGTTGCCTCAAAATTGGCACCTGATTTATTGGGTGCAATTGCGGTGGCTTCTTATTCTTATATGGCTTTAGTGCCACTGATTCAGCCGCCTATTATGCGTGCTTTGACCACTAAAAAAGAGCGTCAAATTAAAATGGTGCAATTGCGTGAAGTATCGTCAGCGGAGAAGATTATTTTCCCCATTATGTTGCTGATGTTAGTGGCATTACTCTTGCCAGATGCGGCACCCCTATTGGGTATGTTTGCTTTTGGTAACTTAATGAAAGAATCGGGTGTGGTTGATAGATTGAGCGATACCACGCAAAATGCATTGATTAATATTGTTACTATTTTCTTGGGCTTGGCAGTTGGGTCGAAGTTGATGGCAGATAAGTTTTTACAACCTGAAACGCTGGGTATTTTGGTACTTGGTATGGTGGCATTTGCCATTGGTACAGCGTGCGGATTGTTAATGGCAAAATTGATGAATGCTTTTAGTAAAAATAAAATTAACCCTTTGATTGGTTCGGCTGGTGTTTCTGCTGTACCGATGGCAGCACGCGTTTCCAATAAAGTAGGCTTAGAGACTGATCCACATAACTTTTTGTTAATGCATGCAATGGGGCCAAATGTTGCGGGTGTGATTGGTTCGGCGATTGCTGCTGGTATTATGATTCAGTTTTTGAGTTAAGCATTTTGCAAAGAATATTTTTAAAATCTAAACTCCATCGGGTAACTACCACCGCCAGTGAGGTGGATTATGAAGGTTCGTGTGAAATTGATGGAATTTTATTAGATGCAGCAGGCATTGGCACTTTTGAACAAATCCAAATTTACAATATTAACAATGGCAATCGTTTCACCACCTATGCCATTCGTGGCAAAGACAATTCAGGTGTGATTTCTGTGAATGGCGCAGCAGCGCATAAGGCAAAGGTAGGTGATTTGTTGATTATTGCCTCTTATGCCAGTTATAACGAAGATGACATTAAAAATTACACCCCAACCTTGTGTTATGTTGATGCAGACAATGTGTTAACCAAGGTTGGTAATCAAATAACGCTGTAAATTTAGCGTCTCATCTCTTAGAGGTCTTGCATTAAGGCATTAAACATAACACCTCTGAAAAAAAAATGAATTAATGTAAGGCTAATTTGTCTTGGTTGTCAGGAATGAGTATATTGGTTTCACTCATGAGATCAATATTCCAATTTGTGCTTGGCATAACTCTAATAAGTAAATCAGAGAGATTGTGCAGCAGTTGTGGATTTAGATTTAAGTTAATATTTTGCCCATTGTTGCTTTCAAAAATGAGAGCGGTATTGTTATTTTCATAAACATTAATGGTGATTTTTTCCACCAAAATAGGTGCCTCACCCACTGGAAATTTATTGCCATTATTAAAAGGTGTTTCATAGTCGCTTTTTTCAATGATGTTTTGATGCTGTATTTGCTGCTCCATTTTTTGCTCCATCTGCTTTTTTTGCGACTCTGGTTGCCCATCCTTTGGTTCCAATATATCGTTAGGTGTGGCAATGGATAAAGAATGGCTGATGGTTTTATTGAGAATTTCCCAAAATGAGGCGACAATTCGGCGGGTTAAAAATAGGCGTAATTCTTCATTTTCTTTGCTGTTAATGCTGAGGATAAGTCTGTCTTCTTGGTTTGAATAAGAAATTTGCATTTGATGTATATTCATATTAGGGTTCCATTTTTTAGAGTTAAAAATCTGTCCATTTGCTTGGCAATGGACATATCGTGGGTAACTAAAATCAAAGCTGACTTTTGTTGTTGATTAAGTTCCATCATTAGACCTAAAACTTCTTTTGCACTTTTGGCATCTAAATTACCTGTAGGTTCGTCGGCTAACAGGCAACTTGGTTTGTTAATTAAAGCGCGTGCAATAGCAACCCGTTGTCGTTGACCGCCAGATAATTCTGCAGGTTTGTGATTGAGTCTATCTTGTAAGCCAATATCTGCTAATATTTTACTGGATTTTTTAATCGCTGTTTGCATATCATCGCCACGAATTAGCAGTGGCATTGCCACATTGTCTAAGGCACTAAAATCTTTTAATAAATGATGGAATTGATACACAAACCCTAAGTGTTGCGCACGCAGAAGAGTAACTTTTTCTTCATTCAGTTGCGACAAATCAAACCCGTTGACCATTACCTTTCCAGTGCTAGGTCGGCTCATACCGCCCAATAAATTAAGTAAGGTGGATTTGCCACAACCCGACTCTCCAATGATGGCAAGGGATTCTGATTGATGAACGACTAAGTTTAAGGCACTTAATACGGGCGTTTGAACTTTGTTATTCTGGTAACTGTAATTTAACGCTTGACATTCAATGATTTTATTCATGATTAAGCACCTCTGAGATTTGCAGTTTTCCTGCGCGTTTTGCAGGGTAAATAGAAGCAATGACCACCAAAACAAAGGCGCTAACTGCCACTGTGATTACATCATTTAAGTGCACTTCAGAAGGAAAACGATTAATATAAAACACATCTTGAGGAAAGAATTGAAATCCCAATATGGATTCAATCGTACCAATGACGGGTTCTATATTAAACGCTAGTATTACCCCTAATATTGTGCCAATGACAATACCAATAATGCCAATGGTGATGCCTTGATAAAAGAACAGTTTAACAATGCGTCTTGGGGTCATGCCAATGGTTCTGAGGATGGCAATATCGGCTTTTTTATCAGCAACCACCATAACCATCATGGAAACCACATTGAATGCAGCAACGGCAATAATCAAAAACAACACAATGCCAATCATCTGCTTTTCAAGATTTAAGGCTTTAATGAAATTTGCCTTTTGCTGCATCCAGTCAACGCCGTAGTATTGTTCAGAATTTAATCCATCAAGCACTTCTTCGGTGATTTTTTTGGCATTAAATAAATCGTCCACTTTTAACCGAATGCCTGAGACTTTGGACTTCATGGTATATAGTAATTGCGCTTGCCTAAGGCTAATAAAAGCCAAATTGTTGTCATATTCACTAACGCCTGCATCAAAAATACCCGTTACTACAAAGCGTTTAAATCTAGGCTGCATACCGAGAATATTGGCAGATAATTGTGGTGTTAATAAAGTTACTTTATCCCCTAAAACCACCCCCAGTTCTGCTGCTAATCCTGTGCCAATTAAAATATTAGATTTGCTTAATTTTGCAGTGCCAAATTTAATGTTGTCGAGTAACACTGAGGTCTTTTTTTCTAATTCTGGTTTGACACCCCTAACAAGAATACCTTGTGAGCCAAAGGGTGTGTTGATGAGTGCATATTTTTTTATATAAGGTGAGGTGCTAATAACATTTGGATGCTGGTTAATCTTTGTTTGTAGTGTTTGCCAATTTTCGATTTTGCCATTATATGCTGAAATGTAGGAGTGTGAAATAGCGCCTAATACTCTATCACGCAGCTCTTTGTGAAAGCCATTCATCACTGATAAAACAGTAATCAGCGTTATCATACCTAATATTAACCCAACAATAGAGACGCCAGAAATGAAAGAAACTAACCCTTTTTTTCGGTTAGATCGTAAATATTGGTTGGAAATTTTAAATTCAATGTTCATAAGGTTAATATTTTGTCATAATTAACACTTTAAAAGTAAAGACCTTTGCATATAATATGAATATAGACTTTTGTATTAATATAAACAATCATCAAGAATCCACTTTTCACCCACTTGGTAATTTTTTAAATCCAGATTTAGCCTTATTAGAACAGAGTTTAAAGAAAACACCAAGTGGGCAAAAATTGAATTTTACCAATCATCTATATTGATAAAGGTCTTGAATAATTTAGCAAAAGTCTAAAAAACAGAGGAGAGAAAATGCCAAACACAACCATTAAAAATAAAATTGACCAATTGGGTAATTTTATGATTGAAATTTTTCATATTATCGGACTGTTTGTGATTGGTGCTACAATTGTTTGGTCAGCGATTCATGAGTATTTTTTGATTATGCAGCATGAATCAGGTTTTGCTTCACTTAAAGATATTTTATTGCTGTTTATTTATTTGGAACTGGGGGCAATGACGGGTATTTATTTCAAAACTCATAAAATGCCTGTTGTTTTCTTAATCTTTATTGCCATTACTGCTATCACTCGTTTTTTGGTGATTGATATGAAATCTTTGGTAACGCATGATAAGTTTAATTTATTGGTTATGGTTATTGCAATTCTGATATTGTCAATGGCAGCAGGTGTGTTGAAGTTTACTGAGAAAAAATACCGGTCCGACAGTGACTATTGATTTAAACACGAGCAATATTGCCCATTATTTATTACTGCCATTATCGGCAGTTTTTTACTTATTGTCGCTGGTCAGAAAGGGGCTTTATCGCATGGGTTTATTCACCACGCATCAATTTTCTGTGCCTGTTATTGTGGTGGGCAATATTACTGTTGGTGGCACAGGCAAAACACCGATTGTTATCGCTTTGGTTGAACATTTTAAACAGCAAGGAAAAAAAGTTGGTGTGGTTTCACGAGGTTATGGTGGAAAATCAAAAGACTCAGCCTCTCAATTGGTGGATGAAAATTCAAGAGCTGAAAGGGTGGGAGATGAGCCGATGTTGATTTATCAACAAACGCAAGTACCAGTTATGGTGAATAAAAATCGTGCGCAAGCAGTGCAAGATTTAATTACCCAGCATGGGGTAGATATTGTGATTAGCGATGATGGCTTGCAACATTACGGCATGGGTAGGACGGTTGAGATTTGCGTGGAAAATGGTTTTGGTAATGGTTTTTTATTACCAGCAGGGCCGTTGAGAGAGCCTAAAAAGCGTTTGAAAAATGTGGATTTTGTCATGCAAAGCACACTAAAACCCATGGCGTTTATCCATCTAAAAACCCAGCAAAAACAACCACTGGATTATTTTCAAGGGCAAACTTGTCATGCTGTGGCTGGCATTGGAAAGCCCAGCAAATTTTTTTCCACCTTAACTGATTTGGACATTCATTTGATTTGCCACCCTTTTAAAGACCACCATGCGTTCGTGGCACAAGATTTGAATTTTAAAGAAACACATCCCATTCTTATGACCGCCAAGGATTGTGTAAAATGCACACCATTCATTGATGAAAATATGTGGGTTTTGCAAGTAGAAGCCCAATTAGATGAAGATTTTTTACAACAACTTGATGCAAAATTATGATTGACGAGTCCTTATTAAAATTATTGGTTTGCCCACAAAGCAAAGCACCACTCAAGCAAGTAGGTGATGAATTGGTTTGTGAGGAAAGCGCATTGGCATATCCTATTGTTGACGACATCCCAGTTTTACTGGTCGAAGAGGCGAGAAAAATAAGCCAATGAGTTTTATTGTCATTATTCCTGCACGCTACGCCTCAACTCGATTGAGTGCGAAATTATTGCAAGATATTCACGGCAAACCCCTCCTTCAACACACCTATGAAAACGCCAAAAAAAGTGGCGCAAGTCAGGTAATTATTGCCACCGATGACAAACGAATTGAGGCAGTTGCCCATGAATTTGGTGCCACGATTTGTATGACCAGCACCAAACACACTTCAGGCACTGCTCGCATTGCAGAGGTATTGACAAAGTTGGATATTGACGATGAGAAAGTTATTGTCAATGTGCAAGGCGATGAGCCAATGCTGGCAGCACAAGTCATTCAACAAGTGGCACAAAACTTAATAGATTCAAAAATGCAAATGGCAACGCTGTGCGAAAATGTAGTGGACGAGGCACAATATTTAGATTCAAATTGCGTGAAAGTGGTGTTTGATAAATTTGGCAAAGCGCTTTATTTTTCTCGCTCACCCATTCCTGCCTTTCGAAATGAAGCAGATTTTGATGCCACACTGTGTTTTAAACACATTGGTATTTACGCTTATCGCTCAGGCTTTATTAAGCAATATTTGACCATGAATAGATCGGATTACGAGCAAGTGGAAAAATTAGAACAACTCACTGTGCTTAACGAAGGGTTTGAAATACATATTAGCAAAGCGTGTGCTTCCGTAGGTTTTGGCGTGGATACGCAGGCAGATTTGGACAAAGTAAGGGAGGCATTACAATGATTATTGACGGCAAACAAATTGCACAGGAATTAAGACAAACCATTGCCAATGAAGTGGCATTATTGGAACGAAAACCGGGTTTAGCGGTGATTTTAATAGGTGATGATCCCGCTTCAGCAGTTTATGTGCGCAACAAAGGCATTGCTTGTAAGGAAGCAGGTTTTTATTCTGAAAAAATTAACAAGCCAGCAAGCATTACTCAAGCAGCGTTATCGTCTGAAATTGAGCGCTTAAATAACGATGATAAAATTGATGGTATTCTAGTGCAGTTGCCATTGCCACAACATTTGGATGCTAATTTGGTTATTGAAGCCATCAATCCGGCAAAAGATGTGGATGGTTTTCACAGTGAAAATATCGGCAAACTAATGCAAAATAACCCCTTTCTTCGCCCCTGCACACCTAAGGGTGTAATGACCATGCTTAAAACAACTGGCGTAGATTTGGCAGGCAAGCATTGTGTGGTTGTAGGTGCATCAAATATTGTGGGGCGACCGATGGCAATGGAATTATTAAATGCCCGTGCTACAGTGACCATTTGCAATAGCAAAACCCAAGATTTATCTGGCAAGCTCAAACAAGCTGACATTGTTGTGGCAGCGGTTGGTATTGCCAATATGATTCAAGGTGATTGGATTAAATCAGGTGCCATTGTGATAGATGTTGGCATCAATAAATTGGACAATGGGCATTTGGTTGGCGATGTAGATTTTGAATCTGCTCAAAAAGTTGCCGACTGGATTACCCCAGTCCCTGGTGGCGTTGGACCGATGACCATTGCTACTTTATTAGAAAATACATTAACCGCCTACAAGGCAAGGAAAGAGAAATGAAATTATTATTAAAAGGTTTTAGAAACGGATTGGGCGCAATTATTGCTTTTATTAGTTGGTTAATTCCAGTGAGCAAAGTGAAACGCAGTGCTGAACAACAACAAAAAGTGGATGAGCAAACTATTCATATTGAGTTATATCAATTCTTTGGCTGTCCATTTTGTATCAAGACCAGAAGAACCATCAGGCGTTTAAATCTTAATATTATCACCCGAGATGCACAAAATAGACAAGGTGTCTTTAGAGCGGAATTATTGAAAGAAACGGGCAAAGTGCAAGTGCCTTGTTTAAAAATAACCAGCGATGAAAAGGTGGAGTGGATGCTGGAAACTGCTGATATTATCGCTTATTTAGAAAAGCGTTTTTCCTAGCCTAGAGACAGAAAATGTAAATACTGTGACGGCAAGAATTTCAATAAGGATGCGTTCTAGTTTGTTTTTGAAAAAGGGTATTAGTGCGTAGTAACCTCTAATGTGCTTTTGTCGTTATCGATAGGGACAAAAATAACATTGCCAAATAAAGCGTAGCCATTTTTACCTGCCATCTCATTTTGAGGCAATCCTAATGCCTCGCCATCATCATTAATAACCAGCATACCATTTGCTTGTTTGATAAAGCCCAAATAGCCTTCTATAAAAGTTTGTAGTTCCGAGGTTTCAAATTCTTCTTTGTCATCCGTGGGTTTAATGCTAATCGGGTCGCCTGTAACTTTGTATAACATTGCTTCGTGCCATTTGTATTTAATTGTCGACATTGGGTAAAAACTCCTGTAATTTTTGAATACTGTCATGCAGTTCTTGCGCAGAACTTGCTGTCATATTAATGTGCCCCAATTTTCTATTGGCACGCTCTTCTTTGTCGTATAAGTGTAAATGTGCATTGGGCATATTTAATACAATATCAGTGTTGCCAACTTTACCAATAATATTAATCATTGCACAAAATGGGTGGCTAGGCGTGGTATCGCCAAGCGGTTGACCAGTAATGGCACGAATATGGTTTTCAAACTGTGAGGTATTGGCACCTTCGATGCTCCAATGTCCTGAATTATGTACTCTAGGTGCCATTTCATTGACCACCAGCCCGTTTTCCGTTTCAAATAATTCAATTGTTAGAACGCCAATATGGTTCATTTCATCCAATAAAGTTTGCATATAGCGTTCGGCAGTTTTTTGTACACATTCGTCAATATTTTGTGCAGGGGCAACAGTTAATCGCAAAATACCATCATGATGATCATTTTCGACCAACGGATAATATTTGTGATTGTTATGGGTATCACGCACGGCAATCAACGAAAGTTCACGCTTAAAATCAACAAAGCCTTCTAAAATAGACTCAACGCCATTCATACTGTCCCATGCTGCCGTGATTTGATTTGTATCACGCATCAAAAACTGACCTTTGCCATCATAACCTTCGGTGGCTGTTTTTAAGATGGCAGGCAAGCCAATTATTTCAACCGCTTGCTTTAAATCTGCCTCAGAGTTAACCATTTGATAAGGCGCACAAGGGATGTTGAGTTGGTCAAATAAGGCTTTTTCACGGCCACGATGCTGGGTGGTGAAGAGGGATTTTTCACTAGGATAAACCGGCACTTTTTGATTGATGGCATGCACAATCTCTACATCAGTGTTTTCGCTTTCGTAAGTAATCACATCGGCAAAGTCAATCAGAGATTCAATATTTTCTTCACCAGTAAACATACACCCCAATAAAGAGGCAGGTTCATCGTTATTGTTACCTGAAAAACCAAATTGGTGATTTAAGGGATAACCTGCAATGGCAAGCATTCTTCCTAATTGACCTGCGCCTAAAATACCTACTTTCATTTTAAATACCCTTAATTTTTAGGATTGGGATTGTCTAAAACATCCTGCGTTTGTTTGGCTCTAAAAGCAGAAACCTTTTCTTTTACCCCCTCATTCTCATTGGCAATAATTTGCGCAGCAAGAATGCCTGCATTTTTTGCACCCGCCTCACCAATTGCCAATGTGCCAACAGGAATACCCCCCGGCATTTGTGCAATAGACAACAAAGAATCGTGCCCACTAAGTGCGCGTGATTGCACAGGTACGCCCAACACAGGCACAATGGTTTTACTTGCCACCATACCAGGCAAGTGTGCTGCCCCACCTGCTCCTGCAATAATGACTTTAAGTCCTCGTTCACTGGCAGTATTGGCGTATTCAAACATCAAATCAGGGGTTCGATGTGCGGACACCACCTGGACTTCATGCGGAATGCCAAATTGCTCCAGCATTTCTACTGCGTTTTTCATCGTTGGCCAATCAGATTTTGACCCCATAATAACTCCAACAAGTGCCTTCATTTTTTCCTCCAAAATTTCCCTAAATTATACGCAACTTAAAATCTGGATGTAAAAAAGGCAAATGTCCTGCATCAAGTATGGTCACCAACACTTTGACGCTAGGGTTTGAAGTTGTAAGGCGTTCGTACCAATGTGCAATATTAGCAGGCACCAGCGTGTCGCGATGGCCTAGAATGATTTGCACGGGTATTTTGAGTTGCTTGAATTGAGGGCGAAAATCACTGTTTAATAAAATTTCTAAGCCTTGGTTGAGCGCCTTGGCGCTTGCAGGTAGTGCATCAATAGATTGATTGAGTATTTTAAGTTGCGCTTTATCGTTGGTTTGCAAACTAACAAAACGCTTTAAGCCTTTGGACAGGTTGAGTGCTAACGCATCAGAAAATTGATGAAAATTATTCGCATCAATGCCATAAACCCAGTCATCGGTTTGCACAAATTTAGGGGTAGCAGCGACCAATATAAGTGCCGATATTTTGATTTTATTGGCGATATGTATTGCCAATAATCCCCCTAGCGACCAGCCGAGTAATATTGGATTATTGGGCAAAATTTTAATAATTTCAGTACACCATTCCTTTATTCCTCCCTTAACTTCGTCACTCCTTCCATGACCCGGCAAGTCAATCACAGTTATACAATATTGGTTTTTATATTGCGCAATTAATGCATTGAATAATTCGGCATTAAATCCCCAGCCATGCAACAAAACCAACGCTTGCCCTTGTCCAACCGTATGACTATAAAGCATCTTTAAGCCGAGTGAGCAATTGATTAATTTGCTGTTGCGTGTGGTTGGCATTGAGTGTTATTCTTAAACGCGCTGTGCCTTTTGCCACAGTCGGCGGACGAATAGCGCCAACATGAAAGCCTGCACTTAATAACTTTTCTGCAAGGTAAATTGCCTTTTCACTACTCCCTACAACAAGGGGTTGAATGGCGCTATTGGAGGCTTTAATGGGTAAATCTAGCGTGCCAGCAAGACGCTGAAAATACTGAATATTATTTAATAATTTAGCATTCTGATCACCTTGTTTAATCAACGCCAAACTTTTCAAGGTGGCAATGCACAAAGCCGGCGCAATTGCCGTGGTATAAATATAAGGGCGTGATTTTTGCACTAAAAAATTAATCAAATCTTCATCCCCTGCCACAAATGCCCCCATTGTGCCTGCCGCCTTTCCCAATGTTGCCATATAAATCGAATTTTGCGGAATATGCGCCTGAAACACGCCAAATCCATGCGCATCATCCTGCATTAACAGTGCCTTTGATTGTTGTGCGATTTTATCCAATGCACCCATATCCGCCTGATCGCCATCCATACTAAAGACAGCATCCGTAACAATCAACCCCTGCCCAGTTTGTTTGTCTGTTTTTTTCCTTAGTGATTCAACATTATTATGCAAATAACGCTGAAGAGGCAAACCAATTAAATGATTCGCATCAATCAGTGACGCATGATTAAGTTTGTCTTGCAGCACCCAATCAAGTTCATCTTTAAGCGCAGAAAACACCCCAATATTCGCCATATACCCCGTTGAAAATAACAACACCTTTTGTTGACCCAAATAATCAGCCAATGCTTCTTCCAATTTTTGATGTGCCTGAGTATGTCCACTAATTAAATGCGCCGCACCAGACCCCACCCCATATTCATCCGCCCCTTGTTTAAATGCCTCAATCACCTGAGGATGATTTTTCAATCCCAAATAATCATTTGAACAAAAATCCACGCAAGTGTTATCAACGACTTTAGCCTGCCGATAAAGATGTTGATTTTTGAGTTCTGTCAGGGTGTTGGTAAATTTCATGCAAGGTATTTTAACCCCTCAATCCCATATTTGTCTCAATTTGTTTCTTGCTAATATGAGATTCCTACATTCAGCATCTATGTTTAATGCAGGGGTCTCAAAGGTTGTTAAGTGCGTATAATCTATTTCCTCATTAATTTATTATCCAGTTATTATGAAAAAGACATTTAGTTTCGTACACCCTAAAAAGAAAAGACCCCGAGTGGTCGAAGCAATTAAATACGAACTTAAAAAATACATCAAACGCGAGCGCAATAAAAAGTTACCTGAAAAGGTAGATTTTTGGGATTTTGATTGCCGCTACGGTGCCAATGAAGCCTCCTCTGACACCATTCATATTTCCGAAATCAACAAAGTTATTTCAGAGGCCGATGTAGAAGGCTTAGACACCTTCTTTTTAGAAGTGCTAGCCAAGCCGGGTGTGAGAGTTATGCAGGCTAAAGAAGAAGTGGTTGAAGATTTTTTAGAGTAAATTTTTATGCATAGAAACCTTTGCATAAATATAAATAATCATCAAGAATCCACTTTTCACCCACTTGGTAATTTTTTAAACCCAGCCTTAGCCCTGCTAGGACAAGGTTTAATAAAATTACCAAATATATCTAAGACCAAGTGAGATAAATAAAATAGCAATTGTGGTAAATATTAACGGCTTAATTATTTTATCGCCACTTTTTAGAGTGAGGTGACTGCCGACATAATTACCGCCAATACTTGCTAAAACCATGGGTATGCCGATAATGAACGCCATTTTTCCGGCAATAAAAAAGGCGGTAAAGGCGCCTATATTTGAGGCTAAATTAAAAATTTTAGAGGTTGCTGAGGATTCAAGTAAAGGCATACGAATCAAAAAATGTAGTGCTAGGATTAAAATGCTGCCTGTACCGGGGCCAAAAAATCCATCGTAAAAACCGACTACAAGGCATACCAATGGCAGAATTATGAAAATGTCTGTTTGACTGGGTTGATAAACGCCATCGTTTTTACTGTGCTTTGGTATAAAAGAAAAAAGCAAGCCAATGGGGATTAAGAAAAAGATGATTTTTCCAACGATGGACTCGTCAATAGACAAAATAACTTGGCCACCAATATAAGCGCCTATTAGTGCTGTTGGTATGCCATATATCACGACTTTCCAAATAATTTTAGCACCTTTAAAATAGTTATAAATGGCTGAAAATGTGCCTAGTGTGCTAACAAGTTTTTCTTGCCCCAATGCTAATTGTGGCGGCATGCCAGTTAAAATAAATGCTGGTACTAAAATTAATCCTGCACCACCAGCCACTGCATCTAAAAATCCAGCAATAAAAGAGGCAAGCACCAAGACTAATATGCCTATGAGCAAATAATCTGCTAACAATGAGCCCTCAATGAACATACAAGACAATCCAAATGGCGATGAGTAGTAATGTACTGGAAAATAGATAATTCAGGATTTTTTCTGTCACTGGATTGCTCATCCATTGAGAAAGACTGTTGCCTATGAGTATCCAAGTAAAATGGGTGGAAATATTTAAAATAGCCAGCATAAATATCAAATAAAATATTTGTTCTATTTGCTTGAAACTGCCATCAAGTAACACTGAAAACATTAGCAGTTGCATTGAAAATCCTTTGGGATTAAGCGCTTGCAGAATAACCCCATTCCAAAAAGTATAGGTGTTTTTAACGCTTGTTTGTCGTTGGCGTGGTTTAATAAATTTATAAGCCAAATAAACCAAATATAGGGCACCCACTATTTTCAAAATAGTCATTAATTCAGGATAATGTTTTAAAACCTCACCTAAGCCAAAGCCAATGAGTAGCGAATACAGGATAGAGACCAGATTAACCCCTATTATGAGCGGGATAGATTTTTTAACGCCTTGTTTAATGCCTGCCATGGTAAAAACTATATTGGCAGGACCGGGGCTAAAAACCAAGGGGAACATTAAGCCAAAAAATAATAAAAAGTATTGAAAATTCATTGATTGCATTTAGGGCACCTCCAAAAACCCCAATACAATTTATGAAAAGTATAAAACAGCACCTTTTTCATCCAAAAACTCATTAAATAGCAGGGGCTAAGGCTGGATTTAAAAAATTACCAAGTGGGTAAAAAGTGGATTCTTGATGATTATTCATAGTTTATATACAAAGGCCTCAAATAGCAAGAGTTATCACAATATCACCCCTAAAAACATCCAAAATTGGAAGACATTTTTATCAAACGCAGACTTACCATGGAGCCTGCAAAGGCTACTAAAGAATATAAGGATGAAATCACTGTGTTAAAAACACAAAAGATTTGATTAGAAAATTTATATTTACCAAAGGTTTTAATAATACCATTACAGATATCTGTACAAACCAGTATTTTAAACTCAGAAGAAAAAAGAATTAAATGTGCAATGCCATCAGCAATTAAAAAAGATACTAGAAAGATATATCAACTAATGGGGGTTAAGATTAAGACAACACCTTATATTTTGGAGAAGTATTGATGTAGTGCCCTATTTTTTTAAGGAATGGCTTTGTGGTGGGGTTTTTGAAAAAAAAGTGCGGAAGTCGGGAGTGGTAGCGACTTATTTTTCATTCACATAAGTATATCTTATGATAAGCATAAGATTTTATCGTTTGTAAAAATAAATTTCGATTTTATAATGCTGTTTTTAATAGAATAAAAGGTAAAGATATGCCATTTAGAGATTTATCGCTTGGGGTTTTGGTTGCGGCCATTTGGGGTGTTAATTTTTCCATTATTAAATTAGGATTATTAACAATTGATCCTTTTATACTGGCAGGATTAAGATTTTCTTTAGTGGCGATACCATTAGTTTTTTTTATAAAAAGACCGAACATACCATTGTATGTGTTAGCAATATACGGATTATTGTTTGGTTTCGGTCTTTGGGGGGTGGTTAATTTATCAATTTATGTTGGAATGTCTGCGGGTTTAGCATCATTATTACTTCAATTCACAGCATTTATTACGGTTGTATTTGGACGCATTTATTTCAAAGAATCTTTATCTAAAAATCAATATTTAGGTATGTTGGTGTCAATTTTAGGCTTACTTTACATAGTTTCATCAAGTGACGGCAACACGCCCTTATTATCTATAGTATTGATTTTTAGTGCTGCCTTTGCTTGGGCTTTTAGCAATGTGATAATTAAGAAATACAAGCCAGCAAATATGTTTAGTTTTGTTGTTTGGGCTTGTTTATTCTCTCCAATACCATTATTTATAATGACTTTTATTTTAAAAGGCGCCGATCCTTTTGTAACTGCACTTAATACAAATTATGTGGGTGTATTTTCCATTCTATTTCAATCTTATATAACAACTTTATTTGGATATTACATATGGAACTCATTGTTGGTAAAACACCCTGTTTCTTTAGTTGCACCATTATCATTGCTAGTCCCAATATTTGGCTTACTTGGATCATATTTAATATTTGAAGAAGTTGTAAATATAGAAAAAATTATTGCTTTTCTTGTAGTAATGTTTGGGTTGGTTATATTTATGTTTAAAAAGGTAAAAAGGGGTGAATAATGGAAGTACTTGAATTGTCATACAATAGTACCACTACACTTATAAATAAATTGGCAAAAATTAAATCTGAAAAAGACATGGAAAACACAAATATCATAAAACAGTGTGCTTCTTTGGTTCAAAGAGAGTTAGGGGGGGGTGGAGAAAATAAAGCGTGGCTTATATGCAGATAACCCTATCGTACTGATAAGAGGATGCCCTACACCATATATTAAAAAACCTACACCAACTAGTGGATATATTGATGAGTGTGAAATAAGTGAAAGTGTATCCTTTTTTGTTGGTTTGTATGAATTATTAAATTTAAAACCTTTTTCTGTCAAAGGAGAGAATGGTGATAGAATTATTAGGCATGTTGTTCCATCTGAAAGTATCAAGGGTCAAATTGGCTCTCAAGGCTATAAATATGCATTTGGCACGCATGTGGACAATCCTCATTTGCTTCTAATGAGTGAAAATTGTGATGAAAATAGTAAAATTGAAAGAGCGCCAGAAATATTAGGACTTTTGTCACAAAGAGCACAATATGATGTCTCTACAAACATAATTATGTTAAAAGATATTGTTAATATTTTGCCCAAAGAAGTGACAACAGAACTACTAAAAAACAATTTTTTAGTCAATTCACCAGAGTCATTTTCAAATCAATCAAATAGAATTGTCCCTTTACTTGTAAAGTATAAAAACACCTATATTTCAAGATTTGATATGCATAACGTTAAACCCATGACAACTTTGGCAAAAGATGCTTTTTCTTACTTAAAAAAAACAATTGATGAATTTCCAAAGTCTAGAATAGTGTTGACAGAAGGAGATATGTTGTTATTTAACAATCAGCTTACAATACATTCTAGAGATTCTTTTAAAACATGTTTTAATGGGAACGAAAGATGGCTTATAAGAATATATGGAAATAATAAAAACAAGGATGGTAATTATGAATGAAAAAAGTCTTAGAAAATATGACCAAGAAATATACAAATGCATTCAGTCAGAAGAGAGGCGACAAGAAGAGCATTTAGAACTGATTGCATCGGAAAATTTTGTATCAAAAAATATATTAGAAGCACAAGGCTCAGTTTTAACAAATAAATATGCAGAGGGCTATCCTGGCAAAAGGTATTATGGTGGCTGTGAATACGTAGATATTGCTGAAAATTTAGCCATCAACAGGGCAAAAGAACTTTTTAATGCGGATTATGTTAATGTACAGCCACATAGTGGATCTTCTGCGAATCTTATAGCATTTGCAGCGTTACTAAATATAGGTGATACCATATTAGGAATGAGTCTTAATGAGGGAGGTCATTTAACCCATGGGGCAAGTGTTAATTTTAGTGGAAAGTTTTATAATGCTGTTCAATATGGTGTGGATTCTCAAGGTTTTATTGATTACAATGAAGTTGAAGAATTGGCAATTAAACATAAGCCTAAGCTTATTATTGCAGGGTTTTCTGCATATTCGCAAATTATTGATTGGAGTATTTTCAGAGATATAGCGGATAAAGTAGGCGCATATTTATTGGTAGATATGTCCCATATTGCAGGTTTGGTAGCAACTGAACTATATCCATCTCCTGTTAATATTGCGGATGTAACAACAACGACAACACACAAAACCTTAAGAGGTCCAAGGGGCGGTTTGATATTGGCAAAATCTAATATTGAAATTGAAAAGAAAATAAATTCTTTGACTTTTCCTGGTTTACAAGGAGGTCCATTGATGCATGTTATTGCAGCAAAAGCAATTGCTTTTAAAGAGGCAATGGAACCAGGTTTTAGAGTGTATCAAGAGCAAGTGTTAAAAAACACAAAAGCAATGGCTGGTGTATTAGTTGATAGAGGTTATGACATAGTAAGCAAAGATAGTAAAAATCATTTAATTTTAATAAATTTATCAAATAAAAAAATCAGTGGCAAGAAGGCAGAACTGTTGTTATCTAAAGTCAATATTACAACAAATAAAAATTCTGTACCAAATGATAAAGAAAGTCCTTTTGTAACAAGCGGGCTAAGAATTGGCAGCCCTGCCATGACTACAAGAGGGTTAAAAGAAGCTGATTTTATGGAGATTGCAAATATAATTGCAGATACATTAGAAAAAAAATATGATACACTTGAAGTTAAAAATAAAGTGTTGCAATTATGTGCAAAATATCCGTTATCTGATATTTAACAAATTATGTGCAAAATAATTAGGGTTAATAAGCCCCAATCTAAATATAGAAATTAAAAAAATACAGAAAGCCCAGTTGGTATAATAGTTTCAACCAAAAAACCACTTCACCCAACGGGTGAATACAAAGATAACCATATCCTTTTTATACAACCAAACCTTATTGCATTTATGAACATTTTAAACGACAAACTTGATACCACCAATGAACTTTTAACTTCTCGTATTGGACTGCTTGCCACTGCCCATACAATCAATGCACTGGACTTGTCCGACACTATCGACTAACACTTTCCAGGCCTTGGCAGTAATCACGCATTCAAAGCCTCGGTCTTTATTAACACCCTAATATTAAGCCAACATGAAGGTGGACAGTGTTTAGATGATGTTGCCCATATTGCTAAAGATAAACCATTGCGTCTTGTCATTAATCAACAAATGCCAACACCACAAAGTATCGGTATTTGGCTTAAGCGTTTGGGTAAAGACAATCGAGGTATTAAAGCCTTGTCTGAAGTCAACAAAACTGTACTTAAGTCAGCCTTGTGCCATTGTAAAAATATTACCCTTGATATTGATGCCTCTGAGGTAATTGCCAATAAAGCGGATGCCCAGTGGACTTATAACAAAAACAAAGGATATGTGCCAATGGTAGGACACATTGCACAAACAGGGCAAATTGTTGCCACGGACTTCAGGGCAGGCAATGTTTCCCCAAATACGGACAACCTTGGTTTTATCAAACATTGTCAATCCTCCTTGCCTAGCAGTGTTAAAGTTAACAAACTTAGAATAGATGCTGCAGGTTATCAAGCCAAAATTATTGACTATTGTGTCGGTCAAAATATTGGCTTTGCCATTCGTGCAAAGATGTGTCAATCCTTCAAAGACATTATTATTGATAAAGACAACCAGTGGCAGGCTTTGTCTGACAAACAAGGCAAAGTCATTCAAGGACAAGAGACCTTCAGAATGCAACATTATATCGGTAAGAAGGGTGAGATTTTTAACTTGATTGTACAAAGAAAAATGTGTAAAGGGCAGATGGAGTTAGAGTTAGACACTGATACCGCCCAAGATCTGAATCAAATTACCAATGGGCAATACACTTATCGAGCCATTGCTACCAATCTTGATGGCTTGAGTGAGAGTGAAATTGTCTATTTTTACAATCAACGGGGCGAAAGTAGTGAAAACCGTATCAAAGAATTAAAAAATGACTTTGGTGCAAAACAAATGCCTTGTGGGGATTTTAATGCCAATGCCTTGTATTTTGATATTTGTAGTTTGTCTTATAATTTGTTTGCTTTAATGCGCCAACTGCTTCCCCTTGAATTTGTCAACAAAAGAGCAAAGTACGTGCGTCATCGTCTCTACAGTATTGCTACTAAAGTTGTTTTGCATGGCAGGCAAGTTATTATTAAATGTCAATCACAATATTACGACTTACTTAATCAAGTACTGAGTAGTATCAAGACATTTAAGTCGTTGTTGATTTAAATAACTTCTCTTTATAATTGCAAGTCCTCTTTTTATTAAGAATAGCACTCGTCTAAAAATCAGAAAACCGATGAAAAAAATGTTTAAACAGGTGTATGGGGTGTTGATTGGGGTGTTGTTGGTAGAATTTATGGGGTGTTGGTTGGAAAATGGTTTTTTTTAGGTTGGGAATTTTTTTTTGGTATTGGTAGTTCTATTTTTGGATTTGGGATAAGTGATTAAATCACTCACTCCAGTCAAAAAACTGAACGCTAAATTATAACAATTTAGTATCCAGTTTTTTGGAAAACTTCACAAACATTAATTATTTCTACGATAACTAATCGCCTCAGTGAGATGTTGGGTATTGACACTGTTCTCATTGTCTAAATCTGCAATGGTTCTGGCGACTTTGAGGATGCGGTGGTAGGCGCTCTGGCAGATAGGTGGAATTTATCAATTGCCAGCTCTAATAATTGTTTGTTGGCTTTATCTAGCTTAATGAGTTTATCGATTTCATCGGGGGCGAGCTTGTCATTGGTTTTACCTTGTCTTTGGATTTGTTTTTCATAGGCTTTGAGTGCACGCTTACGTATTATTTTGCTTGATTCAGCACTTGTATCTGTTTGGCCAAATAGCGCTTCTTTTGGTAGCGGTGGTACGGTAAGCACCATGTCAATTCTATCTAAGAGTGGGCCTGATATTTTATTCTTGTACTTGGTGATTTGGTCTTCGGTGCAGTGGCATTTTGCGGTGCCGTTACATTACCCCAAAAACCCTGACAACTTTTTAAAATTTCTTATATAGCCCAACTTAAGAAGCCTTCGCTTTTTCTTGATTTAATTTTACACTCTCCCGATACACATCCATTGGTTTTCTGCACCCCAATGTTTCATGAAATCTTTGATGATTGTAAAACTCAATATAATCATCTACATCAACGATCAACTCACGAATAGATTGATACTCGTTCAGATAAAACCTTTCGCATTTTGCACTTCGCCAAAAGCGCTCAATGCAAATATTATCTGTGGCTCTGCCTTTGCCATCCATAGATATTTGAATACCTAAATCTTTTAGCCGTTTAATGTGTATCTCGCTGGTGTATTGGCTATCTTGGTCGGTATTAAATATCTCTGGATGTGGATGCTTTTCTAAAGCATCATTGAGTATACTCATCACTAACTACGAATCCATAGTATTGAATATCTTGTGTGATAGCACCGCTTTAGAATACCAATCAATAATGGCTGCCATATGCACCATACCGCCTGCAATCTTGATATAAGTAATGTCTGTAGACCAAACTTGATTGGCATGATTGATACCAAGGTCTAGAAGCTTGTAACTGTACTTCTTATGCGTTTTGATTGATATGGTTGTATTAACTTGTTTGACTGCTAATACTGCTTTTAAGCCCAGTTCTTGACGATAGCGTGCAACCGTGTTTAGACTTACTTTGTAGCCGTCTTCAAGTAATTGTTGGTGTACTTTTTTCTCGCCGTAAATAGGTATGCGTTCAAATACTTTGATAATGTGGTTTTTGATGGTTTGCTTAGTATCGTTTGTTTTTGGTTTGTAATATAAGCCACTTCTGTTAATGCTCAATAATTGACATTGATAATTAACGGATAAAGAAGATGAAGATGGCTTGAAATCAACTAACTGCTTGAGATTAGATGAGTCCAAGCTTTTTAGCTTTTTTGCCAACCACTTCTCTACAGTTACTTTGCCTACTAGGGTAGTTAGACGCTCATTCTGTTGCTGTGCTTTGACAAGTTCTTCTTTGTATTCTTTAACAGCTTTAGAGGGCTCCATGGCAATTTCTGCGTTAGCAAGAAAGGTTTTCTTTTAATTTTGTAGGTTCCGAGGAAGGATGTTATGCTTGCTAGCAATCTGCACTAAGGTTTGTTCGTTTTGCAATAATTCAAGCACGAGTTTGGTCCTGAATGCAGAGGTGTATTTAGTTCGTTTTTTACTCATTTTTTTACTCCGATTTTTTTGTTTAGTTTAACGGGTTTGGAATAAGGAAAATTAAATTGTTGTCTGAAATTGTTGGGGTTTTATAAAAACGACCATTATAAGCCCAAAGTTATTTTGACAAATGATAAAAACTTATGTTTAGCATAAGATATACTTATGCAAATGAATAAAAAACTACCCCCACTTAATAATTTAAACACCTTTGGCGTTGCTGCTAAACACCTGAGTTTTTCTAAAGCAGCAGAGGAACTTTCCATTACCCAAGCAGCGGTAAGCCAGCAGATTAGACTGTTAGAGCAGCGTCTTGGGTTTGATCTGTTTCATAGATTACATAGGCAACTAAAATTAACAGAACAAGGTATTGCCTTGCAAAATCCTGTTAATATTGCCTTGAACGGGATAAGTAATGCTTTAGAAAAACTGAATAAAAATTCAAAGAAAAGTATTTTAACCATCAGTATTTTGCCATCGCTTGCCATTAAATGGCTTATCCCTCGTTTGAACGATTTTAACCAAAAACACCCTGATATTGACATCCACATTAATGCACATTTGGGGCTAAGTAATTTTAAACATGACGATTTAAGCATCAGTTTTGGGTATCAGCATCATGCAAATTTGACGGCAAAATTTTTGATGGATGAAGATATGTTTTTGGTCGCCAGCCCTAAATTACTCACGGGAAAATACAATTTTAACAAGCCTAATGACCTACAGCACCACACCTTAATTCATGATTCCGTTGATTGTGTATTTGAGGCATACGGTATCTTTATTGAACCCAGTTGGGATGATTTTTCCAAATTACTCAAAGTTGATATTAAAAACAATAAATCACTCACACTCAGCCAGTCACATTTAGTATTACAAGCTGCCATTGCTGGACAAGGGGTGGCAATTGCCCGAAGTATGTTAGTGTCCGATGATTTGGAGGCGGGTCAATTGGTTAAAATCTACAAAAACAAGGCTCTTAAATCCCCCGGATACCATTTGGTTTACCCAAAATCATATGGTAGCAATAAAAATATCCAAAAATTTGAACAATGGATTTTATCCGCTTGCCATTGATTTTTTTTGGTTAAGCAGTTGCCCAAAAAACCAAATGATATTATTGCGCTCGAAGTTGTTTACTGGCAAGAATCATATTGGTTAGTGCCGGTTGAACTTCATTCCAATGCCTGGTTTTTAAGCCACAATCAGGATTGACCCACAGCCTTTTGGCAGGGATGCGTTGGGCGGCTTTTTGCATGAGTTCAACCATGGCATCAACCGTAGGAATATTAGGGGAGTGAATGTCATAAACACCAGGACCGATTTCATTAGGGTAATCAAATTCATCAAACACATCTAGTAATTCCATATCCGAGCGAGAGGTTTCAATGGTAATTACATCTGCATCCATTTGTGCGATTGCAGCAATAATATCGTTAAATTCTGAATAACACATGTGGGTGTGGATTTGGGTTTCGTCGTTAACACCATTGGCACTAATTCGATAGCATTCAATTGCCCAATCAAGATAGGCTTGCCATTGAGATTTGCGTAATGGTAAACCTTCTCGGAGTGCGGCTTCGTCAATTTGAATGATATTGATATTGGCTTTTTCAAGGTCTAATACTTCATCTCGAATGGCAAAAGACAACTGCAAACAAGTGGCTGAACGAGGCTGGTCGTCACGCACAAATGACCAATTGAGCATTGTTACCGGGCCAGTTAGCATGCCTTTCATGGGTTTGTCAGTGAGTGATTGGGCGTAGGTTGCCCAGTTTACTGTCATTGGATTTGACCTAGAAACATCGCCAAAAATAATCGGCGGTTTGACGCAACGAGAACCATACGATTGCACCCAGCCGAATTGGCTGAAGGTGTAGCCATTGAGTTGTTGTCCAAAATATTCCACCATGTCGTTGCGTTCAGGTTCGCCATGCACCAAGACATCTAAGTCTAATTCTTCTTGCACTTGTACGCAGTGTCGGATTTCTGCTTGCATTGCTTGGGTGTATTTTTCTTCTGATAATTTGCCTGATTTATAATCGCGTCTGGCTTGTCTAATTTCTAGCGTTTGTGGAAAAGAGCCGATGGTTGTGGTTGGGTACAGAGGTAAATTAAATTTCTTACTTTGTATTTTTGCCCTGCTTTCATAATCGGTATTACGGTTGCCAAGTGTGTCGTGGACTTGAGTAACACGCGCTTTGACTTCGGCATTATGCACAAGGGGGGAGTGTTTTCTGGCGTTAATGGCATCAATATTTTTGGCTATTTCCTTAGTCACACTGGCTTGCCCTTGATTTAATGCTTGTGCCAATATATTGAGTTCTGCTAACTTCTGCACAGCAAAGGCAAGCCATGATTTGATGTCTGTATCCAGCGCTTGCTCGCTGTTTAAATCAACAGGCACATGTAGCAATGAACAAGAAGGTGCTAGCCACAATCTGTCTTCTAATTGCTGGAAAATAGGCGTCAACCACAACAATGTGGCGCTCAAATCTGTTTTCCAGATATTGCGACCATTGATGATGCCCAAAGACAGAATTTTATCCTTAGGCAGTGTGTCAATCACCGTCTGTACTTCCTCTTTGGCGTTAATTGCATCAATATGTAATCCGTCCACTGGCAAATTGCAAGCAAGGCTTAAATTGTCTTGCAAAGTGCCAAAATAACTTGCCAGCAGTAATTTAACTGGGCTGTGTGCTAAAGTGGCATAAGTTTGCTTAAATGCTGCTTGCCAATCTGGTGTTAATTCCGTGACTAAAATCGGTTCATCAATTTGCACCCATTCCACACCTAGGTTTGCCAATTCATCAAACAATTGCACATACACTTTGACCAGTGATTCCAATAAATCCAGTTTGCTGGTGTCGTCTTTAGACTTACCGAGCCACAAATAAGTGACTGGACCAATAACGACAGGCTTGGTTTTTACCCCTTGCGTTTGCGCCTCGGTAATTTGCGCAAGTAAGTGTTGTGCTTGGAGTGCAAAATGAGTGTCATGACTAAATTCAGGCACAATATAATGATAATTGGTGTCAAACCATTTGGTCATTTCACCCGCTTGAATACAAGTGCAATCAGATTCATTGGCAGCAGCCCGTCCGCGTGCTACTCGAAAATAATTATCCAATGTATTGTCTGATAAATTCTCAGCGCGTTTTGGCACATTGCCTAATAAAAAACTCATGTCCAAAACTTGATCATAAAAAGAAAAATCTCCCACAGGTGCTAAATCAAGTTGACTTTGATTGTCCCAGTGTTGTTGGCGTAAGGTAGCAGCAGTGTGTAATAATTCCTCTTGAGAAATGGCATTTGACCAATATTTTTCTAAAGCAAATTTTAATTCCCGTTGCTTGCCGATGCGTGGAAAACCGAGATTGTGTGTTGTAACCATGAGCGTGCCTTAATGTTTATAAAGTGGGTTATTTTATAAGGGCTTTAATATGAAGTAAAATGATTGTTTTTAACTTATCTATGAGAAAAACTCATCAATTACAATGATAACACTCAAACATCTAAAAATCATCCAAACCTTATATGAAAGTGGCTCGTTAACGAATGCTGCCAATGTATTGTGTTTAAGCCAATCCGCCTTGTCCCACCAAATTCGTTATTTGGAGGAAAAACTCGGCATTGCACTTTGGGAACGAGAGGGAAGGGGGCTGCGTTTAACCAAAGCAGGTGAATTGTTATTGCAAACAGCACAACAACTCTTACCCATTTTGTCGCAAACTGAAAAAACCTTAACCGCTTATGCCCAAGGTCGCCAAGGTGTTTTGCGCATCGGTGTTGAATGTTATCCTTGTTATAAATGGCTCACCAAGGTCATTGGTGTTTTTCTACAAAAAATGCCCAATGTAGAAGTAGAAATTATCAACAAATTCCAATTTTCCGGACACGAAGGGCTGCTCAATCACCACATCGACATCCTCATTACACCCGATATAGAAAAGCAAGCAGACATCCACACCGAAACACTTGCACAATACAATCTAGTGCTTCTAGTCGCCAACCAGCACCCGTTAGCACCCAAAACCACAATCACGCCAAAAGACCTCATTAACGAAACCTTGTTAACCTTCCCCGTCCCCCTAGAACGACTTGATATTTTGACACAATTCCTAAACCCAGCACACATCAAACCCAAGCACATTAAAAAAATTGAATCTATTGAATTGATGCTACAAATGACCGCCCTTGAGCGAGGCGTGTGTGTCTTGCCAGAATGGCTAGCAGATG
The DNA here is from genome assembly GCF_003711265.1 of Bathymodiolus thermophilus thioautotrophic gill symbiont. NCBI lineage: Bacteria > Pseudomonadati > Pseudomonadota > Gammaproteobacteria > Bathymodiolus thermophilus thioautotrophic gill symbiont. Next base: position 2,376,648 of record NZ_CP024634.1, on the reverse strand, counting down.
AATTTATTGAAACAATGTCCTTGCAAAAAATCTATATAAAGCATGGGCTTGAGCAAAAATTATTTGCAATTTTGAGGCAGCAAGATAGGGATATTTCTTATATGCAACATTTTATTGGTATTGGCAAGAAAATAGCCAGTGTTACTCAAACATCAGTTATACCATTTGTAGAAACATAATCTTTGGCTTTGCATTAGTCAAGATTGAATTTATCGGTAAAGGCTATTTGTTTTATTGCGGTTTTTATAATTTGATTGCTTGCAGGATTCCTAAATCTTTTAGACATAGAATATATGTTAATAAACAACTCTTCTAATGCCCCATAAAAGAAAATAGAATTATAATTATCTTCTATTGAAGGCGGTTCAAGCTGTGTTTTTATAAATTTATACAAGGAAGTGTCGTCAAGTTTCATAGAGCCAATAATTATGATAATTAAAATTTTAAAATACTTTAAGTCATCGTTATTTATAGCCTCTATCAACTCTTTAATTTTATTTTCAGCCTCTTCTTTTCCATTTATTAAACCAAAGTACAAATCATTGTCATAAGTTTTGAAGGTTTCAAATAAAGCCAATACCAAAAAGTGCCCATAAGGCACTCCGTATTTGGTAGTTTTAAAAACAATTTGTAATTTGGTAAAAATTTGCTCTACTTGCCTTAATGACAAGTTAAGCTCTATAACAAGTGTTTTTATTGTAGGTAAATAATAATATTTTGCACCCCCAGTATTAGATATTTTCTCTTCAATGATGTTATTCAACTGAAATTTTCTCTCTAAAACATCACAAAATTCATCAACACTAGGGTTTTTTAAATCAAATTCAAGGTCTATAAATCGCCTTAGATAGTTATCAGTATCTATATTGCCATATTGAGACTTGATAGACTCTGCTAAATTTTTTTTATCAATTGACAGCACAAAAACCAAATGTTTAATGCCAAATATATGTTTAATTCTTTCTAAGCATTCTATGGCATAAAGCGGTCTGCATCGGTCTAATTCGTCAATGAAAATAACAAAAGGACTACCTTTGTTTATTTTTTGCAATATCTCGGTAATGGATCTTTTAAATTCTTCTAAGGCTGTTTTTTCTGTTTGATAGTTATCAATAAGCACAGTAGCAGAACTTTCTATAAAATCAGTCACAATTTGATCTACGGCATCGTTACCAATCACTTTTTTTGCCACTCCTTTGAATATTGCTGGCATAGTATTGCCAAGAATTTTACCGACTGTTTTTTTAACATTTTTTAACTCGCCCTCTAAGTCACCATTGTTTTTTTTAATATAAGCGTCCAATTCCCCCAATATTGCAATTAATGGGTCGCTGGTAAAATCATCTTCCCACGCACTAAAGTAAACACTTTTGACTCCATGCTCTTTTTCCAAATGGGTTTTCCATAATTTTACAAAAGTAGTTTTCCCTGAGCCCCAATCAGCATTAACGCTAAAGACAAAAGGTTGGGTGCTAGAGCTGATTAAGCAAGATAAATCCTCTACGACCTCTTTTCTATCTAAGCAATCATTTACAAATATATCATCCTCTGAAATTTCTATCGGCTTATTGGTGGTTATCATCTTTTTAATGAGCCTTTGCGTTTTATCTTAAATTTATGCTTGAGCGCTTGGATTTTTTCTTTGTTTTCTTGTGAGCCCGTCAAATCAAAAGTGAAAACCGCCAAATTTTCTACAGGCACCGAATAAGTAAGCATTTTGACATTGCCAGCCCCCGTGTCTATGTACACATCACTCCATCCAGGTTGTGAAGTTTTTGCGGGTTTGGCGTACCATTGTTTGGTGGTGTAATCGTAACCTTGATTGGGGCGAATGTGTCCAATGTTGATGAACGATAAAGAGGAGGGGGTTTTGCGATACATGTAAGGGCTGTATAAAAGATGACCATTGTGTTTTTCGGCACTTAGTCTAGGGTATTTTGACAAAACATCAGGATTAAATGCTAATGCTGAGCCGTAAATTTTTTCATCAAAGAGGACGAATCTGTAGACAAGACTTTTTATATCAGTATCAGAAACCTCCGGATTTTCTAGTATGGCTTGTGCTACTTTTGCCATTTTGTCTGTTTGTGCGAGGATTTCGGGTATTGTGTGATTGATAGTGGCATAGGCAGGAGAAATCAATACAAGTGTTAAGAGTAATTTCTTTATTGTGTTTTTCATTTTATAAGTTCCGTGTTAGATTTTTTTTAATAATTGTTCACCCTGACAAAATGTTGATGTAAATGCCTTAAATTAAATTTTCCATTGGCGATGAAGCGGAAGCGTAGGCTTTTTTCATCATTCTACCTGCAAGAAAAGATTCTCGACCAGCAATAACAGCGTGTTTCATGGCGCTTGCCATTAAAATTGGGTGGGTGGCGTTGGCAATGGCTGAGTTCATCAATACGCCATCGCAGCCGAGTTCCATGGCTTTGGCGGCATCGCTTGCACAGCCGATACCTGCATCTACTAAAACAGGGACATTGGCGTGTTGTTTAATGAGTTTGATGTTGGCGGGATTGGCAATGCCTTGACCTGAGCCGATGAGTGAGGCGAGCGGCATAATGGCACAACAGCCGATGTTTTCTAATTCTTTGGCGACAATGGGGTCGTCGCTGGTGTAAACCATGACATCAAAACCGTCATTGACCAGTGTTTGTGCAGCAGATAGGGTTTCAACAATATTGGGGTAAAGGGTTTTTTCATCTCCCAAAACTTCAAGTTTAACCAAATTATGACCACCCAAAAGTTCACGAGCCAATTGGCAAGTGCGCACGGCATCTTTGGCGTTGTAACAGCCTGCTGTGTTGGGCAAAATGGTGTATTTTTCTGGCGAGATAACTGCCAATAAATTGGGTTCATTTTTATCTTGCCCAATGTTGGTGCGGCGAATAGCAACGGTGATAATGTTGGCTTCTGCTGCCTCGGTTGCCAATTTGGTTTCGTTAAGGTCTTGGTACTTACCTGAGCCAACCAGGAGGCGAGATTGGTAAGTTTTTCCAGCGATTATTAAAGGGGTATCGGTCATAGTAAAATAATTTAATATATAAATAAAGCAAGTTGAAAATTTTACCCGATTTTCGTTAATATCATTTTTACATTAGACATTAATATTAACTAAAGGCCAACTTTCGCTCATTTGTAATCTTTTATAAAGCCAATTTTAGTTCTACTAGGATAGGTTTTATAGAAATTACAACTCTTAGAGGCCTTTGCATAAATATGAATAATCATCAAGAGTCCACTTTTCACCCACTTGGTAATTTTTTAAACCCAGTCTTAGCCCTGTTAGGACAAGGTTTAAGAAAATCACCAAGTGGGCAAAAATTGAATTTTGCTAATCACCCATATTTATGCAAAGGTCTCACAGGGTTATTCTGACTTTTTCAAAGTGCTATATGCCACATTGATGATGTGTTAATTATCGCTATTATTGAAAAAAAAGGGAGTAGCCTATCAAGTGTTCAGGCACTTGATGAAAAACTCTGATTTTTTGAATATTTGGTAAGATGTAAGGGTTTTAAGTGGTGTATTTTTTTTTAAAAACTAGAAACAAAAATGCCTTTAAATGTTGATTTAAAGGCATTTTTTGCAATAATATGGTGGAGAGTGAGGGATTCGAACCCTCGATAGGGGATAAACCCTATACACCCTTAGCAGGGGCGCGCCTTCAGCCAACTCGGCCAACTCTCCATAGAAGGACAACATTATACGCTAAGAAATAACAATTTGCGACAGTTTAAAAGCCATATTGATATTTGAGTTTTACTCTACCGGGGTCTTTGCTTTTTAAGCCTTGTACTCTAAGTTTTATTTGCCCCCAATTGCCTTGAACGCTCATTTTGTTTTCTATGGTTTGTAATTTCATTTTTGCTTCAAGAATCATTGCTTCAGATTCGCCCCATTGGTTATTTTCATGAGATTTAGGTGTACCTAAATGGCGCTCATAGTGAAGTAATTTTTTGTTGTTTGTTTGCGTTGAGATTTTAGCGGTGTTAACACCTGTTTTTAATTTAATTTTAAATGTGGATAAATGATGGTGTGATTTTTCAATTTTTTTAGTCAAAGCATCGTTATTTTTGTCGTGTGCTATGACACTTGATGACAATAGGCAAAGGCACAAAATGTGGAAAAATACTTTTAAGAAAACCAATGGTAAATCCCCACTGTATTGACACAAACAAAGACGGCATTGAGCAGTATTAGAGATTTGTCATTATTTTTAGTACCTTGGATAATCCAACTGATGGCTGATGCCATAAAAAAAAGATAACCAAATTTAGACCATTCAAAGTTAAGTGCCACCAGCAAACCACCTGTAATGCCGGTTATTGTGCCGAACCAACCCCAAGCGTTATTCATGGACTTTAAAATCGTGTGTTACTTTGGCAGTTTTGCCAAGCATAATGGAGGCAGAGCAATATTTTTCAGCTGACAGGCTAACGGCTTTGGCTACTTTTTTCTCGTTGAGATTTTCACCTGCTACAATAAAGTGAATGTGGATTTTGGTAAAAACTTTTGGGTGTTCGTCTGCACGCTCGGCAGTAATTTCAGCATGGCAATCGTGTATATTTTCACGCATTTTTTTGAGTGTGGATACCACATCAATGGTTGTGCATCCACCCATGCCTAGCAATAACATTTCCATGGGGCGAATGCCTAAATTTTTACCCCCCAATGCTTCAGGGCCGTCCATCACCACAGCATGACCACTGGCAGATTCGCCAACCATCATCATATTATCAATCCATTTAACGGTTGTTTTCATATAAAAATCTCCTGTAAAGCCTTGCCGGGGTTGTCATGACGCATAAACGCCTCACCCACTAAGAAACTATAGATATCATGTTTGTGCATAAACGCCACATCCTCTGCGCTTAAAATGCCGCTTTCGGTTATGATCAAAGTATCACTTTCAATTTCCCTTAGCAATTCAACTGTTGTTTGTAGGGAGACGCTAAATGTGCGTAAATTTCGGTTGTTAATGCCAATCATAGGTAGGCGTAATTTAGAGGTGCGTTGCAATTCTTCTAGGTTGTGCACTTCAACCAAAACATCCATGTTAATAGCAATGGCACGCATTGCCAAATCTTCCATTTGTTCGTCACTTAAACAGGCGGCAATGAGTAAGATGCAATCAGCACCTAACACTCTGGACTCATAAACTTGATAAGGGTCAATAATGAATTCTTTGCGTAAAACAGGGAGGGAAACTGCAGCACGCACATCGGTCAAATATTGATCGTCTCCTTGGAAAAAATCTTTATCGGTTAAAACGGACAAACAAGATGCACCTGCTTGCTCGTAACTTTTGGCAATGTCAACAGGGTCAAAATTCTCTCGCATAACCCCTTTGGAAGGGGAGGCTTTTTTAATTTCTGCAATAATGGCATTTTGCTTAAGGTCTGCTTTGTTTTTTAAGGCTTGGTAAAAGTCCCGTGTGTCACGATTTTGATAAGCATCCTCAAGCATTTTCTTGACAGAAATGTTGTTTTTACACTCGGCAACCTCTTCTTCTTTGCGGGTAATAATTCTTTTTAAAATGTCAGGTGTGTTTGTCATGGCTATTTAATCAATTTATCTCTATTACCGTATTTTAAACGAATATAATTGTTGCTGAGTTTTTTGTATAGAATCCAAATTATGAAATTATTAGATTTTGAAGTAGGTATCGACCAGCCATTTTTCTTAATTGCAGGGCCTTGCGTCATTGAATCTGAGGCATTGGCCCTGGAAACAGCTGTTTATTTAAAGAAGATTACCGAGGATTTAGGCATTAATTTTATTTATAAATCCTCATACGATAAAGCCAATCGCACCAGCACCAGTAGTTTTAGAGGCTTAGGGGTTGAGGAAGGATTGCGTATTTTGCAAAAAGTGAAAGACGAGGTGGGCGTACCAGTGCTGACGGATGTGCATGAAGATACGCCACTTGATGAAGTTGCTTCGGTGGTGGATATGATGCAAACCCCTGCTTTTTTGGTGCGTCAAACCAATTTTATTCAAAATGTTTGCCGACAAGGATTGCCGGTTAATATCAAAAAGGGTCAATTCCAAGCGCCGTGGGATATGCAAAATGTTGTTGACAAGGCATTTGAAGTTGGCAATGAAAAAATTACCATTTGTGATCGTGGCACTTCATTCGGCTACAATACTTTGGTTTCCGATATGCGGGGTTTGGCGAGTATGCGTAGCACAAAATGCCCCGTGGTATTTGATGCCACACATTCTGTTCAACAACCCGGTGGACAAGGCACAACCTCAGGCGGGCAACGGGAAATGGTGCCAGTTTTGGCAAGAGCAGCCATTGCAGTTGGTATTAGCGGTATCTTTATGGAAACACACCCCGACCCTGAAAACGCCAAAAGTGATGGCCCCAATTCTCTGCCAATTGACAAAATAGGTGAGTTACTTAAAACCTTGCAAGAATTGGACAATATAACTAAGAAAAACGACTTTTTAGAAAACAAATTGAGACCTTTGCATAAATATGGATGATTAGCAAAATTCAATTTTTGCCCACTTGGTAATTTTCTTAAACCTTGTCCTAGCAGGGCTAAGGCTGGGTTTAAAAAATTACCAAGTGGGTGAACAAGTGGATTCTTGATGATTATTCATATTTATGCAAAAGTCTCAAATTACAGTAAAGTTATCAGATTCACAGCCCTTATTTTTCAAAAAAACGACAATAACTTTTAAATAAAGGCTCTTGTTTAATGCCTTTTTTGTAAGAATTAATACCTTTTGTAACGACATTTTTCCAAACTAGAATATGTTGGTGTTTATACAATGCACTGGTTATTGCATTTATTTGCACCAAAAATAAACGGTTTGCCTGCCCAGATAAAAACTCTGCAAGAAAGCCAATAGGGAGTAAAGCAACTATTTTAATAAGGCCAAGTTTTTTGAGTGTTGTAAAATTCATGGGGGCAAATTGACCGCTATTGTCAATTAAAAAAGGAGGTAATGGCTCAAAAAAATGACCAATCACGCGTAAAGCAGCACTTAACATTGTCCATAACATTAAATATTCTATATTGGCATCAAACAAGGAAAGTAAGGCTGCTAGTATTGTGAGTAATATCAAGTTCGCTAATATTGTAAATTTAAATTCTTTAATGAGGAGGGTTTGAACCATAAAAAGCAATACGGCTATAGGCAAAAAACCCTGCCAAAAACTATTCAGAATTAGCAACCATGCAAATGCATCTACAAAAATAGAATAGTGAATAATTCTATTGATAATATTTCGATGTAATGCTACATAAGCAACAGATTGAAAATCTAATTGGATATTTTTACTGGGCCAAAATGCAGTAAAAAATGGCAAAATTCTACCTATTTTTTGAGGAGGGATAATCAGGCAAAGGAGAAAAAGCAAACAGGTAAAAAGCAGACAGATCAGCCAAATATTGTATATATTTTCCATTAAGATTAATGTATAAAAAGTCCTGATTATACATTTTGATAGGCTTTTATTTAAGCAATTGTTATTTTCAATTTCGGTATACTATGATTCAGTTGGAGCGTGGTACAAAAAAAGACGATAATTAAATGAACTTTTGAATAGGCTATTAATCACAGCCCCTAATAACAATAAATTTTTCAATTGAATTTTAAAGGAATAAAAATATGATAAAAATAGCGGTAACGGGCGCCTCTGGACGGATGGGGCAAACCATTATTGAGGCAATCAATCAAACCCATGGGGTGGAATTGGGGGTTAAATTGGACAAGGGTGATGATGTAAATGCCGTGTTAAATCAATTTGATATATTGATTGACTTTACTCGCCCAGAAGCGACACTTGATTATCTTGCCATTTGTATGTCTGCCAATAAAGCAATTGTTATTGGCACAACAGGTTTTGACGATACTGGTTTGGCGGCTATCAATACTGCTGCTAAAAAAATTCCAGTGGTATTTGCTCCCAATATGAGTGTGGGTGTGAATTTGTCACTTAAATTATTAGATATGGCTGCTCGTGTGATTGGTCATGAAGCGGATATTGAAATTGTTGAAGCACACCATCGTTATAAAGTTGATGCACCTAGTGGCACAGCACTCAAAATGGGTGAAGTGGTAGCGAATGCTTTAGGCAGAGATTTGTCCAAATGTGCCGTTTATGGACGGCAAGGCATTGAAAAGCCACGAGATAAAGAAACGATTGGTTTCTCCACTATCCGTGGTGGCGATGTGGTTGGTGAGCATACGGTGAGTTTTTTTATGGACGGAGAACGGGTGGAAATCACCCACAAAGCGTCATCAAGAATGACTTTTGCCAACGGCTCAGTGCGTGCGGCAAATTGGTTAAAAGGTAAGCCAACAGGCTTATATTCTATGAAAGATGTATTGGAAATAAGATAGGAGCATTTTATGAATACGAAAACACAGTCACACAAAATACCGTTTATTTTATTGGCAATTTATACAATTTTATTTATTACATTGGCAATTGATCCTTATAGCAGGGCAGTTTGGTGGGCAGAAAGTATTCCCGTTTTAATTGTTGTTGGTATTTTGTTATTAACTTATTCCAATTTCAAATTTTCAAACCTTTCTTACTTTTTAATGGTTGTGTTTTTGTGCTATCACACCATTGGTGGATATTTTACTTTTGCCTTGGTGCCGTTTGATTGGGGTAATAATGCCTTGTCACAACTGGGGTTTGATTTTATTTTGCCTGAAGGGCGTAATAATTTTGACCGCTTGGGGCATTTTTTGGTCGGCGTTTTTGCTTATCCTGCGGTTGAAATAAGTTTACGCAAACAATGGGTAAGTAATGGTTTCATGGCATGGGTATTTGGTGTATTTGCCTTAGGGTTTTGGGCGGCAAGTTATGAAATTATTGAAATGGCTTATGCTGTTACTGAAGGTGGAGAGTCGGGTGTTGCTTTCTTAGGGTCACAAGGTGATATTTGGGATGCGCAAAAAGATATGTTGATGGATATATTGGGCAGTTGTGTCTTTGGATTATTAGCGTTATTTACGCAGCGTCATTGGAGGAATCAATAATGTTATATGCTATTATCTCACAAGATGTTGAGCATTCGCTAGAGCAAAGAATGTCGGTGCGTCCAGCGCATATTGAGCGCCTAAAGGCATTGAAAAATGAAGGGCGGTTAATTTTAGCGGGGCCTCATCCTGCGATTGACAACAATGAGCCGGGTGCGGCGGGTTTTACCGGTTCGTTAGTGGTGGCAGAGTTTGATTGTCTTGAGGCAGCCCAAACTTGGGCGGATGCAGATCCTTATTGGGTATCTGGTGCGTATGCAAATGTTGTGGTTAAGCCATTTAAAAAAGTATTGCCGTAATTAGAATTGCCAATTTGTAGCGCTTACATTGCAGGATAACAGGGCAGTAATCTTGGTATTTTCAAAAATAAACTAAAAACAAGGTCATTGGCTCTTATTCTAAGCATTTAGAGGTCTTTGCATTGGGCATAAATATTTACTAACACTCAATTCTCTCATTTTTAAATCTTGTCCTAGCAGGGCTAAGGCTGGGTTTAAAAAATTACCAAGTGGGTGAAACGAGGATTCTTGATGATTATTTATATTTATGCAAAGGTCTCTATTAAAGTTGTCGTGTCTTGTTCATAAGGATGGTGCCTGTTGTTTAAAAAGATAAAAATGCTTTGGTGGCAAGAAACAGATGTCTGATTTTTTTTGCGATGCTGAAATCCTTGCATTATTCGTTCGCAAGGGGAGTAATCTTTGTTTTTTTGCTGTAAGAATGTGCGCTGGTGGATTTGGCTTGGTTTTGTGGGCAGAGTGTTTCGTGTTAAAATTGGTTTTTTAAAGATTGGGTGATGGGCGAGTGGATGATATAAAGGTTTGTTTAATTTTAAAGAAAGGGGCGTTATGAGTCTGTTTTTTCGTCCTTTGTTTGAAAAAAAGAGTTCAACTTATACTTATTTATTGGCGGATTCAGAGACCAAAGAGGCGATTATTATCGATGCAGTGGATGAAACACAGCAACGAGATATTGGTTTGATTGAAGAATTGGGCTTGGATTTGAAATACATCATTGAAACCCATGTGCATGCTGATCATATTACCAGTTCATGCCCGTTGAAACAAAAGTTTAAAAACGCTAAAATTGTGCTGGGTGTGGCTAATGCGGTAGTTTGTGCGGATATTTTAATCAAAGAGGGCGACAGTTTGCAGTTTGGAGCGCACACGATAAGGGCGCTGGCAACACCGGGGCATACCAATGGCTGTATGTCGTTTGTGTGCGAGGATAAGGTGTTTACTGGGGATGCTTTGTTGATTAGAAGTTGTGGGCGATGCGATTTTCAAGGGGGGTCGGCGGAGAAATTGTTTGATTCTATTCATAAAATATTTATGCTAGGTGATGAGGTTTTGGTTTATCCAGCACATGATTATGGCGGTAGGACGGTTAGTTCAATTGGAGAGGAGAAGCAATTTAATGAAATGATTGGTGGTGGCGTTGGCAAGGATGAATTTGTTCGTCGTGTGAATGCCATGGTATTGTCATTGCCTAAGAAAATTCATGTTGCTGTGCCAGCAAATCAAGTTTGTGGCTCTAAGATTTTATCTGATGGTTAACGGTTATTCACTTGATCCACATCCTCGGGCAAATTTTGCCAAAGAGCAATTTGCTGTCGTGCGTATTCCGCGTATTAAACGCGACCGAGTGCCAGCGAGTAGTGTAGAAATTGTTAAAGATTTAGAAATGGCAATTGCACAATCTGACCCTGATAATAAATATTACGCCACCAAGGTAGCTGGTCCAGCACGCTCATCTGAGGGCACAATGTTGTATTATATTATTGAAATGTATAACGCCTAATGCAGTGGTTGGGCTTATTTTTTCTGACGATTTCCTGTGTTGTTTTTGCAGGCGATAATCTAGAAATAGAAGTAACTTCTGATAATACTATTAGTATTGATGCTTATCCAGCAGATAGCGATACTTTGCTTTTGTATCTTCCATCAGGGCGTGGTTTGGGCAAGGGGTATGTTGCTACTGCACAACAATTAGCCTTTGATGATGTTAATGTGTGGGCGGCTGATTTGCACAGTAGTTATATGATTGCTAAATATCGCAGTAGTGTAAACCGCTTTAGCGTTGATGATTTGTTGGAACTTATTGCCAAGGCTGAGGAAAAATCTTTTAAAAACATTTTCTTTTTAAGTTCAGGTAGGGGTGCACAGTTGGCGCTCAAAGTTGCGTATCAATGGCAGTTAAAAAATCCAAAATCTCGTTTGCTTAAAGGGCATATTTTTCATTCTCCACATTTATTAGAAGGCAAGCCTGCTTTGGGCAGTGTGGCGCAATATGTTAATATCGCTAGGCACAGTAATTTGCCAATTTATCTACTATTATCACAATTTGGTACTAAGTTTTTGCGTGGCAATGAGATTGTCAATGCCCTTAAACAAGGAGGCAGTGCGGTATTTGTGCATCGTTTAACAGGGGTAAGTGGTGGTTTTCATATGCGTAGAAAAAAAGATTTGTCAAAACTTGATATCAAGGCAAGAGCAGATTTGGCAAACACTTATCAAAATGCTATGCAATTAATGAAATCCACCAACATACCAAAAATATTAACGACTGAAAAAGACTTAAATGCAGCGACTAAAGTGGTTCTGAGTGCGTCAATATTGCAGCAATATCATGGTAAGCAGAATATGCCACTCACATTAAAAACACTTGAGGGCAAAATTTCAGATATTAATGATTACAAAAATCAAGTGTTGTTGATTAATTTTTGGGCAAGTTGGTGTAAACCATGTGTTGCTGAAATCCCTTCATTGGTTCGCTTGCAGGCAAAATTCAAAGGACGGGATTTTAAAATCATCACCATTAATATCGGAGAATCTAAAGACAGAATCCTTAAGTTTGCAAAAAAAGTGGGATTGAGTCTGCCAGTGTTATTGGACAATGATGGAAAAGTGACCAAAAATTGGGGGGTGTACGCCTATCCTTCTAATTTTTTAATTGATAGAAAAGGGATTATTCGTTACGGTTATCGAGGTGCTTTGCAATGGGATAAGCGCAGTGTTGTTGATACGATTAATTCATTGTTATGAAATACGATGTTATTATTATCGGTGCAGGTGCGGCAGGGTTAATGTGTGCTGCACAAGCCCGTTATCGTGGTCGCAAGGTTTTGTTGATAGATAAAGCGAATAAAGTGGGTAAGAAAATTTTAATTTCAGGGGGTGGGCGTTGTAATTTCACCAATTTGCATATTGATCCAAGTGCTTATATTTCCAGCAATCCACATTTTTGTAAATCGGCGTTGTCTCGTTACAGCCAATGGGATTTTTTGGCTTTTTTGGAAAAATCAGGTTTGCATTGGCAGGAAAAAACATTGGGGCAATTGTTTTGCGATGAAAAATCAGGTGCAGTGCTAAATATGTTGTTAGATGCGTGTCAGTCAGTAACCATTCAACGGAATGTCAATGTTGAACATATCGCCTATCAACAACATTATATGCTCACCACTAATCAAGGCAAATTTCAGGCGTCATCATTGGTGATTGCCACAGGTGGGGCATCTATTCCAAAAATGGGTGCCACGGATTTTGGCTTACAAGTTGCCAAACAATTTGGACTTAAATCCATCAATTTTAGACCTGCTTTGGTGCCATTTACCTTTCACCAAGATGATATTAATTGTTATTTTAAGGACTTATCAGGGTTGAGTATTGATGCAATTGTGCAATGTAATAACCAAAGTTTTAGAGAAGGTGTGCTGATTACGCATCGTGGTATTAGTGGGCCAGCCGTGTTGCAAATTTCTTCTTATTGGCAAAAAGGTGATGCCATTACGCTTAATTTACTGCCCGATTTAGTGGCAAGTGATTGGTTGTTACAAATGCGTGATAAGCAGCCAAAATCTGCCTTAAAAACGCTACTTAGTACCTATTTCCCAAAGCGTTTAGCCGTGCGTTTAGCAGATACGCTAACCCATAAAAATTTATCAGACAAAGCATTAAACCAAATCAAAAAAGACGATTTAATAACACTAGGCGCAACCCTTAACCATTGGATTTTAACCCCCAATGGTACCGAAGGTATGCGCACCGCCGAGGTCTGCGTTGGGGGTGTTAGCACCAGCGAATTGTCATCCAAAACCATGCAAGCAAATAAGCAACAAGGACTGTATTTCATTGGCGAAACAGTGGATGTAACGGGTTGGCTTGGTGGCTATAATTTTCAATGGGCTTGGTCATCAGGCTGGGCGGCAGGGCAATATGTTTAGAAATAACATTAAATATCAGACACTCAAATTAAACAAAGGGGATTTTTTGTTTTACCAAAGTGCCGATGTGGAGCGGTTATTTCTTCTTAAAAAAGGCAGAATTAAATTGGTGCGAGAGACGGTAGAAGGGCAGTCTTTGGTGATGCACATTGCCTATTCGCAAGAAACTTTTGCTGAGGCATCGTTTTTCTCTCAAGTATATCATTGCCATGCAATTTGTGATTCCGCCTGCACAGTATTTTCTTTTGCCAAAACAGAAGTTGCCCAATATCTGCAAGATAGCCCAAACGCTATGATGGAGTTGTTAAAAACTTATGCCCAACAAGTTCGAAGCCTAAGATTGTTGAATGAAATTAAAAGTATCAATAGTGCTTACGAGCGAGTTTTAACATTCTTTGCCTCTGAAGTTGATGAAAATTTTGAACTTCATTTTTCCTATTCACTTAAAGATATGGCACGCAGATTAGGCTTGGCACACGAGACCTTTTATCGCATTTTAAAGACACTAGAACAAGAGGGCAAAATTGTGCGGTATGCCCAGTTTATCAAGATGAGACCTTTGCATAAATATGGATGATTAGCAAAATTCAATTTTTGCCCACTTGGTGATTTTCTTAAACCTTGTTTTAGCAGGGTTAAGGCTGGGTTTAAAAAATTACCAAGTAGGTGAAAAGTGGATTTTTGATGATTATTTATATTTATGCAAAGGTCTCAATTTAGGCAAAATCCTCATAAAGACCCGTGATGTGATTTGAATCATATAATAATAATTAAAACTACCTTATAATATGTCAATTAGTGCATTATTGGTTATGGAGTTATGAAAAGAAAAATCTTATTTTTTGTATTATTTGGACTATTGACATCAACACAAGTTTTGTCACAAACTAAAAACCACGATAATCGTTACCATTTAGGGCTTAATGCTGAAGAAAAAGTAGTGTTTCTTAGAGAAATGAGGCAAATGTTAGTAAGCATCCAGCAAATTATGCTTGGTATTGGCATTGGAGATAAGACCATGGTTATTAAAGCAGCGCATTATTCTGGCAATCGCATGGCAAGAGCAACGCCTCAAACCATTAAAGACAAAACGCCTGTGTCATTTGAAAAAATTGGTGGTCCAACACATATGATGTTTGAAGAATTGGCCATTAATGCAGCAGAAGCGGATGAAGGTGATGCGGATGATATGAAAGATTTAGCGGAATTAACTGGCAGGCTAATGCAAAACTGCTTGGCTTGCCACGAGGCTTTTACGGTTAATTAGAGGCCTTTGTATAAATATGGATGATTGGCAAAATTCAATTTTTGACAAATGGGTGATTGTCTTAAACCTTGTTTTAGCAGCGTTAAGACTGGGTGTAAAAAATTGCCAAAATTATTGGAGATAAAGTGTTTAAATTCGGGGAAAAAGTAGCAGGTTATGACATTCTTGTTTTTAATGAACGAGAAGTGAGGGCAGCAGCTGGAATCATTTTCTTGTTTGTTTTTATGGCATTTATGAATGGTTTTTTAACAGGTAATAATGAGCCAACTAAACTAATGGTATCGGTTTTCTTGTTTGATTTTTTTATTCGTATTGTTGTTAACCCAAAATATTCACCATCTATGATAATGGGTCGTTGGATGGTTAACAATCAAACGCCCGAATATGTCGGTGCACCGCAGAAACGCTGGGCATGGGCATTTGGGTTTTTCTTAGCGATGGTGATGTTTTATTTGGTGGTGCTGAACGATATTCGTGGTCCTGTTAATATTTTGACTTGTGCTTTATGTTTAGGTTTGTTGTTTTTTGAAGCGGTATTTGGCATTTGTGCAGGGTGCAAAATTTACAATATATTTCATCAAGATAGCGCTAAGTATTGCCCCGGTGAATCGTGTGATTTGAATAAAAAACGAACACCTATTCAAAGTCTAAATTTGGCACAAAGTCTAATATTTACGCTCTCAATACTGGTACTTTTTTACTTGGTATTTGGCGATATTATTGAATTTTTAATTTTTAACAAATAAGGAAAAAAGTATGAAAAAAATTACAATCATTGTATTATTCTATTTATTTTCAAGTGTAACTTACGCTTTATTTGAGGTGCAAAAGATAGCAGATAATGTTTATGCCTTAGTGGGTGAATTATCCCAAAGGTCTAAAACTAATTTAGGCAATAATTCAACACATGGGGTTATTATTACGAGCGCAGGTGTGGTGCTTATAGATTCAGGTGCAAGTTATCTTGGTGCCAAAGAGATTCATAAAGCCATTCAAAAACTCACCCCCATGCCTGTCAAAATCGTCATCAATACTGGCGGGCAAGACCATCGCTGGTTAGGCAATGATTATTTTCAAAAATTAGGTGCCAGAATTATCAGTTCTAGTAAAACTAAAATTGACCAACAAGCAAGAGCAGATGAGCAAATAGCAAGGTTAAATATATTGATTGGCGATAGTTTAAAAGGCACAAAGCCTGTGCCTGCATTGGAGACTTTTGATAAGAAAATGCAGGTGGACTTTGGCGGTATAAATTTAGAGTTGTATCATTTTGGTGCAGCGCACACGGTGGGTGATATTGTTGTTTGGATGCCGAGTACAAAAACAATGTTTACAGGTGATATGGTTTTCAATAACAGAATGCTGGGAATTGGACCCGCTAAAGATTCTCAAAGTTGGATTAATGCATTCGAAAAAATGGCAAGTTTTAAGCCAAAACACATAATTCCAGGTCATGGTAATGCATCTGATTTGTTGTTTGCAACGCATAATACTTATGATTATTTGGTGTTTTTAAAAACAAAAATTAGTAAGATTTTAGAGAATGATGGCAATATGCTAGATGCCAGTAAAATTGATCAATCAAATTTTCATTATCTAAAAAATTATGAAAGCATTGCGGGAAAAAATGCGCAATGGGTGTTCGAAGAGATGGAGTTTGACGACTAAAATATTTGTATAAAAATGATTGGTAAAATTCAATCTTATGCAAAAGTCTATTAGAGATCTTTGCATAAATATGGATGATTAGCAAAATTCAATTTTTGTCCACTTGGTGATTTTCTTAAACCTTGTCCTAGCAGGGCTAAGGCTGGGTTTAAAAAATTACCAAGTGGGTGAAAAGTGGATGCTTGATGATTATTTATGTTTATACAAAAGTCTCTTATTTAATAAAAAAGGAAAAAAGTTATGAAAAATATAAAGAAATTTACAGTTTTATTGATGTTAATTTTTACCACCGCTGTAACGGCATCGTGGTTTGGTTCTGGTGAAGATAAAAAAGACACTGAGACAAAGGCAAACAAAGAAAAAACTGCCGAAGAATGTGAAATTCCCACTTTTGCAAAAGCCATTGGACATGAAGACCAATGGTTATTGCATAACGGTTGCCCACCAAGAGAAAAAACTGAGGAAGCTGTTAAATCTAAATGATTTTGCAAGCCTCGTCAAAATCAAGACGAGGCGAGCGAGCGAAGAGCGTGTCTTTGTCGCCATAACCAATGCCACATAAGAAAATAGATTTGACTTTGCCATCTGGGAAAAATTCGTTATCTAGCGTTTCGGCGTTAAATCCACCCATTGGGCCGCAATCCAAACCGATAGAGCGTGTTGCCATCATAAAATAAGCGCCTTGTAGGGTTGCATTCATTTCGCCTACAGATTTAATTTTATCTGGTTTGCCTTCGTACCAACTTTTGGCATCAGTATGAGGGAACAGAAAGGGAAGTTTTTCGTAAAATTCAGTGTCATAGCCGATGATTGCCACTGCAGGTGCAGTCATTGATTTTTCCACATTGCCTTCATCTAAATGTGGCTTAAGTCTTGCTTTGGCTTCGTTGGATTGTACTAGAATAATGCGTGATGGGCAAGTGTTCGCCGCAGTTGGGGCGAACTTCATTAGTTGGTAAATTTGGTTAATTTGTGTTGCAGACACGGATTTGTTCAACCAGCCGTTATAACTTCGTGCTTTTGTAAATAAAGTGTCAAGTGCGCCTTTGTTCAGCATTAAAATACCCTCCTTAAATAACTTTTAAAATAAATTATGCTAGATTATATATTTTTTGATACAACACTTTCAGGAAAATTTAAAGACCACTTAATAAAAGTGGGGATAGAATTTACAGTTGAAAGTGACAATGAATTTGGGTCAGTGCAAGGTGAAATTGTTGCCATTCCTGATGAAACCAGCGAGCGTATATTGGACGAATTGCAAGTTTTGTACGATAAACTTCAAGACGAATTAGAGCAAATACTTGAAGCAAATGGTAACGGCTTATTTATGAATGCAGCAGGTATGCAAACTGAACTTAAAGACGGCACAATATGTACTTTAAGAGTGAAACCAGAGATTGTAACGCGTATTCTTACTGTGTTAGAATTTGATGAATTACAGGCTTTTATTGATAATATAGCGCGCAGCGTAGAAGGCCTTGATAGTGGACATTTTTGTAAAAATATAGGGGACAAACATGAGTGAATATTTTGTTATTATGTCGTTTGAGTTAAACGAAAAAGATTTGATTGATGATTGGACGGCGTTGTCAAAAGAGATTGATGAAGACATTGCCAAGGCCGATGGGTTTATTTCTCGTGATTCTGGTATAGATGAGCATGGACGGGTGTATTGCTTAGTGAAATGGCAAAGTAAGGCACATCAAGAAACTTTTAAGAAGTTGCTTGAGGCGAGGCAAGAGTGGCCACAAATGATGCAACATTTTAGTAGCATTGTTAATATAGAAACTAGCACCAATCAGGCTATAGAGATTTTTTAAAAAATGAAAAATATTACCATTATTGGATCAGGATTTGCAGGTTTGACCGCCGTTAGAATGCTTAGAAAAAAAGACAAAATAGCGAAAATTACATTAATTTCTCCAAAAGCAGAATTGGTGTATATGCCAAGTTTGATTTGGATTCCCTCAGGTGCTGCAAATAAAAAAGATGTTGTGGTGCCGCTGGGTAATTTTTTTCGGCGATTGAATGTCCGACATGTGTCAGGCGAAGTTATTGGCTTGGAGAATGATGGTAGAGTGGTGGTGTTAAACAACAATGTTAAAATTGATAACGATGCATTGATTATCGCCTCAGGTGGACAATTTATTGAAGAATTGCCTGGTATTGAGCATGCCATCACCCCCTGCGAAGGATTGAATGCAGCGCAAGCAATACGCAATAGGATAAAGGCGTTAGACAGTGGCAATATTGCCATTGGTTTTGCAGGTAATCCAAAAGAGCCGAGTGCTATGCGTGGCGGGCCGATGTTTGAATTTTTGTTTGGTTTGGACACGCAACTTCGACAAGAAGGTAGGCGTGATAAATTTAATATAACCTTTTTTACCCCCGCAGAAAAACCCGGTGCTCGCTTGGGCGAAAAGGCAGTTAAAAAACTGTTAAACGAGATGAAAAAGCGCAATATTAACACCCATCTTGGACACAAAATAAAGGCTTTTGAGGCCGACAAAGTTATTACTGAAAAGGGCGATATTCCAGCAGATTTGATTTTGTTTATGCCGGGAATGACAGGCAGTACTTGGTTTGACAATACCGATCTTGCTCGTAGCGAGGGCGGACTGATTAAGGCGGATAAATTTTGCCAAACTTCACTTAAAAATGTGTTTGTTGCAGGTGATTCAGGTAGTTTTCCAGGGCCAGAATGGATGCCAAAACAAGCGCACATGGCAGATTTACAAGCCGAAGCCGCCACTCACAATATGCTTGATGCGCTTAACGACAAGCCAGCGAGCCACACTTTTAAAATTGAATTAATGTGTATTGTTGATTCAAATTACAAAGGTATGTATATATCACGCACAATGACAGGCGGATTGGTGTTACCAAATCTGCGCTTATTTCACTTTGCCAAACGCTTGTTTGGCTGGTGGTATTTGCGCCAGTATCGCTAAGGAGAAAAAAGATATGTCAAGTTGTTTATTTTGTAAAATTGTTGCTGGAGATATTCCCGCTGAAAAAATCTATGAAGATGAAGATGTTTTTGCCTTTCACGATATTGGCAAGCAAGCGCCACATCATTTTTTGGTCATCCCAAAAATACATATTGCCTCATTAAATGAAACAAACGATGCAGCATTGGTAGGTAAATTAACCTTAACCGCCAGTAAAATCGCTAAGGATTTAGGCTTTGCTGATGAGGGTTATCGCGTCGTTATGAATTGCAATGATCACGGCGGACAAACAGTCTATCACCTTCATCTTCACTGTTTGGGTGGGCGAGTATTATCTTGGCCACCGGGATAGCACTTTGAAAATTATGTTCAAGTATTTTTTTTGGCATATCAAATACATCTTAAAGAAATTATATTGTATGAATGCTTGTCAGATTAATGCTGCCCATATCTATTAACGATATTTTTGAAGCAGAAAATTATGAAAAAATTACATCTGATATGTTTGAGAAGTTTTCAGTAACCTTATCAAAAACAGGTGAAAATCGTTTAAATGAAGATGTTTTGGATAAGTATTTTGGTAAATATAGATTGTATTTTGTCTTTAAAGTTACCTCTAAAATAGCAAGTATAATGATTTATCATTATCAGTTCCAGGTCGATCAGTGTAAAATATCTAGCCTACAGCTTCTAATTTTTTTAGCATTAAGGAGACTTTGTGTGGCAACGGGAAATAAGGGGACGCTACCCTTCTTATGATAAAACACCAAAATACCCTTATTCCCACGCTGTGCGTGGGAATAAGGGCAAAATATCAGGTAAAAATTAAATGTTATCTTAAAAATAGATAGAGGTTTATTGTTTTTTACAGATTTTATTTTTAATATCGTGATATAAGGAAATATGTCCTTATACTAATAGTTATGCGCAATAATCGGAAAATATAATGGTTCAAAATGAATATGAATATATTGAATTTTTAGTCAAAAATGGTCTTCAAAAAGACAGTGCTGATAGTTATGTAAGATATTTAGAGGCTGTTTCAAGAGCTCTAAATATCACAATAAATGATTCTGCAATTTCATCAAAAAAAGATGTCGATATTATAATTGAGAAATTATCAAAAACTGATTTAGCAGAAAATTATAAAAATAATTGTGGCACAGCATTAAGAAAATATCTTAAATTTATCACAGAAACAAACTTTATCTACAGGTCTCCTGATGAAATAGAGAATCCTAATCAATATACAGAAGGTTCTAAAAAAGTTATTACTGTAAACTCATATGAAAGAGATAATAAAGCAAGGAATAAATGTATTGAAATACATGGTTTAGGTTGTGCCGTTTGCAATATGAATTTTGAAAATATATATGGCTCTATTGGTATTGGATTCATTCATGTTCATCATATTAAACCATTATCAGAAATAAATAAAAATTATTTGGTAAGCCCAGAAAAAGATTTGATTCCTGTGTGTCCTAATTGTCATGCAATGCTTCATCGTAAAAAAATGCAATAAGTATTGATTCTTTAAAAGAAATGTATAATGAAAACAAAGCATAACAAATCATTCCAGCCGACCGCTAACGCGTCGGCTGAATTCAATCGTTAGATGCGGATATCCTCGCACTTTGCTATTTTTTTTAATAGAGGTTTTTGGAGAAAGTAATGTTTGGAAAATGTAAAATATGTGGCACCGGTGTAGGCACCATAAATTTGACGAATGGGACATGTAAATTATGCCTAGAAAATGGTGCGACCAATTCAACATCAGATTATAGTGCGTCAAAAAATATTTCTAAAATTATATCTTTTATAGGCTGGGTATTTGTTTGGATTGGTGCGATTATAGTAATAGTTGGCTTGGTGCAAAGTAGTGAATATGGAGGTTTTGCCTTACTTGGATTTGGATTAGGGACATCAGTATCTGGGTTGTTTCTTGTTATTGCTGGTCAAATTACAAGAGCGATTGTTGATAATGCTAGCCATACAAAAGAAATCCTTCAAATTATTAAACAATCTTATAAAAATAAAAGTACCTAACAAATCATTCCACCTGACCGCTTACGCGTCAGGTGATTTTAGGTGTTAGGTGTTATCCCCCACATCTCTGTTTTTCTTAATAGGGGCTTTGGAGAAATGAAAATGAAGTTTACAATAAGTTTAGCAATGGCATCTACAATTATATTAACAGGATGCAATAGAACATCATCAGAAGTGATAGCTGATTATGTTGATGGCTATAAACTTACCAGTATGAGTTGTAGTGAAATTAGAAATGAATTATCCTACTTGCAACAAAGAGCAAATGAAGCAGCTGGTATTGTAGATGAAAAAGGAAAATCACAGGATGGTAAAGATATTGCGGCATTTTTATTATTTTGGCCTGCATTGTTTTTAATTGATGACAACAAACCAGAAGCAAGAAGATATGCACAAATCAAAGGTGAATATGAAGCGGCAAAAAGAGCTTATAGTCGTAAAGGGTGTAAAAACACCTAACAAATCATTCTAGCTGACCGCTTACGCGTCAGCTGAATTCAAGCGCTAGGTATTCACCTCCATCTTCCTATTTCCATTTTTAAGGATTGTTTTTGAGAAATAAGGGGAAGATCTCTTTTGTGATAAAATACCCTAATGCCAAGATAAATTAGAAGTGTATTTGCCAACATTCCACACTGTATAACCCAAGAAGTATTTTTCTGTGATACAGATAAAGATTATTACAAGACCATTACAATATTTGGTTCGTTTTTTCACTCATTTTTTTTGTTTAGTTTAACGGGTTTAAAATAAGAAAAATTAAATTGTTGCCTGAAATTGTTAGGGCACCCCTAAGACAAGACCACATTTTTTTTAAGTGGGTATTTTTCATCTAAAAAAGGTTAAAATTTGCACTTTATATTTTACAAGCACCCATCAATATGAGCAACGAATTTTTAGACAGACACCTCGGGCCCAACGAAGCGGATATTGCCTCAATGTTGCGTGCAATCGGACAAAATTCAATTGATGAAGTGATATCAAGAACTGTGCCTGAGGGTATTTTGTTTGGCAATCAAATGGCACTTGATGAAGGGTTGAGTGAGCGTGATGCGCTGGCTTTGGCAACTCAGTTGGCTGCCGAGAATATTATTGCTACAAATTTTATTGGACAGGGTTATTATGGCACATTGATGCCGAGCGTTATCCAACGAAATATTTTAGAAAACCCTGGTTGGTACACGGCTTACACACCTTATCAAGCTGAGATTTCTCAGGGGCGTTTGGAAATGTTGCTCAATTTTCAGCAAATGATTGTGGATTTAACGGGTATGGATATTTCTAATGCATCGTTATTAGATGAGCCAACTGCCGCCGCTGAGGCGATGATGATGGCGAAACGAGCCAATCGCAAAAATAAATCTAACAAATTTTTAATTGACACCAATACCCATCCACAAACCATTACCATCTTACAAACACGCGCCAAGCCACTTGGTATCGAATTGGTGGTAAAAAAAATTCAAGATGACGATTTTTCCGATTGCTTTGCTGTTTTGATGCAATCACCCGGCACAAATGGCGAAGTGCGTGATTTAACTGCCGACATTGACAAAGCCAAATCACACCATGTTTTAACCATTGTTGCCTGTGATATCTTAGCACTTTGTCTCATTAAAACCCCCGCCGAAATGGGTGCAGATATTGCCATTGGCAACTCTCAGCGCTTCGGCGTACCGATGGGTTTTGGCGGGCCTCATGCAGCATTTTTAGCCACAAAAGACGAATTCAAACGCATGGTACCGGGGCGTATTATCGGCGTTTCACAAGATGTACTCGGCAATCCTGCAATGCGTATGTCTTTGCAAACGCGTGAGCAACATATTCGTCGTGACAAAGCCACCAGTAATATTTGCACCGCACAAGTTTTATTGGCAGTATTAGCGGCAGCTTATGGCATTTATCACGGTGCCAAAGGGTTAAAAAAGATTGCCACCAAAGTACATTTAAAGGCAGTAACACTTGCCAATAGCCTTACCACGGCAGGTTTTCAATTAGAGAATAAAGTATTTTTCGACACCCTCACCATTAACACCAATCAAGCAACCACATTGTTCCACCAAGCGCAAGACCAAGGCATTAACTGCCGCTTGCTAAACAGCACCCAACTTACCATCGCCATCGACGAATCCACCACCACCACCCAACTGTCTCAACTTGCCTCAATTTTTGACATAAGTCTCACCCATAAGGCACAAAATTCTGTTCTTAATATAACCAGAAGTTCCACATATTTAACGCATCCAGTATTCAGTCTATATCACTCGGAAACCGAAATGATGCGTTATTTAAAACGCTTAGAAAATAAAGACATCGCCCTTAATCACTCAATGATTGCATTGGGCTCTTGCACCATGAAACTGAATGCTGCTACGCAAATGTACCCCATTTCTTTGCCCGGTTTTTCCTCTTTGCACCCTTATGCACCAGCACATCAAACCAAAGGTTACCAACAATTATTTAAAGATTTAGAGTATGCACTAGCAGAAATCACAGGCTATGATGCCGTGTCATTACAGCCAAATGCAGGCTCTCAAGGTGAGTTTGCAGGATTGCTTGCCATTCACGCTTATCACGATTCTCGTGGTGATTCACATCGTAATATCTGTTTAATTCCCTCATCAGCACACGGTACAAACCCTGCCAGTGCAGTAATGGCAGGCATGCAGGTGGTGATTGTTAAATGCGATGAATCGGGTAATATTGATATAGACGATTTACAAACCAAAGCAGAAAAATATGCTGACAATCTTGCAGCAATCATGGTAACTTACCCCTCAACACACGGCGTTTTCGAAGTAGAAATACAAAAAATATGCGACATCATCCACGCCCAAGGTGCACAAGTTTACTTAGACGGCGCCAATCTAAACGCCATGGTCGGCATTACTCGTATGGGTGAATTTGGTGCTGATGTATCACACATCAATTTACACAAAACCTTCGCCATTCCCCATGGCGGTGGTGGCCCCGGTATGGGTCCTATCGGCGTGAAAGCGCATTTAGCCCCATTTTTACCTGGCAACCCATTAGAAAAAAACTCAAACGCCGTATCAGCAGCCATGTTTGGTTCTGCCTCAATCCTACCAATTTCATGGTCATATATTAAATTATTAGGCAAGCAAGGCATGCAACGATCAACCGAAATTGCCATCCTTAGTGCCAACTATATTGCCAACGAGCTCAAAGGCTATTTCCCCATTTTATATCGTGGTGACCAAGGCCTAGTAGCACACGAATGCATTGTTGACATCCGCCCTTTAAAAGAAAAAAGCAGCATCTCCGAAGAAGACATTGCTAAACGCCTAATGGACTACGGTTTTCATTCCCCTACTATGTCATTCCCAGTTGCAGGCACACTGATGATTGAACCAACGGAAAGCGAATCAAAACGAGAAATCGACAGATTTATTACCGCCATGATCAGCATCTATGCCGAGATTCAAAAAGTAATTTCTGGAGAATGGGACAAAGACAACAACCCATTAAAAAATGCACCTCACACCGCCCTTGAAATGGCAGAAGACTGGCACTATCCCTACTCACGCACTACGGCACTATACCCCGTCGAATCTCTAAAACAAAACAAATATTTCCCACCTGTAAAACGCATCGATAATGTTTACGGCGACCGTAACCTATTTTGTACCTGTCCAGATATAACAGAGTTTGAAGGCACACCCATTTAAAAAATACGAAATACCCATTCTTAAAATTTATTAATAATCTTGAAAAAAATCCAATTGCAACACAAGAGAAATATGCATTCTCACGCACAGCATAAAAACGAAGGGTGATAAGTGGGGCTTATACTATTTTCAAAAATGGTATTAAAATATGAACAATCGTCAAAAATCCACTTGTTATCCATTTGGTATTCTTTCCAGCGACACTCAGCAGCCCTCGCAGGAGAGCAAGCCCAGTTTTAGTGTTGCTAAGACAGAGTTTAAATAAATTAACAATGGTGAAGTTGACACCCCTAGCACGACACTTTTATTCGCCATTACTTAGAAAGAAAATCCAGGATTTATTATGAGAGGCCTTTGTATAAATATAAATAATCAAGAATCCACTTTTCACCCACTTGGTAATTTTTTAAACCCAGCCTTAGCCCTGCTAGGACAAGATTTAAGAAAATTACCAAGTGGGTAAAAATTGAATTTTGCTAATCATCCATATTTATGCAAAGGTCTCAATTAGAAGAAAACGCTGTTTTATCCGTTAAGTTATTAGCCAATAAACAAAAAGAGTCGCTATTTTAGTGGCTCTTTTTATTTGGGCATTAATATTTATGCCTAATACAGAGGTCTTAAATTATAAAATTTTTATACAAGTATTTATTCTACATGGAAAATTTATAACTCATGAGAACAGTTATACTTTATAATTCACACCGTAATTTAGTAGTATTTGAGTTTTATCCAAGTTGAACAATCCTCATTTATATTTATGCAAAGGTCTTTAATAATTACTGACCTTATCAACTGAGATTTTTATCACAATAGTTGGAAAAAATTTTATATTTGAAGTAAAAGAGCAGCCATTGCCAATTTAGGATATTTACCATGAACACACTTAACCGCTTTACTCTTTCTTTTGTATTATTGCTTTTATCAGTACAAACGCTAGCAACACTTAGTCCCGATCCCGTAACTAAGAAGTTCCATATAAAAAATGATGTCCTTCAACTTGTTACACTAGAACCAATGAAGGTCACATTCTTTCTTGAGAATTCTTCTATGAACACTTTGGGTGGCATTTTGGAAAACACTTTAACAAGATGTGATTCAGAACCAGATGTACCCTCTAAGGGTAGTGTTGGCGAATACACTCATCATTTTGACAATTGTACAAAAGCTGTGTACAGGTTTTTAACACTTGAAAAAAAAGTGTCACCAGGCGATTTAGTTAGTATAACAGGCCTTGGGGCGGGCAATCTTCGTGATTACATCCTCTGCGTTGATGACTTTTGTGGCCCTTTTGCCATTGCCTCCAGGAATGCGCTTAATGTTGTTGAAGGCACTAACCTCGTTCACACCCTTATTGTCACTGACATAAATGCCACTCTCAGCATTGTTGAAAACCCTAACAATTTATTTAGCCTCAGTGGCACCAACAACACAACCCTAAACTTTAACGGTAAAGATACCGACTACGAAAGCGACATAAGGACCTATACCGTCAAAATCAAAGCCACCATTGGCGATGGCGATGATAAAAACACCGAACAAACCATTACCGTTACCATTGGCGATAATGAAATCGCTTTTTTTGACCAAGCCCGAACCGTCAACGAAAATGCAGCCGTTGACACCAATGTTGGCGAAGTCCTAGTCACCTCAGGCACAGTAACAAATTTTCACATCATCGGTGGCAATAACGAAGGCTTCTTTAAGGTCAACAGCGCAGGACAAATCCAAGTAAACAAATCAGGTCTAGATTACGAAACCACACAAAGTTATACCCTTGAAGTCAGAATCACTGGCGCAAATACAGAGAATGAAACCGCCCAAATCACCATCACCATCGGGGATATTGACGACACTGCCCCCACTAACATTACTCTGAGCAGTAACTATATCTCAATCGGCTTGCCTGCTGGCACCCTCATAGGCACCTTATCTGCAACTGATATTGATACTAACACAGATAACGATGCTTTAATTTACAGCGTCAACAGTGACAATTTTCAAATTACCGACAATAAATTACAAACCAAAAAAGTTCTTAACGAAAACAAAACATTCTCAGTCGAAATCACCGTCAAAGATAAGGCCAATAACACCGCTAGGAAGACATTCACCATTGTGGTTAACTCCGATCCTGCCATCATTACCAATACCGACATTAGCGTTAAAGAAAATATGACTGGCACAGTCCTTACCATCAATGCCACCGATGCCTCTATTCCAGCACCAATCCTAACTTATAGTATTTCAGGCACAGACCAAGGCAAGTTCAACCTTAACAACAACATCCTTACTTTTAAAAACTCACCCAACTACGAAGAGCAATCCACCTACAGCCTAATTTTAGAAGTCTATGATACCATTTCCACCACCAAAAAACCCATCACCATTACCATCACCACCGAAGACAAACCTCTTGTTATCAAAGATCAAAGTATGAATGTTGATGAAAAATCTGATGAAAATACTACCGTCGGTACAGTGACCATTGATGATGGAATAGTAACTGGCTATAGCATCAAAAGCGGCTCTGACGGCTTCTTTAAAATCAACAGTGAAGGAAAAATCCAAGTAGCAAAAACAGGTCTAGATTACGAAACCAAATCAAGTTACATTCTCACAGTTGAAATCACTGGCGACAATGTAGAAAGCAAAACTGCCAAAATTACTATCGCTATTAACGATGTTTACGACGCTCCAATCGCCATTTTCTTAACCAGAAACAGTATTGCAATTGGTGCAGCGATTGGTGAGATCGTCGGCACTTTGTCCGCAAGCAATATAGGCGATAATAATTTAACCTACGAAGTCAACGACACTGTCAATTTTGAAATTGTTGGCAATAAATTAAAAATTAAAGTCGTTACCGATACACAAACCACATATCCTATTCGTATCAGCGTCAGCAATGGTATCAGAAGCAGTCAAGAACAAGGATTCTCCATTGCTGTTATCAGCGCACCAGTTATTAGTCAGTTTACCGTAACCCAAAATGGTAACAAAGGCCGACTAATCAGTAAAAATGGTGGAAATGTTACTATAGAGGCTTTAGCAGGTGTAGGCACTTATGCTTGGAGTTCTGATTTTTCTGATATGGATAATAATGCCGATAACTCAACTTTTGTTTTTAATCCTGTTGCTGGGAATATCGGCATTCAGAGTATTACATTAGAAGTTACTGCTAACGGCTATGCATCAGAAAGAGTGTTGAAACTTCAACTAGTTGAAGAAAATATCAGTAGTGATGACAGTGATAGCGACGGCGATGGTATTCCCAACAGCAAAGATATCAACACCGAAAGCAATAAAATCCAAGCAGGCACAGGCAAAACCATCACTAGCCTAGAAAACACTAGAATATTACTGGGCGTTATGGGTAAAGATTCTGGGCGCCTAACTTTTGGTCAAATGAAAGGATACATGGAAGATAATCATATGGCTGATATCACCAAAGACACATCAAGCACTGGCGATATTTACGACTATGTCATCGAAAGCTTAAACGCCACTGGCATTTCCGCTAAAGTGATTATCGAACTTGCCACTCCACTCCCCAAAGATGCGGAGTTACGCAAATATTCGTTAGTCACCAATAGTTGGTCTGGTTTTGTGGTCAACGCCAACAATGTAATTGCATCCAAAAAAAGCGCAACTTGCATCGATAATGTCGTTTGGCAAACTATGTTAATCCAAGGTGCAACCTGTCTTAAACTCACCATCAAAGACGGTGGCGTAAATGACACCGATGGCGACCAGTCCAACACTGGCCAAGCCAACGGCGTTATTGAAAGCACTATTGCAATAGCAACTCCTGTTACCAACAATGACAGTACCAGTGCCAATAGCAACAGTGGCGGCTGTGTTTACAACCCTAATGCACCTGCTAGATTTGATATAGGCTTTGTCTTGTTGATGATGTTGAGTACTTATTATTTCATTAGAAGAAAACGCCGTTTTATCCGTTAAGTTATTAGTTAATAAACAAAAAGAGCCACTATTTTAGTGGCTTTTTTGTTTGGCTCATGTAAAGGTTTCTTTGGGTGTAAAAAAATAATGCTGATTTCTGTGTTTAGGGTGTAAATTGAAAAAAATGCACATTTATATTACCAATCGGTTTTTTAATAACAATCGCGCTGAATAGTTTGAATATTTAAGTTAAAATAATCCGAATTATTACACCCCTACAGAAAAAGAATGAGCCAAATCGGTCTTGAACAACAAAGTGTCGCACAATTTAGCGAGAATGCTTACCTTGATTATTCTATGTATGTTATTCTTGACCGTGCGTTGCCGTTTGTGGGTGATGGACTCAAGCCTGTTCAGCGCCGTATCGTTTATGCAATGAGTGAACTGGGGCTAAAATCTAGTGCCAAATTCAAAAAGTCTGCCCGTACTGTAGGTGATGTTTTGGGTAAATTTCATCCACATGGCGATAGCGCTTGTTATGAGGCAATGGTGTTGATGGCGCAGCCGTTTTCTTATCGCTATCCATTTATTGACGGGCAGGGGAATTGGGGTGCACCTGATGATCCAAAATCATTTGCAGCAATGCGTTATACTGAGAGTAAACTTTCCCGTTATGCAGATTTATTGCTTGGTGAAATTAATCAAGGTACAGTGAGTTGGGCAGACAACTTTGATGGTTCGTTACAAGAACCTAAGCATTTGCCAGCACAAGTGCCGAATCTTTTATTAAATGGCACTTCGGGTATTGCCGTTGGTATGGCAACTGATGTGCCACCGCATAATTTGACCGAAGTGGTGTCGGCTTGCATTCATTTGTTAGACAAGCCATCTGCTGATTTGGACGAAATCATGGGTATTTTGCCAGCGCCAGATTATCCAACTAATGCTGATATTGTTTCTAATGTCGCCGACCTTAGACAGATTTATGAAACCGGTCATGGCTCGGTTAAAATGCGTGCTACCTATCAAAGAGAAAAAGGTGAAATTGTGATTGAAACACTGCCCTTTCAGACTTCTGGCTCTAAAGTTATTACCCAAATTGCCGACCAAATGCGTAAGAAAAAACTGCCATTGGTTGAAGACATTCGTGATGAATCTGACCATGAAAACCCAACTCGAATTGTGATTGTTCCTAGGTCAAATCGTGTGGATGCAGACGCTTTAATGTTGCATTTATTTGCCACCACCGATTTAGAGAAAAATTATCGCGTTAATATGAATGTGATTGGTTTGGACGGCAAGCCACAGGTTAAGCCACTTATTCCAATGCTAAAAGAGTGGCTGGTTTATCGAACGCAAGTGGTTACCAATCGCCTAAACTATCGCTTGGATAAGATTTTAGCCAGATTGCATATTTTAGAAGGGTTGTTAATTGCGTTTTTGAATATTGATGAAGTGATTGCAATTATTCGCACAGAGGACAAGCCAAAGCCAGTATTGATATCGCATTTTAAACTGAGTGAAATACAAGCCGAAGCGATTTTAGAATTAAAACTTCGCCACCTTGCCAGGTTAGAAGAGATGAAAATCCAAGGCGAGCAAAAAGAATTAGCAGAGGAAAAAGAAAAATTAGAATTGCTATTATCAAGCGAGGCACGCCTAAAAACTTATATTAAAAATGAACTTAAAGCTGTCATTAAAACCTTTGGCGACGCAAGACGCTCAAGCATTAAACCCAGCGTCCAACACTCCCAAGCCTTTAATGAAGACGACTTAACGCCCGCTGAAAATGTTACTGTGGTATTGAGTGATAATGGCTGGGTGCGTAGCGCCAAAGGACATGACATTGATTCCAGTGCATTGAATTATAAATCAGGCGATGGCTATTTAACCAGCGCCAAAGGGCGTAGCAACAAAAACGCCACTTTCTTAGATTCAACAGGTCGCTCTTATTCATTAAGAGCCAATTCTCTACCCAGTGCCAGAGGGCAGGGCGAACCACTAACAGGTCGATTAACCCCACCATTAGAGGCTAAATTTGTAGATGTTATTATGGGTGATGACAGTCAAAATATTCTATTAGCCTCTAATGCAGGTTATGGTTTTATCACCACCATTGGTGATTTATTATCAAAGAAAAAAGCTGGCAAAGTGTCCTTATCCTTATCAGGCAAAGCCAAAGTAATGCGAATCGTTGAAGTTAATGATTTAGAAAACCAGTTTGTTGCAGTAACCACCAATCGTGGCAGGTTATTGGTGTTTTCAATCTCTGAATTGCCAGTTTTGTCAAAAGGAAAGGGCAATAAATTGATTCAAATTCCATCAAAAGAAATGAAGTCTGGAGAAGAGTTTGTTGTTAGTATCTGCGTTTTGTTAGACACTCAAAATCTTAAAGTAACCGCAGGAAAGCGCCATTTAACCATTAAATTTCAAGATTTAAGTAATTACATTAGCAAGCGTGCCAGACGAGGAAATTTATTGCCAAAAGGCTATCAAAACCTATCAAAAATCGAAGCAGTTGATTAATTTTTTTAATATTAACTTTGCCAAAAGTAATGATATAATATTTTTCTAATTAAATTGTTAAAAAGATGAGGGAAGTCATGAAAAAGTTAAGTTTAAGTATGCTTCTATTGCTGAGTGTTGTGTTGGTAGGTTGTGGAAATAACAACAACAATAACAACAATAACAACGATGAGCCTCATGAAGGACTCATACCGCCAAAACATATTGAAGCAATTAAGTAGGGGCAATAATGAAAAAAATATTAATCATATCGTTATTTTTATTTGGACAACAGGCTTTTTCTGAGGTCATTCCAAGTGATCAATTAACAGGAATTTATAAAGAACAGGGCGCTGCAGACACTTATATAGACAATGAAGTGGAAGGGAATTTAGGCGCTGTTAACGGTCTTTTGTGTTATTTACACTCTCTTCGTAGTGAAAAATTTGTGGGCAAAGGTAGCTATCAAGTGTGGACGAGTGGCACTGTGTGTGATGATGGCGAATCGAACAATAAAATAATTTTAAAAACGGTAGTTGATGTGAGTAAAGTTGATGCTAAGCAAATAGTCAAGGCAAAAATTTTAATATCAAATGACCGTGGGGATTTTATGATTGAGTTAAATGCCATAATTCGCGCTTCTGCAACTGAGGCTAATCCATTAGGTGATTTGACATTAAATTGGAAAGTTACTAGGATTGATATAGACAGCAATGGCACACAAGGTACTTTAGAAATTAGCAACGGAAAAATTGAAGTTATTGTTAAAGATGGCGATCACATGCTAGATTCTTTTGCCAGCAATGTTGCCAACAAACAGGGTTCTTTTTTGACGGATCGCGATAATATACAAAAAACTTTTGCATTCAATGATGATCTTATTAAAACCACCGCTACTTGTTTTGATAGAAACGAGCCAACCTTTACAGTTCGGAGTTATCATATTTACACTTATGCGCCAGATGCCACTCTAAAGACTACTAAATTAATGTTTGACGGTATTCAGCCATTTGCTTTTTCCTATAAAGATGACAATGATGATCTCCAATATGGCTATGCACATTACGACTATGTTTCTTTAAATGGTAATCGTCCAGACACAATTGTGAGTATAGGTGGAGATAACAAAGGTACAACTTATACAGTTCAATACAAAAACAATAAAATTGATAAATTAACAACCGATGGCATTGAACAAAGTATTGCCAAGCCAATTGAGTTTGATATGTCAAAAATAACAGCGACAGATATTCGTTCAAATGAAATGCCATCAATTGCTGTTGGTTCTTTTAATAGTGAGCATATTAAACTTGTTAAGCCTCCAACAGCAAATAACGGAGGAAATTCAAAAATACTTTCGTTAAAAGATGGTGCGGTTCTTATTGGAAAAAATAACAATAAAAAATATATCGTCAAAGCTAAAGAAATAACGGTTGACTATAAAGTTAAACAGTTAAGTGATTGTAACGCTTTAACATTGCCTGCTTATGCACCGCCTAGTATTACATATAGTGCGCCAGATGTAGAGGGCTTATCTGCAATTGACACCATTAATGGAATCAGTGTGATTGATGGTGTTATACAATAAGATTTAGTTTTATTGTAATAACCAAAAAAGCCTTATTAGTTGATAAGGCTTTTTTTTGGTTGCAACCTTTGTATCCGTTGGATTTTGTGCGTTTTTTGTTTTTGGGTTAAGACTGCTTTAAAAAATATTGACAGTCTATTTCCAACACAGTAATGCCATTTTCAAAAATAAACCAAACAATCTGGTGTCATCCTCATCCCAGGTATTAGTAGTAAAAATATTGGGGTGATTATCAGCGCTATATTGTCTATTTTATTTTTGAAAAATAGTATAAACTGTTGAAAAAATAGTCTATTACACAGGAGTGCTACCATGATTGAAAACTTTCCACCTATTCCCCAAGATTTACAGGTTGCAGTGTCATGTATATCTAACCAACATCAACAATTAAAACAATTTCAATTTGTAGATATGACTGGGGTGGATCAGGTCAAAAATGACGATTGGGAAAAAACTCAGTATCTTGGCTTTGTGAGTGCTCAAAAATCTCAGCCAAGTTTAGAGAAAATCGGTCTTTATACAATGGGCATTGCTACATGTGTTGGGATTGGAGTGCTTTTTCAAAGTCAAACACACAACGGTGTCGGTCTCATACATTTATCATCTGATGTGGTGCTCAATGAAAATGGTTGCGATTGCCCGAATGCACTCAGTAAAATCCTCGCTAAACTTTTGGAAAAAGGCAACACGATTGGCTCATCCATAAAGGTCGTACAGGTTTACGATATGGGTGATGAAGGCAACACTAAGTTGATGAGTGATCGGATTAATAAAGTCCTTGACGAGTTGAAATATACGAAAACAAGAACCGTTGCCATACAAACAGACCAATTTGCACCTTCTGCACAAATGGCGGGCAATGCGAACCTCCAGCTCGGCCCCTATAACTGTATGACAACCCTCGAAGGATAAGAGGGTGTCAGCAAATTAAAAAATTACCAAGTGGGTGAAACGAGGATTCTTGATGATTATTCATATTTATGCAAAGGCCTCAAGTAGATAGTTTTTTTTAATTGCTTGTTTTTGATATTAGAGAAGTGCCGTTGGATTTGGGTTATCAGTTGACAGGGATTTTTTTAATATCCACACCCATTCAAGTGTTATTTCATATACTTCATAAATTGTGATGGGTTGGCTAATACAGCGGTTTCATATTGGTATAATAGCCTCTTTTTCCAATTTTTCCGAATTATGTTCGTCTTAAAAATTGTCACAGATTTTGGTGCAGCGCATTCCTTGAGAGACTATCCAGGCGATTGTGCACGCTTACATGGCCATAATTGGGGCGTTGAAGTGTCGGTTGAGGCACAAGAGCTTGATGTTTCAGGTATTGCAATTGACTTCCGTGAGATTAAAAAACAAACCAAAGCCGTGGTTAAAAGACTGGATCATCAATATTTGAATGAAATCCCTCCTTTTGATGTGCTTAACCCAACTGCTGAAAATATCGCAAAGTATTTTTATCAAGCGGTTGGAAAATTAATTAATAACCAAGATGTTCGTGTTTCTGAAGTGATTATTTGGGAAACACCGAGAGCATCTGTGGCTTATTCGGAGTAGTTATGAACGCATCTAGTTTACCTGATACACAAAACAACCCAGACTCTCGTCAAATTGTTATTGACAAAGTGGGTATTAAAGACATTTCACACCCTATTGTTTTTATTGACCGTGATGGCAAGAAAAATCCAACAGTGGGTAATTTTACTATGACGGTTGAATTACCAGAGCATGTGAAAGGCACACATATGTCGCGCTTTATTGAGATTTTAAATGAAGGGCCTTGTGAATTTAACAGTGATAATTTTAATAAAATTATTGACAAAGTGCGTGAAAAGTTAGAATCTAACACAGCACATATTGTCCTAGAATTTCCTTTTTTCCGCACCAAAAAAGCCCCCTCTTCAGGGGTTGAATCCTTGATGGATTACCAAGTAACTTTATACGGAATTTTAAACCAAGGTGTTACAGAAGTAATGATGAAAGTTGTGGTACCAGTAACCAGTCTTTGCCCGTGCTCAAAGAGTATTTCTAAATATGGTGCCCACAATCAACGCTCACACATTACTATTAAAGTAAGGATTGCCAAAGGCAAAACCTTGCATTTAGAAGATTTGATTGAATTAGCAGAACAAAAGGCATCGTGTGAATTGTATGCTATTTTAAAGCGTGATGATGAAAAAGTTGTTACCGAAAGAGCGTATGACAATCCTGCATTTGTTGAAGATTTAGTGCGTGACATTGCCGTTGGTTTAAATGCTAACGACAATCTTGATTATTATTGTTTAGAGTCAGAAAATTTTGAATCAATTCATAACCATTCAGCTTATGCTGTTATCGAGAACTACAAATGTTAAAAAAAATATTTCAGAGAATTAGCAATATCCGTATTACCAAGGCAGAATCTATCACCCCGCCAATTGTATATATCAAGCGTTACGAGGTGCAAAAACCTGAGTCTGATTTTATTGTTGAAGCACGCCAAACCATTGCCAATATTGTCAAGGGTAAAGATAAGCGCCTACTTGTTGTGGCTGGACCTTGCTCTATTCATGATCCCAAAGCAGCAATAGAATATGCCAAAAGATTGATCAAGTTACAAGACGAATTGAAAGACGATTTGTTTATTGTTATGCGGGTATATTTTGAAAAACCACGCACCACTATCGGCTGGAAAGGTTTGATTTACGACCCCGATTTAGACGACAGTTGTAACATGGAAAAAGGCTTTGGCGTGGCGCGTAAATTATTACTAGATTTAGCCAAATTGCGCTTGCCCACAGCGACCGAGTATTTGGATCTTATTACCCCACAATATATTTCTGATTTGATTTCATGGGGCGCTATTGGTGCTCGCACTACTGAAAGCCAAACACATCGAGAATTGGCATCAGGTTTGTCTTGTCCTGTTGGTTTTAAAAATGGTACCGAGGGTGGCGCTCAAGTGGCAATTGATGCAGTTATTGCTGCCAGTAGTCCACATATGTTTTGGTCAATTAATAAAAAAGGTATGATTAATCGATACACGACTTCGGGCAACCCCAATTGTCATATTGTTTTGCGTGGTGGCAAGGGCAAAACTAATTACGATAGCGACAGCGTTCAAGAGGCCGTTACACAGCTTTCTAATGCGAGTTTACCTGAGCGTTTAATGGTTGATTTTTCGCATGCCAATAGTGAAAAAAATTTTAAAAATCAAATCAAAGTTGGTGCGGATATTGCCAAACAAATTAGTGCAGGTTCTGAACAGATTTTTGGGGTAATGTTTGAGTCACATCTCAACGAAGGCAGCCAGCGTGTTGCACCGTTAAAAACCCTGGAATATGGCGTTAGTATTACCGATGGTTGTATCAATTGGAATGATACTGAAAATCTATTGAGAACTTTGGCAAATGCTATTCAAGAAAGAAAGGCATAAGTAATTGATTTTTAATAATTTTTTATAGAAAATAATTGAAAAATTATAGTTATGAATTGTGTCTCTTTAGGAGTAAAATATAGGTAATTTAATTATCCCTTTTTTGTATGTCTGATGATATTGATAATCCCCAGGATGTAAACGATACTTTCGAGCCTAACTTCCCTATAGTTACTATTGAAGACGAGATGCGAGATTCCTATTTGGAATATGCAATGAGTGTCATCGTCGGCCGTGCTTTGCCTGATGTTCGAGATGGGTTAAAACCTGTGCATCGCCGTGTGCTTTATGCCATGAATGTGCTGGGCAATGACTACAACAAAGTCTACAAAAAATCTGCCCGTATTGTCGGTGATGTGATTGGTAAATATCATCCACACGGCGATACAGCGGTATATGACACGATTGTCCGCATGGCGCAACCATTTTCAATGCGTAGTATCCTGATTGATGGTCAGGGTAACTTTGGCTCGGTTGATGGCGACCGTGCTGCTGCCATGCGTTATACAGAAATTCGTATGGCAAAACTTTCGCATGAATTGTTGCGAGATTTAGAGAAAAAAACCGTTGATTTTATTGACAACTATGATGGCTCTGAATCTGAGCCAAGTGTCCTACCAACCCGTGTACCCAATCTTCTTGTTAACGGTTCATCAGGTATTGCAGTGGGTATGGCGACCAACATCCCGCCCCATAATTTAAGAGAAGTGGTTGATGCTTGCCTACGAGTGATTGATAATGATCACATAACTATTGACGAATTGTTGACCGTAATACCAGGGCCTGATTTCCCCACCGCTGGTATTATTAATGGTGCCAGCGGTATTCGTCAAGCTTATGAAACTGGTAAAGGTAAAATTTATCTTCGTTCCGTTTCCCATGTTGAAGGTGAAGACAAGCAAAGCATTGTCGTCACAGAATTGCCATATCAGGTAAATAAAGCCAAGTTAATCACCAAGATTGCTGAGTTGGTTAAAGATAAAAAAGTAGATGGTATTACAGGACTTAGAGACGAGTCTGATAAAGATGGTATGCGCATGGTGATTGAGCTTCGTCGTGGTGAAGTGCCAGAAGTCATGTTAAATAACTTATACAAACTAACCGAAATGCAAACCGTTTTTGGCATCAATATGGTTGCGATTGACAAAGGTATGCCTAAGTTAATGACGCTAAAAGGCGTGCTAGACGCCTTTATTGCGCATCGTCGTGATGTTGTTACTCGCCGTTCTATTTTTGAATTAAACAAGGCTAGAAATCGTGCGCACATCTTAGAAGGTTTGTCGGTTGCGCTCAGTAATATTGATGACATCATTGAAATGATTAAATCTGCTGCCAACCCAACCGAAGCAAAAACAAAATTAGTTGCTCAAACTTGGCAGGGCAGTGTGATTAAAGATTTGATTGGCGATCGTGATATGTCGTTATTTAAGCCAGAAGAATTACCACCTGAACTCGGTTTACAAGCGAGTGGCGATTACCAGCTTTCACAAAAGCAAGCGCAAGCCATCCTTGATTTGAAACTTCATCGTTTAACGGGTTTAGAAAAAGATAAGATTTTTGATGAATTTAATGAGCTGTTAGAGCAAATTAAATATTTATTAGATATTTTGCAAAACCCTGAAAAATTGATGCAAGTTATTCGCGATGAGTTGATGGAAATTCGTGAGAATTTCTCTAACGACAGAATGACCAAGATTATTGAAAATAAGATTGATTTAACACTAGAAGACCTGATTGCCCAAGAAGAGCGTGTAGTAACCTTGTCACACGGCGGTTACATTAAGGCGCAATCACTCAGTGATTATCAAGCACAACGCCGTGGTGGCAAAGGTAAGGCTGCCACCAAAATGAAAGATGAAGATTTTGTTGACCAGTTATTTGTAGCAAATTCACACGATACTGTGTTGTGTTTCTCCTCCACAGGCAAGGTGCATTGGCTGAAAGTATATGAGTTACCAATGGCATCACGCATCGCACGAGGCAA
Source organism: Bathymodiolus thermophilus thioautotrophic gill symbiont (assembly GCF_003711265.1). NCBI lineage: Bacteria > Pseudomonadati > Pseudomonadota > Gammaproteobacteria > Bathymodiolus thermophilus thioautotrophic gill symbiont. The sequence continues at coordinate 2,338,386 of NZ_CP024634.1, read as the reverse complement.
ACCAATTGTCAATTTATTGCCACTTGAAAAAGAAGAATCAATTAATGCCATCTTGCCAGTGGCTGAATTTAGTAACGACCAATTTGTCTTTATGGTAACCAGTAGTGGCACCTGTAAAAAGACATCACTAACCAACTTTGCCCGCCCAAGAAAAGGTGGTATTATCGCTATTGACCTCAGAGATGGCGACAAACTTGTTGGCGTTGACATTACCTCGGGTGAGCAAGATATTATGTTATTTTCAGCCAACGGTAAATCCATCCGTTTCAAAGAATCCGATGTTCGTGCTGTCGGCAGAACCGCTATCGGTGTGCGAGGTATGAGGTTAAAAGACGATGAAATAGTCTCAGCCATTATCACAGCTGGCGAAGATTCAATCTTAACTGCCACCGAAAAAGGTTTTGGCAAACGCACCGCACTTGATGAATATCGCTCTCAAGCACGAGGCGGATCAGGCGTTATCTCCATTAAAACCAGCGACAGAAATGGTAAAGTTGTTGGCGCCATCCAAGTAACTGACGAAGATGAAATGATGCTCATCTCCAACAAAGCCACCCTCGTTAGAGCAAGAGCAGCCGATGTTTCTATTATCGGCAGAAACACCCAAGGCGTTACTCTTATCAAAATTGCCAAAGGTGAAAAATTAGTGTCCATCGCTAAGATTGCTGAAACTGAAGACGATGAAATTACTGAAACTCCTGAGGGTGAGACAGAAGCAGAGTAATAAAGATAAGAAAGTGTGGTTTTAATGGCGTTTTAACCTTAATAAAACAAAGGAGACAATGGACTTAGCACCTATTCTGAATCAAGTGGACATGCTTTGGTATTTCATTCCTGCTTTTGTAATAATCACGCTCTTAAAATCAGCATGGTTTAAAGGTGTTTTTGGTGAGTTTATTGTTAATTTAAGTGCCAAATTGCTTCTTGATAAAAGAAAATACCATCTTATAAAAAATATTACTTTGCCAACTGAAGATGGTAGCACCCAAATAGATCATATTATTGTTTCAGAGTATGGTATTTTTGTTGTTGAGACGAAAAATATGAAAGGCTGGATATTTGGTGGTTTAAATCAAAAAATATGGACTCAAAAAATTTATAAATATTCGGGTAAATTTCAGAATCCGCTTCATCAAAATTATAAGCATACAAAGGTGCTTGAGGCATTATTGGAATTGAGACCTTTGCATAAATATGGATGATTAGCAAAATTCAATTTTTGCCCAATTGGTAATTTTCTTAAACCTTGTCCTAGCAGGGCTAAGGCTGGGTTTAAAAAATTACCAAGTGGGTGAAAAGTGGATTCTTGATGATTATTTATATTTATGCAAAGGTCTCAAATTAAATGAAAGTCAGGTGTTTTCAGTGATTGTTTTTGTTGGTGATAGTGAATTTAAAACAAAAATGCCAGAAAATGTAACCCATGGAAGTGGTTATATCAAATTTATAAAATCAAAAACCCAGTCCGTCTTAACCAAATCAGAAGTGAAAGAGATTGTAAGTCGCATTGAAGCTGGCAGATTAACGCCTTCTTTTAAAACCAACCGAGAGCACATCAAACATGTTAAGGCGATTGCAAAGAAAAAATAATCAACTGAAAACTTGTTGTGAGACCTTTGCATAAATATGGATGATTAGCAAAATTCAATTTTTGCCCACTTGGTAATTTTCTTAAACCTTGTCCTAGCAGGGTTAAGGCTGGGTTTAAAAAATTACCAAGTGGGTAAAGAGTGGATTCTTGATGATTATTTATATTTATGCAAAGGTCTCGTTGTATAATAAGGAAGACTTTTGCATAAACATGAACCGTTAAGCATTTATTTTCATCAATTTAGCAATTTTTTAAACCCAGTCTTGGCTTTGTTAAGATATGATTTAAAGGAATTGCTAGTTTGGTAAACAATGAATTTTATTAATCATATTTATGCAAAGGTCTCTAATAACTTTAAGGAACAATATGAATTTAATAAAAACAACACTGGCTGCATTTTTACTGCTATCGCTAACCACGCTGAACAGCGCTTTTGCAACCCCTGAATATATTGTTGATAGCAAGAACTCAGTAGTCAATTTTAGCACTATAAAAAAACAATATGTTATTGAGCCCGCTGTTTTTGAAAGTGTCAAAGGAGCAATTTCCAAAACAGGGGAGGTGGAAATAAGCGTTGACTTGAACAGTGTGAATACGAATATAGCAATAAGAGACAAAAGATTGCAAGATTTGTTCTTTAAAGTTATAGAGTCTCCTCAGGCGATTATTAGAGCAAAGATTGATATGAAAAAATTAAAGTCAATTCGTTATTATAAAAGAATGAAAATACCGGCTGTTTTGGAATTTTATGGCGTTAGTAAAAAGATAGAATTAGATGTTTTAATTGCAAAAGTTTATAGAAAAAAATTATTAATCACATCTATGAAGCCAATCATTATGGATGCTAACGATTATGGTGTCCCTGCTAAGAATTTAATTGCCTTGTCAAAAACAGTTGGTGGTTTAAGTCTTTCCGACAAAGCAGCCGTTAATTTTGTATTAAGTTTTGCACACAATAAATAACACCATTTTCAAAAAATAAACCAAACAATTTGGCACGCATTCTCGTCCCAAGTATTGGCAGTCAAAATACCTGTTTTATCAATAAGTAGCACGGGTTTTTTACTGCCAATACTTGGACGATTATAAATACTATATTGTGCCTTTTATTCTTTGTCCGCAACAAAATCTAACACAGTAGCGTTAATGCAAAAGCGACGCGCACCATTTGGCCCGTCTTCAAATACATGGCCCAAATGAATGCCAGTGCTTTTTGAGATGATTTCAGTGCGGTTCATACCGTAATTGTTGTCGGATTTTTCGATGGTGGTATTATCAATGGCTTTGGTGAAACTTAACCAGCCACTTTTAGAATTGAAGCGATCATCGGTGTCAAAGAGTGCCACACCTGATAGTTTGTCAACAAATACACCGTCAGGCGTGTTTTTGAAAATATCGTATTTTTCACAAAATCTACTTTCGGTACCTTGATTAAAGGCAATATCAAAGGCCTTGGAGTCGCCGAGTTTGAATTTTCCCAGTGCTTTATAAAATTCTTTGGGTGCTAAATAACCCTGAAAACCCGATTGTTCTACACCGTCTTTAATGAATAAAATAGTAGGCGTGGCAAAGGTTGGTGTTTTGATCGTGTAGCCTTTAAGATTATGCGCAAATGCACTTCTAACAGGAATACTGCCTTTGTAATTGTCCAATACTTTTTGTTTGAAGGCAACGCAATAAGGACAATAAGCATCGGCTTCAATCACCACGATTTCTTTGCCTTTGATAGGTTTTAAAATAAGGTTTTTTAGGTGTTCGTTATAAGTGCCACTGAGTTTTTCTTTAATTTCACCTTTGTTGGCAAACTCCACCCCCGTTTTATGATTAGGGCAATAACCATTAGGGTTGTTGGCTAAATAGTTTTGATGATGCGCTTCTGCTGGCCAAAATTTGTCCATAGGCTTTAACTCGGTAACAATTTTCCCAAAGCCTTGTTTGTTTAATAATTGTTGATACGCATCTTTGGTGTCGAATGCGATTTTCTTTTGTTCATCGTTTGTCCAATAAATGGCAGAACGGTAATTGTTGCCTTTGTCATTGCCTTGCCCGTCAGTTTGCGTGGGGTCGTGTAATTCCCAGAAATTTTTAATTAAAAATTCAGTAGAAACCAGTTTTGTGTCATAAATTATTTTGACTACTTCGGCATGATTGATGATATTTTTATCCCTCTTTTCATCGTTCGTTTCGTCGTCTTCTTCGTCGCTCCAAGGAATCTTTTTCAGTATGCTTAGAAAATTAAATGCCTTGTTATCGTCTTTATTTGCCAATACTTGATGGTAAGTTGGGTCGTTATAATTACCACCAGCGTAACCAGAAGTTACATCGATTACACCTGATATTTGCTCAAAATTCTTTTCCACACCCCAAAAACAACCCGCTGCAAAGACAATTTCTAATAACATTGATTTCTCCTTTTTTTGTTAAATCTATTTTATTTATACGCTGCTAGCTTCAAATTAGTTTCTCTAATAGAGGCTTTTGTATAAATATGGATGATTAGCAAAATTCAATTTTTGTCCAATGGGTGATTTTCTTAAACCTTGTCCTAGCAGAGCTAAGGCTGGGTTTAAAAAATTACCAAGTGGGTAAAACGAGGATTCTTGATGATTGTTCATATTTATACAAAGGTCTCTAATAATACCATTTTCAAAAATAAACTAAACACTTTGGTATTTATGCAAAAGCCTCCTATTGTTTATTTTATTCTTGAAAATGGTAAGGTATTAGGCGTTGCATTTCTTGAAATTAAAAACCACATTATCACCAATTAAATCGTATAAAATTTTGGTTGTTGAGTTAACTTTAACACAACATTTTATCAAATAAAAGGAGAAGATAATGCCAACTTATGAATGTAAAAAATGCGGTATGAGCGTCAATGCAACTTGTGGAAAATGTGATGCACCACTTACAGATGGAAATTTAGCACTGGAAGATGGTTCAAGTGTGCAAATATCAGAATGCCCAAATGGCCATGGAAAAATCAAATCACCAATGTGTTGTGGTGAAGATATGAGCTGTTCAGTTTAAAGGCTTTAAATGATATTTTTGAAAACGACCTCTTAGCAGGTCGTTTTTTTTTGGTTATACCGTTTTCAAAAATAAAATGCTTAATTGCCTAAGTATTAGCATCAGACTGTTTGCTTTATTTTTGCAAATGGCTAATGCTCACGGGTAGCGGAAAAAACTAGATTTGGATGGCGCTCTATAGTGAGCTGTAAGTTGACCGTAGAGGGTGCTAAATAAGTGAGAACGCCAGCAGAATCAACTGCCACATTGTTGCCTGCTTTGGCTTTGAGTTGCTCAATGTCTTTGTCACTGCCTGTTATCCAGCGTGCTGTGGCGATATTAATGGTTTCAAACTGACAATCAACCCCGTATTCATATTTTAAACGGTGGGCAACCACATCAAATTGCAAAATACCAACCGCACCGAGAATTTGCGAATTATTGATAATTGGGCGAAATACTTGTGTTGCCCCTTCTTCTGAGAGTTGATCTAAACCCTTTTGCAAGGCTTTGGCTTTGAGTGGGTCTTTTAAAACGGCACGACGAAACAACTCTGGGGCAAAGTTGGGAATACCTTGAAATGAGAGTTTTTCACCCTGGGTAAAGGTATCACCAATACTAATGCCACCATGGTTGTGAATGCCAATCACATCGCCTGCATAAGCCACTTCTGCCGAAGAGCGTTCGCGCGACATAAAAGTAACTGCATTGGCAATTTTGATTTGTTTGCCTGTTGATACTTGTAAAACTTTCATGCCTTTTTTATACTGTCCACTTACCAGGCGCATAAAGGCAAGGCGGTCATGGTGTTTTGGATCCATATTGGCTTGAATTTTAAACACAAAGCCAGTAAGTTTGTCCTCTTCAGGTTTGACTTCTCGGATATCTGATTCACGATTTTTTGGCGTTGGTGCGTATTCAAGAAAACCATCTAGTAAATTTTGAATGCCAAAATTTGAAATGGCGGAGCCAAAAAATACGGGCGTTTGTTGACCGGCTAAAAATTTATCCACATCAAATGGCGTGGTAGTCTCACGAATAAGTTCAACCTCTTCACGCATTTCAAGCACTTCATCTGCGCCTAAAATTTCATCAAGTTGAGGATTGTTAATGCCGTCAATAATAATATTCTCGCCAATTTCAGAATTCTTCCCTGCCTCATATAGATAAATTTTGTCCTCAAGCAAATGCACCACACCCTTAAAACGCTTGCCCATGCCAATTGGCCAAGTAATGGGCGCACATTCAATATTCAGCACGGTTTCCACTTCATCCAGTAAATCAATTGGCTCTTTGCCTTCACGGTCAAGTTTGTTAATAAAGGTCAAAATTGGCGTGTCTCGCAAGCGACACACTTCCATCAATTTAATGGTTCGCATTTCTACACCTTTGGCAACATCGATTACCATTAATGCGGAATCTACCGCTGTTAATGTGCGATAAGTATCCTCAGAAAAGTCTTCATGCCCCGGTGTGTCCAGCAAATTAATCACATGTTTGTCATACTCAAATTGCATGATGGATGAAGTGATAGAAATCCCCCTTTCTTTTTCCATCTCCATCCAATCTGAAGTAGCATGAGTGTTGGATTTTCTCGCTTTGACACTGCCCGCTGTTTTAATGGCACCTGCATAAAGTAACAGTTTTTCGGTTACTGTGGTTTTGCCTGCATCAGGGTGGGAGATAATCGCAAAAGTGCGGCGTTTAGAAATTTCAGATATCATTATTTAATAATCAGCGTAACGCCTGCCTCATCAAACATTGCTTTTGAGAGTTTGAAGCTGTCGTTCCAGCAATCAAGTTCTTTGGATTTTTTGACCACCACTTTTTTAATGCCGACTTGGATGATGCCTTTGGCGCATTCTGAGCAAATAGGTAAGCCATAAACATATAAAGTTGCCCCATCAAGTGAAGTGCCAGAATAAGTGGCATTGTAAATCGCATTCATCTCAGCGTGAACCACAAATTTGTATTTGGTTTCTCTGTCGTTATAGCGTTCCTCAGAGTCATTAATATTGCGTGGAAAGCCGTTAAACCCTTGAGACAGCACTTCTTTTTTGCTGCCAACGGTAACTGCACCGACTTGAGTGGAGGGGTCTTTTGACCAAGTGGCAATTTCTTTTGCTAGCGACAAATAGCGCTTATCCCATTTATTTAATGTATTCATAATCAGCGTATTTTAATGGAGGCTAGACTGATTAACACCAAAATTAAAGTAACCATCCAAAAACGCACGATAATTTTCGGCTCAGACATACCTTTTTTCTCAAAATGATGATGCAAAGGTGCCATTAAAAAAATGCGCTTTTTAGTGCGCTTATACCAAGTAACCTGAATCAATACCGAGAGTGTTTCGGCGACAAAAATACCGCCCATAATAAACAACAAAATTTCTTGACGAATAACAATAGCAATAACTGCCAAAATCGCACCCAACGCCAAAGAGCCCACATCACCCATAAAAACCTCAGCAGGATAAGTGTTAAACCATAAAAAACCCAATCCCGCACCAACCAAAGCAGCACAAACAACCACCATTTCGCTGGCAATCGGCATAAAAGGCATATTTAAATATTCAGCAAAATGATAATTGCTGCCAATATAAGCAAAAATTGCCAAAGCCCCCGCAATCAAAACAGTCGGCATAATAGCCAAACCATCTAAGCCATCGGTTAAATTAACCGCATTAGAACTGCCGACAATTACAAAATAAGACAACACAACCAAGCCGATAGCACCCAGTGGCACAGTCAAATCTTTAAAGAAAGGAATCAATAAATCGGTAGAAATCGCCTGCTCGGTATTGCTCACTATCCATAGCGCAATAGCAATTGCACTAAACGATTGCGCCAAATATTTTTGTTTGGCACTTAAGCCATTGGCAGATTTTTTGCTAATTTTTAAATAATCATCGGTAAAGCCAATTGCCCCAAAAACCAACGCCACCACCACCACAATCCAAAGATAAACATTGTGCAAATTGCCCCACACCAGCACGCTGCTAATAAAGGAAAATAAAATTAAAATGCCACCCATGGTTGGCGTGCCTGCCTTAGACAAGTGCGATTCTGGGCCGTCATGACGAATGATTTGCGCAATTTGATATTGCTGCAATTGATTGATAAACAGACGACCTAAAGCGAGCACGGTAAACAAAGACATTAGCATCGCTAAAATTGCACGAAGTGTCAGATATTGTAAAACATTAAAACCCGAATCAAATTGAGTAAGAAAATTAATGAACTCTAGGAACATATTATTTACTTATTGATACCAGCTCCAAATTCACAATCAAAAGCAAATCTTGTGGCATATTTCGAACATTATTACGCATAATAACAGTGCGCTTTTCACCGACTTTCATCCCTACTACCGATTGATCAATGGCTTTAAGAATGGTGCCATCGCCTAAGGTAAAAGTTATTGCTTCGTCAGCTTTGCTTATTTTCCTGCCAGTATCTAATTCCAGTGATAGGCTAATTTTTACGGTATCACCTGTACTTGATTTTGCACCGGTTCCTGCTTGATTAATTTGCACAAAGTAACCATCGTCTGTGGCTTTTGCATTTGGGTAATGGCTTTTAACAAACTTAATCAGTTTTTTACTTTTTTCAACTAAATATTTTTTATTCTGCGCTTGAAAAGCCGCCTCATCAGTTTGGAATTTTTTAGCCTCATCGCCAACCCGGATAATATTCAACTCACGAATAAAATCCTCTTTTTTAATGCTATTTACCACTTTCATACCTTCAACCACATGTCCAAAAACCGTGTGCTTGCCATCCAAATGTGGCGTTGCCGTATGTGTAATAAAAAATTGTGAACCATTGGTAGCTGGCCCTGAATTTGCCATAGATAAAATGCCACCTTTGTCATGTTTTAAATCACTAAATTCATCTGCAAACTGATAACCTGGGCCGCCTGTGCCATTGCCCTTAGGGTCGCCACCTTGAATCATAAAGTCATTAATCACTCGGTGGAATTTTAAGCCATTATAAAATGGCTTGCCCATTTTGGCATTCGAACGCTTGGTGCCTTCTGCCAAACCAACAAAATTAATTACCGTTAATGGCGCTTGTTTATAAGCAAGTTGAACGATAATATCACCTTGATTGGTGTGCAAGTTAGCATATAAACCATCTGCTAATTTTGCTTGTGATTGAATTGATAAAAAAAGAGTGAAAAACGCAATTAAAATTCTCATAAGATAAGACCCGATACAAAAGTGGTTATGATACCTAAAATCACAGTAAAATGCATTCTCATAATTTTAAAAATTTAAGAGTGTTATGTCATTATTGATTACCGACGAATGTATTAACTGCGATGTCTGCGAGCCAGAATGCCCAAACGAAGCGATTTTTATGGGTGATGAAATCTATGAAATAGATGGCGACAAATGCACCGAATGCGTTGGCCATTTCGACGAACCACAGTGTGTAGAAGTTTGTCCAGTTGATTGTTGTCTATCCGACCCAGATCGTGTTGAAACGGAAGAAGAGTTGCTAGCAAAAATTAAATAGTTGTGAAAATAGTTGTCCTTACACTTGTTCTGTTATTGTCTGCCTGTGAATCAAGCCAAATTTATCAAAAAGCACCGTATAAAACCAATATTGCCAAAAAATATCCAGCCGTCTCTATTATTGTTAATGATGGGCTTTATGATTCATTTAAACAAGTTCGTATGCATCAGGGCATTGTTAAGTCTCTTCGAAAAGCGAATGTTTTTAAACGAATTAGTGTTAACAATAACACCATTACTTCTTTTACATTCGACATTCGAATCCAAGAAAATAGCGAAGAAAATTTTGTTGGCATCATGATTCTTGCCTTGACATTAGGTTTAATTCCTACCGAGCGTAAACGCCATTTTGATATGGATGTAACGATTTTGTATAAAAATAGTATTTTGAAAAAACTTCATTATTCTACTGATGGCACTGAGTTGTTATATATTGGAAATAACTTTGCTACCACTATTCATCAAGCAATGGACAGTTTGGTTTCTTATTTATTAAGTGATATTGAAAAAGAAAAAGTTTTTGAAGGCACCAGCATTCTGAAAAAAATTAAAAAAAAGGAGATGAAGAGAATAATCCATTTATCCATTGTGTAAATAGTCAGTTAACTCAAGTTGATTATTCTCTTTATTTTTTTAGATGAGCAAAAGCCTTGTCAGCACTAAGTTTAAAGAAATCGCTAATTTGTCAAAAATCGAATTTTGCTAATCATCCATATTTATGCAAAGGTCTCATTAAGGTTTAAAATTATGTTTTTTAGAAATTTATTATTAGCACTATTAAGTAGCACTATTATTTCCTGTGGCGGCAGTGGCGGTGATGGCAATTCGTCCAATTCGTTGACTGGGTATTTTCATGATTCTGCGGTATCTGGATTGAACTACAGCACCTCTTCGGGTAAACAAGGGATTACCGATAGTTTGGGTTCGTTTGAGTATTTAGTAGGTGATGACATTACTTTTTCATTGGGGTCGCTAGAGTTGGGTACTGCAAAAACCAATACGATTGGCGGGCGTGAAATCATTACCCCGAGAATGCTGGCAGAGAATACAAAAGTTGTTGACAAGCAAAAACTAGAAACTTTAATTTTGCAAACCTTGCAATCTTTAAACGCAAATAACAGTGCAAATGAGGGCATTAGCATTACTAACAATCTTGCTATTTCAGGAAACATTAGCACCTTTGTTGACAAACAAGATGATTTTTTAAATCAATTACCAGATAGCGCTAAAAGCAACAACAACTTTAGTGTGTCAAAGGCGGAAGCAGAAAAACATTTCAGAGCGCAGTTATATAAATTGGAATACAAAAAATCAAATCCAATTGATTTGCTTATCAGTAGTAGCGTTCCTTTGTTAAACAGCGTTACTAATACTGCTATTATTACTTTTAAATTCAGCCAAGAAGTGGCTTTTAGCGCTACTGATATTGGCATTAATGAGGTTGTTACACAATCTGAGTTTAAACAAGTTTCCAATGCTATTTATAGCGTAAAAATTACCGCCAAGCCTGACATATCAGGTTATGCAATAATTACAGTAAGGTCAGATGTTGAGCGCAACACTGTGGCTGCTAATTTTGGACTGCTGGTCGGTATGAAATTTGCACAAACTGATTTTGTTTTTGACACAAGTGCAGTTAATAAAACATTTGGTGAAAATTTTAGTCGTACAGCCACCGTTGGACAAAGTAGCAACAAAAATATTACTTATACTTCAAATGACACAAGCATTGCCACAGTTGATCAAAATGGCACAGTTAGCGCATTAAAAGCCGGCATTGTGAACATTACAGCAACACAATTAGGGGATGATTCTTATCAAACTGCTAGCGGACAATACAGATTAACTATTAGCAAAGCCAATCAAACCAATTTTGCTTTTGACACAAATGCGGTCAGCAAAACATTTGGTGAAAATTTTAGTCGCACAGCCACTGCTGGACAAAGTAGCAACAAAAATATTACTTATACTTCAAGTGATACAAGCATTGCCACAGTTGATAAAAATGGCGCTATTAGAACATTAAAAATTGGTGTTGTTAATATCACAGCAACACAATTAGGGGATGAATCTTATCAAACTGCTAGTGGACAATACACGCTAACTATTAACAATAAAGCCAATCAAACCAATTTTGCTTTTGACACAAATGCAGTCAGCAAAATATTTGGCGAAAGTTTTAGTCGTACAGCCACTGCTGGACAAAGTAGCCATAAAAATATCACCTACACTTCAAGCAATACAAGTATTGCCACAGTTGATCAAAATGGCACTATTGGAGCATTAAAAGCGGGCGTTGTGAACATTACAGCAACACAATTAGGGGATGATTTTTATCAAACTGCTAGTGGACAATACACGCTAACTATTAATAAGGCCAACCAAACAGGCTTTAGTGCTGGTAATGACAAAACAGGGGTTACTTTTTCTAGTTACATCCAAGTTGCAACGGGCGGGTTGAGCAATGGCGCTATTAGTTATAGCGCTAACTCTGATAAAGTAAATGTGAATGAAAATGGCAAGGTAGATATTGGTCTTAATGCTGGCACAGTAATCATTACCGCAACTCGTGCAGGAGATGAGCGATATCATCCAGTGAGCGATAATTACACTTTAACTGTTCTAAATCTTGGTGCGCCAAGTAATTTAAGATTCACGAAAAAAAGTAACAATAGCGTGATATTAAACTGGGATACCGCTACTGGTGCAGATAGTTATCAGGTGCATTATGCACAAGAAAGTTTTGTCAATATTGAGCCTGAGAATTATGGCGTTTTGACAAGTTATACAATGTTAGAAACGAATGTAACCACTCTAACAATTGAAAATCTCACCAGAGCAGGTTATTATTTCATCATCACGGCTGTTAGGCAAAATATGGCCACCCACAGAACTAGCAATCAAGTATATTTTAGCACCACACCTTCTGACTTTAATCAAAGATTAAAAATTCCAGTTGAACTCAACCCTAGCGTTGACAACAACAAGAAAAGTTTTACCTTATACATTAAGAAAGGACAATATCAATTTTATAACGGCATCAATACCAATGTGTTTTATGCTGATAGCAATAGTGGCAATACCAGTAACAACCAATCTTTAATGCCAACTTTAAGAATGCATGAGAATGACAATGTGCAAATTACCTATCACAATAAATTAGGCGAAACCACCACTATGCACGGCCATGGTATGCACCTACCAGCAAACCAAGATGGCGGCCCTCATAGCGGCATAGAGAATAACACCACTTGGACCGCAACTTATACAGTTAAACAAAAAGCATCAACCAATTGGTATCATCCACACCTATCTGGAAAAACTGGAGAACATGTATATAAAGGCTTAGCAGGTATGATTATTGTTGATGATGCTGAAAGTGATGCACTTGATTTGCCCAAGCGTTATGGCATAGACGACATTCCATTAATTGTGCAAAATAGAAAATTTAATGCCAATAAACAACTGGTTTATAGTCCAACCAGAATGGAAATTATGCAAGGTTTTAAGGGTGATACTCATATAATTAACAGCGTTATTAAGCCATTTTTGGAGGTTAAAGCCAAGCGTATTCGTTTTAGGATATTAAATGGCTCTAATGCCAGCCTATATAACTTTGGCTTGATTGATACCAGCAATAAAGATAAAAGTTTCCAGCAAATTGCCAGCGACCAAGCATTTTTAGAAAAACCAGTTACCCTAACAAGAGTGTTATTAAGCCCCGCTGAACGCGCCGAAATAGTCGTTGATTTTAGTGGCAATAGCGGCAAAACATTCATCTTAAAAGACTTTGAAACTGGCGCTGAACTCATGCAAATTATTGTCGGTAGTAGCGAAACATCAAACGCCGTCCCAGGAACACTTACCACACTTGAAAAACACTCCCCAATTAACGCAACAACTAGAAATTTTGTCTTATCTGGCAGCATGGGCGGTGGTGGTGGCAACGGTAGCGCTAGATTCACCATTAATGGCAAATCTTTTGATATGTCTCGCATAGACACCACCATGACATTAAATCAAACCGAAGTTTGGACAATTACCAACAACATGAGAATCGTGCATAATTTCCACATACATGCAACACATTTTAGAGTGATTGAACGCGGAGGCAGTGCTAGCAATGTTGCAGACAACGAAAAAGGCTACAAAGACACAGTACGAGTTGACCCCAATAGTAGCGTTAAATTCGTGGTTAAAATGATAGATTACACTAATAACAGCAATAATCCTTATATGTATCATTGCCATATTTTAGAACACGAAGACAATGGCATGATGGGGACATTTATTGTAGAGTGAGACTTTGAAAATATGTTTTTTTGATTATTTGAGACCTTTGCATAAATATGAATAATCATCAAGAATCTACTTTTCACCCACTTGGTAATTTTTTAAACCCAGCCTTAGCCCTGCTAGGACAAGATTTAAGAAAATTATCGAGTGGGCAAAAATTGAATTTTGCTAATCATCTATATTTAGGGCGCCTTCAGAAACCCCAGTGCGATTTAGGGAGAGTAGGAAATAGTGCATTTTTTAGCCAAAAATGAGGAGCATAGCCCGCTATTTGATGAATTTTTGGATGAAAAAGGTGCTGTTTTATACTTTTCATAAATTGTATTGGGGTTTTTGGAAGTGCTCTTTATACAAAAGTCTCAATTTAAAGCAAAAAAAAGCAACCAATTGGCTGCTTTTTTTACTCTAAAGGCATTAAATTATTTACCCAAAGCATCCTTAAGAGCCGATAAACACAACGCAATATTTTCTTTTCTAGAAGTATAACCCATCAAGCCAATACGCCAAACTTTACCAGCATAAGCACCCAGCCCAGCACCGATTTCAAGATTGTAATCGTTAAGCAAAGTGGCACGAACCTGTGCATCATCTACACCCTCGGGGATAAATACAGAATTTAATTGTGGCAAACGGTCTTTTTCATTCACCAAGAAATTAATGCCCATTGCTTCCAAGCCATCACGCAATAATTCGTGATTAGATTGATGTCGTGCCCAAGAATTCTCAACACCTTCTTCTAACATCATTACCAATGACTCATGCAAGCCGTATAGCGTATTAACAGGTGCAGTGTGATGGTAGGTGCGTTTTGCCCCTTTGCCCCAGTAGCCCATAACTAAATTAAGGTCTAAAAACCAAGAAGTTACAGGGGATTGACGATTTTTTACTTTGGTTAAAGCACGCTCGCTAAAACTAATGGGCGAAATACCTGGCATAGCAGACAAACATTTTTGCGTACCCGAATAAATCGCATCAATCTCCCACTCATCAACACGCAATTCCGTTCCGCCCAACGAAGTAACCGCATCAACAATAGTAATGCAATCGTATTGATGCGCAAGTTTGCACAAAGTTTTGGCATCAGACTGCGCACCCGTTGAAGTCTCAGCATGCACAAAAGCCAAAATTTTAGCCTCTGGATTGTCCTTTAAAGCCTGCTCCACTTTGTCAACCGACACCGCATTGCCCCAATCGTCTTCAACCACAATCGCCTCACCCCCCAAACGAGTGATATTTTCCTTCATACGCATTCCAAACACGCCATTAATGCAAACAATAACCTTATCATTTGGCTCAACCAAATTCGCAAAACAAGTCTCCATCCCAGCAGAACCCGGTGCCGATACTGGCATAGTTAATTCATTCTCAGTTTTAAAAATAGCCTGCAACCCCTCTTTAGTCTCATCCATCATGCCCACAAAAGCAGGATCTAAATGCCCAATTGTCGGTCGTGCCATTGCTGACAAAATTCGTGGATGAACATCGGAAGGACCTGGCCCCATTAAAGTTCTTACTGGTGGATTAAATGATTTCATAAGGTTTATTAAATATTTAAAATAAAAAAACCATTATAATGGCTTAAATGTCAATTACTGATGAATTATCGCTTGCTTTGTTCAAGGATATTTTAGGTAAATTTGTAATAGAGAAAGTTGGAGTTTTTAAGAAAGAGTCAAAAAGAACATCTGAAGAAATTTTTATTAGAGACCTTTGCATAAATATGGATGATTAGCAAAATTCAATTTTTGTCCCATTGATAATTTTCTTAAATCTTGTCCTAGCAGGGCTAAGGCTGGGTTTAAAAAATTACCAAGTGGGCGAAAAGTGGATTCTTGATGATTATTCATGTTTATGCAAAGGTCTCTATTAAAATGATTGAAAAAGGGTAAAAACATGGGGTTATTAGTTAAAGAATATAAGGAATTAGAAGAAGCACAAAAAAAACTCACTACCAATACTGCAACTTTTAATGAAATACAAAGATTTTTAGACTTGATGGAGAAAAGTGGCAATAAGACAGAAATGTCAGATTATATGAAAAATATTGGCTTTAATTCAATGGATGAATTTAAAGCAAGTTTGAATAATAAGAAAAAAAATGAAGACTTGGTTAAAGGTTTGGCAATTGTTGGTGGTGCAGTTTTGGTGGCTTGGCTTCTAACAAGAAAATAAAAAACAACTAAAAAAATGATGCAACCAACAATATATAAGCAACATTCAGTCGCTTATGGCTGGGCAATAAATAGGTAATTATTTAAGAGCCTATCAAAAAAAACCAACTTAAATAAGGAATAGATTAAGCCAATGAAAATCATACAACAACTTTTAACACAACTACCTAAAAACATCATCCTAACAGGCGAGGAAAATACCCGTCCCTTTGAGTGTGATGGGTTAAGTGTGTATCGGCAAAAACCGTTGGCGGTGGTGTTGCCAGAGAATATTGAGCAAGTTAAACAGGTGTTAAAAATTTGCAAGGCACATAATACGCCAGTGGTAACTCGGGGTGCTGGGACAGGTTTGGCAGGTGGGGCGATGCCGCTTGAAAAATCAATTGTACTGGGGTTGTCTAAGTTGAATCAAGTGAAGTCAATTGATGTGGAAAATCGACTGGCAGTGGTGGAACCGGGGGTGAGGAATATTGCGATTAGTGAGGCGGTGTCTGGGTTTGGATTATATTATGCGCCTGATCCATCGAGTCAAATTGCTTGCACGATTGGCGGTAATGTGGCTGAAAATTCTGGTGGTGTGCATTGTTTGAAATATGGATTAACGGTGCATAATGTTGAGGCGATTAAAATGCTGACCATTGATGGCGATGAGTTGGTGTTGTCGCGTCAGGATGATGGATTGGGGTTATTGGCATTAATGAATGGCTCGGAGGGTTTACTGGGGATTATTACTGAAATTACGGTTAAATTAACGCCAACACCTGCCCTTGCTAGAGTGGTGATGGCGGGATTTGATTCTGTTCGAGAATGCGCCAATGTGGTGGCAGATATTATTAAGGCGGGGATTATTCCTGCTGGGTTGGAAATGATGGACAGTTTTGCCATTCAAGCAGCCGAAGGATTTGCTGGCGTTGGTTATCCATTAGAAGCACAAGCACTGTTACTTTGCGAATTAGACGGCACACAAGCGCAGGTGCAAACTGAATTAGATGTCGTGTTAAAAATTTTATCCAACGCCTCATCGTTAAAGGTATCTGCCAGCGAAGAAGAACGATTAAATTTATGGAAAGGGCGCAAATCCGCCTTCCCTGCCGTCGGCAGATTGTCCCCTGATTATTATTGTATGGACGGCACAATTCCAAGACGACACCTAGCCGATATGTTGGAAAAAATTAACGAATTAAGCCAAAAATACCAACTCAGAGTAGCCAATGTTTTCCACGCAGGCGATGGCAATTTACACCCCCTGATTTTGTACGATGCCAATGTCGCAGGTGAGTTAGAAAAAGTAGAAGAATTTGGCACAGAAATCCTAAAACTCAGCGTTGATATGGGCGGCTCCATCACTGGAGAACACGGCGTAGGCGTTGAAAAACTAAACGCCATGTGTCACCAATTCAACCACAAAGAACTGGCAATATTCCACAAAATCAAACAAGCCTTCGATCCAAATTCACTACTCAATCCTGGTAAAGCCGTCCCAGAACTACACCGCTGCGCAGAATTAGGCGCCATGCATGTCCATCACGGCAAATTACCCCACCCTGAATTGGAGCGCTTTTAATGCCAAATCGAATCCACCAACTACAACAATTGGTCAAAGAAGCCAACAATTTACACATTAACAGCAACTGGCTAGCCTATTCAGGCATAGTAGAATATCACCCCGAAGAACTGGTTATGACCGCCAAAGCAGGCACAAAAATCAGCGAAATCCAAACCGAACTCGCCAAACACAACCAAGCACTACCCTTTTTCGTAACACCCAACACCACCATCGGCGCTGCCTACGCCCAAGGCGCCCAAGACCTATCAGATTGCATCCTAGGCGTGAAAATCATCGACGGCACCGGAGATTACCTAAACTTCGGCGGCCAAGTCATGAAAAATGTCGCAGGCTACGATGTCTCCCGCCTCCTAGTCGGCTCCAAAGGCCAATTCGCCATCATCACACAAATCAGTTTTAAAGTTATGCCCAGCACCTACATCGGCAAAATTGAGAGGCCTTGCCTCTCAAAAAATGACCAGCCTATTCGGCAAGAAATAGAAAGGCGATTGAAGGGGGTGTTTGATCCTAAAGGGATTTTTAAATAATCTTGCATTTTTACATCAATGGGTAGGGATGGGTTTGTAACCCGTCCTTGTAAGTTGGTTGTTAGGAAGGGTTACAAACTCTTCCCTACTTGCGTTTGTGTTTTGGATGGGGAAAGGTGTTTGTAGGGTTTGGTGTTGGGAGGTATGTTAGTGATTGGTATATAAAATTTAAAGCCCAAGGGTGTTGTTTGTAAAGTTCATTTTTTGTTTTTTGGGGTTGAGTTTTAAAAATTGCCAATTAGGTGAAAATTGAATTTTGTTAATCATCCATATTTATCCACAAGGGACTGCGTACTGCAAAGGTCTTATTTTTTTTAATAAAGGGAGAGGCAAATGGTTGAAGCGCTAACAATATCATTATTGGCTAATGCGGCTTATGATTTACTAAAAGCGAAAGTAAGTCTTAGTATTGAGAATTTTAAAAATATTTTAAAAGATACAGTTAAAGCAGATGTTTTAGAGGGTAATGAATTTGCATTGGCAGTGGAAAATATTAAAAAACTAGAGTTGAAAGGGTTGGACAAAACAGCCATTGAGCAGCAATTTAACAATAGCCATATTTTTCAAAATAACACAATTTTTGGGGATGCTGTAGCGGGCGACAAGATTGTCAATCATTATGGTTCAGAAAAAAAGTCCTAACCCTATTACCCGATGGCTTTAGCAATCTAGTAATAGGGCGAGACGATTTACTTAAAACATTAACTGAAAAAATACAGAAACAAAGTAATCAAACCATCTGTTTGGTTAAAAGTTTTGGTGGCGTTGGTAAAACTACTTTATGTCGGCAATTGGCTTATGATTTATATAATAAAGACGATTTTCCTAATGTCATTTGGCTTGATGCTTCGCAAGGATTAAACAGCAAATTAGTCAATATTTTAAGCGCTCATTTTAGAATTGAAGATATAGAAGATCCTGTTACGGCATTCATAGGAGTTGTAAGCCAAGTAACAAATAAAGGGGTTCTTATTATTGATAATTTGTTAGAAGATGATGGCGAGTGGCTTATAGCAAGGCAACTACAAAGCATTAATTTTCCTTGTATTGTTAATTCTCGTTATCAAGATACCAATTTTAACGAGGTCATAGAACTGGATTTCTTGAGCGAACAAGATTGTTTGAGTTTGTATTGTTATTACAGCAATGAAGGAATGAAAGACAAGGCGGTATTAGACGCAAAAATCAGCAAACTTAACCCTACTGAGAAGCGAGCAGTGGCTCAGATTGTGCAACATTGTGGCAATCATACTTTGGTATTGGAATTAGTGGCAAAGATTGCACTCATGTCAGATTATTCACCATCAAAAATGTGGGATGAATTAGAGGGCAGTAATTTTGATTCATTGGTAGAAATAAAAGCAGGCAGAGGGTTTGCCGCAGAAGGATCGGAAAAAATAATTCAACATATTGGCAAACTTATTTCTTTGATGCGGCTGCCAGAAAATGAGGTGCTATTGTTGCAATCACTGAGTCGCCTACCTGTTTTCGCCTTTGAGACAGATACTTTGAGAGGTTGGTTAAATTTAGATAATGCAGTTATCTTAAATTCATTAGTCAAGAAATCATTGTTAAGCAAAAGTATTTTGGAGGACGATCGGAAAAGTTACTTATTGCACGATATTTTGGCACGCGCCGTGCGACAGGTGTATGACATTCAATTGAATGATCAAAAGTCGCAACAATTTATCCAAGAAATCGTTGATACATTTGGATATTATGGATCGTTAAAAATATCGGAAAAACTGATTTTAGAGGCGTTGTTATTGCATGGGCAGAAAAATTTTGATGATAAAAAAGGTAATTTTAATGCTTCTTTGGGGTTGCTGTATCTTTATACTGCACAATATTCTCAGGCATTACCTTATCTTGAAACATCGTTAACAATCTGCCAAAAGATTGGCGACAAAGCAGGGGAAGGTGTGACTTTAAATAATATTTCTCAGATTTACCAAGCACAAGGTAACTACACAACTGCATTAACCTACCTCACCGACTCGTTAGAAATCCACCGAGAGATTGACAATAAAGCAGGGGAAGGCACAACTTTAAATAATATTTCTTTGATTTGCCAAATACAAGGCGACTACACAACTGCACTAACCTACCTCACTAACTCGTTAACAATCTGCCAAGAGATTGGCGACAAAGCAGGGGAAGGTACAACTTTAAATAATATTTCTTCGATTTACAAAGCACAAGGTGATTGCGCAACTGCACTAACCTACCTCACTGACTCGTTAACAATCCACCAAGAGATTGGCGGCAAAGCAGGGGAGGGTGCAACTTTAAATAATATTTCTCAGATTTACCAAGCACAAGGTGACTATACAGCTGCACTAACTTACCTCACCGACTCGTTAGCAATCCGCCAAGAGATTGGCGACAAAGTAGGGGAAGGCGCAACTTTAAATAATATTTCTCAAATTTATTATGCACAATGCGACTACACAACTGCACTAACCTACCTCACTAACTCGTTAACAATCTGCCAAGAGATTGGCGACAAAGCAGGGGAGGGTACAACTTTAAATAATATTTCTCAGATTTACAAAGCACAAGGCGACTACACAACTGCACTAATCCATCTCACCGACTCGCTAGCAATCCACCAAGAGATTGGCTACAAAGCAGGGGAAGGCGCAACTTTAAATAATATTTCTTTGATTTACCAAACACAAGGCGACTACACAACTGCACTAATTTACCTCACCGACTCGTTAGCAATCCGTCAAGAGATTGGCGATAAAGCAGGGGAGGGTAATGCATTGTTTAATATGGGTGTAATTTATTATCAAACAGGTAAAAAACAACAGGGGCTGGCGTGTTTACAATCTGCCAAAAAAATTGCACAAGAGATTGATTATTTTAAATTGAACCAGGCGTTAGATGGCTTGTCTTTTGATGTGTAAAGTATAACAATTTAGTGTGGCCAAGTTGTTTGA
This sequence comes from Bathymodiolus thermophilus thioautotrophic gill symbiont, assembly GCF_003711265.1. NCBI lineage: Bacteria > Pseudomonadati > Pseudomonadota > Gammaproteobacteria > Bathymodiolus thermophilus thioautotrophic gill symbiont. Next base: position 2,317,758 of record NZ_CP024634.1, on the reverse strand, counting down.
TTGTGAGGTTGGTGGAAGATTTGATTGGTAAGGTTTTTGTGGGTATGGATGGGGAAGGAACGGTTATAAACCGTTCCCTACGGTGTGCGTCAGTAAAATGGATGGGTTTATAAAGTTTGAGTGGGTAAAGTGTTTTTGTTATAAAGTGAGACCTTTGCATAAATATGAATAATCATCAAGAATCCACTTTTCACCCACTTGGTAATTTTTTTAAACCCAGCCTTAGCCTGCTAGGACAAGGTTTAAGAAAATCACCAAGTGGGCAAAAATTGAATTTTGCTAATCATCCATATTTATGCAAAGGTCTCAAAGTGATTAGGAGTTAGAGCAGGGTGACATAATTATTGGTTTTATATTGCCAATAATTCCTTAAAATAGCCTTTAGATGAAAACAATTCAATGGATTGAATGCAAGACCGTAGGGAACGGTTTATAACCGTTCCTTCCTCCGCACAAAGTTTATTTGGTTAACACCACGCAACAACCCCCTAAGAAAAGTCAAAAAATTGAATTTTCCTAATCACCCATATCCACACAAAAGACTATTTAAAAATATTTATATCAGGTAACAAGCCCTTATCAATTTTTTCTTTGATGTATTGGCAACGCTGATTGTAATACCTTTCCAGAACGAATTTAAAAGTTTTTTTGTTTTCATAATATCCGGATTGGGCTATTGGTATATTTTGGATATTGTTAGGTAGGCTATTTATATACGACTTAAAATTATCAATAAAATATCGGCAAATTCTTTCTATTTCATCTTCAAAATTATCGATCTCAAACTTTTGAGCCAAGTTTAGGAAATCTTGTTTTTTTATCCCTTTCTTTTTGTTAAAAACTTTCATTCCAATATCTCTATTTTTTAATCCTTTGTATATAAATGAGGTGGATATATCATAATAAGGGGAAACGCACTTTTTTTGTTCATTGAAGGCGTTTGATTGATGTATTAATGACAAGTTTTTAGAGTGCAAATCTCCGTGTGATATAACCACAGAGTAAAAAATAAAAGACAAGAGTTCTTTTAATTCATTACTTGGTAAATATGCTTGTGCTTTTGTCATAATTTCAAGAATGGTGGTGTTGTATTTACTATTTGAATCATAACCTAGCATGGTGGCAAACTCTTCGTGGTCAAATTTTATCTTATCAAATCTATCAAAGCGTTTAATGATGTAGTGGTAATCTTTTTCACCTTTGATAATCGCGTTATAAGGTATGTCAAAACCAAGATCTCTGGCTATAGTCATAAACAAATGTTCATTAATTAACAAGCAGGGAATATAGGATTCATTTTGAAAAATTAGATGATGTTTGTTGTAGGGCTTCATGAAATAATTGCTATCATTTTCAGAAGTTGTGATTGTTTTAGTCTTGTCATCTTTGGTAACGCTAAATTTATGTTGAAAACCACTGAGACCTATAACATTATTTTGATTGTTTGCTTCTAATTTTTCTTTGGGGATATCTAGTTTGTAGTCTAATATATTGGGGAATGAGTAGCCACTGTCTAGAATTTCCTCTTTTACATCTTGATAGTTGTATATTTTATTTTTCTTTTTTGAAATGTGTTTAGTTTGACTAAATTGGTAGCTGCCATGAATATCTGATAATAGTAATAGTTTTTCAATTTTTGTCGATGTTTTTTTTGTTAAATCTTCATTTTCTAATAATAGATTTTTAAACACCAACGGCAAATCTTCAAATGTATTCTTCTTGTCTTTTATAGTATCAATATAGCATTTTTCACCAATATCTTCGCTATAAATAAAGGTAATTCTATCGTTATTCTCCTCTAATTTTCCTAGGTATTGATTCTGCTTATAAACATAAATAATCATATTTTAATCATTATTAAATAAAGTATATATACTTTATTTTAATGCTATTAATATATTTTGTCAAACTTGACAAAAATATCAAAACAATGTATAGTATTAGTATATATACTAATACTTTACATCTAACTATGAAAAATAAACGAAAGACTTTATTTGACAAGAACTTAGCGGATATTAAAAATGCAATCTCTGAGAAAAAAGTCTATAAATATAGAGAGTTAACAGATGTTTTAAATGTTTTAAAAAAGGATTCACGAGTGGCACAATCAATGTCATCCTCAGCATTTATGGTTAAATTGCAAGAGCAATTACACTTAAAAACATACACAGTAGTTTCGGATAAAATCAAGCAAGAAAGGTACTCTTTATTTGACATAACCATTTATGAGTTTGTTAATTCATTAACACCAAGAACCTTTTTCTCCATGACAACTGCTTTAAATCTAATAGGCGCATCTAACTTTAGAAGTGAATTCATTTTCTACTCCCAAGAACAAAAGAAAAAACACTATAAACCATCCAAAATCACCCAAGAAGCGATAGACAACGCTTACAAAAAAGACTATAGATACACCAAATCTACCGCCGATTATGAATCACATCACCTCGTGTTGTTAATGCCAAAGTTTAGCGGCGAAGTAGGCGTTGAAAAGCATAACGGTTTTAATATATCCTCAGTGAATCGCGCATTGGCTGAAATATTAATAAACATCCAATATTTCAAGGGCTTTAAAGAAGTCATCAAAGAATTTAAAGGCATTAAAGACAGAATCGATATCAATGAAGTTTATAAAGTAATAAAAGCCTTTGATTTGATTTACCCTTATTTTCAACTACTCGGATTTGCCTTGAATCAAATTGGCTTTCACCATTCAGAACTTGATATATTTAAAAAGCAAGTCAGTGAATTTGATTTTTATACCGAGAAAAATAAAAGCAGATATCGTTATGATGAGTACTGGAGAATTTATTATTGATTTCATTTTTCACACCACCTTTGAGTAACTCTGAATGAGTTAAAAAATGTGATTATTTCACTAAATATAGTGAAGGGAATTTGTTGGATTGTTTGGGGTAAAATAAAGTATTTGTAAGCATTGGATGAGTTGAAATTAGAGATTTATCGAGTGGTTTGAATTTAGAAGGAAAAAATGAATAGTCAAGAAAAGGCACTTGCTAGACGGATGTTTAAACTGAAAATACACGAATCTAATGGGCAAGAATTTGAGGATTTGTTTACTAGCATAATGAATTATGCTGAGCAAGGTTTTCAAGCAATTAGACCTTGGGGCAATATTGGAGATAGAAAAAATGATGGTTATATTGAATCGGCAGGTATATTTTTTCAAGTGTATGCACCCGAAGAAATAACAGGATCTTATGTTAAAGTTGTTGACAAAACAAAAAAAGATTTTGAAGGACTTAAAAAGCAATGGGCATCTATTAATGAGTTTTATTTTGTAGTCAATGACAAATATAAAGGCGTTAATGCAGACTGCGAGCAAGCAATACAAGCAATAAAGAGAGAACACGGTTTAAATAATGCTGGCTTTAAAACGGCAAAAGATTTAGAGGATTTATTATTTTCATTAGATGACGATCAAATTTTTTCTGTAATTGGTTTTTTACCTGACCCAGAAAAAATAACATTGGACTTTACTGTTTTAAGCGAAATAATTTCATATCTTATGAAATTACCTTTATCAAAAGAAGAAGACAGTTCGGCTATTTATCCTGATTGGAATGATAAAATTCAATTTAACGACTTAGGAGGGCTTACATCTCAATATTTAAACACAGCCTCTTTTCAGGTTGCTTCACTTGATAGTTATTTAAAAAATGAAAGTAATTTTTTTGCAGAAGAGATTAAAGATAAAATCAGAAATGTTTATAAAAATTTAAAAAATAATTATTCTGGCGATGATTTATTTTTGGAAATTGTTACTGAAATTAGTCCTAAACAGTGCTCCTATGTTCAAGCCTCTGTTATTATATTACTAGCTAAATATTTTGAAACTTGCGATATTTTTAAGGAACCAAAATGATATTACCAACAAAACACATTAATTTCTCTCAATCATTGTTAGGACTAGGTTCTTATGTTTTATCACAACTTCGGTCACCTAAAAATATTGATGAACTTTGGGAGAAATATGAAGCAGATTACGAAAATAACATTTATTTAGCTAAGCATAGTTTTGATAATTTAATTATGACTCTGCTATTTTTATATAGTATTGGCAGTGTATCGGAAAAAGACGGGGTAATAAAAAAATGCGTTTAATTTCACTGAAAGCTAACCAAGAAACATTTAAAGATATAATATTTAATAAAAGCGGCGCTAGCTTTATTGTTGCAAGGCAAAGTAACCCAGAGCAATTTGATAATAATAAAACATATAATGGTGTTGGCAAATCATTATTAGTTGCTTTGATTAATTTTTGTCTTGGCGCTAGTGCAAATAACAAAATTACAAAATCGTTGCAAGAAAAATTACCTAATTGGCAGTTTTTTTTAACTGTTGAAATAAAAGATAAATGTTATAGAATAGAAAGACATGCGGGATCCCCTAGTAAAATTAAGTTAAACAATGAAAGCCTTACTGTATCTGATTTTTGTGAAAAATTACAAAAATTTTGCTTTGATATATCGCCAGACATTCAATATTTAAGTTTTCGCTCTTTGCTTCCATTTTTCATCAGACCTTCAAAAAAATCATATGTTGAATACGATAATCCAGAACAAGTAAATAAGCCCTACCAAAAACAACTTTATAACGCTTTTTTGTTGGATCTTAATATAGATTTATCACAAGCCAAAATGTTACTTAAAAAAAAAATAACAGATACAAATAAACTACATCAAAATATTAAAAAAGATCCGATTTTAAAGCAATTTTTTGAAGGCTACCAAGACTCATCTTTAGAATTAGCAGATTTAGATGAAAAAATTAAAAAACTAGAGAAGGATTTAAAGCAGTTTGAAGTTGCGGATGATTATTATCAAATAAAACAAGAGTCTGACGATATAAAAAGAAAAATAGATGAAACGCAAAATACCATTGAGCTAAAAAAAAATAGCATCAAAAATATTGAACAAAGTTTGAAAATTAGCCCTGATGTAGATAAGAAAGATATAAAAAAAATATTTGACGAATCAAAGCTTGTTTTTCGAGTGAATGTAGAAAAACAATTGTCTGAATTGGAAATTTTTTACAAATCTTTGAAGGTCAATAGAGGCAAAAGGCTAGGAAGGCAAAAACAAATAATTCTCAATGAGGTAGAAAACCTTAAAAAAGATTTTGTTTCACTAAAGCAGAATTTTGATAAAAATATGAAATTTCTTAATGCACACCAAGCCTTAGATATTTTTACTAAAATTAACGCTAGTCTTTCTGAAATGATACAAAGTAAAGAAAAATTACAAAGTTATGAAAAATTGCAACATGACTATGGGCAAAAAAAAATATCTTTAAAAAAGGATATGATTTTACAATCAGAAAAAACAGTTAATTATTTAGATGATGCAAAGGAGGACATTCGTGTAATTATGGAATATTTCAGAGTGTTAGCAAAACTCTTTTATCCCAATTCATTGTCTGGAATTACAGTAAAAAATAATGATGGCTTCAATCAAATTAGATATGATATTGAGGCTAAAATCCAATCTGATTCTTCTGATGGAATCAATAGTGTTAAACTTTTTTGCTACGATATTACCACTCTAATGCAAGGCAATAACCATATTATGAATTTTATCTTTCATGATAGCAGGTTGTTTAGCGATATTGACGAAACGCACTGTAATGAATTATTTAAAATAGTTCAAGATAGGTTTTCGGACAAGCAATATATAGCCAGCATCAATCAAAATCAATTAAATACCTTGTCTGATAGTGTGAAAAAATTTGTTAAAAAAAATACAATTCAAGAACTTACTGACGACTCGGATAACGGTAAGTTACTCGGTATCACTGTTGAGTTAGAATACGATTAATAAAAATAACCAAACCTTAAGGGTAATCGTTTATAACGCCTAAAAATAGATTTTCATACAAACACTTGGCGAGGTTAGCCAGCGAATTTAACATAAGGCTTGTAGGGAACGGTTTGCAACCGTTCCTTTTTTTTGGCAAAACATTTTTGTTTTTAAGTACAAGGTGCAGATGAGAAAGGAACGGTTACAAACCGTTCCCTACGGCGTGAGGTGGTTGGGAATTATTGGGTGGTTTATAAAACTTAAGTGGTAAAAATATTTTTTATAATAGAGTAATTAGCGGTCAAAAAAATGACATAATTGTCAGACTTTATATTGTCAATAATTTTTTAGATAAAAACAATTCAATAAATTAAACATGAAGCCGTAGGGAGCGGTTTGTAACCGTTCCTTTTTTAGATGTAAATAGGTAGGGAATGGTTTGCAACCGTTGCTTTTCAAAGATGAATAGAGATAGACTTGCAGTCCTTTTAACAGCATGAAACAAAGAAAAGCCAATAGACTTAAAAATTACGATTATTCGCAAAATAATTATTATTACATCACCACTTGCACTTACAAAATGCATGAATATTTTGGGCAAGTTTCCAATGAAATAATGACCATTAATAAGGCCGGTGAAATTGTTGAAGAATGCTGGTTAGGTTTGTCAAGTCATTATCAAAATTGTATATTGGATGAGTATGTGGTGATGCCTAATCATTTTCATGGGATTGTGATTATTAATAATGAGCGGGAAGGGGGTGGTTGCAAACCAAGGCATGGGTTGTCGGAGATAATGCGTGGTTTTAAAACTTTTTCGTCTAAGAAAATTAATGAAGAGGATGCGTTGGTGAAATTTAGGTGGCAAAAATCTTTTTATGATAGAGTGATTAGAAGTCAAAAGGAATTAGACAATGCTAGACTCTATATTGCTAATAACCCCTTGAAATGGCATTTAAACAAAAACAATTCAATAAATTAAACATGAAGCCGTAGGGAACGGTTTGTAACCGTTCCTTTTTTGGTAGGAAATCTTTGTTTTTAAGCGGGCTGTGGGCGAGAAATGGGTGGCTATAAACCGTTCCTTATAATGTGGAGTTATTGGATAGATTCATAAAATTTAAGTAGTAAAAATATTTTTGATAATAGAGTAATTAGAGGTCAAAAAAATGACATAATTATCAGACTTTATATTGAGACCTTTGCATAAATATGAATAATCATCAAGAATCTACTTTTCACCCACTTGGTAATTTTATTAAACCCAGCCTTAGCCCTGATAAGACAAGGTTTAAGAAGATTACCAAGTGGGCAAAAATTGAATTTTGCTCATCATCCATATTTATGCAAAGGTCTCATATTATTATTAATTTTTTAGATAAAAACAACTTAATAAATTAAATATAAAGCCGTCGGGAGTGGTTTGTAACTGCTCCTCTTGTTGCCAGAGTTTGTGAATTTATTCTTTTTAAAATATAAAGAGTGGTTTTTTTGTGGATTAATCGTGTTTTAGAAGGGGTTATAAGCCTTTCCCTGATTTTTTATGTGAAGGGGTAAGGTGCTTGTGAGATTTAAAGTTGGAAAAGAAATAAACTTATGCAAACCATAGATATTAAAAATTTAAAAGCTGATGATATTATCCGTAAATGTGTGCATTGTGGATTTTGTTTGGCGACTTGTCCGACTTATCAATTATTGGGGGATGAGTTGGATTCGCCGCGGGGGCGTATTTATTTGATTAAATCGGCTTTGGAAGGGCGTGATTTTTCTCGGCAAAGTATCAAACATTTAGACCGTTGTTTAACTTGTAGGTCGTGTGAAACTACTTGTCCATCGGGGGTGGAGTATGGTCAATTGGTGGATATTGGGCGGGCGTTTGTGGAGCAAAAACGACCGCTTTGGCAGAGGGTGTATCGATATTCTGTGCGTCAATTTTTGACCACGCCGATTTTGTTTAATCCGGTGGGGCGGGTGTTGAGGCATTCTAAGGTGTGTGGGGCGTTGATTAAGCCACTGGTGAAAACGGGTAAGGTTTTGTTATTGGGTGGTTGTGTGCAGGGTGTGCTGGCGCCTAATATCAACCATCGGATTAAAAATATTCTTGCAAAATTGGGTTACGAAACGACAGAAACGCCGCAAAAACAATGCTGTGGGGCGATTGACCAGCATTTGAGTGCCAGTCGTGATGCGTTGATTAAAATCAAGCGTAATATTGATGCTTGGCTTCAAGTTGAGGCGACGGTTATTATTTCCAGTGCCAGTGGTTGTGGGGTGATGGTTAAAGATTATCCAGCGTTATTTGATGAGTCAGACCCGTATTATCAAAAGGCGCAATATATTGCGAACAAAACCAAGGACATTGCTGAATTTTTGGTTTATCAAGATTTGAGTCGGCTTAATGTAAAGCAAGTTAATATCTCTTATCATGAGCCTTGCACCTTGCAACATGGTCAGAAATTAGGTGGCTTGGTTGATTCTATTTTACATTCGCTGGGTTATCAGCAAATGCCTGTTGTTGATTCGCATTTATGCTGTGGTTCTGCGGGCACTTATTCAATTTTTCAGCCAAAACTTTCAAAACAATTGAAAATCAACAAACTGAAAAATCTAACTGCAAGCAATCCAGAGATGATTGTTACTGCAAACATAGGCTGTTTAATGCATTTGCAAAAAGGCACTAAAACACCTGTTAAACATTGGATCGAGCTACTGGAGGCATAAGCATGGGCAAAAGAAGAAAACCAAAACCAAGGATTTACGAATTAGAGATTGAAGCGCTTTCACACGAAGGGCGGGGTATTGCACATTTAGATGAAAAAGTGATTTTTGTTAGTGGTGCGTTGCCAGGGGAAAAAGTGGTGGCTGAGCGTGTTTTTTCTCGGGCTAAATTTGAAGAGGCGGATGTGGTGGAGGTTTTGGTGCCTGCGGATAATCGGATTGTGCCTAAATGTGAGGTGTTTGGTATTTGTGGCGGGTGTTCGTTTCAGCATTTGTCTAGTGAGGATCAGATTGAGGCTAAAGGGGCGTGGTTGAAAGATGCGTTTAAACAGCAGGCTAAGATTGAGCCAAAGAATTGGCTGGAGCCTTTGCAGGCACAGGTGTGGGGTTATCGGCGTAAGGCGCGGTTGGGTGTGCGTTGGGTGGCTAAAAAGGACAAGGTTTTGGTTGGCTTTAGAGAGAAAAAGTCGGGTTGGATTGCTAATATGGATAGGTGTGAGGTGTTGCATGCTGCTATTGGCGAGCATTTGGTGGATTTGGGTGAGTGTATTGAGCGGCTTTCTATTAAATCGCAGGTGCCGCAAATTGAGGTGGCAATTGCTGAGAATAATACGGTGTTAATTTTGCGACATCTTGAGCCATTTAGTGCGGAGGATGAGCAGATATTGTTAGATTGTGCGGATAAATTGGGGGTTTCGTTTTATACGCAGAGTGGGGGTGAGGAGACGGTTAAAGCGTTGGGGGAGTCGGTTACTTTAACTTATTCTCATCCTCAGCATGATATTGAAATGGCGTTTTTGCCAACTGATTTTACGCAGGTGAATTTTAAATTAAATCAAAAAATGGTGTCATTGGCGCTTGATTTGCTGGCGCTTGATAAGGATGATAAGGTGATTGATTTGTTTTGCGGTTTGGGGAATTTTACGCTGCCGATTGCGAGATATGCGCAGTATGTGGTTGGTGTTGAGGGGGATTCGGGGTTGATTGAGCGTGCTAAGGCAAATGCGCAGAAAAATGGCATTCAGAATGCAGATTTTTATAAGGCGGATTTGTTTAAAGAAGTGGTAGGTTTTGAGTGGTTCCGAGGTAAAACTTATAACAAGGCATTGATTGATCCAGCCCGTTCAGGTGCTATTGAAATTATTGAATTGTTGCCAAAATTAGGCGTTGAGCGCTTGGTTTATGTGTCGTGTAATCCTGCTACATTGGCGAGAGACACTGAGAAATTGATTGAAATTGGGTATGAACTAGAAACTGCAGGGGTGATGGATATGTTTCCACAGACAGCGCATGTTGAATCTATTGCGTTGTTTGTTAGATGTTAAATTTAGAGCAAATTAAACAAGCGATTGGCAATAACGGTGCTTTTGACAGGGGATTTCAATATTATCGCCATAGTGCGCTTGAGAGTTTGAAGGTTGAGCGCAAAGATTCTGGCTCTGTTGTATTAAATTCTCAAGTGTATGGTAATAGTTTATACACGCAAACTATTGCTATTCGTCACAGTCAATATGCCATTATTGCTGGAAAGTGTGATTGTCCTGTTGGTTACAATTGCAAGCATGTTGTGGCAGCGGTCATTGCTTTTAGCGACATGAAGACACAAAATTTTGTTTCACAAGATGAAAATTTACCGTCAAAATTTGAAGTGTGGGCGGATGATTTTCAAAAACTAAGTGAAAAAGGCAATCAACTTCAAACAAATAGCGACTATATGATTTATCGTTTGTTTATTGGCGATGACTCCAATCGAGATGTTGAGTTCACTAAGGTCAAGCAACTTAAAAAGAACAAGGTTCGCTTTTACAAAATTGACACAGATAAACTTTTATATGGGGGTGCTCATCAACACATAATTACCAAAGAAGATCAAGACATTATTACCATGTGTCGGGGTATTTTTCCGCAATATTCTTATTTTAAAAAAACGCTTTCTGGCAAATTGGGCTATCGTGTTTTGCTGGAAATGATAAAAACCAATCGTTGTTTTTATCAAGACAATGAACAGCCGCTACAATTAGAAAAAACTCAAACCGTTTTGGCATTAAGTTGGAAAAAGGTAAAAAATTCTTATCAAATAACCACCAATTTAGCGGCAGATGCCCGCATTATTGCCTCCGACCCTGTGGTGGCTATTGACAATAATCAAGCCACTGTTGTGCAAGGTGTTAACTACGATACTTTGAGAAAAATACTAAATGCACCTACGGTTTCTAAGTCGCAAATTATCCCAATGTATCAATTGTTTAGGCAGAATTTTATTGATATTAATATTGTTATTCCAGAGGATTTTGAGTGCAAAGAAATCAATGTTATTGCTCTGCCAAAAATCAAGTTAACAAATCGAAGGCGAGCCGTTGTAACTCTGGATTTTATCTACGATGAGACGGTGTTAAATTATTATCCACAAGAGCAAACAAGTGTTGTTTTAGAGGCAGACATACAGTATCAAATTAAGCGTGATTTGGCTTTTGAAAATCAGATTAAGCAACAGTTTGAGGCATTGGGATTTGCGAGTGATTTTTTTAAGAAACAGTTGTATTTTTATTATGAAAATGAAGACAAGCAACAATATTTAGATTTTTGGTATCGGTTTAAACAAAGTTTAGATTCATTGGAACAACAAGGTTTTGTGATTGAAATAGACCCAAATTGGACACTAAATTTTGCTAATAACGCTCAAGTTTCGATAGACAGTGATGTGAAAAATGACTGGTTTTCTTTGTTATTTAATATAGAATTTGATGGGATAAAGTTGCCGTTAGCGCCTTTGATTAGTTCGTTTGTAACAAAATTTGATCAGCATGAATCAAGAGAATATGTTAATTTGGAAGTGCGTCCTGATTATTTTGTGCGCATTAAAACAGAGCAAATTAAACCAATTTTGAATGTGATATTGCAACTTTATGACGGACAATCTCAAAGTGTCAGAGTGGGGGCGAATGAGGTGCATACATTGGAAAATATGGGTGAAGATATTCTTTGGCGTGGTTCAAAAGAGGTTTTAAAACTTGCAGAAAAATTACGCAATTTTGACAAAATTACACCTGTAGAAACGCCTAAAAATTTACAAACCACACTCAGGGATTATCAAAAAACAGGGCTTAGTTGGCTGAACTTTTTATTTGAGTTTAAATTTTCTGGTATTTTGGCAGACGATATGGGGCTGGGCAAAACTTTGCAAACATTGACCCATTTATCTTGCTTAAAAGCGCAGAAAAAAATAAAAAAACCGGTGTTAATTGTGGTGCCAACTTCATTGATTGCCAATTGGAAAAACGAGGTAAAAAGATTTACGCCAGATTTAAAAATACTCTCATTATATGGGGGGTCAGAACGCTTTGAAATGTTTAAACAGATAGAGGAGGCTGATATTTTGCTTACTTCTTATGCGCTCATTTATCGTGATATTGATAAATTTATTGAATATCATTTTAGTTACATTATTTTGGATGAGGCGCAAAAAATTAAAAACCCAAAAACCAAAATGTGTGTTGCCATCAAATCCCTTAAAAGCGATTACCGCTTGGCATTGAGCGGTACGCCGATTGAAAATCATTTGGGTGAATTGTGGTCGATTTTTTCCTTTTTAATGCCTGGATTTTTACACAATCAAATTACTTTTAAAAGAAAATACCAAACGCCAATCGAAAAACACTTGGATCAAGATAAGCAAAAGATGCTCAATCAGCGTGTGCGCCCATTTATGCTAAGACGCACTAAAGCTGAAGTTTTGCCTGAATTGCCAGAAAAATCTGAAATTATTAAATACACTCAATTTGATGAAAAACAAGCTGCTCTATACGAAAGCATTCGCCTTACTATGGAGAAAAAAGTGCGAGAAGCAATCACCCAAAAAGGCTTGGCAAAATCACACATTATGCTACTTGACGCTTTGTTAAAACTTAGGCAGGTTTGTTGTGATCCGCAATTGGTTAAAATAGAGATGGCAAAAAAAGTAGAAGAATCCGCCAAATTACAATTGTTTTTAGATTTGTTAGAAGAGTTACTGTCTGAAAATAGAAAAATATTGGTTTTTTCCCAGTTTACTTCTATGTTGAATATTTTGCAGAATGAATTGGAGAAGAAAAATATCAGTTATACCAAGCTAACAGGTGCCACTAAAAAACGCGAGGAAGTGATAGAAAAATTTACCTCTGGCCAAGCAGATGTATTCTTGATTAGCCTGAAAGCGGGCGGTGTTGGGCTTAATTTAACAGAAGCAGATACGGTTATTCATTATGACCCTTGGTGGAATCCAGCCGTTGAAAATCAGGCGACAGATAGGGCGCATCGTATTGGGCAAACTAAGGCAGTATTTGTTTATAAACTCATTATTGAAAATAGCATTGAAGAAAAGATTTTAGAATTACAAAAGAAGAAACTGCAATTGCAGCAAGGTGTTTATAAAGGTGGAAAAACTGAAAAAATTTCGGGCGAAGAGTTGCTGAAATTATTAAAATGAGACCTTTGCATAGATATGGACAATCATCAACCATTCACTTTTTCCTGCTTAGTGATTTGAGACCCCTGAATTAGAGTTGAATGCTGGATAAAGGGTAAATTTTATTCAGTTGTAATTTTTTATAAAGTCTATCTTAGTAGAGCTAAGATGGGATTTATAAAATTTTATAACTGAGTGAAAGTTGGCTTTTGGTTAAGATTTATGTTTAATGCAGGTCTCAATCTTATGCTTTATGCTCTATAAGGTAAGAAAACGATATTTTCTGGTTACTTTGAATGCCAACTCTTTAAAGTCAATCCCTGCCAAGTTTTACCTTTTTTTGGCTAAAAGGGTCAAGCAGATAATAATTCAAAGCAACAATAGAGAGCAATTACTACATCACCCCCAAATCTTGATCTATCCATAATTCTGCAGTGGAATCGTTAGCATTGCTATAAATATGATAAGTAATGCCATTCTCTGTTTCTAATGCAGAATCTCGAACAAAGGCATTGTCATTAAGTTCTATATCAACCTTATCGCCTGAATCACCCATAACTTTAAGAACATTGGTTTCGCTGGAGATATCCAGTAAGTCATTAAGATTAAGTTTCAAAGTATTGTTACCTGAACCTGTTAAATCAATGATTTCAATATCTTGAATACGGCTATTGTCTATGTTAGTAAGGTCTAAGCTAAGGTTGCCACCCTCTAATTTTAGAGTATCGGTATTGCTACCACCATCAACACGCGCGAGTAAATTGCCACTAAGTGGGTTACTGGAAAGTTTGGCAAGATTGTCGTCATTTATGACAATGGTATCATCACCTGCGCCTGCATTAAAGACATCCGTACCACCATTGCCTATTAAGGTATCATCGCCTAAGCCAGCAACAAACAACTCATTGGCAAGAGAACCGATTAGTGTGTTGTCGTTGTCGTCGCCATTTAGCACTGGCGTTGTGTTGGTGTGATGATTAAAGGGGGATAAGCCCGTATCTATTACTGACACATGAACAACTTTTTCTGCCTCATTGCCTGCAATATCAATGGCAATAATAGTAACTTGGTGCTCGCCTTTTTGGGTTTGTTTGTGTACATATCTCAATATGCCGCTGTCACTGCCAATCGTAAATTTTTTCCCTTGATTTTCGTCTTTCAAGAAGTACGAAGTTAGATCGTCGTTGGTTTTTGCTGTATATATTGTGTCTGAAATAGCCGTATTTATTTCAACATTAATAGCAGCTGCACTGGTAAATAAAGGGGCTGTGGTATCCATAATAAGAAGTGAAGTGTTTGTGGCTATGTTTGATGATGTATTGCCAGTTGTATCGACTTGCCTAACTTGAATGTCGTTAATCTCATAAGTGCCTTCATTCAGCATAAAACTATTGTTTTCGCCGCTAACAAAGTTAGTGCCAGCATTGGTAGAATACTGCCAAGTTGATCCTGATTCTAAATTGCCAATAGTAATTGTGCCATTATTAGTAATCCTATCGCTATTTGACGAACCCGTATCTGTAAAGCTAAAGGTAGGCGCCCAAACATCGGTATCTAAGGTAAATTTTATGATTGCATTGCTTGTATTGCCAACAGCATCTTTAACGGCAATCTCCACTGAATAATCACCATCCCTATTCCTTCCAGTAATGTAAGCCGTATATTCTTCCTTTGTCATGGCAGCAAGTGGCACTCCATTGTTCTTGGTAACAATGAAGGTTGCCTCTGTTGATACATTAGAAACTAATAATCGACCATTATTAGTAATGTTATCGCCCATCAGTCCACTGTCTTCTTGCAAAATAACTATCGGCGAATTTGGGGGGGTTGTGTCTAATGTGAAAGCAAGTGTATTGTTATTAATACTGGCATTACCTGCATTATCAGTATCAATAATAGTAAGCAGGTAAGTGGTCTCATCTGCATTCGCCATATAGGCGGTATAAGTTGTCTCATCGGTAACGCTAGCAACTTTGGAATTTCCTTTCTTTAAATGATAAGCACGAGTGCCATTCGGTTCAAGATCTGAGACAATAATTGCACCGTCTTTAGTAACATCTCCACCATTCGTTAAAGTAACAGTAGGTTGGGTTGGGGCAATTGTGTCAATTGTTGTTGTTAAGGTGCCTGAGCCTTCAATTGTTCTATTGCCAGAAAGGTTAACGACAATGGTGTAATCGCCGTTAATCAGTTTTGAGGTCCAAGTGCTGCCATGAGTTAAAGTCCAAGTGTTGTTGTTATCGACATTGGGGAGGTTGGTGTTGATTCCATAAACGGTATTGCCATTTTTTTTGAAGATAATGCTGGTAATGCTGATTGAGTCAACTGCGCCAGTAACAAAAACTGTGCCACTTAAAGTAGCTGTTGTTAGGTCGTTAGTGCCGATAATGTTGTCATTATTGCTAATATTGCCCCACACAACGGAAGTAGTCAAGCCAATATCTTGTACTGAGACAGTTATAAGTTGTTCTGTGGTATTGCCTGCGTTATCGGTGGCAATAATGGTAGCTGTGTCGTTGTTATGTGCTGATGTTTGTAGGGTTTTGTAGGTTACTTTTCCAGTGTCGGCGTTGATCTTAAATTTACTGCTTGCTGCCTCTTTTAGGCTATAAATAATGCCATTACCACCCTCTAGATTGGTTGCTTGGGCGTTGTAAACAGAGGTTGTAATGGGGGTGTTGGTGGCGATATTGATTGTGGTGGGGAGTGATAGGTCAAATGTGGGGGCTATAGTGTCTATTGTGATGACTCTGGTGTCTGATATGGTTACTTTTTTGTTAGCGTCAGTTGCTGTTGCGATAATACTGATGGTTTCGCCCTCTATGGCAGCAATGTCGGCATTTGTTAGGGTGTAACGCCAAGTTGTGTCTGAGACACTTGCATTTTTGTCTCTGCCGTTAATAGACAGTACGACAGTGCTGCCAGCTTTTACTGTGCCAGTGATGCTGGTGTTGTCTTTTTCAGAAAAGTTAATGATATTATCTGTAGTCACTAACTTAATCATAATCTTTGTTGCTTGTATGTTATTAAAGTGATCGTTAGATGTTATTTTATACTTTATATCAGTTGCAACTTCTGCCACTCTAAGCTTTACCCTTATGCCATTGTTAGTGATGATTCCATAGTTAATGCTAATGCTATCAGCAATTTTTTTATTAGTATCGCTTGTTTTGATAGTGGCATCACTTGCTTGAGCGTCCTTTTCAAATTGAGAAATAACAGCCAGTGCCTGACCATAAGCGTTACTTGTGGTAATGACACCTTCTTTGTTTAGAACAGTTTTAACTTCTTTTGTGGTTACATTACCTGATATGCCAAAGATTTTACCTACTTGTATATTGGCATTAATAACAAGTTCCTTGGTAATGTTTGTTTCTTTAATTATGATTCTGGCAGCTATATCAGTTAATGGCGTAATGTTGACTTTTGTACCACTTGATTGAATAATAACAATTGCCTGCAAATCACTGTTCAAGTCTTTGGCAACACCTGAAGCTTCATCTATATAGTCCGCAGTATCTGTGGTATCTGTTAATTTAAGGGTAACAATGGCATTTTGATTATATGATTTGTTTAGGGTGATGGTAAATTTACCACTGGCGTCAACGATAAATTTATCAGAAATGGCAGTCCCATTAACAAAGGCTTGCACCTTTAAACTGCGACCAGTTACTGTTCCCAAATTAACATCACCTGTAATGAGCGTTCTATCGCCGTCACTAGCATCATCACCATCGTCACTATCATCATTGCCACCAGTGGCAGAAACAGCAATGGTTATAAGCGCAATTGCAGACGCAATTTCCATAGTATCATAAAAGCCTTTGTTATTACTCATTCTTATTGCACTAGACTCAGTAGAAATAATAGATTGCTCACCATAAAAATACACAACTTGGGTGCCATCTTCTAAAGTAAAGAAAGCATCAGCAACAACATGATAAAGTCCACCGTCTTCGGTGGGGAGGGAAACTAAGCAAGATACATCAGTCGAACAAACTTCAAAATAATCATCAAATATAATAACGCCTTCTTCTAGTGCTACCTCTAAATCATCGCCGATTTTTTTAGCAATTAAACCTAACTTTTTAGCGTCAAAATCTTTAGTATTCAATTGATAAACTACACCTACTTGCGTTTGGATATGTTGAATACCTTTGGCGATAGTAATAACTTCTTTATTGAGATTGTCAGCGACTTTTTGCACTTTATTTTGCAGTGTTGTTATTTGTTTTTGCGCGGTTACTTTTGTTTGTATATTTTTCATGATGCTTGTTTTTTCTTATATGAGACCTGTGCATAAATATGGATGATTGGCAAAATTCAATTTTTGCCCACTTGATGATTTTCTTAAACCTTGTCCTAGCAGGGCTAAGGCTGGGTTTAAAAAATTACCCAGTGGGTGAAACGAGGAGTCTTGATGATTATTCATATTTATACAGAGGTCTCATATATATTTTGTTTTTGAAAATGGCACAAAGTCACCTTTTTGAATTTAGAGGAGGCATTATAATACATTCTAACTTTAGATTGATACACCTTTTACCTGCTATTTTTTAAGTAAAAAATAGTTTTTAAATGACATTTTCAAAAAAAGACCTTAAACGGTTGTTTTTTTACTTATTAAGGGCTAGTTAAGAAAAGCGCTACGACAAGATATATTCACTAAGATTGTTATCAATAAATGCTGCAACAATTGAACTTTGATTGGTAGCATCTACAGTGAAATTAATCAGCATATCTGCATTAGAAGCACTTACAGTACCAGTGCTAATGCCATCACTCTTAATATAGAGCTTAATGTTAGTGCTATTGTCGGCGTCGGCTTCAGCGTGAATATATTTGGCCAAACTGGCGGCATCTGTAATGCTTCCGTTGGTGTCAGTTGTTATTATATCTTTAAGATTTAATCTATCTGCCGCACCCAAAAAGTCAAAATTAATAATGGTATCAGCGTTATCTTGAGTGCTGTCTGCAACGGCACTATAGTTAAAGATGTCTGCACCTGCACCACCTGTTATAGTATCTGCATCTGCACCACCTGTTATAGTATCGGCACCTGTACCACCTGTTATAGTATCTGCACCTGCGCCACCTATTATAGTATCTGCACCTGCACCACCTGTTATAGTATCTGCACCCACACCACCTGTTATAGTATCTGCGCCTGTGCCACCTATGAAGTTACTTATCTTTGCATCATCTTGATATTTTGGTAAGCCATAGTCAATATTATCCATGTCGTGTGACAAGGTATTGCCACTAATGATTATAAAGAGATTAGTAGTCTCACTACCTACGAAATTACCTGCCTCATCAAGGAAAAGCAGTTTATAGCGCTCATCTGCTTTCAATTGGCTAATTGATAAATCTGCAAAGGTATCGGCTAAAACATCTATCTTAACGCCATAAGGAATACCATTAGGGTCAACAAGGGTAGACGCATAATCAAGTTTTTGTTTGTAGGTTAAAATAAAGCCAGGACTAACAAAAGTAGATACTTGGTGTTGAATTAAATAAGCCGTTCCATTCTCACTGCTTTTCACTTTAATACTGCCAGCCGAATCTAAAATTTTTGTTGCTTCTGCATTTATTACTGAGGGTGTGTTGTCTATGGTGATATCCGTAACAGTAATATTAGGTGCTGATATGGTTAGGTTGGCATTATTGCTAGCAGTATCTGTAAGTGTATCAGTACCTAGTGATAGTGCATTGACGGGTGATGTGATATTTGTCGTGTTAATATTATCTTCAACTTCATAACTAAAGGTCAAAGTGTTGGAACCAGAGCCACCTACATAAGTAGCAACTTTATCCACGCCATCAACTTTAATGGTGTAAGTTGCTGGGTTTGAAGCATCTGTTGTTGTCAAGTGAACCACTTCACTCATCGTTACTTTGACAATAACTTCATCTCTGACTCTTAAGATACTTTCGGTTTCATTGGCAACGAAGCTTGGATCGTCATTGGTACCGCTACCAGTAAAGAGTTTTCCATCATTGCGTTTTTTGCCGTTAATAATAACACTGGTTATAGTTGCTTGCGTCGTGTCCAAGGTGTAGCTATTATCACTTAAGGGGAGAATAGTAACATTGCCTGCTGTGTCAATTATCCGAGCAGTAATAAGCGTGCTACCTGTTCCTGTTACTAAGGTAACAGCATTGTCTGTGGTAAACCATATCTTGTTACTGCCTGTGGTATTTACCCAAGTTACACCTCCATCGGCACTGACTTGTAGTGTTTTATCACTTGTTAAAATGAGATCATTGGCTAAGGTTAAACTAATTTTGACATTGGCATTATTGGTAATGCGACTATTGACCGATGTATCCTTGTTGTCGCCGATGAACATAGTGTATACATCACCTGTAGGGTTGTCATCATCTGTAGGGTCGTCACCACTGCCAATAGCCGTAACGGCTATAATCGCAACTGTAACTGCGGCTATGATTTCTATATTTGAAGCGATGATATCTTCAAAACTTTGATTGTCATCTGTGTTTACTGCGCTAGATTCTGTAGAAATAATAGATTGCTCACCATAAAAATACACAATTTGTGTGCCATCTTCTAAAGTGAAAAATGCATTGGCAACAATATGATAAAGCCCGCCGTCTTTGGTGGGTAGGGAAACCAAGCAAGGTAAATTAGCAGAACAAACATTAAAATAGTTGTCAAAGACGATAACACCTTCTTCTAGTGTTACTTCTAAATCGTCGCCGACTTTTTTAGCAATTAAGTTTAACTTTTTAGTGTTTAACTGATAAACTATGCCCGATTGAACTTGGATGTGTTGAACGCCTTTGGCGATAGCAACCACTTCTTTGTTAAGTTTATCGGCAACTTTTTGTGCTTCATTTTGTAAAGCCATAATTTGCTTGTATGTTTTTACTTGCATACTCGATTCTCCTGATTTTCTATTTTATTGTTTTTTTTACTTAACTATGCAAAAAAAAGTTCCTTTCATGGTTTAATTCAGATTAAATTTTTCTTTTTAAAGGCTAGAAAAAATCATGCTTATAAGTAAGTATTCCGTTAATTATACAATAATATCTTTATAACGCCTACAAAAAATATCACCACCCTTGCTCCCAAGCCTTATTTAATATACTAGAACGAGACCTTTGCATAAATATAAATAATCATTAAAAATCCACTTTTCACCCACTTGGTAATTTTTTAAACCCAGCCTTAGCTCTGCTAGGACAAGGTTTAAGAAAATTACCAAGTGGGTGAAAATTGAATTTTGCTAATCATCCATATTTATGCAAAGGTCTCTAATTGTGTTAAAGTTGATAAATACAGATATTCGCTTTTATCCATAAGAATTTTGGTGTATATATTTTAAGCGAAACTACTCTCAGGCTTGGGGCTGTATAGACATAAATATTAATCAAAGCTAACTTTTACTTATTTGTAATTTACCCTTTATCTGGCATCCATGTTTAATACAGGGGGTATTTTGAATGCCAACTCTTTAAAGTTAATCCCTGTCAAGTTTTACCTTTTTTGGCTAAAAGGGTCAAGCAGATAATAATTCAAAGCAACAATAGAGAGCAATTACTACATCACCCCCAAATCTTGATCTATCCATAATTCTGCAGTGGAATCGTTAGCATTGCTATAAATATGATAAGTAATACCATTCTCTGTTTCTGATGCAGAATCTCGAACAAAGGCATTGTCATTAAGTTCTATATCAACCTTATCGCCTGAATCACCCATAACTTTAAGAACATTGGTTTCGCTGGAGATATCCAGTAAGTCATTAAGATTAAGTTTCAAAGTATTGTTACCTGAACCTGTTAAATCAATGATTTCAATATCTTGAATACGGCTATTGTCTATGTTAGTAAGGTCTAAGTTAAGGTTGCTACCCTCTAATTTTAGAGTATCGGTATTGCTACCACCATCAACACACGCGAGTAAATTACCGCTAAGTGGGTTACTGGAAAGTTTGGCGAGATTGTCGTCATTTATGACAATGGTATCATCACCTGCGCCTGCATTAAAGACATCCGTACCACCATTGCCTATTAAGGTATCGTCGCCTAAGCCAGCAACAAATAACTCATTGGCAAGAGAACCGATTAGTGTGTTGTCGTTGTCGTCGCCTTGAAGATTAATTGCATGAGTAGTAATAACACCCTTGTCTTCACTGATGTCTGTTACATTGACGGCTTTTGTATTGGTTTTGCTAGATGCTACATAAGATTTATCTGTTTGTGCTTTACCATCTAGGTCATCGTCATTGCTTGCTGAGGAGGATGAGACGCCACTAAGATCCCTACTCCTCTTGCTATTCATAATGAAGCCTTGTGCTGTGGGGAGGATTACTGATGAAGAAACGGTATATTCTTCTGTATTACCCGCCAAATCAGTAGCAATAATGGTAATTGCATTGCTACTTGCTGATGTTTGCCTTTCTTTGTAGGTTAGTATTCCAGAGTCAGGAGTAATCTTAAATTTACTACCTTCCTCCTTTATGCTATAAGTTATATCTTTATCTGGATTTTCATCTGGATTTTCCTTAGAATTGTTGCGTGCTTGGGCATCAAAGATAGGGGCTGTAAAAGGGCCATTGACAAAGATATTTTTTGCTCCGATTAGTTTCCCAGTGACTGGATCTATCTGGTCAAATACTGGAACTTTGGTATCTATGACCAAAGTGTGCTCTTGATTTTTTACGGCTGAGACATTGCCAGCTACATCAGTGTGCTTAATTCTAATAGACCCAATCTCGTAAGTGCCGTCAGCCAGCGTAAAACTATTACCGATACCATCAATGAAGGCAGAGCCATTAGTAGAATACTGCCAAGTTGCCTTTAACTCTAAATTGTCAATAGTAACCGTATTATTATTGGTAAAAAGTTTGTTGCCAGATAAATTTTTTCCTGTTCCCATGTCAGTTGTTAATGTTTGAGAAACAGTGTCTAGTTCAAAAGCAAGTGTGTTGCTACTAGTGGTATTGCCTATAGCGTCGATATCAGTAACGGTAAGTTTGTAGGTGGCATCCTTTGCATCCTCTATATAAGCAGTATAATTTGCTTTACTGGTAACATTAATAATTTTATTATCGTCTTTCTCCAAACTATAAACACGAGTATTATCAACCCCAAGATCTGAGATGGATACCGTCATGTCGTTAGTTATGTAATCAGAACCATCGCTACCTGTGTCATTTGTTAAGGTAATTGTGGGTTGAGTTGGAGCGATTGTGTCAACCGTTACTGTTGCTGTTGTTATTCCTCGACCTGTAATACTGCCATTATTGCCAGAAAGGTGAACGATAACAGTATAACTACCATTGCTAAGTTGTGCAGTCCAAGAGTTGTTATTGGCCAAAGTCCAAATGCCATTAACAATTTCAGGAAGATCGGCGTCAATTGTATAGACAACAGCATTTTCTTGCTTGAAGATAATGCTCTTAATACTTAAGTCAGTAACTGTACCAATGATAGCAACTGTGCCACTTAAAGTGGCTGTTGCTAATTTATCAATATTGATATTACTGTTACCAATATGATTCCAAACAACTGAGGTAGATAAATCAATATCTTTCACCGACACAGTAACGCTTTGTTCTTTTGTATTGCCTGCAGCGTCAGTAGCAATAATGGTAATCGTATCATCATGTACGGATGTTTGTATTGTTCGATAGGTTATTATTCCAGTATTAGCATTGATCAAAAATTTACTGTCCTCTGCATTTTTTATACTGTAGGTAACACCTTCATCTGCGTTGCCGCCCTCAAAATTGCTTGCTTGAACATCGTAAATAATGGTTGTAGTTAAGGTGTTAACAGCGATATTGATTGCAATAGGTTGTTGATCAAATATTGGCGCTACGGTATCAATCATAATGCCTCTGGCATGTGATGTGGTGTGGTTACCTGCAACATCAGTTGTAGTTGCAGTGATATTTTCTCGACCTTGGCCCATGGCCTTGATATCTGCATCTGTTAAGGTGTAATGCCAAGTTATGCCTGAAATTTCTGTTTTTCTGTTATTGCCAGCAATGGACAACACAACAGAACTGCCAAATTCCGTTATACCAGCAATGGTTGCGTTTTTCTTAAAGAAATTAATCGTATTATTTTCAGCTATCATATTGATTACCGGTGCATTTGGTGCTGTAGTATCAAGTATAAAGCTGTTAGTGCTAGTGGAGTTCGTTATACCATCTTTAATTAAGGTGGCTAAAATGCTGATTAAGCCATCACCTAATGTACTGAGTTCGCTGTCTATTAAAGCAGGAACTTTGTTAGCAGTGTTACCTGAGGTAGAATCGATTGTTCTTGTGACAGTTTTGCCGTTTGCAGAAAAGACAATAATTACCTTGCTACCTGATTCTGCCACTATTGTAATTTGATTCTCATTTAGCGCTTCATTTTTTGTTGCGTTTTCCTCTGCTATTTGAATGGTTAGTGAGGTGAAATTTTCGTTCAAAAGTATACTAGGATAAGTATCTTTAATTGTTTTTTGCGCTTCGTTAAGTTTTTTCTTTACATTTATATTGGCAATATTTCCATCTTTAAGGGCATTGGCAATTGTCGTGGTAACAGTGCTTGTGCTGATGGAATAGCTTGAGTCTGCTCTGGTGTCATTCTCAAACTGAGAAACAACAGCTAGTGCTTGACCATAGGCGTTACTTGTCGTGGTAAAGCCTTTTTTATCTATAACAGCTCTAACTTCTTCCGTGGTCACATCACCTGATATACCAAAGACTGTAGCCACTTGTGTATTGGTATTAGTAACAAGTTCCTGGGTAATGTTGGCTTCTTTAGTTATGATTTTGGTGGCAACATCAGTTAATAGCGTAATGTTGACTTTTGTATCACCTGATTGAATAACAATGGTTGCCCGCAACTCACTGTCCAAGTCTTTATTAGTACCTAAAGCTTCGTCCATATAGTCCGCAGTAGCTGTGGTATCTGTTAATTTAAGGGTAACAATTGTACCTTGATTGTATGATTCGCTTAGGGTAATAGTAAATTTACCACTGGTGTCAACGATAAATTTATCAGAAATGGCAACCCCATTAATAAAAGCTTGCACCCTTAAGCTGCTATTAATTATTAGCCCTAAACCGACATTACCTGTGATGACTGCTTCATTGTCGCCATCATCATCATTGTCACTGCCAGTAGCAGTAATAGCAATGATCATAATCGCAATTGCAGACACGATCTCTGTCACATTATAAAAACTTTTGTTGTTACCTGCTCTTACTGCACTAGATTCTGTAGAAACAATAGATTGCTCGCCATAAAAATACACAATTTGTGTGCCATCTTCTAAGGTGAAGAATGTATCAGCAACAACATGGTAAAGTCCACCATCTTCGGTGGGCAAGGAAACTAAGCAAGATAAATCAGGAGAACAAGCATCAAAATAGTTGTCAAAGATAACAACACCTTCTTCCAGTGTTACCTCTAAATCATTGTCGATTTTTTTAGCAATTAAGTGTAACTTCTTAGTGTCAAAATCTTTAGCGTTTAATTGGTAAACTACGCCTGTTTGAACTTGAATGTGTTGAACGCTTTCGGTAACAGTAACAACTTCTTCATTAAATTTGTCAGCGATTTTTTGCACTTTATTTTGCAATACCATAATTTGCTTTGGTGTTTTTACTTGCATGCTTACTGCTCCTAATTCATACTATTTACTATTCTGAGGTCTTTACATAAATATGAATAATCGTCAAGAATCCACCTTTCACTCACTTGAGATCCTTGCATTAGACATACATATTAATCAAAGGCCAGTTTTACCCATTTGTAATTTTTTACAAAGCCCATCTTGGTTCCACTAAGATAAATTTGATAAAAATTTACAACTGAATAAAATTCGCCCTTTATTTAGCATTCATGTCTAATGCAGGGTCTTATTGGAAATTTTTAAATCCAGCCTTAGTCTTGCTAGGATGGGGTTTAAAGAAATCGCTAACTTAGAATAAAAAAGACTATGTTAAAGAATTTTTCAATGTATTATTATACTTAAAAAAGTAGTATTAAATGAATTTTAAGGTGGCGTTTAACTCTAATTAGTCAACGCTTAGACACCTAAAGAAAGCATCTAAATTTTATTGCGTTCAACTAAAATATTTTTCTAGGCGATAGCATATAAAATTTTTGCCTTTTCACAAAAAATAAGTTATACCATTTCCAAAAAAATGGTATTAATTTAATAATACAGAGCCACTTTACTTCCAAGTTCACAGGTGTTACATCTATCTAAGAAGGGCTTAGAAATAAGGTAAAAATCATATTTTTTTAATCATTTTTAGCGCTAAATTTTCAAAGCCAATCTACCTTGGTTAAAAAAAAGGGAGGCAAAGCCAAGGTAATAATAGAATAATTACTAAATTACTTCCCCTGAATTCTCCACGACTATATTTTGGCCTACCCATAATCTTCCAAAGTCATTGCTTGGGCTGCTATAAACATAATACTTCACACCATCTTCTAGTATAGGGGACTCAGCAAAAAAACCATCATCGGAAAGTTCTATCTTAACTTTGTCGTTTGAATCGCCAATAACTCTAAGAATATTGCTTTCGTTGGAAATGTGCAATAAGTCATTAACATTAAGTTTTAAGGTATTGCTACCTGAGCCTGTCAAGTCAATGATTTCAATGCCTTGAATGCGATTATTATCTATGTTGGCAAGGTCTAGAATAAGGTTTTCACCTGCCAACTTCAAAGTATCAAGACCATAACCGCCATCAACACGAGCAAGTAAATGACTGTCAAACATATTGCTGGAGAGTGTGGCAATATTACTGTCATTAATAATAATGGTATCATTGCCTGCACCTGCGTTAAAGACATCAAAGCCACCATTACCCGTTAAAATATCGTCGCCCAAACCAGCGACAAATAATTCATTTGTAGAGGTGCCTGTTAGTATGTTGGCATTGGCATCGCCTTGAAAATCAATTGCATGAGCGGCAACACCTCCACCTTTGCTGATATTTGCTAAATCGACGGTTTCCGTATTGGTTTTGCCAAACACCACATAAGCTTTACCTGCATTATTGTTATCATTGGGATCTGCTTGAGGTGAGCCAACAATTAAATCATCCAAGCCATCGCCATTGACATCGCCCGCTGAGGAGACGGATACACCACTCCAATCTTTATCTTTTTCGCCACGGATAATAAAGCCACCACTGCCTGATGCTATGTCTGATAGTTCAATGGCAGTTCCGTCAGCCTTGCCAAACACTACATAGGTTTCGCCTGGGTAATTTTCTTTATCAACACCATTTATCTGATTAGTACCAATGGCCAAATCATCCAAGCCATCGCCATTGAAATCACCTATTGAAGTCACTGAGTGGCCACTTTTATCTCCATCCTTCTCGCCACGGATAACAAAGCCACCTGTGCCAGATGCTATGTCTCCTAAATTAACGGCAGACCCTTCCTTTTTGCCAAACACCACATAAGCTTTACCTCTGTTATTTTCCGCAATAATAGAGCCAACAATTAAGTCGTCCAAGCCATCGCCATTAACATCGCCTGCCGAGGAAACTGAGGAACCACTCACATTATGAACATCGTCACCATTGATAGCAAAGCCACCTATGCCAGATGCTATGTTTGACAAATCAACAATAGTGCCGTCAGTTTTGCCAAATACTACATAGGATCTACCTTTTGCCGAATCTATCCCCCAAGCACCAATAATCAAATCATCAAAGCCATCGCCATCAACATCGCCCGCTGAAGAAACTGAATAGCCACTAAAGCCTCCAGCATTTTCGCCATTGATAGCAAAGCCACCCGTGCCAGATACTATGTTTGATAAATCAATAGTAGGATTGCCTGCCACACCAAACAGCACATAAGATCTGCCTGCATTATTATTCATACCCCAAGCACCAATAATTAGATCATCCAAGCCATCGCCATTGACATCGCCTGCTGAGGAGACTGAGTAGCCATTATGATCATTGGGTTGCTCGCCATTAATAACGAGGCCACCCGTACCCAAGTTTGATAAGTTAACAACAGTTCCGTCAGTTTTGCCAAACACCACATGAGACTTACCTATCACACTGTTGCCATCGGACTCTCTTTTTCTTGAACCAATGATCAAATCATCCAAGCCATCGCCATTGAAATCGCCTATTGAGGAGACTGAGTAGCCATTATAATCATTGGCTTGTGCGCCATTAATAACAAAGCCCCCTGTACCAGAGGCTATGTTTGATAAATCAATAACAGTTGCATTAGTTTTACCAAATACCACATAAGACCGACCTACATTATCGTTATCACTGAAAGCTGTTTCAGGTGAACCAAGAATCAAATCATCCAAGCCATCGCCATTGACATCCCCTGCTGAGGAAACTGACCAGCCGCTCTTATCTCCAGCATTTTCACCATTGATAACAAAGCCTTCTGTTACTGGGGGTACTGGAGGTTCTGGAGGTACTGAGGGTGGGTTTTTCACTGACACAGTAATAAGTTGTTCAACCTCATTTCCAGCCGTATCAGTGGCAATAATGGAAACTTTGTGCGTCTCTGCTTGAGTTTGTTTTTGTTTGTATTTTAATTCACCGGCAATGTTAATCGTAAATTTGTCTTTTTGGTTACCCTCTTTTAAAGAGTAAGTAAGTGGATAATCGTCTGTTGCTGCTGCTGTATATATTGTTTCTGTTACATCGGTGTTTATTTCAACATTAACAATAGTTGCACTGGTAAATGAAGCGCCTGTGGTATCTACAATAATAGGTAAGGCATTCTTAAAGATGTTTGAAGTATTGCCAGCTACATCGGTTTGCTTAATCTGGATGGCATTAGCATCATAAGTACCTTCGTTTAGTACAAAATTATTGCCTATGCCATTAGTGAAGAAGTTAGCACCACCATCGGTAGAGTACTGCCAAGTTGCACCTGGCTCTAAACCACTAATAGTAATTGTGCCATTATTAGTAATACCATCGACACTTGATGAACCTGTATCTACAAAGGTAAATTTCGGCGCTGGAGGAGGTGTTAGATCATCGTCATCGTCATCACCATTACCATTACCATCATCATTACCATCATCATCACCATCATTACCACCACTATTATTAGTGGCAATTGCAGCGGCTACAACTACAACTGCAACTGCGGCTACAATTCCTATATTTGACTTGATAACCTCCAAGAAACTTTGATCATCATCTGCACTTACTGCGCTAGATTCTGTAGAAACAATAGATTGTTCACCATAAAAATACACAACTTGTGTGCCATCTTCTAAAGTGAAAAAGGTGTCAGCAACAATATGATAAAGCCCACCGTCTTTGGTAGGCAAAGAAACTAAGCAAGACAAATCAGTTGAACAAATATTAAAGTAGTTATCAAAGACAACAACATCTTCTGCTAATGCTATTTCTAAATCATCACCGATTTTTTTGGCAATTAAGCTTAACTTTTTAGTGTTAAAATCTTTAGAGTTTATTTGATATGCTATACCTGCTTGAGTTTGGATGTGTTGAATGCCTTTGGCAATGGTAATAACTTCTTCGTTGAGTTTATCGGCAATTTTTTTTGCTTTATTTTGTAACGACATAATTTGTTTCTGTGTTTCTGCTTGCATGCTTTACTTCTCCTGATTTTTTTTGTATTTCACCATATAATTTTGATTTGCTTTTTTTTAACTGATGGCAACCTATAGCAAAATTATCGTACAATAAAGAAGTTTTCTAACCCTTTAATTCGCGTAACCTTTTAATTTAAGATAGAAAATTAAAAAACTAATGGAGATATAATTATACTTGAAAAGTAGCATTGGGTGAATCTTAATATGGCACTTAATTGGTCAACTTTTAGACTTTCAAAAAAAACATCTAAATTTTACTGCGCCCAACTAAAATATTTTTCTAGATAAAATATTGTCGCCTAAACCAGTAACTCATCAGTAGGGATCTCTGTCGGTATAATTTGGCTTGCTAAAGAATTTGGGTGTTTTGGAATGTGGTTTTTGAAAATAGGGAGTAGTATGGTGAAGCTTGACAAGAATTTATTGTGATTACTATTAACATTGCTCAACAAAGTTTAAGTTTTAAAGGCAATTCTTATTTAATTAGCAGTGCTAAAAATGGCGTTGGCGAGCAAGAGGGTTCATTTTGCACGCCGATAGGTGCGTTTAAAATTGCGGATAAAATTGGTACTGACTTGCAGGTAGGTGCGGTATTAGTGGGTAGAGTGCCGACGGGTGAAATTTACACGGCTGAATTAGGCAGACAATGTCCTGATAGAGACTGGATATTAACGCGTATTCTCTGGTTAGAAGGGCTTGAATCGCATAATAAAAACACCAAAGCACGCTACATTTATATTCATGGCACACCTGATGAGGAACCGATGGGCGTGGTGGGCTCTAAAGGGTGTATTCGTATGCACAATAAAGATATGGTTGCGCTGTTTGATGTGGTTCAAGTGGGTGAAAAAGTGGTTATAATTAAGCAATGAATAAATTGACGCAATATTTACCCAAAAAAGCCTATGAGCGGTTGCAAGACAATCATGAGGCAGTTTTGATTGATGTGCGGACTGAGGCGGAAAATAGGTTTGTTGGCAGACCTTTAAATTGTCTTTTTGTGCCTTGGGTGGAGACGCCTAATTGTTCGCCATGTCCTGAGGATTTTGTTGCTACTATTCAGCGTTTGGGCTGTCAATTAGACACAGAAATTATTTTAATTTGCCTTAATGGTTATCGTTCTAATGACGCTGGACAATGTTTAATTAAACGAAATTTTAGTAATGTGGCACATATTGTAAGCGGATTTGAAGGTGATCTTGATGAAAACAATCAGCGTGGCAATGTTAGCGGTTGGCGGCATGACGGTATGCCTTGGGATCAATGTTAAACAGCATTAAATTATTTATTCACCCTAGGGTGGTAACCATGTTGTTTTTGGGTTTTTCGGCAGGCATACCTATTTTATTAATATTTTCTACCTTGGGCTTATGGCTCAATGAAGCGGGTGTTATTAAATCAACCATTACTTATTTTTCATGGGCAGCACTGGGTTATTCGTTTAAATTTGTGTGGGCACCTTTGGTTGACCGTTTGCCTTTGCCTTTTTTGACGAAAACATTAGGTCGTCGTCGTGCTTGGATGTTGGTGTCTCAGTTGAGTATTATTGGCGCTATTTTGTTAATGTCATCTATTGACCCGAAAGTTAATATTGACAGCCTAAATGTCATGGCTTATGGGGCGGTATTGTTAGGATTTTCTTCAGCAACGCAAGATATTGTGATTGATGCCTATCGTATCGAATCGGCAGATAGGCAGATGCAGTCGATGTTGTCTGCCACTTATATTGCAGGTTATAGAATTGGTATGTTGGTGGCAGGTGCAGGGGGGTTGTTTATTGCCAGTTATTTGGGCTCTACCAAAGCGTTATATAGTTACGAAGCATGGTCAGGTGCTTATATGGTAATGGCAGCAGTAATGTTGATTGGCGTGGCAACGACATTGATTATTAGCGAGCCACAATCTAAGCACACGGAAGCCCGATATACAACGCAAGATTATGTGCAGTTTTTCTTGTTATTTCTATCCGTAATTGCGACTTTTATTCTAATATTTATTGTTACAGCAGACTTGGTGGATACAGTTAAGCAAGCGTTGAGCGAAGTTTTTAACAACAAGCACCTCGCTGGATTTATTGTAGGCGTTTTGCAGATGGCATTCGCATTGTTGGGTGCTTATATGGTGGCTAAAGGCATGATAATGTTTAATGTTGTTAATCAGGCTATGGTGGATGGTACTTATATCAATCCTATTAAAGATTTCTTTGAGCGTTATGGCATGGGCGTTGCGGTGTTGCTATTGGCAGTGATTGGTTTGTATCGTGTGAGTGATATCGTGCTTGGTGTTATTGCCAATATTTTTTATCAAGATATTGGCTTTACCAAAGTTGAGATTGCAACCATTGCCAAAACTTTTGGCTTGTTAATGACGATTGCTGGTGGCTTCATTGGTGGTGTGATGGCGCTTAGAATGGGGGTGTTTAAGGTGTTATTTTTGGGGGCTTTGTTATCGGCGTTAACCAATTTGTTGTTTATCGTATTAGCAAATGTGGGGCATGATATTACTTGGTTGTATATTACCATTAGTATGGATAACTTATCCGCAGGTCTTGCAGGTGCTGCATTTATTGCCTTTTTATCCAGTTTAACTAATGTAAAATTTACCGCTGTACAGTACGCTGTGTTCTCATCCTTAATGACACTTTTGCCTAAAATATTTGGCGGTTATTCGGGCACATTGGTTGAGCAATTTGGTTACAGTGAATTTTTTGTTATTACCACATTGATTGGTGTGCCAGTCTTGTGGCTTGTTTATAAAATTAAACCTTATATTAAATGAAAAACTTAGGTCCTATTATGATGGATGTGTCAGGTTTGACACTGACTGAAATAGAAAAAACACAATTGATTAAACCAAGCATTGGTGGTGTCATTTTGTTTTCGCGTAATTTTGAATCCATGGAGCAAATTAAATCTTTAATTAAAGATATTCGTCAAATTAATAAAGATTTGCTCATTGCTACCGACCATGAAGGTGGTAGGGTGCAACGCTTTAAACAAGGTTTTACGCATTTACCAGCCATGGCAAAACTGGGTGAATTGTATGATCAGAATCCTCAGCAGGCAATTAAAAAAGCGTTTTCTTGTGGCTTTGTTTTGGCGTATGAATTGTTGGATATTGGCGTGGATTTTTCTTTTGCCCCCGTGCTTGATTTAGACCATGGTAATTCTTGTGTGATTGGCGATAGGGCGTTTCATTCCAGTCCTACTGTGGTGGTTGAATTGGCAGGTTGTTTGATTCAAGGCATGCATCAAGCGGGGATGAAATGTGTCGGTAAACACTTTCCTGGACATGGTTTTGTGGTGGCAGATTCGCACCTAGATTTGCCAATAGACAATCGCTCAATGGACGATTTATTGCCAGATATAGCCCCTTTTAAAAACTTGACCAACCACGGGCTTGATGCGCTTATGCCCGCTCATGTTGTTTATCCTCAAGTGGATGACAAACCCGCAGGATTTTCTGCCAAATGGATTAAAGACATTTTGCAAGGCCAACTTAAGTTCAAAGGCGTGATTTTTAGCGATGATTTATCAATGCAAGGCGCACATTTTATCGAAGATATTGCCGATAGAGTCAGCGCATCGTTAGACAGTGGCTGTGATATGGCGCTTATTTGCAATCATCCGGAACTGGTTGCGCAAGTTATTGACAAAGATTGGGGGGTAAATGCAAAATTACAATTAATGCAAGGTTTTTATGGGTTTAAATCCGATAAAATTAGCCATCAACAACATTTAGCAATCATCCGAGATTTATTATGAGCAATAACAATACACAAGATTTTGAAACCAGACTGCTTGGTGCCGTCAGAAAAACCCTTATTTCTGTCGCAAAAGACACCATGACCAAGCCGGGATTACGCCACCCATTGACACAAGACACGCAAAAAATGATTACCGACTGTTTGGACATTGTTGTCTCCAGACAAGTTGCCATTGAAAAAGAAGCGGGCACACACACCAAGATGAAGCCCGTTTACACCGATGAGCAAACGGTGCAAAGTTTTTCTGTCGATGATTTGAAAAAAACCTTAAACTAACTTCGTGCATTATCATGAGACTTTTATATAAATATGAATAATCTAACATCTACTTTTTGTCAACTTGGCAATTTTTCAAGCCCAATCATAACCTTGCTAAGACAAAGTTTAAAGCGCAACCTTCTAGGCGAGCAACATTTGAATTCGGCTCATCCTTTATATTTACGAAAAAGTTTGCATAGGCAATCACAATGATTTGGCTAGCAGCCATTATCGGCTATGCAATCAATGGACCTTTTGGCGCATTGATTGGTTTTTTAATAGCCTGGGTATTAGGTTTTGCTGTGCGCTCATTTGTCGTTAGAAACAACAATCATGTTACCGATTTGTTCCTTAACTCCTTGTTTGCAATGCTTGCAAAAATCGCAAAAGCAGATGGCATTATTACCAAAGAAGAAATTGATGCCGTTACACAATTTATGAATCATGTCAAACTGAGTAGCGCAGATAAGAAAACCGCTATTAACGCCTTTAGAAGCGCATCAGTAAGCAAACATTCAATCTATGAATACGCCAGCCAATATAGTAAATTAGCCAGCGGAGAAATGCGAGGTGTGGTCTATGCCGTACTTTGGGATGTTGCCTATTCTGACGGTATTTTGCATGAAAAAGAAGACGAAATTTTAAGAAGAATACCTGAATATTTAGGTTTAAACAGTGGCGCTTATCATCAATATAAAGACAGAATTCACAATCAAAATGATTGGAATGAGGACGCCATAGACAAAGCTTATGAAATACTTGGGTGCAGTAAAGACAGTAGCATTAAAGAAATTAAGAAAAGTTATAAGCGCGCCATCGCCAAACATCATCCCGATAAAATACACTCCCAAGGCCTGCCTAAAGAATTTATGGATTATGCCAATGAGCAATCAAAAAGTATCAACAAAGCGTATGACCTTATTAAGAAATATAGGCATGATAGTTGACAAGCGCCTCTTAAGCTTGTCTTAGAGATGTATGGCGTTACCTGGTAATCCTTATTTTTATGTATTTTCATACACAGTGTGGAAACGAAAAATACATTTTGGATTTATTCAGTTCTACGCATTCATTTATTTTTGAAATGGCGTAATTTAATTTATCCTTGGAAGAATTTATGTGCTACAATAAAAGTTCATTATTTTATTAAGCCATAATACATGACAATTAATTATCGCTACTTATTTGCTGCAATCATTGTATTTGTTATAGCCTTTATTATTAAGTCTAATGACACTCCTTCAACACCCGTCCAAAAGCCAAAAATTAATGTCATTACGCACAATAGCAATAAAGCGCCAGTAAAGCCAAGTCCAAGTCCAAACCCAATCAGCCATTTATCTAAGAATATTGATCCACCTCCACCTCCTCCTGAAACTTTATCATTATTTGACAGCGAAAAACAAGCCGAAATGGACGCCAAACACGAGGCTGAGAAAATTGCCAAAGCCCAGCAAGCGTTATTTAATGCATCTACTTCAGAGGTAGATTTTCAGCCGAATACGGATATTAATTACCGTCAAAAATTCAGCCAATCAAAAAAAGTTTTATTTAATGTCAGAGCATTGAATGAAGATTATCAGTTGACCCTAAAGCGCACTAATGCTTATACTGATGGCGGTGATTGGTATTCAGGATATGTTGAAGGTACAGATATAAAAACCCGAGTTAAGGCGTTTGCAGATAAAGTAACCGTCTATATTTACAAACCTGAAGGCAAAATTAAAATTTCAAAGACCTTGAACGAAAGACAAAGATACATGGACAATAGAAACAAATCAAAAGATCAAGATTCCCAATCATCACAGGGAGCAAAAAGTAAAACCAAGTCTATTAAATCTAGTTTTTACGAGACTCAAAATGACTATTATGTGATAAGCGAAAGAAAAGATGATATATACCAAAGAGAGGTTTACCAAAGAGTGGTTTCGCCAAATGGTGTTAACTATGAAAACGATACAATTTCACCTTCAGATCAGGAGAACTACCAATGAATAAAAAAATCTTATTTTTAAGTGTTGGTCTTTTTTGCCTTCCCTTAGTTCATGCTTTAGAATTGCCAGAAACAATACATAACATTGGCAAGGAGGTGGTCAATATATGGTTATGGGAATTAGATCCATCTGTAGATGATCGGGACGATATTGAAAACAACATACTAGAATCAATAGGGAGTATAGGTCAGAGTTCTACCATTATTAAAAACAGCGCACTAGAATCAATACAAAATGTGGGTAACTCTTCTATCATTTCCGTGCATTGGTTAGATTCTAGCTTTAAAAATTATCAGCATTTTGATGATGTTATTCATAAAATTGATAATGCTGATGATCAGTTGTCGCAATTTTATAATTACCTCAAGAAAAACTATGGGCAAAGTCGTAATAATTATCATGTGTTAATGACAGAAAGTAATTGGGGTAGTTGGTTCAGTTCAAAGAGTGGAGAGGCATATTCTAGCTATTATTATAGTATCTCATCTGACAATTATGAGAGTAGTGCAGCCCATATGGTGGGTCTTATGTTGGGTGCCAAGAATAACTCTTCTACATATTGGTTTAGTGCATCAATTATGTATCCAAATCCAGGGTTTTACAGCAGAGAGAATAAATTTTGGGATAACGATAATAAAAACAGGGTTTGGGCAACTCTTTCAAGCATACTAACTTCTGCTGTTGAAATTTCCCTTGATGCTTTGTATTCTGGCAATACTAGCAGTGCACCAAAATACATTGGGTTACATAGGGGGGTCGCGAGAAGAGCCTCTATTTACAAACTTTCTATACCCCAAGGCCAAGATCGCCTATATAGTATAGAGATAGAGAGTGCAAATTTTGATACTTACTTATATGTTTACGATAAAGCTGGGAATGTGCTTGCTTCAAATGATGACAGTAATAAGTTGATGAGTAAAATATTATATACTCCCCCTACCTCTCCTAGTGAAATCTATATTGTTGTTAGTGGTTTTTCAGAATCCAATGGTGAATTTTCCCTTAGAGTGAAAAAAGAACAAAGAGGAGTGATTAGATAGAGCCTTTGTGCAATAAAAAAAAGATATGTTAACAGTTAGAATAAGAATATTTGCATAAAACAAGATCTCTGCATAAATATAAATAATCATCAAGAATCCACTTTTCACCCACTTGGTAATTTTTTAAACCCAGCCTTAGCCCTGCTAGGGCAGGTTTAAGAAAATTACCAAGTGGGCAAAAATTGAATTTTGCTAATCATCCATATTTATGCAAAGGTCTCAAAAAATATGGACGATGAGAATTGCCAGTTAATTTTAAAGTACACTAATTCTTACTGATGACAATACTTGGGATGAGGGTGGGTGCCAGATTGCCTAATTTATTTTTGGAAATGGTATTACATTCAGTTGACCCGTTGGCAGTTAGACAGAAACGAACTGTTAAATTTTTTGATCACCAGAAGTAGTGATAAATTTCCTTGATTGCAATAAAAATTACGACAATTATAAAAATAGGTTTAATAATTTTAGCGCCTTTTTTTATAACCAAATGCGAGCCAATAAAAGCCCCTAAAATTTGACCTAACCCCATTATTACCCCAATCAGTATACTGACTTTACCCAAAAACAAAAAAATCAATAAAGAAATTAAATTACCAATAAAATTTAAAGGTTTGGCATTTATAGTGGCTTGCGACACTGTTGATCCAAGTAATACAACAAATGCCAATATCCAAATTGAGCCAGCACCTGGACCGAAAAAGCCATTATAAAAGCCAATTGTTAGACCCGATAATATTAAAAAACTTTTTGTGCTTAATAATTTACGAGACTCAACATCAATTAATATTTTATGTGAAAGTAAACTATAAATCGCTATTAAAAGTAACAACACAGGCAGGGCAAATGCCAAAGTTTTTTCATTGATTGAATAGGCTAACATCGTTCCAGTCGCCGCTCCTATAGCCGTAAAAACAACGCCATTTAATAAGAATTTAAAATTTAAAACTTTTTTACGAATAAAAAACATAATAGCCGACAACTCTCCAATAGTTGCTTGAAGCCTATTTGTGCCAAGTGCTGTGGCTGGCGGTATATTAAACAACAACAACATTGGCAGAGTTATCAGTCCACCACCACCTGCAATTGTATCAACGATACCTGCTATTATTGCAACAAAAAAGAGCGTTGCTATAGCAAAATAACCCATTTCATTTAATATTTCAATCATGTAAGTTCCAATATAATTTCCTTTATTTCTGCTTCGCAGTCACAAGTTGTAGAGGCTTTGTTTGATATTTTTATCAGTCTAAGGTTGTTGCCTCTATCAAGCATATTTTTTTACAATAACTTTTTAATGCAAATATATGATTTTAATTTAATTTCTTGAGGGGTTGCTTAAACTCCCTCAAAGTATTTTTTATCTTCTCATATATTGACTTTTTGTTTCAAAAATAAAAACATCTTGTATTCTCGTTCTCACGCTGCGCGTGGCAATGTATATCTAGGTTTTTAGGGTAAGGATATAGCAAAAAGTTTGGGGGAAAGTGTCTTTGAATAAAGATAAAATGCTATTAGTTGGCAGTGTATGTATTAAGAAATTAAGCGATACTAATCCCTTTGATTTTGGCTCTTTTTCAGTTGACTCGTTAGCGGTCTTGGCTAAAATGATTTTTTAGGGTATAAAATTTTTGCACTTACTCCTTCTTTGTATTCCCAAAACTCAACAGTCTTTGGTACTAAATGCTCGTATGTTCGCAAGTAATATTGTGCTAATGTTTCCTCTCGTTTTTCATTGTAATCATATAAAACAAACATAATTTTTTTAAAATTATCTGGTAATATGGCAAAATAATACATTGCCTCATTCCACACAGTCATTTTTGCACTAGGCACATTTCCACCAGATGTCCATTTGTGAGATTTGCATTCAACAATTATTTTTTGCTCTTTGCACCCTAGATCGAATGCATGAAATTTTTTGGGAGTCTCTTCTATACCAACCTTTATTTTTATATTTTTTTTAAGAATTAAATCTTGAGACTTAAAAAATTGTAACGCTGCATTCTCAAAATCTCTACCAACTTGTGCATTAGATTTTGCGCCTATTCTCTGAAAAGAATTACTCATTATGACACTCTAATGCTTAAATTCACCTGACACGAGCGATCCAAAAAATGATTTATTAACTTTGTTATTTGCTTTTCCATTCGTCTACTTCTTTATGTGATTTTAAAATTTGTTTTTCAGTCATCCTATTTTCTAACATGGCACGGTGACCTGGAGGGTCTTGTAATACCCAATTGCATAATGGCTCTTCAGAACATTTTTTTGCGAATTTTTGGGAAAGAAGTATCCATTTGAGCCCTTCAACATTATCATCTAAATATTGATTGGAATATAAAGTTCCAAGGTTGTATTGGGATTGCATATACCCCTTTTCTGCTGCTAATAAATAATACCCTTGTGCCTTTGTATATTCTTTATTTTCTCCATTTTCTCCGTACTCATAGACAAGGGCGAGATTATGACAGCCAGCATTGTTTTTTAATTCACATGAGCGTTTTAACCATTTTGTCGCACTTCCATATTAGGAGATAGATACTTCGCTTTCAGATATCATTCGAGCCAATTTTAGGGCGGCGTCACTGTCTCCTAGTTTTGCACCTTGCATATAAAGATTGGCTGCTTGAACCGGATGCCCTCCACGATATGCGGCATCTCCAGGAGTTGCGCTACAACTAATGACAAATATGGATATTATTAAAATTATTATTGTTTGATTTAATCTCATTTTTTTTCTCTTGCTGTGAAAGTTAATTGTTATAAGTGCTATATTAAAAATAAATCCTGTCAAAAAATAATTAAACCTTTTTTGCTTAAGACAAGGTTAAAAAACTAAGTTGAATACTGTTTACAGTTAATTTTAGTAAAGTATGATAACAGAAAACAGGTTAGTTATTTAGAGACCTTTGCATAAATATGGATGATTAGCAAAATTCAATTTTTGCCCACTTGGTAATTTTATTAGACCTTGTCCTAGCAGAGCTAAGGCTGGGTTTAAAAAATTACCAAGTGGGTGAAAAGTGGATTCTTGATAATTATTTATATTTATGCAAAGGTCTCATTTAATAAATGTGTGAAATATTAGGGTTAAGCATCATTTTCGTTTCTACGCACGAGGCATGACTTCTTGGGGTATTAAGCAAATGCTAACTTGGTGCAATAATTAAAACAAC
This sequence comes from Bathymodiolus thermophilus thioautotrophic gill symbiont, assembly GCF_003711265.1. Taxonomy (NCBI): domain Bacteria; kingdom Pseudomonadati; phylum Pseudomonadota; class Gammaproteobacteria; species Bathymodiolus thermophilus thioautotrophic gill symbiont. The sequence continues at coordinate 2,278,933 of NZ_CP024634.1, read as the reverse complement.
CTTCGTAAGTATTTGTTAGGTCATAGACTGCCACTAACAACGGCTAACATTAATTTTTTCTTTAATTTTTTTACTTCTTGTTCGTTGGCACAAGACGAGGACATTTTTCCAATTTTTACCTCCTTTCCAGTTTCTAAGCGTTTTTTATATGCTTGGAATTTAAGACCAGTCCTAGTCTTTATTGTCTCAAACCTAAATACTTGCTTGTCATAATAACCCAAGTAAGAGCCAGTAGAATCAGTTGACCAGTAGCCATATATGGCAATTTGTTCTAATGCTCGGCGCATTTCTAAAGAAGATTGATAGCGACTATTTGGATCTGCTTTGATGGCTTTGGAAATTATTCGTTTCAAACTTGGAGGCACAAATAATTGATAGTTACTTGCTTTTGGTATTTTTTCTTGTGCTTTTAATTGTTCGAACTTGTCTTGACCATGAGCGAGGAGGAGTTCTTGTATTAAGCCTATGCCATTTACCAATCTAAATAGAGTAAGGCCTACTTGATATATATCAGTTTGGACAGAAATATTGTTATGCACGCCTGTCTCAGGGGCTCTGTGAAGAATATAGGCATTTGGTGCCTGAGCTGGCTGTAGATTAGGTGCCAAACAAGAAATACCATAATCTGTAAGAATGCCCTCGCCACGAGGGCCAACAAGGATGTTAGAGGGTTTGATATCATTATGATAAAGACCTTTCTCATGTAAATATTCCAACCCTCGGAGAATGTCAATCATGATTTTTATCGACTGAATAATTGATAAAAAATTAGACGGATTGAGCATTCCAACTGTTGATCCATGTGGGTGAAAATCCATAGCAATAATCACCACATTAACCCCCAATATACCCACCACATCAGCATAATGCACATGAACAACATTCTGATGCTCAAGCAAGTGGCCAATCTGCGCCTCTTTTAAATTTTCTGCTACAGGCACCATGCTTTCATCAAGAATTTTAACCGCCACTTCTTTTGATATAGTTACATCATCAGCAAGCCAAACTTCCCCGAAGTTACCACCTCCAATTTTTCGAATTAATTGATACTTATAAAGGCTGTCCCCAGGGTTAAGCGTTATATTTAATGCCATCAGAGATGACGCCCTGACCATGCAGCCACTATGGCATCAGCAATTTGTTCATTCCAGTATTTTTCTGTTCGACCAATACGCGCTTCTGCATGCTCTTTAACCTGCTTGCGTTTAGTGCTAAGTTGATTATATACTTTAGTTTGAATTGGAATATTGGCTTCTTTGGCTGCCAAAATAACCACTGCATCAAAGTAAGCAGCTAGGCGGCTAGATTTTGTATCGCTTCTCCCATACTCGCCAATTTTTAAGAGAATTTTTTTTACATCCTGATTTTGCCTTATGATTCTGTCGATTTCATCTTTTTGCCAAGAAAGCTTTTCGCTAAAATCATCCATACCAGCAGGAACTTTGATTAAACTTTCACTGTTGCCATTAACAAGACTACAATTATTATCATCGTCAACTTTAATGAGCGCATAACGCAACTGAGTTGGTGCCGTCCTAATTCCCAATAACTTCAAACTTACCCCTTGAATTAAGGCGCTGTAAGTGTTTGACTGTGGAAATGAAAAAACAACCCTTCGTATTTATCATTAATCGCATCATATAAAATTAAAGCACCGTCTTGGCAAGAAGGCAATGATGAGTGTGGATAGCCTTGATTCATGTGTATGTCATGTATTCCACCAGGGAAACGAGAACCGTAAGCAGTTACCCTAGAACCGTTGTCGGCATCAATGTAGGGTTTGAGTATGTCCAGAAGGGTGTTACCCAATTCTTCCTCGGGTGTTTGAATAAAATGTGCTTCCTTAATAAATTCTTCTTTAATGTAATCTAAAGAATTTTCTTGATTTGCGGGTTGTAGATAATAAGCACCATTCTTTAGTGTTGATAAATTTTTGAGAAAATCAGCCTTTAAATCTTTAATGTGAGCAAAGAAAACATCAGAATCATCGTAATCTCTCACATTAACTGCCACTCTAAAGGGCTCTTCAGTATCATTCTTAATATAAAGATATAAATGTGGATGCGCACCTTTTTCAAAGTCTTTTAGAAGTATTCCAGAGATTAATCCATAATGAGTGTGACATTGTGACATAATTTAAAATTTAATTCATAAAGGAATTTATATTCTACCTTAATCCAAAAAAATAGTGAAATAAATTTTAAATTAGTATAAGTGCCAATCAGCCATGCTGTGCCAACAGTTTTGACTTTGATTTACATCCTAATTCTCGCCTTCAAAGTTCAGTGCGACATCAAAGACGAATTTAGTGTATTTAATTGTTTTGTTGATAGATAATATTAGGGTTAGCGTGTAATTAAATGAAAGCAGACTGTTATTATCTCTTTGTAAGTCAAAGTATCCACCTCCATTTTTTGTATTTTTTCTTCTCTATTACTTATTGACACCCATATTTTCTATCATGGATTTAATCTTTGTTGCCTTTTCAAAATGATTAAGTTTGTGAGTCATAATCCACCATTCAGCAACCTCCATTAACGACTGAGGATTGTCATTTTTATTTGAAAAAAACGCATAGAATGATAATCCAACATCCACACCCTTTGTTTCAATTTTACTATTGCAAATCCTAATGATTTTTTGTTTCAATAATTCTTTCATATCTTCCAATAATGTGAAAATAACAACTTTTTCGAACCGTTAGTTATTGTTATAAGAGTATATCTACCCATATTTCTATCAAGAAAAGGTTGTTTTCTCAGCGTAGGAGTGAGATACAATTTCTTAATACATTATTAAACAAACTCTAACTTGGCATAAGCACTAATCAGCCATTTTGTGCCGGCGGTTTTGAATTTGACTTGTACTCTGGCGCTGTCGCCATCGCCTTCAAAATTTAGGATGGTGCCGAAGCCGAATTTGGTGTGTTTAACTGTTTTGCCGATGGACAGTTGTCCGTTTGCACTTGGTGTAATTTGTGTGATTTCTTGGTTGAAGGAATCGTCTGCTTGGTAGTTTTGGGGTGTTGCGCCGTATTTTTGTTTAATTTGGTTGAGGTGTTTGCTTGGGATTTCTGAGAGGAAACGGGAGGGGTAGGCGTAGATGGATTGTCCGTGTAAAAAGCGTTTAATGGCAAATGAAAGGGACAGTTTTTTCATGGCACGGGTCATACCGACATAGCATAAACGCCTTTCTTCGTCTATTAAATGAGGTTCGTCTTTGGACTGTCTGGAGGGGAATAAATCTTCTTCCATGCCTGTTAAAAACACATAAGGAAATTCTAAGCCTTTGGCGGAGTGGATGGTCATTAGTTGCACATTTTGTGCGGGGGGTGAATTGGCGTCGCCACTGGAATCAAGTGATGCTAAAGAGAGGAAACCTAAGGTTTCGCTCATGTCGCTGTCTTCTTCGTGATGGTATTGTTCGGCGGCGGCGATCAGTTCTTCTAAGTTGGCGGTTTTGCTACCAGCTTTATCGGTTTTGTCGCTGGAATAGTGTGCGATCAGTCCGGATGCCGTAATGAGGTGGGCAACTTTTTCAGACAAATTTAAGTGCTGAGTGTCGTCTTGCATTTTTTCAATTAACTGAGTGAATCCAATTAAGGCATTGGCGGCACGAGTGGGCAAAGTTGGTGCGATACTGATTGCTGCTTGGAATAAATTGGTTTGATTTTCTCGTGCAAATGCTCGTATTTTTTCAACGGTAGCGGCGCCAATGCCACGGGTTGGAAAATTCACGACGCGTTCAAAGGCGACACTGTCGGCGGTGGTTTCCATGAGGCGCAAATAGCCTAGGGCATCTTTGATTTCAGCGCGTTCAAAAAAGCGTAAACCACCATAAATAATATAAGGAATGTTATATTTAATCAAGCGTTCTTCAAATCCTCTGGATTGTGCATTTGAGCGATAAAGAATGGCGCATTCGCTGGCTGATACGCCATTGTCAAGGTGTTTTTGAATGGCGCTGACGACAAAATCTGCTTCGTCAATTTCTGTGCGTGCTTCATATAAATCAATCAAATCACCTTCGCCAGCATCGGTCCATAGGGATTTGCCCATACGATTTGAATTGTGCGTAATGAGTGCGTTTGAGGCGTTTAGAATATTACCCGTTGAGCGATAATTTTGCTCTAGACGAATGGTTTGAAGTGGGGCAAAATCTTGTGTAAGTTTGGTGATATTTTCAATTTTTGCACCACGCCAACCATAAATAGACTGGTCGTCATCGCCAACACAAAACACCTTATTATCGCCATTAAACAATAACTTAATCCATTTGTATTGCACGGTGTTTGTGTCTTGAAATTCATCTACTAAAATATGTGCAAAGCGGGTTTGATAGTGTGTGAGTAGCACTGGGTTATTTTTTAGCAATTCGTAACTACGCACTAGCAATTCGGCAAAATCAATCAAATCATTGGCATGACAATGTGCTTCGTAGAGTTTAAATATTTCAAGACTTTTTTTGACAAAGAAATTATGTCCCGCCTCAATATCGTTGGGGCGAATGCCTTCGTCTTTTTGCTGATTGATAAACCATTGGACTTTTCTAACTGGAAACTTACTTTCATCCATCTGGTTTTCTTTCATCAAGCGCTTCACAATACGATATTGATCTTGTTGGTCAAGAATTTGAAATTGAGGGCTCAGATTGGCTTCAGTAGGGTGGGTGCGCAATAGGCGATGTGCCAAACCGTGAAAAGTACCAACCCACATACTTCTAATAGGTCGCCTGAGTAGCACATTAAGGCGTTCGCGCATCTCATTGGCTGCTTTATTGGTGAAAGTAACTGCCAAGATGGCATCAATGTGAAGGTTTTTTTGTGTGACCAAATAGGCGATACGATGGGTTAGCACTCGGGTTTTTCCAGAGCCTGCGCCTGCTAATATTAAAGCACTTTGTGTGTCATTCAGCGTAACTGATTGAGATTGTTCGCTATTTAGTCCGTCAATTATTTCAGATAAATTCATATTTTTTCTTGTGTATTTGTTTTAAATGGTTATAATATTGCCTTTCTCTTACATCTTATCCCAACATTTTAAGTTTGATTAAGAAGTGGGAAATTATAAACATTATTTATCAAGGAGTAGCAGTAATGACATATTATGAAGGCGTTAAAAAAATGGAAGAAATGGGCGTAAACGACAACTATATTCAAGGTTGGGTCGCTGGTTTTTTAAACAATCCTGAGATTGAAGAGCAAAGAATTACTGACGAGTGGGAGTCTGGCTTTGAAGATGGTAAAGAGCATACAGATTCAAACTTTGGAAGTTTTTGCTAATCTTGCAGACTAACAAATTTTAAAAAAAAGCCCCGTTCACGGGGCTTTTTTGTGGGGTATTACTTAATGAGCCATTGGCAACAAAATACTAGAAACACACTTAAGGGTGCAGATAAATGTAACGCTTTTTTTCACAGCGAGCAATTTACAGAGCAAAATTTTCCCATTAAAATCCCTTTAGAATTTGCCAATCTTATTGATAAACGCAATCCAAACGACCCACTGCTAAAACAAGTTTTACCGCAGATAAAAATTGAACAACAGGGTTTTTCAGTCGAACCATTAGAAGATGAGAAGAATTCTCCTGTGGCAGGACTTATTCATAAATACCCCAATCGAGTGTTATTAATTGCCTCTCGGGTTTGTGCCATTCATTGTCAATATTGCTTTAGACAAAATTTTAATTACAGCGAGCATGACGCCATCAGCAACTGGCAAGCGATTGAAGATTATATTCGCACCCATCCGCAAATAAATGAAGTGATATTAAGTGGCGGCGACCCGTTGAGTTTAAGTGATGAAAAATTACAGGTTTTAATTAACAATATTGAGCGCATTCCGCACATTAAAAATCTTCGATTTCATACACGCAGTGCCGTGGTAACGCCGAGTAGAATAACCGTCGAATTGGTAAAAATGTTAGACAAAACTAGATTGAGCGTTGTGCTGGTTACTCATGTGAATCACGCCAATGAATTGTCAAATAAATTCGCTAAAGCGATACAGCAATTAACCCGAGTAACTTTGCTCAATCAATCGGTTTTACTCAAGGATGTGAATGATTCTGTATCGGTTTTAAGTACACTTTCTACCGATTTATTTGCCTTGGGAATTTTGCCTTATTATTTACATTTGTTGGATAAAGTGAGCGGTGCAGAGCATTTTTTAGTTGATGATGCAACTGCCACTAAATTACACAGAGAATTAGGCAAAAAACTCAGTGGCTACTTAGTGCCTAGATTGGTAAGAGATGAAAATTTAGCAGCCAAAACTTGGCTTTAGCGAATGGCTTCTTCTAAAGTTTTCATGCTAACTTCACCCATATAATGATTAATCAATGTGCCATCGGGGGTGTAAATATAGGTGGTTGGCATACCCACTACTTTGCCAAATTTTTCAAATTCAGCACGATTTTTGTTATTAGATAGAATAATAGGATAACTCACCATAAAACTCTCGGTAAACTCGGTAATTTTCTCAATACTGGCTTGCTCGTAATCCATTCCTAAGATTTCCACTGTGTCTGAATGCTTGTCATAAAAATCAACAAAAGCAGGGATTTCTCTCAAGCAAGGTGGGCACCAAGTTGCCCAAAAATTAACCACCAAGTATTTGCCTTTAACGGTGTCATTGTTGTGTACTTTGCCATTCATATCCACCACTGAAAATTTAGGTAGTTGAATTTTTTTTGGGGCATCGTCTTTAGAGAAAAGTTCCCCCAGTGTCATTGCATGAACGACGCTTAAGGGAAGAATGATAGCGAGTATAATAAAGATTTTTTTCATATATGAGGTTTTAAAATGAGTGCAATAATTTATCATAATCCCAGATGCACAAAATCTAGGTTGACCTTAGGTATTTTAGAAGAAAAAGGCATTGATTTTCAGATAATTAAATATTTAGACGATACCCCCTCTGCTGAGGAACTAAAAACATTGCTTGGACAATTAAAATTAGATGCCAGATCACTAATGCGTACCCATGAGGCACCTTATAAGGCTAATAATTTAGAAGACGAATCACTCAGCGAAGCTGATTTAATCCAAGCCATGGTTGATTATCCAATTCTAATTGAGCGTCCCATTGTGAAAACCGATAAAGGCACGGTAATTGGACGACCGCCTGAGAATGTATTGGCGATTATTTAAATCTTGAGAGAACTTGGCAAAATTTAATTTTTGCTTTTTTTAGAGGGTAAACACCTTGTGCGAGGGAGGAACGGTTACAAACCGTTCCCTACGATTGGGCTTGCCTTTTTGGTGTGTTGTTGGAAAAAATTGTTAAATGGGTGAAAAGTGAATTTTGCTAATCATCCATATTTATGCAAAGACCTCTTTAAAAAGAATAACTGATTTTAGTAAAAATTCTATCGTTATTCTTAATTGCATCAGTGGCAGTAGAACCGCCAATATAATCAATGATGCCGCCGCTTATTGAAAGTTTGTCATCAATGGCATACTCTAATGAAATTCTAGCAAAACCTCCTGCGTCACCTTGTTTGCCAAATACACCTGAAATTGCAGTTAAGTTTAGGGTTTGGTTGAGATATGACTGGGTAAAGCGTAAGGCGTGTTGATAGGTTTCTTGTCGGGTGAAATTATTGAATTGGGTATTGATGATAGCGTCATAATGATTGATTTTTCTAAGTGCCAATTCATAGCCAATTGAGCCGTCGCTAATGCCCGTGTACTCTACGCCGATTAAACTATCAATTCTTGACTTTGTGTCATTCAGTCCCGTGTATTTAATATTGTTAAAATAGGCGATTTCTGTTTTTAATAAAAAACTGTCAACCACTTTGTTGTAGGCCAAACCCAACATTTTTGATCGGTTATCAAACTGTAAAGCACCTTCTTTAAAATAAGGTTTATCAAGGTAAGTATCGGCAAAATATACCCCAAAATCATAGCCAGAAAACTCGCCAGTGAGGCTCAGTGCAATGCCCGTATTTTTTAAACCATTGCTGGGGGTATTCTCTGGCAAATCGGCGCTGTTTTTAAAATCAGAGCCGAATTTTGGATTTTCACTAAAACGATTTTCATGCAAAATAGCGGTAGAAAATTTTAAGTTATCTTGGTAATAATCTAATTTACTCATTAACCTACCAAGGCGTAAATTTTTAATATCAATCAATCCCGGTGCACGATTGTCTAATGGATTTAGAATATCGGTAATGCGAATAGAATCAGATTTGCCCCAAACGACAATTTGTCTGCCGATTTTAAAATCAAGGTTGGCGTTAATGCTGCCTTCAATATTTAATTCATTTAAATTCAACTCGTTTTCATAGTTGCTAGGCGTTGTTTCGTAGTTGTTGCTGGCATAAAATATAAAGTCATGATAGGCTTTCAAATTACTATTTACCTTAAAACCATTGTCCATTTTGTAATCGGTGGTTAAGTCCAGTAGCAGTTTTGTAGAAGATATATTTTTATTGTTATTGAGATTGTAATGCGTTTCGAAATTGACAGAACCATACACCGAATTTTTTTCAGGCGGCGGCGCAGTTTCGATGATAATATCGTCAATATTATCATCAAATCCATCGTCAAACTCTTCTTCAGCATTCGATAAAAAAGCAGTTAAAAGCAATGAAAACAATAAAATTAACTTCATTTACAAGCCTTTTTCAATTTTACGAACGCTGAACATTTCATCATCAATGGCAACATTAATTTTAATATCACGATTACTCAAAATGGTTTTATGTAGGGTTTGTTTGCCGTATTTTGTCGTCATTGTTGTTTGTGTTGCCACCCAAATGCCGTCGATTTTTTCCATTTTACGAACATCCATATATTTGACTCGGTTGGCCTTTTTAAGATAGAACTTAGCACGGGCGAGCATAAAATTATCCTTGCGAATGTATAAAATGCTTTTGGTATAGCCAGTTTCATCAATCACCGCTTGATTTTTTGGCAAAGATTGAATAATCCATACTGGATTTTTACCATTTTTGCGTTTAATAACACCTTCTTTTAGCAATTTAAAATGATAATCATCAAGATTTTTATCCGTCATATCGGCATAAGAGAAATCACTGCCCATAAAGGCACCGTCTTTGTCACTGGCTGGGATGCGTTTGGTTTTTTTGAGTGCGGGGAGATACATCCATTGGTCGTCATCTTTATCATTTCCACTATAATCAAAGGTTAAAAACGCTGTGTTTTTAACATCGCTGGGCGTTAGAAAAAAGACAGATTTATATTCGGTATTCTTATTGATATCTTTGGAGAATGTGCGCATTTGTCGAATGCGTTGTTTTTTATGTTTGTCGATTAAAATCATTTGCAAAGTGGAAACAACGCTGCTGCCATCATCTCTGGCATCAACTTTTTGCATAATTTCTAAGCCCGTTAAGGCGTTAACGCTAGCACTTAATAAAAGGGCGGGTAAGAGTAATTTTTTCATTATTTTTGCTCCAAAGGTTTCGGTTTTTCTAATAATTTCATAATGGCAGGCACCAGTAAAAAGTCAGCAATAAGGGCGACAAAAATAGCACTGGCAGTCAAAACACCAAAATTAAACATATTGGTCATACTGGCACTTAGCAACACTAAGAACCCAAGGGAAAGCACAACAGAAGTAACGATAATCGCCCGCCCTGTTCCAATAAAGGTTAGTCTCGTTGCCTCATCGACGCTTTTTCCCTCTAGGCGATAGCGATTAAAATTGTGCATAAAATGCACGGTATCATCAACGGCAAGACCAAGGGCAATCGCCCCCACAAGCATTGAAAACATATCAAAAGGAATGCCAAAACCAACCATCAATGCCACAATGGTCAACATCGGTAGGATATTTGGAATCATGCTAATCAAGCCAATTTTAATATTGCCAATTAAAATTATCATCATAATGGCAATAAGTCCAAAGGCAAGAATGTAACTCATTGCACTAGAATGAATGGATTTTTCCATAATACTGGCCAGCAAAACACCAATGCCGGTGAAAGATACATCGGTTTTGGCGTTAAATTCTTGTGTAATATGGGTTTGGATTTTATCTAAAAACTCATTGTATTTAATGGCATCAACAAAAGGCACTTTGACCGTTATGCGTGCCTTAGAAAAGCCAGAATCAACAAAATCTTCCAAATCATCACTGCCACTATTGGAAAATAAAAACAGTTCTTGTGCAATCAAATCTTTGTTCGTGGGAATTTTATAAAACGCTGCATCATTCGCATTTAACGCCTTATTGGTCTCCTTCAACACATCAACCAGTGTTATCGTTTTACCAACAAAAACCTCTCCCTCTTTTAAGGTGTTAAGATAATCGGTTGCCTTTTCAATTTTTTGTAATATCTCTGGTTCATATAGACCATTTTCCCGTCCAGTATCGACAATAATTTCTAAAGTCATTGAGCCGTTTAACTCCTTGTCAATCGTTTCAACGCTAACACGCACAGGATTGTCAGCCTCAAACCAAATGAGTGGGTGGTGAGAAAATTTCATTTGTGTTGCAAACAAGACGGCAATAATAATCATAATACCGCTAATTGACACAATGGATTTGGCGTGGTTTAGAGAAAAATCAGCAATTTTGTGTAAAAAAGTGTCCATTTTTTTATTGTGTGCAGCAATGGGTTTGTGCTTAAGTTTCAGAGTAGCAAGCATGGCAGGTAATAATACCAAAACAAACAACAGCCCCAATACAATACTGGCACTGGCAAAAATGCCTAAGTCAGCAACAGGTGCGACATCAGAAAATGAGAACGACCACATGCCAGCAGCAGTGGTAAGCGAGGTCATTACAATGGCAAAGCCAGAGTGCCCCATGGCAAAGCGCAGTGCTGATTTTTTATCCCCAGTTTTGGCAAAGTCTTTATAAAACATTGCCAAAAGATGGATGCTTGCCCCGGTAATAACTGCCAATAAAAACGAAGGCATAATTTGAGTGACGACGGTAAAGGGTGCGTCAAACAGTGCCATTAATGAAACGGCACTTACGATTGTCAAAACAACAGTAATGAGCGGCAAAACAACCCCTGAAACACGCCTAAACATTAGTGCCAACACCAAAATTACCATGAGTAGCATTTTTTGGATAAAACTCTGCGTGTCCTTTCTCATTGCCTGCTTAATAACGCCTGCAAATAGTGCCGAACCTGCGAGATGAACGGTAAAGTTGGCATCTTCATATTTTTTGGTAATTTGTTGTACTGCTTCAATGATTTTGGTGTTTTCATTGTCTGTTAAATATATTTTTGGCGCATCGTTTGTTGTTTCTTCGGCAAACTCATCTGCTTCGTTGACGACTATTTTTTTGCCATTTTTATCAAAACTAGAATAAGTTTGTGTGTCAATGACGATGTTGGTAAAAGTTTTATCGCCATTAAACAACAAATCTTTTAACAAAGGATTGGCAGTCGCCAGTTGTTTTTTGGCATTGAGCGTGGATTTGTCAATTTTATAATTGTCAAACAAATCTTCAACAATTAAACTGTCCGCTGTGCCAAGGGTATTTCTGGCGTTTATCAAAGAATTGACCTCTTTAATGTAGGGTAAATTATTTTCTAATTCTTGGTGTAATTTTGCCAGTTTTTTAAGAAAATCAAGGTTAAAAATATCTTCAGTTTCAACCGCAATTAAGATTTTTTCATCTCTGCCGAACTGGTCACGAAATTCATCGTATTTAATGCGCATTTCATCGGTTTTATGTAAAAAACCCTCGGTTGAGGTGTCCATTCTAAGGTGTGACAAATTAGAGCCAAGTCCCACCACTATCAGCAAAATTGCCAAAATAGTTTTTTTGCTATTTTCAAAAATAAAATCTGATAATTTCTCAAATTTTTGTTCTATTTTTAGTCGCCAGTTCATTGTAATATCCGTAAGTTTTAAAAAAATAATTAATCGATTAATAAGGTTGAAAGATAACCTTCGCGTGCTTCAATATTTGAATAATACACATCGTCCAACCCATCAACCACAGAGTTTTTAACCACATCAAGGGCTAAAATTGCATCACTCCAAGCGCTTAAATGTTTAAATTCTGTGATAGATAGGGTGTTATTGGTAAATTCATTCATCCAAGCTAGGCGCATAAAAATTGGTGCAAAAGCAGCATCAATCATATTAAATTCATCGCCATTAAAGAATTTTTCTTGGTTTTTAATTGCTTCAATCTTTGTTAATTTTTCAAATAACGCTTTTTTCGAAGTGTGAAATTTTTCCTCATCGCCTGTTATTATGCCGAACATATCGCCTAACATTTCTCCAGAATACACAATCCAAGAGCGATTATTAGCCCTCTGTATAGCCTCTTTTGGATGAAAACTGTGTGTGCTTATTTCTTCAATAAACTCAGTAATCACTAAGGATTCAAAAATAACTTGATCGTCAACTTTAAGTAATGGCACTTGTCCAGTGGGTGAAATTTCTTTAAACCAATCTGGCGGGTCCATTGGGTTGATGTAAGTCATTTTAAAATCAATTTTTTGTACTTCCAATGAAATCACTGCCCGTTGTACAAATGGACAAAGTTTAAAGCTAATAAGTTCTAATTTCATTTTTTTCTCCTTGTAGTAAGAAAGCTTCTGCTTCCTCTAAATTATTCCCGATGATAGGGGTGGTTGGTTAATAATGAATGGGCACGATAAATCTGCTCCACCGCCAATAATCGTGCCATTGAATGGGGCAAAGTTAGGTTTGACAATCCCCATAATTGATGAGCCTGTTGTTTAATGGTATTACTTAAACCGTCAGCACCGCCAATCAACAAAGCCACGCTGTCGCCATTTTGTTGCCAATTTTTCATTGCCGTGGCGATTTCTTTGGTGGTGTGTTGTTTGCCGTGTTCGTCAAAAGCAATAATCAAATTTGCATGGGTGCTGGCTTTCATTAGTAATTCACCTTCAAGTTGTTTGATTTGCTCAATATTTTTGCCTTTGCGTTTTTGCGCTTCGGGCGTGGTCAAGCTAAAGTTGAGTTCACGGGGCAATTGCTTTTGATAATGAGTGATTCCCGTTTGTATCCAGTCAGGCATTTTTTTACCAATGGCAATTAAGTTGATTTTCACTCGTCGTCCGTTCCCGACCATAATTTTTCCAACTTGTAAAACTCTCTGGTTTTCTCAGTCATGACATGTACCACCACTTCTGCCAAATCAATCAACATCCAATGCCCCGTTTCTGCACCTTCAATGCCAACAACCTTCATTCCCAAGCGCTTTGCTTCAATTTTGACATTATTAACGATGCCTCGCACATGTTGCGTAGAACGGCCTGTGGCAATTACAATTGCCTCAATGTCTGCACTTTGTTGCAAAACTTTTAGAGTAACAACATTTTCCCCTTTAAGTTCGTCAATAATGTCGGTAACTGCTTTTAGTTGTTGTTTTAAATTCATAGTTTTTAAGTGAGACCTTTGTATAAATATAAATGATTAGTAAAATTCAATTTTTGCCTTCCTAGAGGGCTACTGAGTGTCGTTGGAAAGATTGCCAAGTGGGCAAAAGGTGGATTTTGATGATTATTCATATTTGTGCAGGGTCTTTCCAATATATTTAATAATGTTCTCAGGTAATAATTCTGATAAGTTTTCTTGATTGCGTATTTTACTTCTAATTTGCGTCGATGAAATATTAACTAACAGTGTTTTGGCAAAATATACCCCCATACGAGAAATTGAACCCTCAAGTTCGGACAATCTGGGTAGCACTACCAATTGTGCATAGTCGCTAAGTTGTTGATAGTTTTTCCAAGTTTCTAATGTGTTAAAACTGTCTTCACCCATAATTAGAAAAATCTTTTTATTGGGGTAATCTATTTTAATTTGTTTGAGCGTGTCAATGGTATAAGAGGCACTTTGTCGGTTAATTTCACGGCTATCAAGCTGTAAATCATCAAACTCAGCGATTGCCAAATTTAACATATCAAGGCGTTGTTGATTGGAAAATTGTAAGGCACTTTTATGCACAGGAGCCTTACAAGGCATTAAAAAAAGTTGTGTCAATCCCAACTCTTTTTTGAGAGCACGAGCCGTTTTTAAATGCCCATAATGCACAGGGTCAAACGAACCGCCGAAGAAGCCGATCATAACATGGTTTGAACTTCTGTTTTGGTCAGCGCTTCGGTTGGATAAGGGTATTGACCAACTGACATACCTTCTACAAAGCGCACAAAATCCGCTTCATTGTCAATCAATAAATAAGCGTTACCCTGTTTTTGCTCCCCCATCGTGGTTTCAATTTTGCAGCCGTAATCATGACCACAATGTAGCATAACTTCATTATCAATGTGCTTGAGTGTTTGCATGGAATTAAATAATTCAGCAATATTGCCACCTGGCAAGGAGCAATGTCCTGCGCCATAAACAAAGAGCGTGTCCCCTGCAATCAAATGCCCATCCAGCAAATAACAAATGCCACCAGCACTATGACCGGGAGTATTAATAATTTTAGCAGGGGTCTTGCCGATAAAAATAGTGTCGTTGTTTTCAACTGTTTCAGGCAAACTGTCAATTTGCAAATAAGGCACCTCGTGAACGCCTACAGTAATTTTTGCACCTGTTTTTTCTACAATTTCATCCACTGCATTGGTGTGATCAAAATGCCAATGTGTTAGCCAAATATCAGTAAGCGTATAGCCTTTATCGTGTATTCGTTGGATGAATAATGATGCATCCCACGCCGGATCAACAATGGCACAAGTTTTACTATCGTGGTCAAAGATAAAATGAATAGAATCCTCTAATGCACCAATGTGATAGAGGATTTCTAGGGTAAAAGTTTTTTCAATGTATTTTTTTTCTAGCATAGCGGTATTTTAACTTGACTAATTCGCCATACACGCTATAATTTGTTTCTTTTATTTGGTCACCAGTATTTTATGGGGCTATAGCTCAGCTGGGAGAGCACGACACTGGCAGTGTCGGGGTCAGCGGTTCGATCCCGCTTAGCTCCACCAAGTAAAAAAAGTTATGTCGCCTTCGTCTATCGGTTAGGACCCCAGGTTTTCATCCTGGTAAGAGGAGTTCGATTCTCCTAGGCGATGCCATATTTGAATAGCCCAGTATTGTAATGATGCTGGGCTATTTTTTTTGTTCGTTGTAAATGTAGTTGGACTATATAATAGGCATTTGTCCCGTTCGTCTAGCTGGCCCAGGACCTCAGGATTTCATCCTGATAACAGGAGTTCAAATCTCTTACGGGACGCCAAATTATAAAGTTGAGACCTTTGCATAAAATATGAATAATCATCAAGCATCCACTTTTCACCAAATTGGCAATTTTTTAAACCCAGCCTTAGCCTTGCTAAGACAGGGTTTAAGAAAATCACCAAGTGGGCAAAAATTGAATTTTGCTAATCATTCATATTTATGCAAAGGCCTCAAGTTAAACATAAATATGAATAATCACTATGGAATCTATTTTTTGCTATTGATATGAATCAACTTAATATTATTATCCCAGATAGGCTTATTGGACAGCGCATTGACAGCGCATTGGCATTAATGTTGCCTGATTATTCTCGCTCTAAAATCACAGCGTGGGTGAGGTTGGGGCGTGCATTGATTCATGGAAAAACCTTTAAGCCTAAAGAAAAAGTATTGGGTGGTGAGATTGTGGAACTCAGCATTAAGGTGGAAAAGACCAATGATTGGGTGGCAGAAAATATACCGTTAAATATCGTATTTGAGGATGCAGATATTATTATTATCAACAAACCAGTGGGTTTGGTCACACATCCGGGTGCGGGCAATTGGACGGGCACATTGGCAAATGCACTGTTGTATCATGACCCTGCACTTGCCAATCTTGATAGGGCGGGTATTGTGCATCGATTGGACAAAAACACTTCGGGGTTAATGGTGGTTGCGCGTAGTGAGTTGGCGCAAAAAAACTTGGTTGAACAGTTGCAGACGCACAGTGTGTCTAGGGAATATTCTGCTATTGTGTATGGGCATATGATTTCAGGTGGTGTTATTGATGAGCCGATTGGACGCAATCCTAAAGACCGCATTAAACAAGCAGTGGTGGAAGAGGGTAAACAGGCGATTACACATTATCGTGTGATTGATAGATTTGCCCATCATACGCATATTAAGGCGATTTTAGAAACAGGGCGCACCCATCAAATTCGTGTGCATTTGTCGCACATTGGGCATCCTTTGATTGCCGACCCGATGTATGGGGGCAAAATTCGTTTTCCAAAAAAAGCAGATGAGGCACTTAAAGAAGCATTAAAAAGTTTTAATCGTCAAGCCTTACATTCTAAAAAACTGACCTTAACCCACCCGATTTCAGCAGTAGAAATGTCGTGGAAAGCACCATTGCCAGAAGATATGCAAGATTTAATTAAAATTTTACAAAGCTATGATGCCGCATAAGGAAAGGTCTTTTAATCTTCCAAACAATGTTAGGTTACTTTCAACGCCACGGTATTTACAGGGTGGGGCAAGCAAGTGTAGTTATGATAATTTTAATTTGGCCACACATACAGGTGATAATCTTGATGCTGTTGCGTATAATCGTGAATTATTGGTCACGCATTTTGATCTGCCAAGCATGCCAAAATGGCTGAATCAAATTCATTCTAATATTTGCTTAGATGCACAGTCTAATGATTGTGAAGGGGATGCTGTTGTTACCCGTGAAAAAGGTGTGATTTGTGCGGTAATGACGGCTGATTGTTTGCCGATTTTTGCTTCCAATCAGTCTGGCACGCAGGTGGGGGTTGCTCATGCGGGCTGGCAAGGGATTCTTAATGGTGTGATTGAGGCGTTTATTGCGCAGTTTAATGAGCGTGATTTATTAATACATTTTGGTGCGGCGATTTCATCAAAAAACCTTGAAGTTGGCAAGGAGGTGTTTGCACAATTTATTGCTAAAGATGACAAACTTAGTGCGGCATTCGTGCAAACAGGTGAAAAATATCAGTTAGATATTTACCAAGTTGCCCGTCTTATTTTGAATAATTTAGGCGTTACAACAATTAGTGGTGGCGACCAGTGTACTGTTGAGCAGGAGCAAGATTATTTTTCCTATCGTCGAGATGGTGCAAACTCAGGCAGAATGGCACACCTTATTTGGATAACGACTTAATAATTGTTTGCTTAAAAATTGGCGCAAAAACATACAATAATGGGAAACCTACTAGCCAGGCAATAGCAAAACTAGAGAGCCATTTTTCAATGGTTTCGTCAACCCAACCGATGTTCATATAAGTAACAACAAACGACATGATGCTAATCATAAATAGCGACATAACGATACTAAATATTAAGTGTACTTTCTTTTCCATATTATTTTCCTTCCTTTATTTTTTCTTTACCAGAGATGGTGAAATCCATTTCTTTTGTTTTAACATTTAAATGATAGTAATGCAGTGGTTTTTGTTTGCGCTGTTTTTGTTGCACCACGCATCCAATGGTCTCAAATTCATTTTTTATTTCAATTTCATCATGTTGTGTATTTAATGGTACTAAAAACTTATTATTGCCCCGTTCAATATATTGACGAAAGTATAATTCATCTTCGTAACGCACTACTGCATAAGCACGATGATGAATTTGCATACCAGGGTCAATAATTAAAATGCAATTTTCACTAAATTCAGGCTCCATATAAGTGCCTAAATTTTGCAAGGCAAATGGTTCTGAATTAGTACCGCAATTAGTTTCAAAAGTTTCTTTACTCATTTTTGACATCCTTTACAATAAAATGACGATCGTTGATTTTGTACAATTCGCGCTATTTTACCGTTGCATTGCGTGCAGTTTTCATTTTCACGCCCATACACTGACAAAGTCTGTGAGAAATATCCCGGTTTGCCATCTACAGCAGAAAAATCTTGCAAAGTTGTCCCACCAGCCTTGATTGCCTGAGTAAGAATATTTTTTATACATTGTGTTAAAAGCACATAGCGTTTTTTACTGATACTACCAGCTTTTCGCTCAGGGTTAATGCCCGCACGAAATAAACTTTCGCATGCATAAATATTGCCCACGCCAACCACGACTTTACTGTCCATGATAAATGCCTTAATATTCTGCTGTTTTTTGCGCGATTTGCCATACAAGTATTCTTCATTAAACACCACTTCTAACGGCTCAACACCTAAATTATCCAACAAGGGATGTGTGTTATTCTCAGTAAATAACACCGCACCAAAACGCCTAGGGTCATTCAAACGCATACGCTTGCCATTCGTAAATGTTAATTCAAAATGGTCGTGTTTTTTGAGTGCTATCTCATTATCCACCACTTTAATTGAGCCACTCATTCCCAAATGAATAATCAGCGTGCCTACGCCAAACCTAATGAGTAAATATTTGCCTCGCCTCTCAATTCCATTAACAGTTTGATGAGCCAATGTCCTTGGCAAATGTTTGGGTATTTCCCAACGCAAATTGTCTCGATATAGGTGCACTTGTTCAATCCTTTGATTGACAATCAAAGGTTCAAGTCCTCGTTTGGTGGTTTCAACTTCAGGTAGTTCTGGCATTGGTTATCATTAGGTAATTGTATTATAGGAGACCTTTGTATAAATATAAATAATCATCAAGAATTCTCGTTTCACCCACTTGGTAATTTTTTAAACCCAGCCTTAGCTCTGCCAGGACAAGGTTTAAGAAAATTACCAAGTGAGCAAGAATTGAATTTTGCTAATCATCCATATTTATGCAAAGGTCTCTATAGGTAGGTTTTACTAGAGACCTTTGCATAAATCAACCAAAAATCACTACTTTGATTTTTTTTGTTTAGATTGTTGTCTGAAATTGTTGGGGGTTTATAGTGGGGTATAACTTAAAAAAAATAGCACACAATCTTAAATACCTTATTATAATAGTCAATTATTATAACAATGGAGAAAAAGATGGGTTTTATCAATTCGGTAAAAGGAAAAATTTTAATGGGTTTTATTTTGGCGGCTATCGTTTTTGTGTCTTTTAATGGACAAGCAAATATGACGCATTACACGATGGCAGTGTGGTTGCATGTTGCGGCAGGCGTTTTATGGATTGGTTTGTTATATTATTTCAATTTTGTTCAAGTACCAGGTATGGGTCAAGCATTGGCTGATAAAGAGGGTCCGGGTCCAGCGGCGATTGGTAAATATATTGCTCCTCGTGCTTTATTATGGTTTCGTATGGCAGCGGCAACAACTTGGATTTTAGGCTTGGTATTATTGGCATTACAATCTCGTGGTATGGACGGTATTATGGGTGCATTTACTTTTGCAAAAGGGTATCAAATTATTGGTATTGGCGCATGGATGGGAACGGTTATGGCATTTAATGTGTGGTTTATTATTTGGCCAAATCAGCAAAAGATTTTAGGTATGAAATCTGCAACTGATGGTGAGATTGCAACTGCAAAGAAGAATGCGGCATTAGCTTCCTCCATTAATGTGATTTTATCTGTGCCAATGTTGTTAACGATGATTGCATGGCATTAAAATAGTCGCTTTTATTTTAAAAACCGAGTTTTATACTCGGTTTTTTTTCGTCTATTGTATAATACCATTTTCAAAAAATAATCACATTCACTAAGCACTCATTTTTACCAACAAAACTACCGAGTGGGTGAAAATTGAATTTTGCTAATCATCCATATTTATGCAAAGGTCTCAATATGATTATTTTTTAAAAATGGTATAATCTACTTTAATTATGATAACAAGAACACCTGTTTTAAAAGTTAGTGGCAAAGATGCGCAAAGTTTCTTGCAAGGACAATTGTCGAATGAAATTAATAAAATTGTTGATGGACAATGGCAGTTGAATGCTTATTGTCAGCATCAAGGGCGAATTATTGCGTTGATGTGGGTGCAAAAGCAGGGTGATGATTTTTATTTAGACTTTGCATTAGATTTGAAAGCAGTGGTGCAAAATCGCTTGAAAATGTTCGCTCTGAATGCGGCAGTGGTTTTTAATGAGGTTGATTGTCAAGAAAAGGTTATTGAGGAAGCGCAGGTAACATTAGCAACCAGTGAAAAATTTATTCCACAAGATTTGAATTTGGATATTGATGAAGTGGGCGTGAGTTTTACCAAAGGTTGTTATCCGGGGCAGGAAGTGGTGGCAAGGGTGCATTATTTGGGTACGCCGAAACGCAGGTTATATCAATTTGAGTGTGATTTTGAAGTCAATCCATTGGACAAATTAACATTAGAAGACGCTACAAAAAATGTTGGAACGGTGCTTAATCAGGTAAAATCTCGCTTTTTTGCCGTGCTTAAAATTGCTGAAAAAGACAATACTATTTTTATCAACAACCAACCAGTTAAGTTACTTGAATTGGCTAATTTTCCTTCGTAATACACAAACTACATTATGACATTCATTAAGACTTTAGTATTATTGTTGCTATCCTCTCCTGCTTTTGCCACTAGTGGCTCACCTGCAACCTTAGATTTAACCAGCCATTGGGTGGGTTATGTGGCTTTGGCTTTGTTTGCTTTGGCGTATATTTTTGTGATGGTGGAGGAATTTACCCATTTTAGAAAGTCCAAACCTGTGATTTTGGTGGCAGGTATTATTTGGGGGCTGATTGGTTGGGTATATGCACAGCATGGTTTGCCGCATAGTGCTGAAGTGGCACTTAAACATAATATATTAGAATATTCAGAGTTGATGTTATTTTTATTGGTGGCAATGACTTATATTGAGGCAATGCGTGAGCGCAATGTGTTTGAGACATTAAAAGTCTGGTTGATCAATAAGGGCTTAACCTTTCGCCAGTTGTTTTGGTTAACAGGGTTTTTGGCATTTTTCATCTCACCAGTTGCGGACAATTTAACCACAGCATTGATTATGGGTGCAGTGGTAATGGCGGTTGGCAAGGGAAATCCTAAGTTTGTTTCGTTGGCATTTATTAATATTGTGGTGGCAGCGAATGCAGGGGGTGCATTCAGTCCATTTGGTGATATTACCACGCTAATGGTTTGGCAAAAAGGGGTGGTGGGATTCTCCCAATTCTTTGATTTATTTATTCCGTCTTTGATTAACTTTTTGGTGCCAGCAGCGATTATGCATTTTTTCATTAAAGACGATGTGGCAGTTGGTAACAACCAAGCGGTTAAGATTAAAATTGGCGGTTTGGCGATTGTTGTTTTGTTTGTGCTGACTATTTTTACTGCGGTAAGTTTTTACAACTTTTTACATTTACCGCCAGCAATGGGCATGATGACAGGAATGAGTTATTTGATGATTGCTGCCTTCTTTATTCGTAGAGAAGAAAGGAAAACGCAAGAGGGGGGCTTTGATGTGTTTAAAAAAATTGCGCTTGCTGAGTGGGACACATTGTTGTTCTTTTTTGGGGTGATTATCAGTGTTGGTGGCTTGGGTTTTATGGGGTATTTAGCACTAACTTCAGAGTTGATGTATGCCTCTTTAGGTGCAACTTATGCCAATATTTTGGTCGGCGTATTGTCATCAATTGTTGACAATATTCCCGTGATGTTTGCAGTTTTGACCATGAATCCTGATATGTCATTAGGTCAATGGTTGTTAGTAACACTGACTGCTGGTGTAGGCGGTAGTTTGCTTTCAGTAGGTTCTGCTGCTGGTGTGGCGTTAATGGGTCAATCAAAAGGTCTTTATACATTTGTATCGCATTTAAAATGGATGCCAGTGATTGCATTGGGCTATATTGCCAGTGTTCTGGTGCATTTATGGTGGAATAAAGAATTGTTTAATGTGCCAATCTAATCTATGGGTAGATATTGGTAACAGTAGTGTAGATTGGGAGATTGGCGGCTGTTATGGCAGTGTTGATATTAAAGATTTTCAACCTAATGTCATACCGCAACACCAAGTTAGTACTATTGCTTGTGTGGCAAATCATCAACTTATTCGGCATTTTTCTAATCCAACTATTATTCAGCCTAAGCCTTACGAAGGTTTGGTTTTTGATTATAATTTAGAGCAATTAGGTGTTGACCGTTTTTTAGGGCTTGTGGCAGGATATGAAAAATATCCCGAACAAGATTTTATGTTGGTGGATATTGGCACATTTATTACCATTGATTATGTGCAAAATAATCGGCATATTGATGGAGGTATTGCGCCGGGGCTTTATCAATTACAAGGGTGTAAAACTTTTGTGGGTGATGACAGCCAAAGGTCGTGGCGAGTAGGGACAGAAAATATGTTGCGTGATACCATTGAGAAGCGTTGTGATGCGTTTGATGGTAAGATTTTAATCACGGGCGGTGGACAAGCGATAGTTGATATTAAGCAAGCAGAATATCATCAAAATTTAGTGATAATAGGATTAAAGGAAATAGATGGAAAATAGAGTTTTATCAGGAATGAGACCCACAGGGCAATTGCACTTGGGTCATTATCATGGCGTTTTAAAAAATTGGTTGGCATTACAAAATGAGTACGATTCTTATTTTTTTGTTGCTGATTGGCATGCATTTACGACACATTATTCCGACAAGATTGATCTTGAGTCTAATGTTACTGAAATGGTGGTTGATTGGTTGGCAGCAGGCATCAATCCAAATACCTCAACGATTTTTGTGCAATCAAAAGTGCCAGAGCATGCAGAATTGCATTTGCTGTTGTCCATGATTACCCCTTTGCCTTGGCTGGAGCGTGTGCCATCATATAAGGATCAACAAGAAAAATTAAGAACCAAAGATTTGGGTACTTATGGTTTTTTAGGTTATCCGCTTTTGCAAAGTGCCGATATTCTTATTTACAAAGCAGGCTTAGTGCCAGTGGGTGAAGACCAAGTGGCACACATTGAACTTACTCGTGAAGTCGCAAGGCGTTTTAATCATGTATATGGGCGAGAAGCTGATTTTGAAGAAAAAGCAGAAGTTGCCATTACCAAAATGGGTAAAAAACAAGCCAAATCTTACCGCTCATTGCGCAAAACTTACCAAGAAACAGGTGACATTGAGGCACTAAATAAAGCACAAGCCCTATTAAAAGAACAACAAAATATCACCCTTGGCGATAGAGAAAGATTGTTGGGTTACATCGAAGGGATTGGCAGAATTATCTTGACTGAACCAGAATCGTTGTTGACAAAGGCCTCAAAAATGCCAGGTTTGGACGGGCAAAAAATGAGTAAGTCTTATGGCAATACCATTTCTTTGCGTGATACCAAGGCAGAAATTGAAACCAAAATTAGGCGTATGCCAACCGACCCAGCACGAATAAAATTGACCGATGCAGGCGACCCGAAAAAATGTCCAGTATGGCAACTGCACGAAATATATTCAGACGAGCAAACTTGCGATTGGGTAAAAGACAGTTGCATCCATGCAAAAATAGGCTGTGTTGAATGTAAGCAACCGGTAATTGACAGTATTCAGACAGAATTATTGCCAATCCAAGAGCGTATTGCCACTTATCAATCCGACCCTAAACTGATTAGCCAAATTATTCACGAAGGATCTGAAAAAGCGCGTAGCATCGCCCAAGAAACGATGGCAGAAGTGCGTGAGGTTATGGGTATTACCTACTAAAGACTTTTATTAAAAGTTAAATATGTTATAATTTGTGTAGCTAAATTATTAATCAAAAAAATATAGTTAAATTATTAATCAAAAAACAAGGGGGGTTATGACTCTTTTACAAGAAGGTTCAAATGGGTTGTAGTTCTTTGATAGAGCTAGATGGTCAGACAACTTTTCAAGTTATACAAACAGCCACTTTAATAGTGGCTGTTTTCGTTGCGTAGATTTCAATTAAAAAACAAAGAAAAAACGATTGGTTTATTAATGAAAGATTTGGAAGGTGATTTCTTAACAGATGGTTTGAAAATATTAAGAAAGATAGATAAAGAATACCACATTGAAGATTTTGCTAAAGCAAATAAAAAAAATTCTGATAAAAGATGCGCAAAAAACCATGATTATTCACATTTACGAACAAGCAGAGCCTTTTATTATTCGTTCTAGGCAAGAAGACAATAACGCCAATTTATGGATAAAGTTTCAAAATCTAATTGACATTTTAAGGAGATAATTCTTTTGGAAAGATTACAAAAATTAATTGCCACAGCAGGTTACGGTTCTCGTCGTTGGGCAGAGCGCTTGATTGAGCAAGGGCGCATTGAGGTTAATAATAAAACTGCCAGCATTGGCGATAAAGCCGACATTACCGATATTGTCAAAATTGACGGGCGAAAAATTGACCTTGCACGCTATAAAGAAGAGGAAACTAAGGTTATTATCCTGAATAAACAAGCGGGCTTTATTTGCTCTAAGAAAGACGAAGAAGGGCGTAAAAGCGTTTTCAGTTTATTGCCTAAAGAATCCCGCTGGGTTATGGTAGGGCGTTTAGATTTGAACACATCAGGCTTGTTGTTGTTTACCAACAATGGCGATTTGGCCAATAAACTTATGCACCCAAGTTCTGAAATTGACCGAGAATATGCAGTTAGAGTATTGGGAAAAGTTGAACCAGAAGATTTGCGACAATTAACAGATGGCATTGAACTAGAGGATGGTTTTGCCAAATTTTTTCGTGTGACTGTCGGTGGTGGACAGGGGGCAAATCGTTGGTATAAAGTGGTATTAAAAGAAGGTCGAAAACGAGAAGTGCGCCGTCTATGGGAGGCATTGGGTTTTAAAGTATCACGCTTAATTCGTATCCGTTTTGGTGAAATTCGCCTGCCAGATAAACTTAAGGCAAACCACTATGATTACCTTAAACCCGGACAAGTAAAATTATTATTAGATGCGGTTAATTTGAAAATATAATATTCTGATCATTTGGTTTTTTTTGTTAACGCATCAGTAAAAAATCGGGATGTGATGTTATTTATTTTGCTCATTATGATGACATTGATTGTGTTGAAAATTATGACATTGATTATTAATATCAAAATGACAATATTTACACAATTTTTCTTTATTGACAATAGTGATGGTCTTTTTTGTAATGCTAATGCCTTGTTGAGACAAGTGCTTTAGATTGCGTGAAAACACTTCTCTGCTCATACCTAAATAAGAAGAAATAAGGGATTTGTTGTAAGGCAATTGAATGGTATTAGACTGCCATTTTTTATCATTCAGTAATTTTAAGAAAAATTCTCCCATTCTTTGCTCGGTATTTTTATGCTTAATAGATTGAATGTTTTGCAGAGTAGCATTGGTTTTTTGCGCACTCATAACCATGAGATTATGGGCGAATTTTGAGGATTTTTCCAGTGTATGGTTAAGTACATTAATTGGAATGGACAGCATTAGTGTATCGGTAATAGTTTTGGCATTTGCGTTAAAAACTTGATGTGTAAATAGACAATGTTCTAATACAGTTTCATTGTTACTAATAATTTGTAAAATTTCATTTCGACCATCGTTTTGCTTAAAAATTTTAACCCAACCCATTAAAACAACATATAAATGGGTTATGGGGTTATTTTCCAAAATTAGCGCTTTGTTTTTTGGGATTTGATAAATCTTAGAATGGCTAATAATTTGCTCCACCTCGTCAATAGGCATATCTTGAAAAAGAGCAATTTTATACGCCAAACGCTCTGAGGTGCCGGGTGTGTTAATTTTGTGTTTGCTTAATTGATGATCGCCTTCTAAGGTAAGGCGTAGTTTTTCTTCAATATCATGCAGTTTGTTTATTTTTTTTGAGATAAGCGCAAACCAATCTTTCGTACCCATTTTAGAGAGTATGTCCGATTTTCCTTGTGTGCTAAGTTGCTGGTGAATGGTGTGCAATGTATCTATGTCAGGCGTTTGGTAGATGGCTTTAATAAAAGTTTTCTGCTCAATAGTGGCTAAAGACAAGAAGGATTTTTTATAATATTTTTGTTCATTAATTAAAACTTTGATGTGTTCAATGCATTCATTCTTATTAGAATTTCCCTCAATAAAGCCACGCATAATAATAGAACGCTCTAAACCGACTTTCTCCTTCCATTGCAGAAAAAAGCAATAAGCACTAATTGCACTGGGGTGGGTGCCTTTGATTTTTAAAATTAAATGCGTCATCAACTGAATAATAGGGGAAATAAGTTGATAAGAATACAAGTCAAATACAGTGCCAGCCTTTAATTCCAAGCGTATTAATGTCAAACGATTGGTTTTTAATTCTTCTAAACTTGCGTCAATAGTTTGAATTAATTGTTGCTGTTCTGTATCCATTTTATCGCTGCTTTGTTGTGCAATATTTAGTTTTAATTGCTTGATGCTCAAGTTGCTTTTGGCAAAATAACCCAGCATTTCCTGCTTATATTGCGTTGTATTTTCACGCAGATAAAGCATTGCAAAGCCCCGTTCATTTTGTAATGCGTGAAATGTGTCGCTCAGTATTTGTAGTTGTTGCATGGTTAGTTAATATTGCGTGATATAAATCACACTTTTTATAAAAAGCCATATTTTAAATCTAAAAGCAAACAAATAGAATATAAAATTGCAATAAATTATCAGGGGGAGTGGATGGGTATTTCTATCATTAAGAGCCAAACTGCGCAAGCTAAATCAGTCTTAGCGGCTAATACGATTGCGTTTACAGCGTGCTTTGCTGTGTGGGTAATGTTTTCAATTATCGGCATTCCTATTAAGGAATTATTGTCATTGAATAACACTCAGTTTGGTATTTTAGTTGCAACACCCATTTTAACAGGTTCAATTTTTAGACTGCCTGTTGGTATGATGACAGATAAGTTTGGCGGCAGGGTTGTTTACTTGACTTTGCTATTAACGGTACTAACGCCATTGTGGTTTATTGGTTCAGCCACGCAATATTGGCAATTTTTAGTATTGGGATTATTGGTTGGTGTGGCAGGTGCTTCATTTACCGTGGGGATTGCTTATACTTCTAAATGGTTTGATAAAAAGAACCAAGGTTTTGCCATGGGTATTTTTGGCGCAGGCAATGCAGGTGCGGCGATTACAAACTTTGTTGCCCCTGCTATTTTATTGTCTTTTGGTTGGCAAATGGTGCCTAAGATATATGCCATGGCTATGGTAGTGGTGGTGATTTTATATTGGATGTTTACCTATACTGATCCTGATCATAAGCATGCTTCTAAGGTAACCATTAAAGAGCAATTGCAGATATTAAGGGATCCTAAGGTATGGAAATATATGCAGTACTATTCCTTGGTATTTGGTGGTTTTGTTGGGTTGTCTTTATGGATGACTAAATATTATATTAATGAATACGGCTTTGATCTAAAAACTGCCGCCTTATTGGGTGCTATTTTTGTTCTTCCCTCAGGTGTTGTTCGAGCTTTAGGAGGCTGGTTTGCTGATAAATATGGTGCTTATAAAGTTACTTGGTGGGTTATGTGGGTTTCTCTCACTTGTTTATTTTTTATGTCTTATCCACAAACTGCTTTATTGATTAAAACCACCACAGGCGAAGTTAAATTTGATATTGGTTTAAATGTGTGGGTTTTTACGGCGTTATTATTTACCCTAGGCGTTTCTTGGGGGTTTGGCAAGGCGAGTGTGTTTAAATTTTTGTCAGATGAATATCCGGATAATATTGGGGTGGTTTCTGGCGTTGTTGGTATGGCTGGTGGCTTAGGTGGCTTTACTCTGCCTATCATATTTGGTGCATTAATTGACTATACGGGTATTAATAGTGTGATATTTATGTTGTTATATGGGGCAACAGCAGTTTCTTTGGTTTGGATGTATTTTACTTTTGCCAAAGAGAAAAAAATCAAACACACTCAAGAGGCAAGAACAAAGGCGTTAAAAGAGTATGCAACAACACACGACAATCCTAATGATGTTATTGCTGCCCAGGCAGTTTTAGAGCAAATAGATTTAATTGAAGAGTTTAATAAGAAATACAACGAGTTTAAGCAAGCACATACAAAATAATTTTTAATAGAGGAGGCTATAATAATGGCTCAAGATATAAAAAACTGGAATCCAGATGACAAATCCGAATGGGGCAGCACTGGCAAGGCAATAGCCAATCGTAATTTATGGATTTCTATTCCAAGTTTATTGGCAGGTTTTGCCACTTGGTTAATGTGGGGCATCATCACGGTGCAAATGATGAATACAGGTTATGGTGGCTTTGATAAATCTCAGTTATTTACCTTAGCGGCTATTGCGGGTTTATCAGGTGCTACTTTAAGAATCCCTTCAACCTTTTTTATTCGCCTAGCAGGTGGTAGAAATACCATTTTCTTAACCACTTCACTGTTGATATTGCCAGCTTTGGGCTTGGGTATTGCACTTTCTGCGCCTGATACACCATTTTGGCATTTTCAGATTCTGGCGTTATTATCTGGCTTTGGAGGCGGTAATTTTGCTTCGTCAATGTCAAATATCTCATTCTTTTTTCCAAAGAAGATTCAAGGTTATTCTCTTGGTATGAATGCAGGTCTGGGTAATTTTGGTGTAACAACCATGCAGATTGTTATTCCATTGGTCATGACACTTGCAATTATGGGCAACCCGACAGAGTTGCAAATCGCTTCAGGCACATTGATTGGTAAAATTCCAGCGGGTACAGATACTTATTTGCAAAATGCAGGTTATGTTTGGTTAATCCTTTTAATCCCTTTATCTCTTGCAACTTGGATGGGAATGAACAATATTACCGAAGACCATGTGTCGCCAAATATTGGCTCCACCTTGGGCGCTTTTATCAAGATTATTGTAATGTTGATTTTAGGGCTTTCAACAGCAGCATTTGGTTTGTATTTAATGCTTCCAGAGGTGGTTAATGGTTCTGGGCTTATGGTGAGCAAGTGGGTGGTACTTCCTATTGTAATTATCTTAACGGTATTGTTGCTTAAATTACTACCGCTTGGCAATGATTATAAAGAAGGCATCAATCGTCAGTATAAAATTTTTAGCAACAAGCACACTTGGGCGATGACCATTATTTACACAATGACTTTTGGCTCATTTATTGGTTACGCTGCAACATTGGCATTGTCAATTAAAGTTATTTTTGGTTTTCAACACATTCTAGTTGACGGTGTAATGACGCACAATACGGTAAATTTAAATGGCCCCTCAGCACTGACTTACGCTTGGATGGGTGCTTTTGTTGGTGCGTTGATTCGACCTATTGGCGGTATGATTGCTGATAAGATTGGTGGCGCTAAAGTAACGCAAATTATTTCTGCAGTAATGGTGGTATCAGCATTAGGCGTGGCTTACTTTATGAAGCAAGCCTATTCGTCAGCAACGCCTGAAGAGTTTTTCTATCCATTTTTAATCTTATTTGTTGTGCTATTCGCAATGACTGGCATTGGTAACGGCTCTACTTTTAGAACAATTTCACAAGTATTTAACAAAGAGCAAGCAGGTCCAGTGTTGGGATGGACTTCGGCAGTAGCGGCTTACGGTGCGTTTATTATTCCAAAAGTGTTTGGCGAGCAAATTAAATTAACAACACCAGAGAATGCATTGTATGGTTTTGCAGTTTTTTATGCACTTTGTATGATTATTAATTGGTGGTTTTATTTACGCAAAGATGCTGAATTTCACAACCCATAACAAAACTATCATAAATTAGGAGAAAAAATATGAGTCATTTATTAGACAGATTGAGTTTTTTTAATAAAGAAAAAGCGGAAGAGTTTTCTAATGGACATGGAAAGTTGGTCTATGAGAATAGAGATTGGGAGCGTGCCTATCGTGGTCGTTGGGGACACGACAAGGTAGTTCGTTCAACACACGGTGTTAATTGCACTGGGTCTTGTAGTTGGAAGATTTATGTTAAAAATGGTTTGGTAACTTGGGAGACGCAACAAACTAATTACCCAAGAACCCGCCCCGACTTGCCTGATCATGAGCCTCGTGGCTGCCCAAGAGGCGCTTCATATTCATGGTATTTATACAGTTCTACTCGTCTTAAATATCCTTTAATTCGCTCTAGGTTGTTAAGAATTTGGCGTGAAGCCAAGCGTCAAAATTCAGACCCAGTTGATGCTTGGAAGGCTATTATGGATGACAAAGAGAAATCTCAGGAATATAAAAAAGTTCGTGGCTTAGGTGGAATGGTTCGAGCAGATTGGGAGGAGGTGAATGAAATTATTGCCGCTTCTAATATTTATACCGCAAAAACTTATGGCCCAGATAGAGTGGTTGGTTTCTCGCCAATCCCTGCTATGTCAATGGTATCTTATGCTGCTGGCTCTCGTTATTTATCACTTATAGGTGGAACTTGTTTAAGTTTTTATGATTGGTATTGTGATTTGCCACCAGCCTCTCCTCAGGTTTGGGGTGAGCAAACAGATGTGCCTGAAAGTGCAGATTGGTATAACTCATCTTATATTATGGCTTGGGGTTCTAATGTGCCACAAACACGCACACCTGATGCGCATTTTTTCACAGAAACGCGTTATAGCGGCACCAAAACTATTGCAGTAACTCCTGACTTTAGTGAAGTTGCCAAACTTTCTGATGAATGGATGGCGCCTACTCAAGGTACGGATGCTGCTTTGGCAATGACCATGGGGCATATTATCTTAAAAGAATACCATTTGGATAATAAAAGCGACTATTTTACGGGCTATATTAAGCAATATACCGATATGCCTTTTCTTGTTATTTTGGAAGAAAAAAATGACATTTTGTCGCCAACCAGAACTTTAAGAGCCTCAGATATGGAAAACACGCTAGGCGAAAAAGACAATGCCGAATGGAAGCCCTTATTAATTGATGAAAATACCAATGAAATTGTAGTGCCTACAGGAACCGTTGGTTCAAGATGGGACGGCTCTGGAAAGTGGAATATTAAAAGTAAAAATGTTAAAAATGGCGAAGACATCAGCCCTAAAACAACTTTGAAAAATGATAACGATGATATTGTATCCGTTGGTTTCCCTTATTTTAATAATAAAGAACATGATCAAGAAATATTTACCAATACTGATCATGACGCTATTTTACAAAGAAATGTCCCCATTAAAAAAGTAACACTGGCTAACGGTAAAGAAGTTAAAGTTGCCACAGTTTTTGATTTAATGATGGCAAACTACAGCGTTGATCAAGGTTTAGGGGGTGAAAATGTTGCCAGTTCTTTTGACGACGATGTTCCTTATACGCCTGCTTGGAATGAAAAAGTAACAGGCGTCCCTAGAGAGCAAGTGATTCGTATTGCCAAAGAATTTTCAGAAAATGCCCATAAAACAGAAGGCAAATCAATGGTAATTTTGGGCGCTGCTGTTAATCATTGGTACCATATGGATATGATTTATCGTGGCATTATCAATGTATTGATGATGTGCGGATGTATTGGTAAATCAGGCGGTGGCTGGGCGCACTATGTTGGACAAGAAAAACTTCGCCCGCAAACGGGTTGGCAGCCATTGGCCTTTGGTTTGGACTGGCATCGTCCTCCTAGGCATATGAATGGTACTTCATTTTTCTACAATCATTCCAGTCAATGGCGTTATGAGAAATTAGGGGTTGATGAAATTTTATCTCCTTTAGCAGACAAAAAAGATTGGGAAAACTATTCATTGATTGATTGTAATGTGCGTAGCGAAAAAATGGGTTGGTTGCCTTCTGCACCTCAATTTGAAGAAAATCCATTGGAAGTTACAAAAAAAGCTGCCGCAGCTGGCATGGATATTAAAGATTATATTGTGCAACAATTAAAGTCTAAAGAATTGAAATTTTCTTGTGAAGATCCTGATAACCCTAAAAACTTCCCTCGCAATATGTTTATTTGGCGCTCCAATTTATTAGGCTCTAGTGGCAAAGGTCATGAATATATGCTGAAACATTTACTGGGTACACAAAATGCAGTATTTGGCAAAGAAACGGACAAAAAGCCCTCTGAAGTTAAATGGCGTGATGGTGCCGAAGGTAAAGTTGATTTATTTGTAACGCTTGATTTTAGAATGTCAACCACTTGTTTGTATTCTGATATTGTCTTGCCATCAGCAACTTGGTATGAAAAAAACGACCTGAATACTTCGGATATGCATCCTTTCATTCATCCTCTTTCTAAAGCGGTTGACCCTGCTTGGGAATCAAGAAGTGATTGGGAAATTTACAAAGGTTTGGCAAAAAAATTCTCAGAACTTTGCCCCGGTCATTTAGACAAAGAAAAAGATGTTGTCGCCCTACCTATTTTGCATGACACACCGGGAGAAATGGCACAGGCAACTGATGTTAAAGCTTGGTTTGATGATGAATGTGAAGCAATTCCAGGTAAAACGATGCCTAATTTCATTGAGGTTGAACGCAATTACCCCGACACTTACAAAAAATTTACTTCTTTAGGGCCTTTAATGAGTAAGATTGGCAACGGTGGCAAAGGCATCGCCTGGAATACCGAAGATGAAATAACCTTGTTAGGCAACTTAAACACAACGGTAAGAGAAGAGGGTGTTTCTAAAGGATTGCCAAAAATAGAAACAGATATTGATGCCACAGAAGTTATTCTATCACTTGCACCAGAGACCAATGGCCAAGTGGCCGTTAAAGCTTGGGAGGCTTTGGGCAAAATAACCGGAAGAGACCATACCCATCTAGCAAAACCAAAAGAAGATGAAAAAATTCGTTTTAGAGATGTGCAAGCACAACCTAGAAAAATTATTTCCTCTCCAACTTGGTCTGGGTTGGAAGATGAGCATGTCAGTTATAATGCTGGTTACACCAATGTGCATGAGTATATTCCATGGCGGACTTTAACTGGTAGGCAACAGTTTTATCAAGACCACAAATGGATGGTAGATTTTGGTGAAAATTTATGTACTTACAAGCCACCAATTAATACCAAGACAATAGCGCCCATTATTAATGACAATAATGACAATCGCCCGCAAGTGGTTTTAAACTGGATTACACCGCATCAAAAATGGGGTATTCATTCCACTTATTCCGATAATTTATTAATGTTAACACTTAATCGTGGTGGCCCAGTTGTATGGCTGAGTGAGACCGATGCTGGAAAAATAGGCGTTGAAGATAATGACTGGATTGAACTCTATAATGTCAACGGTACAATTGCCGCAAGAGCCGTTGTTTCACAAAGAATTCCCAAAGGTATGTCGATGATGTATCACGCTCAAGAAAAAATAAACACCACACCTGTGGCAGAAAAATCTGGTTTTAGGGGTGGTATTCACAATTCAGTTACCAGAACCATTACCAAACCAACTCATATGATTGGCGGTTATGCACAACAATCGTATGGATTTAACTATTATGGCACTGTTGGGTCTAATCGAGATGAGTTTGTTATTGTTCGTAAAATGGATAAGATTGAGTGGAAGGATGAACCAATAAAAGGAGATAAGTCATGAAAATAAGAGCGCAAATAGGAATGGTCTTAAATTTAGACAAATGCATCGGTTGCCACACATGTTCGGTTACTTGTAAAAATGTTTGGACTTCGCGTCAAGGCGTTGAATACGCTTGGTTTAATAATGTAGAAACCAAACCGGGTATTGGCTATCCAGTAGATTGGGAAAATCAAGATAAATGGAACGGTGGCTGGGTTTCTAAAAATGGAAAATTGCAACCCAAAGTGGGCGGTAAGTTTAGATTGTTGGCAAAAATATTTGCCAACCCTGATTTACCCGAAATCGATGATTATTATGAACCATTTACCTTTAATTATGCACATTTGCAAACTGCATCTGAGATGTCAACACCACCAGTAGCAAGGCCACATTCTATGATTACTGGTGAAGTAATGGAAAAACCAGAATGGGGTCCGAACTGGGAAGAAATCTTAGGGGGTGAGTTTAAAAAACGCGCAAAAGATTATAATTTCAAAGAAATTGAAAAACAAATTTACGGCGAATTTGAAAACACCTTTATGATGTATTTGCCTAGATTGTGTGAACATTGTCTTAATCCAACTTGCGTTGCCGCATGCCCAAGTGGTGCGATTTATAAAAGAGAAGAAGACGGCATTGTCTTAATTGATCAAGACAAATGCAGGGGCTGGAGAATGTGTGTTAGCGCCTGTCCTTATAAGAAAATTTATTATAACTGGCAATCTGGAAAATCAGAAAAATGTACTTTTTGTTACCCAAGAATAGAATCGGGCGAACCCACCGTTTGCTCTGAAACTTGTGTTGGTAGAATTCGTAATTTAGGCGTTATTCTGTATGATGCAGATAGAATTGAAGAAATGGCAAATATAAGTGATGAAAAAGACTTATATGAGGCGCAGTTAGAAATATTTCTAGATCCGCATGATGAAGCAGTGCAAAAACAAGCCAAAAAAGATGGCGTGCCTGATAGTTGGATGGAAGCCGCTAAAAACTCACCTGTTTATAAAATGGCAATTGATTGGAAAGTAGCCTTTCCATTACATCCTGAGTATAGAACCTTACCAATGGTTTGGTATGTGCCACCACTGTCTCCTATTCAAAATGCCATTGAAAAAGGGGTGATTGATCATAGAGGACCTATTCCTAATGTGGAGGATCTGCGTATTCCGGTTCGATATTTAGCCAATATGCTCACGGCTGGGAATGACGAACCTATTATTTTTGCTTTAAAAAGAATGATAGCCATGCGTAACTTTATGCGTAGCAAAAAAGTTGATAACACACGCTTGACAGAGGTTTTGGATGAAGTTGGATTAACAGAAGATATGGTTGACGATATGTATAAAACCATGGCGCTGGCTGCTTATGAAGATAGATTTGTTATTCCGACAAACCACAAAGAATATTCAGGCGATACGCCTTTTGATAATGAAATTGCTTTTAGTAATAAATCCTCTTGTGGGTTTACTTTTGGCAACGGTTGTTCAGAAGGGGCAACAACAGCAACTTTGTTTGGCGGCAACACACATAAAAATACAATGAGCGGGAAAATTCCATGAAAACATTAAAAGTTTTGGCAATTTTATTGTCTTATCCAGAAGAGAGTGTCCAAGCAAACACCGAAGATTTGATTGAGGTTTTAAAGGAAGAAAATTTATTGCCTAAAAAAACACTCAAAGATTTGTTGGTTTTTATTGATGAGTATAAAAATGAAGATTTTTTGGCATTGCAAGAGCGCTTTGTTAGCACATTTGATAGAAGTAGAAATCATTGCCTAAATCTCTTTGAGCATATTCACGGCGAATCACGAGACAGAGGTCAAGCAATGGTTGATTTGACGGATATGTATGCCAGCAAAGGGCTGTTTATTAATAAAAAAGAACTGCCTGATTATTTGCCATTATTTTTAGAATATTTATCTTTGTGTGAGGCTGAAGAGGCAAAAGAATCGTTAGGAGATTCTATTGATATTATTGCTTTAATCGGCGGACATTTGAAGAAAAATAAATCACCTTATAAGGCGATATTTATTGCATTAGAAGAGTTGTCTAAAATTAAAGTGAATAAATTCAGAGTTGCTGAAGCCATAAAAAACTCACCTAAAGAACCAGAGACTTTAGATGAATTGGATGAGCTTTGGAAAGAACAAGAGGCGTTCAGCGGTGAAACCTCAGAATGTAATACTTGCGAAGATGACGCAAGTTTAAATTAAAGGAGATATATTATGGTTTTTTTAAATCAGTTTTTTTTCGGTTATTTTCCCTATATTGCCATGACAATATTTCTGTTGGGCAGTGCCATGCGTTACGACAGAGACCAATATACTTGGAAAGCAGACTCATCGCAATTGTTGCGTAAGAAGGGAATGTTGGTTGGTAGCAATTTATTCCATATTGGGATAATTTTGTTGTTTTTCGGTCATTTTGTTGGATTGTTGACCCCAGAGTGGGTATATCACCCATTTATGAGCGCAGGCACTAAGCAAATTATGGCAATGACTGCCGGCGGTATTTTTGGCACTATGTGTTTAATTGGAATGCTTATTTTGCTTAACAGACGCTTGTTTGATAAGCGCATTAGCAGGACATCTAAATTTAGCGATACATTTGTTTTGCTTTATTTGTTTGTGCAATTGTTATTAGGTTTGATTACCATTCCCTATTCAGCCCAACATTTAGACGGCAGTTCAATGATTGCTTTGGCAAATTGGGCGCAACACATTGTAACATTTAGAACAGGTGCTGCTGATTTCATTATCGCCGAGGCTTGGGTGTTTAAATTACATTTAGTGTTAGGAATGAGTTTATTTGTTATTTTTCCATTCACACGATTGGTGCATATTTGGAGCGTTCCAGTGCAATACCTTACTCGTAGCAACTATCAAATCGTTAGAAGAAGAGGGTAGCCAACCATGCCAATTAAAGTTAATAATATAGAAATCACTGATGATGATGTATTTAGAGAAATGCAATATCAAACAGATGCCCCCAATGTTGAAACTGTTATTTTCAATGCGGCACAAGCATTGGTCGTGCAACAATTACTTTTACAAGCGGCAAAAACAAACAGTAATGACAGCGACCAAGAAGTGAAGATTAATCAATTATTGGAGGACAACCTAAAGGTGCCAACTGCTGATGAAGTTGCTTGTAAAAGGTATTATGAAAATAATGACAAAAAGTTTTTTGATAAGAGTACCAATCAGCAATTGCCATTCAATTTGGTTGAAAATCACATCAAAGAATATTTACAAAATCAATCAACCACTTCGGGTATTAATGAATATATCCAAATGCTGGCGGCTAATGCTGAGATAAAAGGGTTTGATTTCAAAGACCCCAGTGCAATGAATGTAAGGATAAAATAAAAATGATGACAGTAAACGGCAAACAAATAGAATTAGATCCTGAGGGATATTTAATTAATCCAGAGGAATGGAACAAAGAAGTGGCAATCGAATTAGCCAAATCAGAAGACATTGAGTTGACTGATGATTATTGGGCCATCTTTGAGTTTATGCAAGATTATTACAAAGAGCATGGCATTGTGCCAGACATCAGGCATACTGCTAAGAATTTTGGTGAATATTTAGGGGTTGATAAAAAATCCGCCAAAACCAAGTTATTCCTTATGTTTCCTTATGGTTATGTCAAACAAACCTGTAAAATATCAGGTATGAAACGCCCAAGAGGTTGGAGTACGGGCTAATAATATAGTGGGGAGTGGGTGAGCAATAAAGAATTATTAATTTCAGCAGTTGGTGCATTTATAGCCGTGGCGATGGCTGAATTTTTTTCTAGTGTTATTTTGCAAAGTGCCAACTCCCCTTTGATTGTTGCTTCAACAGGTGCATCGGCTATTGTGATATTTGGTTCGCCACACGCTTTGGTCTCTCGCCCATGGAATTTAATTGGTGGGCACAGTGTTTCAGCCATAGTGGGCGTTGCTTGCTTTTATTTAATCACCAATACATTGTTAGCCACTTCAGTTGCCATTCCCCTGTCACTTGTTGCCATGCATTTTTTAAAATGTATGCATCCTCCCGGCGGTGCTACCGCAGTAACGGCCATTATTGGCGGTACAACCATTCATAATTTAGGGTATGCGTTTGTTATTATGCCGATATTTTTTAATTCTTTAATTTTGCTTACTGTGGCTATGGCAGTTGCCACTTTTAGGGATAAAAACCCGTTTGAAGATTATTCGTAAATTGCGTTATCCTCCCGTTACGGGTGGGTAAAAAGCCACTTCATCTGTGCCATTAACAATCAAGTTATCATGGGCAATTTCTTGATTAACTGCACAAAGAATATTCTCTGGAAAATGGCGTTCGCCGTGTTTATCAACCAATTTTTCCCTTAGTTGTGCGACTGTCATATTGGCACTTAGTGTTATTTCTTCACTGGACATTTTCAGGGCTTCTTTAAGCGAAGCGAAATAATAAATTTTCATATATTCTTTATCCACCAATCTCGACCATTTGCCGATTGCTAATATTATCAATGGTGTCAAATTCATGTTTCTCAGGTTTTTTATTGATGGCATTGATAATCATCTGTTTAATTTCATCGTCGGTTAAATCCGAGCGCACCGCATCTTTTAATGAGATGGCATCTTCTTGACCCAAACATAAAATTAAATCCCCCTTGGTAGTCAGCCTAACACGATTACAAGTTTGGCAAAAATGGTTAGACACTGCACTGATGATGCCCACAGTAGAGTTTGTGCCTTTAATTTTAAAATTATGTGCAGGGCCATCAGTTTGATTGGGGGTAATGGGCGTTAATTTATTGCCAAGGTGTTGGTTGATTTTTTCAAAAATTTGTTGTTCACTAACATGCTGACTCAGTGCCTCTATACCCACCGCTCCAATAGGCATAGTTTCAATAAAACGCACATCAATATTTTTGGCAATGGCAAAATCAACCATTGATTCAATCTCATCATCATTCACATCACGCATTACGACCACATTCATTTTGATTGGATGCATGCCTGCTTGTATGGCTGCATCAATTCCTTTAATAACTTTGGTCAAATCGCCACCACGGGTAATTTTTTCAAACCTTTCGGGGATCAGTGAATCTATTGAAATATTTGCTCTATTAATGCCATTTTGTTGTAATTTTTCAGCAAATTTTTCTAATAAATGTGCATTGGTAGATAAAGGCACATCGTTAATACCATCGATACGACTAATCAGCCGAGCGATTTTAACAATGCCTTTTCGCAGCAAAGGCTCCCCACCGGTTAATCGGACTTTGGTAATGCCTAATTCGGCAAAAATTTGGACAATTTTTTCAATATCTTCATAACTTAAAATGTCTTCACGCTTGCAATTTGGCGTCTGCTCATCATCACGACAATAAAAACATCGGTAATTACAATGCTCAGTCACCGACAGTCTTAAATAAGTAATCTCTCGATTAAATTTGTCAATTAGTTTAGGCATTTTCAGATTTCCAATGACCAGATTTACCACCTTCTTTTTCTAATAATTGGACATCTGTAATTTTGATAAAATGGTCTAGCGCTTTGCACATATCGTAGATTGTCAATGCCGCAATACTGGCAGCAGTAAGCGCCTCCATTTCCACCCCCGTTTGAGCGTTTAGTTTAGCCAATGTGGTAATTTGAACGCCATTTTCAATAAATTCAAAATCCACACTAATTTTTGAAAGGTTGAGACTGTGGCACATTGGAATAAGATGGTGGGTCTGCTTTGCCGCCATAATGCCAGCAATTCTAGCAACGGATAACACATCGCCTTTTTTCAAGTTATTGCCCTTAATTTCCTGCAAAGTCTCTGACTTCATTAACACCTTGGCACTGGCTTTAGCAATACGCGTCGTGTTGTTTTTGTCGGATACATCCACCATATTGGCTTCACCTTTGTTGTTTACATGAGTTAATTTATTCATAACTTCATCTCGTTGAGTGGATAAAAATTCAAAATTAGAGTATTTGAGACCTTTGTATAATTATAGAAGATAAACCAAATAATAAAGCCCTTCCGCCCCTAAATCGTGCAGATAATTAAAAAGGTCTCATTTAAGAATAAAACATGGTGTTTTAAATAGAGGTCTTTACACAATTCAATTAGAAGAGGCGTTTTTAGGCTTTTGTGAGGAAAATTTCT
The DNA here is from genome assembly GCF_003711265.1 of Bathymodiolus thermophilus thioautotrophic gill symbiont. Taxonomy (NCBI): domain Bacteria; kingdom Pseudomonadati; phylum Pseudomonadota; class Gammaproteobacteria; species Bathymodiolus thermophilus thioautotrophic gill symbiont. Next base: position 2,239,652 of record NZ_CP024634.1, on the reverse strand, counting down.
TTGAAAAATTAGAATTAGAGACCTTTGCATAAATATGAATAATCATCAAGAATCCACTTTTCACCCACTTGGTAATTTTTTAAACCCAGCCTTAACCCTGCTAGGACAAGGTTTAAGAAAATTACCAATTGGGCAAAAATTGAATTTTGCTAATCATCCATATTTATGCAAAGGCCTCTATTAGGATAAAAAAATAATGACAATAACTATTTACAATACGAATGATAATCAGTATCATTTGCATATAAGAACTTAGGAGCAAATAAAGTCTTGATTAAATTAACAACATCTAACGGGAGAAAAAAATGAAAGTAAAAAAAGGTTACTCAATAATTAGTAGAAAAGAATTGAAATATTATTTGGATTTTTGTTCAAAATTGGTTAATTAAGGATGTCATAAATAACAATACCAACGCCAGATTTTAAAAAAACTCCTTATTTTTTAAATTCATCAAAAAATGGTGTAGTTGTTATTTTTTATCCAGTAAAGAGCCTGTTACTCATTATGCTGGATTCCATGAAAAAAGGGATATAAATTGCTAGTTTAAAGAAAAATTCTCGTATAAAAAACCAATTTAGGCTGGCAATTTATATGTCTTTTACAATTTAATATAATGAAAGGGAAGGTGCAATGAAAAATAAAAATAAAAACATACAAGTTACATCTAGCGTTAATCAGGTACATACTAAGTTGCCAATTAAAGATAAAAAGACAAACACTGGTTGTGGTAAATGCAGTGGTTGTTGCGCCAAGTAATGGTGTTAGATTTTTGGCATAACTATAAAGTGCACTATTTGCGCAGAAATAACACACTTAATTTTGATTCAATGAAGGAGTTTAGCATTCCTAGTCGAATTATTAGAGAGGTGTTACTTAATGAGGTTGTTAACGAAATGGAGGTTAAGAGATGACGGTAAATAAAATCAATCTAAAAAGTGGTATGCGTTCGTATGAAATTAACGCAATTAACAGTATTGCAAAATATCTTCGGGGGCTTGACGATTCTTTATTAGTTGAAAGAGAACTAGATTTAGATGAAATATAATTATTAGACTTGTATTTTAATTATTGATTTGGCAAATGTGACAAAGGTTTTTTTAAATACAATTCTATAGAATATATTATGAAAAAAGGTAATATTATGGCGCTAAGCGCTTTGACAATTGGAGTGACACAGACTTTTGCAGGCACAGAAATGGATGCCTTAAAAGACCGCATTACTGAACTTGAAAATAATGCAACTAAAGTTGAAATTAGTAGTGCAGTTAGTATGAATTACGCTACAGGGAATCAAGCTGATAAAGAAATTTATGTTAATGAGGTGAAAATAGGTATTGCTGCCAATATTTTTGATAAATTTAGCGCAAATATTGTGCTTTTAGCAGGCGTTGATGATGATGTAGATAATGAGTTGAAAAGGGTCGTTATTGACGAAGTTACCATTGGTGGAGGTGTTTATGGTATTGCGTTTTCTGTGGGTAAGCAAAATGCACCATTTGGTGCATATGAGACTATGATGATTTCTAACGCTACAGAAGATATGGGTAGCACTGGAACGAAAAGTTTAATACTTTCAACGAAAGTTGGCGGGATAACACTTTCGGCATGGAGTGGTAGTAGTAAAAACCATGGCTTGTCTGTTGGTTATGAAAATGAGAGTCTTGCTGTTGGTATCGATATTATTCGTGATGCTGGCGGAGATGCTCAAAAACAGTTAGATGTGGAAAATAACGAAGGGATGGCTATTCATGGGAAATTTTTAATAAGTGGTGCTACTTTGATTGCTGAGAAGGTTACAGTTAAAACTTTGGGTGCGAATAAAATGCATGTAACTTCAGTAGAAGCACAGTATGCAATAAGCGATTTTACATTTGCACTTAGAAAAGACAGCACTGATAGTGCCACTAATGCTGATGCAACTTTATTTGCTGTTGGCTATGAGTTTACCGAAGGCTTGAGTTTAACAATAGAAAACAAGGTGGCAAGCGAAGATACTGCAGCGACCGCTAATTTAACTTACGAATTTTAATTGATTAATATAAAAACATAAAAAATAATTATCATTGTATTAATGCTTACAATAGCAATGGTGGCATCTACTGATCAAGTATTTTGGGGTGGTAAAGAATACTTACATTAAGGATTGCGATACACTCTAGGGCACCTCCAGAAACTCCAGTGCGATTTAGGGGAATTAGAAAATAGTGTATTTTTTAGCCAAAAATGAGGAGAATAGCCCGCTATTTGATGAATTTTTGGATGAAAAAGGTGCTGTTTTATGCTTTTCATAAATTGTATTGGGGTTTCTGGAAGCGCCCTCAAATAGAATATCGTTAGAATTTGTTGAATGGTGAATTATTGAGTTAGGGCAGGGTTTTATTAAGGTTTCGGCGTTTCTCTCTAGTATAATGGTGTTTTTTTATTTCAATTATTTTAAATATTAATGTCTGATTATAAATCTAGTTTAAATTTACCGTTTACCAAATTTGCGATGAAGGCCAATCTTGCCAATCGAGAAGGCGGTTTTTTGAAGAAATGGCAAGACGATGAATTGTATAACCAAATTCGCAAACACAATGAGGGCAAGCCTAAATTCATTTTGCACGATGGCCCACCGTATGCGAATGGCGACATTCATATTGGGCATGCGGTTAATAAGGTGCTTAAAGATATTATTATTAAATCTAAATCTTTCTCAGGTTTTGATGCACCTTTTGTGCCGGGGTGGGATTGTCACGGGTTGCCGATTGAGTTAAATGTTGAGAAGAAAAAAGGCAAAGTTGGGCATAAAATTGATGCCAATGCATTTAGAGCAGAGTGTCGTAAGTATGCTGATACGCAAGTTACCAAACAAAAAGCAGATTTTCAACGCTTGGGTATTTTAAGTGATTGGGATAATCCTTATTTGACCAAAGATTTTAAATACGAGGCTAATATTGTTCGGGCTTTGGGGCAAATTGTTGAGAATGGCCATATTTCCAAAGGTTACAAACCTGTGCATTGGTGCACCGAGTGTGGTTCGGCGTTGGCTGAGGCAGAAGTGGAATATAAGGACAAACAGTCTGAGGCGATTGATGTTAAATTTAATATCATTGACACTGCACTGTTTAATGTTGACAAACCAGTGTCGGTTGTTATTTGGACAACCACTCCTTGGACGCTACCTGCTAATGAGGCGGTAGCACTTCATCCTGAGTTGGATTATGTGCTGGTTGATACGGGCAGTGAGTGTTTATTGCTTGCTAAAGCGTTGGCTGATAATGCCGTTGAGCGTTATGATATTGAAGCCGTTATCGGCAAACAAACTTTTGCTGGTAGCGAGTTAGAGGGGTTAAAAGTCCAGCATCCGTTTTACAACAAGCAAGTGCCTATTATTTTAGGCGAACATGTAACCACAGATGCTGGTACAGGTGCAGTGCATACAGCGCCTGCACATGGTCAAGAAGATTTTGTTGTTGGCAAACAATACAATTTACCAGTGGATTGTCCAGTGGATGCCAAAGGTGTGTTCTTTGAAGATACTGAACTTTTGGGCGGGCAGTTTATTTTTAAAGCCAATGCCAGTGTGATTGAGATTTTGAATCATAAACATGCGCTGGTAAAGCATACGCCCATAATGCATTCTTACCCACACTGCTGGCGACACAAAACCCCCGTTATTTTCCGTGCCACCCCTCAATGGTTTGTCTCCATGCAACAAAATGGCTTGCGTGATACGGTGAATGAGGAAATTCCAAAAGTTGATTGGATACCCGATTGGGGCAAAAAGCGCATCGAACTCATGGTGGGTAACCGTCCTGATTGGTGTATTTCTCGCCAGCGTTTTTGGGGTGTGCCGATTACGATGTTTGTGCATAAGCAAACGGGTGAATTGCATCCAGACACACAAGCATTGTTTGCCACTGTGGCAGATAAAATTGAGCAAAATGGCATTGAAGCATGGTTTGAATCTGATATTGAAGATTTTTTAGGCACTGATGCTAAAGACTATGATAAAACCACCGATACGCTAGATGTGTGGTTTGATTCAGGTGTTTCTCATTTTGCGGTTTTAAAAGCCCGAGCAGGCTTGGCAGATGTGGCAGATCTCTATCTTGAAGGCTCAGATCAACACCGTGGTTGGTTTCAATCCTCGTTAATTTCCTCTGTGGCAATGAATGGTAAGGCGCCTTATAAACAAGTTTTGACGCATGGATTTACCGTTAATAAAGACGGCAAAAAAATGTCTAAATCACTTGGCAATGCCATGAGTCCGCAAAAAGTGGTCAATAATTTGGGCGCAGATATCTTGCGCTTGTGGATTGCATCAACAGACTATACGAGCGAAATGACCGTGAGTGATGAAATTTTAAAACGCAGTGCCGATTCGTATCGCCGACTTCGCAATACTTTGCGTTTTATGCTGGCAAATACAACTGGGTTTAATCCGCAAAAACACAGCATCGAATTTACTCAAATGTTGGATTTGGATAAGTGGATTGTGGCGCAAGCAGCCACTTTACAAGTGCAAATTTTGCAAGCCTATGAGCAATATAATTTCCATCAAGTTATGCAATTGACACTTAATTTTTGCACCAATGATTTGGGTGGTTTTTATTTAGATGTGATTAAAGACAGGCAATATACCACGCAGGAAAATTCGCCCGCCAGACGCAGCGCACAAACAGCACTAAATCACATTTTAGAAGCGATGGTGCGTTGGTTGGCGCCAGTATTGTCATTCACTGCAGAAGAGATTTGGCAAAGTATGCCGAGTGAGAAAACACACAGTATTTTCTTACAAGAATGGTATCAAGAATTGAACGCAGATTATGACAACGAAGCAATTGACGCGGCACGCAATATCAAACCGTTTATTCAAAAACAAATGGAGCAAATGCGTAACGATAAAACGATTGGCTCATCATTAGATGCCGAAGTTGATATTTATTGCGAAGACAGTGTTTATCAATCACTGCACAAATTGGCTGATGAATTACGCTTTGTCTTTATCACTTCTTACGCTAGAATTCACCCTGTAAGCGAAAAAACCAACGATTGCATTGCAGCAGGCACTGGCGTGTTTATCAAAGTATCCAAATCTACACACGAAAAGTGCGCGCGTTGTTGGCATCATCGTGAAGACATTGGTAACAACAGTGAGCACCCTGAATTGTGTGGGCGTTGTGTGGAAAATGTGGTTGGTGATGGTGAAAAGCGAGAATTTGCTTAATACTTAAGGTGCAAAATTTTTTAACCCGCAATAGATGCAATATTTTATGAAAACACTCAATCTTGATCTAGGCAACAAATCTTACCCCATTCACATTGGACAAGATTTGCTTACCCAAGCTGATTTGCTGACCCAGCACATCCAAGGCAGGCAAGTAATGATTGTGACTAACACCACAGTTGCCCCGCTTTATCTCGCCAAAGTAAAGGCTTTGCTTGCTCTTTTTACCGTGGCTGAGGTAATTCTGCCAGACGGCGAACAGTATAAAACCCTGGACACAGTCAATGAGATTTTTACCGCACTACTCACAGCCCGTTTTGACCGCTCTTGTACGCTTATTGCCCTTGGTGGTGGCGTGGTCGGCGATATGACGGGCTTTGCAGCCGCCAGTTATCAACGGGGTGTTAATTTTATTCAAATCCCGACCACACTACTGTCGCAAGTAGATTCCAGCGTGGGCGGCAAAACAGGGGTTAATCACCCACTGGGTAAAAATATGATTGGGGCGTTTTATCAGCCAAAATGCGTGTTGATTGATGTGGATACATTGGATACATTAGACGATAGGCAATATTCAGCAGGTATGGCTGAGGTCATTAAATATGGGTTACTTGGTAATGTGGATTTTTTGCTTGATTTGCAACAAAATATAGACGCTTTAATGCATCGTGACAAGGCTTTAATTATCAAAGCAGTGTATCAATCTTGCACCGACAAAGCCAATATTGTGGCACAAGATGAGCTGGAATCTGGCAAGCGTGCCTTGCTTAATTTTGGCCATACTTTTGGACATGCACTGGAAAATACTTTGGGCTACGGCACCTACTTACACGGAGAAGCAGTCTCTGTAGGAATGCTGATGGCAGCTGAATTATCCGCATTGGAAGGGCTGATTAATGACGAAGAAGTACAACAAATTAAAGGTTTATTGCAAAAAGCTCAGTTACCTGTATCTATCAACAGTAAAATAGACCATCAAGATTTTATGAATGCAATGCGTGTTGATAAAAAAGCCATTAATGGCGAAATTCGTCTTATTTTAATGAAAAAATTAGGACAGGCTTTCATCGGTAATGATTATCAGCAACACAATTTAGAGCAAGTAATTAAGGATTTTTTATGAGTGATACAGACAACAAAGATATCAAAGACGAGGCAGTGCATGAAGACGATGTAATGATTACGACCAAAATGTCTGATTTAGAAAAGATGTTGGAAAGTGTAGAATCGCACGCCGACAAACGCACAGACTCCAAATTTGAACGCTTTTTTGTGCCCTCTTTATTGGTGTTTTCACTCTTAGCATTCGGCGGTTTTATGATTATTTACTCAATCACCCAAGACATGACACGCCTAGCGAGCGCTATGGATCCAAAAATGGGCAGCAATATGTCTTCCATGGTGGTTAGCATTGATAATTTGTCAAAAAATGTGGCACAAATGAGCCAATCAGTCGAACAAATGCGACAAGATTTCTCCAGTGTTAGTAAAAATATGTCCGTTGTTGCTAAAAAACTTGATAATTTAGATGATATTTCTACCAATATGACACAAATTAACACCAAGATGAGCGCACTTAAACCAATGCTTGTAAATATGCAAAAGATGAACAGCAATATGATTGGCATGCAAAAATCAATGCAATGGATGCAAAAAGACATTTCACAACTCAGATCTTCTTTTAACAAGCCGATGCGTGTATTCAACGCCGTGCCTTTCCTATAATTTTTTTTATGATTGATAATACCGAACTCAAACAAATCGCTAATTTAGCCAAATTAACGATTGACGCTAATACTCAAAATGAAACCATCAAGGATTTAAACGCCATTTTAGACCTAGCCAAACAGCTCACTGAGATTGACACCAACGACATTACCCCAATGGCACACCCCTTACACATGACGCAGCGTTTGCGAGCAGATGAAGTTAGAGAGCAAGACCAATCAGCGTCTTTCCAAGCCATTGCCCCGAAAATTGGCAAACAGCATTATTTAGTACCCACCGTAATAGAATAAATCTTATGCACACAAAAACCATTGCCGAATTAGCACAAGGGCTAAAAAACAAAGAATTTTCCTCCGTTGAATTAACACAACACTATTTAAACAGGATTAACGCCTCAGACCTGAACGCCTTCATCACCGTTACCGACGAAGTAGCCTTGCAACAAGCACAAACAGCAGATGCACAAATTGCCAAAGGTGAAACCCCCATCCTAACAGGCATCCCTTACGCACACAAAGATATTTTTTGCACCAATGGCGTTAAAACCTCAGCAGCATCCAAAATGCTGGATAATTTCATCTCCCCGTATGATTCAACCGTTAGCCACAAACTCAATCAATCAGGTTTGGTTATGCTCGGCAAAACCAATATGGACGAGTTCGCCATGGGCTCAAGTAATGAAAATTCATTCTACGGCGCCGTTAAAAACCCATGGGATAAAAACAAAGTACCAGGTGGCTCATCTGGCGGTTCAGCCGCCGCCGTTGCCGATGGATTAAGCAGTTTTGCCACCGGCACCGACACAGGCGGATCAATCCGCCAACCCGCCAGTTTATGCGGCATCACAGGACTCAAACCAACCTATGGACGCGTTTCAAGATACGGTATGATTTCCTACGCCTCAAGCCTCGACCAAGCAGGCCCCCTGACCAAAACTGCACAAGACGCCGCCATGGTCTTAAACACCATCGCTGGATTTGACGAAAAAGACTCAACCAGCGTGGACAGAACAGTCCCTGACTACACACAAAATTTAAACGATTCAATCGAAGGCCTAACCATCGGCTTACCCAAAGAATTCTTCGCCGACGGCCTAGACGATGGCGTCGCCAAAGCCGTTATGGCAGCCGTCAAAGAATTTGAAACACTGGGCGCCAGCGTTAAAGAAATCTCACTACCCAATTCAAAATACGCCATCCCAACCTACTACATCGTCGCCCCCTGCGAATGCTCATCCAACCTATCCCGCATGGACGGCGTCCGCTTCGGCCACCGCTGCACCGACCCAAAAGACCTAGAAGACCTCTACCTACGCTCTCGCACCGAAGGCTTCGGCGAAGAAGTCAAACGCCGCATCATGATCGGCACCTACGCACTCTCAGCAGGTTATTACGACGCCTACTACCTCAAAGCACAAAAAACCCGCCACCTCATCAGCAACGACTTCAAACAAGCCTTCGAAACAGTCGATGTCATCATGGGCCCCGTTAGCCCCACCACCGCATTCAACCTCGGCTCATTCAAAGACCCAGTCTCAATGTACCTAGCCGACATCTACACCCTCAGCACCAACCTCGCCGGACTCCCCGGCATGAGCATCCCCGCAGGATTCTCACAAAAAATGCCCGTCGGCTTACAACTCATCGGCAATTATTGGTCAGAATCCAAACTCCTTAACATTGCCCATCAATTCCAGCAAGCAACCGACTGGCACACAAAAACCCCCGTATAATTAAGCAAATGACACACTGCATTAAAAAAATTAACATTAAACACTTTAAGTATTTTGATAATTTTGCAGTAGAAGGTTTGGCACGGGTTAATTTAGTAACGGGTAAAAATAATGTTGGTAAAACGGCGTTTTTAGAGGCGGTTCATACCAACACATCTGCATTAACACTGTCTTATTTTTATTTCTGTTTATTTGGCATTAAATATCGGAGAGAAAATATTAATATCCTAATTGATAAGGATGAAGTTGATGCTCGTTCATATTTGGAGCAAAATAATGGCTTTAATGTTGTTTCCGATGTTCATAAAACCACTGCTTTTAATATTAGCGAATATAACGGCATAAAAAAATATATTTTTGACCTTAACGAGCAAAGAACCACAGTTAATAGCAATGACTTTTCTTTTTCTAATAAAACATTAGAAAATAGTTATTTTATTGATAACTTTGGTGTTGTTAATAGTAGTATTATTCATGCTTTCTCCAAAATGCAGGAATTAGACCAAGAACAACTTCTTATTCAAGAGCTCACCAAATTTGATTCAAATATCACAGATTTTAAAATTATCAATGGCAAACCCAAATGCAAAATTAACAACGCATATTTAGAATTAACAGAATTAGGCGACGGCACTCAACACTTAATCTCTATCATTACCTTGTTATTTCAATGCAAAGAAGGCTATTTATTCATTGATGAGATGGACAATGGCATTCATTACCAACAACTAGATAATGTATGGCAGATTATCCTCAACATCTCAAAAAAACTCAAAGTACAAGTCTTTGCCACAACACACTCAAAAGAATGCCTAGAATCTTACGCCAGAGCCGCCGAACAATTACAAGACAAAGACATTGCCTTAATTGAATTAGGCAAAAGCGACGGAACATTAAAAAACATCGTCTTTAATTACGATCAAACCATTAAAAAAATCTCACAAGGCCTAGGAGTGCGTGGCTGGTGATAAGGATTATTTGTGAAGGCTTGGATGACAAAAAATTTATTATTCAATTACTCCAGCACTTAGAAGAAAATGGAGAATTAAACACCAAGCCTGAATATGCAAAATATATAGAAGTTACCAATGGAAAAAGTGATTTACTAAAATCAAAAACACATTTGGGCACAACCCAAGAGATAACTGCAGGAAAAATCAAAAAAATACTGTTTGTTTTTGATGCCGATTTTATAGCAGATAACAAATGTAATGGTTTAGAAGATAGCCAAAAATGCATTGAAGATTTAATTCAAAAACTAGGCTGGAATATTACGACAGATTACCACATCTTTGATAAAAATCTTGATGATTTCATACTAAAAACACTAGACAACAAAGCCGATTTTGAAGCCTGCGAACAATGCTTTAAACTTAAAAAACTAAATAAAAACCGAAAAATCCTCACCTGTATTTACCAAAAACTATACCCAACAAAACCCTATGACTTTTCACACCCAAACTTTAACGAACTAAAGCAGAAACTAATCACTCTTTTTAAAAAATAAAATACATAAAATGGCGTGTGAAGTTAAGAGAAATATTTGGAATAATTCATTAATTAAATTTTTAACAAGAGTGGCAAAGCGCTAGAAACCCACACTCAATTTAATATAAAATCTAAAAAATTATCAGCAACACCACACCTTAAACTAGGAAGAAATCAAGTCAAAGCACAACTTGAGTTATAACCCTCAAGTTGAGACGAATATTTTTAAACAAATACAATACCTTTGTAATAAAGATAGAAGATTAACAAAATTCAATTTCTGTTTAATTGGCAATTCTTCAAACCAAATCTTCAGTAAGTTTTCTTTTAGAGCGATTTAAAAATAGCATATTCAAATTCTCTTTTTAAGACCCCTGCATTAAACTAAAAAACCCAACAAAAAATCACAAATCAACCCTCAAAACCTTATGCAAACATTAGCATTTATGATAAAATACTATAATTATCAGACACTTACAAAAAAATGCGAGTTAAAACCACTCAAGAACAAACCTTTGCTGATAGTTTTATCAACATACCAAACTCCCAACTAGACATCATTAACAAAGTTATCGATTGGGAAGTTATAGCCAAAGATCTGTCTCATATTAAAGTTGACTATTCTGCTGTTAGTCTGTTTAAAGCGCTATTAATAGGCACATGGCACAATCTCTCTGATGAGAAGTTGGCTGATAGTCTTAGTAGAGATTTAGTCTTTATTAACTTTTGCAACTTTAGCCTAAGTGGCAACAAACCTGATGCTACAACCATTGGCAGATTTAGAACCAAACTAATCAAACAAAATCTATTTGATAGACTTTTGAGTAGCATCAATCTTATGCTTGAGAATAATCAACTCAAACTCTCTAATGGCAAACATGTTGCCATGGATGCAACCTTAATTCAAAGTGCTAGACGCACTAAGAAGATTATTACAACACACAAAACTGGTGAGGTTTATGAGATTGATAGTAACCCAATTCAATATTCAGATGATAAAGATGCAAGATGGACATTTAAGGCGGGAAAATACACTTATGGATATTCATCAGTAGTAACAACTGATGCCAATGGATTAATTAACAAAGCCACTACGCACCCTGCTAATGATAGTGAAATGACTCATTTTGAAGAAAATGTTAAACAGGCAGGCAATCAAAAAGGCGTAAGAGTTTTATACGACAAAGGAGCAGCCTCTCAAGCTAATAGTGAAGCACTTAAAGCACAAAAGTTAAGAGATGGTATTATGCGCAAAAAACCCAAAGGCAAGCAAATGAGTCATTGGAATAAATTACGCAATAAAGCAATCAGCAAAAGAAGGTTTGTGGTTGAACGCACCTTTGGTACGCTCAAACGCACTTATGGTTTGGCAAGAAGTCGTTATATTGGTTTAGAGAAAGTTGCCAGCGAAGTTAATCTTAAAGCTATTGCTTATAATCTAGTTAGAGCGGCGAATGTTTATATTAACAAGGGATTAAATACAACCTAGGGATTATTGTGTCTTTTTTGTGGAAACAGTACAAAAAAGAGTAAAAAATGAGCGATTTATAGTTGATATTGATGATTTTTTTAATGAAAGCTGGGTTTTATATGTTTTTTGACTTTGAAAAGTCAAAAATTGAGGGTTTTGGGTTTTGATGGTTGGTTTTAGGGTGCTATGCAGGGGTCTTTTTTTATGTAATATGCATTCCCAAGCAGAGCTTGGGATGAGAATGGTGTTTGTATTTATACAAAGCTTTTGATGTGTGCATTATTTATTTTTTACTGAGTTGGAGCCAAATTTTTTAACATTATCCATCAATTCTAACAAGCATCGGATTGCACTCAAAAAAATACTGTCATTTTTTTTGCCAAATTACTGTTAAAATTAATAGAGTTTTTTTACCTAAAAATATGTATGAGCAATACCTTTACAATTGGCAGACACGGTTCTTTTCAGCTTCGTTATGGCTGGATAACAAAAGGTATTCAGGCAATACAAACTCAAAAGTCTCGCAAAATAGCTGATGTTTTTACTTCGGATGATGCAACAGTTAATTTAGGTGTTGGTAAAAATATGGTTGCTGCTATTCGTTATTGGCTAATGGCAACTAAAGTTATAGACAATGAATCAATCACTGAATTTGGCGAATTTTTAAATAAGAATGATGCTTATTTAGAGGATGACGCTTCTTTGTGGTTGTTGCATTTAGCGCTTGCTCAAAATAAAGAATTGTCAACTTCAATTTATTGGTTGTTTAATCACTTTCATCAAAACGAATTTAGTGCAGAAGAGGCAGGAAGTGCTTTTTTGTCCTATGCAAAAGAAAACAACTGGAAGGGGTCGGAAAAAACGCTAAGAATGGATATCCAGGTAATTCTAAGAATGTATGCACCACACAAATCAGCAAAAACTCAAATAGAAGATATGCTAGAATCACCTTTATCTTTACTGGGTTTAATCAAACATTTTGATGGAAAATACCATTTCTCTTTTGACCCAAAAAATACCCCAATTGAAGTTATTGCTCACAATATTGGTGATCAATTTAAAGGCGACAAGCCTGTTTCTATTCACGATTTAATGTATGGTGATAATGCATTTGCACCCGCTTTAAAAATAAGAGAAGATGAGTTAATCGCTATTTTAGAAAAAATCACACAAAAATATGGCGATTATCATTTAAGAGAAGATGCAGGTGTCTTTCAGTTGCATAAAAGCACTACTATTGACACTTATAAATGTTTAGAAGAATATTATGCGGCTTAATGAATTAATCTCTGTTAAGACAACGCTAACCAAATCTATTAATTTAGATAGAGATAAGTCAGCCAAAGAATTGCTAGAAAGTTATGTTTTAACTTCAACAGCGATGCAAAATATTCAAAATGTCATTAACGCACAGAAAAAGACCAATGGCAATAAAGCATGGTCGCTGATCGGTTCTTATGGTTCAGGAAAATCATCATTTGCCCTATATTTAAGTCATTTACTTGGCAATCCAAAAACAGCACTTAGTAAATTAGCGTGTAAAAAATTACGCACAGACAACGCTAATTTTGCAATCAATATTAGTAAGCACCTAAAAAACTCTAACGGCTATTGTGAGGTATTAATTACAGGCAGCCCAGATTCTCTTATTACAGTATTCTTAAAAACATTAAAAATAAGCGTTATTGATTATTATGAGACATTAGATATAGCAGACGACACAAGTTTAACGGCGATTGATAAATTATTATCCAGTAACAAGATATCACCATCTAAAGTAAGTAATTTAGTTGTCAATGTTCAAAATAATATTCAAAATAATGGTGGCAAAGGATTGCTAATTGTTATTGATGAGTTGGGTAAGTTTTTAGAGTATTCGGCTCGCCATGAAAGTGATGATATTTTCTTGTTGCAGACACTTGCAGAGGCAACTTATAATAACAATATTTTATTGTTTGTTTTGCTGCACCAATCTTTTGAGCAATATGGCAAAAATTTAAACACCAAGCTTAAAAATGAATGGACAAAAATACAAGGCAGGTATGAAGTTTTATCATTTGTAGAAACCATCACCCAATCGTTACATATTATGGGGCGAGTTTTTCAAAATCAATTAAGCGAAATACAACTAAAGCCCATACAAGCCGAAATAAAAAACACAGTCAAAGTTTTGCAAAAAAACAATTTGTTACCTGTTTCACTTGATACAAAAACAGCCCATCATTTATTTGAAAATTGTTACCCATTGCACCCAATAACAGCCTTATTATTGCCTACTTTATGCCAAAAAGTGGCACAAAATGAAAGGACTTTGTTTAATTATTTAGGTGGCTCAGAACCCTTGTCATTAGTTAAAAAACTAGACGAGCTGACAGTAGGGGAATTTGTCCTACCAGCAGATATTTTTGATTATTTTTTAACAGGTCAAATACTAACCAATGATTTGCAAGTGCAAAGAACAGTGGTTGAAGCCAATAGTGCGATAGAGCGGTTTTCAGCAAGCAACACAGAAGAAATGAATTTGCTTAAAACCATTGGCTTGTTAAATGTCATTAGCAAAATTCCAGCATCAAAGTCATTGTTGAAGTTATGCGACAGTCTTTTTGAGGAAAATATTCAAAACCTTGAAAAGCAATCAATTGTTTATTACCGAAAATTTAATAATGAGTATCGAGTATGGCAAGGTAGTGATTTTGATATAAATGCTGAATTAAACAAGCAAGAAGTGCAATTATGCACATTAAATGTTGCAGACAAATTAAATGAAATCTCAGTTTTTTTGCCATTCGTTGCAAAAAAATATTCTATTGAACATCACAGTTTATTTTATTTTGAACCACTTTTTATTAATGTATCAGCATACAAATTGCAAGCTAAACAGTATACAAACCCAAGAATTATATTTTGCTTAAGTGACACTTCAAAAGACCAAGAAACCTTTGAAACCAAGTTAGTGCAGTATTTTTCACAGCAAGATATTTGCGTTTTGCTAAACAACAGCGAGCAAATCAAACAAGTTATTAAAAACCAAACGGCTTTAGAGTATATAAAAATGCATAACTCAGTTATCCAACAAGACCCAGTAGTGCAAAGAGAGTTTAAAGCATATGCAGCCAATGTTGAAAAAGAAGTAACCAATGAACTTAATAAAATTGTAGAAACCCCTGCAGATTGTTGCTGGTATCAAAATAAAGTCCAACAGTCCATAAACAGTAAAAGAGGCATTCAAAAGTTACTTTCCGAAACCTTGGCAGATATTTACCCCCAAACCCCAATTATCAAAAACGAGCTTATTAATAGAAACCGCCCATCAGCTCAAGCGAATGCAGGTCGCAAGAAATTATTAATAGCACTATTAAATAATTCTGATAAACAAGATTTAGGTATTGAAGCATATCCCGCAGAAAAAAGCATGTATAGGGCTATCTTAGAAAGTAGTGGCATGCATCAAAAGACAGGAAAGGTTTGGAAGATTGCACCACCTACTAAAGATAACTCAAATTATTTAACAGTGTGGAACAAAATAGAAAAGTTTTTCAATAATGCCAAAGAACAAGCGCAAAATCTTTCCACTTTAGATGAAATTTTAACCGCACCCCCCTTTGGCATTAAAAAACCAGTATTACCTATTTTTTATATCGCAGTTTATTTGTCTAATAAAGATGAAATTGCCGTTTATGAAGACCGTTTTTATGTGCCGTATTTCACAACCGAACATTTAGAGCGTTTTTTAAAACGCCCAGATACCTTTACCTTTCAGCAGTTCAAAATAGAAGGCGTTACCCAATCATTTTTACAAGAATATGAAAACAGTTTGCTGAATGGTAAAAAAGCACCAAATGCATTAAAACTGTTTCAAGCAATAGCAGTATTTATGAAAAATATCCCACCTTATACCAAGCAAACTGAGAGTATTTCCAAGGTAGCGCAAAAAGTAAGAGATGCCTTTAAAAATAATAAAAGCCCCCAAGACTTATTATTTAGAAAATTGCCAGAAGTGTGTGGCTTTGATAACAATACTGCCGATGGATTTGGCGAGGTAATAAAAACTGCTTTGCAAGAAATTAAAAACGCTTATCCAGCGATGCGTGATAAGCAAATAAATATACTTGCGTCTAAATTAGATGAAAGCAAAAAAGAAGCAATAAAGCCAAAACTTATTTCTTATGGGTGCGCCTTGAGCAAGTACTCTTTTAATAACGAAGTTGAAGGTTTCATAAAAAATATTAGTTGTGATTCTGACAATCTTGATGAGTATTTAGAGAGAATTTTATCGGCACTTATTGACAAGCCTATCAATAATTGGAGCGATCAAAATGCCGTTATGGCAGAAAAGTTATTGATAGAAAATATAAATTTGGTTGTCAATTTATATGCTGTACATATACAAAACTCTAATCTTAGTCATGAGGACGAAAAAATTAAAAATGAGATCTTAGAATTATTAGGAAGGACGAAAGATAAATTAGGCGTGGTAGGTGAATTGGTAAAAGAAGCGGATAATAAGATAGTCACTCAAACATTAAGAGTTATTTAGAAAATGGCTAAAAAGATAAGACATGTATTGGGTATTTCAGGTGGCAAAGACAGTGCAGCCTTAGCAATCTACCTCAAACAGCAGAATAAAATCCCTGAGATAGAATATTTTTTCACAGATACGGGGGTGGAGTTGCCTGAAATTTATACTTTTTTGGATAAATTACAAATTTATTTAGGCAAGAAAATAAAAAAACTGGGAAGTGAAAAAGATTTTTTTCATCACCTTAAAATGAAAGATGGAATGCTACCATCGCCGCAACAACGCTGGTGTACCAAAGATATGAAATTAGCCCCTTTTGAAGAGTTTATTGGTGATGATGAATGCATTTCTTATATTGGCATTCGTGCCGATGAAAATCGCGAAGGTTACATTAGTCGTAAAAAAAATATTAAACCAATTTTCCCCTTTATTGAAGATGGTTTAGTCAGGGAAGATATTTTTAACTTATTAAGGGAAACAGTAGGTATTCCTAAGTATTATGAATGGCGTAGCCGCTCAGGCTGTTTCTTTTGTTTCTTTCAGCGTAAAGAAGAATGGCTGGGTCTGGCAGAACGACATCCTAAAGAGTTTGCGAGAGCGGTCGAAATGGAAAAGCAAGAGGGTGGCAAAGGTTATACTTGGATTCAAGGAATAACGCTTGAAGAGTTAGTTGAGCAGAAAGATGAAATTCTGGCGAGCAGCAAAAAAAGAAAAAAACAGCTTGCAGAGAAAAAAGATAATCGCTCTTGGCAAGATATTTTAATAGAAGACGGGCGGGATGACGAAGATCAGGCTTGTTTGATTTGTAGTTTGTAGAAAGGAAGGTATTATGGAGAAAATTGAGCAAATTAATTGGCAACCATCAACTAATAGCATATTGGATTTAAGAGATTGGACAGACAATAATCGTTTGGATATAGCGCCAGATTTTCAAAGAAAATTCGTTTGGGGCAATGCGGCACAAATAATGCTTATGGATACTATATTAAAAAATATACCAATGCCAAAAATATTTGTCTCTAATGTGGTAAAAGATAACAGTCCTTATCGTTCTGTAATAGATGGGCAGCAAAGAATTACGGCTATTTTGTCGTTTATTAGAAATGAGTTTTCCTTGAAAAAGCCTTATAATGGAGAGTTTTTCAATAAAAAATTTAGTCAATTACCAGAAAACATACAAAATACTTTTCTTAGATATAAATTGGATTTTAATGAGATAAATGATGCTTCAGATGAGCAGCTTAGAGAGATATATTCGCGTGTTAATAAATACTCTACTGTCCTCAATAAACAAGAATTAAGGCGCTCTGATTTTCCTGGTGACTTCCTAGAATTAGCTGAAAAACTAGCTGTAAATTCCTTTTTCGATAATACAAAAATTTTCACTATCACCAGTAGAAGAAGGTTTGGCGATGCCGAATATGTGTCAGAGTTATTGGCAGGATTAATAGATGGCACTCAAGATAAAAAGAATGCATTAGATGATTTTTATAGAAATTATGCTGATTGGGATACTAAAGAAAAAGACAAAATAGAGAAGGAATTTGTTGAAACACTTAAAGACATACATCTTATTTTTAATGAAAAAGAATGCATTAGACAAAGCGGACCCATAACGGCTATTTACCATGAGGAACTAAAATTTAAAGGATTTATTGGTAAAACAAGATTTAAACAGAAAGCTGATTTTTACGCTCTATTTTTTGCAATTAATCAATTAAAAAGAAATGGTTTGAGTATTGTCAATAAAAATTTAGATAATTTAAGAATAGATTTGGCTTTGATGGATAAATATATTAATCCTAATTCAGAAATTAATCGGTTTAGAGAATATGCTACTAAGTGCTTATCAGATGCAAACTCTAAGGCTAGCAGAGAGTGGCGAATCAAGTTTTTATCATCCATTTTACTTGGCACTTATGGGGCAAAAGAAAACAATCAAAAAACATGTAAAATTTTTAGTGAAATTGCATTTAGTTGGATAAAAATAAAACCTTCATCGCAAGGAGAATATGGATGCCCTACTAGCCTATACTGTGGCAAATGCAATACAGGTAACTTTTATCAAGAAGATGATGAAAATAGTCAAGTAATAGCAAATGATTTAGATTTATTGTATTGGGATGATAGTGAGCTTAACCATCAACTAGTAAATTCACGATTTATTTGCCCTAAATGTTTTTATGCAAATGTTAAGAAAGTTTGATGCCCCAGAGTTGGTGCAAACAGATGGGGTAATCTATACTATTAACGAAGCAATAGGTAGTGGCGGTAATGCGGAGGTGTATAAGTGTGTTAATGAGGCTACAGGTAACGAGTATGCAATCAAATTTCAGACAAGACTTCAAAAAAAGAGACTCAAAAGATTTGATAAAGAAATTGAGTTAAATAAAAAAATTAATCATAAGCATTTAATCAAATATATAGACAGCGGTGAATACAAGAAATACCCATTTATTGTTATGAATATTGCCGAAAAAAATTTAACACAATTATTTAAAGATAAAGAAAATTTTGCCAAAGAAGAATATTTTGCTCAATTTAGAGGGCTATCGGAGGCGTTAGCATGTTTGCATAAAGAGGCCATTCACAGGGACATTAAACCAGATAATATTTTAATTTCCAATGGAGTGTGGTTGTTGAGTGATTATGGCTTGTGCAAGTTTGATGACGATGCAAAGCAAGATTCAATTACTAAAGATGGGGAGAAAGTAGGGCCTGCTTTTTGGATGTCCCCAGAAGCGAATAATCTTAATTGTGGCATTAATGACGATATTAGCAAATCGTCTGATGTATTTCAATTAGCGTCAATATTTTGGTTAATTGTTAATAAGACACACCCGACAGGAATATTGAAAAAAGAAGATTGGTCTGGGCCGGAAAAATTATTTAAACCAATATTTGATGCATTACACAATGATAAAAGTATACGCCCAAAAGATGGAAATGAGTTTGCCCAGCAAATTAATAAAGCAATTATAGGGTAGTTATAAAAGGAAAAAATTATGGATATAAAAAATGTATTTAGTGTTGACACGGTTAACATGAAAAAATTGTTTGCTGATGAGAGTGAGAAATGTTTTTACATTCCTGCTTACCAAAGGCCTTATTCATGGAAAAAAGACGATATCAATCGAATGTGGGAGGATATTGTTTATGGGTTAGAGCAATTAGGGGGTAGTGAAGATTATATTACCTTTTTAGGGTCGGTTATAACAATGCATGATATAAAACATCAGTCCATTGCGCCTATTGTTAGAGGAGAAACTCCAACAAGAGTTATGGTTGTTATTGATGGACAGCAAAGGCTGACAACAATGTTGTTATTGGTTATATCTCTTGATAATGCTATTAGAAAAAAATTGACTAAAGATAATGAAAAGGTATTGAGTCGAGTATTAGATACCTTGACTTTTGTGGGTAATATGTATAAATCTCCTAAAAATTATGGATTAAACGACTCCAAAGATTACCCTAAAATAATAAGAGCTTATGACGATCAGTGGGCAACAGATAGCCAAGAACGGTATAGCTCACCAATAGCTAGATTATTAAAAGAGTATATAGATTTTGTTGCTAATGATAACAACAGAAGAAAAACATTTGTTTATTCTGCTGATGATGCAGATAAAGATATAGAAAGCCATAAAGGAATTAAATTTAACCTGGATGTTTTTAAAAAATCTATTGCTGGCT
The DNA here is from genome assembly GCF_003711265.1 of Bathymodiolus thermophilus thioautotrophic gill symbiont. Lineage (NCBI taxonomy): Bacteria > Pseudomonadati > Pseudomonadota > Gammaproteobacteria > Bathymodiolus thermophilus thioautotrophic gill symbiont. The sequence goes on along the minus strand of NZ_CP024634.1, from coordinate 2,219,805 downwards.
TTTTAAGGGATAGGGTGGATGTTCATGAAATAATGATGGAAAAATCAGGGCTTTTAGATGTAGAAGAGTCTATATTTGTAGGTGCAGATGGAGAAAGTGGTATACGCAAGGATATATCTACCAATCAAGATCAGAAAGAGGTGTTTATCTTGTTGTTAATACTTAGATTTGTTTTACAAAGAGTATTTGTTGCCGACATTGTTGCTAAAAAAGAAGAGTATGCTTTTGAAATGTTTGATTCTTTAAATACAACAGGAGACCCCTTAACAGCGTTTGAGACCTTTAAGCCTAAAGTAGTGGAGCATATTGGTTTAGAGAAGTATTTTGATTCTAATTCTAAAACATATATGGAGCGAATAGAGGCTTATTTAAAACTCGATCCAAAGAGAAGGGACACATCTACCAATCAATTAATTACAACATTTTCTTTATCTGAAAATGGTAAGGCATTATCTAAAAAATTAAGAGAGCAAAGAATATATCTGCGTGATGAATACAGGGAAACTAACACAAAAGAAGACTTTGTTAAAAATTTAGCCATTGTTAGTGAATTTTATAATATTTGGAATTTGTCAAATAAGAACCCAGATGAAATTATTATGAATGAGTTGAAAAATGACAAAGTAGCGTTAACCTGCTTGCAGTTTTTAGCAAAAAAACATACTATTTCTATTGCACTTTTGTCTAGATTTTATAGTAAGTCTTTGTCAGGGGATTCTAATGCTGTTGACTTCACAAATGCAATTAAAGCCATTGCTGCATTTTTTGTATTGTGGAGGTCGGCAAGAACGGGGACTGCAGGCATAGATAATTGCTATAGAGAACTAATGTCTAAAGGTGTAAAGGCTCCTACCGTTAGAGATGACGACGGATCTGAGAAGGTGCAAGATGCAATATTGCCTTTTTGCAGGCAAAAGAATGCAGATAATATCAACCTAGAAGAACTAAAAAAAGCATTGAGATATTTTTTATTTAAGGGCGCAACAGATAAGGCTGAAATTTATTCTCAAGAAACATGGTTAAGTAAAATTAAGAATATTAATATTTATACTGAGAGTAAAGAAGTATGCAAAATAATGCTGATTTCAGCATTTGACGGCGTTGCCCCAAGTAAGCAAGGGGTTGGTTTAGTGGAAGAGGCTAGAAGTGGAGTGTCTGAAACTTTAAATAAGGGTTTTGATTATTCATTTTTTCAGTCAATAGAACACATATCTCCACAAACAAACAATTGGAATGGTGTGTCCGATGAAAGGAAACATACGCTAGGCAATCTTACTTTATTACCAAAAAGCATTAATAGTTCGGCAAGTAACAAAGCATTAAAAGAAAAAGAGTTAATGTTTAAAGCTTTGTCTGCAGAAACCCTAGACGGGCAAAAAGCCCATTTAGGAAGTAGTAATGTTAAATTTGGGGAAAGTACAGAATCAATTCTTGTTCAATCTCAACACTTTCCATATTTAAAGTCGTTGGATAACTTAGAAGGTTGGAATGATGAGGTTATAGAAGCAAGAACTGAAAATTTAGGGTCAATTATTTGGAGTAAATTAGCAATAAAGTGGCTAGGATTTGAAAAATGATAATAACTAAAAGAATGGTTTTGGAAGTTGAATAGCACCCTATATTTTGCATAAAACAACATATCAAAGTTAAATGCGTTAATAAGAAAATCTTTAAAAAGAATATATTGCAAAACCCCAGCAATTCAAAACAACCGTTTAATTTTTCTTATCTCCAACCCATTAAAACAAACAAAAAATCGAAGTAAAAAAAACAAATCAAATACACATCAGCATTTAAAACCAAACTTGCGTTTAAATTACTGCAAAGTGAACAAACTTCAAGGCGGTTTTTAAATAAATAATTTTGGGCAGTTGGGTTGTATCCCTGGTAAAAAGTTGCAATTATTTGTTAGGGTTAATGACAGTTTTTTATTAAGTTAATGGATTGCGGGTTATTTTAGATAGTATTGGTAAAAAAAGGCAACCAAAGCGACAGATTTAATGAATAATTGAGTGTGGTGAATGTTTGGGGTGGGGCTCTTATGTGGGGTTTTTGCTAAGAGGGTTGGTAAAGGCTATTTTCTAAATAAAAGTGTTGTGCTTGTGGGTTGGGTTTGCTGTTGATGGTATCTTTATTTGAATGAAGTTATTGTATTAACTTAGTAGACTAGAAAATTCATGATTTCCTATTTTTTTTAAATGGTGCTGGGAATTTTTGGGGGTGTAAAAATGAAATTTAAAAATATCTTTTTTGGTTTTTTAAGAACTTGGTTATTGGTAGCCATATTTTACAGTGGCTTGCTTTGTGCGGCAGGAGATATGATTCTTATTCTTGAGGGTCATCCATATGTAGTCAGTAATCCTTCTCCTTACTTCTTTAGAAAAGATCCAAATACAGGTAACTTAATTAAAGTATATGATGCAAAAAATGATTTTCAACTTGAAACTTATGTTTTAGAGTCAGAAGATGACTTTGAATCCTATGATATGGAAATCAAGCCTGTTTTACTGGATTGGGAAGAAGAGGAGTATTCGATTGAACCCGAGGTCAAGTCGGCTGGGCGCTTATCAAAGAAGATGATAGGCGATATTGAGCGAGAATTTGGTAATGGCATTCCAAAAGAAATCCATGTTGCCACTTACAAGGGCGATATAGAGGCTTTGGCTTATTCGGACAGTGCAGAGATGGAAGTGCCTGAAATTGACATTATTGTCGCAAATCCTAATGGGATGGTAACGGGTCAAATGACAATTCCTAAAGGAGGGGGATCGTCACTCATGGATTATATGATTCAAAGATATCGAATAAGAGGGGTGGAGAGAATTAAACTTTACTCTATAAACGACGAGTATTATCTGAACCGAGGCTGGAAAAGAGTCCCTGAGTCTGGCGCTTGTGGGGGAGGTGAATAATACCATTTTATTTTTGAAAATAGTATAAATTGCACCATTTTAATAAATGCTGGTGCCAGCTAGGCATTCATCTTTATGGTATTTTTATCCACATAAGATCTTTACATTGCCCCAGAAATTCAAGACAACTAATTTTGGGCAGTTGAGTTGTATTCTGGTAAAAAGTTGCAATTTTTGTTAGGGTTAATGACGGTTTTTTATTGTTAAGTCAATGGATTGTGGGTTATTTTAGATAGTATTGGTAAAAAAAGGCAACCAAAGGGACAGATTTAATGAATAATAGAGTATAGTGAATGGTTAGAGTGAGGCTCTTGTGTGAGGTTTTTGCTAAGATGATTGGTAAAGGCTATTTTTTAAATAAAAGTGTTGCACTTATGGGTTGAGTTCGCTAGATTTGGATGTTGGTCAAAAGTTGAATGCTATCGAATTAGCGATTTTTACAAAGTAAGTTTTGACGGGGTTTGTAAAGATTGATGAATAATGAGTAAGCGTTGATTTTTTTTAGATAGCGTTCAGGTTTTATGTCACAATCTCAAAATTTTTACCACAATAAAATCATTAATTGGAAAGAAATAAATGCATTTAATTATAAAACTATTCTTATTAAACATATTGCTTGCTAGCAATGCTACCGCACTTGATAATATTTGCTTAGAGAGTGCTGATGTGCCAATTGGTATTGAAAACTTTCTTGTTTGCAAATGCGACTCTGAAGGCGCCTGTGTTGAGTATGTCGATGCATGGAAGGCTCCTTTGGTTGTTGGTGTCATAATGACTGGCTCGGTAGTTAGTGATGCTGCGAGTGATATTATTTATACAGGGTATAAATTTTACACAGAAATAAAAGACACCGAAGGAACTGCGTCAACTGATAAGGAAAGTTATGCAGCGTCTCACTGGAGTACAGATCAAGTTGACTTTAATAATGTTGACAAAGCGGAGGCAATTAGCACGGTGAAACGGAGTAAAGATAGGATTGAGGGGGCGATAAGTGATGGCGGTAATTTGACTAATTCAATGGAAAAAACGCCTCTTTCAATAGCGAATAATGACATGAGTGCCGGCATAAGACAATTAAATTTTTTAGTTAATAAGACAAAGAAATTAAGGAGGCTAAGGGGAGGGATTATTTTTGATTTTAATCATTAACTTCAGAAGGTTCTCATATTGACGACCTTTGCGTCAATATGAGCAATCATCAGACATCCACTTTTCTTATTCACTTGGCAATTCTTCTGGCGACACTTGACAGTTCTCTGGCAGGGATAAACCCAGTCGCAGGGAGCGGTTTGTAATTGCACCTTCGCTGCACAAGATTTAAAAGAAAGAGTTATACAATAACCTTCTAGGGCGTACAAAATGAATTTCACTGCTTAGTTATATTTATGCAAAGATCTCAATTTTTGCTCACTGTTAATCATATTTTCAAGATGAGACTTTATATTAGGCATGAATGTCAAACAAAGGGCAAATTTTATTCAGTTGTAATTTTTTATAAGGTCTATTTCTAATAGGGCTAATACCATTTTCAAAAATAACAATGAATAACAACGCTTATAATTGCCTAAGCATTAGTAGCAAAAACACCTGCGCTACTTCTTGATAGCATGGGTATTTTTCCTGCTAATATTTGGGATGAAGGTGGGTGCTAGATTATTTGGTTTATTTTTGAAAATGGTGTTACTAGGTAAATGGCGGTTTTATATTGAGAGACCTTTGCATAAATATGAATAATCATCAACAATCCTCGTTTTACCCACTTGGTAATTTTTTTAAACCCAGCCTTAGCTTTGCTAGGACAAGGTTTAAGAAAATTACCAAGTGGGCAAAAATTGAATTTTGCTAATCATCCATATTTATGCAAAGGTTTCACTGTATTAACTCGGTATGGACTAGGAAATTCATGATTTCCTATTTTTTTTAATCGTGTTGGGAATTTTTGGAGATGTGTAAATGAAATTTAAAAATATCTTTTTTGGTTTTTTAAGAGCTTGGTTATTGGTAACCATATTTTACGGTGGCTCGCTTTATGCTAATAATCGTATGTTTCTTATTCTTGAGGATTATCATTATGTAGACAGTGATTTTCCGCCTTACTTCTTTGAAAAAAATATAGACACGGGTGAAATAACTAAAGTGGTTGACATGCAGAATACTTTTCAGTTTAAATCTTATAGTTTAAATTTAGCAGATGACATGAAATTATATGAAACAGAAGTGAAGCCTGTTTTACTTAAATGGGGGGAAGGAATTGAACCGTATCAAGAGCAGACTGACAGGGCTTCATCTTTCTCACGATATATGGTAGAACAAATTAATAAGGAATTAGACAAAAACTTTCCTTTAGGAAAAGTCCATATTGCCACTTATAAAGGCAAGATAGAAGCTGTGTCCTATGCGGAAGATGTAGAAGTAGTAGGCTTAGAGGAGCCTAAAATTAAGACAATTGTCGCAAACCCTGAGGGACTAATAACGAATCAAACGACGACACCCAAAGGAGGAGGATCATCACTCTTAAACCGTATGATTCAAGAATTTAAAGAGAAAGGTGTGGATAAAATTCGGCTTTATTCTGTAGATGACGAATATTATCTTAAGCGAGGTTGGCAAATAAAACCTGAAACTGAAGCTGAAATTGAAATTGACCCTAACTTTAACTCCGATTCCTTTGATTCCGATTCCGATTCTGATTCCAATTTTAATTCCGATTCCGATTTTGAGAATGAGGGTGCCTGTGGAGGGGGTGGATAAGTTACACTATGAGACCTTTGCATAAATATGAATAATTGGCGCCAACCAAGCATTTATCTTTATTCAAATGAAGCTACTGTATTATTTATTTTATTTTTGAAAATGGTGTCAGTGTGGATTAGGGAGTTTATGATTTCTATTGTATTAGGAATTTTTAGAGGTGTGTTAATGAAATTTAGAAATATCTTTTTTGGTTTTTTAAGAACTTGGTTATTGATAGCCATATTCTGCAGCAGTTCGCTTTATGCTGGTACAGATATGATTCTGATTCTTCGGGATTATCAATATACAGCTGCTGATTACCCCCCTTACTTTTTGAGAGAAGATCCGCTAAACCCAGGTAACTTCATTAAAGTATTGGACAATCAGAATACTTTTCAATTTAAAACTTACAATTTGAGTTCAGAAGTCGATCTAGCATTATATGAAGCGGAAGTTGAACCCGTTTTAAGTGAATGGTCAGGGCAAATTGGATTGTTGGGAAATAATGCTGAACTGTCTAAACAATTTTCAGGGCTAATAAAGATGTATACAGATAATGGCCTCCATAAAGCAACACCAAAAGAAATCAATGTTGCTACTTACAAAGGCAAGATAGAAGCCGTCTCTTATGTGGGAAGAGCAGAGGGGCGGGCACCTAAAATTGATTTACTTGTAGCAAACCCTAGGGCATTATCAGACAATCAAACGGTACTTCCTAAAGGAGCGGGGTCGTCACTCTTAAACGATATGGCTCACAGATATAAAGAGGAAGGTGTGGAGGAAATTCAGCTTCGTTCTGTATCAAACGATGAGTATTATCTTAACCGAGGCTGGCGAGCAGTACCTGAACCTGAGGGTGCTTGCGGGGGAGATGGGTAAGTAATGATGCCAACCAGCATTCATCTTTATTTAATGAGTCCAATACTTGGGATGAGGATGGGTGCTAGATTGTTTGGTTTATTTTTGAAAATGGTGTCAGTGTGGATTGGGAAATTCATGAATTCTTATATCCTTAAAATTGTATTAGGAATTTTTAGAGGTGTGTCAATGAAATTTAGAAATATCTTTTTTGGTTTTTTAAGAACTTGGTTATTGATAGCCATATTCTGCAGTAGTTCGCTTTATGCTGGTACAAATATGATTCTGATGCTTCAGGATTATCAATATACAGCCGCTGATTACCCCCCTTACTTTCTGAGAGAAGAGCCACTAGGCACAGGTAATTTCATTAAAGTATTGGACGATCAGAATGCTTTTCAATTTAGAACTTACGATTTGAGCTCAGAAGCCGATCTAGCATTATATGAAGCGGAAGTTGAGCCCATTTTAACTGAATGGTCAGAGCAAATTGGATTGTTGGGAAGTAATGCTGAACTGTCTAAACAATTTTCTGGGCTAATGAAGATGTATGTTGATGAAAGTCTCCATAATTTGACGCCAAAAGAAATCCATATTGCTACTTACAAAGGCAAGATAGAAGCCGTCTCTTATGTGGGAAGTACAGAAGGGCGGGCACCTAAAATTGATTTACTTATAGCAAACCCTAGGACATTATCAGACAATCAGACGGTACTTCCTAAAGGAGCGGGGTCGTCACTCTTAAACGATATGGCTCTTAGGTATAAAGAGGAAGGTGTGGAGAAAATTCAGCTTCGCTCTGTAAACGATGAGTATTATCTCGACCGAGGCTGGCAAGCAGTACCTGAACCTGAGGGCGCCTGCGGGGGAGATGGGTAATGATGCCAACCAGTATTCATATTTATGCAAAGGTCTCGTATTATTAATTCATATCATTTTTAAAAAATAAAATGAATAATTGGTGCCAATACTCAGGATGAGAATGGGTGCCAGATTGTTTGGTTTATTTTTGAAAATGGTGTCAGTGTGGATTGGGAAATTTATGATTTCTTATATCCTTAAAATTGAGACCTTTGCATAAATATGAATCATTATCAAGAATCCACTTTTACCCACTTGGTAATTTTTTAAACCCAGCCTTAGCCCTGCTAGGACAAGGTTTAAGAAAATTACCAAGTGGGCAAAGATTGAATTTTGCTAATCATCCATATTTATGCAAAGGTCTCAAATTGTATTAAGAATTTTTAGAGGTGTGTTAATGAAATTTAGAAATATCTTTTTTGGTTTTTTAAGAACTTGGTTATTGATAGTCATATTCTGTAGCAGCGCGCTTTCTGCTGGTACAGATATGATTCTGATACTTCGGGATTATCAATATACAGCCGCTGATTTCCCCCCTTACTTTCTGGTAGAAGATCCACTAAACACAGGTAACTTCATTAAAGTATTGGAAGAGCAGAATACCTTTCAATTTAAAACTTACAATTTGAGCTTAGAGGCTGATCTAGAATCATATAAAGCGGAGGTTAAACCTATTTTAATTGAATGGTCGGAGAAAACTGGATTGATTGGAAAGAATGCCAAACTGTCCAAACGATTTTCAGGGCTAATGGAATCGTATGTCAATGAAGACTTTAGAGGTTTGGATCAAGGAGAAATCCATATTGCTACTTACAAAGGCAAGATATCGGCTATCTCTTATACGAAAGATGCAATTGTGGGAGAGAATCCTGAAATTAATTTACTGGTGGCAAACCCTAGTGGGTTAGTAGAAAATCAGACGACGCTCCCCAAAGGAGGGGGTTCGTCACTCTTAGACTATATGGTTCGCAGATATGAAGAGGCAGGTGTGGAGAAAATTCAGCTTAGCTCTGTAAACGATGAGTATTATCTCGACCGAGGCTGGCAAATAGCACCTAAACCTGAGGGTGCCTGCGGGGGAGATGGGTAATGATGCCAACCAGTATTCATATTTATGCAAAGGTCTCAAATTGTATTAAGAATTTTTAGAGGTGTGTCAATGAAATTTAGAAATATCTTTTTTGGTTTTTTAAGAACTTGGTTATTGATAGCCATATTCTGCAGTAGTTCGCTTTATGCTGGTATAAATATGATTCTGATGCTTCAGGATTATCAATATACAGTCGCTGATTTTCCCCCTTACTTTCTGAGAGAAAATCCACTAAACGCAGGTAACTTCATTAAAGTATTAGAAGAGCAGAATGCCTTTCAATTTAAAACTTACAATTTGAACTTAGAGGCTGATTTTGAATCATATGAAGCGGAGGTTAAACCTATTTTAATTGAATGGTCGGAGAAAATTGGATTGCTTGGAGAGAATGCCGAACTGTCCAAAAATTTTTCTGGGCTAATGAAGGCGTATGTCGGTGAAGACTTTAGAAGTTCGAGTCAAGAAGAGATCCATATCGCTACTTACAAAGGTAAGATAGAAGCCATCTCTTATGTGAAAGATACAACTGAGAAAGATCTTGAAATTGATTTACTGGTAGCAAACCCTAATGGGTTAGTAGAAAATCAGACGATGCTTCCCAAAGGAGGGGGGTCGTCACTCTTAGACTATATGGTTCACAAATATGAAGAGGAAGGTGTGGAGAAAATTCAGCTTTATTCTGTAAATGATGAGTATTATTTCAACCGAGGCTGGCAAATCGAACCTGAACCTGAGGGCGCCTGCGGGGGGGTGAGTAAGTAATGATGCCAATCAGGTATTCTATTTAGAAATCCCTTTATTCAGCATCTATGTCTAATGTAGGGGCTTTAGGTGGACAAATCTAGCCTTAGCTCCACTAAGGTAAGGTGCAATAAAATCACCAATTGAGTAAAAATTGAATTTTGCTAATCATCTATTTGCACAAGAGTCTCTATACAAAAAAGACTCCTATTGAATTTATTTGAATTCAAGGGGAAATTCTGTTAGAATATTTATAAATTCACTGCTATAATCACATACAATAAATGTTGCATCTAGGTCAAAATATTTGAAACTTAGGACGCTTTAACGCTAATCCGTATAAAGATTGCAATAGAACCCTCTTGTTTTGTATTGTGTTTATAAAAAAAAATATTAGTTCTATTTATTTGGTATTGACGGTTGTTTTTTTTTGTGAATGCAGATGAGGTAAGGGGTAGATTTATGGCTTCTATTTTTTAAATAAAGGTGATCAGTAAACATTTTAAAAATGAGAGGCGTGGATCGTGTTTCTAATGAATTAAATTTAATTATTTTAATGAGATAGCATATGACACTGGTAAATTTTAAACTTTCAACCTTAGTTTTAGTTGCTTCATTCACACTTAGTCTTAATGTCTTTTCTGCAAAGTTTTGTATGTCAGATGATGAAGAATTTCAAGATGAAACCTTTGTTCAAGAAGAACCTAATTTGCAGTACAAAGATATACTTGAGGATGATATCCTCCCAAAAACAAACGAGGAATACCTTGATATTTCGACTGAAAATACTGATTACTTAAGCGCTTCTTCGGAGTTAGATATAGCAGCAACAACAGGTGAAGTATTGGATGAGACTGAGAGCGTAATATCAGTCTCATCAGTAACGGGGGAAACGATAACATTACTTGACTCCTTAGGAGATGTTTTGGGTCCTGCTGGTTTAGTAGTAATGCTTTCGCTGAGTGTTATACAGGGGATACATGTTTTTATGGATCCAAATTCAACCGATCTTGATAAAGTAACTGCTGTGTTTGGTTGGATACCAATTATCGGACTTCCATTTCTTATCGCTGACCAGAATGATAACAAGAAAAGGCGCTGGGCGGAATTAAGCCAAAAACTTGAAGCGCTTAACAGTACGGAACATTATAAATATAGGGCATCAGCAGAAGAAACTCAAGAGGCAATACTTGCAAAAGTCCGTCCTGCTTTGGAAAGAGGGGTCACTCAAGATCTGGCAGCTGTAAAAAAAATCGTGATTGGCTACAATGCAAAACTATCCAAGCGCTACCAATCAGAATATTTACACAATGTTTCTTTGTTGCAGAAGCATCTAAAACATTTTTTCGCAGACAAATGGATAAAGGCCTCGCCAATATTTATAGAGTTGATTGATTTTATAAATAAATCAAACAATTCAAGGAATGTTGTTGATGTTGATGTTGATGTAATTCAAGACGATCAGCAGTGGCATCCTTTAACTGCTAATGGTCTAGCATACTTTACTAGCATTACTGGTTTGGATAAATTTACCTATACAAGTAGTTTTGGCAATAAAATAACACAACTATATACTGATACATTTGTGATTAAATCTACTGTATTAGACAATACTTGGATAATAGGGGAAAGATACCCTACACGAGAGGCGCACCATCTTGTTGTTACTTTGAGAGATACACCTAATCAGGATGAGGGGGTAGAATATAGTATCTACTCTATCTTAAATTCCGATAACTTTGTAACACTTGACGCTGAGTTGGCAACAACGAATAATTTTGAAAATGCAGGTTGGGAAATTGTTACTTCTGGTTACACAGCAACAGGACTTGAGACAAGTTTTACTAGAGCTGGCGTGCCGATACCTAGTATTATTTCTCAGCAAACCATAACACTTTGTGGTATAGACGATAATGATGTTGATTTCTTAAGTGGCAAAGAAATACAAAAAATTGATAAATGTTTAGACAGTGTGCTTTTGGATTACAAAAATTACTTTTCTGCTTATGATTCAAACCGAATTATTAAGGTAGATACACGCGACGAAAAAATTGTTGACTCTACTTTAATAAAACTCTTGCAGACTTATGGACAATCTTACAATCACCTGTTAGCCCAGGCTAAGATTAAAATTATTAACAATTTTTACCGAGAAAAAGAACCTCTAAATAAGCAAATTTGTCAGCTTTATTACGACAATGCAAAAAAAGTTTTAGCCCGTGCAGCCTCAATAATGGCTGCGTCTGCAAAAAAAAATTTTTACAAAGAAAACCATATTAATAGAAAGGGTCAAAGTTTAAATCGCGAATGTTGGGATCGTGAGTGTACACGCTGGTATAACAATGGTGTAATGAGGAATAAGGTGCCGAATATGTATTGTACAGGAATATGGGTTGATAAATATATATGTAGTATAACTAAATATACGCCAACAAAAGATCCAGTGCTTGATTTGGCGGTAAATATTGTTCATCAGCAAGTCATTGATGACCGCCAAAATTGCCTTAACAGAAGGGATGATGCGCCCATCATTTTTGCTAGGAAACTAACTAAACTGGGTTCTTTTTATCTTGATAAGGATAATTCTGGAGTGTTGTTCGAAGAAATATTTGAAGGCGTTAAAGTGGCTTTAATACAGCGTTTTATTAAAGATATTAAAATATCTCAACTGTCTAAAAAGCAGAATATACAATGAGACCTTTACATAATGTGAACAATCATCAAGAATCCACTCTTGCCTATTTGAGACCCCTGCGTCAGACATTCGGTATTAGTTAAAGCCTATTTTGGCCTTATTGCGCCATTATTCAAAAATAAAATGAATCATATAGCACCTATAATCGCCTAAGTAGTCAACCCTTAAAAACCCCAAACCCCACCACCCCCCTAATCAACCAAACCAGTTTTCAAACAATAACACACAAAATCCTCGCCCTTTTCACAAAAAACAAACCAATTTTTTGCAAAGACAAAAAAATAACAGTGGCAATCAGCCACTTTTTCAAATTCCACGCCATAGCAGCCATTAAAACATTAATCTCATCACCAACTTGCCCTTTGAGTAAATTCCTAGACAATCTAAAATCTGCTTTAAGATGTCCAATGATGGGTTCTATTGCTGCTCGTCTTTTACACAACTTACGCTTTTTATCTCGTTGGTAACGGCTGTCTCGTTTCAGGGGCTTTTTAGGTAAGATGATTTCAACACCTAATACTTCTTTTGCACCCACATACCCTCTATCACATACTTCCTTCTGAATGGGCTTGATACGATTAGCGTTAGCGTGAGCAATGGCTGTATCTAGTGTTTTTGAATCATGAATGTTTGTTTTATGACTTGCCACGCCAACGATAATGTTACTGTCTTTGGTAGAGACGATTGAAACTTTGTTGCCATATTCATATTTCTTATGGTCTTTGCCTTTGGCAATAACATAAACATCGGGCTCATGTAGGGCGTAAATTTTGTTTTTGTCTCCAGGTTGTTGAGCGAGCACTTTTTGGTAGAACAAGAAGTCTTTTTGATAGATTTCAAACAAAGAATGAGTTGGAAGTTTGCGTTGCAATTCACGGATAAGCTTGTTGGCAATGGTTCTGAGTCTTTTAAGGGCTTTTTTGGCTTTGGCACGCTTTTTGACATGGCGAAAGTGGCGAATGCTAAGACGACAGTTTTTAACTTCTTTGACATAAGTTCTTCGCTGTTTGATGCCGTGTTGTTTTGCCAGTTTGTTTAAGCGATTAATTATCTTAATTGCCAGTTTGGCGTCAGTAGGATAAGTGATGTTTTTCTCTTGAACGGTGGTGTCAATTAACACAGTTGACTCTTGTGCTTTTTTACCGTGTAACTCAACGCTCATTTTAAAGATAAGATTAAAACCTTTAACGCCAATGCGTTTTCTGAAATGCACTAACTCAGTGGCGTTACAAGGTACATCAGCAATATAAGCACTGTGACCACAAAAGTATTGGTAATACGGGTTTCTTTTAAACTGCATAACAACGGCTTCATCTGATAGATTCTCTAACTGTTTGAGGATAAGCAAGCCTACCATTAGGCGAATGGGTTTTGAGGGTCTGCCATTGTTAAGGCAATAGTGCTTGGTGAAGGCATCATTAAGAACTTGCCAGTCTATGGCGTGAGATAGTGCAATGAGTGGGTCTTTGATGTCTAATAAGACCCCTGCATAGCACCCTAAAACCAACCATCAAAACCCAAAACCCTCAATTTTTGACTTTTCAAAGTCAAAAAACATATAAAACCCAGCTTTCATTAAAAAAATCATCAATATCAACTATAAATCGCTCATTTTTTACTCTTTTTTGTACTGTTTCCACAAAAAAAACACAATAATCCCTAGGCTGTATTTAATCCCTTGTTAATATAAACATTCGCCGCTCTAACTAGATTATAAGCAATAGCTTTAAGATTAACTTCGCTGGCAACTTTCTCTAAACCAATATAACGACTTCTTGCCAAACCATAAGTGCGTTTGAGCGTACCAAAGGTGCGTTCAACCACAAACCTTCTTTTGCTGATTGCTTTATTGCGTAATTTATGCCAATGACTCATTTGCTTGCCTTTGGGTTTTTTGCGCATAATACCATCTCTTAACTTTTGTGCTTTAAGTGCTTCACTATTAGCTTGAGAGGCTGCTCCTTTGTCGTATAAAACTCTTACGCCTTTTTGATTGCCTGCCTGTTTAACATTTTCTTCAAAATGAGTCATTTCACTATCATTAGCAGGGTGCGTAGTGGCTTTGTTAATTAATCCATTGGCATCAGTTGTTACTACTGATGAATATCCATAAGTGTATTTTCCCGCCTTAAATGTCCATCTTGCATCTTTATCATCTGAATATTGAATTGGGTTACTATCAATCTCATAAACCTCACCAGTTTTGTGTGTTGTAATAATCTTCTTAGTGCGTCTAGCACTTTGAATTAAGGTTGCATCCATGGCAACATGTTTGCCATTAGAGAGTTTGAGTTGATTATTCTCAAGCATAAGATTGATGCTACTCAAAAGTCTATCAAATAGATTTTGTTTGATTAGTTTGGTTCTAAATCTGCCAATGGTTGTAGCATCAGGTTTGTTGCCACTTAGGCTAAAGTTGCAAAAGTTAATAAAGACTAAATCTCTACTAAGACTATCAGCCAACTTCTCATCAGAGAGATTGTGCCATGTGCCTATTAATAGCGCTTTAAACAGACTAACAGCAGAATAGTCAACTTTAATATGAGACAGATCTTTGGCTATAACTTCCCAATCGATAACTTTGTTAATGATGTCTAGTTGGGAGTTTGGTATGTTGATAAAACTATCAGCAAAGGTTTGTTCTTGAGTGGTTTTAACTCGCATTTTTTTGTAAGTGTCTGATAATTATAGTATTTTATCATAAATTCTAATGTTTGCATAAGGTTTTGAGGGTTGATTTGTGATTTTTTGTTGGGTTTTTTAGTTTAATGCAGGGGTCTTTTTTTAGGTAAAACGACCAGTAAAAGAGTGTTGTTATACCAAAAGTTGGTTGATTTGTCTATGGGTATTTGATTTTTTATTGTTATAAATCAAATTGTTGTGTGGTTTTTAAGGGTTGACTAAGTATTTTTACTGTTAATACTTGGAATGAGGATGAATGCCAGATTGTTTGATTTATTTTTGAAAATGGCATTAGGGCAAGCGCTATAAAAAATTACAATTAAATAGAAGACCTTTGCACAAATATAAATAATCATCAAGAATCCACTTTTCACCCACTTGGTAATTTTTTAAACCTAGCCTTAGCCCTGCTGGGATAAGATTTAAGAAAATTACCAAGTGGGTGAAAAGTGGATTTTGCTAATCATCCATATTTATGCAAAGGTCTCAAATAAAATTTAACATCTAGGTCTAATGCAGGACAGGACTTTCAGGTTGCCTAGGTGATTCTACGCCACTGAGTTAAGCATGTCTTAAGGTTTTAATCACTGGTTTCTGACACTAAGTGATGTCCTAGCACTTGAACTTCTGCCAAAGCAAGATAGTTTTTATTCAGTAGTTGAATCTTGACATAACTACCTTGTATGCTTGGTAAACTTAAATCAATACTTTTCTCTGGATCGGGGTAAGTGCGAAATTCTTGTCGGTAAGTAGTGGTTACAAAGTTAGCATCGTTAGCAATGCTAACTTGATAATGAGCAAGTCTATTCTTGCAGCAATCAGTTCGATTAAAGATGCGAATTTGCTGGATAAGTTTAGGTCCATCCAAATCAACTTTCCACCAAGCGCCTTGACTAAGTTTTGTATGGGAAACACTTTTTGAGAGAATGTTTCCATTGGTATTGCCGTCAACCGCTTTATGAGCATTGGCACCATAATAAGTACTAGATTGTGTGGCAGTCTTGTTAAGCGCTAAGTTGATTAATGAAGTAATTTTTAAATCAAAAATACCGTATCCATTAGATTTTGAATCGGTGGCTATACCCATATATTTGTCAGTTAAGGATAGATTGCGATTTTGACATTCTGTCAGTAAGCAATAACGGGCTTGAGTTACTTTTATTCTGCCATTGTTGTCTATTTCAAAAAAGATACCTTTTTTATATATACCTTGAATGATTTGAGCTAAAAACAAATTGTCGCCTAATTTTATTGCCGTAAAACCAACTGTAGTGTCGTCTCTGATTGAAGCGCCACCAAATTTACCTATAATTTGAATAATCGGGTAATTAAGGAAATTAGGGATGGCAACAGGTTGATTAGACACAAAACCGGGGATAAGACTAGCGGTGTTTGTCATTATAGTAAGAGGTGTTATTGTCAAAGTAAGGTCAAAGATACCATAACTGGCAGTCGTTTTACTGTTGGCTATATCCGCATGATGATCGGTAATCCTTAGATTGCGATTTTGACATTCTGTTCGTAGGCAATAACGGGCAGCGGTTGCTACTATTTCGTTATTGTTGCGTATTTCAAAAAAGACACCTTTTTTGTATTTGTCTCCAATGCCTTGGGCTAAGAATGAATGATTACTTATTTTTATTGCAGTAAAATCCATAAAACCGCCTATGCTTAGTCCAGCAAGTTTTCCTGTTATTTTACTAATAATATGATCCTTATTTAATCTTAATCTATGGGCATTGGGAATGGCTCTAGGCTGTTTGGCTACAAAGCCTGAAATAAAGCGACTTCTGAAATTGGGAGTGGTAAAAGTTGTTGATAACATAAGGTCAAAAACACCATATCCATTAGATTCTGGACTGGTGGCTACACTCATATGCTTGTCAGTTAAACTTAGATTGCGATTTTGGCATTCTGTCAAAATGCAATAACGGGCGTGGGTTACTTTTATGTTATTGTTATCCATTTCAAAAAAGACACCTTTTTTATATAAACCCTCAACAACTTGAGCCAAAAATGATTTGTCGCCTAATTTTATTGCAATAAATTCAATTGGAGTACTTATTGAACCACCACCCATTCTGCCCGTTATGAATGTAACCGGGTTACTTTCATTGATCGAATAAGCATTAGGAATAGCAACACCTTGTGTGGTTACAAAACCCGGAACAAAATGGTTGTTTTTGTTAATGCGCGTTGTTGATAAAATGAGATTAAAGATACCGTATGCGCCAACGGTTTGATCGCTGGTTATTGTGGTAGAAGAATCAGTTAAAGCCAATATACGATTTTGACACACTGTGAGTGCACAATAACGAGCAGCAGTTGCCTTGACACTGTTATTCTCTATTTTAAAAAAGATGCCTTTTTTATGGGTGCTCGTGGTGATTTGAGCTAAGAATGCATTGTCACCTAATTTTATTGCCGTAAAATCAATTGCATCACTTATTGAAGCACCACCAAACTTGCCTGTTATTTTGGTAATTATATTGCTTGCATTGATTAAAGTGGCATTGGGAATAGCAACACCAAATGTGGTTACAAAATTTGGAATAAAGTGTTCGTTAGCATTAAGTGGCATTATCGATACAATAAGATTAAAGATTTTGTAACCAGAAGACATGTGACTATTGGCTATTTTCCTATAAGGATCAGTGAGAACTAAGTTACGATTTTGACAAACCACAAGAGAACAATAGCGGGCAGCGATTACTTTTATTTTATCCCCTTCTATTTCAAAAAACATACCTTCTTTGAAGTTACTCATGGTAATTTGGGCTAAAAATAGACTGCCATTTAATTTTATTGCTGTGAAATCAAGCTCTTTGCCTGTTAAGGAGCTTCTAAACTTGCCTGTTATTTTAGTTACTACATTGTTTGCATTAGCCAAGTGGGCATTGAGAATAATACCTTGTGTGGTTATAAGGTCTGGAATAAAGTGTTCATTGGGATTAATATGTGTGGTTGTTAAAATTAGATCAAAAATGCCGTATCCAGAATTAGCTTGACTATTGGCTATGTTTGTATGATAGTTAGTTAGTGCCACATCGTTATATTGACAAACTTCGTGACAATAACGGGCAGCAGTTACTTTTATCTTATCGCCCTCTATTTCAAAAAAGACACCTTTTTTACGGTTATCCGTAACAATTTGAGCCAAAAATGATTGGTTGCCTAATTTTATTGCAGTAAAGTCAACAACTCTATCTTCTGTACCGTAAGAAAATTTGCCTGTTATTTTAGTTACTATATTGTTTGCATTAATCAAATGGGATTTAGGAATAACAACACCTTGCGTGGTTATAAAGTTTGGAATAAAGTGTTCATTAAAATTAATATATGTGGTTGTTAAAATTAGATTAAAAATGCCGTATCCATCAGCAGTTCGTCTATTGGCTATCGTTGCATGGGTATCAGCTAACTTCACATTGCCATTTAGACAAACTGTGAAAGAACAAGAGCGGGCAGCAGTTGCCTTTATCTTGTTGCCCTCTATTTTAAAAAAGACACCTTTTTTATGGTTAGCCGTAACAATTTGAGCCAAAAATGATTGATTGCCTAGTTTTATTGCAGTAAAGTCAATGGCACCACCTGTTGAATCGTCAGAAAATTTGCCTGTTATTTTAGTTATTACTTGGTTTACATTAATCAAATGGGTGTCAGGAATAACAACACCTTGTGTGGTTATAAGGCTTGGAGTAAATCGTTCATTAGATTTAAGATATGTGATTGTTAAAATTAGATCAAAAATGCCGTATTCACCAACAGTTTTACTACTGGCTATCGTTGTATAGGTATCCGTTAAAGCCACATTGCGGTCTTGACAAACTGTGAGTATGCAATAACGGACGGCAGTTACCCTTACCTTATTGTCCTCTATTTCAAAAAATACCCCTTTTTTATGGTTAGCCGTAATGGTTTGAGCTAAAAATGACTTATCGTCTAATTCTATTGCAATAAAGTCGATACCATCACTTCCGCTCATTCCGCTGCCGCCAAATTTGCCTGTTATCTCGGTAATGACAGCGTTTTTATTTGCAACATAATTAGGGATCACAATACCTTGAGTGGTTACAAAATCTGGGATAAAGTGTTGGTCGGCATTAAAATGCTTTATCGATAAAATAAGATCAAAAATGCCGTATCCACTAGCAATCCGACCATCGGCTATGGCTACATGAGTATCCGTTAAAGCCACATTGCGGTCTTGACAAATTGTGAGTGCACAATAACGGGCGGCAGTTACCTTTATCTTGTTGCCCTCTATTTCAAAAAAGACACCTTTTTTATGGTTAGCCGTAACAGTTTGAGCCAAAAATGATTTGTTGTCTAATTTTATTGCAGTAAAGTCAACTTTATCATCTCCATTTATCCCACTACCACCAAATTTTCCTGTTATTTTGGTAATGACATTGCTTCTATTTGCTGCATAACTAGGAACTACAATACCTTGAGTGGTTACAAAGTCTGGAATAAGATATTGGTCGGCACCAAGGTGCTTTATTGATAAAATAAGATCAAAAATTCCGTATTCACCAACAGTTTTACTACTGGCTATCGTTGCATGGGTATCCGTTAAAGCCACATCACGGTTTTGACAAACTGTGAGAGCGCAATAACGGGCGGCAATTACCTTTATTTTGTTATTTTCCATTTCAAAAAAGACACCTTTTTTATGGCCAGCCATGACAGTTTGAGCCAAAAATGATTTGCCGTCTAATTTTATTGCGGTAAAGTTGCCATCACCTCCACTCATGCCACTACCGCCAAATTTGCCTGTTATTTTGGTAATGATATTGCTTTTATTTGCCACATAATTAGGAACCACAATACCTTGAGTGGTTACAAAGTCTGGGATAAAGCGTTGGTCGGCAGTAAGGCGCTTTATTAATAAAACAAGATCAAAAACGCCGTATCCAAGAGTAATCTGACTGCTAGCTATGGCTACATGAGCATCAGTTAAAGTCACATTGCGGTCTTGACAAATTGTGAGTGCACAATAACGGGCGGCAGTTACCTTTATCTTGTTGCCTTCCATTTCAAAAAAGACACCTTTTTTATGGTAAGCCGTAATAGTTTGAGCCAAAAATGATTTGTTGTCTAATTTTATTGCAGTAAAGTCAACTTTATCATCTCCATCTATTCCACTACCACCAAGTTTGCCTGTTATTTTAGTAACGATATTTTTTTTATTCGTCGTATAATCAGAAACTGTAACACCTTGAGTGGTTATAAAGCCTGGGACAAAGCGTTGGTTGGCATTAAAATAGGTTGTTGATAGGATCAGATCGAAGATACCATATCCATTGGTTATTTGGCGATTATTGAGAGTTGCAAGCTTTGCAAACTTGTCAGTTAATGCTAGATTGCGATTTTGGCATTCTGTAAGAAGGCAATAACGGGCAGCATTTGCCTTTATTTTTTTGTCTTCTATTTCAAAAAAGACCCCTTTTTTATATACCCCAACAGCAACTTGAGCTAAAAATAAATTTCGTTTTAACCTGATTGCAGTAAAGTCAATCGTCCCACCTCCATTGTTCGTCTCTTTGTCAATAAATTTACCTGTTATCTTGGTAATAATGTGATTTGCATTGATGAAGCGAGAACCTCGAAAAGGAGTCGGTTGTGTGGTTATGAGGACAGAGATAAGAAGTTCGTTATCACTAGTAAAGATAGGTTTTCCAAGAGTAAGGGGTGGAGGATTTATAGAAATGTCTCCGATGTCTGTTTGTTGGACGGTTGGGCCTAAAGTGTGATTTTGACATTTTGCAACTAACCCTTCTGTAGTTGACCCTTCTGTAGAGCAATTTTGGGTTGTATTCCTGTTTATATCTTCATTACCCTCTTTATTGCCTTCTTCGTTACCCCCTTTAAGAGAGGTGCTTTTTTCTGGGTATGTAAAATCCGTCTGAAGCATAGGGTTTTGATTAGAGTTGATATGTGTTATTGATAAAGTAAGATCAAAAACTCCGTATGCACCAAGTGTTGGGCTACTGGCTATGGTGTTGTAGGTGTCGGTTAACGCTAAATTACGATTGACGCATTCTGCAAGAGGGCAATAGCGGGCGGCAGTTGCTTTGATATAGTTGTTGTTTACTTCAAAAAAAACACCTTTTTTATATGCACCGACAGTAGCCTGGGCTAGGAATAAATTTTGTTGTAATTTGATTGCAGTAAAGTCAAATACGCCATTTCCGCCTATCATACTGCCACCAAGTTTGCCTGTTATTTTGGTAACGATATTATTTGCATTTATCAAGTAAATATTGGGAATAGCGACTGGTTGTTTGGATAGAAATCCTGGGATAAAATGAGTGGTGGCATGTGCTGATAAAGCAATAAAAGCAATGCCTATCAGTAAAGCACGAAAAAAGGTTTTTTTCAAAATATATATATTCATAAGTTCGCCATATTAATGATTAAATTGTTAACTATTACAACGCTAATTTTAAGGTTGGCATTGTTTATGTACTTCATACAACGGCATTCCAAATTAATGCCATAAGTTTTTCCACTCAAGCGTAAAAATCTTGTCGCCATACAAACAAAGTGTTTTAATTTGCATCTTTGATACAACGCACACTAAGCCCATAAGTGCCCGTATTATCAGCCCCTCTATAAACTCTATTTAACGAATCTTTCAAAGATCTAAAGAGAGGTGTGAGTTTGTTACGACTAGAAGTCCAAAAATAACCCTCTTTCCCTTTAAGTGTATAATTATGATCAAGGACTCTACCAGCCATGCGTGCATTGAATCCGCTATAGCCTGTTTTTTTAAGGTGGTAACCTTGATTGCTACCACGCCATGCCCATCGTGTATTTCGTTGTTTTTTATCCATGTATAAATGCCCTTCCAGTGTCTTCCAATCATTATCTGTTGGGATGTGCCAACCTAGCGCACAAATTCCTTGCGCACCTTCAGCTTTAGAGCCATCCATAGCGGCTTCCCAATCATACAGTTTGCCATAATCATCAGTGTTACCATTAGAAAAAGTACGCCCATGGGATGCGTTATGACGCATATTTTCCGCTGTCCACACTTGGTTACCAATTTTAACAACTTTATAATGAAAATTTTGAATTATCATCGGTGCTGGAGGGTTTTTTATACAGCGTACATTAAGTGCAAACTTATTTGAGTTAATAGTACCTTGATAGATTGTGGGTAACGAAGCTTTTAACGACCTGTATGAAGCCAAGTGGCTGGAAGTACGATTAGAAGTCCAAAAAGAAATTTGCTCTCCTTGGGAGATAGAATCAAAGGTATTGTTTCTCTCGGCCATTACGCCAGTTGTAAGTGCATTAAACCCACTACTGCCCCATTTTTTAAGTTGGGTGCCTTCTTGGTTGTTGCCACGCCACGCCTGTTGCCTATCTATAGAGTCTTTATCCATACCTAGATATGCTTCTAGAGTTTTCCAGTCATTGATTGTTGGGATGTGCCACCCTGATGCACAAATGCCCTGTGCATTTTCTTTAGTTGATCTCCTCATGGCAGCAGGCCAAGTGTAATATTTACCATTGATGATATCGTAATTTGGGTTGTTTTTATAAGAGTATCCAAGCAGGCTGCCTTTAGGATTATGACGCATATTTTCTGTTGTCCATATTTGAGTGCCAATTCTAATTGTCTTATAGCGGATGCCAGAAATTTCCATAGGGTCTTGATTGTATCTTGTGTTTTTATACTTTGAATCTTGTATGCAGCGTACACTAAAGCCTAGGTTTCGGTATGCGTTATCCGTTCTAACTGCGTTATTTGTGAAATTTAAATTTTGTGTTCGATGGTCACTAGAAGTTGTGTTACTCCAATAGTAACCATGACGACCCGGCTCTATTAAAATACCATCCTGAGCATTGCGCTTACCTGACATAGGCAACTTTAAGAAATTTTTAAAAACAACCGAATCGTAATCTATCTTTTCATCCTTAAACTCATCTATAGTCGGTACACGAAAGCCTGCTGGGCAAATATTGTTACTGCTTCCATAGCCCCAATCTGCTTTGCGTAAGCTGCCTGATTGATCAGCAGATGTCCAGTCTTTACCTGTAACGATAAATGCACTGTTGTAGGCATTAACGGTATCGCTCTGAGTGCTTTCAAAATAAGCATTTGAACGCTTTTGATGTCCATCATTGGCACGCCCAAATTGATACAAATTACCGTAACACGCCATGTCTGTGCTAGAGA
Organism: Bathymodiolus thermophilus thioautotrophic gill symbiont; assembly: GCF_003711265.1. Taxonomy (NCBI): domain Bacteria; kingdom Pseudomonadati; phylum Pseudomonadota; class Gammaproteobacteria; species Bathymodiolus thermophilus thioautotrophic gill symbiont. The sequence goes on along the minus strand of NZ_CP024634.1, from coordinate 2,197,042 downwards.
TACAAACCCGACTGGCGCCTAGATTTCTGTCTAACCATGTCCTGCCAGTTCTAGGTGAACTAATAAGGTTATAACTTTTGTTGTTGGCAGTATATTCTGCAATAGTGATCGTTATTGCATCAAAAACAATCGGATTATCATGAGATCGAGCAAGAATTGTTACCTTACCGTACGCATGGGTGTTTACAACTCCTGTCTTGCTAACTGTTGCTAAATTAGTGTTTGATGATGACCATGAAACGCTATTGTCACTAGCATTGCTAGGGCTAATAATTGTATCTAAATAAATGCTACTATTGACTTTCATTGTCGCTTGACGAACTTGTATTTGAATCCCCGTCGTTAATATTGGTGTAGCTTGTACCGTAATGCGCACCCAAGCTGTATCAGCACCAGAGGCATTACTAGCAGTAATGCGATAACGCTGTGCAGGCATCGCTTTATTGGGTGTGCCTGAAATTGTACCAGTTCTTGTATTAAAAGATAAACCAGATTTTAATACTGGGGTGATACGCCACTTAGTTATCATTCCACCTATGTTGGTAAATGTAATGGGTGCAATAGTAGCGCCAACAACTACATTTAAGTTATTAACGCTAGGGCTAATAAAAGGAGGCGAATCTTTCAGGTCTTTGATGCAACGCACCCCCATACCCATAGTGCGTACATTGGACAAATATTCGTAATTACCACTATGAAAACTAAGGTATGTAGACAAGTTAGTAGGTAGCGTTACTGGGCTAGTATTCATTTTGTCTAGATTGGCAATGTCGTTTGGATCAGCACCCATGTTTGGTTTGGCAATGTCGTTTGGATCGGCATCCATGTCTGGTTTGACAATGTCGTTTGGGTTAGCATTCATGTCTGGTTTGACAATGTCGTTTGTATTGGTACCTATATTACTTGAACTGCCCCCTCCTTCTGTAGCATTTGAACCGTCTCCTTTTACAGCATTTGAGCTAATCCCTCCTTCTATAGTAATTGAATCACCTTCTTTTACAGCATTTGAGCTAGCCCCTTCTTCTATGGTATTTGAACCACCTTCTTTTACAGCATTTGAGCTAGCCCCTTCTTCTATGGTATTTGAACCACCTTCTTTTACAGCATTTGAGCTAGCCCCTTCTTCTATGGTATTTGAACCACCTTCTTTTACAGCATTTGAGCTAGCCCCTTCTTCTATGGTATTTGAACCACCTTCTTTTACAGCATTTGAACCGCCTATTCCTGCAATATTTGAACTGAAACCCAACTTAATATTTAACTTACTACCTACATCTGTGTTATTTTCTATACCCGCTATCCCTGGAATATCAGTATGTTTTTCTATTTCTGAGGGGTTTACACTGGTAATCGTTGGGAGACCCGTATCCCGTGTCCAATAATTACCTTGAATTCCTACAAATTGCAACTGACCTTTTTCGTTACGCAAGCCATTTAATGGCATTAAGTTTAAAGAACTTGATAAATATGGATGGTCATTCATTTCAGCCGCCAGTTCTTTTAGTGTTGGCAAATTAAAACCAGATGGGCAAATGTTACCCCATGCAAGTTGCCGCTTTTTACCTGAATCATCAACCTCAGGTACGATCCAATCGCCAGCGTTAATAATAAATTTTCCATTATCGGGTGTAATGCTGGTTGCCTGGATGTCGCTCAATACGATTGTTGAATTTCTAATTTGATGCCCATCAGTCCCCCTTCCCCATTGATATAAATCGCCATAACAAGCAGCAGTGCCTGCAGTGGAAGTGCAAGCTTCAGAGGCGCCTAAATTTCTATCTAACCAAACTCTTCTTGTTTTTTTAGACAAGGTTGTTAAATAATTTTTACCCTCAAACACAATATGTTCTTGAGCAGTAATAAGGACAGAAAATGTGGCGTAAGTGGCGCTATTGTCAAGTGAGGTCGCAACGATCATAATATGACCCGATTTGAGTGCAATTAACTCTCCTGTTTGACTAATGCTCGCTTTGTCACTATCTCCAATAATCAACCAAGCGAGCTTTTTATTGCTTGCATAATTAGGACTAATTATTGCATTCAACTGAGTATTATCGCCAATTTTGAGAATATGCTCACCCTCAATATGAATACTGCTAACCATTGTTGCGCCATCAGTAATTGTAATAGCAATAGAAGAAACTGCTTTTGAGTCATCGGCAGTTGTTACTTGATAGTCAGTTGTCTCTTGAGTGGCTAACGGTGTGCCCGATAGAATCCCTGTTGCAGTATTAAAACTTAAGCCATTGCCAACTGCTGGAGTGATAGACCAGTTTCTAGTTGTTGATGTCACTGTATCGCCAAATCCAATTGGCGTCATTGGTTTGCCAACCTTAAGGGTTAATCTTTTGGGAGAGTGGGCGGAAATACTTTTATCGTTAGCGCCTTTAACGCAACGCACAAGATTGCCCTCTGCCTTTCCTCCAGTACCACGCCATACAGCCTTGGAAGCATTCGGCATATAATGAAAAACAGATCGAGGACCAGGTATTTGAATATTTTGAGAAGAATTTGCCCCATCTTTAACGCTCCCCACTCTTAATGCAACAGAATTATTAAGCCCAAGCTGTGTCATTGTCAGCGAGCTAATATCATCTTGAGAGGTAAATATAACTATTTTGTTAGCTTCAAATCTTCGAGTAACCGCAAAAGGCGGATTGGTGGCACCAATGTCAAATTCTCTTATATTAATACTATCAATTGGATACTCTTTACCCAAATCAATTTTCAACCACTCGTTAGGTCGCACTGTAAGGCGTCTACTACCATTCAGGTTGATAAGGTTTTTATCAGTTCTACCCCAACTAAGCCCCGTTCTTCCCGAGCCATCTGTTAAACTAGAGTGTCCAGTTCTATCAGGATAATACATGTCGAACACCATCTGATCATCATTATCATAACCTGTCAAAGCACTTTTGACATGATTAGATACTGAAGCGTTTACCTTTTCACTAATATTTGAAGTAAAAACCCCCCAAAGAGAACTTGTTAAAATATAAAGCCCCGTTCCCGAAAAAACTGCCTTTGCACCGAGTGCGATATTAATCCCATTAAGCATTACTTCAATTTCAGAAAACGACCAAGATTCTAGTACTGAGGAACTTTGTTGAAGCAAGATATAACGCGCAAAGAAACGGCGTTCACCTATATAACGACTGATAAATTCATTATTATTTTTACTGGTAGAACTGATAAAACGCGTACCCAAACCTTGGTCTTGTACAAAATTATTTGCATGATAACCAAGTAATTCAGCGTTAAAACCACTATAGCCATCTGTCAAAAGTTGAGCACCTTGATCAGTGCCACGATAGGTGCCATCTTGATCTTGTATGGCTTTGCTCATTCCTAAGAAGCCTTCTAATGTTTTCCAATCATCATCTGTTGGAATATGCCAGCCAATGGCACAAATGCCTTGAGCGCCCTCTGTAGTCTCTCCATTCATAGCCGCATTCCAATTGTAAAACTTGAATTCATCGCCACTGTTATCAGTGCTACTCCAAAAACCGTTGCCAACCTTGTCTGGATAATGACGCATATTTTCAGTGGTCCATATTTGGGTGCCAATTTTTTTGGCTGGATAGTGAATAAAACCGATAGTCATTCTGGGTTTGCCAGTCATAGGGTCAATATCATCATAATCTTCACGGTTGATTAAATTAATAGGATTGATAACTAGACCCGCATAGTTAGAGCCTCCAGTTATTGGTTGAAATTTGATCTGGTATGGATTATCGCCATCACCTAAGTTATCATTTTGCCCATAAACGGTAACTGTTACTGGCACACTCCAATTTTCTTCAGTAAAAGTAAGGCTAATTGTATCTTTAAGGTTGCCTGCATCATCTATAAATCTCCCTTCGCTAGGGTCGTCAGACCAAAGAACAATAGACAATTCGGTAAAACCTTTATGATTTTCAAGTGTAGACACTGGTTTGGAACTTAATGTTATTGAGAATTTCGCTGTATCGCCATATTCTGAGGTTGTGTTATTTAAGATATTAGTGGTAACGACAGCACTGTTGTTAGCGCTAGTACTATTGTTAGTACTAGTACCATTGTTGGCGTTATTGCCATTACCATTATTTGTAGTGCCACTGTTATTGTATTGACTAATGCTATTGCTTGACTCTTCCAAACTGTTTGAGGTGTTGTTTATAGAACTGGTAGTAAAACCTACAAAAGTTTCAGTGCTCATCTGCCTAATAAGTTTGCCAGTAAATTGATGACCAATATACTTTCCATTCAAAAATACCTCAGAAAAAGTAATACTACCTTTGCTATCATTGGACTGTATATTGACGCCATAATCCCAAGTGAGCTTGTAGTTTTTAAATTTTGCACCAAAAATAACCTTGCCATCTATTCGGAAGTGAAAATTAACGACTTTATTGAATTTAACTTTAGCATGTTTGTCTATCACTAAGTCTAATTTTTTGCCATTGCCACTATTGCTTATTAAGTTCGTTTGATAATGCCCAGCCCAAAAAACCAAATGTTCGGATTTTTTTGTTTCAAATACTTGGCTAACTTGTTCATAAGTGCAAGAAATACATTTATTATGGTTTAAAAAAGCATTTACAGAGGAAAAACCATCGTCATATTGTATTGACATTTCAAGAGCTTTAAGCCACTTTATATACAAACTTGGTGCGCTAAAAAGTCTTTCGACAAATTTTTCCACCCTTGGGTTATTCACTATTGGGATATTGTTTGTATTAGAATCAGTATTTATATGATTCTTCACACTATTGAAAATTTCTTTTACGGCCTTTTCTTGGAAGGTGGTAGATTCAGCAGATGAATTTATATTCAGGGAAAAAACTAATAGGCTGCTAGCCAGTAACTTAATTATTTGCACAATCAAACTCCATTAAAACAAACATAGGTAATTTTGGTAAATATTTAACAAGATAAACTGTTATTTTCGAAATGAATTGCAGAGATGGCTTCATGAGGATTTTTGTTGAAAAAAGTTCTTAAATCCACTCTGTTTACCACTTGTTGATAACTCAAAAAGGATTTTATTTGTAACCATCCTATTCTTTGCGGCACTTATTTCCTTGATCACAACTTCTGTGTCAATTTGATTGGCAATAGTAGGAGCGTCTGTGTCTAACTCCTCTGTTGCTACCTTTTTAAAATTCTGCGTATTTGGATTTAATTTTTTTTCCCTTTGATCGCCTTTCCACCATGGGTCATTATATTTGGCACTATTTATCATTGCCGATTTAGAGGGAAAAAATTTATATTTTTGACGAATAATAACCGTTGCAACCCCGCCGCCGATAGTAAGAGGCATTAGCCGATTGTTGCTATCTTTGACATATATGTCTGAAAATTTTTCATTACTTTCACTGGCGTTATTCCACTTATCATCTGATTTCTTATGTCCAAGATTGCAAGTGCCATTATTCATCTATTGCTGTGAATAATGAATTATTAATAACATCACTATCTTCATTTTTTTTTGCACACTTATTCACTGAGAGCATTAAAACTACCGAAAAGTAATATAACAAATGTAAAAGATTTAATTACAAGCATAATTTTCCTTTAAATAGAATAAAGAATTTACTACTGCCCATAGATTATATAATAAAAAAAATATTAAGTGTGGGGAAATTTCATAACTCAAATATGGGGATTATAGTGGGCGCTATCCTTTGTTGCATACCGCATTTGAGACATTTGTATAAATATTGCAATGCTTGGAATGGTATTATTTTTGCCAAGTGGGGCTCCTGCATTAGGCATAAATACAGTTTTCACTCAGTTGTAAATTTTGCTTTTTAATTCTGTATTTATATCTAATGTAGGGGTCTCTAAGGATGTAAAAAAACAGTGGATTTTACCTCTAAAGGTAAGGCAGGTAGGCAACCCCTTTTTGTATAACTTTCTATTGAAAATGGTATAATGCATTAAAGTTTAAATATTAAATATTAAATATGGAATGGGAAACAGTTATCGGGCTAGAAATTCACGCTCAACTTAATACAAAATCTAAGATATTTTCAGCGGCAGCGACTAAGTTTGGTGCACAACCGAATTCGCAGGCTTGTGCAGTGGATTTGGGGTTACCGGGCGTGTTGCCAGTATTGAATGTTGAGGTGGTGAATAAGGCGATTAAATTTGGTTTGGCGGTTGATGCACATATTAATCAACGCAATGTGTTTGATCGGAAGAATTATTTTTATCCTGATTTACCTAAGGGCTATCAGATTTCACAATTGGATTTACCGATTGTGGGTGAGGGAGAAATAGATATTGGGATAGATGGCAAGGTGAAAACCATTGGCATTACTCGTGCGCATTTGGAAGAGGATGCGGGTAAATCGGTGCACGATATGTTTGATACTGATACGGCCATTGATTTAAATCGTGCAGGAACACCCTTGCTGGAAATTGTTTCTGACCCTGATATGCGAAGCGCCAAAGAGGCGGTGGCGTATGCCAAGAAAATCCATGCGTTGGTGCAATATATTGATATTTGTGATGGCAATATGGCAGAAGGTTCGTTTCGTTGCGATGCCAATGTTTCTATTCGTCCGATGGGACAGGAGGAATTGGGTACTCGGGCAGAACTTAAAAATATTAATTCCTTTAAATTTTTGGAAAAAGCCATTAATTTGGAAGTACAGCGACAGCAAGATATTCTGGAAGAGGGTGGCAAAGTGGCGCAGGAAACCCGTTTGTATGATTCGGTCAAGCACGAAACTCGTTCTATGCGCTCCAAAGAAGAAGCGAATGATTATCGCTATTTTCCAGATCCAGATTTATTGCCTGTTGAAATCTCAGATGAGTTATTGGCAACAATTAAAGCACAATTGCCAGAATTACCGCTTGAAAAAAAGGCACGCTTTATTAAGGAATTGGGGTTAAGTGAGTATGATGCAGATGTGCTGACTTCGCAGAAATCGTTGGCTGATTATTTTGAAATTATGTTAAAAGGCAACGAATCAAATGCCAAATTGTGTGCCAATTGGGTAATGGGTGAATTGAGTGCCGCACTCAATAAAAACCAAATTGAAATCGAAAAATCCCCTATATTGGCACAAGATTTATCACTATTGATTGCGCGTATTGGCGACGATACCATTTCAGGCAAAATTGCCAAAGATGTGTTTAAAGCCATGTGGAATGGCGAGGGCAGTGCAGATGAGATTATTGATGCCAAAGGACTTAAACAAATGACAGACACGGGTGCAATTGAGCAGATTGTGGATGAGATTATTGAAAATAATGCGCCGCAAGTTGCACAATTTAAATCAGGCAATGAAAAAATCTTAGGCTTCTTTGTGGGTCAGGCGATGAAAGCCACGCAAGGTAAGGCAAATCCAAAATTATTGAACGAATTGCTCAGGTCAAAACTTGGGCAATAGCACTGTAGATTTTGCCACGCTAGGTGAGAATTTTTTTTCAGAAATTGCGTGCCAACCGTTAAAAAACGCCTTCTTAATTCATAAAAATCAGGCGCTTTACAATAAGCTTGGTTTAGATTGGAATGATCAAACTTTACTTAAAATCGCCTCAGGCGAACAATCTTTTCAAGGAATATCGCCCATTGCCAGTGTTTATGCAGGGCATCAATTTGGGCATTTTGCAGGGCAGTTGGGCGATGGGCGCAGTTGCCTTATTGGGCAAGTGTCGCACAACCCCCCTTTGAAAGGGCAGATAAATAGCCACGAACTTTCACTTAAAGGAGCAGGGAAAACGCCTTATTCAAGAGGGGCAGATGGGCGTGCGGTATTGCGTTCATCAATTCGTGAATACCTTTGCTCCATTGCAATGCAAGGGCTGAATATTGCAACCACTGAGGCATTAACTTTGGTGGGGAGTGATACTGAAGTTTATCGGGAAGATATTGAAACGGGGGCGATTGTGATGCGCACTGCACCTAGCCATATTCGGTTTGGCCATTTTGAGTGGTTTGCCACTCTGGGGCAAAAAACAGAGGTTAAAAAATTGGCTGATTTTGTTATTGAGCATTATTATCCACAGTGTCAGGGTGCGCAAAAATATGTTGATTTTTTCAATGAAGTGGTTAAACGCACTGCCACAATGATTGCCAATTGGCAAGCCCAAGGTTTTGCACACGGGGTAATGAATACTGACAATATGTCCATTCTTGGCTTAACAATTGATTATGGGCCTTTTGGATTTTTAGAAACTTACAATCCTAAATTCATTTGCAATCACTCCGACCATGAAGGGCGGTATGCTTTTGAGGCACAACCAGGTATTGGTTTGTGGAATTTATCTCGATTAGCAGATAGTTTGAGTAGTTTAATAGAAAGCAAACAAGCCAAAACTGTCTTAGATAATTATCAGCAATATTTGGTTAAGGATTATTCAGAATTGATGCGAAAAAAGTTTGGACTTGTTCAAAAGGACGAGCAAGATAATGTGCTAATTGGTCAATTTTTTGAAGTGTTGTATCGACATAAAAAAGACTATAGTAATTCATTGAGGCAGTTGTCCAATATGGATAAATTGGAACAGGATGCCGATTTTAACGAATGGATTAAAATATATGATAAGCGCATTGCACAAGAAAATAATCCCAATAGAATTGAGATGATGAACAGCATAAACCCTCATTATATTCTGCGTAATTATTTGGCAGAAGTGGCCATTAAAAAAGCAGAAAATGACAAAGATTATAGCGAGATTGACACGCTATTTAATCTACTTAGTCAACCTTTTGAAGTGCAACCAAACTTAGAAAAATACACCAATGAAGCCCCAGATTGGGCGCAAAATTTAGAGGTAAGTTGTTCTTCGTAGTATTTACTATTTTCACAAGATAAGCCAAACAATCTAGCGCTCATTCTCACACCTGAGCGATTATTATTCATTTTATTTTTGAAACTGGTATTAAGTTCGTGCCAAATACTGATTAATTGATGCGGGCAATAAATTCAATAACATACCTCTAGTTTGATGCCAATAAGCTGATAAAAGTAACAGCATAGCGCCAATTAACATACCTGTTAAGGCGAGGTTGTAGCCATTGTCTTCATAAGTTTGTAAAATACTTGAGATGGCATACAAGACATACACCAGAGAAGAAACCATAAAAGCCCGCCTATCAATGGCAATGGAGATTAAACTCATAAAAACATACAAAGCAATGACTATGACCATGCTGTTTATGTTGTTATTGCCCTCTAGTACACCAATCATTGAAAAAACAGGGTGAATAATCAAGGGTGCTGATGTTAAATGCAACCAAAAGGCAACATCAGATTTATAGGTAACTCTATTAATATCAGCGCAATCCCAAAACATAGCCAGCATAAAAGTAACAATGCCGAAAAATAGTAAAATGCTTAATAAGTAATTTTCCATTACTGGAAAAATAGAAATACTGAATGCAATCAAAAAACCAATGAGCGACACAGTGCCAATGGCAATGGTAATAGGCACCTTAAAGCGCAACCAATGTAGATATGCGCTGAGTGTTGAGATTGAAGCGGCAATAGTAATTATGTAGATTATCTTAAAAGAATCATCGGCTAGCGGTAATAGCGAGAGCATAGATAGATAGAATATGCCGAAAATAAACATAATTAACAAAACAATGGCAGGCAAGGACATTTTTCTTTTGCGCACAAAAAACTCACTTAAGCCCCATGCAATGATGGGAAATACAATATTGCCACTATGGGGCTGAATAGAATTTAATGTCCAGAGCGAAGAAAACAATAACATTAAGCAAGCAATAACAACAAAAATGTCATTAAAACCGCCAATCAATTTAAAATTTTCCTCATCAATTTGATTGATAATCTTGTTTTTGTCTATAAATTGCTTGAAATTATCAACGGATGATTGGCTGATAATATCTTGTTTTACAGCATTATTTAGATCTTCTTCTGTGTGCATATTGGCTTAATGTCCTTGGTAATTGAGAATGAATAAACTTTTTTAGATTAAAGTAAACATAGCATACCGTATCATATTTACGATTGGTAGCACAACATGTTCAAAAACACCTAGGAATAACAAGCCTAGGAGAATATACAAGCCGTAATACTCTAATTTGTTGTATTGATATGCCAAATAATTGGGCAACAAGGCGGCAACTACTCTAGAGCCATCAAGCGGAGGGAGTGGCAGTAGATTGAACACACCTAGAACCAAATTAATGGCAATACCGAATTTTGCCATTTCAAATAAAAATTGGTTGGGTATCTTTAGAACAAAGGAGAGAATCAAAAGCCAAAATAGCGCCATCATAAAATTAGAAATAGGTCCAGCAAGAGCGACTGCAATCATATCTTTCTTCGGAGATTTAAGGGCGTTAAAGTTAATGGGAACAGGTTTTGCCCAACCAAATAGAAAAGGCGATCCGGTAAAAAACAAAACGCCAGGCACTAAGATCGTGCCTACTGGGTCAATATGTTTAATAGGGTTTAAAGTCAGCCGACCAAGCATTTTAGCAGTAGAGTCGCCCCGTTGATTGGCTACCCATCCATGAGCAACTTCATGGATGGTGATGGCAAAAATGAGAGGGACAATATAAATTAAAAGAGTTTGAAAATTAGGCATGGCGAAATCAAGCATAGGTAAAATTGTTTGTTTTAAATTTCACTATTATATAATGAAAACCAGTCAAATTCTCATCCCAACACAAAAAGAAGCGCCAAATGATGCACAAATCATTTCACATCAGTTGATGATTCGTGCAGGGCTCATTTCTAAATTGGCATCAGGTTTGTATTCCTATTTGCCAGCAGGGCTAAGAGTCTTGCAAAAAGTAGAAAAAATCATCCGTGAAGAAATGAACAACGCAGGTGCACAAGAAATATTGATGCCTGTGGCGCAACCAGCAGAATTGTGGCAAGAATCGGGTCGCTGGGATCAATATGGGGCAGAATTGTTGCGTTTTAGCGATAGGCATCAGCGTGAATTTTGCCTAGGGCCAACACATGAAGAAGTGGTTACGCATTTGGCGGCGCAATATTTGCGTAGTTATAAGCAGTTGCCGATAAATTTTTATCAGATTCAAACTAAGTTTCGTGATGAAATTCGCCCTCGTTTTGGAGTGATGCGTTCGCGTGAATTTATTATGAAAGATGCTTATTCTTTTCATTTAGACGCAGACAGTTTGCAAGTAGAATTTGACAAAATGCATGCCACTTATTGTGCAATTTTTGAACGCCTTGGTTTAGATTATCGTCCAGTATTAGCCGACAGTGGCAGTATTGGTGGTGAAAATTCCATTGAATTTCATGTGTTGGCAGACAGTGGTGAAGATGCAATTTGTTTTTCAGATGAATCAGAATATGCTGCCAATATTGAAAAAGTAGCTTTCTCTAAGCAAGTGCGTGTTTGCACTCCTAAGGCGGTAGAGGAAAAAGTCTTGACTAAGAAAAAAACCAGCATTGAAGAGGTTGCTGAGTTTTTAAATATCAAACCATTAAATTGCATTAAGACTTTAATCATTAAAACCACCAACGGTTATAAAGCCTTGGCACTTCGTGGCGACCACGAACTGAATGAAATCAAGGTGCAAAACTTATGGGGCGAGTTTGAATTTGCCACAGATGATGAAATTAAGCGCTTAGATTTAAAGCAAGGGTTTATTGGCGTTAATGCATTAAGCCTTGATTTGGTCGTAGATTATACTGCCGAAGTTATGTGTGATTTTGTTTGTGGTGCTAACGAGTGGGATTATCATTTAACGGGTGCCAATTGGGGAGATATTGAATTTGAAACAGCCGATTTACGCAATGCTGTTGCAGGTGATGATGCTCCTGATGGCAAAGGTAAATTGGTGATTAAACGAGGCATCGAAGTTGGGCATATTTTCCAGTTAGGTGATAAATATTCTAAGGCGATGAATGCCAATGTTATTGGCGAATCTGGTAAAGCGGTAACGGTAACAATGGGTTGTTATGGTATTGGTGTAAGCCGTATTGTGGCAGCGGCAATTGAGCAAAATTATGACGATAAAGGCATTGTTTTTCCTGCCAGTATCGCCCCTTTTCAACTGGTTATTGTGCCGATTAATTATAACAAATCTACCCGTGTTAGAGCTTTGGCAGATGAGTTGTATCAGCAATGTTTGACTGCGGGTATTGAAGTTTTGCTTGACGATAGAAAAGAACGGGCTGGTATTATGTTTGCGGATAGCGAACTTTTAGGCATTCCTCATCGTCTGGTGCTGAGTGATACACATGCTGATAATGGCAATGTGGAATACAAGGCGAGAAGTGAACCAGATAAAATCGAAGTGCAGTTTGATGACGCACTTACCTTCATTCAATCAAAATTATGATGACTTGGCTACAATATTTATTACCACAGCATTTGCTTTCAAAGTTAATGTTCCGTTTTGCACGCATTGAAAATACTTGGATTAAGAATAATTTTATTGCTTGGTTTGTGAAATCGTATCAGGTTGATTTGTCCGAGGCGGTGCGTGAAAACATAAAAGATTATCACAGTTTTAATGATTTTTTCACCCGCAAGTTAAAAGCTAGTGCGCGCCCGCTTGGTGTGGGACTCATTAGCCCTGTGGATGGAACAGTATCGCAAGCTGGTAACATTAAAAATGGCGATTTAATTCAGGCAAAAGGCAAAAAATTTAGTTTAAAGGCTTTGCTTGATGATGAGAAAAAGTTCCAAGATTTTGCCACCATTTATTTATCCCCAAGTAACTATCATCGCATTCATGCGCCACTTGATGGTAAATTGTTAAGAATGGATTATATTGGCGGCGATTTGTTTTCGGTAAACCAGCAAACCGTTAGTTCGGTGGATAATATTTTCGCCAGAAATGAGCGTGTTATTTGTTATTTTGACACTTATTCAATTGTCTTGGTGGGTGCGATTTTTGTGGGCAGTATGGAGACTGTGTGGCAGGGTCAAATTACCCCGCCTTATGGCAAGCAATTTAGTGTGGATTATAGTGACAAAGACATATATCTTAAAAAAGGTGATGAACTGGGGCGCTTTAATATGGGTTCAACCGTGATTTTACTGAGCAATACCCATCAATTTGATTTGCAATCTGGGCAGGTGGTTAAGATGGGTCAATCTTTGTCAGCTTAACCAATTTAATGGTTCTGTCGGTAATTTGTATAATATCAATTAAAATGTTGTCAATTTTTATACTGACATCACGCTTTGGAATGCTTTGTAATTCTTCTAAAATAAGCCCATTTAGCGTTTTGGCTTTGTCAACGCTAAGATTGGTGTTTAACAGAGCATTGAGCTCTCGAATGCTAACCCTTGGATCGACCAAATAACTGCCATCTTCTTGTTTAATAACTTCGTCAATGCTTTCATTTTGATTGGAGGTAAATTGCCCCACAATTTCTTCTAAAATATCTTCCAAGACAATTAAACCGCGTATTTCACCATATTCATCAACCACCAATCCTAAGCGTCTTTTTTGCATTTGAAAATGCTTTAATTGGTGTGCCAAAGAAGTGCCTTCTGGCACGAAATACGGTTTGCGAATCAGTGCCAAGACATTCTCAACACTGAATGCATCCTTGGCGTATAAGTTAACCACATTGCGCATATGCAATACGCCTGTAATATTGTTACTCGATGTGTCGTAAGTGAGTAGTCGTGTATGCTGTGTACGCTGTAGTTGTTTGATGATTTCATCAGGTTTGCTGGTGTCAATGCTGATGAGTTCGTGCCGAGGAATCATAATGTCTTCAACTTTAACCTTTTCTAAATCGATAATGTTGAGTAACATTTTTTGATAATTTGAAGCAATAATCGGTTTGGCGTCGTTCACCACCATTTTTAATTCTTCTGAACTAATGTCTCCAGTGTCGCTTTTTTCTTTAATGCCTAAAATTGCAAGAATCCCTTGGCTTAATTGTGCAATTAGCCAAACAAAAGGTTTGAAAATTTGAATAAATGCTTCAATGACAATCGAAGCGGGTAGGGCGATTTTTTCAGGGTTTTTAGCGGCAAAAGTTTTGGGTGTGGTTTCGGCAAAAACAAGAATGATAAAAGTCAGTGCCAGTGATGCCAATATTACCGAACCATCTCCCCATAATTTAATCGCCAATATGGTGGCAATGCTTGAGGCAAAAATATTCACCAAATTATTACCCAACAAAATCGTGCCAATTAAAGGGTCTAAATTCTCTAATAAACGCTCAGTGCGTTTGGCATTTTTATTGGTTTTGGCGAGTGCTTTCAGGCGATAACGATTAATCGCCATCATGGAAGTTTCTGTTGATGAAAAAAAAGCGGAAGCTAAAATAAGCCCTACAAGAAGAGCAATTAACCAAGAAATTGAAAGTGCGTCCAAATGACTGTGTTTAATTCAAGTGATTAAACGCCGCAAGCCCAGGGTAAATGGCATTTGCACCCAATGCTTCTTCAATGCGGAGTAGGCGGTTGTATTTTGCCAAACGGTCGGAACGAGAAAGCGAACCCGTTTTAATCTGACCACAGCCTGTTGCCACAGCCAAATCTGCAATTGTGGTGTCTTCAGTTTCGCCAGAACGATGCGACATAACGCAAGTATAGCCTGCTTTATTTGCCATTTCCATGGCAGCAAAAGTTTCACTTAATGTACCAATTTGATTAACTTTTATGAGGATTGAATTGGCAATATTCTTATCAATACCTTCGGCAAGAATTTTGCTGTTTGTTACAAATAAATCATCGCCAACCAATTGTACTTTATCGCCAATCTTTTTAGTCAACAAATCCCAGCCATCCCAATCGCCTTCATCCATTCCATCTTCAATAGAAATAATCGGATAATTTTCCACCCAATTTGCCAAATAATCAACAAACTCCGCAGAAGTGAGCGAACGATTTTCAGACGCAAGATGGTAAGTGCCATTTTCATAAAATTCAGAACTGGCGGCATCAATACCGATAAAAATATCTTTACCTGCAGTGTAGCCTGCTTTTTCAATTGCTTCTAAAATTACCTTAATTGCCTCTTCATTTGAGGCTAAATCAGGGGCAAATCCACCCTCATCACCCACCGCTGTATTTAGTCCTTTGGCCTCTAATACTGCCTTTAAATGATGGAAAATTTCAGCACCATAACGCAATGCCTCTTTAAAACTTGGCGCCCCTGCAGGAATGATCATAAATTCTTGAATATCCACACTATTATTGGCATGCTCACCACCGTTGATAATGTTCATCATTGGCACTGGTAATTTATATTTTGCACCCAAATTAAGTGTGTCATACAAAGGTTTGTTTTGCCCGTTTGCATTTGCATGAGCCGCCGCTAAAGAGACCGCTAGAATAGCATTTGCCCCTAAACGAGATTTTGTTTCCGTGCCATCTAAGGCGATCATTGTTGCATCAATTTTAGCAAGATCCGCAATATCAAAACCTACCAATGCCTGAGCAATTTCAGTATTAATAAAGGCAACCGCCTTTAACACACCCTTGCCTAAATAGCGAGATTTATCCCCATCACGCAATTCCAATGCTTCTCGTGCACCTGTTGAGGCACCTGACGGTACCATTGCACTGCCGATAGTGCCATCGTTAAGAATAATATCCGCTTCAATAGTCGGATTACCTCTAGAATCAAGAATTTCTCTTGCTTTAATTTGTTGTATTTTCATAGATTTGTTGTTGGACAAAGTTTATATTGTAAGTTAGCATTGTTTTTATAAACCACTTGCTCAAATAGTAACGCTAAATGCCTAGTTGATGCAATTAAAAATTGGTATAAATTGTTTTCATTTTTATCATCAAGATCTATTTCACATAAAACCTGAGTTAATTCAATCATTGAATGACAGGAAATTTCAATTTTATGTTTAGTCTCCTGTTCTTGATTTAATAAATGCAGCGCATAAAAGATTGCAATAATAGCATTTTGATGATTGGGTGTTGCTTTTAATATTTTAAATTCTTCAATTTTTAAATACTGGTTTAATGGTTCTCTAGAAATTGGCGTTTTTAATGGAGAAGCATATAGAATATGTATGGCTATATTTGCACATTTTTTATAGACACTTGCTTGATTTAAATCAATAAAAGCTTTTTCTTCACTTGATTTGACAATGTCATCACAGTCCTGAGAAATTGATGGATGCCCTATAGTAATATCTCGAAACTCTCCTCCTATGCCAGTAATATTTTCATAAATATTGCCAATAAACACTCTGAGACTAGTGTTTTTAGAATTCATAATAAATGCCTAAGAGAATAATTTAGCCAATTTTTTTCCAGCATTAGCAGCGGCTTTCAGGCTTTCCTCACTTGTACTTAATCCTTGCAGTTTATCACAAGGCTTGTTTGGTAAAGGTGTTGATACACGGGCAACTTTCTCTGCTTTAACTTGGTTAAGCGTGGTTGTGTTTATTTGTCTAATTGACATGGTGGTATTCTCATTGTGAGTGAAGCGGTGATTATACTATATATAATAATAATGACACTGTTAATTACATTCCAAATCCTTGGATAGCCCCTGATCAGTATTCTAAAAATTGCTAAACTATTTTTTTAAGCATCATTTTTAACCGATGTCGCGAGAAATTTAGTCAAAAATTGTTCCGTTATCCTTGGGCTAATATTTATGTCTAGTGCAGGGGTCAAAATGGTATTATTTTTCTCTATTGATATGAAAGAACAGCAGATGAAATTTGGTGTTTAGTTTGTTGGGGGTTATACCAATTTTAAGAATTATTGTATGCTCTTTTATTTTAAACAAGGGGCGCCTTGCTAAATAGTTTTTTGCCTTATAGAGGCCTTTGCATAAATATGGATGATTAGAAAAATTCATTTTTTGCCCATTTGGTGATTTTCTTAAACCTTGTCCTAGCGGGGCTAAGGCTGGGTTTAAAAAATTACCAAGTGGGTGAAACGAGGATTCTTGATGATTATTTATATTTATGCAAAGGTCTCTTATACCATTTTAAAAATAAAATGAATGATTATGGCGCTTATAATTGTCCAAGTATTAGCCGTAAAAATCCCCGTGCTACTTATTGATAGCACGGGGATTTTTACGGTTAATACTTGGAATGAGGGCGAGTGCTAGATTGTTTCGTTTATTTTTGAAAATGGCATTATTCAAAAAACGATTTCATTTTACCAAAGAAGGAATCTGACTCAGGGTGTTGTTTTTTGCCACATGAGGCTGAAAACTGTTGTAGTAATTTTCTTTGTTTGCCGTTGAGATTAACAGGTGTTTCAAGTTTGACTTGGCAAATTAAATCGCCTGTGCCGCTGCCTTGTAAGCCAGTGATACCCTTGCCTTTTAAGCGGAATTGTCTGCCCGTTTGTGTGCCTGAGGGGATCTTAATTTTGAATTTTCCATTTAATGTTGGTACTTCAATATCACCACCCAATGCTGCTGAGGCAAAATCAATGGGTACACCACAATAAAGGTCGTTGCCACGGCGTTCAAATATATTGTGTGGTCTAACATGTATTTCTACATATAAATCGCCACTTGGTCCGCCACGAGTGCCAGCTTCGCCTTCGCCAGTTAGGCGAATGCGATTGCCTGAGTCAACGCCGACAGGGATTTTTACTGAGAGTGTTTTTTGTCTGCGAACCACGCCTTTGCCGTGGCAATCGCCACAAGGTGATTCGATTACTTGACCAGCACCTTTACATTGTGGACAGGGTTGTTGCACGGTAAAAGGGCCTTGTTGCATATGCACTTGTCCTGCACCATGACAAGTGCCACAAGTTTTGGCACTGGTGCCTGTTCTAGCGCCAGTACCATGGCAGGTGTTACATTTTTCGCCTTTAGGAATGCGTACTTGTACGGTCTTACCTTCGGCTGCTTCTTTAAGGTCAATTTCTAAATCATAGCGTAAGTCTGAGCCGCGATTATCAGGTTGGGCTTGACGACCACCGCCAAAAATATCACCAAAAATATCACCAAAACCGCCACCGCCACCGAATGGATTTCCACCGCCAAAACCACCACCACCTGCATTGCCATTGACGCCTGCATGGCCAAATTGGTCGTAGGCTTGGCGTTTTTGCTCATCGGATAAGACGCCATAAGCCTTTTGTATTTCTTTAAAGGTCTTTTCCGCTGCCTCCTTATTGTCTTTGTTGCGGTCAGGATGGTGTTTCATCGCTAATCGTTTATAGGCTTTTTTAATGGCCTTTGCATCGGTATTTTTGCTAACACCAAGCACTTCGTAATAATCTCTTTCTGACATAGTCTAATTTCTCGTAAAGCAAAAAACCCTCTTTAACAGAAGGTTTTTTATGAGTTTAAATAAAACGATTTATTTCTTATCGTCGTCCTTAACTTCTTCAAAGTCAGCATCCACCACATCAGCGTCTTCAGCACCCGCATTAGCAGCATCAGTAAAGCCATTGCCATCAGTCTCTGTGCCTGCTTTTGCTTGTGCTTTTTCAGCCAAAGGTTGGGCGGCTTCACTTAGGCTTTGCACTTTGGCGTCAATGATTTCTTTGTCGTCGCCTTTCATGGCTTCTTCCAGTTCGGTCATCGCTGTTTCAATTGCAGTTTTCTCGTCTTCTGCAACTTCTTCTTTGAGTTCGTCCAACATTTGATTGGTGGAGTGGATTAAAGAGTCTGCCATATTGCGTGTGGTTACTAGCTCTTGGAATTTTTTGTCTTCCTCGGCGTTTGCTTCTGCATCTTTAATCATCTTTTCAACTTCTTCATCAGACAAGCCACTGGATGCTTTAATGGTAATGCTTTGTTCTTTGCCTGTGTTTTTATCTTTGGCAGAAACATTCAAAATACCATCAGAGTCAATGTCTAAAGTAACTTCAATTTGCGGTTGACCTTTAGGCGCATTAGGAATACCTTCAAGGTTGAATTGACCCAGTGATTTGTTGGCACTTGCCACTTCTCGTTCACCTTGTAAAACATGAACCGTTACTGCCGATTGGTTGTCCGCTGCAGTGGAAAAAGTTTGCGATGCATTCGTTGGAATGGTGGTGTTTTTCTCAATCAACTTAGTCATTACGCCACCCATGGTCTCAATACCTAATGATAAAGGGGTTACATCTAAAAGTAAGACATCTTTAACATCGCCACCAAGTACGCCTGCTTGTACTGCGGCACCCATGGCCACGGCTTCATCAGGATTAACATCTTTTTTCGGCTCTTTGCCAAAGAATTTTTTCACTGCTTCTTGCACTTTAGGCATACGCGTAGAACCACCAACAATAATTACTTCATCAATGTCTTTAGCGGATAAATTTGCATCTTTTAAGGCAATCTTACAAGGGTCAATTGAGCGCTGAATCAAATCTTCTACTAAAGATTCTAACTTAGAGCGGGTGATTTTGATGTTTAAGTGCTTAGGACCTGAGGCGTCAGCAGTAACATACGGAAGGTTGACTTCGGTTTGCTCAGAAGAGGACAATTCAATTTTGGCTTTTTCTGCTGCCTCCTTTAAGCGTTGTAGTGCCATTGGGTCGTTTTTTAAATTAACG
This sequence comes from Bathymodiolus thermophilus thioautotrophic gill symbiont, assembly GCF_003711265.1. Lineage (NCBI taxonomy): Bacteria > Pseudomonadati > Pseudomonadota > Gammaproteobacteria > Bathymodiolus thermophilus thioautotrophic gill symbiont. The sequence goes on along the minus strand of NZ_CP024634.1, from coordinate 2,177,647 downwards.
CCTTGTTCTTTTTTGAATTCATCTATTAAGTAATTAATGATGCGTTGATCAAAATCTTCACCACCTAAAAAAGTGTCGCCATTGGTTGACAAAACTTCAAAGTGTTTTTCACCATCAATGTCTTCCATTTCAATAATAGAAACATCGAAGGTACCGCCACCTAAGTCATATACAGCAACTGTTTTGTCACCTTTAGATTTGTCCACACCATACGCCAATGCTGCTGCAGTTGGCTCATTGATAATGCGTTTAACATCCAAACCTGCAATTTTTCCGGCATCTTTGGTTGCTTGTCGTTGTGAATCGTTAAAGTAAGCAGGGACGGTAATAACGGCTTCCGTTACTTTTTCGCCTAAGTAGTCTTCCGCTGTTTTTTTCATCTTTTCAATGACTTTTGCTGAAATTTCAGGTGCTGCCATTTTTTTACCATTCACTTCAACCCAAGCATCACCATTGTCTGCCTTAACAATTTTATAAGGCACCAAATCAATGTCTTTTTGTACTGCTTCTTCGTCAAAACGACGACCGATTAAGCGTTTAATTGCATATAGTGTATTTTCAGGGTTGGTAACCGCTTGTCGTTTGGCGCTTTGACCAACTAAAACTTCCTCTGAATCTTTTGGAAAAGCAATAATAGAGGGTGTGGTGCGATCACCTTCAGAATTTTCAATGATTTTTATACTGCCACCATCCATAATGGCGACACATGAGTTTGTTGTTCCTAAGTCAATACCGATAATTTTTGACATTTTCTGCTCCTTTTTAAATAATTATGAACCATATCTAGGGGCATAAAAATTAAATTCAAGTAAAAAAATACATTAATTTTTCTCTTTTAAGGCTGTTTGTATAATTCTACTTATTTAGAGACCTTTACATAGAGACCTTTGCATAAATATGGATAATCATCAAGAATCCACTTTTTACCCACTTGGTAATTTTTTAAACCCAGCCTTAGCCCTGCCAGGACAAGGTTTGAGAAAATTATCAATTGAGCAAAAATTGAATTTTTCTAATCATCCATATTTATGTAAAGGCTTCATTTATGCGCAATTTTCTTTTAATAAAATTTCAATGTTGACAGGTACAAAGCTACTAATATCACCGCCAAGAGATAAGATTTCCCTGACCAAGGAAGAAGAAATATTGGCATATTGTTCTGCTGGAGTCATAAACAATGTTTCGATATTAGGGTTAAGGTGCTTGTTCATACCTGAGAGTTGGAATTCATATTCAAAATCACTTACCGCTCGCAAACCACGCAAAATAATCTGCGCATTCTGTGCTTTGGCAAAATCTACTAATAGAGTATCAAAACTTATAACTTCAATATTATCAATACCCATTAAAGCATCTTTGGCGCCTTTTAGCCTATCGTTAATGGTTAAGAAAGCCGATTTTTTGCTGTTTTGTGTAATGCCGATAATCACGCTATCAAACAGTTTGCTGGCGCGTTTAATTAAGTCAATATGTCCATTGGTAATTGGGTCAAAAGAGCCGGGATAGATTGCAATTTTTTTCATTGTTTTTAATTGAGACCTTCGTATAAATATGGGCGAGAAAAATTTAGTTTTTGGGGGTTATTCATATTTATACACAGGTTTTTATAAGGTCTAATAAACAGTAGTGAACGACGCCAGATTTTTTTTGTTTGCTAATGTTGGTTTTTGTTAAAAAGTGTGTTGTCAAAAATTCCATTGTTATTTCAAATTCAGATTCTATATAAATTTTACCACCAGCAGTAACAAAATTATGTGCTGAGATTAATTTTAGTGCTTTGGCTAGATAGTTTTTGTTAAAAGGGGGGTCAAGTAAAATTAAATCAAATGGTGCCTTGGGTTTGTTGTCTAAAAATTCAAAGGCATCCTGTTGAAAAATCGTCAAATTATCTGCTTTTAATAATTGCTTATTGCGCTCAAGAAAACGCAAGGCATTTGTGTTTTTCTCCACACTTACCACTTGTTTTGCACCACGAGAAAGTGCCTCAAAACTCAAGGCACCGCTGCCAGAAAATAAGTCTAAAAAGGTTTTTCCATGAGTTTCAAACTGTAGCCAATTAAACAAAGTTTCTCGCACTTTGCTTGGTGTGGGTCTCAACCCTTCGGCATCGGCAAAACTAAATTTTCTACTCCGATGTTTCCCGCCAATAATTTGGAAACTATTTGTCATCTGGGATTGACTTTTAAACTATTTTTTATAGGTATTAAAAGAGTGGGTCAATTCTTCTTTGGCTTCTTTGGCATCACCCCAGCCGTCAATTTTTACCCATTTGCCTTCATCAAGGTCTTTGTAATAAGTAAAAAAATGTTCGATTTGGTCTTTTAGTGTGACATCAATGTCGTCAATGCTTTTGATGTTGCGATAAGATTTACAAAGTTTGTCCGTTGGCACTGCTAAAATTTTGTAATCCTTGCCTTCCTCATCGGTCATACGCAAAACCCCAATTGGGCGTGCTGTAATGACGGCGTCATGAATTAACGGATAAGGGGTAATGACCAATACATCAGCAGGGTCGCCGTCATCAGCCAGCGTTTCAGGTACAAAGCCATAATTGCAGGGATAAAACATAGGTGTGGAGATAAATCTATCAACAAACATGGCGCCTGTTTGTTTGTCAATCTCGTATTTGACGGGTGATGAGTGGGCAGGGATTTCAATAATTACATTGATTTCGTCGGGAATGTTGCCCGCTGAGACGGGTTTTAAACTATTTTGCATTTTTCTAACTCCTCTTTTAGTATTTGATAACGCCAACCGCTGAGAAAATTCACCGATTTGTTACCACGAATATATCTTAACAAAGTTTTGCTACTGGCAATGACTTCTGGGGTTAGATTATACTGATTTGCCTTTTCTTGAATGCTTTTTTGCAAAATAATCCTTTGTGCTTTCTCTTCAGGTGTTGCTGGCGTGTGTTGTTTGGCGTCAATTTCAATATCACACAGGTGCGGATACTGCGTTAAAAAATGTTCAAATGATGACTGCATTTCAGCGCTAAAATTATCTTTCCCTAGGGCGATATTGATTAAATCTTTGTCGGCTAATATCCATTTCCTAGGTGTGTTTTTGTCAATTGCTGTACCTTCCCTCCAAGCACAAAGTTGTATGCCAATGGGGTGCAATTTCTTGGGTAATTGTGAAAGGCCTTTAATGCGTTTCCATGCTTGTGTAATATCAATTTCATACAAATTAGGATTTAATAAAGATTGACCTTCTTCCAGTAGCCACGATAATTTTTGTTCATTTTCTAATCGTGCTTTAAGTTGGTGGTAGTTTTTAATCAAATAACGCACATCATCCAGTGCATATTCTATTGCCCCATCAGGCAGTGGTCGCATTGTCCAATCAAGTCGAGTATAGGCTTTTTCCAAATGCACATTTTGTAGGATTTCAGTGAGTATTTGGTAAGATATTTGTGTGCCTGGTTTGCATGCCTCAGGGCGTAAGTCTTTTAATAAATCTAGTGCAATTTGAGTGTCAAACAGTTGTTTGGGTAATTTTCCAGAGAGGCAGTGCATGGCTTCAATATCTTGTCTTGCACTGTGTACAATCCATAGGCAATCTGCTTGATAGAGTTTGTCAAATAAAGGTTGTAGATTTTTAAGTGCCAAAACATCAATGCAAACTGTGGCGCTTTTGGTTGCAATTTGCACCAAGCATAGTATTGGATAATAAGTATTGATGCGCTTAAATTCAGTGTCAATCGCCAGTTCGGTTTCGTCTTTAATGTTGTGCAAAAAATCGCACAATTGCTTGTCGTTTGTAATCATTTTAATGTCATCCTCATTCGTCGTATTTTAGCAATAATTAAAGTTCTTAACCAGCAAATGTTTTTTAAATAATCCAAAGCCCAAACAAAAAAAAGCCGCTGAAATAGCGGCTTTTTTTGGCTAATAACTTAACGAATAAAACGGCGCTTTCTTCTGATTAAATAATAAGCACTCAATGTCATTAATAAAATAAAGCCCATATCAAATCTAGCAGGTGCATTAGGGTTATAAACACAACCACCACCACTACCGCCACTGCTATTACTACCATCGTCATCAATAGAAATAGGTGTCGCTATTGAAATGGTGCTTTCAACCACGCCATTGGCATTACCAGTGTTGCCAGTTTGTTCACCATCGGTGTCATTTTCACCACCGTCTTTGATGGTTAACTTAAGGCAAGTTGCGCCTGTGATTAACCCAGTTTGCCAGTTTCTATCAGTGCAAGTTGTGCTTGTTTTGGATTGAATTGTATTGTTATTATCAACCACAAAATCAGACCAACCATTGACTAGCGAATATTTGCGTAACTTTGCATTTTTAGAGGTTGCGGTGGTGAGTTCAATAATCACTTCAGCAGAAGCGCCAGCGGTGCTTAAGCCTTCAACGACATAGTCGTAAATATCACCAGTGGTTAATGTATCCATAGACTTATCAGTCAACGCCTCGTTATTTTGGATATATTCTTTCATTTGTTCAAGGGTCAAGAGTCCAGAATCTTTGCCCATGGCACCTAGCAATATTCTGGTGTTTGCTAAACTGGTGATTTTTTTATTCGTTCCTGCGAGTAATTCAAATTCATGGCCGCTATATCTTGCTTCTTTGTCATCAGCAATACCATTACTGTTTACATCTACTCGATCGTTAGGATAACTGGCAACTAATTGAAGTTGCAAAACTCTTGTTGATGACAGATCGCCAGCGGTAACTTTTAACTTAATTGTTTTAGTGCCAATATCCAAAGAACTGGGATCAAAAACAAAAGTTGTGCCACTGTTACTCTCCATATTAGCAAGTTCAGAACGCCAAACATAAGACTCTGCACTTGTTGTGACACTGACAGTAACAGTGCCACCATTTTTACTAATTAAACGACCTTTGTTTCCATTTTGAATGACAGTGAACTGCTCAACTATTGGCATAGCAAGGGCAGCGGTTATGGTAATAGTGAAGTTTTGTGTGGCAATATTCTGAGTGCCGTTACTGACAGTAATAGTGATTGGGTGTGTGCCTGTTGCCTGGGTAACTGTTTTGATTTTTAGGCTATTGCCTGTAATTTCAAAATTCTCAGTGTCATTGACGCTGTAAGTTAAATTGGCACTCTCTGTATTGGATGTGGACAAGACACCTATGACTGTGTGAGCATTTCTACCAAGTGCAATACTGTGTTTTGTTAGGGTGATGGCCTTTTGGACGGTGTCGTCCACATTGTTGATGTTAATGGTGATTTGGGCGCTTGCATCTTCGGCATCAGTGCCAGTGATTTTGATAGTGAGGGTATAACTTGGCATGGTTTCGTGATTTAAGCCTGTTGCTGCCACTTGGATTTGCCCTGTGGTGGCGTTGATTTTAAAGAAGCCAGCGTTATTGCCATCTGTAATGGTGTAATTTGTTATTTCACCTGAGGCATTAACGGTGCCAACATCGGTATTTATGGGTGAATTTTCGTTAACGGATAGTTGTTGGTTGTTGATAGTGATGGTTTTTTCAAGGACATTGTCAATGGTAACGGTGATGGTTTGTTCGGTGTTTTTATCATCTCCGTCTCCTGTGCTGGCTTTGACTTTGACGGTGTAGAATCTTTTGCCTTCATAGTCGGTATTGGTGCCATCGAAGGTTAAGATTTTGTTGTTGGTGCCACTGAGTTTGAATAAGTGGCTGGTGTTTTCAATAATGCTGAAAGTGGCAATGGGGTTGCTGGCGGTGAGGGTGTGGGTGGCGCTTTTTACTTTTTCATTGATGGAGAATGTGTTGGTGGAAGTTATGGTGAAGCTATGATTAAAAGCAAGAACAAGATCTTTAATGTGGATATCTGTATTGGATTGATCTATTGCATTTTTAACGTAAATGTCAATTAGGTATGCGGTTACTGAAGTTTTACCGCTAGCATCAGCTAATCTAAAGCTATCGTCTTCAAGTGTGATTTTCATCTGTTGACTGTAATTATTAACAGGATTTATGAATTCTGAAGGATAAGTGCGACCAGAATTGCTAGTGCCTAAGTAGTATGTAGTGTCAGAATATAGTTTTACCCCCACTGTTGCGTCAAAAAACGGAAGTGGCTCAACGGGTTGGTCAAAGGTAATAAGAATTGTCTTGCTGTCTATTCTTTCAACTTTTGCAATCTCTGGTCTATAGGCAAATGCCTGCGAAGCAAACAAAACCAATAAAGTGGTAACAATAAAGCGATTAAATATGTTCATAATAAATTCCTAGACTGATAATTAATAACTATTTTACTGTGTTATTGATAATTAATGGCAAAAGAAATTGGTGTGCTGGTAAGTGCCAACTGTGCTGTTGTTAATGCCGTAGCAGGCGATGATGTGGTAGAATTGGCCTGCTTGGTTGAGGGTGAATTTGAGTTTTAGGGTGGCGGATTTTAGGTTTTTTTGTTATTTGTTTTGGACGGATTTTGCTTGAGATAATTGTGCTTAAATACCATTTTTTTGAAAGTTATATAAAATTACCAATTTGGCAAAAATTGAATTTTGCCAATCATCCATAATTTATGCAAAGGTCTTTCGATATCATCCTCATTCGTCGTATTTTAGCAATAATTCAAGTTTTTAACCTTTAAATAATCCAAAGCCTAAACAAAAAAGCCACTAAATAGCGGCTTTTTTTTTGGCTAATAACTTAACGAATAAAACGACGCTTTCTTCTGATTAAATAATAAGCACTCAATGTCATTAATAAAATAAAGCCCATATCAAATCTAGCAGGTGCATTAGGGTTATAAACACAACCACCACCACTGCCACTGCTATTATTACCATCGTCATCAATAGAAATAGGTGTTGCTATTGAAATGGTGCTTTCAACCACGCCATTGGCATTACCAGTGTTGCTGGTCTGTTCACCATCGGTGTCATTTTCACCACCGTCTTTGATGGTTAACTTAAGGCAAGTTGCGCCTGTGATTAACCCAGTTTGCCAGTTTCTATCAGTGCAAGTTGTGCTTGTTTTGGATTGAATTGTATTGTTATTATCAACCACAAAATCAGACCAACCATTGACTAGCGAATATTTGCGTAACTTTGCATTTTTAGAGGTTGCGGTGGTGAGTTCAATAATCACTTCAGCAGAAGCGCCAGCGGCGCTTAAGTCTTCAACGACATAGTCGTAAATATCACCAGTGGTTAATGTATCCATAGACTTATCAGTCAACGCCTCGTTATTTTGGATATATTCTTTCATTTGCTCAAGGGTCAAGAGTCCAGAATCTTTACCCATGGCACCTAGCAATATTCTGGTGTTTGCTAAACTGGTGATTTTTTTATTCGTTCCTGCGAGTAATTCAAATTCATGGCCGCTATATCTTGCTTCTTTGTCATCAGCAATACCATTACTGTTTGCATCTACTCGATCGTTAGGATAACTGGCAACTAATTGAAGTTGCAAAACTCTTGTTGATGACAGATCGCCAGCGGTAACTTTTAACTTAATTGTTTTAGTGCCAATATCCAAAGAACTGGGATCAAAAACAAAAGTTGTGCCACTGTTACTCTCCATATTAGCAAGTTCAGAACGCCAAACATAAGACTCTGCACTTGTTGTGACACTGACAGTAACAGTGCCACCATTTTTACTAATTAAACGACCTTTGTTTCCATTTTGAATAACAGTGAACTGCTCAACTATTGGCATAGCAAGGGCAGCGGTTATGGTAATAGTGAAGTTTTGTGTGGCAATATTCTGAGTGCCGTTACTGACAGTAATGGTGATTGGGTGTGTGCCTGTTGCTTGGGTAACTGTTTTGATTTTTAGGCTATTGCCTGTAATTTCAAAATTCTCAGTGTCATTGACGCTGTAAGTTAAATTGGCACTCTCTGTATTGGATGTGGACAAGACACCTATGACTGTGTGAGCATTTCTACCAAGTGCAATACTGTGTTTTGTTAGGGTGATGGCCTTTTGGACGGTGTCGTCCACATTGTTGATGTTAATGGTGATTTGGGCGCTTGCATCTTCGGCATCAGTGCCAGTGATTTTGATAGTGAGGGTGTAACTTGGCATGGTTTCGTGATTTAAGCCTGTTGCTGCCACTTGGATTTGCCCTGTGGTGGCGTTGATTTTAAAGAAGCCAGCGTTATTGCCATCCGTAATGGTGTAATTTGTTATTTCGCCTGAGGCATTGACGGTGCCAACATCGGTATTTATGGGTGAATTTTCGTTAACGGATAGTTGTTGGTTGTTGATAGTGATGGTTTTTTCAAGGACATTGTCAATGGTAACGGTGATGGTTTGTTCGGTGTTTTTATCGTCTCCATCTCCTGTGCTGGCTTTGACTTTGACGGTGTAGAATCTTTTGCCTTCATAGTCGGTATTGGTGCCATCGAAGGTTAAGATTTTGTTGTTGGTGCCACTGAGTTTGAATAAGTGGCTGGTGTTTTCAATAATGCTGAAAGTGGCGGCGGGGTCGCTGGCGGTGAGGGTGTGGGTGGTGCTTTTTACTTTTTCATTGGTGGAGAATGCGCTGGTGGAAGTGATGGTGAGGCTACAATTTTGGTAACAAAGAGAAAAGTTAGTAATCGAATAACTTGACACATATTCATTAGAATTATTAGCCCAACCAAGGCCAGCGATGAATATGTCGTCAATAGTCGTTAGATTGTCACGATCCATATCAATAAATTCTGGTACAGTCATTTTCCAAATAACAGCAAAGCCATCGCTATCTGGGGCAACAGCGGTTATTGTTTTACTGTTATCTGCTACAAGATTACCATGGCTGTCCCTAATACCCACATACACTTTCTTATTAATCTCTATGAGTATATTGTAATACCCTCCATCATGTATTTGCTTAATAGGCTGGTCATGCGTAATGGCAAGTGTAGTTTCGTCTGTTCTTTCAATTTCTATAACCATTGGCTCAACGGCAAACGCTTGCGAAGCAAATAAAGTCAATAAAGCGGTAATAATAAAGCGATTAAATGTGTTCATAATAAAGTTTTTAAGACTGATAATTAATGACCATTTTACTGTGTTATTGTTAAGTAATGGCGAAATAAAGTGGTGTGTTGTAAGTGCCAACTGTGCCTTGTTAATGCTGTAGCGGTCGGTGATGTGGCAGAATTGACCTGCTTGGTTGGGTGAATTTTAGTTTTAGGGTGGCGGATTTAAGGGTTTTTTTGTTATTTGTTTTGGGCGGGCTTTGCTTGGTTTTATTGGAAAAGAGTATTTTGCGTTATAGTTGGATTTTTTGACTGAAAAAATGCGATGGATAAGAGTAAAGTGGATGTTGATTGAGACAAAGGTCTTATTTTAAAAAGAACCGTGATTTTAAAACATTGATTGAAGCCTATCCAGAGATTTGGATTGAAATAAGCGTAAAAAACACAATTGCTAAGGTATGATGAATAATTTTTATTTCTTTAGTGAATCTTATACCATTTTCAAGAATAAACTAAGCAATTTAGCACCCATTCTTATCCCAAGTATTGGCAGTAAGTTAGTACAGTTTTTTACTGCTAATATTTGGGTGATTATAAGTATTATATTGTTCATTTTGTTTTTTGAAAAATGGCGTTAAACTGATTAACAGCTTCGTACTAGAATAAAAAAAAGACCTTTGCATAAACAATCATCAAGAATCCACTTCTCACCCACTTAGTAATTTTTTGAATCCAGTCTTAGCCCTGCTGGAACAAGATTTAAGAAAATTACCAATTGGACAGAAATTGAATTTTGCTCATCATCCATATTTATGCAAAGGTCTCAAAAATCACTTAATAAATATTTTTTTTAAACAGGAGAGCTTGTAATGAATTCAATTAACACTAGAAAGAAGTTTTGCCGTACTTTAATACTAACAATTCTCATTGTTTTACCAGCGACCGTTTATGCCTATGATGTCAATTTAGCCTATCATAGATTTACTTCGCAATCTAGCACACATGTACATTCTGTTAACCCTAGTTCTGACAAAGCAGTAGATGGCAATATTAATGGTTACTTCTTAAATGCGAGTACTACTCATACGAAGAAAGAGGAAGGTGCTTGGTGGCAGGTTGACTTAGGCTCTCTCAGACTCATTAAAAAAATCATTGTTTATAACCGTGTTGATTGTTGTAAAGAGAGACTGAGTAACTATCGAGTTGTTATTTCTGCACGAACATTTCCTAGAACAGTACCCCCCAGAGCTGTGTATACCACTTATGCCAAAAACTTTGCTTCTGCCCCTAATCCTGTAAATGTTGTTGATCTAGGCGAAGGTATACGAGGTCAATATGTTTCAATTTACCTATTGGGTAATAACTACTTATCTCTAGCAGAAGTAGAGGTTATGGGTCCGCTTACCGAGGGAGAGCAAGGCGAACAAGGCGAACAAGGAGAACAAGGCGAACAAGGCCGTAGAGGGTTTGAAGGCCCTAGAGGGCATCAAGGTATGGATGGCCCTCGAGGATTAACAGGCAGTGTGGGCCCTAAAGGAGATAAGGGTGAAAATGGAGCAGATGGAGCAGATGGCGATTCGTTCTTTGCTCAAATAGGTGATGAAGTTAGCCTTCAAGGGGCAAGTGACTTAGCGGTAACTGGAAATATTAAAGTTGGTAATAGTAACAGCCAGTGTGATGTCAACAATATAGGTGCAATTCGTTATAACACCATTAGCAATTTACTTGAGTTTTGTAATGCACATATTTGGCAGAATATTGGCAGTGTGCCAGTAGGGCGTTGGCGTTTTTCTGAAATAGATGTTTCTAGTGTTCATAATAATTTCGGTGGATTTTATAATGCGCCAAATTTTTCTAATGGTAAGGCCTTTGCCACTCTTAAAGCTGATGGTTCAATTGCAGTTTGGGGTGATTCAACTTATGGAGGTGCAAACCCACCTACCGGCAGTGGTTATACCAAGATTTATTCAACCACTTATGCTTTTGCTGCCCTTAAAGCTGATGGCTCAATCAAGGCTTGGGGTCATTCAGATTTTGGGGGCTCAGATGCCCCTACTGGCAGTGGTTATGTCAAGATTTATTCAACTGAGCGTGCTTTTGCTGCTCTGAAGGCTGATGGTTCAATTACCGTTTGGGGGGAATCAAGTTATGGGGGGTCGGGCGCACCCGTTGACAATGGTTATATTAAAATTTATTCAACTGAGCGTGCTTTTGCCGCTCTTAAGGCCAATGGTTCAATCGCAGCTTGGGGTAGTTCAGCTTATGGAGGTTCAAGTGCGCCTATTGGCAACGGCTATACTAAGATTTATTCAACGATTCATACCTTTGCCGCTCTTAAATCCGATGGCTCAATCACAACTTGGGGTTACTCAAGTTCTGGAGACTCAAGTGCACCCCTTGACAATGGTTATATCAAGATTTATTCAACTGATCGTGCTTTTGCCGCCCTTAAGGCTAATGGCTCAATTACAGCTTGGGGTAGTTCAGATTCTGGAGGCTCTGGTGCGCCTATTGACAGTGGCTATATCAGGATTTATTCAACTGGTTTTGCTTTTGCCGCTCTGAAGGCTAATGGCTCAATTACAGTTTGGGGTGGCTCAGGTTCTGGAGGTTCAGGGGCACCTGTTGATAATGGTTATATCAAGATTTATTCAACTGATCGTGCTTTTGCTGCCCTTAAGGCCAATGGTTCAATTACAGCTTGGGGTGACTCAACTTATGGAGGCTCAGATGCACCTGTTGACGGTGGTTATATTAAGATTTATTCAACGCTTCGTGCTTTTGCCGCCCTTAAGTCCGATGGTTCGATCACAGCTTGGAAAAATTCAACTTATGGTGGCTCAGATGCACCTACTGACAATGGTTATATCAAGATTTATTCAACCAATAGTGCTTTTGCCGCCCTTAAGTCCGACGGTTCAATCACGGCTTGGGGTGATTCAAATCGAGGGGGTTCAAATGCACCTACTGATTGATATTCATTAACTCATTTTTTTAAGTGAGTGAGTGATTTTTTTAATTTCAGCAACAACCCAAGTTTTTTACTTGGGTTTTTTTGTTATATGGCAACCAAGAAAGCCCCTTTTAAAAAGATATGCTACCAAAAAAAACCCACTTCTATGGTTTTGAAAAATGTGCGTTACCGCATATTTATACAAAGGCCTCTTGTTGTATTTTGGCAACAATTAAGGTTTTTTTATGAGATAATCAGCAAATGATTTTTAAGCAAGATTTTCCCAATAGAAGAGTGGCTAATAAATGGATTTGGGCGATTGTTTTTCTAATTTCGCTCAGTGGTTTATCGTATATAGGACTCAATCCGCATCTGATTAAAGATTGGTGGTGGGTGCTGGTGTCTTATAATGTTGTTGCCATTATTGTTGCCAGTTACTATGTGTTTGTTGCGGTTGTTAAATTACAACAAGACAACAAAGATGGGGTTGTTGGTGCGCGTTTCACTTGGTCGTTTATTAAAATTATTCCGTTGTTGACGATTGCACCGGTTTTTTCTTTTTATATGTTTTCTTTTCAAACCGTGCAGGACAATGTTGAGCGTTCTGAAGATACTTACAATAACTTTAATAAGATTTTTCTTGACCAAGTGAATACTTTGTATCAAGGCTTGCAGGTTGTTAGAGATGACCGTTATATTGATTTTACGAAGGTGTTGTTACAGCAGATCGAGGGTTATTCTAGGTTTCAACAAAATCCGGATGATTATAAAGATAAGATGCAAATCTTCATTCAAAGTTTGATTGAGAAGAAATATGCGTGTTTATTGATATTGAAGAATGAAAAAGAGGAAGTGATTGCGGAGTTCAATCAAAGCAATACTTGTGCGGTAGAGGACAATCAATCGCTTTCGAATAAGCAAGATTTTATTGCTTTTAACGGGGAAGAGCCGAAGTTGTTTCAAGTGCAAATGTCAAGTCATTACTTAGACGAAAAACTCAATAAGAAAGTGCTGAATCTAACCGCAGTATATGCGACAGACCCGCATTTATTGCGTTTTTTAGCCAAGGTAAAAGATTTTTATACTTTTGCCAGTACCCTTACTTTTGATGTTAATACTTCCCTCACGCAAAAACGCTTTTTATTGGATTTTTCGTCCACTATTTTATTAACGATTCTCAGTGTGCTGTTGATTGTATTTAGAATGATTGACCAACTGATGCGCCCCATGCACAACCTCTCACTTGCTACCAAAGAAATTGCCAAAGGCAACTATGGCTTTGTGTCCCATGGCGAAAAAGAAAATAAAGACATTTATCGCTTAATTGAACAATTTAATGAAATGTCAGTACAAGTCCAACAATCACGACAAGGATTGAGTACGCATAATTTATATTTAGAGACGATTTTAAAATACTCTTTTGGTGTGATTGGACTCAATCGAAACAAGGATATTCAATTCATCAACTCTGTTATTGGCAAAATATTAGGGGTTAAGAATGAGCAACAATTCGTGGGTGGGCTGTGTGAGGGTATTACTGCAAAAAATACTTATCTTGAGCCTTTATTTTTCATCATTCAAGACCGCTTTGATCAAGGCGAAAATGAGTGGAGTGTAGAGATTGAATTGGCATTGCCGGACAGGTCTGTTATTCTATCTTGCCAAGGGGCGGTGTTAGATGTGAGTGATAAAACTTTGGGCTATGTGATTATTATTCAAGACATTTCTAAACTTCATCGTGCACAGAAAAAAGCCGCTTGGGGTGGCGTGGCAGTGCGTATGGCGCACGAAATTAAAAACCCGTTAACGCCAATTTTATTATCAGCTCAACGCCTAAGAAATAAGTTTTTAGAAAAACTTAATGGCAAGGATTTAGAAATTGTTGACAAAACCACCAGTGTTATTATCGACCAAGTGAAGTCTATAGATGCCATGGTGAGTGCGTTTGCTGATTATGCCAATACCCCGCAAATTGAGCGAAAATTAATAGATTTAAATACCTTGATTAACCAAACAATTGCCTTGTATGATGCGCAAAAAAATGTGAGTATTGAGTTTGATTTATCGGGCGATGTGCCAGAATTATTGCTGGATTTTAACAGTATTTCTCGGGTGTTGATTAACCTGGTTAAAAATGCAGTGGAAGCAGACAAAGAAGCACATGATTTGATTGTTACCATTGCCACTCAATATTTACCAGATGAGCGTATAGTCCGCTTGAGCATTAAAGACAATGGCAATGGTTTTGATGGGTCGGTGCTTGAGTCTGTTTTTGAGCCTTATGTTACTACCAAAGAGAAGGGTAGTGGATTGGGAATGGCAATTGTGCAAAATATTATTGAACAACATGATGGGCAAATTTTTGCTGGTAATGTAAGCCCACACGGGGCTATTGTTACTATTGAGTTTAAAATTGGTTCGTCTTAAAAATATAGGAGAGTATAAATGGTGATTGGTAATATTCTTATTATTGATGATGAAAGTATTAATTCTGAAACAATAAAAGATACTTTAGAAGATGTGAATTACAAGGTTGTTTTGGCGAGCAATGCTGCACAAGCGAAACTTATCGTTAAAGAGCAAACTTTTGATTTGATTATGATGGATGTGTGGATGCCAGGACAGGATGGTATGTCATTGTTAGAAGAATGGATGCAGGCAGATTTTTCCATGCCAGTGGTAATGATGTCAGGTCATGCAGAACATCAAGATGTGGTGAAGGCGATTAAGCTCGGTGCGGTTGATTTTTTGAAAAAACCGTTGCATGATATTTTGCCGTTAGTGCGTAAATTTTTGTCTGAAAAAATCAATCGCAATGACGAGCAGAAAATTAGCGGCATTAATTTTGATTTGCCCCTTAAAACCGTCAGAAATATTTTTGAGGCACAATATTTTAACTACCATTTGGCGCAAAATAACCACAACATTGCCAAGGTGGCAGAATTAGCTGGATTAGAACGAACCACGCTCTATCGTAAATTAAAAGATTTAGGGATTGATAAAAAATGAAAATTCTAATTTTAGGTGCAGGACAGGTTGGCGCATCACTTGCACGATATTTAAGCAGAGACACCGAAAATGATATTACTATTGTTGACAAAGATGAGGTAAATTTATCAGATATCGCGCGTCATTTAGATGTTAAAACCATTTGTGGGCATGGCTCATATCCTAATATTTTAGAACAAGCAGAAATCAGAAGTATGGATATGCTGATTGCGGTTACCAAATCTGATGAAGGCAATATGTTGGCTTGTCAAATGGCACACACGCTTTACAATGTAGGTAAAAAAATCGCCCGCATTCGTACTGCTGAATACTTATATCATGATAAATTATTTTCTGATTACGCCATTCCCATTGATTTTGTTATCACGCCAGAAGTTTTGGTAACAAATTTTATCAAACGCATGGTTGAACAGCCGGGTGCTGAACAAATCTTTGAATTTGACAATGGATTAATACAATTGGTAGAAACCAAAGCCTACAAAGGCACGCCTATTGTTGGGCGACCTATTAAAGAATTGCACGAACATTTACCCAAAACGCGCGTGCGTATTGTTGCTATTTATCGCAATGGTGAAGCCATTCCAGCGTATGGAGATACCGTTATTAAAGACGGCGATAGAGTGTATTTTGTTACCAAAAAAGGCAGCGTTGCTGAAGTGTTGAAAGAGTTTAGGCGTTTAGACAGACCTTATAAGAATATCATCATCGCTGGTGGTGGTTTGATTGGGTTGAATTTAGCCAAATTTTTAGAAAAAAACCATCGGGTTCGCATTATTGAACTCAACAAGCAGCGGGTTAAAGAAATTGCTGATGAGTTAGAAGATACCATTGTTCTGCATGGCAATGCATCTGATCAAGATCTATTAACAGAAGAAGGGATCGAAAGTACCGATTTGTTCTTGGCACTTACCGATTCGGATGAAATTAATGTTATTGTTTCAATTTTGGCAAAGCGCCTTGGTGCGCATAAAACAGTCGCCTTGGTTAAACGCAATGTATATAAAGATTTGGCCACTCAAAGTGATGGCGTAGATATGGTTATATCTCCCGACCAAATTACCACCAGCGGTATTTTGTCACATATTCGTAAAGGCGATACCATGATGGTGCATTCTCTACGACAAGGGAAAGCAGAAGCCATTGAAGTTATTGTTCATGGCGATAAAAGCCATTCTGATGTGATTGGTAAATCAATTGAAGAAATTAAATTACCCGAAGGTGCTGTATTTGCCTCTGTTGTTCGTGGCGATGAAGTTATAATGGCATCAAGAACACTGGTCATTCAAGAAAACGACCATGTACTTTTGGTGTTAAGTGATGTTAACAAGATTCACCAAATAGAAGAATTGTTCGAGGGGTACTTTGATTAACCATTAATTTTTAATTCTTATGCAACTTAATATCGTATTCAAAACCATCGGCCTGTTACTAATGATTTTTAGTTTAACGCAATTGCCGCCGATATTGGTGGATTTGATTTATGCCGAGCAACAATATGCTGTTTTTTTAATCGCATTATTACTCACATTAGGCAGCGGGTTGTTGTTGTGGTTAAAATTTAAAAATACCAAAGAAAAGTTTAGGATTCGTGAAGGTATTTTAGTGGTAGTAAGTTTTTGGTTTGTATTGTCACTCTTTGCCACCATTCCATTTTTACTCTCAGATGCCTTGCAAATGTCCTTTAGCGATGCATTCTTTGAATCAATGTCAGGGCTTACCACTACGGGCGCCACTGTGATTGTTGGGCTGGATGAATTGCCTAAAGCAATCCTATATTATCGTCAACAACTTCAATGGCTCGGTGGCATGGGTATTATTGTCTTGGCATTGGCAATTTTGCCGATGTTAGGGGTTAGCGGGGTAGAGCTTTACCATGCTGAATCTAGTGGCATTTCCAAAGACAGATTAACGCCAAAACTTGCTCAAACTGCCAAAGTTTTATGGTTGATTTATATCGGTTTTACCATTGCTTGTGCATTGGGGTATTATTTGGCAGGAATGAATGTTTTTGATGCCGTTGGACACAGTTTTGCCACCGTTGCAATAGGGGGTTTTTCTACCCATGATGCTTCTATTGGGTATTTTGATTCCGTTGCCGTAGAGTCGGTTGCAGTGGTGTTTATGTTCTTAGCAGGTATCAATTTTTCACTGCATTTTTTTGTTTGGCGTTCCAATCATATTAATCATTATTATCACGATTCAGAATTTAGAGCTTATGTGGTGTTTTTAAGTCTTTTGATTGTGGTAATATCCCTTTACTTAATCAACACAGGGCAATATCAAAGCCCCTTTGAAGCACTAAGATACAGTATCTTTCAAAGCGTCTCTATGGCAACCACCACGGGTTTTGCTTCTGCCAATTTTTCAGCATGGGCATTTATGTTGCCAGTATTGTTAATTTTTTCTAGTTTTGTGGGTGCTTGCGCTGGTTCAACAGGCGGCGGTATTAAAGTCGTTAGAATATTGCTAATGTTTAAACTTGCCGCCAAAGAAATCAAAAAATTCATCCATCCTAATGCCCAAATTAACATCAAACTGAATAAGCGTAGTGTTGCTGAAAACACGCTAGTATCGGTCTGGGGCTTCTTTTCTCTGTATATTATCGCCTTTGTTTTTATTATGGTCGCACTAATGCTTTCAGGGCTTGATCAAGTTAGTAGTTTTTCAGCTACTGCTGCCAGTATCAATAATCTGGGTCCAGGATTGGGCAAAGTGGCTGCCAATTACAGTAGTATTAGTGATAGTGCCAAATGGATTTTGAGTTTTTCTATGCTTCTTGGGCGTTTGGAAATTTTAACCTTGATGGCGCTTTTACACAGGGCTTTTTGGCGTTTTTAATTTTTTTAAGATGTTTTAAATAATGAATTGATTGACTGTATAATGATTGATTTTTATTATTTCTTTAATGCTTATTTTTTTTATAAATTTAAGTTAGGGTGAAGTGTTTGCATACTTGTTATTTTATTGAGCATGGGCGATATTATTTAGGATTATTTAGGATTATTTTATGGAAGTTAAGCAACAAGTGGAAGTTAAAGAGCAAGTAATTAGAGCGGTTAAAACTGTTAAATTAGAATCGCTTCAACAGCAAAACATTGTTATAGAACAGACACAATCCAAACACATTAAAGTTGAATCGGGCAATGCTTATCAAGTAATTTTACAAAAGCACGACACTTCGCTAGAAATAGATTTTAATGTCTTGGCAAAAAAACAAGGCAGTGATTTGGTGCTGCTATTGGATGATCAAACCACAGTTATCTTCGATGATTATTTTACAGTTTGCTTAGATGGCGCTTTAGGTTGTGTGGTGTCTTTACCTTCTGAAGGTGGCTTGTATCATGTTTCTGATGCGCAATTTAAGGTGCTTGATGATGGCACCGAATTGGTTTATTTTTACGGCGACCCTAGTGCCTTAAAAGGTATTCTTGCGGACTCTCCTGATAACGGTACTCTAGCAGATTTTGTTGAGCAGTATAAAGAAGAGAGTTCTTCTCTTTATTCATATACGACATTAGGTTTAGGTGCATTGGCTGTCATTGCATTTGTAGCAAGTAATAATTCTGATGATGACGATGGCTCAACTAAATTTACTGTTTCAGGCAATATTAGTGCTGGACAAGTGGTTGAAGGGCACGATTTAACATTAAGAGTTTATGATAAATATGACGAAGAGGTAGATTCTGATAAAGCAACTATTGAAGACAATGGCTCGTTTTCTATCAATATTACAAAGGAATATACAGGGTATTTAATCGTCAAAGTTACCAGTAGTGGTGGAAAAAAAGACTATCTCGATGAAGGCACTAATGAAGAAAAAAGTTTATCCACTTCATTTAGAGCAATTATTAAAGCAGAAGGCACAAAAGATATTACCGTCATGGTAAATCCGCTAACTGAGATTGTGGTGCGTAAAATATTTAGCGAAGTAGATGGAGCGTCCAATGGTCAAGGGGAGTTAAAGGATGTGGATGATGTAGAGGCTAGTCTTGCCACTGCCAATACTGCGGTCAACAAAGCATTCCAAATGGACAATGTAGACATTAGTAGTACTCAACCTGCGATAATTAATGCTGATAGTTATGACAGTTCTGCCAGCACTAACGCCAAGGCATTGGGGTATATATTATCAGGTATTTCTGGCATGGAAACCTATGACCGCAAGGGTAAATTAGACAGCGAAAAAGACACTGCTGAAGTTTTAAAAACAATAGTTGAGGCAATTGATGATAATGGCGTGCTAAAAGAAATTGTAAAAGCAGATTTTTTAGCAGGTTTAAATCAAGCAGATAAAGAGACAAACCCAGGTGAAGATGATGTACCCAGCAGTTATAGTGAACAATTTAAGAGCATTATTACCTACGCTGGAATAAAAATTAGCAACGATAAGGACGCATTAGGTGAGAATGACAATGATTTTCTTACGAACACCGAACAGCAGACTATCACTGCAACCCTTAAGGTGGCATTGTCAGGCGATGAAGAGCTTTGGGGTAGTGTAGACAGCGGTGCAACTTGGAAAAATATTAATAAAAATAATGAAATTAGTGATCGTGATATTTCATGGAATGTAGATTTGCAAGAGGGTGAATACATTATTCAATTTGCAATTACTGCAGATACAGCAACAAAAGAAACGGTAAATTATCATGTTAAAGGCGAAATTGCTTTACAATCTTATACATTAGATACCACAGCACCAGAAAAGGTGACGATTGAAAAAGTGATTACCGAAGACAATATTAATCTTGCTAGTGGCGAAACAACTAACGATGAAACGCCAATTATTCGCATTTCCTTAAAGAATGGTAACAATACTATTGCAGAAAAAGACGATAGAATTCAGATAAAAGTAGATGACGGAACGGGCTACACCCACTCTAAATATGTAACACTGAGTGAGAATGATATTGAGAAAGGCTGGAAAGAAATTGAGTTAAACCCCTTGAATTCAAGTGAAGATAATGACAATAAGGAATATAAATTTAAAGCATATATAATTGACCAAGCAGGCAATAAGAATGAATTAGCAGACGAGTATTCAATTATCTATGATGGTAAGGTTGAGGCTTTAACGCTGGCATTAAAAGAAGACACAGGTGTAAGCACTACGGATGAAATTACCAGCAATAAAACAATAATAATTGGCAATATTGAAGAAGGCGCTAAAGTTGAATATATTTTAGATGGTGGTGACGAATGGCAAACACTTGCAAGTAATAAGATTAATTATGCTGATGATAAAGGCATAGCGCAGATTGATTTGGCACAAGATGCCATTTATAAAATGGGCAGCGTTAAAGTCAGACAAACAGATGGTGCAGGTAATACCAATACGAGTAATGACATTGCAAAAAATGCGGAGAATTGGGTAATTGACAAGACAGCGGCCAAATATGAAAAAGACGATAAACTGGATTTTGTCAGAATTTTTGGAAATGATGATAGTTCTATAGTGAAAGAAGTTCGCATCACACTAAAATTTGATGAAGACATTGAAATTCCCGATAATTTTAATAAGGATTCTTTTGAAATCTCTGGTTTTAATAACGGAGTAGAAACATCTAAAACAATTAGCAAGGTTGAAATAGATGACACAGACAGCAAAAAAGTTGTCATTTATATTTCAGGTGATGTAACTGAAAAGAATATTACTTTATTGTATAAGTTAATCGTTGACGCACAGCCTTTGCAAGATAAAGCAGGCAATGCCATTGCTACGATTGCCCAAAGTATTTATTCATTAGATCAGGACGAACCAGGAAAGATAACAATTCAAGAAGCAATCGCTAATAACAATAATTCCCTTAGTAGTGGAAAAACAACCAATGACCGTTCAGTAAGTATTCGTATTGATTTAAACACCGATAATTTGCCAGAAAATGCGAGAGCAAAATCAGGTGATAAAATTCAGATACTAGAAGATGGCTTTCATTCTCAATATGTAACCTTAGATAGAGTTGATATTAACAATAAATACAAAGTTGTAGAGTTGTTAGAATTCAATACAGGTGGCGGTAATAGTGATGAAACCTATATTTTTACAGCAAGAGTTATTGATCAATCGGGTAATATAGGCACCTTGTCATCTGAGTTTTTAATTACTTATGACAGTCATGTTGATGCATTGACATTGCACTTGAATGATACAGGAGTTGATGATAGTGACGGCATTAGCAATAATAGGATAGTAGAAATTAACAATGTCGAAAATGGAGCCACAGTAGAATATAGTTTAAATAATACTGATTGGATAACACTTAATAATAACAATGGTTTTTCGTTTAGTTTGGGAGAGAACAGTAGTTACGAAAGTCGTAGTGTTCAGGTGAGGCAGACTGATAAAGCTGGCAATGTGAGTAGTGTTAACAATACAAAAGCATGGCAAATAGACAATACAGCACCCACCTATGAAAAAGACGATACATTGGATTTTGTCAGAATTTTAGGAGATGATAATAGTAACGATAGCACTAAAGTGAAAGAAGTTCGCATTACGCTAAAATTTGATGAAGAGATTATCAAGCCCACTGATTTTAGTAACAATTCCTTTATTGTTCAGAGTTTTGACAGCGAAGACTCTCTTACAGATCAAGTAATCAATAGGGTTGAGATAAACGATAAAAAAGTTATGATTTATGTGTCAGGTGATATAAGTGAAAACAACATTAAACTGTCCTCTTCAAGAGCCAATAATATAGTTTTTTTGCAAGATAAAGCAGGCAATTCTATTGCCAATATTGAAGCAAGTTCCTATGCGCTAGATAATACAAAACCAGCAAAGGTAACGATTGAAAAAGCAACCTCTAATGACAAAAATAATATTGCTAATGGAGACACAACCAACAACAGTTTAATAATAATTCGTGTTAATTTAGAAGGCACTGATGCAAAATCAGACGATAAAATTCAGATATTACAAGATGGTTCTCACTCTATGTATGTAACACTGAGTGAAAATGATATTAGTAATAAATATAAAAATATTAACTTACCATCATTAAGTTCTGGCGATAACCAAGATGATAAAACCTATATTTTCGAAGCGAGAGTTATTGATCAAGTGGGTAACCTAGGGATATTGTCAGAGAAGTTTTTAATTACTTACGATACTAAAGTTACTGGGTTAGAGTTGCGCTTGAATGATACAGGGTTTAGAGATGATGACGGTATCACTAATAGTAAAACGATAGTAATTGATAATATTGAAGAAGATGCGGTGGTGGAATATACTTTGAACAATAGAGATTGGATAACGATCAATAACGCAAGTAACGCAAGTAAATTCACGATTAATTTAGAAGAAAATGGTAATTATAGCCGTGGCTCTATTAGGGCGAAACAGACTGATGAAGCTGGCAATGTAAGCAATGTAAGGAATTTGAATGATTGGCAAATAGATAACACAAAGGCCATTTATGAGTTAGACAGTGAATTAGATTTTGTTAGAATTTTTGAAGATGATCAGAGTACGGTGAAAGAGACTAAGATTACATTGACATTTGATGAGAACATTATAAAGCCCGCTACTTTTAGAAAGGAGTCTTTCGCTATCAAAGTTGGTGATAGTGAATCAATGCAAGCAATAGATAGAGTTGAAGTTATTGATAAAAAAGTATCTATTTATTTCTCAGGTGACATAATGTCATCATCAGCAACAAATGAAATCAGTATAGCCTATGAGGTTCAAGCCGACATTAAGGAAAATTTACAAGATATAGCAGGCAATAGTATTGCCCCCATAGTAGAGAAAAGTTACAGCATTGACAAGGTAAATCCTCTACAGCCAAGTATTGTCAGCATTATAGACGATCGAGGAACAACTACTGGCGAAGTGGGTGTTGGACAAATAACAGATGACAGTTCTTTGCAGATTCAAGTTTCTCTTGAAAAGGATAGTCAGGTCAATGCTGTTGCAGGTGATATTTTATTTTTTTACAATGATGGGAAGAATTTAGAAACGATCTACGAACTTACTGCTCAAGATGTTGACAACAAAATTGCATCACTCACATTGAATTTTGACACTTCAGCAGAAGGAGAAACTTATAAATTAGGCGTTAGAATTCGTGATAAATCAGGTAATATGAGTAACATGTCTGAATTAAAAGAATTTACTGTTGATGCTCAAGTTGCTCAGGCAACTATCAATCTTAAATTTGATACAGGTGTTAATTTTTCAGATAGAATAACCAGTAGTGCTGAGATTGAAGTAAGCAATATCGAAAAAGACGCAACTTGGCAATATTCTGTTGATGGTGGCGATAATTGGAAAGAGGGTAATGGGGGTAAAACCAGTCACTCATTAACCGATGAGTTTTCTTTTGATTTGGAGCAAAATAAAACTTATGACAGTCAAGATATTCAAGTTCGACAAACAGATCGCACAGGTAATACAAATGGTGATTCTGATCATACTGCTATCTCTCATTTTTCCCAAGAAATTACAACTGACAACATAAGTCCTGAATACCAGTCACAAACAAGATTGGCAAATAGCAAACAAATTGCATTAGGTTTTAGTGAAGATTTATATGTTTACAGCACATCAGGAACGAGTGACTCAGATGTAACAAGCGCTTTTGTGGTTAAGATTAATGACATCACAACTACTGTTGTCAAAGTGGCATATAATGGTAAAAATGCAATACTTACCCTGAGCTCAAATTTTAAAGATAACGATACAATAACAATTGAGTATCAACAGTCTGAAATTGCTGATGGGAGTACCACTGATCAAAAATATAGTTTGCAAGACAAAGCAGGTAATTTGGTTGATGATTTCAAGGTGGGTGACTCAAGTGCTGATAATTTGACAGCTAAGGCGGGTGTTAACAATACAATTATTGGCAATGGCGGTAATGATACTTTGAGTGGTGGCACTGGTATTGATACCTTTGATTATAACGCCACAACTGATGGTAACGATACCATTGATAACTTTACCAATGGTAGTGATAAGTTGGATTTTAAAGATTTATTGGATGGCTATGATTCAAATTCTACTTTGGATAGTTTTATCAGGAGCGAGGATAGTGGTGGAAAAACAGTGGTAAAAGTTGATGCTAATGGTGCTATAGGTAATGACGGCTCATTTGTGGCTGATATTGAGATTACTTTAACTGGCGTTACAGGTATTGATTTAACCACTATGATAAATAATGGTGATTTAATCGTTTTATGATTTTAAATAATAAAATAACAATTACTGCACTTTTGCTTTGCGCTTTAGTGATGAATGCCAATGCGCGAACTAATGGTGCGTTTAGTTTGCCAAATTTAATCAACAAAGCGATTGCTTATCATCCCAGTATTAAAAGTAGCGTTTTTTTAGAGAATTCTGCCAAGGATGAGATAACTGGTGCTAAGTGGCGTTATTTTCCCACACCTAGTTTCTCAGTTAAACAAGTTAAAGCCTCTAGTACAGATATTAATTATGGTGGTGATGAGCGCATTGCGCTGCTTAGTTTTTCTCAGCCTTTATGGGCAGGTGGCGCAATTGATGCGAGATTAGAAAATTCTAGAGAAAAATTCTCTGTCGCACATGAGTCAACGAGAATTGCGGAGCGTGACTTGGCATTAAAAGTAATTAAAGCCTACAGTCGTTGGTATGACAGTTTTTTAAAGAAAGAGGCTTATGGCAAAAGCAAAAAAGAGCATGATATGCTTAATGTGCGTCTAAAGCGTCGTATTGAACAAGGTTTGTCTTCGATAAGTGATCTGAAGTTGGCGACTTCACGCACCACTCAATCGGGTACAAATTTAAATTCTGCGATTATTCAGCATGAAAATGCTTTGCGTAATTTAGAGGAATTGTTAGGCCTAAAACTTGATCCAGAAGCGCTAATTAGAGATTTTTATATTATTGAGTTTGGCAATAACTTGGAAAAACTTAAAAGTAGAGCCTTATTACTTAGCCCTCAAATTAAAAAAAATCAAGCTGAAAGTCGGGCATTAAAGTCTGAATTAAAACAAGCCAAAGCCAGCCTTTATCCTGGTATTAATCTAAGAGTTGAACGCCAATGGGGTGATTTTACGCGGGCTGAAAGCAGTCCACAGGATCGTATATTCCTTGAGTTAAACAGTAGTTTTGGCGCTGGTTTGTCTAGTTTGTCACAGGTTAAACAAATCAAACATCGTTACAAATCTGCACAGTCAAAAATTCAAGACGCAAAAAATAAAATTGCACAGCAAATTGAATTAGATTGGGCATCTTCCAAATCTTACAAGCAACAACAAGAATTGTTGTTGATCTCATTAGAAAATATAAAAGAAGTGCAGAAGTCTTGGTATCGGCAGTTTTTAGCAGGTAGAAAGCAATGGAACGATGTGATGACTTCCATTCGCGAGGTATCGCAATTAGAAGCGCAATTAGCGAATGTTTACGCTGAAACGGCAACTGTTAATTGGCGGATTTTTATTTATGTGAAGCGTATGAATAACATTCTTAAGCCATTTTCTAACACCAAACCTAAAAGGACGCTTAATTCAAGTAAAACATTGTGGCGACCGGGGGTAGAGAATGTGCCTCAGGCAGGTATTTCTGATAAAGTATTGGATCTCATCTTTACTAAAGATGAAGATGAAGTGGATAAAATTGTTTGGTCTGCTGATGTTGAAACACATCAAAACATTATCAAAACAGTAAAAGACAATGGTTTTAGTAATTTTATCAAAAAAATGGACAACTGGTCACCAAGTAAAAAAACATCTGACAAGTCTATTCAATTCTCGCCAAAAGGTGAAAAATAAATAATGACAAATATTAATATAATTAAGGACATTCAATGAGAAACAGTTTACTTACTAGCCTTCAGCGTTTAGCACAACTCCAGCGCTCCCGTTTTGATAGGGTGGAACTTCAACAAGTCGTTGAGGATGAATTTAATGAGTCGGTTGCCAAGTTGGCAATGTTAAAAGGCATTTGCTCAGAATTACTCCTGCGAACGCCTAAAAAAATAAAAACTATTAACGATCCATCAATATTACCCATGTTGATTTTTGATAAAGATCAGGGCTGGGGTGTGCTTAAAAGTCATAATGCCAAGGGCGAGTGGATTGGCGAGTGGTTTTCTGCGGATCAACACACTTGGTTAGAGTTGGTCATTGAGGATTTAGAGGAGTACGAATTATTTGCCCTCAATATGAAGAAAAAACTTGATGTTGGCAAAAGTCGAATTTTTCAGATGGTTAAGAATGAAATTATTATTCATAAAAAATGGCTGATTAACGCTTCTGTGGCAGGCGTATTTATTAATATTGTTGCGGTAGCCAGTGCTTTTTATTCAATGCAAGTATATGACCGAGTTGTGCCGACAGGTGCTGCCCAAACTTTAATGGTATTAACCATTGGTGTGCTGGTGTTGACGCTATTAGATTTTATTGCTAAATTAACGCGTGCAGGTTTGTATGAAAAACTGATTGAAAACATTGATAGACGACTGTCCAGAGATGTGTATAAACGCTTTTTAGCATTGCGTATGGATCAATTGCCAAAAAGTGTGGGTAGTTTAGCATCGCAAATGCGTGGCTATGAATCGGTACGCTCTTTCTTGTCTTCTATTACCACTTATTTAGTTGTGGATGTGCCATTTGTTTTATTTTATGTTTTATTGATTGTTGTTATTGCAGGTAAATTGGCATTTGTGCCGGTTGCATTTTTCTTTGTTGCCACTGCAACAGGCTTATATTTTCATGCAAAGATTGAAAAATTAGCAGACAATATTAACGAATCAGTTAACCTTAGAGTGGGTATGTTGGTGGAGTCAGTTGAAGGGGCAGAAACCATTAAATCAGGGCAAGGCGGTTGGCGTATGCTTTCAAATTGGATGAATGTGACTGATGAAGGGCGTGGCTACGACTTAGAAATGAAGCGTATGACCGACCAATCTCAATATATGGTGGCATTGTTTCAGCAGTCCTCATTTGTGATTATGGTGGCATTTGGTGCAATGATGATTGGTGGTGGCGGTTTAACCATGGGTGGATTGATTGCTTGTTCGATTCTATCAGGTAGAATTTTAGCACCTGTTGCGCAAATTCCAGCACAGTTAGTGCAGTGGGCAAACACCAAGTCGGCGATTAAATCTCTAGATGTGATTTGGGAATTAAAGTGCGACCATGATGGCATTGAACAACCTATTGTGCCCGATAATTTAAAAACTGATTTCTTTATTGAGGAAAAAACACAGTTTAATTATGGCAATAAGGTGGCATTGGCATTACCAGAAATGACTATTAAATCAGGTGAGAAGATTGGTGTTTTAGGGCCAATTGGCTCGGGAAAAACCTCATTACTTCGTTTGCTGAGTGGTATGTATAAGCCCAATGCAGGCAGGATTTTAATGAATGACATTGATTTGGCACACATCTCAAAACCTGTATTATCTGAAAATATTGGTTTTTTACAGCAAGAAGGTCGTTTGTTTAAAGGTACTGTGAGAGAAAATCTAATCCTTGGGCTGGTTGATCCCGGTGATGAAAAGATTTTAGCGGTATCAAAAATAACGGGATTACTAGATAGCGTTATTTCTGCCAGTGAAAAAGGGTTGGAGCATGAAATTTCTGAAGGCGGATTGGGGTTGTCTGGCGGTCAAAAGCAGTTATTAAATCTTACTCGTGTGGTATTGAGAGAGCCAAGAATATGGTTGTTAGATGAGCCAACAGCATCGGTTGATAGAAATCTAGAGGCTTTGTTAATTGCTATGTTTAAGAAAACCATTAGACCAGAAGATACGCTGGTTTTGGTTACTCATAAGATGGAAATGATAGAATTGGTTGATCGCTTGATTGTGGTTAATAAAAATCAAATTATTATGGATGGTCCAAAAGCAGAAGTGATTGCAGCACTCTCTGGTAAGTCACAAGGGGGCGCGTCACAACAAGGGCAGCCACAGCAGCAAGCTCAACAAGCACAAGTAACGCAAGCGCAACCAAAAGAGGAAAAATCATGAGTCTAGAGAAAATTTTATTAAAAATTGAGCATTCGTTTTCGGTACCTTATGTATTGTTGAGCGCCTTGTTTGCTTTTATCTTGTGGGCAACCATCTTTGATATTGATGAAACTGTGCGCTCCCAAGGTAAAGTAGTGGCAAATGGCAGTAATCAAATTATTCAAGTGGCAGATGGCGGTGTTTTGTCTAAGCTTTTGGTGAAAGAGGGTGAGAAGGTTATCCAAGGTCAATTATTGGCAACGCTAGAGAATGACCGTGCACAAGCGGGTTATTACGAAATTGAATCTCAAGTAGCACATTTAAAGTCAGAGTTGGCAAGATCGCAAGCTATTTTGCTAAGAGCACCACTGGTATTTGACAAACTAACAAAAAAATATCCTGATTTTATAAAGGCTCAAACTGCTTTGTATAAACAACAAAAACATTCCCTAGAACAAGAAGTATCCATTCTAAAAGAGAGTCTTGATATTAGCATTGAAGAGTGGAGAATCAATGAAACCTTAGAAAAAAATGGTGATGTGGGGCAATTAGAAGTGTTAAGAGTTAAGCAAAAAATGCTAGACTTTAGGCGTAGATTGGCCGATACTGAAAACAAGTATTATGAAAAAGCCAGTACCGAAGTTAAAAAAATAGAAGGCGAGTTGGCAGGTGTTTTGCATAAGTTAAAAAAACAACAAAGTGTTTTGGAATACACCAGTGTTCATTCTCCTGTGAATGGTATTGTTAAAGATTTAAAGGTAACAACCGTAGGTGGCGTGTTGCGTTCGGGTGAGCAGTTGATGGAAATATCTCCCTCACAAGGTGGTGTGATTTTAGAGGCAAAAATTGCCCCTGTAGATATTGGTCGATTAATTCCTGGTATGTTAGCAACGATTAAACTTGATGCTTTTGATTATACGATTTTTGGTGGCTTAAAGGGCACAGTGACTTATATTAGTTCGGATACTTTGTTAGATAAAGACCCCTCGGGCAGAGAAACGGCTTTTTATCAAGTTAACATTAAAATTGAAGGTCCAGAGCATGATGAAAACGAAAAATCTAAGTTAATTAAGCCGAAGCTTGGTATGTCAGGTACGGTTGATGTTAAAGTTGGTACGCGCTCTTTGTTTACCTACCTTATCAAGCCTATCTCTCGTGGATTTGGCGGCGCGCTTAACGAAAAGTAAGTGGTTATTAAATCCGCTCTATTTAAAATTGGGTTAGGGTTTTTATCGGTTGTTTTTTTATCAATAACTTATGCCAGTAATTGGCAAGGTGCATCGTGGCAATCTAAAGACTATATAAAAAAAGCCTTTTTTGAAATCGCCTACAAAAATGAATACCGTAAAGGAGCAAGTAATCTAAGGCGCTGGAAAAATCGTATTCAATATAAAGTTGAGTATTTTGAACTTCCAGCAGATTTTGAAATGGCTGAAAATTTGATTGATGAGCATTTTAAAGACTTGTCTGATATTACTGCCTTGCCGATTGTCAAAAGTGATTATTATGCCAACTTTAAAATTATTCTCACCAAGCGTTCATATTACAAAGAAGCCATTGAGAAATACACCAGCACTACAATAAAAAATATTGACACTAAATCTAATTGCTTGTTGTTTATTAAACACAGGCATTATGAATTGGTCGATGCTACCGTTATTATTCCTGTTGATCACGCTATGCGTTATGGTTTGTTGCCTGCTTGTATCGTAGAGGAGCTTGCTCAAGCCATGGGTTTACCAAATGATTCTGATTGGGTTAACCCTTCGGTGGCAAATGACAAAAGTGTATTGGATTTATTGTCAGGGCTAGATTATTTAATGTTGAAGATATTATATGACCAGCGCCTTAGAATTGGTATGAGCGTCAAGCAAAGCATCCCTATTGTTGATAAAATATTACTTGATTTTGAGCAACAAGGTTTAATTAAGAATGCGATAGCAAAAGCACGAGAACTGAGGCTTAGTCGGCAATTGGAATAATGCCATTTTCAAAAATCAACCAAACAATCTAGTGCCTATCCTTATCTCAAGTATTGACACTATATTATTCATTTTATTTTCAAAAATAGCGTTATTCAGTAACTATATTGTAGTTTGGTAGGGCGGCAAGCAGTTGTTTGCCGTAGAATTTGGTTACCAGGCGATTGTCAAAAATGGTGATTTTACCGGTATCAGTTTCGGTGCGAATGAGTCTGCCACAGGCTTGAATGAGTTTGAGTGATGCATCGGGTAAGGAGATTTCCATAAATGGATTGCGTTTTTGTGATTCTAAATAACCTGCTAAAGTTTTGTCAATCGGCGAAGTGGGGACGCTAAAGCGCAATTTAACGATAACCACATGGGTGAGGTTGTCCCCTTTTAAATCCACGCCTTCGGCAAAACTGTCTAGGCCAAAAATCACACTACCTTGGTTTTTTTTGCGCAGGTTGATGTGTTTTTCTAAAATGAGTTTTTTGGAAAATTCACCTTGTACCAACAAATGTGGCTCTAATTTGTTTTCAACCAAGTCTGCTACCAGTTGCATTTGCTTGTTTGAGGCGAATAAAACCAGTGAACCTTCATTAGCATTGATGCGCTGTAATAGTTGCCTTGCTACCTCTTGTGTATGTTCATAAACTTGTTGAGGGGCGGCATCGAACTTGGCAATCACAAAATCTACTTGATCAAAAGCAAAGGGCGATGGTAAGCGTAAATATTGGTTATCACTTTTGATTAAACCCAGTTGCTGGTTGAGTCTATCAAAACTACCGAGTGACGAGAGGGTGGCAGAGGTCAAAATGCAGCCTGCTGCTTTAGACCAAATCAGGTTATCAAGGTTAGTGGAAATGTCTGTTTGCGCACTGTGTAAACTGTAATTGGTTTTTTTATTGGCGATATTTTTGCTAATCCAACGAGAATGCGGACTTTTGCTGGCATCGTCGGTTTGCAAAAAAGATGAAAATAATTCAATAATACCAATTAAGTGCTGCTCACATTCGCCAATGGCATTGTTAAGTGGGTCGGCAATGCTTTTTTCAACGGGTTGAATCCGTAGATAATCTGTCCATGTGTCTTTCAAGATGGCAAATCTGGATAATATTTGAGTGATGAGTGTGCTGATTTGTGCGCTAACTTTGGCAATACTGTCATCTATTTGCCCTTGGTTAAACAAAAACACATCCTCTTCAAAAGACAGCATTTTTAGCAGTTCAATCAAGTCTTGCAGGTAGTCATCCACTTGCTTAATATCAATTTCAATAGGCTCTTGTTCCATGAGTTTGGCGATTTGCTCACTGGTGCCTTGAGCTTGGCGAATGCTATTTTTGATAAACTCAGTGTTGGTGCTGAGTGAAAAGTGTGATAGTGCCTTGGTATTGAGATGGTGCGCTTCATCGAAGATGAGAATAGAATCGGCCACATCGGGTAAAACTGTATTGCCAGTTGACAAATCTGCCAGCACCAAATCGTGATTAGCGACAATAACATCGGCGTGAGAGATTTTTTTGCGAGATTTAAAAAAAGCACATTCGGCATAAAATTCACAGTTTCTCGCTGTGCAAGTGAAACGATTGCAAGCAATTTTTTGCCACAGTGTAGAATCAGGCATGCGTGCTAAATCATCAATCTCGCCATTCCATTGTTTGGCGGAATAATCTTCCAGCAATTCGCTCATTTGTTTTAGTTGGTAGGCTTGTGGTGGTTCATTAAACAGTAAATCGCTGTTATTGCTAGCGTTGTCTTCGGTTAAATTGATTAAATTGCGAATGCACACATAGCGAGAACGCCCTTTAACCAGTGTGTATTCAAAATCTACGGCGCAATATTTTTGCGCTTCGGGCAGGTCTTTAAGTAGCAATTGCTCTTGTAGGGCAACATTGGCGCTGGAGACAATCAGTTTTTTTTTATTGGCCTTAGCGATGGGGATGCTACTGAGTAAATAGGCAAAAGTTTTGCCAGTGCCAGTGGGTGCTTCTACACATAGGATTCTGTTGCTCTTTTCATATTCTCCTGTTAAAGTTTTGGAGATTTCTGCCATCATTTTGTTTTGTGATCCACGCGCTTGAAAGCCGTCCATATCCGATTTTAACGCAATGAATGAGTTACGAATTTGGGTTTTTAATTCATCTGAGAGCATATACTAAGACTTTCTTTGTAACGACAAGTCGCAGAGCAGAATGAGTGCTTCTTTGTATTTAGAATCTTGCAGTGAGTCTAAGGATTGTTTTGCAAGATCGGCTGATTTTTGCGCTTGTTTGTGAGTGTAATCAAAAGCATTTACCGATTGTAAAATATTAATCACCTGTTCAATTTTGCTATTGTCTGCATTGTTGATTGCCTCTTCAAGTAGTTGCCTGTCTTTGGGTGAGGCGTTTTTGAGTGCGTAAATCATTGGTAAAGTGGCTTTTCCTTCGCTCAAATCATCACCAACTTCTTTACCCATAGTGTCAGCATCTGACTGGTAATCTAACACATCGTCAATAATTTGAAAGGCATTGCCCAAGTGTAAACCATACGCTCTTAGTGCTTGCTCTTGTGCGGCGTCTACCTCTGATAAAATACCGCCAATTTGTGTGGCTGCCTGAAATAGTACGGCTGTTTTGCGTTCAATTACTTGATAATATTCGGCTTCGGTAAGTGCGGCGTTTTGGCAGTTTAACAATTGTAAAACTTCACCCTGTGCAATCTCATTAGTGGCTTTAGAGAGGATTCTCATTATCTGCATTGAATCGGGCTCAACCATCATTTCAAAAGCGCGAGAATACAAGAAATCTCCCACTAAAACACTGGCAGCATTACCCCAAACTTCGTTAGCAGTCTCCTTGCCACGGCGACTATGTGATTCATCGACAATATCATCGTGTAATAGGGTGGCTGTGTGAATTAGCTCAATGACCACAGCCATTAAATAATGGTGATTGCCCTGATAATTACTAGCGCGTGCGCACAATAGTAACAACAAGGGGCGTAAGCGCTTACCGCCAGCGTTAATAATGTACCCACTCATTTGATTGATAAGTGCCACATCTGAACTCAAGTGTTGAATCAGCACTTGATTTGTTTTCTCAACATCAGCTTTAATTAAATTTTGAATATCTGCAAATGATTCCATAGTTTGCTATTTTAAACTACTGGCTAATAAATATACTTCTTTAGAGCGTGCACGAGACGCTTTAGGTTTGCGAATTACTACTTTGGAAAAAGCCATTCGACAGGCTTT
This sequence comes from Bathymodiolus thermophilus thioautotrophic gill symbiont, assembly GCF_003711265.1. NCBI lineage: Bacteria > Pseudomonadati > Pseudomonadota > Gammaproteobacteria > Bathymodiolus thermophilus thioautotrophic gill symbiont. The sequence continues at coordinate 2,144,664 of NZ_CP024634.1, read as the reverse complement.
AACATACGCATCAAAACCTGCACCTTGGAATACTTTGATAAAGAAATAACCGTTTGGCGTAAGGGTTTTGATTGCCATATCCAGTGCCAATTCGCATAAATATAGGGATTTTGGAATGTCAACTGAGAGTTGCCCGCTCATATTTGGCGCCATATCGCTCAAAACCACATCTACTTTTTTACCTTGCGTGAGCGCTAATAATGCTTCATAAACTTCTAATTCGGTAAAGTCACCACACAGAAAATCCACATTTTCAATCGGCTCAATATCCAGAATATCACTGGCAATCACTTGCCCTGATTTTCCAACCATTTTAATTGCCACCTGACTCCAGCCGCCGGGCGCTGCACCAAGATCCAGCACCGTGTCGCCACGCTTGATAAACCGATATTTTTCAACAATTTCTGTGAGTTTATACACTGCACGCGACCGATACCCTTCTTTTTGTGAGCGTTTGACATACTCATCATTTAGGTGTTCATTCATCCAGCGACCAGAAGAGCCTTTTTTTGTCATAGAATTATTATTTTAAGGGGTGGAAATATACGGATATCCAATCTTTTTGCACTGTTCCTCTAAACTCGCTAGTGTTTTTCTATTTACCAAAGGAACATTGCCTGTTAGCTCACAATTTCCTGCCTTATATCCACCATAAACTTCACAAACTTTGTTGTTTGCCAATGATGGAAGCCAGTGGCCATAGTCAGATGTGTGCCGATTATAACAACAAGAAAAATAGATTGATTTTGAAGTTTTTTGGTCTTTTCCTGTCTTGCAAACAGCAGCAGAAGTCGATGCGTGTGTCGTGCTATAGATAGAAATCACAATGAAGGGGATAATTAAATTCAGTTTTTTCATGGTTTTATATATTTAATAGCACCAAATTTTAGCACAAAAGCGCTATCTATAAAAAATTAGACACAATGAGTTCTCTATATAGCACCATTTTTAAAAATAAACTAAACAATCTAGCGCCCATCCTTATCCCAAGTATTAGCAGTAAAAATACTTGGGCGTATAAGTACTATGAGACCTTTGTATAAATAATCATCAAGAATCCACTTTTCACCCACTTGGTAATTTTTTAAACCCAGCTTTATCCCTATTGGGACAAGGCTTAAGAAAATTACCAAGTGGGAAAAAATTGAATTTTGCTAATCATCCATATTTATGCAAAGGTCTCAATGAAATGAAAATTTTTAAAAAGAGTGGAGCGGATAATAACACAGAATAGTTAAAGCACTTCTAAAACCTGATCTAACCATAATTCTGCAGTAGGGGCGTTAGTATTGTTATAAATATAATAAATTATACTATTTTCTATTATTTTAGCACCTCTAATAAAATCATTATAACCAAGTTCTATATCAACTTTACCAGTTGAATTGCCAACGATTTTAAGCACATTGGTTTCACTAGAAATGTCCAGCAAGTCATTAAGATTAAGTTTCAAAGTATTGTTGCCTGAACCTGATATTTTAATGATTTCAATGTCTTGAATGCGACCATCATCTATATTAGTGAGGTCTAAGGTAAGATTACTACCACTTAAAGACAGGGTATCAATACCATTGCCACCATCAACACGAGTAAGTAAATTACTACTCAATGTGTTGCTGGAGAGTTTAGCAAGGTTGTCACCATTAATGACAATGGCATCATTGCCTGCACCCGCATTAAAGACATCGGTGCCACCATTACCTATTAAGATGTTGTTACCTGCGCCAGCAACAAACAATTCATCAGCAGAGGTACCGTTATATTCGTTCTGATCTCCTTGAAAATCAATGGCATGAGCAGCAACACCCTTGCCAGTGTCAATATCTGCTAAATGAACGGATTTTGTATTGGTTTTACCAAATACAACGAAAGATTTACCCATGTTAGCGTTATCAATAAGGTTTGCCTTGGGGGCGCCAACAATCAAATCATCCAATCCATCGCCATTGACATCGCCTGCTGAAGAGACTGAGAATCCACTCCAATCCCCAGCATCCTTACCATTGATAACAAAGCCACCTATGCCAGCAGCTATGTTCGATAAATCAATAGCATCTGTATTAGCCTTGCCAAATACCACATAAGATCTTCCTGCCCAATGGTTGACCAAATAAGCGCCAACAATCAAATCATCCAAGCCATCACCATTGACATCACCTGCTGAAGAAACCGAGTATCCGCTATAATTCAAAGCGCTCTCACCATTGATAGCAAAACCACCCGTACCAGAGGTTATGGTTGATAAGTTGATAGCTTCTGCGTTGTTCTTGCCGAATACCACATAAGATTTGCCTGCATTTGAGTTTGCCCCATAAGCACCAATGATTAAATCATCCAAACCATCGCCATTGACATCGCCTGCTGAGGAAACTGACTGGCCACTCAGATCTCCAGCATTCTCACCGTTGATAACAAAGCCATCTGTGCCAGAGGCTATATCTGATAACTTAATAGCTTCTGTATTATTCTTGCCAAACACGACGAAAGATTTACCTGCCCTAGACTCTGCTCCGTGAGCGCTAACAATTAAGTCATCTAAGCCATCACCATTGACATCACCTGCTGAGGAGACTGAGTTTCCACTAAGATCTTGATTACCTATGCCTTTAATAATAAAGCCACCTGTGCCAGAGGCTATGTCTGATAAATTAACAGTAGTCTCGTTAGTTTTACCAAATACCACATAAGAGTTACCTAAAAAATTGACAGAATCTGTGCTCACTGTAGGAGCGCCAATAATCAGATCACCTATGCCATCACCATTGACATCACCTGCTGAGGAAACTGACCGTCCACTCTGATCTTCAGCATTTTCACCATTGATAACAAAGCCACCTGTGCCAGAGGCTACATCTGATAAATTAATAGCATTCAAGTCATCCTTTTTACCAAACACGACGAAAGATTTACCTGCATTAGTTTCACTTGCACTAGTGCTGCCAGCGAATGCACCAACAATCAAGTCATTTAAGCCATCGCTATTAATATCACCTGCTGAAGAGACTGAGTAGCCACTTTGATCCCCATTATTCTCGCCATTGATAACAAAGCCACCTATGCCAGAGGCTATGGTTGATAAATTAACAGTAGTTGCGTTAGTCTTGCCAAATACCACATAAGATTTACCTACATATTTGCCATCAGGTGAGCTGGAGTTTTGATAATGAGGGGCGCCAATAATCAAATCATCTAAGCCATCGCCATTGACATCGCCTGCTGAGGAGACTGAGTATCCGCTAACCTCTTCAGCATTCTCACCATTGATGGCAAAGCCTTGTGCTAGAGATGTTGTATCATTGTCACTGCCATCATCATTGCTATTATTGGCAACCACAACAGCTACAACCACAACTGCGGCTATGATTCCTATATTTGAAGTGATAACCTCGAAGAAACTTTGACTGCCTGAACTTACTGCACTAGATTCTGTAGTAATAATAGATTGTTCGCCATAAAAATACACAACTTGCGCACTATCTTCTAAAGTGAAGAACGCATCCGCAACAATGTGGTAAAGTCCGCCATCTTCGGTGGGTAGAGAAACTAAGCAGGATAAACCAGTGCCACAAATAGTAAAATAGTTGTCAAAAATAATAACATCTTCTGCTAATGCTACTTCTAAATCATCACCGACCTTTTTGGCAATTAGACCTGTCTTTTTAGCATCAAAATCTTTAGTACTTAATTGGTAAGCCACACCTGTTTGAACCTGAATATGCTGAACACCTTTGGCAACAACAGCAATTTCTTCGTTAAGTTTACTGGCGATTTTTTGCGCTTTATTTTGTAATGCTATGATTTGTTTTTGTGTTTTAATTTGCATACTTGTCTCCTCTAATGTTTTAACTTATTGTTTCGCTATTTTTATACTGCCCAATTAAAATCTTTATGCAAAGGTCTTAATATGAATAGTTATCGAGTCTTTTTACTTAGAAACTTCTGCTAAAACAAGATTTAAAGAAATTTCAATTGGGCTTGGTACCACATGGCAATGCTTCAGGAGGGCAAAAATTGAATTCTGCTAATCATTGATACTTATGCCATTTTTCAAAAATAAACCAAACAATCTCCTCATTTCAAGTACGAACACATATTATTCATTTTATCCTTGAAAATAGCATTAAGTCATTCCAAAACTTACACACCTAAGAAAGCTTGGAAACAAAGCAAAAGTTATGCTTTCTGGTTATTTTGGACGCCAATTTTTCAAAGTCAATCTACACCAAGCTTTACCTTTTTTTTGGTTAGCAAGAATACTCAGGGTAACAGGGAATAGTTGCTAAATCACCTCTAAAGTTTGATCTATCCATAATTCTGCAGTAGAAGCGTTAGCATTGCTATAAATATGATAGTTGATACCATTTTCTGTTTTTGATGCAGAATTTTGAACAAAGGCGTTATCGTTCAATTCTATATCAATTTTATCACCTGAGTTACCAATAACTTTAAGAACATTGGTTGAACTAGAGAAATCCAGTAAATCATTAAGATTAAGTTTCAAAGTATTGTTACCTGAGCCTGTCAAATCAATGATTTCAATATCTTGAATGCGGCCATTGTTTATATTGCTAAGGTCTAAGTTAAGATTACCACCCTCTAACTTCAGAGTATCAGTGCCACCACCACCATCAACACGAGCGAGTAAATGGCTACCAAGTGTGTTGTTGGAAAGTTTGGCAAGATTGTCATTATTAATGATAATAATATCATCACCTGCACCTGCATTAAAGACATCAGTACCACCGTTACCCCTTAAGACATCGTTACCTAAACCGGCAACAAACAACTCGTCAGCAGAGGTACCTGTTAGTGTGTCATTTTTATCGGCATTGGCATCACCTTGAAAATCAATTACATGAATAGCGACCCCTTCGCCTTTACTGATATCTGTTAAATAAACAGACTTTGTGCTGGTTTTTCCAAATATTACATAGGATTTTCCTGCGTTAGTGCCACCAGTGGGGTCTGCCTTAGGGGCACCAACAATCAAATCATCTAGTCCATCACCATTGACATCACCTGCTGAGGAGACTGAGAAGCCACTATCATCCTCAGCACCCTCACCATTGATAACAAAACCACCCGTGCCAGCAGCTATGTCTGATAAATCAATAGCATCTGTGTTGGCCTTGCCAAATACCACATAAGATTTACCTGTGTTGTTAGCCGAATGGGCACCAATAATCAAATCATCCAAGCCATCGCCATTGACATCACCTGCTGAAGAGACTGAGAAGCCACTCCGATCCTCGGTATTTTCACCATTGATAACAAAACCACCCGTGCCAGAGGCTACATCTGATAAATTAACAGCAGTGGTGTCATTTTTCTTGCCAAACACAACATAAGACTTACCTATGTTATCATCATCATTAGAATCGGCCAAATAAGCACCAACAATCAAATCATCTAAGCCATCGCCATTGATATCATCTATTGAGGAAACTGACCAACCACTTTGACTCTTAGCATTCTCACCATTAATAACAAAGCCACCTGTGCCAGAGATTATATCTGATAAATTAACGGTATTTGTGTCATCCTTTTTGCCAAACACAACGAAAGACCTGCCTGCCGAAGTTAATGCTCCATGAGAACCAACAATCAAATCATCTAAGCCATCACCATTGACATCGCCTGCTGAAGAGACTGAAGTGCCACTAAACTCCCAAGTATTTATGCCCCTGATAATAAAGCCACCTGTACCAGTGGCTATGTTTGATAAATCAATGGCAGTTGCGTTAGCCTTGCCAAATACCACATAAGAATTGCCTAAAAAATTGACAGAATCTGTGCTTGCTGCAGGGGCACCAATAATCAGATCATCTAGACCATCACCATTGACATCACCTGCTGAGGAAACTGACGCCCCACTTCGATCTCCAGCATTTTCACCATTGATAACAAAGCCACCCATACCCATGTTTGATAAATCAACGGCAGTTGTGTTAATTTTGCCAAACACGACGAAAGACCTGCCTGCTTGGTTTTTACCAGCAGAGTTTGTTGAATAATTGGCACCAACAATCAAATCATCTAAGCCATCGCCATTAACATCGCCTGCTGAGGAGGTCGAGAAACCACTATAATCCCCAGCATCCTTGCCATTGATAACAAAGCCACCTATGCCAGAGGCTATGTCTGATAAATTAACAGCAGTTGCGTTAGTCTTACCAAATACCACATAAGATTTACTTGTATATTTAGCGTTAGGTGTACTGAGGTCTAGATGATGAGGGGCGCCAATAATCAAATCATCCAAGCCATCGCCATTGACATCGCCTACTGAGGAGACCGAGTGTCCACTAACATCTTCGGCATTCTCACCATTGATAACAAAGCCTTGTGGGGGTACCACTGAAACAGTAACGATTTGTTCTGTTGTGTTACCCGCAGTATCGGTAGCAATAATGGTAACTGTGTCGTTACTATGCACTGATGTTTGTATTTCTTTATAGGTTACTTTCCCAGTGTCAGCAGTAATCTCAAATTTATTGGCATTTGTACCTTTTATACTATAAGTAATACCTTCATCTGCATTGCCATTCTGGTCGGTTGCTTGTGCATCATAAATAGTGGTTGTAATAGGGGTGCTAATATTAGTGTTGATTGTAGTAGGCTGCTGATCAAATATTGGCGCCACAGTATCAAGTGTAAAACTACCAGTGCCAGTAGAACTTATTACCCCATCTTTAACGGCAACGGCTGAAATACTGATCGAACCATCACCTAATGTGTTAAGCTCGTCAACTGTTAAAACAGAAACTTTGTCATAATTACCTGAGGCAGATTCAATTATCTTGGTAACGGTTTTTTCATTTGCAGAAAAGGTGATGGTTATCTTGCTACCTGGTTCTGCCTTTACCGTAATTTGATTCTCATCTTGTGCTTCATTTTTTGTGGCGTTTACTTCTGTCACTTGAATGATTGGTTGTTCCAAAGTTTTGTTGCCATCGTTACCATTGCTAGCAATAATCGCAACGGCTACAACCGCGACTACAATTTCTATATTTGAAGTGATAATATCTTTAAAACTTTGATTGTTATTTGCACTTACTGCACTAGACTCTGTGGTAACAATAGATTGTTCACCATAAAAATACACAACTTGCGTACCATCTTCTAAAGTGAAGAATGTATTAGCAACAATATGATAAAGCCCGCCGTCTTCGGTGGGCAAAGAAACTAAGCAAGACAAACCAGTCTCACAAACAGCAAAATAGTTGTCAAAAATAATAACATTTTCCTCTAGTGCCACTTCTAAATCATTGCCATTTTTTTTGGCAATTAGATTTAACTTTTTAACATCAAACTCTTTAGCGCTTAATTGGTAAGCCATACCTGCTTGAACTTGAATATGCTGAATACCTTTGGCAACAGCAACAATTTCTTTGTTGAGTTGGTCAGCGACTTTTTGCGCTTTATTTTGTAATATTGTAATTTGTTTTTGTGTTTTTATTTGCATATTGACTTCTCCCGATGTTTACTTTTTTGCATTTCTGATTCAAATTAATTGGATTTTTTTTGAAATGCAGGTAAACCCCTATAATAAAAGGAGTTGAATTATACCTTATACTGTTTTTAAAAATAAGCCAAACAATTTGGCACTCATCCTCATTCCAAGTATTAGCACTATATTGAGACCTTTGCATAAATATGAATCATCAAGAATCCACTTTTCACCCACTTGGTAATTTTGTAAACCCAGCCTTAGCTCCGCTAGGACAAGGTTTAAGAAATTACCAAGTGGGCAAAAATTGAATTTTGCTAATCATCCATATTTATGCAAAGGTCTCTATATTATTCATTTTATTTTTGAAAATGGTATAAGAATATCATTGCCCTTTATTCTCAAACTCATAAATATGTAAAACATAAAAATAGAGCAAAAAATTATGTTTTTTGGTTATTTTGAACGCCAACTTTTCAAGGTCAATTTATGTCAGACTCCACCTTTTAATTGAAAGGTAGGGCAAACGATAACTCAGAACAACAGTAAAGAATAGTTGTTAAATCACATCTAAATCTTGATCTACCCATAACTTTGCAGTAGAGGCGTTAATATTGCTATAAATATAGTAATCTATACCAGCCTCTGTTTTTACAATACCCCTAGTAAAATCATTGGCATTAAGCTCTATATCAACTTTATCGCCTGAATTGCCAATAACCTTAAGAACATTGGTTGAACTAGAGATATCCAGTAAATCATTAAGATTAAGTTTTAAGATATTATTACCTGAGCCTGTTAAATCAATGATTTCAATATCTTGAATGCGCCTACTACTTATATTGGTAAGGTCTAAACTAAGATTGCCACCCTCCAATTTCAGAGTATCAGTATTGCCACCACCATCAACACGAGCGAGTAAATCGCTACTAAGTGTATTGCTGGAAAGTTTGGCAAGATTGTCGTCATTAATGATAATGGTGTCATCACCTGCACCTGCGTTAAAGACATCCGTGCCACCGTTACCCCTTAAGACATCGTTGCCTAAACCGGCAACAAACAACTCGTCAGCAGAGGTACCTGTTAGCGTGTCATTGTTATCGGTATTGGTATCACCTTGAAAATCAATTGTATGGGCGGCAATACCTTCACCTTTGCTAACATCTGCTAAATAAACGGTCTTTGTATCGGTTTTTCCAAATACTACATGGGATTTTCCTGCGATAGTAACGTCACCGTTAGGGTCTACTCTGGGGGTGCCAATAATCAAATCATCCAAGCCATCACCATTGACATCACCTGCTGAGGAGACTGAAAAGCCACTATCATCCTTAGCATCCTCAGCCTCACCATTAATAGCAAAACCACCTGTGCCAGCAGCTATGTCTGATAAATCAATAGCATCTGTGTTGGCCTTGCCAAATACCACATAAGATTTACCTGTGTTGTCAGCTGAATGGGCACCAATAATCAAATCATCCACGCCATCGCCATTGACATCGCCTGCTGAGGAGACTGAGTAGCCACCATGATCTTTAATTTTCTCACTAATAATAACAAAGCCACCTGTGCCAGAGGCTACATCTGATAAATTAACAACATCTGTGTCGTCCTTCTTGCCAAACACAACATAAGTTCTACTTTTCCTATCCTCATATGCCTTGACTATAAAAGAAGAGCCAATAACCAAATCATCCAAGTTGTCACCATTGATATCATATATTGAGGAAACTGACCAGCCACTTTGTTCCTCAATATGCTCACCATTGATAGCAAAACCACCCGTACCAGAGGCTACATCTGATAAATTAACAGTAGTTGTGTCCTGCTTGCCAAATACGACGAAAGTTTTACCTGCCTCTTTTTTTGCTCTACTAGCGCCAATAATCAAATCATCCAAGCCATCACCATTGACATCGCCTGCTGAGGAGACTGAGTAGCCACTAAAATCACCAACATTCCCACCATTAATAACAAAGCCACCCATGCCAGTAACAACATCTGACAAATCAATGTCAGTTGTGTTAGCCTTGCCAAATACCACATAAGAATTACCTGAAAATTCTAAGCCTGTTATAGGGGCGCCAATAATCAGATCATCTAGACCATCGCCATTAACATCACCTGCTGAGGAAACTGAGTGGCCACTCTGATCATCCTTATTCTCGCCATTAATAACAAAGCCACCCGTACCCATATTTGATAAATCAACAGCGATTGTGTCAATCTTGCCAAATACAACATAAGACTTGCCAGCATCTGTTTTATCAACGGAGTGGTTTGCCCAAGTGGCACTAACAATCAAATCATCTAAGCCATCACCATTCACATCGCCTGCTGAAGAAACTGACCAGCCACTTAGATCCTCAATCCCCTCGCCATTGATAATAAATCCACCCGTGCCAGAGGCTATGTCTGATGAATTAACAGCAGTTGCGCTAGTCTTGCCAAATATTACATAAGATTCACTTGCCTTCTTGGTAGGATCGCTGTAGACCAGATTATGAGGGGCACCAACAATCAAATCATCTAGTCCATCACCATTCACATCACCTGCTGAGGAGACTGAGAATCCAGCATTATCTGCAAAACTCTTGCCATTGATAACAAAGCCTTGTGCAGGAGGTACCACTGAAACAGTAACGACTTTTTCTGTTGCGTTACCCGCAGTATCGGTAGCAATAATGGTAACTGTATCGTTACTATGCACTGATGTTTGTATTTCTTTATAGGTTACTTTCCCAGTGTCAGTAGTAATCGTAAATTTACTGTTATTTGCATCTTTTATGCTATAAGTAATGCCTTCATCTGCATTGCCATTCTGGTCAGTTGCTTGTGCATCATAAATAGTGGTTGTAATAGGGGTGTTAATATTAGTGTTAATTGCAGTAGGCTGCTGATCAAATATTGGTGCCACAGTATCGAGTGTAAAACTACCAGTGCCAGCAGAACTTGCTACACCATCTTTAACGGCAACGGCTGAAATATTGATCAAACCATCACCTAATGTGTTAAGTTCGTCAACTGTTAAAGCAGAAACTTTGTCATGATTGCCTGAGGCAGATTCAATTATCTTGATAACCGTTTTTCCATTTGCAGAAAAGGTGATGGTTACCTTGCTACCTAGTTCTGCCTTTACCGTAATTTGATTCTCATCTTTCGCTTCATTTTCTGTGGCGTTTACTTCTGCCACTTGAACGATTGGTTTGTTGACAACCACAACGGTTACATCTTGTAAGCTCTCGTTGCCTGCAACATCGGTAGCAACAATGGTAATTGCATCATTGCGCCTTACCGTTTGTATTGTTTTATAGGTTACTATTCCAGTGTCAGTAGTAATCGAAAATTTACTGGCATTCGCTCCTTTTATGCTATAAGTAATGCCTTCATCTGCATTGCCACCAGTATGGTTGACTACTTGAGCATCGTAAACAGTAGTTGTAACAGTTGAATTTATTTCAACACTAACAGTATTGTCTGTGTTAAGAAACAAAGGATCTGTGGTATCCACAACAACAGTTGAAGTGTTTGCAGCCACGCTTGAAACATTGCCAGCTGCATCAGTTTGTTTGATCTGAATGGTATTTTGAGTATAAGTGCCTTCATTCAGTATAAAACTACTGCCTGTGCCACTGGTAAAGTTAGTGCCACCATCAATAGAATACTGCCAAGTTGCACCTGTCTCTAAATCACTAACAGTCATTGTGCCATTTTTGGTAACACCATCATTTGATAAACCTGTATCTGTAAAACTCAATACTGGTGCACCTGGAATAACTATATCAATTACTACTACCGTTTCCCCCTGACCTGTGATACTGTTACTATTAGCAGAAAGATTAACAATAACGGTGCAATTGCCATTAACAAGTTTTGAAGTCCAAGCGTTGTCGTGGTCTAAAGTCCAAGTGTTGTTATTGATAACGGGAAGAGCGGTGTTAATCGTGTGGACAATGGCATTATTTTGTTTGAAAACAATACTGGCAATATTTAAGTCAGCAGGTGTGCTACCAGTGGAAGTAACTGTACCACTTAAAGTAACTGTTGCCAATTCTTCAATATTGATGTTATTATCATCACCAATATTATTCCAAACAACTGAGGTGGTTAAAATAGAATCTTTCACCGACACGGTAATAAGTTGCTTTGTTTTATTGCCTGCAACATCAGTGACAATAATAGTAACTTTGTCGTCATTATGTGCTGTCGTTTGTTTTTGCTTATATTTTAGTTCCCCCTCCTTGCTAATCGTAAATTTGTCTTTTTGATTGCCATCTTCTAAGGTGTAAGTAACTGCATTATTGTCTGTTGCTGTTGCTTCATATATCGTTTCCGATGCTTCGGTGTTTGTTTCAACATCAACTGTCGTTGCACTGGTAAATAAAGGATTTGTGGTGTCCACAACAACAGGGGAAGTATTCTTAATGACGGTTAAGGTATTACCAGCTGTATCAGTTTGTTTAATCTGAATGATATTCTCAGCATAAGTGCCTTCTCTCAACACAAAACTACTACCTGTGCCATCGGTAAAACTAGCGCCACCATCAATAGAATACTGCCAAGTTGCCCCTTCCTTCATACCACTAACAGTAATCGTGGTATCGTTGGTAGCACCACCTGTGTCTGCTAAGGTAAATGTTAGTGATGTTTCATCTTCATTATCATTATCATTCTTGTCACTGCCACTAGTGGCAACTACAACGGCTACAACCGCAACTGCAGCCACGATCCCTATGTTAGAGGTAACAACATCAAAAAAGCTTTGTTTGTTACCTGTGCTTGCGGCACTAGATTCTGTGGAAACAATAGATTGTTCGCCATAAAAATACACCACTTGGGTGTCGTCTTCTAAAGTGAAGAAAGCATCAGCAACAATATGGTAAAGTCCACCGTCTTTGGTGGGCAAAGAAACCAAACAAGATAAATCAGTGGTGCAAACATTAAAATAGTTATCAAAAATAACAACACTTTCTTCTAGTGCTACCTCTAAATCATCACCGACTTTTTTGGCAATTAAGTTTAACTTTTTAGTGTCAAAATCTTTAGTGTTTAATTGATATGCCACACCTGTTTGGGTTTGGATGTGTTGAATGCCTTTGGCAATGGCAACAACTTCTTCGTTGAGTTGGTCAGCGACTTTTTGCGCTTTATTTTGTAATATTGTGATTTGTTTTTGTGTTTTTATTTGCATATTGATTCCTCTTGATGTTTACTTTTTTTTTGAAATGCAGGTAAATTCCTACAATGAAAGAAGTTGAATTATATCCTATATCATTTTCAAAAAATAAGCTAAACAGTCTAGCGTCCATTTTTATTCCAAGTATTGGCACTATGAGACCTTTGCATAAATTATGAATAATCATCAAGAATCCACTTTTCACCCATTTGGTAATTTTTTAAACCCAGCCTTAACCCTGCTAGGACAAGGTTTAAGAATATCATTACCCTTTAATTGAAAGGGTGAAGCAAACGATAGCTCAGAACAACGGTAGAGAACAGTTGTTAAATCACCCCTAAACCTTGATCTATCCATAATTCTGCAGTGGAGGCGTTAGCATTGCTATAAACATGATAAGTAATACCATCCTTTGTTTCTGATGCAGAATTTTGAACAAAGGCATTGTCATTAAGTTCTATATCAACTTTATCGCCTGAATTACCAATAACTTTAAGAATGTTAGTTGAACTTGAAATATCTAGCAAGTCATTCAGATTAAGTATCAAAGTATTGTCACCTGATCCTGTTAAATCTATGACTTCAATATCTTGAATACGACCATTGTCTATGTGAGTAAGGTCTAGTCTAAGGTTGCTACCACTTAATTTTAGAATATCAATGTCACCACCACCATCAACACGAGCAAGTAAATTATTGCTCAATGTGTTGCTGTAGAGTTTAGTAAGGTTGTTGCTATCAATGATAATAGTATCATTGCCCGCACCTGCATTAAAGACATCGGTACCACCATTGCCTATTAAGATATTGTCACCTTCACCAGCAACAAACAATTCATCAGCAGAGGTGCCACTATATTCGCTCTGATTTCCTTGAAAATCAATTGCATGCCCAATGATACCCCGACCAGCACTAACATCTGCTAAATGAACGGCTGCTGTATCGGTTTTGCCAAACACAACATAAGATCTACCTTTGCCTTCTTGAAGGCTATGATTTACCAAATAAGCACCAACAATCAAATCATCCAAGCCATCGCCATTGACATCACCTGCCGAGGAGACTGAGTGGCCACTCTCATCCTCAGCACTCTCACCATTAATAACAAAGCCACCCGTGCCAGCGACTATGGCTGATAAATTAACAGAGTCTTCATTAGCTTTACCAAACACGACATAAGATTTACCATTGCCAGAATTTGCTTTTTTAGCACCAATAATCAAATCATCTAAGCCATCGCCATTAACATCGCCTGCTGAGGAGACTGACCAGCCGCTCCAATCACCAGCATTTTCACCATTAATAACAAAGCCACCTGTGCCTAAAGCTATAGTTGATAAATTAACGGCATTTTTGTCAGTTTTACCAAACACGACATAAGTTTTTCCTGTTTCGGCTTTATTATTAGAAGTTGCTTTATGAGCACCAACGATTAAATCATCCAAGCCATCACCATTGACATCACCTGCTGAGGAGACTGAGCAACTACTCAAATCACCATCATTTTCACCATTAATAACAAAACCACCTGTGCCTGACACTATGTCTAGTAAATTAATGTCATTTTTATCAATTTTACCAAACACGACATAGGATTTACCTGCTTCAAGGTTTGCATAATAAGCGCTAATAATTAAATCATCTAAACCATCGCCATTGACATCGCCTGCCGAGGAAACTGATCGGCCAGTCCACCAATTCTGAACCTCTTCGCCCTTAATAACAAAGCCACTTGTGCCTATGTTTGCTAAATCAACGGTAACTCCATCAGTTTTACCAAATACGACATAAACCCTACCTTCTGCTGTGTTAAAATAAGCAGAAGCAACAATCAAATCATCCAAGCCATCGCCATTGACATCGCCTGCTGAGGAGACCGAGAAGCCGTTCTGTTCTAGATTAGAAGCACCCTCAATAGAAAAACCATCTGTGCCTATGGCTGATAAATTAACAGCAGTTCCATCAGTTTTACCAAACACGACATAAGAATTACCTGAAAACTGCCTAGGGTCTTCTCCTGGAGGACTCCTCCCCCAAGCATTACGAACACCAATAATCAAATCATCTAAACCATCACCGTTGACATCGCCTGCTGAGGAGACTGACCAGCCACTCCAATCACCTGGATACGTGCCATCACCATGAACAACAAAGCCACCCGTACCAGAGACTACGGCTGATAAATCAACAATAGTTTCATCAATTTTACCAAACACGACATAAGAATTACCTGAACGATTCCTTGAGCCATCAGGCGTGGTACCATCCAAATAAGAGCTAACAATTAAATCATCTAAGCCATCGCCATTAACATCGCCTGCTGAGGAGGTTGACCAGCCACTTGCATAACCACCATTTCCACCATCAATAGTAAAGCCGTGCATCAAATTTTTTACTGATACAGTAACGACTTTCTCAACCGTATTACCCGCAATATCAGCGGCAACAATGGTAATTGTGTCATCGTGCTCTGATGTTTGTATCGTTTTGTAGGTTACCACTCCAGTGTCAGCAGTAATCTCAAATTTATCGGCATTTGTACCTTTTATACTATAAGTAATACCTTCATCTGCATTGCCATTCTGGTCAGTTGCTTGTGCATCATAAATAGTGGTAATAGGGGCGTGAGTATTCGTATTGATTGCAGTGGACTGTTGATCAAATATTGGTGCCACAGTATCAAGTGTAAAACTACCAGTGCCAGCAGAACTTGTTACACCATCTTTAACGGCAACGGCTGAAATACTGATCAAACCATCACCTAATGTGTTAAGTTCGTCAACTGTTAAAGCAGAAACTTTGTCATGATTACCTGAGGCAGATTCAATTACCTTTATAACAGTTTTTCCATTTGCAGAAAAGGTGATGGTTACCTTGCTACCTGCTTCTGCCTTTATCGTAATTTGATTCTCATCTTGTGCTTCATTTTCTGTGGTGTTTACTTCTGCCACTTGAATGGTTGGATTGTTGACAACCGAAACGGTTATATTTTGTAAGCTCTCGTTACCTGCGACATCGGTAGCAACAATGGTAATTGCATCAATGTGCACTGATGTTTGCATTGTTTTATAAGTTACCACTCCAGTGTTAGCAGTAATCTCAAATTTATTGGCATTTGTACCTTTTATACTATAAGTAATACCTTCATCTGCATTGCCATTCTGGTCGGTTGCTTGTGCATCATAAATAGTGGTTGTAATAGGGGTGTTAATATCAGTGTTGATTGCAGTAGGTTGCTGATCAAATATTGGTGCCACAGTATCAAGTGTAAAACTACCAGTGCCAGCAGAACTTATTACACCATCTTTAGCGGCAACGGCTGAAATACTGATCGAGCCATCACCTAATGCGTTAAGTTCGTCAACTGTTAAAACAGAAACTTTGTCATGATTACCTGAGGCAGATTCAATTATCTTGGTAACCGTTTTTCCATTTGCAGAAAAGGTGATGGTTACCTTACTACCTAGTTCTGCCTTTACCGTAATGTGATTTTCATCTTTCGCTTCATTTTCTGTGGCGTTTACTTCTGCTACTTGAACAATTGGCTGTTCCAGAGTTTTGTTATCATCATCACTATCATCACCATCATCACTACCACTACCACCACTGCCACCACTACTAGCAACCACAACCGCTACAGCTGTAACTATGGCTACGATTTTTATATTTGAATTAATAACATCGAAAAAACTTTGATTGCCCTTTGTGCTTGCTGCACTAGACTCTGTAGTGACAATAGATTGCTCGCCATAAAAATACACAACTTGCGTGCCATCTTCTAAAGTAAAGAACGCATCAGCAACAATGTGGTAAAGCCCGCCATCTTCGGTAGGTAGAGAAACTAAACAGGATAAATCAGTTCCACAAACATTAAAATAGTTGTCAAAGACAACAACACTTTCCTCTAGTGTTACCTCTAAATCATCGCCAATTTTTTTGGCAATTAGGGTTAACTTTTTAGCGTCAAAATTTTCGGCATTTAATTGGTAAACCACACCTGTTTGGGTTTGGATGTGCTGAATGCCTTTGGCAATGGCAACAACTTCTTCGTTGAGTTGGTCAGCGACTTTTTGCGCTTTATTTTGTAATATTGTGATTTGTTTTTGTGTTTTTATTTGCATGGTTTATTCCCCTAGTTTTTTCGTACCTAACTTAAATTAATTGGATTTTTTTGAAGTACAGGGTAAATTCCTGTAAATAAGAAATCTCTGCATAAATATGAATATTCATCAAGAATAATTAGGCAAAAATTGAATTCTGTCAACCACTTGCACCTTTATGCAAAGACTTCAATAAAAATTGAATTATACCTTAATTTTATTTTTTTGAATGATGCAAATCAAGCATTTGTTTTTAGATAATAAAAATGGATGATGGGCGGCAAAAAAAATACCTCCTTCAAGTCGAAGCCATTGCATTAGACAGGGATATTAACCACAGGCTAACTTTTATTCAGCATCCATATCTAATGCCATTTTCAAAAATAAACCAAACAACCTAGCACCTATCCTCATCCCCAGTATTGACAGCATATTATTCGAGACCTTTGCATAAATATGAATAATCATCAAGAATCCTCGTTTCACCCACTTGGTGATTTTCTTAAACCCAGCCTTAGCCTTGCTAGGACAATATTTAAGAAAATTACCAATTGGACAAAAATTGAATTTTGCTAATCATCCATACTTTTATGCTTTATGCAAAGGTTTCTATATTGTGTAAAAACCTCATAAATACAAACATTAAAATCAGAGTGAAAAATTATGAATTATGTAAAAGTTACCATTTATATTATTTAATGCTAATATGGTGGCACTCTTTAGGGGATAATAGCGATTTTTTTAAAACACTAATTATCATCTAATGAACGACAAACTTAGAAATATTGCCATTATTGCCCATGTTGACCACGGAAAAACCACGCTGGTTGATAAACTTTTAGAGCAATCACAAACTTTTGATGACCGTTTTGAGTCCACGGATAGAATGATGGATTCTAACGATTTGGAAAAAGAGCGGGGTATCACTATTTCCAGTAAAAATACGGCAATTAAATGGAACGATTATCATATTAATATTGTTGATACCCCCGGACACGCCGACTTTGGTGGTGAAGTAGAGCGGGTATTGTCGATGGTGGATTCGGTTTTGTTGTTGGTGGATGCACAAGAAGGGCCAATGCCACAAACGCGTTTTGTAACTAAAAAAGCCTTTGATCAGGGGCTTAACCCAATTGTGGTGATTAACAAAATTGACAAAGATGCGGCGCGTCCTAATTGGGTGATTGACCAAGTATTTGACTTGTTTGACCAACTAGGTGCAACTGATGAGCAACTGGATTTCCCTATTATTTATGCTTCAAGTATTAATGGTTACGCATCGCTAGAAGACGATGTGCGTTCGGGTGATATGACCCCTATGTTTGAAACCATTATTGCCAAAGTAGCAGCACCAGAAGTGGATGTAAATGCACCGTTGCAAATGCAAATCACAGCACTTGATTATTCCTCATTTATTGGGGCAATTGGCATTGGACGGATTACCCGTGGCACTGTTAAGAAAAACCAACAAGTGATAGTGGTGAGTGCTGATGGCACTGAACGCAAGGCTAAAATTGCAGGTTTAATGGGTTTTATGGGTTTAGAGAAAGTGGAGGCTGACAGTGCTGAAGCGGGTAATATTGCTTGTGTTACAGGTATTGAAGGTATTTCTATTTCTGATACGATTTGCGATGTTGAAACCGTTGAAGCTTTACCGCCACTTAGTGTGGACGAGCCGACAGTGTCAATGGCATTTCGTGTCAATGATTCGCCATTTGCAGGTCAAGATGGCAAGTATATTACTTCAAGAAATATTCGTGATCGCCTAGACAAAGAACTGATTTACAATGTGGCATTGCGTGTTGAAAATACTGAAGATCCTTCTGAATTTTTGGTATCAGGTCGG
Source organism: Bathymodiolus thermophilus thioautotrophic gill symbiont (assembly GCF_003711265.1). Classification (NCBI taxonomy): domain Bacteria; kingdom Pseudomonadati; phylum Pseudomonadota; class Gammaproteobacteria; species Bathymodiolus thermophilus thioautotrophic gill symbiont. Next base: position 2,126,092 of record NZ_CP024634.1, on the reverse strand, counting down.
GGAGAGTTGCATTTGTCTATCTTGATTGAAACCATGCGCCGTGAAGGATTTGAGTTGGCAGTAGGTCGTCCACAAGTAATTTTAAAAGAGATTGACGGGGTGATTTGTGAGCCGTTTGAAAATTTGAGCGTTGATGTTGAATCTCAGCATCAAGGCACAGTGATGGAGAAGTTAGGTGAGCGCAAAGGTGAACTTAGTGATATGGTGCCTGATGGTAATGGTAGGGTGAAATTAGACTTTAACATTCCTGCCCGTGGTTTAATCGGCTTTAGGACAGAATTTTTAACTGCAACTACAGGTACAGGCTTAATGAATTCTTCATTTGATGCTTACAAGCCTAGAAAAGACGGTGAAATCGGTCAACGCAATAACGGCTCACTGATTTCAATGACGCAAGGGCAAGCAGTAGCGTATGCGATTTTTAATTTGCAAAAATCGGGTAAATTCTTTGTTGAGCACAATACTGATATTTACGAAGGTATGGTGGTTGGTATTCATACACGAGATAAAGATCTGGTTGTCAATGTCATGAAGGGCAAGCAACTTACCAATGTTCGTGCCTCTGGTACTGATGAAGCGGTATCACTCACACCAGCGATTAAACTTGATCTTGAGCAAGCGTTAGAATTTATTGATGACGATGAATTGGTGGAAGTAACGCCGAATAACACCCGTATTCGCAAGCGTTTATTGAGTGAAACGGCACGCAAAAGGGCGCGCGGTAAATAAATTAACTGGCGTCTATTTGGGTATACTGATATTTCTATGGATAATCTTTTTAATTTTTTTGTTAAGCAAAAAAAACTGGCACTGGTTTTTACCGTAAGTATTATTGCGGTTGGCTTGTTGGCGTTTAACAATATTCAGAGAGACCAGTTTCCAGCGGTTGATTTTGAATTGGTAACCATTGTTACTGGTTATCCAGGTGCATCTCCTGAAGATGTTGAGCAAAATATCACCAATCCAATTGAGGATGAATTAAGCAGTGTAATAGGAATTGAAAAATTTAACTCCATTTCTCGCCAAGGGTCTTCTGTTATTTTGGTAACGCTGTCGCCCGATGTGGATGATGTTGGTGCGTTAAAACAAGACATTCAAAATGCGGTTGACCGAATTAAATCACTACCAGCTGAGGTGGTGGATTTGCCTAAAGTGGTGGACATGAAAAGTTCATTGCAAAGCATTTTAAAAGTTAATATCAACAGTAACAGTCTATCTTTTGCCCAATTGCGCAACAACATTGATGCAATTGCTGATGAATTAGCGTTGGTTGATGGGGTTTCTGAGGTGGTCAAAGAAGGGTATTTAGACCGTGAAATTCAGATACGCATTGACACCGATAAATTGTATCAATATAAATTGTCTTTGCCACAAGTGATCAGTGCAATTCAGAAGCGTAATCAGCGTTATACCGTTGGTAGTAATAATGATATCAAGAATGAGAAAACCATTGTAGTGCTGGCACAATTTGACCAAGCACAAGCAGTGGGGGATGTGATCATAAAATCAAGTTTTGACGGCCCAGTAGTGCGGTTAAAAGACATTGCTACTATTAGTGATGGCAATGTTGAGGAAAAATCAATTGTACGCGTTAACGCCACCAAGGGGTTTATTTTAAAAATTCGTAAGCAAGCACATGCCGATATTATTACCACAGTTGATTTAATCAAAGAAAAACTACACGCATTGCAAGCGAAAAAATATCCGCAAGTACACATTTTTTACTCCTCTGATTCGTCTAAATATGTGCGCAATAGATTGGAGATTGTGACCAACAACGGCATAATTGGATTGTTGTTGGTATTGGTGGTATTGGGGGTGTTTTTGTCACTAAAAACAGCGTTTTGGGTGGCAGTGAGTTTGCCTGTGTCGTTACTGGGTTCGGTGGCGTTATTAGGGGTGGCAGGCGAGACGATTAATTTGATATCACTGGCAGCAATGATTTTGGTGCTGGGCATTGTGGTGGATGATTCCATTATTGTGGCAGAGAGTATCCATCATCACAAGCAAACAGGCAAGGATAAGTATCATTCTGCTGTAACTGGTTTTAAACGGGTTATCATGCCAGTTATCACCACCATATTGACCACGGTTTTGGCATTTTCATCTATGTTTTTAATGGAAGGGACAATGGGCAAGTTTATTTATGTCATTCCATTGGTGGTAATTTTTGCCTTAACTTTGTCTTTTTTAGAAGTAACGATTGCTTTACCTGCACATCTTGCTGGTTTGAGCGAAAAACCTCAAAAGAAAAATTGGTTTAATGCAATTGAAGACTGGTTTGAAAAAGTGCTTAAGGGGATCTTAAAAATACGCTATTTAATAGTAATAGGATTTCTTGCATTATTGGGGGCATCGATTTTTTTCGCTGCAACACAAATGCGCCTTACTTTATTTCCAACAGTAGGTGCTGATATTATTACTGCAAAACTCAAGATGCCACCGGGCAGTTCGTTGCAATATACGGCAAGTGTGAGTCATAAAGTTGAGGCGTTAATTAAGGATGTGGTTGGCGTAGATTTGGATTCTTTAACTAATAATGTCGGTCAATCGTTTTCTCATGTGGCAAATTTTAGCATTGCTTTGGTACCGAGTAGTAAGCGAAAAATTCAAGCTAAGGAACAACTTCAACGCTTAAAAGCACGCGCTACAGAGGTTGTTGAAGCGGAAAATCTCACTTTTTCCGTGCGTCGCCCTGGTCCACCACAAGGTGAAGATATTGAAATTCAGTTGGTGAGTGATAATGATGACCAGCGTCAAACTGCTGCAAATGCTTTGGTTGAAATTCTTAAGCAAATAAAGGGTGTGGACAATATTGATAGAGACGATGAGCCAAGTAAATCACGCATTGAAGTGGTATTGGATTTTGAAAAAATGGCAAGGCTGAATGTGGATTTTGTTACAGTTAATCGCTATTTAAAAGCCACCTTTGGCGGTATTAATGTGACGGATATTCGTTATGGCGATACCGATGTTGATTTTAGGATTTATTTAGGTGAGCCGAAACAATCAGAGGCAGTTATCAGCACACTTAAAATTAATAACCGCCAGTCTAGGCCTGTGCCGCTTAAGCAATTTTCCCATATTCGCCATATTGTTGGCGAGCCTGATTTTAACCATTTTGATGGACAACGCTCGGTAAAAATCAGCGCCAGTATTGATGATGAAGTTGCCAGTACGCCCGTGGTTATTAAGCAGGTTCTCAAGTCATTTGATGCCGATAATTTATATCCTGCTGTTCGAGTTTTGAGCGAAGGTGGCGCGAAAGAGTCAAAAAAATCAATGCAAAGTTTCCTAAAGGCATTTGTTATGGCTATTTTCGTCATTTTCTTTTTGTTAATTTTGTTATTTGATTCTTATACCCAGCCGTTATTGGTGCTTAGTGCTATTCCTTTCTCAGTTATTGGTGTCATTTGGGCGTTCTTTTTACACGGCGAGCCACTGAGTTTCTTCGCATTGCTAGGCACTCTGGCATTGGTTGGGGTGATTGTGAATGATTCTTTGGTGATGGTTACTCATTTAAATTATTTGAAACAGAAATTATCTGCCACCACGCCAGCACTTGAATGGATTGTTCAAGGTGCAAAAGACCGCTTGCGCGCAGTAATACTCACCAGTTTAACCACTTTGGCAGGCATCATTCCTTTGGCTTACGGTATCGGTGGCACAGATTTTATTTTAAAACCAATGGCATTGTCTTTGGGTTATGGCTTATTATTCGGCACAGTAATGACGCTTATTTTGTTGCCGTGTCTTTATTTAATGAATTTTCAATTTGTGAATTGGATAACTAAATTTAGCAAAAAATAAAAATTTTTGTCAATTTGAGACAAGGGCAAGTCTTAACCGTAGGGAACGGTTTATAACCGTTCCTTCTCTGCATAAGGTTCAACAAAAAGCACTATACAGCATTTCTCCAGAAGGGCAAAAATTGCATTTTTCCAAGTCCTCAATCTATATTTTAGACAGACATGGGTGCACTCAAATGATTACTTGTTTTTCAATGCTTGACGGATGAGTTCTTCAGTGCTCAAAGTATAATCGGTAATGACACTCAGCATTTTTTCCGCCTCTTTCGCCTTAAAGCCAAGTGCTTGCAATGCAGACAGCGCTTTGCTGATATTTGGATTGTTACTAGGCTTAATCACTTGATTACTGCTATTACTGAGCTCCAGTTTTACTAGGCGGTCTTTGAGTTCAACAATCAATTTTTGAGCAGTTTTCTTGCCAATACCGGGGGTTTTTGCCAGCAAAATATCGTCTTCATTGGCAACGGCACTCATCAGTGAAACAATGTCAAGATGAGACAAAATCGCCAGTGCTACTTTAGGGCCAATGCCGTTGACTCTAATGAGTTCTCTGAATAAAGTTTTTTCATCTTTGGAGACAAAGCCGTATAGAGTGTGTGCATCTTCTTTGATGGACAGATGGGTATATAACGAAAGTTGTTTTTCATCCCCCATGGCGTAAAAACTGGACATTGGGCAGAGAATTTCATAACCAATGCCAGCAACATCAAGCAAAATTTCAGGTGGGTTTTTGTCTAAAATAACACCGGTAAGCTTGCCAATCATAGCCAGCTGTATTGACTAAAATAGTTTTTTTCAAATGCCTTAATATCGTCTTTATATTGCAAAGTTAAATCAATGTCATCAAGACCATTTAGCAATCGTCTTTTTCGTTCTAAATCTACTTCAAAAGGATAATTTTCACCATCAGCATAAATATTTTGCGCCCCAAGGTCAATGGTGATTTCATTCGTTATTGCAAATAATTTGTCCATTATTTCATCGTCTTGCACAATAGGTAAAATGCCATTTTTAAAGCAATTATTGTAAAAAATATCGGCAAAACTTGGTGCAATAATCACCCGAAACCCATAATCTTCCAGCGCCCAAGGCGCATGCTCGCGACTCGATCCACAGCCAAAATTTTCCCGTGCCAAAAGTATTTTTACCCCTTGATATTTTGACTTATTTAACACAAAATCTGCATTAAGCAAGCGCTTGCTATTGTCCATTCCCACTTCACCAAGGTCTAAGTAACGCCATTCATCAAATAAATTAACCCCGAAACCTGAGCGCTTAATTGATTTTAAAAACTGTTTTGGGATAATCGCATCAGTGTCAATATTGGCACGGTTAAGCGGCAAACTGATTGATGTTAGTGTGGTAAATTTATTCATAATTTATTCTCCAGGTATTTGTTGCTTGTTGTGCTAGCCAATCTTGATGGCGCTCAAGTGTTTCACTGTTCCATTGATCGTAGGTAGATATTTTTTTAGCAAGTTCGACATTGGATTGTCGATAAATGACTTTCTTTTTATCAAACAGTTGGGCTCCACACTCCTTGTTGTCTGAGGGCGTTAATAATATTATATTCCCCATTCTGTCAATATCTTGTTGATATTGTCCTTCATAGTATTCCGCCCATTCTTCAGTTATATTGTAAGGGGTAATGTGTTCTAAAGTCCAATTACTATAATCTACATTGGACTTTGCTAATTTATTTTCAATTGCGGTCAATAAAAAGCGGATTTTTTTATGACTTTGTCGACTAGGCATGGTGTGATATTTGAATATCGCTTGAAATGCTTTGTCATCAGGATATAAGTTTTTAAATTCTGGTTGATTTTTAACATGATTTGCCCGTTTCAACGCCTGACTTGAAATTTTCATTGCCAATGCATTATAAACTTTGTCTAATTTATTGGGAGAGTAATGGGCAATAACATTGTAACGAATTGACAATACATATAAGTATTCAGCAAGTTTGACAAATTCATCCGCACTAAATTTATCATAAGCAGTTAATAACAATAAAAAAGGTTGCTTGATATTGAATAACTTAAATGCTTTTAAATAAGGCTTAACTTTAAAATATTCTGAATTGTTCCACAACTCATCTTCTGGATTGTTAAGTGCTGCATATATGTTGGCATATTGTGATAGGCTTTTTAAATAACTTTGTGCCGCTTGTGTTTGTTGAATGTTACTCCTGATGCTTGAAAACAGTTTTTTCTTGGTAACCAAAGGGTAATGAGCATTGTGATAATAACGCACAAAATCGGTAAAATTTTCTTCACCCAATTCAGAAATAATAACGCTCCATTTTTCATCCATAGCATCTAGTTCGTTACTGTCAATTGCTTGATTGTTAGCAACAACTTGAGAAAATAAATAGTTTTTAAGTAAATCAGGCGTTGAAAGTTGAACGCCTCTAGCATTAAGTGTTTCAAAGACCTTATAAGCATTTAAGTTATCATTAACGATAATATTGGTAAACAACATGCTGTCTGTTATTTGTTCAATAAAATTAACAATATTAACGCCAGAATCATGTGTTATTTTTGTGCAGAAAAATTTAAAACAATTTGACATTAGCTTATTTGTTTTAGTTAAATTCCTACTGATAAGGGATTGTAAATCTTCAGTCAATTTTTTAAATTTGGCGTCATTATTTCTATTTAAAATTAACTTGTTATAAGGGATAAGTGTGGCAGGACTTAATGTGCCAATAAAACCTCTTCTCATTTCGTTTAATCGTATTTTATTATTTTCAGCATCTTGATCATTATCAATAAGGTTTTGAATTTTATTCATTGCTGATAAAACTAACAAAGATAAGGTAATGAGGCGTTGTTGCCCATCGATGATTGAGAATTTATTTTTATCTTCCTCATCACGCTGCAGAACGATATAGCCCATATAATGTTCTTCTTCCTCTAAATTTTTAATATCCTCCCATAAATCTTCCCATTGTTCTTGATCCCATGAATAGTCCCTCTGAAAACGAGGCACATAGTACTTAACCCCATTGCTCATTAAGGCTTTAAAGGTTCGATTGCTGGGTTCCATAGTAAGAAATGACATATTTAAATACCTAAAAAATGACTCATAATGATAGTTGCAATTAGAATGCAAATGCGGCTTTCTGTCTTTTTAATAAAATCACCCATCAGCAAAACTCCGCAAGTCGCACTTTTGGGGGCAGTATAAGGGCTGATTAAATGCGTAAACAAGTTTTTTCCTTGGTGGGTTTTAAAGTTACGATTTAAGGTGTGGGTAGATTTTTGCATATATTTTTTAAATTGGTATATACTACAAGTATACTTTAATAAAGGATTGATTATGATAACTAGTTCGGTATTTCTTAACAACAAAACTCAGGCAGTCAGATTGCCAATGGCTATGCGTTTGGACAGTTCGGTTAAAAAAGTGTTTATTCGTAAAAATAATAAAGACAGGATTATATCGCCAATTGACAGTGTTTGGGACAATTTTTTTCTCTCGGATGCCCAAGTTAGCGATGATTTTTTAGTCACAAGAGCGGTGCAGTTGGAGTGTGAAAGGGAATCGTTTGATGAATAAATATTTATTGGATACCAATATTTGTATTTATGTAATGAAGCGTAAACCTATTGATTTGCTTGAAATTTTTAATGAAAATGCAGGGCAAATGGCAATTTCTAGTATTACTTTATCTGAACTTATTCATGGGGTGGAAAAATCTCAACAACAAAAGAATAATCGACTTATTCTTGAAGATTTTGTTTCACATTTAAATGTCCTTGATTACACGCAAAAATCCGCTCAACAATATGGCATTATTAGAGCGGATTTAGAGAAAAAAGGTGTCATAATAGGCGTTAATGATTTGCATATTGCAGGGCATTCAATAAGTGAAGGCTTGATTCTGGTTACGAATAATGAAAAAGAATTTAAGCGTGTTCACGGTTTAAAAGTTGAAAATTGGGTTTAGGGAATCTCCAGAAATCCCAATACAATTTATGGAAAGCATAAAACAGCATCTTTCTTATCCAAAAATTTATTAAATAGCGGGCTATTTCTCCTCATTTTTGGCTAAAAAATGCACTATTTTCTACCTTCCCTAAATCGCACTGGGGTGGAGGTACCCTTTAGCAAAAATGCCCACAAATCGCACTTTTTGCAGCCGTATAGGGGCTAACCAAATGTGTGAACGAGTCTTTTCCTTGGCGGCCTTCAAAGTTACGATTTGAGGTGCTGGCACATCTTTCGCCTGCTTCTAGTTTATCGGCGTTCATGGCTAGGCACATTGAGCAACCGGCTTCACGCCATTCAAAACCTGCATCGGTAAAAATCTTGTCCAACCCTTCTTCTTCGGCTTGTTTTTTGATTAAGCCAGAACCCGGTACCACCAGTGCTAATTTAATATTATCGGCAATGTGCTGACCTTTGGCAACGCTGGCAGCAATGCGTAAATCTTCAATGCGTGAGTTGGTGCAAGAGCCAATAAAAACTTTGTCGATTTTAATGTCTGATATGCTGGTGTCGGCGGCTAGATGGGTGTAATCAAGTGCGTTTTGCCAGCTGGTTTTCTGTACTTCGTTTTTGGCATTTTTGGGATTTGGTACGCTTTCATCAATTGCCACCACCATTTCTGGGGAAGTACCCCAAGTAACTTGGGGCTTAATGTCGCTGGCTGAAAAATGTAGTGTTTTGTCAAAAATTGCCTCTTTATCAGAATGCAAAGTGCGCCAATATTGAACGGCTTTGTCCCATTCCTCGCCAGTTGGTGCAAGTGGCTTGCCTTTGACATAGTCAATAGTTTTGTCGTCAACGGCAACCATGCCGACGCGTGCGCCAGCTTCGATTGCCATATTGCACAAGGTCATTCTACCCTCTATGGACAGATTTTGAATGGTACTACCTGTAAATTCAATGGCGTAACCTGTGCCACCCGCTGTGCCGATTTGTCCAATGATATAAAGTGCCACATCTTTAGCGCTGACCGTGTTGTTGAGTGTGCCGGTTACTTCGATTTTGAGATTTTTGGCTTTAGATTGCCACAAGCAACCTGTGGCTAATACATGCTCAACTTCGCTGGTACCAATGCCAAAGGCCAAAGCCCCTAATGCACCATGAGTGGAGGTGTGTGAATCACCACAAACGATACTCATGCCAGGCAGTGTCGCACCTTGCTCAGGGCCAATTACATGCACGATGCCTTGGCGAATGTCATTCATCTGAATTTCATTAATGCCAAATTTCTTGCAGTTTTCATCCAAAGTTTGTACTTGCAGTTTTGAAATTGGGTCGGTGATGCTGTCTACGCCACTTGATCGTTCAGTCGTTGGGACATTGTGATCAGGCACTGCTAAATTTGCTTGAATGCGCCATGGTTTTCTGCCCGCTATGGCTAAGCCTTCAAAGGCTTGTGGCGAAGTTACCTCGTGAATGAGTTGCCGATCAATATAAATAAGTGCTGTGGTTTCCTCTTCACGCACAATGTGTGCGCTCATCAATTTGTCGTAAAGTGTTTGTGTCATTACTGGTAGCAATACTTGATAAAATAGATTATTTTACATTCTTTGTAACTCTAATATGTGTGGACTTTGTGGACAATTAAGATTTGACAATCAAGCAGTGGTGCAAACCGACTTGCAAGCGATGATGCAAAAAATTGCACGCAGAGGCCCTGATGACAAGGGTGTTTGGCTGGACAAAACCATAGGATTCGGGCATCAGCGTTTGAGTATTATTGATTTGTCTAATCATGCACACCAACCTATGGTGGATGATAACCTTGGTTTGGTTTTGGTGTTTAATGGCACGATTTACAATTATCAAAGGTTACGCACGGATTTAAGGAAACAGGGGTATCGGTTTTTTTCTACTTCTGACACCGAAGTTATACTCAAGGCTTATCATTGTTGGGGTGAGGATTGTGTTACGCATTTAGATGGTATGTTTGCTTTTTGTGTTTGGAATGGTAAAAAATTGTTTGTTGCACGGGATAGAATGGGTATTAAACCGCTGTATTTTAACCTTAGTAACAACGCTTTTAGTTTTGCTTCCAACACCCAAGCTTTGCTGGCGATTGGTGCGGAATGCAGTATTAATTCAGTGGCATTGCAACAGCAATTGTCACTACATGGCGTGGTGCCTGCACCTAATACAATTCTCAACGGGGTGCATAAAATCAAACCTGCCACCACGCTAACGATTGATATGCAAGGCAATATTGACGAAAAAACTTATTGGCAACCGAGTGCGCAAAGAACGGATTTGAGTAACCAAGATTATCTCGATAAAACCCATGAATTGTTAATCAAGGCAGTGGATAAAAGAATGTTAGCAGCAGATGTTCCGATTGGCGTATTGCTGTCAGGTGGGCTAGATTCTTCGTTATTGGTGGGCTTGTTGCACGAAGCAGGGCATCAAAATATTCACACTTTTTCGATTGGTTTTGAGGATATTGATGATGAAGCAGGCTCGGAGTTTGAATATTCAGACCAAATTGTTAAGCAATTCAACACCACGCATGAAAAATATGTTATTGCCAATTCGCAAGTGTTGCCCCGACTGGGTGAGGCGGTGGCGAATATGGCAGAACCCATGGTGGGACAAGATGCAGTGGCGTTTTATTTATTGTCTGAGCAAGTGTCAAAGCACATTAAAGTGGTGTTGTCAGGGCAGGGGGCAGATGAGGCATTTGCAGGGTATTTTTGGTATTCACGCATGCAAAAAGAATCGGGCAATGAATTTGAACGCTTTGCCAAACACTATGTTGATAGACCGTATGAGGAATATTTACAAACTGTGAATGCCAAATACCACACAGGCAATCACACGCAAGAATGGCTTAATAAAGAATTTGCCAAAGCCAATGCAGATGAATTTATGGACAAGGTTTTTCGCACTGATATTACTCGCCTGATTGTTGATGACCCTGTTAAACGCGTGGATAATATGACGATGGCATGGGGTTTGGAGGCACGCGTACCGTTTATGGATACGCAATTGGTTGAGCATGCGCTGAGTATGCCACCAAGTTTAAAAATGGCAGAGGAGGGTAAACATCCGCTTAAATATATTTCCCGTGGATTATTACCTGACAGTGTCATTGACCGCAAAAAAGGTTATTTCCCTATGCCAGCATTGAAATATGTGCGTGGCGAGTTTTTGGATTTTATGGGTGATATTCTCACCTCAAGTGCGTGCAAAAATCGTGGCGTGTTTGAGCAAAAATTTATCAAAAAAGTGATTAACAAACCCGAGGATTATATGACCGCATTGAATGGTTCACGCCTATGGCATTTGGCATTATTAGAATATTGGCTACAAATAAATATTGATGGATAAAATAATTATATACACAGATGGCGGCTGCCGAGGCAACCCAGGTATTGGCGGTTGGGGCGTGTGGTTGCGTTACGGTAAGCGTGAGAAAAAACTCAACGGCTCGGAAAAAGACACCACCAATAATCGCATGGAATTAATGGCTGCGATTAAGGCGTTAGAAGCGATTAAATCGGCAAATATAGACATTGATTTATACACCGATTCAAAATATGTGATGAACGGCATTACTCAATGGATTGTTGGTTGGAAGCAGAAAAATTGGAAAACAGCTGCAAAAAAGCCCGTTAAAAACGCAGATCTTTGGCAACAATTAGACAAGCTCAATCAAAAACATCAAGTCAATTGGCGTTGGGTCAAAGGTCATAGTGGCGACAAAGGTAATGATATGGCAGATTTGCTGGCTAATCAAGCAATGGATAATATTAATTTATCATAATATTATTGAATGTAGATAGACTTGCAAAGTATTTTTTCTTATGAATAATGGGGGTTTTTAATTAGTCAAAACATAGGAAGTAAGAATGAAAAAGTTAGCGATATTATTTGGGTTATTATTGAGTTTTAATATATTTGCTGATGCGAAAGATGGGGTTGCCGTTTTAAATGATGATGCAACTGAAAAACAAATGCAAACAGTGCGTGATGGTGCTAAAAATCGTTGCGAAGACATTGATGATGAGGATAAGCGTGAGGTTTGTGTGGTTGATTATTTTGCACAACACAATTTAGAAGAAGAGCCTAGTTGCGACTAACAACAAGAATTTTTAGCACTGCTTACATTAGAAGGCTATCAATAACCAACTCGAAAGAGTTATTTTTATAACAAAGAAGGAAAATAAAATGAAACTTAAAACATTAGTAATAAGCGCTGCATCAGTAGCATTGTTAGCGTCAACGACTGTAACCGCTAAGCCAGTTGGCATTATTAAAGGCGTTATGGAAGTTGCAGGTATCTCTCGCAACCAAGATAACAAAGCCACTATCAATCCAGCATTCGCTAAGACTTCGCGTCCTTGCCCACCATTCTGTATTCAACCAACCAATCCATTTGCACCTGCAGCGGTTGAGACAGTTAGTGAATTAGACATTATCCATGCACTTCGTGATATTGCCAAAGGTGATAAATCCAAGATGGTCATTGATGCGCGTACGCCAGTTTGGATGTCTGCAAAGAAAGGCGGCACTATTAAAGGTTCAGTGAATATTTCTTTTAAGAAGTTAAATGCTAAGGCAGTTGCCAAAGATCCAGATGCAGTCATAGATATTTTAACAGGTAAATTTGGTGTTGTTGACAATGGCTCAGGTATTTTAAACTTTAGTAAAGCCAAGACTTTGTATTTATTCTGTAATGGTTTGTGGTGTGGTCAATCGCCTGCAGCAATTAGAGCATTACTTGCTTTAGGTTACCCAGAAAGCAAGCTTAAATATTACCGCTCAGGTATGAATGCATGGCATTCATTAGGTCTTAGCACTGTTGGTAAATAACCACTGTTAACTTAGGAAATTATGATGAAAATAAAATTATTATTGATTGCTGCCACTGCATTATCCCTAACTGCTTGTGGCATTACAAATACTAAAAAAAGTAGTGCTGCAGAGGTTAAGAAGACCAGCTCTAAACCGGTTGGAATTGTTAAAGATGTGATGGAAATTGCAGGTATTTATCGTAATCAAAATGGTAAAAATACGATTCATCCAGCATTTGCAAAGACTTCTCGTCCTTGTCCGCCATTCTGCATTCAACCACAGCATCCGTTTGCACCTGCGCCCGTTGATACAGTCACTGAATTAGACATTATCTATGCACTTCGTGATATTGCTAATGGGGCTAATGCGATGGTAATTGATGCCAGAACACCTATTTGGACCACTGCTAAGAAAGGTGGTACTATTAAAGGTGCGGTGAATATTTCCTTTAAGAAGTTAAATTCTAAGGCAGTTGCTAAAGACCCAGATGCAGTAACGGATATTCTTACCAAACGATTTGGTGCTGTTGATAACGGTTCAGGCGTTTTGGACTTTGGTAAAGCCAAGACCTTGTACTTGTTCTGTAATGGTTTGTGGTGTGGTCAATCGCCTGCAGCAATCAAATCTTTACTTACTTTGGGTTATCCAGCGAGCAAGCTTAAGTACTATCGTGAGGGTATGAATGCATGGCACTCATTAGGTCTTAGTACTGTTGGTAAGTAATTTTTTGATTACCTTATTAATGGAAAAAAGGGCGTTAATAGCGCCCTTTTTTTTCGCATTAGGATTGTTTACAACATCAGTTATTGGCGCTGATTTTCGTGCTGATAAATGGTATCAAACTGGTTATGATTATTCTCAGCAAGGGCGCAATGATGATGCATTTCATTGGATGATGCGTGCAGCTGAGGCGGGACATATGGCGGCTCAGAATAATATTGGACTGAGTTACTTATATGGATTGGGTGTGAAACAAGATGATAAAAAAGCATTTGAATGGTTTAAAAAATCAGCAAAACAGGGGTTACCGTATGCACAAAGTGAATTGGCGATGTTGTATTATCGACAAGGTGCTATTAAACAAGCGCAACAATGGTGGCTAATAGCAGCAAATGCGAATGATGAGTATGCACAATTTAATTTGGCTTCGTTATTTTTAGAGCAAAAAAATTTAAAAAAAGCGTATTACTGGTTTCAACAAGCCAACCAAAATAAACACCCGAATGCACAAGTTGCATTAGAGAAATTAAAGGAAAAGAAGTATGTTAAATAAAAAAACAATATGGGCATTAAGTTTACTGTTTACACAAGTATCGTATGCGATGTTCCCAATACCCAGTATGCCAAGTTTGCCACATTTACCTATGTTTGGTGATTTTAATCCAAATAAATTGCGTGCTGAATTCAATCAATTTGTAGGCGTTGAACCAGATTTTGCCAGAGAACAACGAGTGGTTAATGAAATAGCCGATGCAGTAATGGATGGCGATGTAGAATATTTACCCCTCAAAAATGGCAAAGAAGTGTTCAGTATCTTTATGGAAAGTGAGGCAGACAAGCCCAAAGGCGGCGTGATTATCTTGCACAATCGGGGGCAACATGCAAATTGGAATGACACCATTAAACCCTTACGCATAGGATTAGCAAAAACAGGTTGGCATACATTGTCAGTGCAAATGCCGGTACTAGGCAAGCAAGCCAAATACTATGACTATGTGCCAATTTTCCCTTATTCACATGCGCGTATCAATGCGGCGATTGATTTTTATAAAAAACAAGGGATTACCAATATTGTGCTGATTGCCCATGGTTGCGGTGTACATATGGCAATGAGTTATGTGGATAAATATGGCGATGGCAAGATTAATGGATTTGTAGGAATTGGGATGGGGGCAACAGATTATAAGCAAAAATTGGTGAATGGTTTTCCGTTGTATAAAATGACAACCCCTATTTTGGACATTTATGCCGAGCAAGATTTTTCTGGCGTGAGAAAATTGGCAAACTATAGAGGGCGATTAATTAAAGCAGCAAACCATACTAAATCCACACAAATGACAGTGAAAAATGCAGATCATTATTATAAAACCCCTCATGCAGCCGAGCGCTTAACTGCTAAAGTTGCTCACTGGTTGAATACATTGTAAATCTAATATTTGGACGATTATAGGACTCATTTTATTTAGATTAAAAAACCAATGGACGGGTATTAAGAGGGTATAAAATCAAGTTTGAAACTAAGTGCTCTATAAGAGACCTTTGCATAAATATGAATAATCATCAACAATCCACTTTTCACCCACTTGGTAATTTTTTAAACCCAGCCTTAGCCCTGCTAGGACAAGGTTTAAGAAAATCACCAAGTGGGCAAAAATTGAATTTTGCTAATCATCCATATTTATGCAAAGGTCTCTATAAGAAATTTTAAAAGATTGACAAAGGTCTTACATAGAAGCACCTAATTTTTTGTGTGCACCTTGTGTTTTTTTTGCTATTTTTAGTATTCAAATAACACAGGCGATTAAAAAAAACCTGCTGGTTCTTTATTAAGCGTGCATTACGAGCATAATCAAAGTAGGGCATTGATGTTTTACGATAAATTGATGTTGGGTCGTTGTTTTACGCCCTTCTGTTTTTTAGAGGATTTTTTAAAGAATAAAATGAACATAAAATTACTGTCTATTGCAATCATTGGATCAATGGTTATATCTGGTTGCCTGCCAACAAAAGTTCCAGTCATTAAAACTAGAATTGTTAAAACTGCCGAAATAAAGTTTAATGAGGTGAATTTTAATCCACTACGCAATGAAGGTATTAAGATTACAATGAAGCCAATTTTCGGAAAAGCAACAAGTCAATTCCCTCAACTTATAAAAACCTCTATCCCTTTTAATTTTGTAAAGAAAGAAAAAAGGTGGTCGCATAAATACAAACAAAATGTATGGAAAAACATAAAGCACAATGGAAATCTTGTAAATTTTCCAATGTTGCCATTGCCAATCTTTGAGGTTTCAATAACCAATAGCACCAAACATGTGATGAAACTTTCTAATGCGATTATGGCATTAGAAGACAGTGCTGGTAATATATTTGATGCGCTAAACAAAAAAGATGCAAGGCAATATGTAAAACAAGCCCTAAGATCGGCTCTTATAGCAAAAAATGCACCAAATGATAAGATAAATAGTGCGGTAAATATTGCGGATTTGCATTCAGATTTGTTGCTTATTCATTTGATTGATCACGATTTTAAGGTTTTACCTGGAAGAACAAAAAAAGGATTTTTGGCGTTTAATTACGGGAATTTTACCAATAAGGACTTTAAAAAGTTTATTTACGAACAAGTACACCTAAATATTCAGTTGCTTGAAATTCCAGTCAATGTTGACAAGGCTGGAAAAGCAGCCGAAACCACCAATTTTTCTTTTAATTTTGATGTAAAAATAAACAGCAAGGAAGAAAAATATACAACATATGTATGGAAATAAAATTAATGTTTAATGCAGTCCCGAATGGATTGTGCAATTTATAAAAAATAATTGCAGTTTAGCAACTTTGTTATTGTTTCTTATGCTGACAATGGAATACTTGCATATTGAGAGACCTTTGCATAAATATGAATAATCATCAAGACTCCTCGTTTCACCCACTTGGTAATTTTTTAAACCCAGCCTTAGCCCTGCTAGAACAAGGTTTAAGAAATTTCCAAGTGGGCAAAAATTGAATTTTGCTAATCACCCATATTTATAACAAAGGTCTCTATTTATTTTTGAAAATGGCACAAGTAGTCTAATTCTTGTTGGGAAAAATTAGCCAGTTTTCTAGCCTCAATGTTGAATGGGCCACGCAGTTGAGCGCCAATGTGTTTTTTAACCAGTTTATCAAAGGTTGTTAAGGGGTCAACCTGCCTTTGTTGGCATAAGTAATGAAACCAAGTATTGCCGATTTTTACATGGTTAATTTCATCTTTAAAAATAATATCCAAGATGTCAACCATGTGACTAAAGTTTGAATGCTTAAAACGCTTTTGAATTTTAGGTGTGGCATCCAAGCCTCTGGCTTCCAATACTCTAGGCACAAGTGCCATGCGTGCCAACACATCGTAATCGGTATCTGTTGTCATTTGCCACAATCCATCATGTGCATCAAAATCACCGTATTGATAACCTAATTTGAGCAAATATGCACTCAGCAAAGAAAAATGTTTTGCCTCTTCAAATGCGACTTGAATCCAATCTTGGTAGAAGGGTTCGGGCATATCTTGAAAGCGGTAAATAGCGTCTAAAGCCAAGTTAATTGCATTAAATTCAATATGGCAAATAGCATGAATGGTGTTAATAAAGCCAAGGTCTGAACTGTCTCTTCGTGGTACCGATTGAAATCTTACTAATTCAGGTTTTTGTGGCCTGCCAGGATTGGGCGTTTTTTGAATAGGAAAAGCGTCGCTATAATCCAGTTGATGATTGACACTTAGCGCATACAATTGCTGAGTGAGTTTGATTTTTTCTTCAATGGTATTATTCATTAAAGCGTGATATGCCAGCTCAAATCCATTCATTTTATCCATATTGATATTGCCCTAATTGAATATCACCCAGTTTCCAAGCGCCTATTTGTGTGCGAATCAGTCTAAGTGTTGGAAAGCCAACGGCAGCACTCATACGCCGAACTTGACGATTTTTACCCTCAGTAATTTTGAGTTCAATCCATGATGTGGGAATATTTTTCCGTTGGCGTATAGGTGGGTTTCTGTCCCATAGCCAGTCGGGTTGTTTGACGATTTTTGCTTTGGCAGGTTTGGTCAATCCATCTTTGAGTGTTATTCCTTGGCACAATTGAATAATGGCTTGGTTTGTTACTTCCCCCTCCACTTGAACAAGGTAAGTTTTTTCTTTGTCAAATTTTGGGTGTGAAATTTGATGTTGTAATTTGCCATCATCAGTCAACAACAACAATCCTTCAGAATCTTTATCCAGTCGCCCCGCTGGGTAAAAGTTTTTTACATCAATGTAATTAGATAGGTTTTTTTCTTCGCCACTAAACTGGCAAAGTATGCCGAATGGTTTATTAAACAACAGCATAAACTTGCTTGGCACGCTCAACAAAGGCATCCAGTTGTGCGTTAGAAATAGCAGTAAAAATAGGGGCAATCGTCATATCCACCAACTTAGAGGAAAAACTAAATTCTAATTCTAAACTAATTTTGCAAGCATTTTCACCCAGCGGCATAAAAATCCAAGCACCATTTAACTGTTTAAAAGGCCCTTCTTTGAGTTGCATATCAATGCGCGCATCAACGGTTAAGCGATTAATGGTGGTAAAGGCCTGATTAAAGGCGCTTTTATTAATCGTAACCGAAGCTATGATTTCCTCTTCAGTTTGATTTAAAATATTGGCAGAAGAACACCACTTCAAAAAAGCTGGATATTCATCAATTTGATTAACCAACTGATACATTTTCTTACAAGAGTAAGGCACGATAGCACTTTTAGAGATTTTATGCATGGCAAAAAAAAATAAAAAAATAAATTCAAATACGATTGTCGTTAATAAGAAAGCACGACACGACTATTTTATAGAACAAAGTCTAGAGGCTGGACTCTCTTTAGAAGGTTGGGAGGTAAAAAGTTTGCGAGACAATAAAGTACAAATTAAAGAGAGTTATGTTATTTTAAAAAATAACGAGCTGTTTTTGTTTGGCAGTCACATTTCTCCATTGAAATACGCCTCTACGCATGTCAATACAGACCCCACTCGAATTCGAAAATTATTGTTGCATCGCCTAGAAATTAATCGAATCAAGGATAAGATTAATCAAAAAGGAGCCACAGTAGTGCCGCTTAAATTATATTGGCTTCGAGGCAAAGTCAAGTTAGAAATTGGTGTGGCTAAGGGAAAGAAAGCACACGACAAACGACAAGATATTAAAGAAAAAGATTGGAAAAGGGATAAGCAAAGAGCGCTAAAAGAGAGTTTTAAATAACAACCTTATCTTTTTTATTAAAAAACCGTTGACACAGCTACATTTGTGTTTATAATCAGTATCACTAAAATAGTGAGGTGTTAGTAATATTTTTTATTTTTATTTTATTCCATCTTCTGACAAATAAACAAAACTTTTAGTATTTTTTTTAAACTCTCGAGGATATAAATATGAACAAATCAGAACTAATTGATGCGATTGCATCAGCAACAGATCTTTCTAAAGCAGAAGCAGGCCGCGCATTAAATGCAACAACTGACGCTATCACTAGTGCTATGGCTAAAGGTGACAGTGTGCAATTAACTGGCTTTGGTTCTTTTGTGGTTAGAGACCGTGCTGCTCGCACAGGTCGTAATCCACAAACAGGTGCTACTATTCAAATTTCTGCCTCTAAAGTGGCTGCGTTTAAGGCAGGAAAAGCACTTAAAGAAGCGGTAAATAGTTAAAGTTTAATTCTTTTTGAAAGAAGCACCTTCGGGTGCTTTTTTTACGCCTTTTATGCCAAATAATCAATATAAGACAAATCTTTTAAATTTAAACCAACAAGCGCTCACTAAGCTTTTTGAATCTTTGGGGGAGAAGCCCTATCGTGTTAAGCAAATTATGCAGTGGATTTACAAATATCACGAGTTTGATTTTGACAAAATGTTAAATCTCAGTAAAAAACTGAGGCAACAACTGAATGACATTGCTTGCATTAACTTTCCTGAAGTGAGCGAACAGAATCAAGCACTTGATGGTGTGATTAAGTGGGTTATTGATGTGGGGGAAAATAATTTTATAGAGACGGTGTATATTCCTGAGAAAGATAGGGGCACATTGTGTATCTCCTCCCAAGTAGGCTGTTCATTGGCATGCACTTTTTGTTCAACAGGGATGCAAGGTTTTAATCGTAATTTAAGCACAGCAGAAATTATCGCCCAAGTAATGATTGCCAAGCAGTATTTGAGTACCAAAGATAAGCGTATTTCCAATGTGGTCTTTATGGGTATGGGGGAGCCGCTATTAAATGAAAAGGCAGTGTATGTTGCTTGTGATTTGTTGTTGGATGATTTGGCATTTGGACTTTCTAGGCGTAAGGTGACTATTTCAACTTCAGGTGTGGTGCCAGCATTGTTGCGTATGGCAGACAGAACGCCAGTGAGTTTGGCAATTTCCTTGCATGCACCCGATGATACTTTGCGTGATGAACTGGTGCCGATTAATCAAAAATATCCTATTAAAGAACTGCTATTAGCTTGCCAAAATTATTTAACAGCTGGCACTCAAGAACGCCATATTTTATTTGAATATGTTATGTTGGAGGGGGTAAATGACAGTACCGCTCAGGCTAAAAAATTAGCCACTTTGTTAAAAGGATTGTCAGCCAAGGTGAATTTAATCCCCTTTAACCCTTTTCCAAAAACCCAATATCAAACCTCAAAAAAGGTTACAATTGCCTCTTTTCAAGATGTTTTATTTGACAATGGCATTCGCACCACCACTAGGCGTACACGCGGAGAAGAGGTGGATGCGGCTTGTGGGCAATTGGCTGGTAGGGTTGTTGATAAGACCAAACGGACGCAGGAATGATAGACGGTATTGATTATTACCCCCAGCAAAAAAAACGAAGAAACAAAAAGGGCTTTATTAAATTGACAATAATCTTGTTGCTTGTGCTAATAACCCTGATTGTTGCATATTATCTTTTTTACGATGAAAAAATACCGAAAAAACCAAACATAAGTTCAATTGTCATTAAAGAGCCAGAAACCGAAAAAACCAAAGTTGTCCCTATCATTAAGATGCGCAAGGTGCAGCCAAAAGAATCTGAAACTTTAGAATATTTGGATGAAATTATTTAAAAATGAAATCTACTCACACTATCGTTAGAAGAAAATCCAAGCAAATTTTTGTTGGCAATGTAGCAGTTGGCGGCGATGCACCAATTTCTGTGCAAAGTATGACCAATACGGACACCAATGATATCGAGGCAACTGTCGCACAAATACAAGCCATTCAAAATGCAGGTGCTGATTTGGTGCGTGTTTCTATACCCACGATGGCGGCGGCGGAAGCCTTTAAAGCCATTAGAAAACAAGTGGACATTCCATTGATTACCGACATTCATTTTGATTACAAAATTGCACTCAAAGTGGCAGAATATGGTGCCGATTGTTTGCGTATTAACCCAGGCAATATCGGACGAGCAGACAGAGTGGCAGAAGTGGTGGCATCCGCTAAAGACCACAATATTCCCATTCGTATTGGTGTAAATGCAGGTTCTTTAGAAAAAGATTTGCAAAAAAAATACACCGAACCAACGCCTGAGGCGATGGTAGAAAGCGCCTTTAGGCACATTGATATTTTGGACAAATTGAATTTTGATAATTACAAGATCTCTCTAAAAGCTTCCGAAGTATTTATGACCGTTTTTGCCTACCAGCAATTAGCAACACAAATTGACAACCCACTGCATTTGGGTATTACTGAGGCTGGCTCACTCAGAGCAGGTTCGGTGAAGTCTTCTATTGGATTGGGTTTGTTACTCTCAGAAGGTATTGGTGATACCATTCGTGTTTCGTTGGCCTCAGATCCGGTAGATGAAATTAAAGTAGGTTTTGATATTTTAAAATCATTGAGTTTGCGGCAAAAAGGCGTTAATTTGATTGCCTGCCCCTCTTGTTCACGACAAAAGTTTGATGTTATTAAGGTGGTCAATGAATTGGAAGCCCGACTTGAAGATATCAATGAGCCTATTGATGCAGCAGTGATTGGCTGTGTGGTTAATGGGCCGGGTGAGGCCAAAGCAGTTTCAGTTGGGCTAACAGGCGGTGATCCTAATTTAATGTATATTGATGGGCTAACACACTCCAAAGTGAGCAATGAAAATTTGGTTGATGAGCTTGAGGCGCAAATTAGAAGTAAATTAAAGCACCCAAAGGATTAATTTTTTTTTGATTTTCTTTTATAAACCCTTAGCCGATAAATAAACTGAATAGAAAAATAGCCAATGATTGAGCTAACAACAGACACAATCAAACAGCCCAATAAAAACGGCTGCCAAATCACATCAAATACCTGCCATACATACGCTAATGACATAACAAAATCTTGTTCAACCCCGACCCCCAAAACCCAAGCACCAAGTTTGTAGCAGGCATAAAAAATCGGTGGCATGGTGATGGGATTGGTAATCCACACCAATGCGATTGCCACAGGCAAATTAGCTGAAAAAATAATGGCACTGGGTGCTGCTAATAGCATCTGGAATGGCACGGGAACAAAGGCACAGAACAAGCCTACTGCAAAGGCCTTAGAAACAGATTTTCGATTGAAATTCCATAAACTGGGATTGGTTAAATATTGACTTAACCAGCCAAGTGATTTGTGGTTTTTAAGTTCATTTTGGTTGGGGCTGTAGTGTTTTAGGAGTTTTTTCATATTTTAGTGGCATTAATAATATCTTTGGCTGTTAATCCGTATTGTTGATATAACTCTGCTTGTGTGCCTTGCTCGGTAAACTCATCGGGCAAGCCTAGGAGGTGTAAAGGCGTGGTTATTTTTTGCTGATGTAAATATTCGCTAATAGCACTACCAGCACCTCCCGAAATAACATTGTCTTCAATGGAAATCAACCGCTGATGTGTGCTTGCCATTTCCTTAATCAATTGCGTATCCAGTGGTTTTACGAAACGCATATCAATCACACTGGCGCCCAATTCTGCGCCTGCTTCAAGGGCAATGTCAACTTTATTGCCAAAAGCAAAAATAGCTATTTTTTCACCCTTCAACAAAACCTTTGCTGTGCCAATTTCTACCGTGTCCTGAGTTTCATATTTTTCTACATTGGCCACACCTCTAGGATAACGAATGCAAACAGGTGATTGCATATTAAAGGCAGTGTTTAACATTTGATACATTTCCAATCCATTACTTGGCGCCATAATCGTTAAATTTGGAATACATCTTAAAAAACTCAAATCAAAACATCCCGCATGAGTTGCACCATCAGCACCCACCAAACCAGCACGGTCAATGGCAAAAATAACATTTAGATTTTGCAAAGCAATGTCGTGAATAAGTTGGTCGTAACCACGCTGTAAAAAAGTTGAGTAAATAGCAACAACAGGCTTTAGTCCCTGTGTGGCTAAACCGCCTGCAAAAGTAACAGCGTGTTGTTCGGCAATACCCACATCAAAATACTGTTCGGGGAATTTTTGTTCAAATTCACTCATTCCAGAACCCGTACACATTGCTGGAGTAATGGCAATTAAGTCTTTGTTGTTGGCAGCAGTATTGATTAGCCAACGCCCAAAAACATTACTATAACTGTCTAATGTGCTTGACCCATCTGCTGCAGGTGCGATGCCATGGAATTTGCAAGGGTCATTTTCTGCACTGTCTAAACCATAGCCTTTTTTGGTAATAATATGAAGTAACCTAGGCTTGCTTTGTGTTTTTAAATTTTGCAGTGTTTTGATTAAAGTTGGCAAATCATGTCCGTCAATTGGCCCATAATAATCAAGTCCCAATTCTTCAAACAAAGTGCTGGGTAACACCATACCTTTAAGATGCTCTTCTGAGCGCTTGGCAAATTCGTGCATACGGGGCATTTTCTGTAAAAACCCCAATGATTTATTTTTCATGGTTGAATACATCTTGCCAGAAATAAGTTTGGTTAAATATTTGCTCATTGCCCCGACATTTTTTGAAATACTCATGTCGTTATCATTGAGGATAATCAGCAAATCTGCATTACTATCACCGGCATGATTGAGCGCCTCAAACGACATACCACCTGTGAGTGCCCCATCACCAATGACGGCAATTGATTTGTGATGATTACACTGAATACCATTGGCAATAGAAATACCCAATGCAGCACTAATTGAAGTAGAAGAGTGTCCGGCACCAAAACTATCGTGTGCGCTTTCTGCTCTTTTGGTAAACCCTGAAATACCGCCTTTTTGGCGTAATGTGTGTATTCTGTCTTTGCGACCCGTGAGAATTTTGTGAGTATAAGCCTGATGCCCCACATCAAAAACAAAACTGTCTTTTGGTGTGCTGAATACATAATGCATGGCAATTGACATTTCAATTGTGCCAAGATTAGGCGCAAGATGCCCACCTGTTTTTTGGATATTTTCGATTAAAAAGGCACGAATTTCATCCGCTAAAGACTGTAGTTGCCTTAAATCTAGTTGTTTAATATCTTTTGGATAATTGATTGAATCAAGCACGCATTGTTAAAATATTTTTTTTAAGACCTGTATTATACGCCGACAAACATTTAACCCTTATTGTAAAATAGTTTCTTTTTTATTAAAAGAGAATCTTGGTATAAATATGAATAATCATCAAAAAATGAGCGCTCTCCAGCATTTATATTCACACAAAGGTTTTCAATAAAGCCTGTGTTTACTATTTGCGCTCTTTATCAATTCGTGCGTTTAGACGATTTTAAAGAATTTCGCACGCCTTTGCGTGCGCTAATGGTGGATTTAGAAATAAAAGGCACGCTACTTTTGGCGTTAGAAGGTTTGAATGGCACGGTTGCTGGCACACCAGATGCCATTGATAAGTTGGTTGAGTTTTTGGAAAATGATGGGCGTTTTAACCGATTAGAGATTAAGTTTTCTTATAGTGAAAAATTGCCATTTAAACGCCTTAAAGTTAAACTTAAAAAAGAAATCGTAACGCTAGGCGTGGAACACATAGACCCACTTTCTTCGGTTGGTACTTATGTTAAACCCAAGGATTGGAACGCCCTTATTAGCGACCCCGATGTGGTGTTGATTGACACTCGTAATGATTACGAATATGGCATTGGCAGTTTTAAAGGCGCCATTAATCCAAATACTGAAACTTTTAGAGAATTTCCTGCTTATACCAAAGAAAATTTAGAGCAATATCGTGACAAAAAAGTAGCCATGTTTTGCACTGGCGGTATTCGTTGTGAAAAATCCACTGCCTATTTAAAATCACAAGGTTTTAAAACTGTCTATCATCTGCATGGTGGCGTGTTGAAATACTTAGAAGAAGTTGATGAAGCAGATAGTCTTTGGGATGGCGAATGCTTCGTGTTTGACGAACGAGTTGCTGTAAAGCACAATTTAGAGCAAGGGCAATACGATCAATGTCATGCTTGCCGTTATCCCATTACCAAGGCTGATAAAGATCATCAGCATTATGAAAAAGGCGTTTCTTGCCCTCGTTGTCACGGCACGCGTTCTGCGGAGCAAATCAATCGTTATCAAGAAAGACAACGCCAAATTGAATTGGCAAAAGCCCGTGGTGAAGAACACATTGGCGACAATGCCGCACAAATAATTAATGCCAAAGCGAAAAAACGGGCTAAAAAAGAGGCGCAAAAATAATATGTTTATGCGCAACGACATCAACAAACTCAAGCAAGATTTAAGTATCAAAACGAATTTATTGAATCACGATTTGACCCTTAAAACTCGCTGGGGCGTATTTTCACCTCGTGCCATTGATGATGGTACGATATTGTTAATGAAATATGTGCAAGTGAATGAAACTGATAAGTGCTTAGACCTCGGCTGTGGCTACGGTCCTATTGGTTTAGCCGTTGCCAAATCTTGTCCCAAAGGTGAAGTGCATTTGGTGGATAAAGATTTTGTTGCTGTTGAATTGTCTAATATTAACGCTAAATTGAATCATATTGATAATGCCAAAGCCTATTTATCCGATGCATTTTTGAGTGTTCAAAAAGACTTGTATTTTGATCAAATTATTTCAAATGTTCCTGCCAAAGTTGGTAGAGAGCAATTAAGTATTATTTTGTACGATGCTTTTGATGCGCTTAAACCTGGTGGTAAGATTACTTTTGTTACCATCAATGGCTTGCGACACTTTATTAAAGATAACTTCAAATCTGTTTTTGGTAATTATAAAAAACTTAAGCAAGGGCAGAAATACACCATTTCTCAAGCCATAAAAAAGTAAAACCAGTCTAAAGTAACTAAGGTTCATCTTAACTCTACTAGGATGGACTTTATAGGAAATTATAACTGAATAAAATTTGCGCTTTATTTAACATCTATGTCCAATACAGGGGTATTTTTTAACCCCAGTCTTGGTTCTACCAAAACAAGAGTTGAAGAAATTTTTCATGGGACAAATATTGAATTTTACCAATCCCCTGTATCTCAGTGTATAATTTTTCCTTCAATAAAAAAATATACAAAAAGGCACCGTGCATCGACCGACCATACTCTTGTTTTCTATATCCTTTAAATCGTGTTGGAATTTTTTAGAGGATACGAATGATATTTAAAAATATTTTCTTTGGTTTTTTTAAAACCTTATTACTGGCTGTCATATTCTATAGCAGTTTACTTTACGCTGCTGGAAATATGTTCCTTGAACTTCAGGGCTACCCATATACAAATCATAATTTTCGTCCTTACTTCTTTACTAAAGATGCGACCACTGGTGACTTAATTAAAATACCGGGCACCCAGGATAGTTTTCAATTTAAAACTTACAATTTAGGAATACAAGCCGATATAGATTCGTATAACGCAGAAGTTAAACCTGTTTTGCTTGAATGGTCAGAAGAGGGTGATCCGTTTGAGCAAGAATCCGTTTATGCTTCACGCCTATCGAACAACATTGTGCAAGATGTTGAGCGAGACCTTGATAATGGTATGCTTTCAAAAGAGGTTCATGTGGCTACTTACGAAGGTCGCATAGAGGCTGTGTCTTATGCGCAAAGTCCAGAAATTACAGCACCTGAAATTGAGACAATTGCAGCGAACCCTGCGGGATTAATAACAGATCAAACCACGGTTGTTAAAGGAGGAGGGTCGGCGCTTTTAGATAGTATGGCTCGAACATATAAAGAGGAGGGTGTGGATAGGATTCGGCTTTACTCTTCAAGACATGACAATTATTATGCTAATCGAGGTTGGCAATCGGATACAGAGGATGGCGCCTGTGGAGGGTTGGAGATACCCCCTCTATTTCCTGAACTATTTTAAAGTGGAGTTTGACTTGTTTACATTCATCTTGTTACGCTATTTTTGCCAAAATACAATCAGCCTCTGCTTTAATTGGCAGTTTTAAAAATGTTATTAATGAAATTTAAAAATATCTTTTTTGGTTTTTTAAAAACCTTGTTATTGGCAGTTATTTTTTACAGCAGTTTGCTGTATGCCTCTATCTTCATGTTTCTCGATCTTCAAAATTATCCATATACGGCCAATGATTTTCGCCCTTACTTCTTTACTATGGATGCGACTACAGGTAATTTAATTAAAGTGCCCGACACACAAAATATTTTCCAATTTAAAACTTATAATTTAGACTTGAAAAGCGATGTCGCTCTGTATAAAGCAGAAGTTAAACCTGTTTTACTTAAATGGAAGGCGACAATTACAGAGCCTGATACCGACTCCGAACTCGCTTCAGATTTATCAGGTCAGATGGAAAGATATGTTAGGCGAGACTTGACTAATCGCTTACCTTCAAGAGAAGTTAGGGTTGTTATTTACGAGGACAATATAGAGGCTGTGTCTTACATGAACAACGCCAAGCAAACACCCGAAATTGATATCATTGCAGCAAATCCTGAGGGAATGTTAGAGGGTCAAACAACGATTGTTAAAGGAGGAGGGTCGGCACTCTTAGAGCGTATCGTTCGAACATATCAGGAAGAAGGCATAGAGCGGGTTCGGCTTTATGCTGTACATAGTGGGTATTACGCTAAACGAGGCTGGAAAGTAGAAGGTGCCTGTGGCTATTAAAGTAGAGATTTGACTAATTCTATGTTTTGAGTTAAGCGTGTTTTAATTTGGTGTATTATGTTGTTTTTGGCGGAAAGTTATACACTGCTACTTTTAACAGGAAATTATGTAAATAGACATTACACGCTTAAAAACACACTATTTCTTATAGAGATCTTTGCATAAATATGGATGATTAGCAAAATTCAATTTTTGCCCACTTGGTAATTTTCTTAAACCTTGTTCTAGCAGGGCTAAGACTGGGTTTAAAAAAATTACCAAGTGGGTGAAACGAGGATTCTTGATGATTATTCATATTTATGCAAAGGTCTCTTGTTGGTGTGTTGGCAGTTTTTTTTGGAGGCGTATAAATGAAATTTAAAAACACCTTTTTTGGTTTTTTAAAAACCTTGTTACTGGTAGCCGTGTTTTACGGCGGTTCACTGTATGCTGATGGACACATGTTTCTTGATCTTCAAAATTATCAACATGTAACCAATAATTCCCCTTACTTCTTTGAAATAGATCCAACTACAGGTAACTTAGTTAAAGTAATTGACGCAAACAATAGTTTTCAATTTAAAACTTACAATTTGGGGTTAACAGCCGATGTAGAGTTGTATAAAGCAGAAGTTAGGCCTGTTTTACTTAGATGGGGGGAAGGGGGTGCTCCACTTGATGAGGACTTCTATAGCGCCTCATCTTTGTCAGAGACTTTGGTAAGCGATGTTAGGCATGATATCAAAGGTTTGTTTCAAGGAGAAGTTCATGTTGCCACTTACGAAGGTCGTATAGAATCGGTCTCTTATGTGAAAAATATAGTAGTTGAAGTGCCTGAGATTAAGGCAATTGTAGCAAACCCTTGGGGAATGATAAAGGGTCAAATAACGAATGTTAAAGGAGCGGGGTCATCGCTCTTAGATTATATGCTTCAAAAGTTTAAAAACAGAGGTGCAGAAAGAGTTCGACTTTATTCTATAAGAGACAGGTATTACTTGGATCGGGGCTGGCAAAGAGGGATTGGTAATGGCGCTTGTGGGCGTTAACACCCCTTCTATCTATATTTTTGCATAAATATAATTAAGCATAAATGTTGAATAAAATTTGACCTTTGGTTAATGCAGGGGGCTGTCAAATTATAGAGACAACATCATGCCTAGATTGCAAGTGTTAAATGTTTAGGTTTTGGGGTATCATATCATCTTCGACAGAAAGTTATACAGTGAGGTCTTTGCATTAATATGAATAATCTATCAAGAGGTTTTATTTTTAGAGGAAAACATACTATTTTTTATATTCCCTAAATCGTATTGGGAGTTTTTGGAGGCGTAAATGAAGTTTAAAAACATTTTTTTTGATTTCTTTAAAACCTTATTACTGGTAGTCGTATTTTATAGCGGTTTGCTTTATGCTGATCAATATATGTTTCTTGATCTGCAGAATTATCCATATATATCGAATGATTTCCGCCCCTACTTCTTCGAAAGGGATCTGGCTACAGGTAACTTGATTAGAGTGCCCGATGTGCAGAACAGTTTTCAATTTAAAACTTACAATTTAGAATCACTAGACGATGCGGCTCTGTATAGAGTAGAAGTTAGACCTGTTCTACTTGAATGGAGGGGAACAATTGCACCGCTTGACAGTGAGGCCGATTCCGCTTCATTTTTATCAGGAAGTATGGCAGACAGTATTGATTTTTGCCTGAAGGAGAAATTGCCTTTAAGAAAAGTTCATATTGTTACTTACAGAGGCAATGTAGAGGCTGTGTCTTATGTGAATAATGCTGATCCAGTGCCTAAAATTGAGCTAATGGCAGCAAATCCTGAAGGCATGTTAGAAGGTCAAACAGCGATTGTTAAGGGGGGAGGCTCGTCTCTTTTGGAGGGTATCGTTCGAGGCTATCAAGCGGAGGGCAGGGGGAGAGTTCGGCTTTATTCTATAAATGACAAATATTATAGTAAACGAGGCTGGCAAGCAGAACCAAATAGAAGTGCCTGTGGTAATACCCCTCCTTTTTAAAGCAAAGGTCTCTATATTTTGAATTGGATGTTTAAATTTGGTGTATCATACTATTTTTATAGAAAGTTATAATAAGACCTTTGTATAAATATGCACAATTATCAAACATTCACTTTTTACCCACTTGGTAATTTTTTAAACCCAGCCTTAACCTTGTTAGGATAAAGTTTAAAGAAATTGCCACTTGAGCAAAAATTCAATTTTTTCAATCATCCGTATTTATGTAAAGTCCTCATAATGCCACTTTCAATAGAAAATGACACAAAAAGGCATCAAACCTATTCTTTATTCTTTAGATGAAAACACGCTGTTCTCTAAATCATATTAGAAGTTTTTTTGGTATAAATGAAATTTAAAAACATTTTTTTTGGTTTTTTAAAAACCTTATTACTGGTCGTCGTATTCTGTAG
The DNA here is from genome assembly GCF_003711265.1 of Bathymodiolus thermophilus thioautotrophic gill symbiont. Lineage (NCBI taxonomy): Bacteria > Pseudomonadati > Pseudomonadota > Gammaproteobacteria > Bathymodiolus thermophilus thioautotrophic gill symbiont. Next base: position 2,096,352 of record NZ_CP024634.1, on the reverse strand, counting down.
CAGTTTGCTTTATGCCGACGGCCTTATGTTTCTTAATCTTCAAAATTATCAACCTGCTAACAATCTCCCTCCTTACTTTTTTGAAGTAGATCCAGTCACAGGTAATTTAATAAAAGTCTTCGACATAGAGAATGATTTTCAATTTAAAACTTACAATTTTAGAGTAACAGCCGATATGGAGTCGTGCATCAAAGAAGTTGAGCCTGTTTTACTTGAATGGAGAGAAGAAATCGAGCCATTTGATGAAGAATTTCATTCTTCCTCATCCCTGTCAGACGCTATGCTTATCGATCTTAGGCATGACTTTGGTGATGGCCCGTTCTCAGGAGAAGTTCATGTTGCCACTTACGAAGGTCGCATAGAGGCCATATCTTATGTACCAAAGGCAGAAGCTGTGGTGCCTGAAATCGATACAATTGTAGCGAACCCTTGGGGAATGATAGAAGGTCAAACAACGAATGTTAAGGGGGCAGGCTCATCACTCTTAGATTATATACTTCAAAAGTTTAGAAGTAGGGGTGCAGTGAAAGCTCGACTTTATTCTGTAAGAGACCAATATTATTTAGATCGAGGCTGGCAAAGGGAATCTGATGATTATAGTGCTTGTGGGAGATAATATCTATAGGCGGGCAAAAATTGAATATTGCTCATCATCTATATTTATGCAAAGGTCTCGCTATCTTTGATAGAAAGTTATATAATGCCGTTTTCAACAGAAAATTACACAAAAAGGCACTGTGCAAACACATCCTTTATTTTTTGAATGAAAATACACTGCCCCCTAAATCGTATTGAAGTTTTTTTGATGTATAAATGAAATTTAAAAACATTTTTTTTGGTTTTTTAAAAACCTTATTACTGGCAGTCATATTTTGCAGCAGTTTGCTTTATGCCGATGGCTATATGACTCTTGATCTTCAAAATTATCAACCTGCAGACAATGGTTCCCCTCCTTACTTTTTTGAAGTGGATTCAACTACAGGTAACTTAATTAAAGTAGTCGATACAGGAAATAGTTTTCAATTTAAAACTTACAATTTCAGAACAACCGTTGATATAGAATCGTATATCGAAGAGGTTGAACCTGTTTTACTTAAATGGAGGGAAGAAATTGAGCCATTTGATGAAGAATTCCATTCTTCCTCATCGCTGTCAGATGGTATGCTTGCCGATCTTAGGTATGACCTTCGTAGTGGCCCATTTTCAGGGGAAGTTCATGTTGCCACTTACGAAGGTCGTATAGAAGCCATATCTTATGTGCCAAATACAGCAGACGAAGTCCCTGAAATTGATACAATTGTAGCAAACCCCTGGGGGATGATAAAAGGTCAAACAACGAATGTTAAGGGGGCAGGTTCATCGCTCTTAGATTATATACTTCAAAAGTTTAGAAGCAGGGGTGCAGTGAAAGCCCGACTTTATTCTGAAAGAGACCAGTATTACTTGGATCGGGGTTGGCAAAGAGAACCCGATCCTTGGCAAGAAGATGGTGCCTGTGGGGGAGAGTGATGTTTGTTCCTATTCATGGAGACCTTTGCATAAATATGAATAATCATTGCTTTTGATGGAAAGTTATATAATGAGACTTTTGCATAAATATGGATGATTGGCAAAATTCAATTTTTACCCACTTGGTGATTTTCTTAAACCTTGTCCTAGCAAGGCTAAGGCTGGGTTTAAAAAATTACCAAGTGGGTAAAAAGTGGATTCTTGATGATTATTTATGTTTGTGCAAAAGTCTCATAATGCTACTTTCAATAGAAAATGACACAAAAAGGCATCACATAAAAACACACCGTTGCCTAAATTGTATTGAAATTTTTTTGGCGTATAAATGAAATTTAAAAATATCTTTTTTGGTTTTTTAAAAACCTTATTACTGGCAGTTATATTTTACAGTGGTTTACTTTATGCCACTGGTGGGCATATGTTTCTTGATCTGCGGAATTATCCATATACAAATAATGATTTCCGCCCTTACTTTTTTGCAAGAGATGAGAGTACAGGTGACTTAATTAAAATACCCGACACACAAAATAGTTTCACATTTAAAACTTACGATTTAGACTTGCCAGCTGATATGAAGTTGTATAGGCGAGAAGTTAGGCCTATTTTACGCCGATGGAAAAACGAAGATGCACCACCCGACACTGATGCCGACCTTTCCATAGATTTATCAGGTCAGATGGAGACGAATATTGCACTAGATAGTAAATCTTCAAGAGAAGTCCATGTTGCTATTTACGACGACAATATAGAGGCTGTGTCTTATGTGTACGATGCCAAACAAACGCCTGAAATTGATACAATTATAGCAAACCCTGAGGGATTATTGGAAGGTCAAACAACGATTGTTAAAGGAGGGGGTTCGGCTCTTTTAGAGAATATCGTTCGATCCTACCAAGAGGATGGCATAGAGAGAATTCAACTTTATGCCATAGAGAGCGAGTATTATGCCAAACGAGGTTGGAAAATGGAGCCAGAGGAGGGTGCCTGTGGAGGGCCGTCTTAACGCAGGGGGGGCATCGGTAATACTAGGGCAAAGTTTAAAGAAATCACCAATTGAGCCAGTGCTACACAGTCATCCCCCAGGAAGAAAAAAATTAAATGTTACTCATCGTCCATATTTTATGCAAAGTGCTCATTATTTTTGATAGAAAGTTATATAATGCCATTTCCAATAGAAAATTATATAAAGAAGGCATTGCACAAATATATCTTTTATTTTTTAAATAAAAACACGCCACGCCTAAATCGTATTGGTTTTTTTGGCGTATCAATGAAAGTTAAAAACATCTTTTTTGGTTTCTTAAAGGCTTTATTGCTGGTAGTCGCATTCTGCAGCAGTTTACTTTATGCCAATGAATATATGGTTTTTGATCTTCAAAATTACCAACCTGCAGCTGATAGCCCCTCTCCCTACTTCTTTCAAAGAGATCCAATTACAGGCAACTTGACTAAAGTAACCGACCTAGAAAATAGTTTTCAATTTAAAACTTATAATTTAAAATTGAGAGCTGATTTAGAATGGTATAGGGAAGAAGTTGAGCCTACTTTGTCTAGATGGAGAGTAAGAATTTCCCCCTCTGAGTATGACTCAGATTCTGTCTCATTTTTGTCAAGCGATTTAATGAACAAAGTTAATGACGGATCTCTTGAAGGTTCACTTCCAAGAGAAGTTCATGTTGCCATTTACAAAGGTCGTGTAGAAGCCGCGTCTTATGTGAAAAATACAGAACCTGAAATGCCTGAAATTGATATACTTGCAGCAAATCCAGAGGGAATGAGGGTGGGTCAAACGATGAATGTTAAGGGAGCAGGGTCGGCGCTTTTAGATTATGAACTTAAAACATTTAAAGGCAGAGGCGCAGAGAAAGTTCGACTTTTTTCTACAAGAGATGAGTATTACTTGGATCGGGGCTGGAAAAGCGAGCCTGCTCGTTGGACGGATGTGTTTGGCGATCAGGGTGCTTGTGGGCGAGATTGATGCTCATTTTTATCCATAGAGACCCTTGTGCAAATATGAGTAGTCATTAAGAATTTACTTTTCACCCGCTTGACAATTTTTCCAGCAACACCTCTCACAACCATCTTTTTAGGAGAGGCAAAAATTGAATGTTGTTCATTATCCATTTACGCAAAGGTCTCAAATGAAATTTAAAAATATCTTTTTTGGTTTTTTAAAAACCTTATTACTGACTGTTGTATTTTATATTGGTTTGCTTTGCGCCACTGAATACATGACTTTTGATCTTCAAAATTATCAACCTACAGCCAATAGCCCTCCTCCTTATTTCTTTCAAAGAGATCCAGCAACAGGCAATTTGGCTAGATTGACTGATACAGAAGGTAGTTTTCAATTTAAAACTTACAATTTGCAATTGAAAGCTGATTTGGCGCAGTATAAGATAGAAGTTGAGCCTACTTTGCTTAGGTGGAAAGAAAAAATTATCCCTTTAGAGAAAGACTCAGATTATTCCTCATTTTTTTCAGGCGATTTGGTGGACAAAGTTGAAGAGCAATCTAGCAAGAGTCCACCTCCAAAAGAAGTTCATGTTGCTACTTACGAAGATCGTATAGAAGCCGTGTCTTATGTGGATAATGCAAATCCTAGAACGCCTGAAATTGATATACTTACAGCAAATCCAGAGGGAATGAGAATAGGTCAAACGACGAATGTTAAGGGGGCAGGATCAGCGCTTTTGGATTATGAACTTAAAATATTTAAAGGCAGAGGTGCAAGGGGCGTTCAACTTCTTTCTATAAGGGACCAATATTATTTGGATCGGGGTTGGAAAATAGAGCCTAATTATCAGATAGAGGTAGAGGATTTTAATGATCAAGGTGCTTGTGGGGGAGAATGATGTTTACTCCTATTTTCCAGCGACAGCAGCAGTCTTCTAGGAATATAGATCCAGCCGTAGGGCGTGGTTTATAATCGCTCCTTCTCTGCGCAAGGAAACACTACACAGTCATTTTTTAAGAGGGCAAAAATTGAATATTGCTCATCATTCATATTTACGCAAAGGTCTCACTGACTTTGGTAGAAAGTTATATAATGCCACTTTTAGTAAAAAATTACAAAAAAGGCATTGCACAAACATATCTTTTATTTTTTAAATGAAAACACACTGTTTTTTAAATCGTATTGGAAGTTTTTTTGGTGTATCAATGAAAATTAAAAACATCTTTTTTGGTTTTTTAAAGGCCTTATTGCTGGTAGTCATATTTTATAGCGGTTTGCTTTCTGCTAAGGACTACATGTTTTTTGATCTTCAAAATTATCAACCTGTAGCCAATAGCCCCCCTCCTTACTTCTTTCAAATAGATCCAACGACAGGTAACTTAGTGAAGATAATCAAAGAGGATAGTTTTCGATTCAAAACTTATAATTTAAGATTGAAAGCCGATCTAGAGTTGTACAATGTAGAAGTTAGGCCTACTTTACTTAAGTGGGAAATAAAAATTAGACCGTTTGAGGGAGAATCTAATTCTTCCTCGCTGTTATCAGAAGATTTAGTGAAAAAAGTTTATAACGAATCTGGTGACGGCTTTTTGTCAAGAGAAATTCATGTCGCCACTTATGAAGATCGTATAGAAGCTGTGTCTTATGTGAAAAATAAAGTACCTGGAATGCCTGAAATTGATACAATTGTAGCAAACCCAGAGGGCTTGAGAATAGGTCAAACAGCAAATGTCAAGGGAGCAGGGTCATCACTTTTAGATTACGAACTTAAAATATTTAGCAACAGAGGCGATCAGAAAGTTCGACTTTATTCCATAAAAGACCAGTATTACTTGGACCGGGGTTGGCAAAGGGACTTGGAACGGGGTCGGAAAGGGAGGATCGGTAGTCGGGGTGCTTGTAAGTGAAAATGATGCCCACTTCTACCCCTAGAGACCTTTGCATAAATATGAGCAATCACTAAGAATTTATTTTCAACCTCTTGGCAATTTTTCCAGCGACACCAGTAGCCTTCTAGGGAGATAAATCCAAGCGTAGAGAGTGGCTTGTAATCGCCTTTTCTCTGCACAAAGTTTAAAAAAATCACCAATTTTTTCAACACTACACAGCCATCTTTATAAGAGGGCAAAAATTGAATATTGTTCATCATTCATATTTGCGCAAAGACCTTATTGTCTTTGATAGAAAGTTATATAATGCCACTTTCGGTAGAAAATTACAAAAAAAGGCATTGCACAAATATATCTTTTATTTTTTGAATGAAAACACACTGTTTTTTAAATCGTATTGGAAGTTTTTTGGCGTATCAATGAAGGTTAAAAACATCTTTTTTGGTTTTTTAAAGGCCTTATTACTAGTAGTCATATTTTATAGCAGTTTGCTTTCTGCTGAGGACTACTTTTTTTTGATTTTCAAAATTATCAACCTTTAGCCAATAGCCCTCCTCCTTACTTCTTTCAAATAGATTCAACGACAGGCAACTTAGTGAAGATAATCAAAGAGGATAGTTTTCGATTCAAAACTTATAATTTAAGATTGAAAGCCGATCTAGAGTTGTACAATGCAGAAGTTAGGCCTACTTTACTTAAGTGGGAAATAAAAATTAGACCGTTTGAGGAAGAATCTAATTCTTCCTCGTTGCTATCAGGCGGTTTAGTGAAAAAAATTGATGGCGCATCTGGTGGCGATTCGTTAGGAGAAGTTCATATTGCTACTTATGAAGATCGCATAGAAGCCGTGTCTTATGTGACAAATAAAGTACCTAGGGTGCCTGAAATTGATACACTTGTAGCAAGCCCAGAGGGGATGAGAGTGGGTCAAACAGGGAGTGTCAAGGGGGGGCAAGGTCATCACTTTTAGATTACGAGCTTAAAATATTTAACAACAGAGGTGATCAGAGAGTTTGACTTTATTCTATAAGAGACCAGTATTACTTGGATCAGGGTTGGCAAAGGGAGCCCGATGTTCAAGGTGCTTGTAGGTGGAAATGATGCCCACTCCTACGCATAAAAAGCTTTGCACAAATATAAATAATTATTAAGCATCCAATTTTTTATCCATTTGGAGCTTCCTGCATTAGGCATAAATATTAACTAAAGGCCAACTTTCACTCAGTTGTAAATTTTTATAAACTCATCTTAACTCTATCGGGATAGCCTTTATAAAAAAGGACAACGGAATAAAGTTTATCCTTCATTCAGCCTCTATGCCTCACTTAGCATTTTTTTAAGTTACACCAACAGGGCTTTCTGCGTTTTTTTAATTTCTATATTTTGATTGGGGTAAAATGCTCAGGTATTAAACTTATTAAGGAGATAGATATGGAAGTAATGGAAAGAATTCAAAAGCAGGTGGACAGTGCGGCAATCGTTTTATATATGAAAGGCACACCGCAATTTCCACAATGCGGTTTTTCATCGACCGCCGCACAAACATTGGCTTCAACAGGGGTTGAATTTGCTTATGTGAATATTTTTGACGACCAAGAAGTTATGCAAAATCTACCGGCTTTTGCCGATTGGCCAACTTTTCCGCAAATCTATATGAACAGCGAACTCGTTGGTGGCGGTGATATTATTGTCGAAATGGCAGAAATGGGTACTTTAAAAGCGGCAATGGAAGAGGCGACCACAAAGTTTAGTGCTGCATAATTCTACTTAAAAGCCAATGGGAAAATGTTGCGAAGGAAATTGTTCTCTAGATACAACCAAAGCCAATCAGAGAACCAGTTTAAGATGGGTGTTCGCCATCAATGTTGTTATGTTTTTTGTCATTGGTTCGGCGGCAATATATGCGAATACCAGTGCATTGCTTGCAGACAGTTTAGATAATTTTGGCGATGCAGTTACTTATGCATTAAGTTTGTACGCCCTGACTCAGGGGATGATTTTCAAGGCAAAAGTCGCTTATTTAAAAGGGGTTTTAATTTTTGCCAGCGCTGTGTTTATTATTGGGCAAGTGGTTTATAAATTGTTTGTTCCCAGTGTGCCTATTTTTGAGGTGATGGGTGCCTTTAGTTTGTTGAGTATGGTGGCAAATAGCATCTGTTTTTTGATTTTATGGCGTCATCGTCATGAGGACATTAATATGACTTCGGTTTGGGAATGTTCTAAAAACGATATTATGGTTAATTTCTCTGTACTAATCACTTCAATTGCAGTTTGGTTGACCCATTCATTTTGGCCAGATATCTTTGTTGCTATTATCTTATCAGGACTTTTATTGCGCTCTGCATGGCGGATTATCGCTTCTTCTAAAGCAGAATTGCACAATGCTTTTTCTAGTAAATAATCATATTTACCAATATCTTTATTTATAAATTGTGTAGTTGTTGACCGTTGTCTTTGAGCCAAATATCCGTTTGTTTGCGTGTGGATATCATGCTGTCTAGCAGTTGATAAAAATCTTTGCTATGATTTTTGTGCTTTATGTGTGCCAATTCGTGGGCAATGACTGCTTCAATTACTGATATTGGTGCCATGATCAACAAATAATTAAGATTGATATTGTTGCTGGCACTGCATGAGCCCCAGCGGGTTTTTTGTGCCTTAAAGCGCACTTTTTGGTAATTTAATGTGTATTTTTCAGCCAGTTGATTCAGGATTGGCACAGCGGTTTCGATAAATTCTTTCTTGTAAAACCAGTGAAAGGCGTTATAACCATCATATTGATGGTTAAATTGAAACGATTGCCCGTTAAAGGTGAGCGGATCACCTGATTCAACATATTGCAAAGGGTATGATTTCCCTAAAAATAAATACTTATTGCCATTTTCATAATTTTGTTTAGGTGGTATTTTTCTTGTTATTTCTGCTTGTTTTTCCTGAATCCATTTTTGTTTTTCATTGACGAAATCCTCAATTTTTTTAATACTGAGACGCATCGGCGCACGCACTAATAGTTGGGCATTTTTATCAATTTGCAAGGATAAAGTTTTGCGTTTTGAGCGAATGAGTTGATAGGATTGCATCTGTAAAGAGGTGGGCGTTACAGATTCTTAATCTACCCAAGCCCTTGCATTTTCAAACATCCGCATCCAAGGGCTGCGTTCTTCCCACTCTTTTGGATGGTGAGAGTTTTGTACCGCTCTAATAACGCGTTCTGGATGTGGCATCATAATGGTTACCCTACCAGAGTCGTTAGTAACACCAGCCACTGCATTGTCCGAGCCATTGGGATTGTGTGGATAGTTTTGCGTTGGGTTGGCGTTATGGTCAACATATTGTAAGGCGATATTGTTGTTTTGATTGCCCGTAAAAATGGCGCGACCTTCTCCGTGAGCAAGTGCAATTGGCATGATAGAATCCTGCATATCGTTTAAAAAGAGGGAATGGCTGGCACCGATTTTCACCGAAGAGAAGCGGGCTTCAAATTGTTCGGAGGTATTGCGTTTAAAAGTGGGGAAATCTTGACTACCAGGAATGATGGCTGTTAGATTAGACATCATTTGACAACCGTTACAAATGCCTAGGGCAAAACTGTTGGTGCGATTAAAGAAAGTTTCAAATTCATCTTTGGTGCGTGGATTGTAAAGAATGGAACTGGCCCAACCGCGCCCAGCACCCAGCACATCGCCATACGAAAAACCACCGCAAGCGACTAAACCGCTAAAAGCAGAAAGCGAGAGGCGACCCGCTAAAATATCGCTCATGTGGACATCAATTGCTTCAAAACCTGCTTTGTCAAAGGCGGCTGCCATTTCAATTTGACCATTTACCCCTTGTTCACGCAGAATGGCAACTTTTGGGCGTTGGGTTAAAATTGCTGGGGCTTGGTTTATGTCAAATGAGGGGTGTATTTGCAATCCTGCTGTTGCTTGTCCGATTAAATCAAATTCTTGTTTGGCGCATTCAGGGTTGTCTCTCAGTTTGGCGATTTCGTAAGAAGTCTTGCTCCACAGTTGTTGCAGGATGCTGCGTTGTTCGCTGAAATTGCCAATATTAATGGTATCGGTATGGTTGATATTGGCAATGATGCGAGTGCAGTTTGCGAGTCCTGCTTGAGCCAGTGCATTTTCTACTGCCACCTTGTTGTTATTTGCTACTTGAATAACACAGCCCAATTCTTCATTAAACAGTGCATTGATAGCATCTTCAAAAATGTCCAAACCACAATGTGTGGTAAATGCCATTTCTAGTAGGGTGGTAATAACGCCACCATCACTGCGGTCGTGGTAAGCACTAATGAGTCCATCCTTGTTGAGTTGATTGATGGTGGTAAAGAAATTTTTAAACAAAGTGGCATCATCAAGATTTGGCGCTATATTGCCAATTTGGTTATAAACTTGCGCCAAACACGAACCACCCATACGGTTTTTGCCCAATCCTAGATCAATGAGTAGCAATTCACTGTCAATTGTCGTGTCTAACAAAGGGGTAATTTGTGTACGCACATCAGGGGTTTTGGAGAAGGCGGTAATAATGAGCGATAATGGGGCGGTAACAGATTTGTCTTTGCCGTTTTCCGTCCAAGCACTTTTCATGCTCATTGAATCTTTACCCACAGGTACTGTTAAGCCTAATTCTGGACACAAATCCATGCCTACTGCTCGAACTGCCTCAAATAATTTGGCATCTTCGCCAGTATGGCCACTGGCACTCATCCAGTTAGCACTAAGGCTAATGTGATGAATATCGGCAACAAAACCACCCAACATATTGGTCAACGCTTCACCAATCGTCATTCTGGCAGCAGCATTGGCATCGCACAACGCCAAAGGTGTGCGCTCGCCCAAAGACATAATTTCCCCTTGATAGCCCTCATAATCTGCCAGTGAAATCGCACAATCTGCCACTGGAACTTGCCATGGGCCAACACATTGATCGCGCGCCACCATGCCTGTTATGCTTCTGTCGCCAATGGTAATTAAGAAATTTTTGCTGGCAACGGTTGGCAGTTGTAAAATTCTTGTAATTGCCTCATCCAGTTGAATGGCACTGGTATCTAAGGCGTTTAAATGAAGCGGTTGTGTGTGTGCATCAATTGTGGTTTTTGGTGGATTGCCAAGTAATACCGCCATCGGCATTGCAATGGGATCGTTGTCAAACAAAGTATCGCTTAAAATCAATTCTTGCGCCTTGGTAGATTCGCCTAATACCGCAAAGGGCGCACGCTCTCGCTGACAAAGTTTGCTGAATAAATCAAGACTTTCGGCGCTAATTGCCAGTACATAACGCTCTTGAGACTCGTTACACCAAATTTCCAATGGCGACATTTGTTTGTCATCATTGGGAATATTGCGCAGTTTAAATCGCCCCCCTTTGCCTGCATCATTCACCAATTCAGGCAAGCCATTTGACAAACCACCAGCGCCAATATCGTGAATGGAGATAATGGGGTTTTTATCACCCAAATTGGCACAACGGTCGATCACTTCTTGCGCACGGCGCTCCATTTCTGGATTGGCTCGTTGCACCGAGGCAAAATCCAAATCTTCATGTTGTTCGCCACTATTGATAGACGATGCCGCACCACCACCCAAGCCAATCAACATTGCTGGACCGCCCAAAACGATAATCAAACTACCCACAGGAATATTGCCTTTTTCAATATGTTGTTCTTGAATATGCCCCAATCCACCCGCCAGCATAATCGGCTTGTGATAGCCTCGCACATCGCCATCAGGGGCTTGTTGTTCATAAGTTCTAAAATAACCTAAGATATTGGGGCGACCAAATTCATTGTTAAACGCCGCCGCTCCAATCGGACCTTCAAGCATAATATCTAACGCTGAAACAATTTGATTAGGCTTGCCATAATCAACTTCCCATGGTTGTAACGCTTGGTTAATTTTAAGATTAGACACACTAAATCCACACAAGCCCACCTTAGGTTTTGACCCCCGACCCGTTGCTCCTTCATCACGAATCTCCCCTCCAGAACCCGTTGCCGCCCCCGGATGCGGTGCGATAGCAGTAGGGTGGTTGTGCGTTTCCACCTTCATTAAAATCGCCCTATGCTCCATCGAACTAACATAACGCCCTTGGTCATCCGCATAAAAGCGCTTACCCTTATAGCCTGCCATTACCGCTGAATTGTCTGAATAAACACTCAACAACCCCTCAGGGTGCTGATGGTAAGTATTGCGAATCATTGAAAACAAGCTCTTCGCTTGTGCCACACCGTCAATTGTCCAATCGGCATTAAAAATCTTATGCCGACAATGTTCAGAATTTGCCTGTGCAAACATCATTAATTCCACATCAGTCGGATTACGCTGTAATTTGTTAAAACTGTCCAGCAAATACGCAATTTCACCCGCAGACAACGCCAAACCTAAAGTAGCGTTCGCATGCTCTAACGCCGATTTTCCCTCCGCCAAAATATCTATTTGCTTAAAAGGCTGTGGCACAAAATCATCAAAAATACTGTGTGCCGCATCAATTGACACCAGTTCAGACTCCGTCATTTTGTCCATAATAATTGACAAAACAGCCTTTTTATCTGTGATTTCCCCCTCAAAATGATAAACAATCCCCCGCTCAATGCGCTTAACTTTTTCCAATCCACACAAATGCAAAATATCACTGGCTTTAGATGACCAAGGCGAAATCGTGCCAAGCCGTGGTATGACAATAATTTGCGTCTCATTCACTTCTGTAAATGGTGCTTCATAACTTAAAAGTTCCGACAAAACCTCTCTCTCAGTTGCCGTCAGTGTATGTGTACAATCTGCAAAATGCACAAATTCTGCACCACTGAGTTTAATGTTTAAAGTGGCAAGTTTTTTGTTTAACCCTTCTTGCTTGAAACCACTGAGTGCCTGAATGTTTTTAATTGTTTTAATCATTATTGTGTTTTTTATTAATTAAAATATTTTTGTTCATTTTAATAGAGACCTTTGCGTAAATATGGATGATTAGCAAAATTCAATTTTTGCCAATTTGGTGAAAAGTGAATTCCTAATGATTGTTCATATTTATGCAAAAGCCTCTCATAGAGTGAATTAACCTAAAAAATGACTTCAGTAATTGCAATAATGCCACTGAAAAATACCATTTTTTCTCTTCTGATTCCAATTTATACAGATAACTTTATCCTAAAAATACTGGTTTTTTGTTGGATTATTTAGCGTTTTTGGTTGCTTCAATTTATCTCAGTCTTTGTTGGTAATTGCTTGGATTTTTTCGTCCCCAACATCTCGTGTAAAGATTCTAACTTACAATTGCGCCATTACTTCATCGGAAATATCTGCATTGTGATACACTTCCTGCGTATCGTCTAAGTCTTCTAAGCGGTCGATGAGTTTCATGAATTTTTCTGCATCGCCGAGATTGAGTTCTACACGATTGTCAGGTTCCATAGTCACTTCAGCGTGGCTGGGTTCATGTCCAGCATTGGTGAGTGCGTCTTTTACGGTGAAAAAATCTTCGGGTTCGGTAACGACATCAATCGAGCCATCGTCATTGCTAATAATGTCTTGTGCACCTGCTTCCAATGCCACTTCCATAATTTGATCTTCATCGCCTGAGGCAAAACTGATAAAACCTTGTTTGTTAAACAAATAAGCCACTGAGCCATCTGTGCCTAAATTGCCCCCGTGTTTAGAAAAAGCATGGCGCACATCTGCCACAGTGCGATTGCGATTATCCGTTAAAGTGTCCACCATAATAGCCGTGCCACCTAGGCCGTAACCTTCGTAACGCACTTCGTCATAATTTTCACCATCAAGGTCGCCACTGCCTCGTTTAACGGCACTTTCGATGGTGTCGCGTTTCATGTTTGCTGCTAAGGCTTTGTCAATCACCATTCTAAGAGAAGGGTTGTTTTCAATCACACCGCCACCTGCTTTAGCGGCGATGACAATTTCCTTAATTAGTTTGGTAAAAATTTTGCCTCGTTTAGCGTCCTGCGCACCTTTTCGATGTTGAATATTGTGCCATTTACTGTGTCCTGCCATGTTTATTTCTCCGTGAAGTCTAACAATTTTTGTATTGAATATTGTGCTTGTTGTGCAATATTTTTGTCAATTTTAATTTCATTTTGTGGGTTGTTTAAAGTTTCTAACAATTTTTCTAATGTATTCATTGCCATCCACTCACAATGCGCACAACTTTCGCAATCCGCACCTGTACCCATGGTAGGCGCTTCAATTAATTTTTTGTGCGGCGCTACCTCGTGCATTTTGTGAAAAATACCGTTGTCTGTTGCCACAATAAAAGTTTGTTCCTCTCTGTTTTTAACGGCATTAATCAGTGCAGTAGTTGAGCCAACTACGGTGGCTAATTCCACCACCGCTTGTGGCGATTCTGGGTGTACCAAAGTGGCAGCCTCAGGGTGTTGCTTTTGTAAAGCAATTAAAGCATCCGCCTTAAAACGCTCGTGCACCACGCAAGAACCTTGCCAAAGTAACATATCCGCACCTGTTTCATTGTTGACATAGTTGCCCAAATGTTTGTCAGGCGCCCAAAGAATTTTCTCCCCTTGCTGATGCAAATGTTTAACCACACTCAGTGCACTACCCGAAGTAACCACCCAATCCGCACGCGCCTTAACCTCGGCAGAAGTGTTGGCATAAACCACAACTGTTCTATCAGCATGCTGATCACAAAACGCTGAAAATTCAGCAATCGGACAATCCTCATCTAACGAACAAGTCGCTTTATCATCAAGTACCAAAACAGTTTTTTCAGGCGACAGGATTTTTGCCGTCTCCCCCATAAACTTAACCCCTGCCACAATAATAGTATCAGCCACACAATTCCGCCCAAATCGTGCCATCTCCAAACTATCAGAAACAATCCCTCCCGTCTCCTCCGCCAAAGTTTGCAAATCGCCACTAACATAATAGTGTGCGACCAATACGGCGTTTTTTTGTTTTAGAAGTTGTTTGATTTGGGTTATCATTGAAGTTAGCATGGTAAAGTTGGGTTTATTTTTTCTATAAATTCTTTTCTGAAAAAATCGACATCGTTGGTAAGGATATCGTCAAAATATTTGCCTTTGCCTTTATACTGCTCTAAATCGAACTGAGCAATGCGCTTATATTCAGTTCTATAGCGTATTTCCCTCCACTTTGTTTCTTTTTTTTCTAACTCACTTTCGTTAAAACCTTTATGCACAACACAAAAAATAAGTTGGTAATCCGTAAGCTGCAAACCTAATTCTATAAAAATCTCTGATAAAACTTTATATCCATCTTCAAGTTTTTTCTTGATTACTCCAGAGTCAACTCTTTTTTTGAATGAGTTTTTGAATTCTACACAATATACCTTATTTCCTTTAAAGATAAGTGTATCAGGTGAGGCAGGGGTGCACTTAGGGTTTCTTGCTTTAACAATCTCATCAAAATTATAAGATTTATATGTTGTGTTTTGGCATAAATATTCGTCATTGTCTGAGTCGTAACTCAATGTCTTGAGGTCTGTCAAACAATCTTGATACTTAGTTCGAAATTTAGTTTCTGCACTCATTATAATTTTTCTGCATCCATTTTATCAAAAACAGAAAATGGCTCCGAAAGTTTAGCCACTGTTTTTGATAAAGTTTTGTTGTTATTTTCTGATTTAATCATAGCCTCTTCGGCTAAATAAAAGTTTGCCCCTACTTTGTATTTTTCGCTGTATCTTTCTAATGCCTCAATCATATACGGGCTATGTGTTGTTACAAGAACACTAATATTATTTTCAACTAAAAGCACAATAATTTCGGCATATTTTAGTTGCCATTTAGGGTGCAAATGTACTTCAGGTTCATCTAATACAACCAATGTTCTTTCATCTAAAAAATTAGCCGATAACAACATTTGCAATATACCGAACGACTTAATTCCGCTAGCCACATTAATAATGTTGTGACTTTCTTCGCCTTTGAAATATATAAATTCGTCACGCTCTTTAACGAATTTTATTTCTCCATTTATAATTCCAGTGATTTTTTCATATAATTGATTGTCTTTTAGATTAAGAAATAAACCTTCTTCATAGGCAGAATTCTTAAGTTTTGCATCCAAATCTTTAACATGGAAGGCAATATTGGCTCTACCTAGTGAGCGTAAACGACTTTGTTTATCTTGTGAATCGAAGAGTGATTTTGAATTTTGGATTGATTCGTTAAAGTTAAGTATCATTGGCGTTTCAATGATGACACTGTCGTTAAAATATAAATCATCTTGTAAATCAAATTCAGACACATGATTTTGGTGAAGTTCTATATTTAAAATGCAATTATTCCCTTCGGTGATTTTTATACTAGAGGTTTTAGTTTTATTGCTGGAAATTACCCCCTTAAACTCTGAATAAGCAACTTTATTAAAGGCTCTTTTAATGGCGGATTTTTTATCGTAGTCTCGCCTGACAACATCTTGCAGATTGGTAAATAATTCTTCGATTCTATCGTTGTAAATATTTTTTTCTTTTAGGTACTCAATTCTGCTTTTTATCGCTTCAATACCATTGTCATTTACTTCATCTATGAAATAGTGCGGATGAAACATTTTTTTTAATTGTTCATATTCGTGCTTGTTACCCCTAAATATAACTATTCTAATGGAAAAATAAATTCTCTCTACTGCTTTTTCAATATCACTCTCTTTGCTTTCTTCTAGCTCATCTTCATATCTTCCAATTGCTTTGGTAATGGAAAACATTAATTTACCAACAGTGCTTTTTCCGCTATCATTTTCACCAGCGATAACGGTTAGAC
The DNA here is from genome assembly GCF_003711265.1 of Bathymodiolus thermophilus thioautotrophic gill symbiont. NCBI lineage: Bacteria > Pseudomonadati > Pseudomonadota > Gammaproteobacteria > Bathymodiolus thermophilus thioautotrophic gill symbiont. Next base: position 2,080,244 of record NZ_CP024634.1, on the reverse strand, counting down.
CCGATAATTCAATATCTGCTTCTTTAATAACGCCAATATTTTTTATGGTTAGTTTCATTGCACTTCAAGGATAAATAATTTAATTTTAAGTGTTTTTTTGTGTTTGTTAGTCTTTTTCAGGCAAACTTATTTTAACACCCAATTCTCTTAACACCTTGTTTGGGACGCTGGCAGGGGCGTTGGTGAGTAAGCAGGCGGCGGTTTGGGTTTTGGGGAAGGCGATGACATCACGGATGGAATCGCTGCCGGTCATAATCATAACCAGACGGTCTAAGCCGAATGCCATACCACCGTGAGGGGGGCAGCCGTATTCAAGTGCATTGAGTAAAAAGCCGAATTTGTCTTGTGCTTCTTCGTCGCTAATGCCTAATAATTTTAATACGGTTTGCTGCATTGCAACTTGGTGAATACGAATGGATCCACCACCGACTTCGGAGCCGTTAATGACCAAATCGTAAGCACGAGATAGGGCGGTAGTGGCAGTGGATTCTAGGGTTTTGGCATCAACGCTGGGTGCGGTAAATGGGTGGTGGATGGCACTCAAAGAGCCGTCATCATTGGCATCAAACATAGGGAAATCGACTACCCAAATTGGTGCCCATTTGCAGGTATATAGATCTAAATCTTTGGCGATTTTTTCACGCAAGTTGCCTAGGGCTTCGTTGACGATTTTAATTTTGTCGGCACCAAAGAAAATAATGTCGCCTGTTTTTGCATCGACTTTATTGATGATATTTTGGGTTACTTCTGTGCCTAGGAATTTAAGAATAGGGGAGACAGGCCCTTCTTCGTTCATCTTAATATATGCCAAGCCTTTGGCGCCATAAATACTGACGAATTTGGTGTAATTGTCGATTTGTTTGCGTGAAATGTTGCTACCGCCAGTAATTTTCATGGCTGCTACACGAGAATTTGGGTTTTTAGCAGGTTCGGCAAAAACTTTAAATTCGATGTTTTCAAGTAACTCATCAATGCCGATAATTTCAAGTGGAATACGCATATCGGGACGGTCAACGCCGTACTTATCCAAAGCATTGGCGTAAGTAATGGTGGGGAATTTATCACCTAAATCGACATCAATAACTGACTTAAACAGTCCACGAGTCAGTGCCTCCATCAGTGCCATAATTTCGTCTTCATTCATGAACGAAGTTTCAACATCAAGTTGGGTAAATTCTGGTTGGCGGTCGGCACGCAAATCCTCGTCTCTAAAGCATTTTACGATTTGGTAATAGCGCTCAAAACCTGACATCATTAATAATTGCTTAAATAATTGTGGCGATTGTGGCAAAGCGAAAAATTCACCTGGGTAAGTGCGTGAAGGCACCAAATAATCGCGTGCGCCTTCGGGGGTTGCTTTGGTTAAAAATGGGGTTTCAATGTCTAAGAAATCATGCTTTTCCATGAAATCACGCATAAAGTGTGTAACTTTTGAGCGTAAGCGCATGCGTTGTTGCATGACATTGGTGCGTAAATCTAAGAAGCGATATTTGAGGCGCACTTCTTCTGAAGTATCTACAGCATCAATTTGAAAAGGTACCGGTTTAGAGGCGTTCAGAATTTCAATGGTGTCGGCAACGATTTCAATCTCGCCTGTTGCAAGTTTTTGGTTAATAAGATTGTCATCTCTGGCAATAACTTTGCCGCTAATTTTTAATACAAACTCGTTGCGAATGGTTTCAGCTAAAGTAAAATTTTTGTTATCTGGATTAATGACAACTTGCACAATGCCTCGTTTGTCACGCACATCCAAGAAAATCACGCCACCATGGTCACGGCGACGGTTTGTCCAGCCGAAAATTTCGACGGTTTGGTCAATATGTTCTTTGTTTAATTCACCACAATATGTTCTCATTTTTAGTCCTTTTTAATGTTGTTTGGCGTTACTACGCCGGTAGAAATAATCAGTTTAAATGCGTCATCGACATGCATATCCAATTCAATAACCTCTTTTTTGGGTAGCATGATAAAAAATCCAGAGGTTGGGTTGGGTGTCGTTGGTACATAAATATTGACAATATCTTTGCCAATTTTTTGTTCAATTTCACCATGATAATCCCCTGTTTGAAAGGCGATTGTCCACATGCCTTTGCGTGGGTATTCGACCAACAATGCTTTTTTAAAGCTATTGCTAGACGGGCTTAGTACCGTGTCTGATAATTGTTTTAAGGCGTTGTAAATCCCACGAAAACCTGGAATTTTATTTAACAATCCATCCCACAGTTGCAACACTTTGCGCCCAATAAAATTGTTTACCAATACACCTGTAACAAGCATAATCATTAAGATTAAAATAATGCCAGAGCCGGGGACGATGTTACTAAATTCCAGCAATTCCTTGGGTAGGTATTGCTCAGGTATTATGCCATCGACAAATTCTAAAAAGAATTTGATAAGAACGATGCTTAACCCTAATGGAATCCAAAAAAGCAAGCCAGCGATAAAATAGTTGCTGAGTTTTTTCAACACTTGTATAGCGATATTTGCAAATAGAATATCATTTTAAACTTTCTTCCTCTCTAAGTGTTAGGATTTCACAGCCGTCTTTTGTGACCAAAATTGTGTGCTCCCATTGGGCAGAAAGTGAACGGTCTTTTGTGGTTACCGTCCAACCGTCTAGTTTAGAAGTGGTAACTTCAAAACTACCGAGATTAATCATTGGCTCAATGGTAAAGGTCATGCCCGCTTCAAGAATAGGGCTAATGTTAGATTCTCCATTATCATAATGCACCACTTGTGGCTCAGCATGAAATATACTACCGATGCCATGCCCACAATAATCACGCACAACGGCACAATTATTTTTGATTGCATGTGCGCCAATTGCCTTACCAACTTCGCCCAAATGAACACCGGGTTTAACCTTTTCAATGCCAATATATAAACATTCTTGTGCGATACGGCAAATGCGCTGCGCTTTGACGCTGGATTTGCCGATAATGAACATTTTGGAAGTGTCGCCGTGATAACCGTCTTTAATAACAGTAATATCAATATTGATAATATCGCCTTTTTTTAGTATTTTTTCATTGGGAATACCATGACACACGGTGTTATTGACGCTAGTGCAAATTGATTTTGGAAACCCGTGGTAATTGAGTGGTGCAGGAATGGCGTCTTGAACATTGACAATATAGTCATGGCAGATTTTGTCTAATTCTCCAGTGCTAACACCTGATTTAACATAAGGTGCAATCATATCCAGCACAGCAGCTGCCAAATGACCGGCAGTGCGCATTTTTTCTATTTCAATAGTAGATTTAATATCAATTGGCATGTGTTTTTTTATTTTGAATTCTAGCGATGCGTTCTTTAAGCGGTGGGTGTGTAGCAAATAACTCACCACCAATGCCAAACATCATGGCATGAGCGTATTCTTTGGCAGAAGGGTTTTCTATTTTACTTGACTTTCCTCCCTTTTCCAGCACCTCAAAGGCTTGCACCAAACCCTCGGGATAGCGTGTAAATTGTACCGCAGAAGCGTCAGCTAAATATTCTCTTTGTCTGCTCATAGCGGCTTGCAAAATTCTACCAAGCCATACAGTGAGTGCGCCAATAATACCAATAATGGCTGCCATAGCAAACATAACCATTTTGGCGCGTCCGTCCATTCTACGGTTATACGCTGCGTTGTAAAAGATGAATCTTGCTAAAAAGAACAGAGCGGTAAAGCCAAAAACAAAAGCAGATATTTGAATATTTAATTTAATATCCTGATTGGTAATGTGTCCTATTTCGTGAGCAATAACACCTGAAAGTTCGTTGCGACTAAAGTTATCCAATGCACCTTGTGTAATAGCAACTATGGCGTTTTCGCTAGATTTTCCAGCGGCAAAAGCATTGATACCTTGTTCTGGGATAAGATACAAACTGGGGGTCGGTATGCTGGCTGCCAAAGCTTGCTCGGTAACAATATTTAAGGCTTGTTTTTGCGCTAAGGAATCCACTGTGTCTTCGGTTAATAGACTGCCACCAAATGCAAGTGCAACCTTATGCCCATTTGATTTTTTGATAAAGCCAAATACTGTGGTTAGACCTTGGACAATAAAGGCAATGGCAGAAAAACCGATTAAAATTTGGATACGGTTTTCGTCAAAAGCATAAGCATTACTAGAAATGAATTTTTGTCCAAAACTATATTGCTCATAACCGGGTTGATAAAGTTCTGCCAAATTCAGCCCGACCGCAAGAGTCCAGCCAATTAGAAAGGAAGAAAGTAACAGCAATAAAAGATACAAAAACCAAATAATTCGGCTGTTTTTTTTAGCACGGTCTTGGTGCTCTCTAAAATCCATATTTAGGGCACCTCCAGAAATCCCAGTGCGATTTAGGGAAATTAGAAAATAGTGCATTTTTTAGCCAAAAATGAGGAGAATAGCCCGCTATTTGATGAATTTTTGGATGAAAAAGGTGCTGTTTTATACTTTTCATAAATTGTATTAGGGTTTTTGGAGGCGCCCTTTATATAAAGCCCTCTATTTAAGGATCGCTATTTAAATAAATCTTTTGGTGCTTCGTTAAGCTCTTGGACGCTTTCGTTAAATTCTAAATTTTGTGCATCGGCACCAAAACCAAACATTCCTGCCAAAACAACATTCGGGAAAGATTTTTTATATTCATTAAACTTTTGCACCAAATCGTTATAACCTTGACGAGCGCTAGCGATGCGATTTTCTGTTGAAGTTAATTCTTCTGACAACTGCATCATATTTTCACTGGCTTTTAACTCTGGATAATCTTCCATTTTTAAGTTAAACCCACCCATTGCCCCTTCTAACGCTACCTGTGAACTTGCTAGTGTTGCCATTGCATTGGCATCAGTTGGATTATTTTCAGCCGCTTGCGTAGCTTGTAGTAAGCCAGACCTTGCTTGTGTTACTGCCATCAATGTTTCTTTTTCATGCTCCATGTACTTTTTGGCTGCATCGACCAAATTACCAATCAAATCCAAGCGTCGTTTAAGTTGTACTGAAATTTGCTCAAAACCATTTTGATACTGTGTTTTATAAGACACCAAATTGTTATAAATTTTAACCACCCAAATAACCAAAATTCCAACAATTGTAATTAACAACCAGTTTTGTATTATGAAATCCATATCTAACTCCTTTGAAAAAGAAACAATTGTTGCAAATTATACTAGACTTCTTTGTCTAAACAACTCAAACTATATTTCAGTAATTCTAGATAATAATCTAAATTTTTTCACCCCAAGTAAGCTAAACGAGTGTGCAATAAGGAAATGGGTATTCAAATCAATGTCAAACTAAAAAATCAAAAAAAACTTTCTTTAAAGAGGGTGTTAGATTATTCAAGATCATTGCATAAATGATGAATAATCATTAAAAATCTACTTTTCGTTCACTTGGTAATTTTTCCAACAACACACAGCAGCCCCTAGGAGGGTAAACCCAGTCGTAGTGAGTGGTTTGTAACCGATCCTCTCTTGCCAGAACAAGGTTTAAAAAAGTTAATACTAGATAGTAATCCTCTAAAGAAGGGTAAAAATTGAATTTTGCCAGCCGCTCATATTTATGCAAAATCCTCAATTAAAAAAACATTAATAAAGTTACATTTCAAATCAAATTCTTGTAGTATAATCCTAATTTTTCACATAGAAATTTTTGTATAAACATAAATAATTTGGCAAAATTCAACCCTTGTCAACTTAATAATTTTTTTAAACCTTACCCTAAAAAAGTCAAGTTAAAGTTTAAAAAAATCACCAAGTGAGTTAAAAGTAAGTTTTAATAATTATTTAATATTTTATGCAAAAGTCTCTAATTTAAAAATAAAGCATTATCATTTATCAAAATTAGGAATAAAAACCATGAAAACAACACAATCAAAAGCACCCCAAGTCACAGCACAATCAACTACAAAAAAAGCCCATAAAGACATCGATTTTAAAACCCACAACACACAACACACTCAAAATCAAATAGACACAACCCAACAACCAGACACCAAAGACTTCAATTCTAAAAACCCAAACCCAATAACCAAAAAAACTAACGACAACTCAGAAACAACTTTACAAAACGACACACAAACCGTTCACTTTCACGACAAGCAATCTAGCACTTCCACCGTAAGCACAAGCACCAATCAAAGCCCTTCTGAAATTACCACCTCAGACATTAGCAACAATACAACCCCCACAATTAAAACCCCCACAACTAGCAACAATAATAATAACCCCACCACCATTACAGGCACTTTCTCAGCAGGCAAATACATAGAAGGCGACACAAACTCAATTAAAGTATACAAAGCCGACGGCTCAAGCACACTCATAGGCACCGGCTCTTTTAACGACAACGGCCAAATCACAATCACCTTAACCGGCACCAACGCCAACTACACCGGCGCCGTCTACATCAAACTAACAAAAACTGGCATCTCCCACCAAGACGAACTCAACGGCACCGAAGCACTAGACAGCGATTTATTCGCTGTCGCCTATCTCAACTCAGGCGCAAACACCATTAACATCACTGTCCGTTCCTCCATCGCCGCCAAAATCCTCGGCGTAGATAAAACCACCACAGCCATCACCTTAAACGAAACAGATATCAACAAATGCAACGAAGAAGTCAACGCAGCATTTGGCCTATCAGGCAGCGCAATTGACACCAATGTTGACACCATTAACAGTTCAGGCGATGAAAGCAACACACTCGCCAAACAAGCAGGACAAGTAGCCGCCGCACTCTCCGGCATGAGAAACACCACCGCCACCAACACATTCGAAAAAGTAATCGAGCAAATAGCCGATGTCATCGCCAACAACGGCGCTTTAAACAAAGCCACCTCCACAGCACTCGCAACTGGCGCCATTGCCGTTCAAGCACAAGCACAAGCAAACAAAGCCATCACCACCGCCGATATCGACGAAACCCATGCTGGCAGCGCAGCAGCAGCATTAAAAATTGCTAAAGACGCAGTAACAACAGCCAGCACCACCGCTACAAACGCACAAAAACAAGCCCTTGCCACCGCTCAAGAAGCATACAACAAAGCCGTTAGCGCCAACCAAGAAGCCACAAGTTTTGTCAAACTAGCCACCAACACCGTTACTCATTTTAACAATCTAATAATCCCCATTTCAAACATCACTATTAGCAACAATACAGGCGTTGTTAGTTTTATCACCAACGACAGCACTCTAACAATTAGCGCCACCTTAGACAACGCACTATCCACAGGCAAAAAACTCTGGGGCTCCATCGATAACGGCGAAACTTGGACAGACATTAGCACCACCAATACAGATATCATCTGGAGCAACGACAACAAAACAATTGCTTGGCGCCAAACCCTAACAGCAGACACCAACAGTTCCGTTCAATTCGCCATTACAAAAACACTCACCACCACAACCGCCACCCCCTCAGAGATTAAAGACGATATAGACGGCGGTATCGCCAGTCACAATTACATCTATGACAGCAGCGCCCCAGTATTTGATACTAGCAATGCATCCACAATAGATATCCCGCAAAACGAAAACCTTGAGGCAACTGTTATTTACATCGCAGTTACCACTGATGCCAATGCCGTTACTTACAAATTAAGCGGTGCAGATGCAGATAAATTTAGTATTGATAAAAACAGTGGCGAAATTAAATACAATGCCAAACAACCCACAGTAAGCGAAGGCACCACCGCAACACACCATATTACCATCACCGCCACGGATGCCGCTGGTAATGCCAGTAACAAAAACATTGTAATCAATCTTGAAAATCCTTTTACTATTGCGGTACCTCAGGCTTTTAATAGTCGTAGTGTGGTGACTGTTGTTGCGCAAGGTTTTGTTATGAATGGGGAGAATGTTGAGGATTATAGTGGCTTTTCAGTTTCTTCAGCAGGTGATGTGAATGGTGATGGCTTGGATGATGTGATTGTTGGTGCTTTTGGGGCAGATCCCGCTTCTGGTAATAAAGCAGGTAAATCTTTCGTCGTGTTTGGCAAAACCAATGCAACTGCCATTAATTTATCAAACATCGCTTCTGGCACAGGAGGTTTTGTTATCAATGGTGAGAATTTTGAGGATAATAGTGGCCGTTCAGTCTCCTCAGCAGGCGATGTCAACGGCGACGGCTTGGATGATTTGATCGTCGGCGCTTGGCTAGCAGATCCCACTGATAACAACAGTAATAAAGGTAAATCTTATGTGGTATTAGGTAAGACTAGTACAACTGCTGTTAATTTATCAACCATAGTTTCTGGCACAGGTGGCTTTGTTATCAATGGAGAGAATGCTGGAGATTCTAGTGGCTTCTCAGTCTCCTCCGCAGGCGATATCAATGGCGATGGCTTGGATGATTTGATTGTTGGTGCTTTTTATGCAGACTCTACTGGCTTGGTTAATGTGGGTAAGTCTTATGTTGTGTTTGGTAAGACCAATACAGATGTCATTAATTTGTCAAAAATAGCACTTGGCACAGGTGGCTTTGTTATCAATGGCGAGAACGCTAAGGACTATAATGGCTACTCAGTCTCCTCCGCAGGCGATATCAACGGCGACGGCTTAGATGATTTGATTATTGGTGCTTATGGGGCAGATCTTGCTGATAAAGAGCAGATAGGTAAATCTTATGTGGTATTTAGCAAGACCAACACAACTACCATTAATTTATCAGACATAGCCTCTGGCACAGGCGGTTTTGTTATCAGTGGAGAGAATTCTGAGGACAATAGTGGCTACTCAGTCTCTTCAGCAGGCGATATCAACGGCGACGGCTTGGATGATTTGATTGTTGGTGCTTATATGGCAAATCTTGCTGACAAAAGCTTAGTAGGCAACTCTTATGTGGTGTTTGGCAAGGCTAACACAACTGCTGTTAATTTATCAGACATAGCGTTTGGTATGGGTGGTTTTGTTATTAATGGCGAGAATAGGGGAGATTTTAGTGGCATCTCAGTCTCCTCCGCAGGCGATATCAACGGCGACGGCTTAGATGATTTGATTGTTGGTGCTTCTGGGGCAGCTTCCGCTGGTCAATTTTGGGTAGGAAAATCTTTCGTCGTATTTGGTAAGACTAACACAACTGCCATTCGTTTATCAGACATAGTGGCTGGCACAGGTGGCTTTGTTATCAACGGCGAGAATGCTTATGATTATAGTGGACACTCAGTCTCCTCCGCAGGCGATATCAACGGCGACGGCTTAGACGATTTGATTGTTGGTTCTTATGGGGCAGATGTTGGTTCTCATGGGGAAAATCCTGCTGGTAAAAGCGACGTAGGCAAATCCTATGTAATATTCGGCAAAACCGACACAAAAGCCATCAATTTATCAGATATTAGCGCAGGCAGAGGCACCACCGCCCATACAATTGATTTCCAAGGCGACACCAATACCGATAAAAATGACACACTAACAGGCACCTCTGCCAATGAATTGTTTGTTGCTGGTTTAGGCGACGACATCTTAACAGGCAACGGCGGCACCGATGTCTTTAATGCAGGCGCAGGCAACGACACCATCATCATCAACGGCGACAACCTCGCCCAACTCTACAGCAACAAACTTAGCAGCAATTTATTAGCCCGTGTTGACGGCGGTGGCAACACCGACACCTTAAAACTAGACGGCAACAACCTAATCTTAAACCTTGCTGAAATAGACAACGGTCGCATTCAAGATATTGAAATTATTAATTTAGGCACAGGCGGCAACACCCTAAAACTTAAACTTAATGACTTACTAGACCTCTCCAGTGAAACCAATACTCTTAAAGTTATTGGCAATTCAAATGCCAATGTTGAAGCAATCGGATTCGAAAAATCAAATACCAGCAAAACAGTTGATGGCATTACTTATCAAGTTTACTCCCACACAGATGCCCCTACTGCAAAATTATGGGTGCAACAAAATTTAATTGTTTCCACTTCTATCGCACAAGGATTTGTTATCAATGGCGAGAATTCTTATGATTGTAGTGGAAACTCAGTCTCCTCCGCAGGCGATGTCAACGGCGATGGCTTGGATGATTTGATTATTGGCGCTCATATGGCAAAATCTGCTAGCAAAGACGAAGCAGGCAAATCTTATGTGGTATTCGGCAAAACCAATGCAACTGCCATTAATTTATCAGATATAGCCTCAAACTTTGGCACAGGTGGCTTTGTTATCAATGGTAAGGAGGCTTATGAGCGTAGTGGCGTCTCAGTCTCCTCAGCAGGCGATGTCAACGGCGACGGCTTAGATGATTTGATTGTTGGTGCTTATTATGGGGTGGTTGACTCAATAGGTAAATCTTATGTGGTATTTGGCAAGACCAACGCAACTGCCATTAATTTATCAGATATAGCCTCAAACTCTGGCACAGGTGGCTTTGTTATCAATAGTGAGGGGGCTGGAGATTGTAATGGACACTCAGTCTCCTCAGCAGGCGATGTCAACGGCGACGGCTTAGATGATTTGATTGTTGGTGCTTTTGGGGCAGACTCTGCTGGCAAAAATTCAATAGGTAAATCTTATGTGGTATTTGGCAAGACCAACGCAACTGCCATTAATTTATCAGATATAGCCTCAAACTCTGGCACAGGTGGCTTTGTTATCAATGGCGAGAATGAAGATGATCAAAGCGGCATCTCAGTCTCCTCAGCAGGCGATGTCAACGGCGACGGCTTAGATGATTTGATTGTTGGCGCTCGCGGGGCAGACTCTGCTGGCAAAAGCAAAGCAGGCAAATCTTATGTGGTATTCGGCAAAACCAATGCAACTGCCATTAATTTATCAGATATAGCCTCAAACTCTGGCACAGGTGGCTTTGTTATCAATGGTGAGAAGGCTGGGGGCTCTAGTGGCTACTCAGTCTCCTCAGCAGGCGATGTCAACGGCGACGGCTTAGATGATTTGATTGTTGGTGCTTGTTATGGGAGGGGGGGTGACTCAGCAGGTAAATCTTATGTGGTATTTGGCAAGACCAACGCAACTGCCATTAATTTATCAGATATAGCCTCAAACTCTGGCACAGGTGGCTTTGTTATCAATGGCGAGAATGCTAATAGGGACTCTAATGGCCAATCAGTCTCCTCAGCAGGCGATGTCAACGGCGACGGCTTAGACGATTTGATTATTGGCGCTTATATGGCAAACTCTGCTGGTAAATACTGGGCAGGTAAATCTTATGTGGTATTTGGCAAGACTAACGCAACTGCCATTAATTTATCAGATATAGCCTTAAACTCTGGCACAGGTGGCTTTGTTATCAACGGTGAGGAGTCTAATGATCTTAGTGGCTACTCAGTCTCCTCCGCAGGCGATATCAACGGCGACGGCTTAGATGATTTGATTATTGGTGCTGATTGGGCAGACTCTACTGGTAAAAGTTTAGCAGGCAAATCCTATGTAATATTCGGCAAAACCGACACAAAAGCCATCAATTTATCAGATATTAGCGCAGGCAGAGGCACCACCGCCCATACAATTGATTTCCAAGGCGACACCAATACCGATAAAAACGACACACTAACAGGCACCTCTGCCAATGAATTGTTTGTTGCTGGTTTAGGTGACGACATCTTAACAGGCAACGGCGGCACCGATGTCTTTAATGCAGGCGCAGGCAACGACACCATCATCATCAACGGCGACAACCTCGCCCAACTCTACAGCAACAAACTTAGCAGCAATTTATTAGCCCGTGTTGACGGCGGTGGCAACACCGACACCTTAAAACTAGACGGCAACAACCTAATCTTAAACCTTGCTGAAATAGACAACGGTCGCATTCAAGATATTGAAATTATTAATTTAGGCACAGGCGGCAACACCCTAAAACTTAAACTTAATGACTTACTAGACCTCTCCAGTGAAACCAATACTCTTAAAGTTATTGGCAATTCAAATGCCAATGTTGAAGCAATCGGATTCGAAAAATCAAATACCAGCAAAACAGTTGATGGCATTACTTATCAAGTTTACTCCCACACAGACGCCCCCACTGCAAAATTATGGGTGCAACAAAATTTAATCGTTTCCACTTCTATCGCACAAGGATTTGTTATGAATGGCGAGAATGCTTATGATTATAGTGGACGCTCAGTCTCCTCCGCAGGCGATGTCAACGGCGACGGCTTAGACGATTTGATTGTTGGTGCTTACAAGGCAGACCCTGTTGGCAAAAGCAAAGCAGGCAAATCTTATGTGGTATTCGGCAAAACCAATGCAACTGCCATTAATTTATCAGATATAGCCTCAAACTCTGGCACAGGTGGCTTTGTTATCAATGGCGAGAATGCTGAGGACTATAGTGGCTTCTCAGTCTCCTCAGCAGGCGATGTCAACGGCGACGGCTTAGACGATTTGATTGTTGGTGCTTACAAGGCAGACTCTGCTGGCAAAAGCAAAGCAGGCAAATCTTTCGTCGTATTTGGCACAACCGATACAACTGCTATTAACTTATCAACCATAGCCGCTGGCACAGGTGGCTTTGTTATCAATGGCGAGAATGCCAATGATCAGATCGGCATCTCAGTCTCCTCAGCAGGCGATGTCAACGGCGATGGCTTAGATGATTTGATTATTGGTGCCCCTGAAGCAAACAACGAGACGGGCAAATCTTATGTGGTATTTGGCACAACCAACACAACTGCCATCAATCTATCAACTATAGCTACTGGCACAGGTGGCTTTGTTATCAATGGCGAGAATAGGGATGATCAAAGCGGCATCTCAGTCTCCTCAGCAGGCGATGTCAACGGCGACGGCTTAGATGATTTGATTGTTGGCACTCCTGGGGCAAGCAACGAGACGGGCAAATCTTATGTGGTATTTGGCACAACCAACACAACTGCCATCAATCTATCAACTATAGCTACTGGCACAGGTGGCTTTGTTATCAATGGCGAGAATAGGGATGATCAAAGCGGCATCTCAGTCTCCTCAGCAGGCGATGTCAACGGCGATGGCTTAGATGATTTGATTGTTGGTGCTTTTTGGGCAAGCCTCACTGGCAGTGCTAACATAGGCAAATCTTATGTAGTATTTGGCACAACCGACACAACTGCCATCAATCTATCCACTATAGTAGCTGGCACAGGTGGCTTTGTTATCAATGGTGAAAATACTGGAGACAACAGTGGCTACTCAGTCTCTTCCGCAGGCGATGTCAACGGCGACGGCTTAGATGATGTGATTGTTGGTGCCGCTCAAGCAGATTCTGCTAGTAACAGTAAAGTAGGCAAATCTTTCGTGGTATTTGGCAAGGCTGATGAAACCGCCATTAATCTCTCAAACATAGTCGCTGGCATAGGTGGCTTTGTTATCTATGGTGGGGACGCCTGGAATCAAAGTGGCGCCTCAGTCTCTTCCGCAGGCGATGTCAACGGCGACGGCTTAGACGATTTGATTGTTGGTGCCCATAAGGCAGATCCCACTAGTGGTGCCAACGCAGGTAAATCTTATGTGGTGTTTGGTAAAACCGACACAACAGCTGTTAATTTAGCAAATGTTAACGCTGGCAAAGGTATCGTTGCTCATACCATTGATTTTCAAGGCGACATTCATGTCAACAAAAACGACATGCTAGTAGGCACCTTTGCTAATGAGTTGTTTGTTTCTGGACTAGGCGACGATATCTTAAGAGGTAACGGTGGCACCGATGTCTTTAATGCAGGCACAGGTAATGACACCATTATCATTAATGGCGACAACCTTGATAAACTCTACAGTAACAAGCTTAGTGACGATTTACTCGCCCGTGTTGACGGTGGTGGCAACACTGACACCCTAAAATTAGAGGGCAACAACCTCTCTTTAAACCTAACTAAAATAGACAACAGTCGCATCCAAGACATTGAAATTATTGATTTAAGTTTAAGCAGCAACACCTTAAAACTTAGTTCTAATGACTTGTTAGACCTCTCCAGTGAAACCAATATTCTTAAAGTTATTGGCGATTCAGGCGCCAATGTTGAGGCAGTTGGATTTGAAAAATCAAATATCGATAAAACAGTGGATGGCGTTACCTATCAAGTTTATTCCCACACAGACACCCCTACTGCAAAATTATGGGTACAACAAAACTTAATCGTTTCTACTTCTATCGCACAAGGCTTTGTTATGAATGGCGAGAATACTGGAGATTATAGTGGCTTCTCAGTCTCCTCCGCAGGCGATGTCAACGGCGATGGCTTGGATGATTTGATTGTTGGTGCTTATCGTGCAGACTCTGCTGGTGGCAACAAAGCAGGCAAATCTTTTGTGATATTTGGCAAGACTAGCGCAACTGCTGTTGATTTATCAGAGATAGCCTCAGGCTCTAGCACAGGTGGTTTTGTTATCAATGGCGAGAATGCTAATGATAAGAGTGGCTACTCAGTCTCCTCCGCAGGCGATGTCAACGGCGATGGCTTAGATGATTTGATTGTTGGCACTTATTGGGAAAACTCCACTAGCAGCGTCAATGCAGGCAAATCTTTCGTGGTGTTCGGCACAACTGCCACAACTGCCATTAACCTATCAACCATAGCCTTTGGCACAGGTGGCTTTGTTATCAATGGCGAGAATGCCAATGACAATATTGGCACCTCAGTCTCCTCCGCAGGCGATGTCAACGGCGACGGCTTAGACGATTTGATTATTGGCACCAATACAAATAAATCTTTCGTCGTGTTTGGTACAACTGCCACAACTGCCATTAACCTATCAACCATAGCAGCTGGCACAGGTGGCTTTGTTATTAATGAAGAGAATGGAATGAATTTCGGTGGTTACTTAGTCTCCTCCGCAGGCGATGTCAACGGCGACGGCTTAGATGACTTGATTATCGGCTCTTTTTACACAGATATCATTATTACTCACACTAATGCAGCTAAGTCTTATGTAGTGTTTGGCAAAAAAAATGACACAACTGCCATTGATTTATCAGCCATAGTGTCTGGCACAGGTGGCTTTGTTATCAATGGTGAAAGTGCTTATAACAATAACGGAAACTCAGTCTCCTCAGCAGGCGATGTCAATGGCGATGGACTAGATGATTTGATTATTGGCGATTATCGTGCAGACCCCACTAGTGGGATTAGTGCAGGTAAATCTTATGTGGTGTTTGGCAAGAGTAGCAAAACTGCCATTGATTTATCAGTCATAGCAGCTGGCACAGGTGGCTTTGTCATCAATGGCGAAATGGCTCATGACAGCGGCAGGTCAGTCTCCTCCGCAGGCGATGTCAATGGCGATGGCCTAGATGACTTAATCGTTGGTGCTGATCAAATAGATTCCGCTGGCAATGATACCGCAAGTAAAGCTTTTGTAGTATTTGGCAAAACTGACACAACTGCCGTCAATTTATCAGCCATAGCAGCTGGCACAGGTGGCTTTGTTATCAATGGCGAGAATGCTTGGAATCAAAATGGCATCTCAGTCTCCTCAGCAGGTGATATTAATGGCGACGGCTTAGATGATTTAATAGTCGGCGCTTATTGGGCAGACCCTGTTGGTCATGCTGATGCAGGTAAATCTTTTGTAGTATTTGGAAAAACCGATACACAAGCCATTGATTTAATGGACATTAACAATATTAACAATGACAAACGCATCATTTCCCATGAAATTGACCTCCAAGGTGACACTTACTACGACAATAAAGACGACACATTGGTAGGTACCTTCGCCAACGAGTTATTTGTTGCCGGCATAGGCGACGATATCTTAATAGGCAACGGCGGCACCGATGTCTTTAATGCAGGTGCAGGTAATGACACCATTATCATTAATGGTAACAACCTTAGCAAACTTTACAGCAACAAACTTAGTGGCGATTTACTCGCTCGTATTGACGGCGGCAGTAATACCGACACTCTAAAATTAGAAGGCAGCAATCTCAACCTTAACCTTGCCAAAATAGACAATGGTCGCATTCAAGACATTGAAATCATTGATTTAACAGGTTCAGGAAACAACAGTTTAGACCTTAATCTTAGTGACTTGCTGGACATTTCCAGCGAAACCAATGTTCTTAAAATCATTGGCAATACAGGCGATACAGTTAATATACAGCATGGCATCTATGATTTTATGATGGGCCCTTCAGCAACAGAAGATGGTGTTACTTATAATGTTTATAGCAATTCTAAAGCCACCACTGCAGAATTGTGGATTGATCAAGATTTAAATGTGATTTAGGCTATTATTCTCTATTGTTGACTTAGATTGTTGTCTATTTTATGCCTTCTCTAACCAACTTGCTGGCAATCCACACTAAGGTTTGTTCGTTTTGCAATAGTTCAGACACGAGTTTGGACTTGAGTGCAAATGTATATTGGGTGCATTAAATAGCGTATTTAGGGAGGTAAAATACCAAAATAAAAAAATAGTAATTTTTATATTGAGACCTTTACATAAATATGGATGATTAGCAAAATTCAATTTTTGTCCAATTGGTAATTTTCTTAAATCTTGTCCTAGCAGGGCTAAGGCTGGGTTTAAAAAATTACCAAGTGGGTAAAACAAGGATTCTTGATGATTATTTATATTTATGCAAAGGTCTCATATTAATATTGAGCTTTTAACAGGGCTAAGAAGGGGGAATGTAGAATTAACATAACTTTTAACTATGTTAAAATATTTTTTTTAAATTCAACATAGGGAGATCCCTGTATTGGACATACAATATTAACTAAAGGCCATTTTTACTCATTTGTAAATTTTTATCAAGCCCATCTTAGCCCTGTTAAGATGGGCTTTAAAAAAAATACAATTGAATAAAATTTGCTCTTTATTCGGCGTTAATGTCTAATGCAGGGGTCTCATAGGCTGAATTTGTGTTGAAAAAAATGAAAAATTTTACCTATAAAAAATATGAAAAAAGAAAAAACATCTGACAATTCAAATACCACAATCAACAGCAGGCAATTGGCAATATTGACAGCCAATTTCCCACAGTGCTTTGATAAAAATGGTGATTTTATCCCACATAAAATGCAAGAAGTTGTGTCTAAAGAGGGTGTTAATCTCTCAAAAGAAAGTTACAGCCTTAATTGGTTGGGTAAATCTTATGCAAGACTACTGGCAAATGAAACGCCACTCACTTTGTTAAAAGAAGACGCAGAGCATAACCAAAAACCTGAAAATGAAAACAGTGAAAATCTACTCATTAAAGGTGATAACTTAGAGGTATTAAAACACCTGCGTCATGCTTATAGTGAAAGCGTAAAAATGATATATATTGACCCACCCTATAATACTGGGAATGATGGTTTTGTTTATGCTGATAATCGTAAATTTACCACTGAGCAACTATCACAACTTGCAGGTATTGATGAAGATGAGGCTCAACGAATACTGGAGTTTACTAACTCAAAATCAAACTCACATAGTGCGTGGCTTACTTTTATGTACCCACGGCTTTATGTTGCTAGAGAGCTACTTAGCGATGATGGTGTAATTTTTATTAGTATTGATGACAATGAGCAAACGCAATTAAAAATGCTTTGTGATGAGATTTTTGGGGAAAAAAATGTTGAAGCGTACATTTGGAATCTTTCTGATTTCACAGAAAGCTCTTTTACAAAAACAGCATCGCACACAGTAAGAGTTGAGCATGAATATATAATAGCTTGCTATAAAAAACATAAAAAATTAGGGAAATATAAAGAATATAGGTTAAGAGAAAGAGAGGATTTGTCAAATATAGATAATGACCCAAGGGGAAAGTGGTTTTCAGGCAATATTTCAAGAAATGGAATAAAAAGTACTACTGGAAGTCAATATTTTACAATTACAACGCCGACAGGCAGGAAATACACAAGAAATTGGACTTTATCAAAAGAAGAGTATATTGACTTATTAAATGATAATAAGATTTATTTTGCCCGTAATGGTGATGGCGTTCCAAGATTAAAGATGTTCAAAAATGAACCGTCTTTTAGTATTCAAAATTCAATTTTCAATGAATGTAAAACATCTATAACAGGTAAGAATCAATTGAAAAAACTGTTTGAAGATAGAATAATATTTGACTTCCCTAAACCAGTAAATTTGATAAACAGATTGTTGTCTTTGTCTGTATCTAACAGTAAAGAAGATGTTGTCTTAGATTTTTTTGCTGGAAGTGGGACAACTGCTGATGCAGTTATGCAATTTAATGCAGTTGATGGCGGTAAGCGAAGGTGTATTTCTGTGCAATTAGATGAGTCAATTAATGAAAAGAAAAATAAAATTGCTTATGATTTTGTTAAAGACGAATTAGAGCAAGACAACCCGACGATTTTCGATATTACCAAAGAGCGAATTTTACGCGCAGGGGCAAAAATCCAAAAAGACAATCAAGCAAGCAAAGAGCCGAAGGATTTGTCTAAACAAGATTTTGGTTTTAAAGTATTTGAGATATTGCCAATGTTCGAAGGTTTTTTTGGTGAGATGGATGAATTAGACGAACAACAGGCTTTATTTGATGGCTCGCAATTATCAGATGATGAATTACAAACACTCTTAACTTCGTGGATGGCGAATGATGGCGTTAAACTTACTGCCAAAGTAGAGAAAGTTGTTTTGGATAAATACACTGCTTGTTATGTAGATAAAAACCTGTATTTAATGGACAAAGGTTTTACCACTGATGATTTAAAATTTTTGCTTGAAAAACTAGACAGTGTTGATGGAGATAATAAAAACTTTCAACCTACTAAATTAGTATTATTTGGTTATAATTTTAAAAGTAAACACCAAAGAGAAATTAGCGAGGCACTTAATAATTACACCAATAAAAAACAAATTGAATTAGATAGAATAATTAGGTATTAACATGGCAGGTTTTAATTTTGAACGGGATTTACCGCACCAACAACAGGCTGTGGATAGCGTGCTTAAAGTGTTTAACGAAGTATCGGCACAACCATTAGAAGATACCACGCAAGCCAATATATCTAACCCTATGCTGGCGTTTGATGATGCTGCAGGTTTTTATCTAAACATTAAAAAAATACAGAAAGATAACGCAATAAATCCAGAATATAGTCATCGAGAAAGCAATGTGCTTGACATATCAATGGAAACAGGTACAGGTAAGACTTATACCTATACTAAGATGATTTTTGAGTTAAATAAAACGCTAAAACTCTCAAAATTTATTATTGTCGTGCCTACTTTGTCAATCAAAGCAGGTACGGTGAATTTTTTAAATGCCAAAGCCACCAAAGAACATTTTAGGCAAGATTATCAAAAAGAGATAAAAACTTATATTGTTGAAAGTAAAAAATCCAGCAAATGCAAAAAAGATGTAATACCTCAAGCAGTGCGAGAATTTGTAGAGGCTAGGGGCAGTATGAATGCCAATATTCATATTCTCATTATCAACGGAGGAATGATTAATTCCGACACGATGAATAAGATTTTCGATGTGAGTTTGTTTGATAAATATTCTAGTCCGTTTGAAGCCATTCAATCAATCAAGCCGATAACCATTGTAGACGAACCACATAAGTTTGCCAAAGGCAAGAAAACATGGGGTAATATTGAAAAATTAAAATCTCAATATATATTTAGATATGGGGCAACTTTTAATGAAAATTACGAAAATCTTTTATACCAATTAACTGCCGTTGAGTCTTTTAATAAAAATTTGGTTAAAGGTGTCATTGCTCATATAGAAAAATTTAGCGACGGCAAAAATTGTTTTGTTACTTTAAAAAAAACCAATGGCACAGAGGCAGAATTTGAACTTAATTTAGCGGGCAAAAAAACCACACATAAATTATTAAAAAAAGACAGTTTAAAAGCTATTCATCCTGAAATGACTGGTTTAACTATTGAGAATTTAAACAAAACTATTGTGCTTTTATCTAATGGCTTAGAATTAAAAAAAGGCAACAAAATAAACCCATATAGTTATGCCCAAAGTATTCAAGAAAAAATGATGGGCGAGGCTATAGCCAAACATTTTGAAATAGAAAAGGATCTCTTGACTAGAAATGTCAAAATAAAGCCTTTGACGCTATTTTTTATTGATGATATTGAAGGCTTTAGAAGTAAAGAGGGGCAATTAAGAACTTATTTTGAGAAAACGGTAAAAGCGCACATTAAAAAACTTTTAATAACCGAAACTAATGCTTTTTATAAAGCATATTTGCAAAAATCTTTGACTGATATATCAAATGTCAGTGGCGGTTATTTTTCTAAAGACAACACCGATAAAGATGAAAAAATCCAAAAAGAGATTAATGAAATTTTGCACGATAAAGAGACTCTGCTAAGTTTGGACAATCCACGCCGTTTTATTTTCTCAAAGTGGACTCTGCGAGAAGGCTGGGATAACCCCAATGTTTTTCAAATTTGCAAATTAAGAAGTAGCGGCAGTGTTACTTCAAAATTACAAGAAGTTGGTAGGGGTTTGCGATTGCCCGTGAATGAATATATGGCACGGGTTAAGGATGAAGATTTTGACCTTCATTATTATGTAGATTTCACTGAAAGTGATTTTGTTGATAATTTAGTCAGTGAGATAAATAAAAAATCTCATAATGACTGGATAGAAGAAGCATCCAAGCTAACCCAAGCAATGATAAATGATATTTCCAGCACTTATGGTGTTGATGAAAACACTTTGCTAGAAGAGTTAGATGCATTAGGTGCGATTGAACGAAGTAATAATTTTAAAGATGGTGGGTATAGAAAATTACAAAACTTATACCCAATTAATAACGCACTAAACAAAGGCAAAGTTAGGACTGCCAACACAATAAAATCAAAAACCACCATAAGACAAGCGAAGTATCAAGAGCTAAAAGCCTTATGGGAGGCGATTAATCAAAAGGTTGTTTTGGAATATAAGATAGATAATGAGCAAGGGTTTTTCGATTTATTAAAACATTATTTTAAAGATAATTTGAATGAATTTAAGTCGCAAGGTATATTGTCCACAACTCAAAAAATACAATTTAACAATTCTGTTGCTTACCATCAAGATTTAGACATTGTTAAAAATAAATTATTGCCTATTACAACAATGAGTTATAAAGTTTTTTTAACAAAACTTGCAACTACAATTAATGTCAATATTAATACCATTCACCGAGTGCTAATTGCTTTAAAAAATGAATTTAATATTAATGACTATATGAATGAACAAACTGTGCGCATTATTGAAAAGGGATTTAATAAATACCTGCTAGATAATGCGATAGATAAATTTCATATTGGATACAAGAAAATATCCAATACAATTCACCCGACAAAACTAACTGATGGCAAGGGTAATGCATTGGAAGAGATTAACGCAATTGATGTAGGTGTTTTTGATGGTAATGATAGAGTTGCTGATAATTATTTGTTTGAAGAGTTGTTTTATGACTCAAATCTGGAAAAAGAAAACATCTTACAAAATGTGCAAGAGATAATAGTTTTTACAAAAATACCTAAAAATTCTATCAGAATACCTGTTGTTGGCGGCTTTAGTTATTCACCTGATTTTGCTTATGTGGTTAAAGATTCACAAGGCAATCAAAGTCTAAATTTAATCGTGGAAACTAAGGGTAAAGAAAAAAGAGGATTATCCACTGATGAAAACCAAAGAATAAAGCATGCAGAGCAGTTTTTTAATAATATTGATAACAGCATTTCTGTTAAATTTGCAACGCAATTTAGTAGTGATAAAATTATAGGGATAATCAAGAACAATATTAATCAATAAAATCTATTAAGATCTTTGCACAACTATGAATAGCCATCAAAAATTCACCTTTCGCTAATTTAGCAAAAATTAAATTTTACTAACCATATCTATGCAAAGGTCTCAATGGTGCTCAATATTTGAGATGAGAATGGGCGTTAGTTTATTTTTGAAAATGGCATATACAGCCATATTAAGACGGGTAAAAAAAACCCTTGTAAAAACAAGGGTTAGTTAGATGGTGCGCCCTAAACGATTCGAACGTTTGACCTACGGCTTAGAAGGCCGTTGCTCTATCCAGCTGAGCTAAGGGCGCAAATTGGTGCCTTAAGAGGTTGCACTTGTTATTAATAACAAGTGTATAAAGGGTTTCAAAAAGCGACAAATAAAATGGTCGGAGTGGAGGGACTTGAACCCCCGACCACCTGGTCCCAAACCAGGTACGCTACCAAACTGCGCTACACTCCGAAAAAACAGCAATTATACTTTAGTTAAACGATTGAGTGTTTGATTTATTTATTTTTAAAATTCACCTTGATTTTATTGGAAAATCACTAATTTGGCAAAAAATGAACCCCCTGTGTTAAGTATAAATATTGATTAAAGGCCAACTTTCACCCATTGGTAAATTTTTATAAAGTTCATTTCAACTCTAACTAGGGTGGGCTTTATAGAAAATTATAACGAAATAAAATTTGCTCTTTTACGCAACATCCATGCTTAATGTAGGTCTCAAAAATTGAATGTTAAGAATGTTCAAAATAAGTGTCATGCTCTTTAAGTTCGGCTTCATTGGCAAAAATTACTTTAATTTGAGCGCGATTAGAGTCGACTTTGGAGATTGAAACACTGCTCTTTTGCGTGTTGTCTCCTTCTCCGAATAAGTTAAATTGACCGCCAGTCATGGCAAGATAAACCTGTGCCAAGATTTTTGCATCCAACAATGCACCGTGAACAGTCCGTTCACTGGCGTCAATTTCAAAGCGTCTGCACAAAGTGTCAAGGTTGTGCATACCACCGGGGCGTTGTTTTTTGGAGACTTCTAGCGAGTCAATAATCGTGCAATTGTCTTCAATACGCTGTTCAGCGCCCATTAATTTTAATTCGTGATTTAAAAAACCAAGGTCAAAGGGTGCATTGTGAATAACCAAAGTTGCCCCTTCAATATAGTCTAAAAATTCTTCGGCAATTTCTTCAAATTTTGGCTTACCCTTTAAGAAAGTATCTTTTATACCGTGAATGCGCTCAGAGTCACCGACCAAACGGTCTGGCTGAATGTATTGATGATATTCGTTGTCTTTGGTGATTTCTCTGTTGATGATTTCTGTGCAGCCGATTTCAATAATACGATGACCTTCAGAAGGTTCAATGCCTGTAGTTTCGGTATCTAAAACAATTAGTCGTTCCATTGTATTTTTTTGCCTTTGTTTTTCGTGTAAAATTGCTTCATTTTATCGTATTTGAAGCGGAAGGTTAAAGTCATGGCAAGAGTAACTGTTGAAGAGTGTTTAGAGTTTGTTGATAATCGTTTTGAATTAGTGTTGGTTGCAGCTAAGCGTGCACACCAATTAAATTCTGGTGGATATAAATCAACTTTGGATGTTGGCAAAGATAAGGCAACTGTTGTTGCGCTTAGGGAAATTGAAGCAGGTTTGGTTAATGCATCAATCTTAACTGAAGCCCATGCAATGGAAACAGAGCTATCAGCACAAGAGAAAAAAGTAGATAATGCTAAAATGGTAGAAATTGAAAAAGAGTTATCGGTAACTGCAGTTGATGAGTCAGCGGATGAAATGAGTGAAGTGGTAGACGCTTAATTTATTTGGTTATTGTTTAAAAATGACGCAGACGCGTCATTTTTTTTGCTTATTAAATATTGGCTTGTTTATAACAAGGTTTTTATTAAAGACCTCAAAGGTGCGATATTTAATTGCCAGATTGAGACTTCTGCATAAATATGGATTTTGATGATTCATATTGACGCAAGGGTCTTGTTGAAAATGATTAACAAAAGAGGGGTGTTAAATGTCTAATAATAAGTATTGGAAAGCCAATATTGCATTAATTTTAAAGTGTTTGTGCGTTTGGTTTGTGGTGTCATACCTGTGTGGTATCGTATTTGTAGATGCACTTAATACCATTAAGATTGGCGGTTACAAACTTGGATTTTGGTTTGCGCAACAAGGTTCGATCTATGTATTTGTAATATTGGTTTTTTATTATGCAAAAAGCATGGGAAAAATTGATGAAAAATTTAATGTTCACGAGCAATAAAGAGGGGTAGTTATGGATTTACAAGCACTAACATTTTTATTTGTAGGCATAACCTTTACAGTTTATATTGGTATTGCCTTTTGGGCGAGATCCAAATCTACACATGAGTTTTATGTAGCAGGCGGTGGCATTCATCCTGTAGCAAACGGGATGGCAACGGCGGCAGACTGGATGAGTGCGGCGTCTTTTATTTCGATGGCAGGCTTAATTGCTTTTTACGGATATGGCGGCTCGGTATTTTTAATGGGCTGGACAGGCGGTTATGTGCTTTTGGCGATGTTGCTTGCGCCTTATTTAAGAAAACACGGTTCATTTACAGTGCCGGGGTTTATTTTTGATCGTTATTACTCAAAGACTGCACGCATTGTTGCCGTCATTTGCTTGATTATTGTCTCTGTAACTTATGTTATTGGTCAAATGAAAGGTGTTGGCGTGGCATTTTCTAGGTTTTTAGAAGTTGATTACGAAACTGGATTGGTAACGGGCATGGTTATTGTTGCATTTTATGCGGTGATGGGTGGTATGAAGGGAATTACTTATACGCAAATTGCACAATATGTAATTATGATTATCGCCTATACAATTCCAGCGGTATTTATCTCATTTATGCTAACAGGTAATCCGATTCCACAATTGGGATTAGGCAGTGAAATGGCAGATGGAACTTATTTATTGGATAAACTTGATCAGGTTGTTGTCCAACTTGGATTTTCTGAATACACCACACACACAAGACTGAGTACAACCAATATGTTTGTTTACACATTGTCTTTGATGATTGGTACAGCGGGTTTGCCACATGTTATTATGCGATTTTTCACAGTGTCTTCGGTGAAGGCGGCTCGTGAGTCTGCGGGTTGGGCGTTGGTATTTATTGCTCTGCTTTATACGACAGCACCTGCGGTTGCAGCTATGGCGCGCCTTAATTTAATCACCACTATTGACCAGCCGACTCAAGCGCAAAACTTGGCGTATGCAGATCGACCAGCATGGTTTAAAAACTGGGAAAAAACAGGCTTATTAAAGTTTGAAGACAAAAACAACGATGGTTTAATTCAATACACGGGCGACAAGAAAACCAATGAAATGGTTGAAGTAGATAAAGACATTATGGTGTTGGCCAATCCTGAAATTGCAGGTTTGCCAAATTGGGTGATTGCCATTGTGGCAGCTGGTGGTTTGGCGGCAGCATTGTCAACGGCTGCTGGCTTGTTGTTGGCGATTGCCTCATCAATTTCGCATGATTTACTAAAAGGTGTTTGGCGACCCAATATTTCTGAAAAAGATGAGTTGATGTATTCCAGAATATCAATGATTGGCGCTATTTTGATTGCGGGTTATTATGGTTTTCATCCACCAGATTTTGCCGCAGGGACAGTGGCATTAGCCTTTGGTTTGGCGGCATCAAGTCTCTTCCCAGTATTAATGATGGGTATTTTTTCTAAGAAAATGAATAAAGAAGGGGCAATTGCAGGTATGCTCTCAGGTATTGGCATCACGCTGCTGTATGTTTTTCAACACAAAGGCATTATGTTTGTGCAGTCAACTTCGTTTTTAGGCGATATGGACCCTAACTGGTTTTTAGGCATTGAACCGAATGCCTTTGGTGCAATTGGTGCAATGGTCAACTTTGCAGTGGCATTTTTGGTTATGAGTCGCACAGGCAAAGTGCCTAAAGAGGTGGAGCAAATGGTTGAAAATATGCGTATTCCAGCGTCTAATTGATATTTTTGTTAAATACTATTCTAAGCACTCGGTGTTACTGGGCGTTTTTTTTTGTTGAAATGAGTCTTGCTTATGTTTTTTAAAAATAAACACATTATTACCTCATTGATTGTTGCGCCAATTTTGGCACTTATTAGTTATTTTGCTGTGGATTATTATGTTGCTGAAGTGCCACATAAAGCCAAACAAGGGCAGGCGTATAAAATGCTGGTCAAATCTAATTGTCGCTGGGAAAGTGGTGTGTGCGATTTGATTAATGGAGAATTAAAAATTAACATAACCTCAGATTCGCAAACTTATGGGCTTAACCGACTGTTTGTTGATGCTTCAAATAATTTGCGAGGCATTAAATTTGCTGTGGTTGAGGCGCAAAATAAAACTTCTGAACCATATTCAATGACGGCACTTAATGCGGCTTATACCGCTTGGCAATCATCGCAGATCAATGTTACAAAATCGGATTATTTGCAATTTGCAATCTCTGTTAATGAAAGTGTTTTTTATGCTGAAATTCCTGCAATTTTTATTTATAAAGCGCCTTTTCCATAAGGCCTTTGCCATATGTTATTTTCAAAAATAAACCAAGCAATCTGGCGCCAACACTTGGGCGATTATAAGCACCGAGACCTTTGCATAAATATGAATAATCATCAAGAATCCTCGTTTTACCCACTTGGTAATTTTTTAAACCCAGCCTTAGCCCTGCTAGGACAAGGTTTAAGAAAATCACCAAGTGGGCAAAAATTGAATTTTGCTAATCATCCATATTTATGCAAAGGTCTCTTAAAAAATTGTTTTGTAAAAAAATGATTTTTAGGTATTATTTACCGATGTTTATTTAAAGGTATCTTAACCCATGTATCCAATTGCAAAATCAGACAAAACCCCACTTATTGATGAAAAAACTTACGCAAAAATGTATCAGCATTCAATTCAGAATCCTGATAAATTTTGGGCTCAGAAAGCCAAGGAATTTTTAGATTGGGACAAGGATTGGGAGGTTACTTCTAATGTGGATTATCATCAGGGCTTGATTGAGTGGTTTAAAGGGGGCGAGTTGAATGTGGCTTATAATTGCATTGACCGTCATTTGCCTGAGCGTGCGGAGCAGACGGCGATTATTTGGGAGGGTGACAACCCCGAAGTGAGTCAAAAAGTTACTTACCAACAATTGCATGATGAAGTGGCAAAACTGGCCAACGGACTGAAGCAGTTGGGTGTTAAAAAAGGCGATAGGGTATGTATTTATATGCCGATGATTTTGCAAGCAAGTTATGCAATGTTGGCATGCGCACGAATTGGTGCAATTCATTCAGTTGTGTTTGGCGGGTTTTCACCCGAGGCTTTAAAAGACAGGATTTTAGATTCTGAGTGTAAAATTGTCATTACAGCTGATGAAGGTATGCGTGGCGGTAAAACAACAGCGCTTAAAGCAAGTGTTGATCAGGCGATTGCCACTTGTGATTGTGTAGATAATGTGATTGTTGTGCGTAATACTGAGGGGAAAGTGGCATGGAATGATAGGGATGTTTGGTACCATGATTTGGTTGAAAATATGTCAAATGAATGTCCGTGTGAGCCGTTTGATGCGGAAACACCCTTATTTATTCTTTACACTTCAGGTTCAACGGGAAAACCTAAGGGCGTGTTGCATACCACAGGTGGTTATTTATTGTATGTGGCAATGACGCATAAATATGTGTTTGATTATCAAGAAGGTGATGTTTATTGGTGTACTGCTGATGTTGGCTGGGTAACAGGGCATTCCTATATTGTTTATGGGCCGTTAGCAAATGGCGCAACGACACTGATGTTTGAGGGGGTTCCCACTTATCCAGATGCCGCTCGTTTTTGGCAAGTGATTGACAAACATCAGGTAAATGCTTTTTACACCGCACCCACTGCCATTCGAGCATTAATGGGTGCAGGGGATGAATTTGTGGATAAAAGTAATCGCTCTAGTTTAAGAATTTTGGGTTCAGTAGGTGAGCCAATCAACCCTGAGGCGTGGGAGTGGTATTATCATAAAATCGGCAAAGGCCAATGTCCAATCGTTGACACTTGGTGGCAAACAGAAACGGGTGGACAAATGATTACACCATTTCCGTATGCCACTGCGCTGAAACCGGGGTCAGCCAGTAAACCATTTTTTGGCATTGAACCACAAGTGGTAAATGAGCAGGGCGAAGTGCTGGAAGGTGAGGCTGAAGGTATTTTAGTAATAGCCAAGTCTTGGCCAGGGCAAATGCGCACACTTTATAACAATCACGAGCGCTTCATGGAGGCATATTTTTCAACTTTTCCAGGTAAATATTTTTCAGGTGATGGTGTGAAGCGTGATGCAGACGGCTATTATTGGATTACAGGCAGAGTGGATGATGTGTTAAATATCTCAGGACATCGTTTAGGCACAGCTGAGATTGAGTCGGCTTTGGTGTTGCATAAAGGTGTTGCTGAGGCGGCGGTAGTTGGTTATCCACATGAGATTAAAGGGCAGGGGATTTATGCTTATGTTTCCCTTATGAACGGAATCAAGCCAACAGATGCGCTTAAAGCCGAATTGGTAATGTTGGTGCGTAGCGAGATTGGAGCGATTGCCACTGTGGATAAAATTCAATTTGCACCTAGATTGCCAAAAACTCGCAGTGGCAAGATTATGCGTCGTATTTTGCGCAAGATTGCTGAAAATGATTATGATAATTTAGGCGATATTTCTACGCTGTCAGAGCCAGAAGTGGTGGAAAGTCTTATTAAAAATAAAGTTGAGGACACCTCCAGAAACCCCAGTGCGATTTAGGGAAATTAAAAAATAGTGCATTTTTTAGCCAAAAATGAGGAGAATAGCCCGCTATTTGATGAATTTTTGGATGAAAAAGGTGCTGTTTTATACTTTTCATAAATTGTATTGGGGTTTTTAGAGGTACTCTTGAATAAATATTGTACCATCTTTAAAAGTAAACCAAACAATTGGGTGATTATAAGCGCTACATTATTCATTTTATTTTTGAAAATGGTATTAAGAAGTAATAAGAGGGTGTAACGCTAATTTGTCTCTAAGAATTTTTTAACCAAATTGCCGCTTGCTTAGCATAATAAGTTAGCACCGCATCCGCACCTGCTCGCTTAAAAGACAACAATGTCTCTAACACGACCTTTTCCTCGTTAATCCAGCCGTTTTGGCTGGCAGCTTTGAGCATGGCATATTCGCCACTGACATGGTAGGCAAA
This sequence comes from Bathymodiolus thermophilus thioautotrophic gill symbiont, assembly GCF_003711265.1. Classification (NCBI taxonomy): domain Bacteria; kingdom Pseudomonadati; phylum Pseudomonadota; class Gammaproteobacteria; species Bathymodiolus thermophilus thioautotrophic gill symbiont. The sequence goes on along the minus strand of NZ_CP024634.1, from coordinate 2,051,395 downwards.
GGTTGGCATGCCAAAAGTTTGTTTAATGCGATAAACGATATCAAGATAAGGCAAGCCGGGTTTAATCATTACCATATCAGCACCTTCGTCAATATCTAAACCAACTTCACGAATGGCTTCGTCGGAGTTAGCAGGGTGCATTTGATAGGTTTCTTTACTGGATTTTCCTAAGTTTTTAGCCGAGCCAACTGCATCTCGAAAGGGGCCGTAATAATTTGAGGCATATTTAGCAGAATAGGCAAGGATGTTGGTGTGGATAAAACCATTTTCTTCCAAGGCATCCCGAATAGCGCCAATGCGACCGTCCATCATATCACTTGGGGCAACAATATCAGCACCTGCCTGCGCATGAGAAAGCGCTTGCTTGACTAAAACCTTAACGGTTTCATCATTTAATACATAACCCTCATTGTTGATTAACCCATCTTGACCATGCGTGGTGAATGGGTCAAGCGCAACATCGGTAATGACTGCCAATTCAGGGTATTGTTCTTTTAACGCCCGCACAGCGCGCTGGGCTAAGCCGTTTGCATTAAATGCTTCTTTGGCATCTAGTGATTTTTTCTCTTCGCTAACGACAGGGAATAATGCCACGGCACGAATGCCTAATGCGACTAATTCTTGCGCTTCAATTAATAACTCATCAATGCTTAGGCGTTCAACATCAGGCATAGAGTCAATTTTTTGGCGTTGGCTTTCCCCCTCTATGACAAAAATTGGCAGAATTAAATCGTCCGTTGTTAAAGTATTTTCACGCATTAATTCACGGGTATGTGCGTGTTTTCTCATACGACGAGGTCTATGGGTTAAAATGTTCATAGTTGAAAAATTATACAGGAGTTGAAAATGCACGAGGTAATAATGAAAGCGTTCGAAAGACCTGATTATTGCACAATTCGTTTCACCTCTGGACACCTATAATTTTTAGAGAGACCTTTACATAAAAATGATTGCTGGCAAGGTAATAAACCTTATCAGCATTGACACATAATAAAGCCTATTAAACAATAAAAAAAATATGAATAAAATAAACCAAAAATACTTAAACGCATTTCCCAGTTCTCACAAAATCTATGTTGAAGGCTCTCGCCCCGACATTCAAGTGCCAATGCGTGAGATTACCCTTACCGATACCATCGGTGAATTGGCTGAAAAAAACGACCCTATCCATGTGTATGACACCTCAGGTGCTTACACAGATCCTAAAGCGGACATTGACTTACGCAAAGGTTTGGATAATATTCGTTCAAATTGGATTGCAGAGCGCAACGATACAGAATTATTGGGTGAATTAAGTTCAAATTTCTCCAACCAACGCCGTGATGACGAAGCGTTGGACGAACTTCGTTTTGAACACTTGCAAGCACCAAGACGCGCCAAGCAAGGTAAGAATGTATCACAAATGCACTACGCACGCCAAGGTATTATCACGCCTGAAATGGAATATATTGCTATTCGTGAAAACTGCAAATGGCAAGATTACAAAGACCAAATTGGACAACAAAAAGGCGAGTCATTCGGTGCCAGCATTCCCAATGAGATCACCCCTGAATTTGTGCGTGATGAAGTTGCCCGTGGGCGCGCAGTGATTCCTGCTAATATTAACCACCCTGAGAGCGAGCCGATGATTATCGGGCGCAATTTTATGGTTAAAATTAACGGTAATATTGGCAATTCTGCACTGGGTTCAAGTATCGATGAAGAAGTTGATAAAATGGTATGGGGCATTCGCTGGGGTGCTGACACGATTATGGATTTATCTACAGGTAAAAATATTCATGAAACCCGTGAATGGATTATTCGCAATTCTCCTGTGCCAATTGGCACCGTGCCAATTTATCAAGCTTTGGAAAAAGTGAATGGCGTCGCAGAAGACCTAACTTGGGAAGTGTTTCGTGACACCTTGATTGAGCAAGCCGAGCAAGGTGTGGATTATTTTACGATTCATGCGGGTGTGCGTCTTAAGCATGTGCCGCTTACCATTCATAGAATTACAGGCATTGTTTCCAGAGGCGGTTCAATTATGGCAAAGTGGTGTTTAGCGCACCACACAGAAAGTTTTATTTATACGCATTTTGAAGAAATTTGCGAAATTATGAAAGCTTATGATATTACTTTTTCCTTAGGCGACGGACTGCGCCCCGGCTGTATTGCTGATGCTAATGATGCCGCCCAATTTGGCGAATTAGAAACACTGGGTGAACTTACCAAAATCGCCTGGAAGCACGATGTACAAACCTTTATCGAAGGCCCAGGACATGTGCCAATGCAAATGATTAAAGAAAATATGGACAAACAATTGCGTGAGTGTGGTGAAGCGCCATTTTATACCCTAGGCCCACTTACCACTGACATTGCCCCCGGTTATGACCATATTACCAGTGCCATTGGTGCGGCACAAATCGGCTGGTATGGTTGTGCAATGCTTTGTTATGTTACGCCAAAAGAGCATTTAGGTTTACCCAATCAAGACGATGTGAAACAAGGTATTATTGCTTACAAAATTGCAGCCCACGCCGCCGACCTTGCCAAAGGTCATCCGGGTGCACAAATTCGTGACAACGCTTTGTCAAAAGCAAGGTTTGAATTTAGATGGGAAGATCAATTTAATCTCGGTTTAGACCCAGACACTGCTCGCAAATATCATGATGAAACTCTACCTAAGCAAGCCGCAAAGACTTCACATTTTTGCTCAATGTGTGGGCCAAAATTTTGTTCAATGAAAATCACTCAAGAAATCAAAACCATGGACGATGAAGAGATCGCAAAAATCAACGCCATTCAAATCGAAATGGACAATAAATCCGCAGAATTTTTAGCCAATGACAGTGAAATTTACATAAAAGATGTTTAGTTTTTGGTGCCTTAATTTGAATAAACAAGGGTATGGTTAAATTTTGATTGCTAAATCAATGGGCAACGAGTTAACCATTTCTAGAGAATTATCTCCCAATACGGGTAAAAAAGGTTATTAATACAAGCAAACCAGTAGGCTTACTTGTGAGCGGCATCAGGGGAAAAGCAAAGTTTAATAGTTTGTTAGAGTGAATAATGCTAGATAAAATCAGTAAAAAAGTGTTTATGATAGTGAATTTAATGAATAATATACGCCTAGTAAATGTTTGGGATTTAAAGCCTCATTTAAGGTTTTTGCACAGATGGCTGGTAAAGACTGTTTTTAAATGGAAGTGTTGTACTTATGGGTTGAGCTCGTTACACTTTATTTTATCAACTCACCAGAGAGGCAATTGTGCAAGCAAAAACATCAAAACAAATCCAAACACTACAAACCAAAGCACAAAAAATCGCCACCCAACTCAACCAAGAAGTCATCACCACCACCCCAGGTAAACAACACATTCAAGTCCAAGCAGGTACAGTTTATCAATTAAACACCGAAGACTTTAACACTAACAAGTTAAACTTAATTGCCAAAAAAATCGGCGATGATTTAGAAGTAACGCTAGAAGACAGTGTTATTATATTTGATAATTATTTTGAAGTTTGCACAACTGATTTATCTTGCTTAGTTTCTCTTCCTGCTGAAGACGGTGGACTTTATTATATTGTTGCCGATGTTTTCTTCACTTTAGAAGACGGTACACAAATTGTGTATTTTTATGGCGAACAATCTATTATTGCTACAGAATCTAGTGCAGTAAGTGCAGATGACAATCAAAGTTCAAAGGATGTTGTTACTTCATTTGAAGATATGATTACTGCTAATATGGGAATCGTAGCTGCAGTTGCGGCTGTTGCCATTGCGGCTGTTGTTGTGGGTAGTGGTAGCGACAGCGGTAGTGGCAGTGGTGGTAGTGGTGGTGGCGATAATGAGAATAAAACACTCATTACAGGTGATGTTAATCTGGGGTTAGTTACTAGCAACAGTTTAAAGATTCAGGCTTTTGTTGATGGAACTGCCATTTCTGAAAAATTTGTCGTTGACGACAATGGTAAATTTACCATTACCTTAAACAAGTTATATAGCCAAGGTACGATTGTTACCCTTGAATTAACAGATACCACAACCACTGCAGATTATATAAACGAAGCTTCAGGTATTGCCGAAGACTTAAACAGTGATTTAAAAGCAATTATTGTCATTCAATCTAATAATACAAAAGTCAATATCACACCATTAACCGATATTGCTGCCAAAATCATGGACAAAGAAACAAGTCTTACCGAAGAACTTGTTGCTAGTATTAATGCCCAAGTAGGAGAAGTCTTTAACATATTTGGTGATGTCACCACGGAAATGGTTAAAACCGTTATCAACAACAAGGGAGAAGTCGTTGCTGGTAATGCCTATGGCAAAGCACTGGCCATTGTTTCTTATTTTGAAAAAAATGCCAAAGAACACAACAACACCATAAGTACCAGCGATATTAATAAAGACATTGCTGATGCCATTGACATTGTCAATGCAAACACAAGTACTACAAAGGTCAACATTGCCGATAATAACATGAGAATGGAACTCAGAAAGGCAGAGGCCATGGCAGATATAAGATATGACATGGTGCCCAACGACCACTTTAACAACCTGCAGGCAATAGAGGTTATGCCAGTAATTGCAACAGTGGCTACAGATGATGTCATTAACTTTTCTGAAAAAGACAACACAAGCATCACCGGCACAGTAAAAGCTGGCAGCACTGTTGTACTGTCTATTAATGGCAGAGACAAAAATACAAGTGTCTCAGGCACAACTTGGCATTACACCTTAACAAATGCCGACATTACTGCCATAGAAGGCAAAACCGTCAGTATCATCGCAACAGCAACTGATGCTGACAAAAAAGTAACCCTATCAAACACCAAGGTCATCACAGTGGACACCACAGTCCCCACATTTGAGCTATCACTTCCCACTATAATCAATATCGCCACCAACACCCCCATTACAACCCCTGTTTATGACGCCCAAGCAATCAATCTAAAGGGTGGCAATGCAGATAATGGCATTACTTATAGCCTAAAAGAGGCAACAAGCAGTAAATTTAAGATCAACGCCGACACTGGAAAAGTAACCTACAAAACCCTACAAACATCAGCACATAACAACGATATGGCTACCATTATTGCCACCGATAACGCAGGCAATACCACAGAACAACTTATTACTGTCTCAGTACAAGATATTGGTTTGACTACTTCCATTGTGTGGGGCAATATTAGCAATAATGACAACATTATCGGCACTAGTGACCTAACAACAGTTACTTTAAGCGGCACAGTTTTTGTTACTGGTACCGTTGACTCAATCAGCATTGCCAGCATTGTCTTCAAAAAAAATGGCAATACCGTTCATGAAATCAACACCAACCTCCCCAATGTCGATAACAACAACACTTGGACTTTAACTCATGATGACACTTGGGCCTCAAAACTGATTAACGGCGATTACACCATTGTCGTTAACCTCTCTGGCAATAGCGACAGTACCACAATTGAAGGCTCAGGCACCTTAACAACAACAATTGACACAATTGCCCCAACCCAACCTACTGTTGCTTTAACGAATAGCACAAACAACACGCCCAATATCACCAAAGACGGTGCAGTTGCCATCTCAGTTCTTGAAGTAAACGGCACTCGCACTTATCACTTAAAAAAAGGCGATGTCGAAGTTACCAATGTTACCAATGAAGAAAGCTATATTGCCTATATGGCAAATGCAGATGAAGCCACTTACACACTTGCTATTACCGACATAGACAACGCAGGTAATATCAGTATTCGCAGTAACACACTAACCTTTACATTAAGCCACACTCCCCCAAGTTCGCCAATAGTCACTTTACAAAAAGACAGCGGATTAACAAGCGATCACATCACCAACAATGGCCAATTGACTGTTACCGATGTATCAGATGACGACACCATAACCTACATTGTTACCAAAGACAGCGAAGAGCCACTGGCCACCATGACAGCAGCCGAATATATAGCCTACATTACTGGGGACAATAAAGATGGCAATTACTCTGTGCTAGTGGTTGTTACAAATACAGTTGGCAATACCAGTAATGCAATCAAAACATTTACCTTAGACACCAACTCTCCAACACCCATCTTTAAGTTGACAGATACAGGTTCATCAGATAATGATGGCATTACCAATAACAACACAATAACCGTTGAAAAACTAGAACCCGGTGCCACTTGGCAATACTCTGTTGATGGCGGCACCAACTTTATTGATGGCACAGGTCATAGTTTTACGCTAGATGAAGGCACTTACGCTAAGAATGCCATTCAGATTAAACAAACCGATATCGCTGGCAATGTCTCAAGCATTGCTGAAAACACCGCAACCATTATAGTCGACACCACAGGTCCTGTATTTACCAGCACAACTACGGTTCAGGTCGAAATAAACACAGCCATTTCAGAAATAATATACACAGCCGTAGCAACAGACGACACTCCAGTCACTTACACTTTAGATGGCAATCAAAATAACAAGTTTACGATTAAGCACGATACCGGTGAATTAAAATATCAAGAAAAACAAACTCAAATAGAAAATCACAATGTTACTATTGTTGCCACCGATAGTGCAGGCAATGAGACCAGACAAGTGGTTAAAGTATTGGCAACAGATATCGGCTTATCCACCTCAGTGACTTGGAACAATATTGGCGATGACAATTATATCAACAGCAGTGAACTGGCAACAGCCACTTTAAGTGGCACAGTTAATATCATTGGCACAATAACCAACTTAAGCATTACCAGTATCGTCTTCAAACAAAAAGGTACAGACTCTACTTATACACTTGACTCCAACCTCCCAAATATCATTACAAGTGCCGATAACAGCACTTGGACATTAGCCAATAACGCCACCTGGACTTCACAACTTAATGACGGCAGTTACACAGTAACCGTTAATCTTGCTGGTAATAATAACAACAGTAACAGTAACAACAACAATAACAACAACAATGGCAACAATAGCAGTGTTACAGGTCAAGGCGTAACAACAACAGCAGTAACAATTGATACCGTCGCTCCAGCAACACCAACATTTAACTTCACAGACACAGGTTTAAATGACGACAACATTACTAACAATGGCAAATTACCCGTTACCAATGCATCAAACGACGACACTGTCACTTACCTTGTTACCAAAAACAACGAAAGCCCCATTACCCTAACAGTAGAAGAATATGACACCTACATTACTGGAAGCAACAAAGACGGCGACTATTCAGTAGAAGTGGTTATAACAGACACGGTAGGCAACACCAGCCAAGTTACCAAAACCTTTACCTTAAACACCGCCCCTCCAGCAACCCCCATACTTGCCTTTACAGACACGGGTTCATCAAGTGACGATGGTATTACCAAAAATGGTGAATTGCCTGTTATCAATACATCAAACAACACCAGCATCACTTACCTTGTTACCAAAGACGATGCAGATCCTGTTGCCATGACAATAGAAGCGTATAACACTTACATTGCTGAAAACAATAGAGACGGTGACTATTCGGTAACCATAGTCGCAACCAGCATTGTTGGCAATACAAGCAGCATAACCAAAACATTTACCTTAGACACCACTCCCCCAGAAACACCAGTATTTACCTTTACAGACACCGGACTACTCGCCAACGATAACATTACCAAGAATGGCAAATTATCCGTTACCAATGCATCAAACGACAACACCATTACTTACCTTGTTACCAAAAACAATGAAGACCCTCTTACCATGACAGCAGAAGAGTATAACACCTACATAACTGGAGACAATAAAGACGGCAACTATTCAGTAACAATAGTCACAACAGATATTGCTGGCAATACAAGCAATGTTACTAAAACATTTACCCTAGACACCACACCCCTAGCAGCGCCAACACTTACCTTTACAGACACTGGCTTAAACAACGACGGCATTACCAACAATGGCAGATTAACAGTGACCAATGTAGCAAACGATGCAACCTTAACCTACATTGTTACCAAAAACAACGGAACACCACTTGCTACCATGACAGCAGCAGAATACACCACTTATATCACCACCAGCAACAAAGATGGCAATTATTCAGTGAAAGTAGTTGTAACAGATATTGCTGGCAATACAAGTGATGCCACTCAAGCCTTTACACTAAACACCACCCCTCCAACAGCACCAACAGTTAACACACTCATTACCAATAACACCACACCAATAATTACAGGCACAACAGGCACCAACGCCGCACTTGCCACTGGTGAAAGCCTAAGTGTGACTATCTCTGGTGCCACTTATAGTGCTATCCCAAATGACCAAGGCATTTGGCACATTGATTTAAGCACACCCGCCACCAACGGCACCTTAATACAACTCACTGATGGCAACTACAGCGTGGTTGCCACTGTAACCAACCTAGTAGGCAACAGCATCAATGACACCAGCCACAATGAGATTACCATTGACAGTAATGTACCTACAGTTAGCACCGTAGTAATTACCGCAACAAACGCCACTGGCACCGCCAAGACAAGCACACTGGGTATAGGCGATAAAATTGTTGTTACCCTAACGATGGATGAGGCCGTTGTGGTAACTGGCACACCTACTTATACGATTAACGTAGGCGGTGTAGAAAAAACCGCTACTTACACCTCAAGCCCCTCTAGCACTACTTTGGTCTTCAACTACACCATTGTTTCTGGCGACAGCAACCCCACTGGCAATATTACCGCTGGCGTTGATGCATTACTCTTAGCAGGCGGCACACTTAAAAATAATATAGGTTATAACGCCTCACTAACAACACCTGCCATTACAAATGATAGTATGCAATGGGCCAAAACAACTGTGGCCAGTAGCCAATGGAGCCTAGACTCTTATAGCGACAACAAAGTAGAAGGTGCACCCGATACTGGATTAAATGTCGGCGATTCTCAGGCCGAACATAAAAATGCATGGGCAGAAAACACCAGTGACAGAGCCAAAGCAAACACGCTCATCCTAACCTACGACCAATCGGTTTATATCAAAGATATTATCGTTAGAGAAACATACAATGCAGGAACCATTAGTAAAGTAGAGGTAATGAGAGAAGGTGTCTTTGTAATAGTTTATGCCAAATCTAATGGCGCCGAAACAGGGGGCATCATGTCAGGTGTTGTCGAAGGTCAGGTTAGCAACACAAAAATCTCACTTAACAACAAACTTGACTACTCATCAAACACCATTCGCTTAACAGTTGGCGACAGCACCGATGTCTTTAATGAAATTGATGCTGTTCAATTGCTAGGAACCACAATAGGCCTTGTTGTTAACACCGTAGCACCACAAGTTGACACACTTATCACCAACAACACCTTGCCAATAATTACAGGCACAATGGGCACCAACGCCGCACTTGCCACCGGTGAAAGCCTAAGTGTAACCATCTCTGGTGCAACTTACAACGCCGTTCCAAATAGTAATGGTGTTTGGCGTGTTGATTTGAACATCAACCCAATCAGTGGCACTTTAACAGCACTCACTGATGGCGACTACAGTGTAGTTGCCACCATAACCGATGCAGCAGGCAACAAAATCACCGATACCAGCAACAATGAAATTCACATTGACACACAAGCACCCACACTAACAATCATAGGTAGTGGCGGTACTGGCGGCAGTGAAGTCACTTTTAATTTTAGTGAAGCCATTCAAGATGGGTCATTTACCATAGATGACATCATCATTGTCAATGGTATTATTACCCCAGATTCATTAACCAAAATAAGCGCAACCCAATACAGCATTATCGTTACCCCAAGCCTAGGGGGGCAACATGACAATATTGCCATCACAATTGCAGCCAACACTTTGGTAGATTTGGCTGGCAATACTAATATCACTGCTAAAAACACCACCAAACTTTTTCAACTAAGCAATCACATTGATATTGATGGCAACGGCTTTGATGTTGATTTAACAAATTGGGATGTGTCCCATGCAGGCAGTGCAATACAAGCATTTTTTAATGCCACCACCTTTAAACAAGACATCGGACATTGGAATGTTGGCAATGTAGTCAATATGCAAAGTATGTTCCTCAATGCCACATCTTTTAACCAAGACATCGGTAATTGGAATGTTGGCAATGTAGTCAATATGAATCGAATGTTTGAAAACGCCACTGCCTTTAACCAAGACATCGGCTTTTGGAATGTTAGCAGTGTAACCAGTATGTACAGAATGTTTGCCTTCAAAAGCACCTTTAACCAAGACCTTGGCAGTTGGGATGTTTCAAGTTTAACCAACGGACAAGATATGTTTAAGCACAGTGCCATAACAGTTGCCAATATGGATAACACCTTGCGTGGCTGGGCAAGGCTTGATACCGCCGCAGGAGAAACCGCCCTTCAGAACAATGTTGTATGGGGCATTGCAGACTACACCGATGCCACTGCCAGACAATATTTAATAGACACCTATAACTGGAATATTAATGCTGACACCTTTGATGACAAAAAGACGATACAAGGCAGCAATACTCAAAATGACACGCTCTCTACCACTAGCGCAAAAACCACCATACACGGCTTAGGAGGTAACGACAACCTAAATGGAGGTGCCACAAACGATATTTTGATTGGCGGTGCTGGCAATGACATCTTAACGGGTGGTGCTGGCAATGACACCTTTGATTACGGCTTTACAAATGCAGGTAACGACTGGATCAAAGACTTCACCATGGGAACAAGCGACAATGCAGATGTTATAGACCTTAAAGACTTATTGATAGGGTATAGTGCCACTTCCAATCTAAGTGATTTTGTAACCGCCTCCGCTGCTAATAGTACTGCAAATGATATTTTCACCAGACTGGTGATTGACCATGACGGCACTGGAGCAGAGGATATCTTGGTAACCATTACCTTAGAGGGTATTGAATATAACACCGATTTGTTAAACAATATGGTTGCCAATGGCAACTTAATCTTTGAAAGCATTCGACCCACTCTAACGATTACAGGCAGTAGTGGCAAATACACCTCCAACACCATCACCTTTAATTTTAGCGAAGCCATCAAAGACGGATCATTTACCATTGGTGATATTGACATTATAAATGGCACCCTCAATGCAAACTCATTTACCAAAATAAGTGCAACCCAATACAGCGTTATCGCAATCCCAAGCCTAGGAGGAGAACACGCCAATGTTGCCATCATAGTTGGTGCAAACACCTTTGCAGATATTGCAGGTAATACCAATGCCACCCTTACTAGCAACACAACCACAATTAGCAATTTAAAAAATTGGTTTAACATTAATAGTAGCAGTTCTGATGTGGATTTAACGCATTGGGATGTGTCTTATGCAAGCGATGCAAGTTATGCATTTTATAGAGCCACCACCTTTGACCAAAACATTGGCAAATGGCAAATGGGTAGCGCAACTAATATGTACAAGATGTTTGCCTATGCAAGCGCCTTTAACCAAGACATTGGCAATTGGCAAGTTGACCAAGTAGCCCATATGTCTGAGATGTTTTTAAGCGCCAGTGTCTTTAATAAAGACATTGGCAATTGGGACACTGGCAAAGTATCCAGTATGTATAGAATGTTTTTTGACGCATACGCCTTTAATCAAGACATTGGCAACTGGGACATCTCAAGTTTAACCAATGCAAATCACATGTTCACCAATACCCTAGCAATGACCAGCGCCAATATGGACAACACCTTGCGTGGTTGGGCAAGACTTGATAGCGCTACAGGAGAGACTGCCATTCAAAGAAATGTTGTATGGAGCATTGCAAACTACACCGATGCCACTGCCAGACAATATTTAATAAACACCTACAACTGGACTATCAAAGTTGGCACTTTTGATGGTAGCAAGACAATACAAGGCTCTGCCACTGCCAACACACTCACCACAACCAGCATAAAAACCACACTACATGGCTTAGGCGGTAACGATATCCTAATTGGCGGTACCACAGATGACACCTTAGTCGGTGGTGCAGGCGACGACACCTTAACTGGTGGCAATGGCAATGACACCTTTGATTACGGTTTTAAAAATGCAGGCAATGACACCATCACCGACTTTACCGTCGGAAACATCAGGACAAATGCCAACGCAGACACTATCGACCTTAGCGACTTATTGATAGGATGTAAATCCACTTCTTATCTGAGTGATTTTATAACAGCCACTGCCGCTGGTACTGGCACCAAACTAACCATTAACTACGGTGGCACAGAAGCACTTAATGCCCTCGTTACCATCACTTTATCCAATGTTGCCTACAACGCCAATTTGTTGAATAATATGGCTGCCAATGGCAACTTAATACTTGAGTCCATTGGACCTGCTCTAATAATTACAGGCAATGGCGGTAGAGATACTGCCAGTAACACCATCACATTTAACTTTAATGAAGCCATCAAAGACGGCTCATTTACCGCCTATGATGTTAGTGTTGTCAATGGCGTGATTAACGCAGGTTCAATGACCAAAGTCAGTGCCAACCAATACACCATGACAGTCACCCCAAGCCCTAGCGGACAGCATGCCAATGTTGCCATCACAGTGGCAGCGGGCACCTTTGAAGACCTTGCAGGTAATGTCAATACTGCCATTGCTAAAAATACAACTGAAATTAGCGATTTAAAAGATTGGCTTAATGTCAATAGTAACAACTTAACAGATTTGGATGTATCACATGCCAACAATGCCAGCAATGCATTCATTAACACCAGCTTTAACCAAGACATTGGCAATTGGGATGTCAGCAAGATAACCGGTATGCTTCAGATGTTTAGAGGTGCAAGCACCTTTAACCAAAACATTAGCAACTGGGATGTCAGCAAAGTGATCAGTATGCATGCGATGTTTAATGCCGCAAGCGCCTTTAACCAAAACATTAGCAACTGGGATATTTCAAATTTAGAATACGCAGAGTGGATGCTTGATGACACCGCAATCAGCATCGACAACATGGATAATATTTTACGCGGCTGGGCAAAACTTGACACCAGTGCAGGGGAAAGCGCCATTCAAAGAAATGTTATTTGGGGCATTGCACAATACACCGATGCCACCGCCAAACAATATTTAATAGACACCTACAACTGGACCATTAATATGGGCAGTTTTGACCGCTACATAGCAACACAAGGCACTGCTGCCAGCAACACACTGAACACAACCAGCACAAAAACTATACTCCACGGCTTAGGCGGTAACGACACACTAATTGGCGGCACCACAAATGACACCTTAGTCGGTGGCTCAGGCGACGACACCTTAACCGGTGCAGGTGGCAGAGACATCTTTGATTACGGCTTTGAAAACGCAGGCAACGACACCATTACCGACTTTACCGTAGGCAATATAAATACCAACACCAGCGCAGATGTTATCGACCTTAGCAATTTGTTAATCGGATATAGCACCACTTCCAATCTAAACGCCTTTGTCACCGCTGCTGCCACCACTAACACCGTTGGCACCAAGTTGACTATCGACCATGACGGCACTGGCACACTTAACAGCCCAGTAACCATTACCTTAAAAAATATTACTTACAACACCCACTTATTAAATGATTTGATTGCTAACGGCAACTTAGTACTTGATGCCGCCGGACCAACCCTACTTATTAGCGGCAGTGGTGGCAAAGATAGCGCCGCCAACACAATCACATTTAATTTTAGTAAAGCCATCAAAGACGGCTCATTTACCGTAGATGATATTGACATTATCAACGGCACAATTAATGCAGGCTCATTAACCAAAATCAATGAAACTCAATACACCATTAAAGTAACCCCAAACCTAGGCGGAAAGCATTCTAATGTTGCCATTACGGTTGCAGCAGGCGCTTTTGCGGATATTGTTGGTAATGTTAATACTGTTGTTGCTAAGAATGAGACTAGAATTAATCGTTTAGGAGAATTGTTTGATCTTTATTGGGATAAATATCAATACGATAATACCGATATAACGATGTGGGATGTGTCTCATGTAACAGATGCAAGCCATGCATTTCATAATAGCAATAGGAGTCTTGAACAAGACATTGGCAGTTGGGATGTCAGCAATGTGACTAATATGTCCAGTATGTTTAAGAGATCGTATTTCACCAACATAGATCTTAGTAGTTGGCAAGTTGGCAAGGTGACCAATATGTTTGAAATGTTTGATTGGGTAACCATGATAAATCAAAACTTTGGTAGTTGGGATATTTCGAGTTTAACAAATGCAAGTGGCATGTTTGTTAGAACCAATAGTATGAGTACCGCTAATATGGATAACACCTTGCGTGGTTGGGCAAAGCTTGATACTACTACAGGAGAGACTGCCATTCAAAGTAATGTTGAGTGGGGTATTGAAGACTACAGCGATGCCACTGCTAGACAATATTTAATAGATACCTATAACTGGACTATTAGTGACAGCAATTTTGATGGCAGTAAGACGATACAGGGCACTGCCATCTCCGACACATTTGCTACAACTAGCACAAAAACTACACTACACGGCTTAGGTGGCAACGACACACTGATTGGCGGCACCACAGATGACATCTTAGTTGGCGGTGCTGGCAACGACACCTTAATTGGCGAAGGTGGTAGAGATACCTTTGATTACGGCTTTGAAAACGCAGGCAATGATCTCATTGGTGACTTTACTGTAGGAGACATAAACACAAATGCTGATGCAGATATTGTTGACCTTAAAGACTTGTTGATAGGGTATGAATCTACTTCTAATTTGAGTGATTTTATAACAGCAACTGCTGATGGTGCTAGCACGAAATTGACTATTGACCATGATGGCGCTGGAGAGCTTAATAGTCCAGTAACCATTATTTTAGGGAATATTGCTTATAGGGCTAATTTATTGGATGACATGATTGCTAATAGTAACTTAGTGCTTGGAACTGTCAAACCGATCCTAACGATTACAGGTAGTGGTGGTAGGCGTGTTGTTAATAAAATAATCACATTTAATTTTAGTGAAGCCATTGGACATGGGTCATTTACCGTAGATGATATTGATATTATTAATGGCACTATTGATCTGGGTTCATTTACCAGAGTAAATGAGTCTCAATACACCATTACGGTAACCTCAAGCCTGGGTGGAATACATGGTAATGTTGCCATCACAGTGGCAGAAAATGCCTTTACAGATAGTGCCGGCAATGCTAATACTACTATCGCTAAAAACATAACCGAACTTCACAATTTAATAACTCATGTTGATATTGATGGTATCGGTTCTGATGTTGATTTAACGAATTGGGATGTGTCTCATGTAAGTAATGCAACTTATGCGTTTTCTGAAGCATCTAACTTCAACCAAAATATTGGCAGTTGGGATGTCAGCAAAATGACCATTGCACTGGGTATGTTTGACGCAACCACCTTTAATCAGGACATTAGTAGTTGGAATGTTAGTAGCTTGACTAATGCAGAATGGATGTTTTTTAAAGCAACCGCCTTTAACCAAGACATTAGCAGTTGGGATGTTAGCAAGGTGATTAATATGCATAAGATGCTTAATGAAACAACTGCTTTTAATCAAGACATTAGCAGTTGGGATATTTCGAGTTTAATAGATGCAGAAGGCATGTTTGTTGCAACCTCAATGACTACCGTCAATATGGATAATGTTTTGCGTGGTTGGGCAAAGCTTGATACCACCACAGGAGAGACTGCCATCCAGAGAGATGTTGCGTGGGATATCGCAAACTATACCGATGCCACTGCCAAGCAATATTTAATAGACACCTATAATTGGACTGTTGAGGCTGCCACTTATCGTGGTGCGAAGAGAATAAAACTTGCTTCTGGAAATTTTGATGGCAGCAAAACAATACAAGGCAGCAATACTCAAAGTGACACACTCTTTACCACTAGCACAAAAACCACCATACACGGCTTAGGAGGTAACGACAACCTAAATGGAGGCACCACAGACGATATTTTGATTGGCGGTGCTGGCAATGACATCTTAACCGGTGGTGGTGGTAGTGACACCTTTGATTACGGCTTTACAAATGCAGGTAACGACTGGATCAAAGACTTTGTTGTAGGCGATAAATATGATTTAGATGTTATCGACCTGAGTGACTTATTGATAGGATATGGCTCTGCTTCTTATCTAAGTGATTTTGTAACAGCCTCCGCTGCTGATAGTACTGCAGATAACATTTTCACCAGACTAACGATTGACCACGACGGTACTGGAGCAGAGGATATCTTGATAACCATCACCCTGGAGGGTGTTGATTATCATCCTAATTTGGTGAGTAATATGGCGACTTATGGTAACTTAGTGCTTGAGTAGTGGTGACAGCCTTGGAGGTTTGTATTAGAAATTTTTTATTCAGTTGTAAATTTTTATAAAGTCTATTCTAGCGGGGGTCAAGATGGGCTTTATAAAAATTTACAACTGAGTAAAAGTTGGCTTTTGGTTAATATTTATGCCTAATGCAGGAGTTTTAATCACTCAAATATTCAAAAGAAAAAACCACCTTACATTTCCTCACACTAAAAACACCCCCAAACAAAATCTCAGGAATAAGCACATCACACAACAATACACTTTGTTGTTGTATTCAGCTCAAAATCTTTAACAAATAAAACATATAGAGACCTTTGCATATGCATAAATATGGATGATTAGCAAAATTCAATATAGAATCACATAAATTCACATAAAGCCATATAGAATAGAGCCCCTAAAAAACCTATATTTATTTAAACAGCACTGTAGTACTTATAGAATCAAACTTGCCTATACTACTTCTGTTTTTTGCTTTCATACAAGATTTTGAGTTTTTGTTTAACAGAAAGCACGAGGTTTGTTTTGACGCCACGGAATATATTGGTGAATAACTTGGCGGTATCGCCTTTATCAAGCATGGGGTAAAAACGATCTGTATTTAAGGCATAGATAAGTGCGCCATGGGAGGCTCCGCCGTCATATTCTCCTTCAGTACAGCTATTGTATGCGTCATCTATTAATACTTGTAGTGTGTCTATTTTATCTAATGCTAGGGGAACGGAGGGGTCCTTAGAGCGATTATATTTGATATATGAGCTACACATATAGCGTTTACCATCCCAACAAATAGGGGCTTTGCTTCGTCCAGAGCCATCAATGTTATTGGCTGCACTAAATATAAGGCTTGCTAGGCTCCATACATTTGCTTTTGCTTTTACTAAGAAGTCCTCTGCGGCAGTTTTTTGTTTGACGCAAATCATTCTTTCTACTCTGGCTTTTTCTTTATAGATGCCACTGGCATAACTGACTTTGATAGTGCTTAAAAAATGATTATAAGTTCCTGCATAAGCGACTAGGAAGTCACGAAATGTGGTACTTTTAACAACTTCCACGGGAGGGGTTTGTCCAAGGTCAGGTGTGCTGATTGTGATTAAATCGTCTAAAGAATAGGCGCTGAAATGGGTTTTATAATCATAAAAAATACCGTTTACACATCTCTTTACTTGATTGGCAGATTTGTTACTAAGACTTAGAGAATCATTGTCGTCGTTGATGCCACAAAGTGTGCGCGTTTTGCTGGAAATGATATCGGGTAAGTCAAATTTTTCACCTTTAACTGCGCTTTCAAGGGCGTTATCTAGGGCGATAAAATCTGGTGAGGCTTTCATCCATTGTCTTGCGTATATATTGGGTAAACTGCTATACATGTTTTTAGCGGTTAACAAATATTTTTCTGCATAATGACGCAGTAATATTTGGTCATAATTAATTCGAACTCCTCTTATGCTGCTTGTGTTGTTTATTGAGTCTGTAAGGTGTTTTTCGATTTTTGATACCAATGAATCTAGGTTTGAGGTCTCTTGAGTGTTGACCTTGTAACTGTATCTATCAGTGGTAGCGTCAGATAATGCATCGTCAACTTTTTTTCTTGCCTTGTCGCCTGGTGAAAGACCAAAATCGTTAACTATTGTCGAAAAGAAGTCAGCGACTGGAGAGAGTACAGAAAGCACAGTTATTACTTTGTCCTTTGTGGTTGATGCAGGGTTTGAAAAGACTGTTACCACTCGGTAAACCATTATTCCTACTACCACAACTATGCCAATAACGCCTAAAACTGCTACGGCTTCTTCTGCTGTTATCATGGCTGTATCCATTACGGCATCTTCTAAGAGTTCAGAGGTTTCTGCTGCTACTGAGCTGACATTTTCTTCAACAGAACTAACATACTCACTTTCTGTGGGCATGATTTCTTCTTCAATGCTTGGATCGGCGCCTTCTTGTTGCGATATTTCTTCATCAAATTCATCGTTCTCTGATGGTGTGCATATAGTGGCATTAATATTGAATGTCAATAAAGCACTAAAAATGAGTGTTGAAAAATTAAATTTTGTTAATATCATAAAATATCCTATATTACTTTGTAAATACAATTACGCTTCTTGGTGCCTGTGATTTGTCTTATATTATGCAATTTCTGACAGGCAACACTGTTTCAAAAATCAAATATTACCCGTTTTCTAATCGGGAGCGGGAACGCCCATCACTTGAACCTCTGCTAAAGATAAAAATGATTCTTCGCCAACAAGTTTAATTGACTCAATTCTAACATAACGACCGATTACCTTATATTCAGATAAGTCAATGGTTGCTTTTTGATCAGGAGCAGTGTGGAACTCGTTTATATACTTAATCTGTAGGAAGTCTTCATCATCGGAAACAGTAACTCTATAAGCTTTCAGCCTGCCTTTACAGCAGTCGGTTCGATTGAAGATATTGATTTTTTCAATATGCACTTGCTCCCCTAAATCAACATACCACCAAGTGTTATGTGTACTAGATCCAGTTACGGAGATACTGCCATGGAAATAGTCACCATTGGTGTCGCCATCAACAGCTCGTTTGCTAGCAGACAATCCAAAGGCAGACTGTGCTGTGTGTTTGTTCAATGCCATATTTATTGATCTTGCTGACAATGCTTTCTTTGCATCTTCGGTGATGGTGAAAATATTTTCTTTCACCATAACTTGAACTTCTGCTAAGGATAAAACGCGTTTGTTGTCTCCAAGGAGTGTAATTCTGACATAACGACCTTTTGCATGATGTCTGGATAAATCAATTGTTTTCTTGGGATCGGGAGAGCCATGGAAATCATGTGTATAACTAGGTTCATGAATGCCGGGGTTGTTAGAGATGGCAACTCGATAATTATCCAATCTGTCTTTACAGCAGTCGGTTCGATTGAAGATATTGATTTTGTCAATAAGATACTCTTTGCCTAAGTCTACCATCCACCAAGGATTTTTTTCTGAGTCAGTATGGCTGGTACCGGCACCTGCTTTGAAGTAGTCACCGTGAGTTATGCCATCAATAGCCTTGTGAGAATTATTGCGGAAAGAAGATTGTGTGGTTAGTTGATGCAAAGCCACATTGGTGTCTATCATTGCTTGTTGTTTTATGCAGCGCACACCAAGAGGGAAAATTTTGGAATTAGCGCCTCTATAAATTTGGCCTTTTCCACCTTCTAATGTTCTTGAATAAGCGGTACTAGAATCGCTGGCTGATGTTGAGGTCCACATGGATGCTACTAGGGCGGAGACACCGAAAGGACCGTCGCCTTCTCGGAGAAGGGAACTAAAGCCAATGCCGCTACTCTCTTTGAGTTGGGCGCCTTGGTCGGTGCCACGCCAAGCGTTTTCTGCGTTGGTGAATTCTTTGCTCATACCTAAATAACTTTCTAATTTTTTCCAGTCATTGTCTGTTGCAATGCGCCAATTTTTTGCACAAATTCCTTGTGAGCCTTCTACAGTGGCGCCTTTCATGGCGGCAGACCATGTGTAGATTTTGCCATATAATTTATCATTACTTGGTTTGTCGTCATAAGAATAAATGCCATTTTCTGCACTGTTGGTGCCGTGGCGCATATTTTCTGCTGTCCATATTTGGTCGCCAATCTTGATGGTTTTGTAGGTAATGCCACCTGTTTCCATTTCGGCTTCGCTATTCTTGATGCAACGCACGCTGGCACCGCTATTTTTATAAGCAGTTCCGTAATAGACTTCAGATTTTGAGAGGTCTAATGCCAGTTTCCAAGATGTGCTGGTATCAGAGGACTTTTGGCTGGAGGACCAAAAATAGGTTTGTTTGATGGTCTTGCTGAATAACTGTACAGTGCCATTGTTGATGATGCCTGTCATAATTGCGCCAAATCCACTGGCACCGCCTACTTTGAGTTGTTTGCCTTGATCGGTACCGCGCCATGATGCTTTGTTTGAATTTAATTCAGCAACATTTACACCTAGATACTCTTGCAATATTCTCCAATCACGAGCTGTTGGGATGTGCCAGCCTAATGCGCAAATTCCTTGTGCGCCCTCTTTAATGGTGCCTTTCATGGCGGCATGCCAAGTGTAGTATTTTCCGTATATTTTGTCGTTACTTGCGTCGTTATTATGGGAATGCACGCCATTGGTGCTGCCACTAATATGGCGCATATTTTCAGCTGTCCATACTTGGGCGCCAATTTTAACGGTTTTGTATTGAATGCCGCCTACTTCCATTGCTTCTACATCTTTTATGCAACGCACTTGGGCATTTTTTACATTTATCATTGATTTTTGATAGCCAGAAGACCATAGGAAGAAATGCTTGTTGCCTTCTTCTAATATAATATGGTTTCCTTGTTTAAGTACACCTGCTTCCACGCCAGGAAATAAAGAGGAGGCCATTTTGTCATGACTGGCACTTATGTATTCTTTTAAGGTGTTCCAATCTTTTTTACTTGGGATATGCCAACCTGATGCGCAAATTCCTTGTGTGTTGCTTTCTTCTGAATAGTTTACAGCAGCACCGTATTTATATACTTTTCCTGTTAATCCAGCTTTTGCGCTACTGTAGCTAGGGGTCGTGCCATCGCCATGACGCATGGTATTGATTGTCCATACTTGACCGGCAATTTTGACAGCACTATAGTTAATGCCACCAGCCGTCATTACTTCACTTTTTATACAGCGAACACTGTAACCATTGGCGTTGGCTGTGTGTGTTCTGACGGGGGATTTTCCTGTGACTGATTTATTAATGATAGGGGATGAGTTGCCAGTAAAGAAATTACCAACATCAGCAAAGAATCCTTCAATAGGGCTTTCGTTACCTAGGTTTTGCCTATCCATGTAGTAATTTGGATCCTCGCTGAAATCATTGTATACCTTCATGCTGGCTGGAGAGAAAACCAAACTTTGTGTGTGGTGAGATTGAAGGGGTGTTTTACTCCAGTAATATCCTTCAATACCTTCGCTTTTTATGGCGCCATCATACAATCGGCGTTTACCTGCTGCTGGTAATTTTAAGAAACCTTGGAGTGCTGTGGTGCTGCTGGATGCTGAGAAATATCCCATTTCAGCTTTTAGTTCGTCTATGCTGGGCACTTCGAAACCAGCTGGGCAAATGCCGTTTTTATTGTTGGACCAGAATTTAATGCGAGAAGAACCTTCTGTGTCGGCTACTGTCCAATCATATTTTTGTGATGCATGTATTTTGTCATCATAATTGAGCCTTTGCATCTCTAGAACTGTTATGTTGTACGGGTCTGTTTCATAAGTCAAAGATGTAATTTGATTTTGATTGGTGTAGAATGTATTTCCACTCGGTTGGATGGAGTCTGCTTGTTTGCGCTTCATGTTTGTGTTTATGCGTCGTTGGTGTCCATCTGTAGATCGTCCAAATTGATACAAACCACCATAACATTCACTGCTGTTGTTATCGACACAAACTTGATTTGCGCCTAGATTTCTATCTAGCCAAACTCGTTTGGTTTTTGGCGAGACAACTGTGTTGTAGATTTTTCCTTTAAATACAGTGTTAATAACATGGATAGTGAGTTTGGCAACCACATATTCTCCATCTAGAGAAGTGGCATAAACTTCTGCCATACCTGTGCTAATACCTGTAAGTGTCGCAACGCCATGTGATCCAGAAATGATTGCATGATCAGATTTTACTTTCCATAAGACATCTTTGATGGTGGCGTTATTAGGGGTAATTTCAGCATTAAGTTGGACGGTTTCTCCTACTCTAAGAACATTCTTGCCTGCGACTTGCATGGTGTTGTGACTCAGTTGAATATTGGTAACGGGTACCTCAACAGAGTTTATGGTAATGCCAACTGTTACAGTGTCTGTGCCAAAGTCGTTAGTGGCAGTAATGCTATAGTAGGCTTTTGGTGTTACTTTATTTGGTTTGCCTGAAATTGTGCCGGTATGGCTGTCAAAAGATAGGCCATTGTAAAACATTGGACTGATAGACCATTGAGTAACATCGGTGCCAAAATTAGCGAAGGTAATTGGGGTAATGTTTTCGCCAATTTGGGTGTTTAGCTGATTGGTACTAGGGAGAATAATGGGGGCGCTAGAATCAATGTCTTTTATGCAACGCACACTAAAACCTTGAACGCGATCTTTTCCTAAAAAGGAGGTGTTGCCGCTGTCATCAAGTTCAAGGCTATCGACCAAATATTTGCCAGGTGCTGGATTGACAATGCTTTTGGTCCAATAAAAGCCTTTTTGTCCAAGATTCTTTAATTTACCTTTGGTGTTGCGATTGCCACTTAATGGTAATTTTAATAAAGTGTTTACGCCTGTTTTTCCGGCTGCGGTGCTGGCTTCAGTTTCAGCTTTTAACTCATCGGAAGTTGGTACTTTAAAGCCTGCTGGGCAAATGTTGTTAACGCCAGTTTTGCTCCAAGCTGCTATTCTTTTGTCACCTGATTCGTCAACGCCTGCTGCTGTCCAGTCGTTGCTTGGGCTGGTAACAATAATGATTGAATTGTTGTCTCCTCCCTCAGTGTTGGCTGTCATTTGGCCGTTTGAATTAGTGTCCGTGGCGCTGTTCATTATAAAATTGCCATGATTTGGTGTAATGCTACTTGCTAAAATCGCGGTTTTTTTCACATATGTTTTAAGCTGGTGGCCATCGTTGCCTCTGCCCCATTGGTATAAATTACCATAGCAACTAGCGTCCTTGAGGGTTTTACAAGTTCGAGATGCACCTAAGTTTCTGTCTAGCCAAGCTTTTCCTGTTGCTTCGGATAAAATAATTTTATAAGGTTTTTTATTGATAGTAACGGTTCGTGAATTGACAACCAGTATTTCGAATCTGCCGACTACAAGGCCGCTATTAGAAACAGCTCTGATACTGGCAATACCTTCTTTAAGGCCAGTTACTTTACCTGTTTTACTGTCAATACTTGCTGCTTTATCTACCAACCATGAAAGGGTTTTATTGCTGGCATCGCTAGGGCTGATAGTGGCACTAAGTTGGATGGATTCGCCGATTTTTAGAACACTCTTGCCTGATACTTCAATGCTATTTACAAATATTGGTGAAATTGTAATATACACGGCAATAGGGCTTGCGCCTTTGTCATTGGTGGCGGTAACTTCATATTTTGTTCTGTTTTGAAGTTTGTTAGGAGTGCCTGAGATTGTGCCTGTTTTAATGTCAAATGCTAAGCCATTGTTAAGTGCGGGTTTGATTGACCAGCTGTTAATTAAGCCTGATGCAAGATTAAAAACTCGAATGGGGGATTTCATGGGTCTGCCAATTTGAAGATTGTTTTCAGTGCTAGTGGCAACTAAGGCTGGTGTGGTGTCGTCTTGAACACAGCGTACACTGGAGCCAATGCTGTTGTCTATATCACCACGCCACAAGTCTAGTGTTGTGTCGGCGATGATAAAATTATGATCAGGGTCGGTTGAAGGTCTCATGATGCTGATTCCAACACTGCTAACTTCAGGGTCAACTCTAAGTTCTTGTAATGTTTTTTGAGTGCTTATTGCTTTTTTAGAAGTAAAGATGGCTAATTCTTTGGCTGAAATGCGCTTGGAATTACGGATTAAATCTTTAATTTTAATGCTGTCAATTTTGTATTCTGCACCTAGGTCAATGGCTATCCATCCGTCATTTGAGTAAGTGTTACCTAAGAAGCCGGTGCTTACTTTGCCATCAACGATGGCATCTACATTTGCTCGAACGAAAGGTGCGGGACCTATCTTGTCATTCTGGGAATCTTTGTTACCACCAGTGGCAACATTTGTCTTGCTTGGGGTGGGAGAGAAGAATTTGGAAAGGGCGGAGGGTTTGGAAGGTAAGGGGCTACTTTCATAGGCGGTCGTTTTTTTATGGAGTGCAATGTTTTTGCCTTGGTACATTACTTCTACTTCGCCTATTGCCATTTCGCTAAAAGTAACTTGTCTGATTAATATAAAACGCGTAGCGGATACAGGCACAGTGGAGATTTTACGACCTGTAAAGTTTCCTGCCTTGGTGGATTTGGTGGAACTGGTGAAGTAAGCTTTGTTGCCTTCTTCCTTTAGGTTGTTACTTTGGAAAAATCCTAATAATTCAGCGTTAAAACGACCTTGGTGAAGCATGCTGGCTTGATCCTTGCCACGATAAGCGTTGTCTTTATCTTGATTGGCTTTACTCATTTGGAGGTAGCCTTCTAGTTTTTTCCAATCTGCATCTGTTGGAATATGCCAGCCTGAGGCACAAATGCCTCGTGATTCTTCTTTGTGTTCTGCGTTCATGGCGGCAGACCATTCATAATATTTGACATCATCGCTGCTGCCAAGTGACACACCTGTCATGCGTCCGTCTGGGAAATGACGCATGTTTTCAACGGTCCATACTTGTGAGCCGAAAATGTGGGTTTTGTAGTCAATTGCGCCAACGCCCATTGGTTTTGGACGGTAGTTGATGCCTGGGCCAAAGTCGGAGTCGTGTTCTGGGTTATTGTCTGAGATGCCTGGGTCGTTTGAGGCGTTGCCTGTTCCACTTCCTGAGGCGTTGTCTGTTCCTGAGGTGCCACCTGAGTTGTTGCTTGAGTCATTTTTTGAGTGACCTTTTTTCTTTGCTGATAATTTGGTGGGTGTGCGAACATGAGAGAAACCTATGAATTTATGGGTTTCTTCCTTTCCTGTGATTTTGCTGTTAACCATCAGTGTGCCAAGAAAACTGTGGCCTATGTAAGAATCTTCAAGGAAAAAATCAGAGAAGGTAAGGTTGCCTTTAGATTTATTAGATTGTATTAAGTTGGGGTTGTAGTCCCAAGTTAGTTGTCTGTTTATAAATGTGGCATTATAAATGGGGATATTGTTTATAAAGACAGAGCCATCTTCGACTTTGCCGTTATTAACTTTGGCGCCGTTTGTTATAAAAACTGTGAATGTTTGACCTTTGTCGTTAAATTTTAAATTGGTGTGGTATTTTCCAATCCAAAAGAACAAGTTTCTAACTCTTAATTTTTCAAGTACGGCAAAAATTGATTGTGTGTCACATTTATCATAACACCTTGTGTTTAAAAAATCGTCAAGTGTTTTGAAGTTGTCGTTAAGTGATAACGATGTGTGCAGATGTCCAAGGAATTCTGTATATATGTCATGGTTTTTAAACATATTGGATACAAACATCTCAGACATAATTCTAGAAAGTGCATCGGTATCAGTATCAGTGGTGTCGCCTGGTGTTGGCACTGGTGCTGGTGCAGGTGTTGGTGTTGGTATCTGTATTGGTATCTGTGTTGGTGCTGATATTAGTTCTGATGTGGGAGAGGTATTTCCTGGTGTGGATTCAATAGAGGGGTTAGCGCTATAAGGGGTGGCTATTGGTACAAAGTTGCTTGGTGTTGAATTGTCAACAGGATTGCTAGGGTTGTCAGAAGTGACTGTTGGTACTATTGACTCAGCAGGGTCGTTAAGGTCATAAGGGGTAAATATTGGCACATTAGGTTGGTATGTTACAACATCAGAATAAAACGGGTTTTCTAATGATTTTGCTGATATACCAATACCTGACAATCCATAAATAAATAAACCGATAATTAGTGTTTTAACTGTTTGCATAATTAAATCTCTGTTATAAATAGTAAAACTGTCTTTGTTTAGTAAAACTATCTTTGTTAAAAAATTAAAATTACATTGTAATTTTAAAAAGAATAGGCTTTTTTTTAATATAAATAGCCTAATCAAACTTGCGTTATTTTTTGTTTAATGTGTTGTGTTGAATTCGATGAGTAACTTAGTATAACGCCTTTGGTTACTTATTTTGAATTTAAGATGCTAGCCACACTCTTCTGGTTCGCTGTCTTCTAATGTTTTTTCTTTGTTCCATTTGTTGATGTCCTCGTATGCGGGATCTTTAATGATAGTATTTGTCTTAAAGGAAATGTTGGGGTCGGAAGTTGTTTGCTCATCAAAGAATTCATCTATGTCTGCCTCTTTGTCGCCACTTGCTTCATCTAACTTATCTTCTTCAAGAATATTTTCCTTAACATCTTTTACTTGTTTGCCAAGTCCATCTAAATTGATTTTGTCTTCATCTAGATCTTGAGGCTCCCACTCTTTGCGATATTTGTTTACTACGGCATACACAGGATCTCCTTCAGGCGACACCTCAGAAGTCACAGGACCAGTATCCTGCGGCGTAGAATAATTTGATTCAATTGGAAGTTCATTGATGGGTTTTTCTAGTGAATAAGTATTGTCTATCAGTTGAGGTTCGGACGGGGTATTAATGGAGTTGAAATCAGCGCGTATTTCGTTAATTTCGTCAATAGTAATATATTCTGATTCATTTACTTCAGGAGGAACCTCAGACATAACAATATATCCTGTGTCATCTGTCTCAAATTCAAAGCCACGATTAACAACAGATTGAACCTCCTCCCCTAGAGTATCCATTTCAGTCTCCTCAGGTAGGCTCTCCTCTATGTCCGTTGCTTTCGCTACTTTGGTTTTATAAATATAGTAACCAGTGCCAGCAGCAATGGCAACCCCTATTGAAACAGTGGGAACAACCCATGCAACTGACGATACGCTTGTGGGGTCTTTGATAAGGGTGCATGTCCCGCTAAAACTACCATCTTTTTTTTCTTTAATAGTTCCATTATCTCCATACCCAGATATACATGTGCAGGAGGGTGGATTCGTATTCTCATCATAAAAAGAATATGGAATATTTGCTTCACTAGACCCATTATTACATTCACTAGCCAAAACTCGCGCATTAAAACTACCAAAAAGTAACAAACTCAAAATACTTAACTTTATTGTTCTCACTGTTCTCACTATTCTTCTCAACTACAAACTATAATAATTTAGTCTCTAACTAAATTATTATGGGGCGTATCTTTAATTAAATTCTAATTCAAATATAAAAAACACCCCCTTTAAAGATAAAGAGGGTGTTTTTGCATTATATTTTTTTTTAGAAAATTATACACTGGTTAATCATAATTAACCTCCTAATTCAAATATAAAAAACTTAGTTGATATAGTTTTAACCAAAAAGTAGTAAATATACAAAAATAACCACCTCTCTTTCACGCAACTAAGTAGCACTGTATTTATCAAAGGTCTCACACACTACCTGTCAATGAACTTTAACCTTTCGTATTAGACTGCTTGCCATTGCCTATACAATCAATGCCATTGGGCTTGCCCAACGCCACCGGCCAACACTTTTCCAACCTTGATAGTAATCATGCACTCAAAGTCTCAGCCTTTGTTAGCATTTTAAGAGACTGTTGAAAATAAAACACCAAAAAAAACCATATTTATAGTAAAATATATTATATATCAACAACTTATATTAATAATAACCACCTAAACAGAATTTATCAATCTAGCAAAACTTCAAACAACTTTTTAAATTTTCTTATACGGCAAACCTCAAGAAGCCCTTTTTTCTGATTCAATTTTATACTTTATGAGACCTTTGCATAAATATGGATGATTAGCAAAATTCAATTTTTGCCCACTTGGTGATTTTCTTAAATCTTGTCCTAGCAGGGCTAAGGCTGGGTTTAAAAAATTACCAAGTGGGTGAAAAGTAGATTCTTGATAATTATTCATAATTTATGCAAAGGTCTCACATTGTAATTTTAAAAAAAATAGGCTTTTTTTAATATAAATAGCCTAATCAAACTTGCGTTATTTTTTGTTTAATGTGTTGAATTCGATAAGTAACTTAATATAGCGCCTTTAGTTTGCTACTCACAACCTTCTGAGTCGCTATCCTCTAATGCTTTTTCTTTGTTCCATTTGTTGATATCCTCGTATGCGGGATCGCTGATAATGGTATCTGTTTCACCAAGATTAGATGCGCCAGGATTGGAAGTTGTTTGACTTTCAAAATAATCTCCTACATTTACCCTTACCTCTCCTTCGACATTTACTTCATCTAATCTAGCGTCTTCAAGAACATTTTCTTGGACATCTTTCACTTGATTGCTGAGTCCATCTAAACTTATTTCATCGTCTGAATCACTTTCAAGTCGAAAATCCCACTCTGCTTGATGATTTTCGTCTATTTCGACATATGTATAGTCACCACCACTGGCCTCATTTTCAGGTGAGGGTGCTGTTGGATTAGATGGGCCAGGAAGCTCACCAGAGGAAGGATCGTTGTGAATCATCACTTCATGTGTTTCAATTGGAAGTTGGTCTATGGATTTTGGTAGTGTGTAAGTCTCATCTACCATGCTTAGGCTGTTGGATTCAGCAGAGGTTAAATCAGAGTGTATTTGTTCGATTTCAGAGGTAACAGATTCTGGGTCATCAATCTCCCAGACATATGAATCATCAGTATTAAAGGAAGTAACATTTTTGTCGTTTATGGATCGCATAAAAGTTTTTGTCAAAAATTCCATATTAATTCTTTCTTCTGGAGTCATTGTCACATTCTCCACATTCTCTACGATCTCTATATTTTCACTTTCTATGCCTCCACTTTCTACATTTACTTGTCTGATTCTATAAATGTAGTAGCCAACACCGCCAATGCCTGCAATCGCCATTGCAGCAACAGGAACAGCCCATGTGGCTGACGATGAACTTGTGGAGTCTTCAATAAGGGTGCATGTCCCGCTAAACTTACCATCTTTGTTTCTTTTAATGGTCCCGTTATCTCCATACCCAGATATACATGTGCAGGAGGGTGGATTCGTATTCTCATCATAAAAAGAATGCGGAATATTTCCTTCACTAGTCTCACGACTACATTCATTGGCTAAAACTCGCGCATTAAAACCACCAAAAAGTAACAAACTCAAAATACTTAACTTTATTGTTCTCACTGTTCTCCCTTAATTATAAACTATAATAATTTCTACCGAATTATTATAGGGCTGTCTTTATTAAATTCTAATATAAAACTCACTCCCCCTCGAAAAGGGCAAACCCAATAGTTATAGTATATTTTTACATTCGGATTATAATGGGCGTTCGAAAATTATACACTAACTAATTTTAAATAGCCCTATAATCCAAATATAGAAATTAAAAAAACACATAAAACTTGGTTGACGCAATGGCTTTAAGCAAATTAGTGGGCAAGATAGCGACTTATGGTAACTTAGTGCTTGAGTAGTGTTGCTAGGTACAGGTTTTTTTTGATAGTAGTCGTGCACTCAAAGCTTTAAATATTTAAACCAACATGAAAGCGGGCAGTTACTTGTGTTAATCAAAATATTGGCCTTGCCACTTGTGTAAAGATGTGTCAAATTCTCAAAAGACATTATTATCAATAAGGCAGTCAATGAAAAAAAATGTTTAAACAAGTATGTACGGCGTTGGTTAGAAAACAGTTTTTTGAGTGTTGATAACTCTATTTTTGGATTTAGGTATAATGATTATATTCAACTAAATGAAGTATATCGCAACTTATAAAAATAACAAAAGAGGTGGTTATGCAAGTACAAACACAAAAACAAATCAAAGTAACGCAAACCAGGATACAAAAAACCGCCGACCAACTTAACCAAGAAGTCGTTGTTGTTACCCAAGGCAAACAACACATCCAAGTTCAAGCGGGCATAGCTTACCAATTAAGCACTAAAAACTCTGACACTCAAGAGGCAAACCTAATTGCCAAAAAAGTTGGTAACGACTTAGAGGTTTTCCTAGAAGACAGCGTTGTTGTGTTTGATAATTATTTCGAAGTTTGCACAACTGGTTTATCTTGCTTAGTTTCTCTTCCTACCGAAGACGGTGGACTTTATCATATTGTCGCTGATATTTTCTTCACTTTAGAAGATGGCACACAAATTGTATATTTCTACGGCGAACAATCTATTATTTCTACAGAATCCAGTGCCATAGATATGGGCGACAATCAAAGTTTTATGGATGTTATCACCTCAAATATAGGAATTGTAGCTGCCGTTGTGGTTGCAGCCGTTGTGGTTGCTGGCAGCAGCAGTGACAATGATGATGGTGATAATAACTTTTTTGTTACACTTGTAGCGGGCCCAGTATTAGATAACACGGGAATTAAAATTGCTGCTTATGATAAAGATGGAAAGTTTATAGCTGAAGGCGAAAAGCAAACAAATGGCCGTTATAAATTTAATAAGAGCAAGATGAGTGGCATTGTTATTTTTAAAGCCTATGACACCAATGACACTGTTGACTATCAAGATGAAAAAGGCGATAAAATGGATTTAGACATTGCCTTATTGGTAGTTGTTAATACAGAGGAAAAAAGTGAAGCAGCAATTACCGTGCTCACCACAATAGCTGCAAAACAAGCAGGTATTACGGACGATGGTAAGGCTGAGGCTGGTGGTATTGCCGTTTCTTTAACTGCATTAACTGACACAATCGTCAATGCAAAAAATAAAGGTGTTGGTAAGGCATTTGGTATTGATGATATTACCAATGTGCCAAAAGCTGTGATTGACAAAGATGGTAAAGCCACTCAGGATGCCGATGCTTATGGTCAAGTTTTGGCAGCAGTTTCTGGTGCGGGCACTATTAAAAATGTTGTTGAAAAATACGATACTACGGGTGAATGGGATGCTGCAACAAAAGACGGTATCTTTAAGAATGTGGTAAAACAAGAATTTGTTAATGGCGCTGCAAAAGTAGTGGCAAACAATGATGAAATTAATGATGTTCCTTTAAATACAGCGTTAACTAGTGATGGTAGTGGCGGTAGTATTACAGCTGAAGCACTGGTTACTATCACTAGCAATAAGACAGGCACTGCAGTTGGCGAAATCATCTTTACTTTTACCCTTAGTCCAGCGTTAATAGATTTATCAGATTTTACCGTTAGCGATATTGTCATTGCTGGCGGTACTGCGGCTAGTTCTTTTAAAACAGGTGCAACTACCACTGTTTATGAATTAATCGTTACTCCAAATACAGATACAGAAGGCAACATAACAATAAGTATTGCCGGCAAATCTGGCAAATATGCCTCAGCAATAAACTTTATCCAAGCCTACGATGTTAAAACCCCAGCTGCCCCAGAAAGTTTGGCACTAGCAGCCATTGATGATACAGGTTCTAGCGATAGCGATAACATAACCAACAAAGACACTGTAACCATTACTGGTAAAGCAGAAGCAGGTTCAACGGTAGAGCTGTTTAATGGCACTACTTTGTTAGGTGAAAAAATCATTGTTGACAATAGCGGAAATTTCAGCAAAGAAGTTACTCTAGCGACAAACGCAACAACAAATATCACTGCCAAAGCAACCGATACTGCTGGCAATACAAGCCTAATCTCTAGCGCTTTATCAATTAGCGTAGACAGCACAGATCCTACTTTCACCAGTAGCAATGCAGGCGCAGGTATTGCCAATCAAAATAACCCCGTTTATGACGCAGAGGTTGATGGTGGCGATGCAAATGTTAAATATACACTTAGAGCGGTTGATTTGGTCAAATTTAACATCAATGTAGATACCGGTATCGTTGTTTACAAAACCATTCCAGGTATAACGACAGACAACATCGTCATCACCGCTACTGATATTGCAGGTAATGCTAAAACTCACAATGTAGAAATAACAGTAATGGACAAACCAATAGTTGCTATTACCAGTAACAAACCTAACGGTACCAATGGCGCATTTGAACTAACCTTTACCTTTACTGAACAGGTAAGCGGCTTTGAGGTTGACGATATTATTTTTACAAGTGCAAGTGCCACCAATGACAAAAACATTAGTACAGGCGCTTTAACGACAGCATCTTCGGGCACTGATCACAACAAAGTTTTTACCTTGATGGTCACGCCAGAAGTGACGCTAAGAGATGGCAACATTGCCGTTGATATCGCTGCTGATGCAGTAACAAGTGTAGATTCAGGTAGAACCAATATTGCTGCCACACAATTTATCCAAAAGTTTGACAAGACAAAACCAGCAACACCAAACGCTACATTAACAGACAGTGGTAGTAATGCAATGGACGGTATCACTAATGATGCCACCATCAGCGCTCCTACCAATGTAGAAACCAATGCAATAGTAGAATACAAAATCAACACAGGTGCTTGGAGTGAAATTTATACCAAGCCTACAGAGGACGACATTTACACAGTAAAAGTAAGGCAAACAGATGGAGTAGGAAATGTTTCCGATGAGCAAACCATTGCCTTCACGCTAAACACCAGCACACCAACTCTTGCGATTACAGGTAGTGGTGGTGAAGATACCAGAACAATCACATTTAATTTTAGTGAAGCCATTCAAGATGGGTCGTTTACCACAGATGATATTGGCATTGAAAATGGTACTCTTAATGCGGTCTCACTTACCAAAGTAAGTGCAAGCCAATATACTGCTGTGGCGTTAGCAAGCTTAGGTGGACTGCATGCTAATGTTGCTATCACAGTTGCAGCAAATACCTTTGTAGATCTTGCTGGCAATGCCAATACTGCCATCGCTAAAAATATAACCACGCTTTACAGTTTACAAAGGTATATTGATGTTGATGGTAATGGCTCTGATGTTGATTTAACCAATTGGGATGTGTCCCATGCAAATAGCGCATTTCAAGCATTTTTTAACGCAAAGAAATTTAACCAAAATATTGGCGGTTGGGATGTTAGTAATGTGACTAATATGCAAAGCATGTTTAATGGCGCACACATCTTTAACCAAGATATTGGCAGTTGGAATGTCACTAAAGTGTCTGATATGACTGATATGTTTCGTTCTGCATATAACTTTAACCAAAATATTGGCAGTTGGAATGTTGGTAATGTGACCGATATGAAACACATGTTTAATGGTGCAGTCGCTTTTAACCAAAATATTGGCAGTTGGAATGTTGGTAATGTGACTAATATGCAAAACATGTTTAAGGAAACGGCATTCTTTAACCAAAACATTGGCAGTTGGAATGTTGGTAAGGTGGTTAATATGGAGGGCATGTTTCGGAGCGCAACAGGCTTCAATCAAGATGTTGGCAGTTGGGACATTTCGAGTTTAACAAATGCAGAGCGTATGTTTACTGGCATCTCAGTGGCTTCCACCAATATGGATATCGCCAATATGGATAATACCTTGCGTGGTTGGGCAAAACTTGATACCGCTGCAGGAGAGACTACTATTCAGCGTGATGTTAAGTGGAGTATCGCAAACTATACTGATGCTACTGCCAAACAATATTTAATAGACACCTATAACTGGGATATTGATGTTGGCATATTTGATGGCAGTAAAACGATACAGGGTAGCAATAGTGTTGATACACTCAACACAGATGCCAAACGGACGACGCTGCATGGCTTAGGGGGTGATGATACGCTGATAGGTGGCACTACAGATGATATCTTAATCGGTGGTGCAGGCAATGACCTTCTAGTCGGTGGCGGTGGTAGAGATGTCTTTTATTACGGTTTTAAAAATGCAGGCAATGACAGTATTAGTGACTTTTTTATAGAAGGCACCAATGAAGCTACTGAAGTAGATATTATTGACCTTAGTAACTTATTATTAGGGTATCGCTCCACTTCCAATTTAAGTGATTTTGTAACAGTTACTGGTTTTGAAAGTGTTGATACTAGACTGACTATTGACTATGATGGCACTGGGTCGTCCGATAGCCTAATAATCATTACCTTATTAAATGTTGAATATAAAAGCGATTTTCTGGATAAATTGATTGCTAATGGCAATTTAAGGCTTAATTCTACTAAGCCAACTCTGATGATTACAGGCAGTGGTGGTACAAATGCCATCACCAACACCATTACATTTAATTTTAGTAAAGCCATTGAAAACGAGTCGTTTACTGTAGATGATATTGACATTGTAAATGGCACTATTAACGCAGATTCATTTACTAAAATAAGTGAGACTAAATACACCGTTATGGTAACCCCAAGCCTAGGTGTAAAGCATTCTAATGTTGCCATTACGGTTGCAGCAAACACCTTTATAGATATTGCTGGTAATGCTAATGCTAGCATCACTAAAAATACAACCAAAATTAGCCATTTAAAAGATTTGTTTAATATTGATAGTAGCGATTCTAATGCCGATTTAACGAATTGGAATGTGTCTCATGTAGGCGACACAAGGCAAGCGTTTTCTAATACAATCAACTTTAATCAAGACATTGGTAGTTGGGATGTTAGTAATGTGACTGATATGCGTCACATGTTTGATGGTGCAGCCAGTTTTAACCAAGATATTGGCAATTGGAATGTTAGTAAAGTAGTGCATATGCACAATATGTTTAATCACGCAAGCACCTTCAACCAAGACATTGGTAATTGGGATATTTCAAGTTTAAAAGGCGCAGCTCTTATGTTTTCTGAAGCGTCAGCAATAACTGTCGATAATATGGATAATATCTTGCGTGGCTGGGCAAAACTTGATACCGTAGCAGGGGAAACTGCTATCCAGGATCTTGTTTGGTGGGGTATTGCAAATTATACTGATGCTACTGCTAGACAATATTTAGAAGACGCCTATAGATGGAACATTAATGACGGCGATTCTAATGTCAATTTTGATGGTAGCAAGACGATACAAGGTACTATTACTGCCAATACACTTACTACAACCACTACAAAGACTGTACTACATGGTTTAGGTGGCGATGATACGCTGATCGGCGGCTCTACAAATGACATCTTAGTCGGTGGCGCAGGTGATGACACTTTGACGGGTGCAGATGGCAGAGATATCTTTGATTATGGTTTTAAAAACGCAAGTAATGATGTTATTACCGACTTTATTGTAGGAGAGATAAGTGTTAATTCTAATGCAGACATTATTGATCTTAGTGACTTGTTAATAGGATATACCGCTTCTTCTAATCTAAGTGATTTTTTAATAGCGACCGTCTTTACTAGCGACGACACTAAACTGCTTATTGATCATGACGGCACTGGAGAGCTTGATAGTCTAGTAACCATTATTTTAGAAAATGTTGCTTATAGCGACAGTTTACTGAGTGATATGATTGCTAATCATAACTTGGTGCTTGAATAGTATCAATAGCCTTATTACTGCCATCTGCTACTTTGTCTTGCAAAGTAAAGTGCTAAGTGGTTCGCCCTACAAGCACCTACACCACCAATAAAAAATATCAAAAATTCTATAGTAAAGACGACCATCAAGGTGTTTTTTACTAAGCAAGATTGATATTTACGCTGACACTGGTGTGGTTTGGCTCATTGGTGCAAGCCATAAAGGTAAATTTACCACCCTTGCTGAACTCTATCTTGTCCACAAAGCTAGCAAAACTGCGAATGAGTCTGTGAGACCCTTGCCTTAGATATGAATGTTGAATAAAGGGTGAATTTTATTCAGTTGTAGATTCTTTAAACCCAACCTTGGGCTTTCTAGAGCAAGGTTTAAAAAAAGGAAAAAATTGAATTTTGCTAATTATTCATATTGACACCAAGACCTCAATTAAAAATAAAAATAACCTAATGTGCTTAGGATAATTATGGTAGCATAGAGAACAATAATATTTTTAGAGTGCATTAAATACCAGTGCAAAGTTTGGAAAGAGTGGGGTAAATAGGGTGTTATAGCAATCAATCTAAATGTTATTCCTAGTTAAATATTGATACAACTAAAAAATAAACTTATCGAACAACAATGGAGAGCGAATCATGGTGACTTTTAAATCAATGAAGCCAGTTGCACCAACTTTGATAATTACAGGTAATGGTGGCATAAATACTGCTGCCAACATAATCACATTTAATTTTAGTAAAGCCATTAAAGACAGGTCGTTTACTATTCATGATATTGATATTGAAAATGGCACTATTAATCCAAGTTCATTTACCAAAGTAAGCGCGACTCAATATACCATTGCGGTAACCCCACACCCAGGTGGAGTACATTCTAATGTTGCCATTACGGTTTCAGCAAACACTTTTGTAGATATTGCTGGTAATGCCAATGCTGTTGTCGTTAGAAATATAACTCAAATTAGTTATTTAAAAAATAAAATTGATATTGATGGCGTTACTGCTAATGCTGATTTAACGAATTGGAATGTATCTCATGTAAGTAATGCAAATAGAGCATTTTCTAATACACACACTTTTAACCAAGATATTGGCAGCTGGAATGTTAGCAATGTGACTGATATGTCCAACATGTTTTATAATGCACACGCTTTTAACCAAAGTATTAACAGTTGGGATGTTAGCAAGGTAGCCACTATGTCTTATATGTTTTATAACGCACACGCCTTTGACCAATGCATTGGCAGTTGGGATATCTCGGGTTTAATCAATGCAACAGGTATGTTTAATGGTAACGCAATGAGTATCATTAATATGGATTATACCTTGCGTGGCTGGGCAAAGCTCGATACTGCTGCTGGAGAGACTGCTATTCAAGGTAATGTCACTTGGGGCATTGCAAACTACACTGATGCCACTGCCAAACAGTATTTAATAGACACCTATAACTGGACTATTAATATGGGTAATTTTGATGGCAGTAAGACGATACAGGGTACTGCCGCCGCCAACACACTTGCTACAACTGGCACAAAAACCACGATACATGGCTTAGGAGGCAATGATACGCTGAAAGGTGGCGCTACAAATGATATCTTAGTCGGTGGTGCAGGCGATGACACTTTGACGGGTGCAGGTGGCAGAGATGTCTTTGATTATGGTTTTAAAAACGCAGGTAATGATATTATCACTGATTTTTTTATAGGAGATGTAATAAAAGACACTAGATCAGATATTATTGACCTTAAAGACTTGTTGATAGGGTATAAAGCCAATTCTAAGCTGAGTGATTTTGTAACAGCGACTGCCGAAGGCACTGGTACTAAATTAACCATTGACCATGACGGTAATGGAGCGCTTCATAATTTAGTAACTATTACGCTGTCAGAGGTTGCTTATAGCGATCGTTTGTTGAGTGATATGATTGCTAATGGTAACTTGGTACTTAGGGTTATTAGACCGATCTTAAGGATTACAGGCGGTGGTAACTCAGGTTCTAGCAATATAATTACATTTAATTTTAGTGAAGACATTAAAGATGGGTCGTTTACTGTTGATGATATTGACATCGTAAATGGCACTATTAATCCGGGTTCGTTTACTAAGGTAAATGCGACTCTATATACCATTGCGGTAACCCCAAGTCTAGGTGGAAAGCATGATAATGTTGCCATTACAGTAGCAGTAGGTACCTTTACAGATATTGCTGGTAACTCCAATATTACTAGTGAAAATGCAACCACGATTATCGTTTTAAAAGATCGGCTTGCTATTGATGGCAGTAACTCTGATGTTGATTTAACGAATTGGGATGTGTCTCATGTGAATATTGCAAGTCAAGCATTTTATAAGGCATCTTCCTTTAACCAAGATATTGGTGGTTGGGATGTTAGTAATGTAGTCGATATGTCTTGGATGTTTTGCTATGCAAATATGTTTAACCAAAATATTGGTGACTGGAATGTTGGCAAGGTGGTCGATATGAGAGATATGTTTGTGGGAACAAGAGCCTTTAACCAAGACATTAATAGTTGGGATGTTAGCAAGGTGTTCTATATGCAAAAGATGTTTTCTGGTGCAATTGCCTTTAACCAAGATATTGGCGGTTGGAATATTTCAAGATTATTGTATGCAACAGATATGTTTAGTGGCAGTGCAATGACTGTCGTCAGTATGGACAATACCTTGCGTGGCTGGGCAAAGCTTGATACCGCTGCAGGAGAGACTGATATTCAGTTCCATGTTACCTGGACTATTGCAAACTATACCGATGCTACTGCTAAACAATATTTAATGGATACCTATGGCTGGCATATTAATGGTGGTAAATTTGATGGCAGCAAGACAATACAGGGTAGCAATAGAATTGATACACTCCACACAGATGCCAAAAAGATGACACTGCATGGCTTAGGGGGTAATGACACACTAACTGGTGGCACTACAGACGATGTCTTAGTTGGTGGTGCAGGTAATGATCACCTAATAGGCAAAGGTGGCAGAGATATTTTTTATTTTGGTTTTGAAAATGCTGGTAAAGACACCATTACCGACTTTACTGTAGGCGATATCAATAAAAATACCGACGCAGATATTATTGACCTTAGCAACTTATTGGTAGGGTATAGCGCTTCTAAGCTGAGTGATTTTATAACAGCAGAATCTAATGGTGGTAGCACTGAATTGATTGTTGACTATAACGGCGCTGAAGAATCTCATAGCAAAGTAACCATTGTTTTGATAAATGTTGCCTATAACAAAGATCTATTGGCTAATTTGATTGCTAATGGTAACTTAGAGCTTGAGAAGGTTAGGCCAACTCTGAAGATTGTAGGCAATGGTGGTGGAGGTCGCAACATAATCACATTTAATTTTCATGAAGCTATTGGAAAACGGTCGTTTACTATGGACGACATTAGTATTGCAAATGGTACTATTGATGCAGGTTCGTTTACCAAAGTCAGTGAAACTCAATACACCATTAGAGTATCTCACGATCTAGGTGCATCGCATTCTAATATTGCCATTACGGTTGCAGCAAACACTTTTGTAGATGCTGTTGGTAATACTAATGCCATTGTTAAAAATACAACTAAAATTCCCTTTTTAGACAAACTGTTTGATATTGGTGGTAAAGGCGGCGCTCATCTCGATGTTAATTTAACGAATTGGGATGTGTCTCATGTAAGTGATGCAAGTAACACATTTAATGGTGCGAAAGGCTTCAACCAAGACATTGGCGGTTGGGATGTAAGTAATATGACCAATATGTATAGGATGTTTTATAGAGCAAGCGACTTTAACCAAAACATTGGTAGTTGGAATGTTAGCAATGTGACCAACATGGAAGAGATGTTTTTTGGTGTAACCGCCTTTAACCAAGACATTGACAGTTGGGATGTAAGTAATGTGACCAATATGAGGGCAATGCTTTCTAGTACAGTTGCCTTCAACCAAGACATTGGCAGTTGGGATGTTAGCAATGTGACTAATATGCGTGAGATGTTTTTACTTACACGCTCCTTTAGCCAAAATATTGGTAATTGGGATATTTCAAGTTTAACAAATGCAACATATATGCTCCATGGTAGTGCAATGAATATCGCCGATATGGACAGCACCTTGCGTGGCTGGGCAAGGCTTGATACCTTTGCAGGAGAGGCTGCTATTCAGCGCAATGTTACTTGGACTATCGTAAGCTACACCGATGCCACTGCCAAACAATATTTAATAGACACCTATGGCTGGACTATTGATGGTGGATTTTTTGATAGTAGTAGGGCGATACAGGGTAGAAATACCCCTGATGTACTCATCGCAAATTTTCAAAAGACGACATTGCATGGTTTGGGTGGCAATGATACGCTGATTGGTGGTGCTGCAGATGATGTCTTAGTTGGTGGCGCAGGTAATGATCACCTAACAGGGAAAGGTGGCAGAGATATTTTTGATTACGGTTTTAAAAACGCAGGCCATGATATTATTACTGACTTTACTATAGGAAATGTAAGTACAAATACAAATGCAGACACTATTGACCTTAGCGATTTATTAATAGGGTATAGATCCGCTTTTAGTTTTGATGATCTTGTCTCATCAATGTTTAGTGATAGCACTAAATTGGCTAATGGCAATGCATTTCCATGGTACGAAGCCTATTCTCTTATGAGTGATTATATCACAGCAGTTTCTGATGGTGATGACACTAAATTGATTATTAATTATGATGGCATTAAGGCACTTGATAGTCTAGTAACCATTACTTTGAAAAATGTTACCTATAGCGATGACTTGTTGGCTAATTTGATTGTTAATGGCAATTTAGTGCTTGAGGCCGTTAGTCCGACTCTGACGATTGCAGGTAGTGGCGGGATAGATATTGCTGCTAACACAATCACATTTAATTTTAGTAAAGCCATTAAAGATGGGTTGTTTACTGTCGATAATATCAATATTGAAAATGGCGCCATCAACGCTGGTTCATTCACCAGAGTAAGTGAGACTCAATACACCATTCAGGTTACCCCAAATCTAGGCGGAAAACATTCTAATGTTGCTGTTATGGTTGCAGCAAACACCTTTGTGGATGTTGCTGGTGATATCAATACTGTCATCACTAAAAATACAACCAAACTTAACACTTTAAAAGATCGGGTTGATATTGATGGCAAAGGTCATGACACTGATTTAACGAATTGGAGTGTGTCTCATGTAAATAATGCCAGCAAAGCATTTGATGGTGCACAAGCCTTTAACCAAGACATTGGTAGGTGGGATGTAAGTAAAGTGACCGATATGTCTAAGATGTTTCAGTTGGCACATTCTTTTAACCAAGATATTGGCAAGTGGAATGTTGACAATGTGACCAATATGTCTCGTATGTTTTATTCGGCAAGCGCCTTTAACCAAAATATTGGCAATTGGAATATTTCAAGTTTAACACATGCAGAAGATATGTTTTATGGTGCTACAAATAATATGGATGACATCTTGCGTGGTTGGGCAAAGCTTGATACTGCAGCAGGGGAGACTGCCATTCAGGAGAAGGTTAAGTGGAGTATTGGAACCTATACCGATGCCACTGCTAGACAATATTTAATAGACACATATGATTGGTATATTAACTATGAAAAATTTGATGACAGTAAGACGATGCAGGGCACTTCTTCCGCTAATACACTTGTCACAATTAGCACAAAAACCACACTGCATGGCTTAGGCGGCGATGATACGCTAATTGGTGGCTCCACAGATGACACTTTAGTTGGCGGTGCTGGCAATGATACTTTAACGGGTAAAGGTGGCAGAGATTCCTTTTATTACGGTTTTGAAAATGCAGGCAATGATATTATTACCGATTTTACCGTGGGCAAGGTGAGTACAAATGCTAATGCAGATGTTATTAACCTTAGTAACTTATTGGTAGGATATAGTTCTGCTGTAAATCTGAGTGATTTTGTAACAGCGGCTGCTAATAGCACTGGTGGCACTAGGTTAACTATTGACCATGACGGTATTAAAGACTTTAATGACTCAATAACCATTGCGTTATCAAATGTTACCTATAGCACTCACTTGTTAATTGATTTGATTGCTAATGGCAACTTGGTGCTTGAGCCTGTTAAGCCAACCCTGACGATTGTGGGTTGTGGCGGTAAAGATGCTGCCGCTAACACAATCACATTTAATTTTAATGAAGTTATTAAGCATGGGTCGTTCACCGTAGATGATATTGATATTGTCAATGGCACTATTAATTCAGGTTCATTTACCAAAGTAAGTGACACTAAATACACTATTACAGTAACCCCAAGCCTAGGCGGAATGCATTCTAATGTTGCTATTACGGTTGCAGCAGGCGCCTTTACAGATATTGCTGGTAATGCCAATGCTACCACTAAAAATACCACCAAACTTTACTATTTAAAAACTCTGGTTGATACTCAGCCAGGTAAGTGCAAGTATGGCGTCATTTACTTTGATTTAACGGATTGGGATGTGTCTCATGTGACTAATGCTGGCAGAGCATTTGCCAGTTCTAACCTCTTTAACCAAGACATTAGCGGTTGGGATGTAAGCAATATGATCGATATGTCTGGCATGTTTTTTCGCACAGACGATTTCAACCAAAACATTAACAGTTGGGATGTTAGTGGGGCGACTGATATGCATCAGATGTTTAGTAATGCCTATGTTTTCAACCAAGACCTCAGCAGTTGGGATGTTGGTAATGTAACTATTATGACCGATATGTTTCGCAGGGCGATCGTCTTTAACCAAGACATTAGCAGTTGGAATGTTGGCGAAGTGATCAATATGTTTGGGATGTTTTATTATGCAGCTGACTTTAACCAAAACATTGGCAACTGGAATGTTAGCAAAGTGACTGATATGGCTCTTATGTTTGGGGGTACAGTTGTCTTTAACCAAGACATTGGCAGTTGGGATGTTGGCAATGTGACCAATATGGACTCTATGTTTTTTAGAGCAATTACCTTTAATCAAGATCTTTGCAGTTGGAATGTTGGTAAGGTAACTGATATGACTAGTATGTTTTGGGAAG
The DNA here is from genome assembly GCF_003711265.1 of Bathymodiolus thermophilus thioautotrophic gill symbiont. Taxonomy (NCBI): domain Bacteria; kingdom Pseudomonadati; phylum Pseudomonadota; class Gammaproteobacteria; species Bathymodiolus thermophilus thioautotrophic gill symbiont. Next base: position 2,009,066 of record NZ_CP024634.1, on the reverse strand, counting down.
CCACTGCCTTTAACCAAGATATTGGTAACTGGAATGTTGGCAAAGTGACCACCATGCAGTTGATGTTTGCAGGTGCAAGCGCCTTTAACCAAGACATTGGTAGTTGGGATATTTCAAGTTTAATAAAGGCAAAGTCTATGTTTACCGAAAAATCAGTAATGGCTAATATGGATAACATTTTACGCGGCTGGGCAAAACTTGATACTGAGGCAGGAGAGACTGCCATTCAAAGTAATGTCGAGTGGGGTATTGCAAACTACACTGACGCCACTGCTAGGCAATATTTGATAGACACCTATAGTTGGATTATTAATGACAACTTTGATGGCAGTAAGACGATACAAGGTACTGCTGATGCTGATACACTTACTGCAATTAGCACAAAAACCACGATACATGGCTTAGGCGGTGATGATACGCTGAAAGGTGGCGCTACAAATGATATCTTAGTTGGTGGTGCAGGCAATGATACTTTAACGGGTGAAGGTGGCAGAGATGTCTTTGATTACGGTTTTAAAAACGCAGGTAACGACATTATTACCGACTTTATTGTGGGAAACACAAATACAAATGCCAATGCAGATGTTATTGACCTTAAGGATTTGTTGATAGGGCATGGTTTTGCCTCTCATCTGAGTGATTTTGTAACAGCTGCCGCTAGTGGTACTGGCACTAAACTGACTATTGACCATGACGGCACTGGTGTGCTTAATAGCTCAGTAACCATTACTTTAACAGATGTTGGTTATAGTGCCAATTTGTTGAATGATATGATTGCTGAGGGCAACTTGGTGCTTGTATAGTGTCAATGGACTTATGATGGCAATCTAGCGCTTTATCTTGTGCTGGATTGGTCTTTTTGCTTTTTCTAGTGCTTTAAAATCTTTCAAACAGCATTGTTTTGAAGGGTTAAGATTTTTGCAATGACAATAATTGTGCTTCGTTTGAAAAACCACGAATTCTTTTAAAATATGTGCTTTGTTTTGTTTTAAGGCTTCGAAATAAGCGTGCTCACTAATGTTAAAACAATAACACAGCAGTTTTTTGTCTATTTTTTCATTGCAACAATCCATTTAATCATTATAATCAATCGTATGGAAAAAATTATTTATTTATTGGTTTCGTTATTATTTGTCAATATGGCTTTTGCAGGTGTGCATCCGTCAAAACCTTGGATTGAAATTAACTACCCGCAAGACCAAGACAAATCATGGTGGAACGATGCATGGTGGCAGCAAGGGCAATTGCCTACGCCAAAAAATTATCAAGTTACCACCGAAGAAATCACTTATAACGATGACGGTGTAACTGTTGAAGGCTATGTGTTTAAGCCAATCAAGCCAGGTAAATATCCAGCCGTGTTGTTTCAACATGGTCGTCGAGGGCTTGATGATTTGGTTTTACCACGGGTAAAGCGTTTAGCAGCGCGTGGCTTTATTGTGCTTGCCCCTGATATGTATGGCACTTATATGCAATCGCCCATGCCAATTCAGCACAATGAAATTTACGACAAGCATGTTGCCAAAGGTATTGATGTGCTATTACAACGCACTGATATTAGCAGTGATAAAGCGTGCGTTGTTTCACACACTCGTGGCGGTTATATGACGCTTAAGGCTTTAGTAACGCACAATCGGCAAATAAACAAGGTGGCATGCTATGTGTCGTATTATCCACATTGGCAAGACCCAAATGCACCCGAAGTTGAGCAAGTGTATCAATATGCATCGCAACTTAATCAACTTAAAGTGCCAACGCTGGTTTTTATCGGCGAGCATGAGCAATACCAAAGAATGCGCCCCATTTTTTTGGGTATTGATATTTTAAAAAATAATGGCGTACCAGCAGAGTTGATTGTCTATCCGGGTGTGGGCAGGGGATTTGATTTTAGAATGCAATCCAGAACATTTGCTGATGATTTGGCAACCAAAGATGCCAATCAAAGAACAGCAGATTTTATTAACAAGCATTTACGCTAAAATTTCTTTAGTTATGCAAAGGTCTCAAGATGAATAATATGGCACTTATAATCGCCTAAGTGTTAGCAATATATTGTTCATTTTATTTTTGAAAATGGTATGAAGTAATTTTTTGCATAAGTTTGCTGGTCGCACCTTGTTTGGATTGGAGGTATTGTTGAGCGTTATTTCCTAGGGATTGGGCAGTTTCTTCGTGGGTTAATAAAAGGGCAATTTTGACAAACAGTTCATCGGCATTTTGCACTTGAATAGCCGCATTTTGATTGAGTAAATCGGTTGATATTTCGGCGAAGTTAAAGACATGGGTGCCGAAGAGGATGGGCTTGGCGAGGGCGGCAGGTTCAAGCATATTGTGCCCCCCTGTTTTGACTAAACTACCACCCATAAAAACCACATTAGCAACATCAAAATAATTCATCATTTCACCCATGGAATCACCTAAAAGTATGTCACAGTGGGTGCAAACTTGATTGTCGGAACGGTTGATAATGTTAATTTTGTTTTTTTGTGCAAGTTTGTAAACTTCATTGAAGCGTTCAGGGTGTCGGGGGATGATGATGAGTAGGGCGTCAATTTTGTTTTTTTGTTTGGCGTAGGCTTCAATGATTTGCACTTCCTCGCCTTTGTGGGTGCTGGCAAAAACCACCACTTTACGCTTGCCTACTAAGTCATTGAGTTGCTTGGAGATGGCTTTGTTTACAGTAGGGTTTAGTTCAAATTTGATATTGCCTGCCATCATAACTTTGTCTTTGTTTGCACCGAGTTTGATAAAACGCTGGGCAGAGTTTTGGCTTTGTGTGGCAATGACATTGAGTTTGTTTAGCGTTTTTTTTGCCAATTTTGGTGCAAATTTTTGGTATCTTTCTAGTGAGCGAGGAGAAAGCCTGGCATTTACCAGTAAACTTGGAATTTTGTTTTTGTGTAAAGTGTAAAACAAACTCGGCCAAATTTCCGTTTCTAACAAAATACAGATTTTTGGATTGATTTTTTTAACATAACGATTCACAATTAACGGTAAATCAAAAGGAAAATAGTAATGTAGCACTTTTTTTTGATAAGTGTCTTGGATGGCCTGTGAACCAGTGGGCGTTGTACTGGTAATCAGTATTTGATACTGTGGATATTGCTTTATTAGCGCATCAATCAATACAGTTGCCGCTCTAAATTCCCCTACTGAAACACAATGCACCCAAATAACACCCTCAGGAATGCTACTGACAAACCCCAGTCGTTCACCGATTCTTTTGCCGTAAGCAGGCGTTGTTAAGCCTTTAAAAAATAAGCGTAATAGCATAATGGGTAATAATAAATATCCAATTAGGTTGTATAGGGTTTGATTCATTTATGGATGGTATAATTTCATTCATTGTATTTTAATGGTTTTTTATGAAGTTTGTAGATTCTGCTAGTATTCGTATTGAAGCTGGCAAAGGTGGTGCAGGATGTTTGGGTTTTCGTCGAGAAAAATATATTCCCGATGGCGGGCCTGACGGTGGCGACGGTGGCGACGGTGGACATATTTATTTTCGTGGGCAGGAGGGATTAAACACGCTGAGTGAATTTCGTTTTAACCGCCTGTTTAGAGCTAAAAATGGACAACCTGGGTCAGGTCAAAATAAAAGAGGAAAATCGGCACAACATTTAACTGTTGAGATCCCGTTAGGCACTAAGGTGTATGATTTAGAAACCGATGAATTAATTGGCGAGATGATTACACACGAGCAAGTTATGTTGGTTGCCAAAGGCGGTTTTCACGGTTTAGGCAACACACGATTTAAATCCAGTATCAATCGTGCACCACGAAAAACCACACCGGGTTCGCCGGGTGAGGTGCGTGAAATTGGTTTAGAAATGAGCGTAATGGCAGACATTGGCTTGCTCGGTATGCCAAATGCAGGCAAATCAAGTTTAATTCGCCAAATTTCTAGTGCCAGACCCAAGGTGGCAGATTACCCATTTACCACCTTGCATCCGTCTTTGGGTGTGGTGTCTTATTATGACGAACATATTGTTATGGCAGACATCCCCGGATTGATTGAGGATGCTAGTGAAGGTGTGGGTTTGGGGTTTGAATTTTTAAAACATTTGTCTCGTGCCAAGGCATTATTACATATAGTAGATGTGATGCCTGCTGATGGCTCAGATCCGGTGAAAAATTTCTTAATCATTGAAAATGAATTGGCAAAATATGACCAAGAATTAGCAAGCAAACCTCGGTTATTGGCAATTAACAAAATGGATTTATTGCCAGAAGATGAGCGAGCAAAGATTACTGCTGATATTGTAAAGGCGATTAAATACCAAGGTGAAGTGTTCCATATTTCTGCCTTAAATGGCTTGGGCTGTAAGGATTTAATCGAAGGACTGTTTGCGTTAATAAAATCACTAAATGATGAATAAAAGATGGGTAATTAAGATAGGTTCTGCGTTACTAACGAATGATGGCAAAGGCTTGGATAAAATTGCCATTGCCGCATGGGTGGCACAAATCAGCGAACTTAAGCATCAGAATATTGATGTGGTGTTGGTGTCCAGTGGGGCGATTGCCGAAGGTATGCAACGCCTAGGTTGGACAACTCGACCAAACAACATTCACCAACTACAGGCTGCTGCTGCCGTTGGGCAAATGGGTTTGGTGCAAACTTATGAATCTTTATTTTCTAAACACGATATTCACACCGCACAAGTGTTGTTAATTCATGATGATTTTGCCAATCTCAAGCAGAGCGAAAATGTTAGTGCTACCTTAAACCATCTAATAGCATTAAACATTGTACCGATTGTTAATGAAAATGACACCGTTGCCACGGATGAAATTAAATTAGGCGATAACGATACTTTGGCGGCACTTGTGGCAAATTTAGTGGGAGCAGATCAACTGATTATCTTAACCGACCAAGGGGGCGTATATGATGCCGACCCACGCCAAAATCCCAATGCTAAGTTAATTGATGAAATCCATGTAAACGATGAAAAACTGGAAAAAGTTGCTGGCAGAACGGGTGGGTCGTTAGGGTCTGGCGGTATGTATACCAAAGTTTTGGCCGCTAAAACTGCCGCTAAGACTAACACCAATACCATTATTGCCTCAGGTAAAATTGACAATGTGCTAACTCATTTACAAGCGGGTAAACGCATCGGCACTTCAATTTATTGCTAACTTTTTTTTTGCTATTTTTTTAAAAATGAGTGAAAGTTGTTTTGTTAATATTTATGTCTAATGCAGAGGTCTCAAAATGGCATAACATTTTCCTACGGCAATTACAGAGTTAATTTAATGTCAACATATATTTTATTAAATCTATTTTGACACTACTAACATTGTCATGTTCAGCAACCTCTTTGCTTGCAGTAACAACCTTATTGGTAGTGGCAAATACAAGGTCTAAATGTGGAAATTTATTATTGATGGTTAAATTGTATTCGTTTTCTAATGCTGTCAGCGTTTGATTGTTAAATGTTTTTAATTTAATGATTAATTGTCCTGTGAGAACGGCAATATTTCCCGTCCTTTCATTGACGGCAATTTCTTTGGCATTATTTGGTTTTGGGCATCCGCTGATAACGATTTGATAATAACCCATTTTTTTTGAAGATGGGCAAGTGGCTTCGTCAGTTGTTGCATAGCCTTCTTGAATCAACCAATATTTATCCCCAGCAACAGAAAAACCAATTGCTTCATTGTCATTTTGTATGACGCTATTGACGCCCCTATCTAATGTTAAAGCATTGATGTTAATCGCAATTAGCAAAGATAATGAAAGTATTAGGTGTTTATTGAATATACGCATGTTGCCCTCCTTTTTTTAACGCTCATGCCCAAATATTTTAATGGACCAATTTATAAGTTTACCCGTGTGCACTGTTCTTTTGGGATTTTCAGTGCTCTCATTTCTTTCTGTTGCGCCTTCTAAGTTTACGACATCAACAATTTTGAGTATCCAGTTTCCCTGAGATTTTTCACCATAAAAAGCGTTAGAGAGTAATTTCAAATCTACTAAGTTTCTGTCTTTGTAGCAATCTTTATCTGAATTATCTATATTCGAATCATTTACAGGGCATGAAGTGCGTTCAAAACCGTTGTGGGCATTTAACAATATACTTTTTGTTCCCAAAGGGGAGGTGAGTTCAATGGACAATTCTCCTGCATAAGTATGTTCAACATTAAGATTAATTTGCACCGCTTCAATAGTTAGATTATCGGCCATACCTATGGGTAATATACGCTTGAGCCCATTTTTATCGCTATTAGGTATGGGTTGATTAATAGCGTTGCTATGCACCCATTCTTTTTCTACCCAAGGAGCAGGAGTATCAGGAATGGTATAATTTTGAGTAAATTTTACTGCTCTGTCTATATCAATTCGTCCGAATCCATAGTAGTTATGAAACTTATATCCTCCTTTTGAGCCCCTTTCGGCCTTGTTGGTTATCCATTTTGATTCGGCGATATAATCATTTTCACTGTTAATTGTAATGGTGGTGTCCATTGCCTCAGGATCTACTTGTTCGGCAGTTTCTGCTAGAATATATTTGATATCACGCCAAGTCAGCTTAGGGTTGACATTGAGTATAACGGCAATTGCACCGCTCACTATAGGTGCAGCACTTGAAGTGCCGTTAAATTTAAAAGTGTAGTTGCAATTACTACTGCCACTACTTGCTGAGTAACCCTGGTTACAACCAGATTGGTCAGTGGTTAAAATTGCTGGATTTGTTACCCCATATTCTCCACCGGGTGCACTTATCCAAATACTTGAGCCAGCGGAGGAGTAACTACTTTTTTTACCTTTTGCATTGATTGCACCCACGACAATATTGTAAGGTAAGGTGTTTTTTGGATCCATATTGGTATTTTTACAACTTAATTGGTGTCGCTTACTGGCAATGCATTCTGAAATATCGTTGTTGTCGCTATCTTTAATTGATGAAAAGCCATTGCCTGCCGCTTTAACATAAATTGCCCCTTTGCCTTCACGCAAGGCAGGCATGTTTCCCTTACCCAAAGTGCCAAATTTATATTGAGCTTCTATCTCTGGATAACTGTGTATGACATGATTGGTATTTGTGCTGTAACTTTGATTAAATATATCAACCTCTTTTGAAAAGTCAGCACCGCCTAATGCAGAGATAAAATTTGCGATATTTTGATTTTTCAACAAATTGAATCCAATCATTTTGGCCTTTGGCGCAACACCTCTGCCACCCACGCCATTCCAGCCTTCAGCAGCAATAATGCCAGCAACACTGGTGCCATGCCTTGAAGGGGAAATATTAGAAGTAAGGTAATTCCTCCCTTCGGTAAACTCTCTAGACCCACCTGGAACGATATTATTTTTTAAATCCATATGATTAATTTCTAGACCTGTATCTACTACAGCAATTAAAATACCTTCACCATTGAATTCATCCTTTGTAACGATTCCATTAATATTAATATCTTCGCCTGCAACACCTGGCTCTTGTGCAAAATTCTTTTGCTTGGTATTGTGCAAATGCCATTGATATTTATAAAGTGGATCTTCCTCTCCAGCGATAATAGCGTCATCGCCGACTATTACCACTCTTCTTAGTATTATTTTTGAGTTATTTGATTTTGTATAAGTATATACAACTGAATAAGTGCCTGCTATATTGATATCAAGTGCTGAATCGTCAATTATAGGTAGGTTTGTTTCGTTAACGCCAAAGATGAGACCTGGTTCAACATAGGGGGTGCCTACTGCAATTCTCATAGGATTATCTCCCGCTAGCATAACAGGATTTTCGCTAGCACTTTTACAACTAGCGATAAATACAAATAAAGATAATAACAATAATTGGGATATTTTAAACATATAGCACAATGTCCTCAGTGTTTAACCTAAAAAATGTAAATATTATGATAGCAAGGATTGGTAGTAAATTTATGCTTCTTTTTGCCAAATGAAAGCAATGCAATATTTTAACATAAACTTGGTTCTAAATTTTTTATTTGACATTGCAAAGACCTTTGTATAAACATGAATAATCGTCAAATACCCCTCTCTATCTGACAATTTTTCCCAGCAACAGTCCTTGCAGAAAAGTAAACTCAATCGTAGAGAATGACTTGCAGCCGTTCCTTTCTTGCTGCGAGAATAAGGTTTAAAAAAAATACAACTGAGTGAAAGTTGGACTTTTAGTTAGTATTTATGTCTAATGCAGGTCTCCAATTAGATTGAACCCCTTAAAAGGACAAAAAATTGAATGATTGCCAATCACTCTTATTATATTAAGAAGGCATTTGAATCAGTGATTTGTTATCATAATGAAAACAGTTGCTAATATCAAAAAAGGGCCAAAAGCGATTTTCTTATGTTTGGATTGTTTGCTTAATAAGACAAATGCAATACTAAGTATTGAGGATATTAACAGCAATTGATCTAACGCTTGCCAACCAAGCCAAGCACCCAAAGCAGCAGTAAGTTTAAAATCGCCATAACCCATGCCTTCTTTATTGCGAATAAGCTTAAATCCCCAATAAATCCCCCACAAAAATAAATACCCAACAATGGCACCTATAATGGCACTTTCCGCCTCTTTGTAACTAATGCTGTATAAAAGCCCTAGCCATAATAAAGGCAAAGTGATTATATCGGGCAATAATTGGTGCATAACATCAATAACAAACAAAGTGAGCAAGCCATAAGCCAAAGCCAGCAAATAAACACTTTGTAGTGTAAAGCCCCATTGATAAACGATTAACACGCTCAATATGCCGGCAGTTAATTCAATGATTGGATATTGCTTGGCTATGTTTGCTTGACAGTATCTGCATTTGGCATACTGAATAGCATAACTGAAAACAGGTATTAAATCGTACCAAGATAATTGATGTTTACAGGTTGGGCAAAAAGATCTGTTTGGATGAATTAGGCTAATATCTTCGCCTTTAATCGCAAGAGGTAAGCGATAAATAATCACATTTAAAAAACTGCCAATACTCAGGCCTAAGAAAAAGACAACCAGCCAATTCAGATAATTTATCACTTTAAAAACCTCTTTGTTATACCGTTTATCCAATAATTAAATACCATGCTTTTTAACCGCTAAATCCTGTATTTGTATTAGCCTTAAATCCACATAAGCGCTAATATTTTTTTTCATACTATTTGTGGCAACGCTAGCCTCCACAAATCTATTTTAAAAAAAGTGAGACCTTTGTGTAAATAATCATCAAAAATCCACTTAGCCATTTTTTAACTCCCCTCAGCCCCACTAGGAAAAAATTGAATAAAAAATACCCATTTAGCAAAAATTGAATTTTGCTAATCATCCATATTTATACAAAAGCCTCACAGTATATATCAATAAATAAAACTTTTACACAAATATGAACAATCGTCAAAATCCACTTTTCTCCAGTTGAGTATATTCATTTTAACAACATCAAGACAGGTTTTAAAAAATACCAAGCAGATAAAAAGTAAATTTTTGACGATTAATCGTATTTATGCAAAGCCCCAAAACAGTATAATGGCTAAAATTATAATGACTGATGGCATATTATTTTGCAATCTAGTTCATCATTCAACTAAACAAACATAAAGATTATGCTGGCATATATCGGACTGGGGTCAAACCTAAACAACCCAAAACAACAAATTAAAAATGCATTAATTGCACTAAACGACACTCAGGATGTGAAGGTGGTAGCACTATCAAGCCTCTACCAATCACCACCCATCGACGGTTCAAAACAGCCCGATTATATTAACGCCATGTGCCAAGTGGATACACATTTAACAGCACTAGAATTATTATATGTTTGCCAAGCCATTGAAGTAAAACAGCACCGTGTGCGTGAGAAAAAATGGGGCGCAAGAACAATCGATTTAGACATTATCATTTACGGCGTGCAAGTAGTTGCCTCAAAACAGCTCATCATTCCCCACCCAGAAATGATGAACAGAGCATTTGTACTCGTACCATTAGCAGAAATTGAACCCGATTTAAAGGTGCCAATTTTAGGCAATGTACAAGATTTGATTGATAAATTAGACATTTCAGGATTGAAAAAATTATGAACATTAATGACCTAAAAACCCTAAAACAATCAGGCGAAAAAATCACCTGTTTAACCGCTTATGACGCCTCATTTGCCCAATTATTCGATGAATGCAATATTGATATTATCTTAGTAGGCGACTCACTAGGCAATGTCATTCAAGGCGACAAAAACACACTCGGCGTTAGTATGGACGATATGATTTACCACACCCAAGCAACCGCAAAAAACACCAACAAAGCCCTACTAATCGCCGATATGCCCTATCAAAGTTACACCACCGCCGCACAAACCCTAGCAAACGCCCAACGCCTAATCAACGCAGGCGCAGATATGGTCAAATTTGAAGGTGGTCGTGAGTTCGAAGCATGCTTCAAACTCTTACAAAACCACAACATTCCCGTCTGTGGACACCTAGGATTACAACCACAATCGGTATTAAAAATAGGCGGCTACAAAGTCCAAGGCCGAGACCAACACAGCGCCGAACGCATCCTAACCGACGCCAAAGCCCTTGAAAACTGGGGTGTAAAAACCATCGTCATTGAATGCGTCCCCGCCAAATTAGGCAAACAAATATCCCAATCCCTAACCATCCCCATCATCGGCATCGGCGCAGGCGTTGATTGCGATGGACAAGTATTAGTAAGTTACGATATGCTCGGCATCACCCAAAACCCACCAAAATTCGTTAAAAACTTTTTAACAAATAGCAGCATTCAGTCCGCCACTAAAGATTTTATTCAAGCAGTTAAAAATAGAGATTTCCCTACTGATAAACACAGTTATTAGGTGTTTAATCAGATTGCATTTTTAGATATCGAGGTTGGAACAACCAGCAACAAAATAGACAGACTAGGGTATTTATCTGAACAATCAAATGTTGATGAGACATCAGTAAGTAAAATAAAAGAGATTTGTTTACTTGAAAATATTCATTTTATTTGCGGACATAATTTCGTTGATCATGACAAGCATTTTTTAGAAAAAACTAATTTTAACCAGGTTTTTCAGCAAACTAAAATTATTGATACTTTATATTTGTCAATGCTCTTGTTTCCAAACAAAAGCACACACAAGTTAAATAAACCTTATAAAGATAACTTGATTAATATTGAGAATTACCCTCTAATTGATGCAGAACAAACCAAAATACTATTTGAAAAATTAAACCAAGACTTTGATGCATTAGATGAAAAACAGCAAAAATTATTTTGCTATTTACTCGAAAATAGCGAGTATTTTTCTGGATTTTTTTCTTATAAAAGCATGACCAGAAAAACGGTTGATATTTATCAGCAAATTAAGCATTTAATTAAATCTGATAGGGTGCAATATTTAGATATTGAGAGTCACTATCCAATCGAACTTGCCTTTATTGTTGCTTATTTATTATTTGGAGATAAAGGGTCAATTTCGCCCGTTATTTTGAATAGGCACCCTGATATTGTAAGATTGCTAAAGCAATTGGTTTTTAATGAAAAAGTGGTCGATATTCATCAGTTTTCCATAGCTGAGTTTGGTATTGGTGAGTTTAGAGCATTTGATAAAAATATTGCCAATGGCACTGGCGATTTGTTTGAGGATAAACTGGATAACGGCAAAATATCCCAAGAGGATATTATCAAGAGTTCTATTGGCTCAGAATCCTTGTTGGCTATTTTGCCAACAGGTGGCGGAAAAACACTGACTTTTCAAATTCCTGCCTTAATCAAGGCAAAGGCATACAAAGGTTTAAGTGTGGTCATATCTCCACTTCAGGCTTTAATGAAAGACCAAGTAGATAGTTTTAAACGCAATAACAACAATTTTAAAGTTATTGCTATTAGCGGGTACTTAACACCTTTAGAGCGAAAAAATGCCATTGTTGAAGTGGAAAATGGTGCAGTTGATATCTTATATTTAGCACCAGAATCATTGCGTTCTAATACAATTTTTAAGGCATTGAAGCATAGAATTATTGAACGCTTTATTATTGATGAAGCACATTGTTTTTCTTCATGGGGGCATGACTTTAGGCATGATTATCATTTTATAGCAACAACTATTAAAGAATTGGAACAGTCTGCATTTCAGCCGACCATACCTGTGTCTTGTTTTACAGCGACCGCTAAGCCAGAAGTGGTTGAAGATATTAAAAAATATTTCAAAAAGGAGTTAGGCGTTACTTTAAATGAGTTTATCTCTTCTGTTGAGCGTTATAATTTGATATATAAAGTCATAAGAGTGGAGGATAAAAAATCTAAATACGAGGAACTTGTTAAAATTTTAGAAGATTTAAAAAGAGATGAAAATGGAAAAAATCCTACCATTATTTATATTCCTCAAAATGCCAAACAATGTAAAGAATTATGTCAAAACTTACAAGAAGATGAGCGCTTACATTTATTAGATTTAACAATAGAACCTTTTTACGCCAAACTTGACGAGGACAAGGAAGACAATAAAAGAGATGAAAACGCTAGAGGGAAAAGCGAGATATTGGCAGATTTTATCAACGATAAGATTGATATTGTGATTGCAACAACTGCTTTTGGTATGGGAATTGATAAGGCCAATATTCAAACTATTATTCATTATCAACAGTCTGACAGCCTAGAGTCTTATTTGCAAGAATCAGGACGAGGTGCGCGTAGTGAAGATATAAAGGCACAATGTTTTGTCCTATATTCTAAAGATGATTTTGATCGCTCATTTACCCAGCTTAACCGTTCAAAAGTTGATTTTAGTGAAATTAAACGCATTATTAGGGCACTTAAAAAACATGAAAACAAGCAACTTTATTTATCCCCTAAAGATATTGCCAGACAAATGGGCGTAGATACTGAAGACAGTAAAGTTGATTATGATGTGATTATTAAAACAGCGTTATTAGAGTTAGAAAAGCATAAAATTATTAAACGAGGCAGAGATGGGTACAAAATATTTGCAACCTCAATTAACCAGAGTAAAGAAAAACAAGGCATGCCCCATGTGCATGAAATTTTAGATCCAAAAAAAGAACAAGAGCCCTATAAAAAACTTTATCAATCTATGATTTTGGTCATGCAAAATGTTATTCAGCGTTCTAAACTTGATGTGATTGAAGTGGATGATTTGTCTGATATTGTTGGCGTTAAGAAAAAAGAAATGTTTGAAGTTTTGTATCAGTTGCAGAAAGACGGGCTGCTGAAATTTGAAAATGATATTAGTGTTTTTATTAAAAAATCGGTTGAAAAAGAGTTTGAAAAACATTTTGAGATAGAGGAAAGGGTGTTTGAAGCGTTTAAGGAAAGTCAAGAGTATGAAAAGAGCATTAATTTGCGATTATTAAACAAAGAGGGCGATAATCAGGTGTCTTTGTTTAAGCAAATTATTCAAAGTTGGGTGCTTTTGTCTAAGGTAGATAGGAATGATTTGTTGGCAACATTTAAAAAAGACTTTTGTGTTTTTGAATGCAAAAATTTGGATAGGTTGAAAAGGTTAATAGAGGCAAGAAAAAAGTTATCCGATTTCATTATTACTGAATTGTTGCAAAAGATAGGGGGTAATAACAAGGGAAAAGAAGTCGAATTTTCAAGCAATCAGTTAAAAGCAAGTTATTCTTCTAATAAGTTGACGCTAGAGGTATATCACCATACTTTTGTGTATTTACATGATATGTTAAAGAGTTTTGAACTGCGTCGAGGTCGTTTGATTTATTATCAAACTTTAGATTTAAAAAAACAGGACAAAATAGAAGAGCAAACGCCTTATTATAAGTCCGACTATAAAGACAGTTTGCAACATTATTATGAATTAAAAATTGAGGCAATTCATATTCAAATTGCTTTTTTAGAAAAATTATTACAAGAAGGGTGGGAAAATACCAAACTTTTTGTTAAAGATTATTTTTCTATGGAATACGGGAATTTTAAGCGGACTTACAAGTTTAAGAATGCCATAATACAACGCCCTGTTACTGAAGAAAAATATAAACAAATATTGCATGATTTAAATGAAGAACAAAAGCAAATTTTTGACGATAAAGACTCTAACTCCATCATGGTTTTGGCTGGACCAGGTAGCGGAAAGACCAAAACTTTAGTGCATAAAATAGCCTCTCTTATTACCATTGAAAACAATAAGCCAGAGTATTTTTTAATGTTAGCACATTCACGCGTCGCAGTCGCTGACTTTAGAGAAAAATTAAAAAAATTGATTGGCAATCAAGTTTATCAGGTGAAAATTTATACTTTTCACGCCTTTGCTATTTTATTATTAGGAAAAAATATTGACGATGATAATGCTTTGAGACAAGTATTAGCAAGAGCCACAGAATTGCTTAACGATAAACACATTTCTATACCTTTTTTCAATATGCTGGTAATTGATGAGTATCAGGATGTGGGCGAACAAAGTTATTGTTTTATTAAGGCTATTTACGAACAAATGGGAGATGACAAGGACAAGAAAATTATTGCGGTAGGCGATGATGACCAGTGTATTAAAAACTTTGGTGAAGATAAGGCAGATATAAGATACATTCAAGAATTTGGGCAATATTTTTCTAGCGAACAAATAGGGGTTAAGTTTTCTCAATATCAACTGTTGACCAATTATAGAAGTGGCACTACTATTGTAGATTTTTTTACTCAGTTTAGCAATACGATTGTCACCCGTCTAAAAGATAAACCATTGCAGGCACATAAAAGGCTATCAGGAAGTGTTTCCCTGACTTATTATGAACCTAGTAATTATTACGACAATATATTAGCCAGCATTCAGAAAAATGAATCTAATAATATTGCCATTTTAGTAAGAAATAATGACGAAGTTTTGTCCATCTATTCACTATTGGTTTCCCATGGGATAAAAGCGCATTATATTATTAAAAATCATGGGTTTTCATTAGGCAACTTACTTGAATTACACGACTTTTTACAAGACTGGAAAGACACCAAAAATTTTGAAAAAAGTCGAAAATATTCAGATATAAAATATCAACAATCGACAAATAATTTGCTAAAAAATCAAGTGTTGGATAGGTTTGAAGAAGAATATCAGGCGGAAATTAAAAAAAGTCAAGTGCATTTTATTAACATCTTTGGACGATATTTATCTGAAATTGAATTTGATGAATTCGAGCAAAGTCAAACCAAAGTTGTTGTTTCGACTATACACAAAGCCAAAGGTAAGGAGTGGAATGATGTTTATTTTTGCGTTAATAAAGATTTTTTCAGTCATGATAAAGAAGTTGATAAACGCTTGGCTTATGTTGCCATTACTAGGGCAAAAAATAATTTATACATCCACTCTAAATTACCATTTTTTAATAATTTTATTGAACATGATATTTGCAATGACGCCCTTAAAGAACTTAAAACAATTATCCTGTCAGTAGGCTTAGAAGATGTGGCCTTAAGCAATGATTACAGTAAAAATGGCATTGACAAAGTTTTACCTGTAACTGGAGAAGAAGTGCAAGTAAAGAAGAATAATTTTTACTTTAACATTATGAAAAATGGGCATCAAATTTCTCGCTTGTCAAAGTCTATGGGCAATAAGATAAGAAAACAACAAGATAAAGGGTATATCTTGCAAAAAGCAGAAATTGAAAATATTGTTATTTGGAATGAGAAGGAGAGTGGCAAATTGTTTAAACAAGTCCTATGTAGGATTTATTTAACTCAAGCATCATGATTGTATAAATTTCTCATCCTTAGGTGCAATTTAGGAGTGAGACGCCATTAATATATTTACCTTTGTCAGAATAAAAAAAGTGTATCAACATAGGGCGTCAAGGACAATTGATAACATGTGTAAAAAAGGCATTAAATATAAAATATTTTTTTATTTATTATAAGTGAGACCTTTGCATAAATATGAATAATCATTAAGAATCCACTTTTCACCCACTTGGTAATTTTCTTAAACCCAGCCTTAGCCCCGCTAGGACAAGGTTTAAGAAAATTACCAAGTGGGCAAAAATTGAATTTTGCTAATCATCCATATTTAGCAAAGGTCTCTAGGTAAATGTACACACCAAGGTTTTCTGTGTTAATTTCCACATTTTTGTTATAATAATTGTTAGCATTAGTAATCTAATATTTTGCAAAAAAATAATATAACTAAGGAAAGCAAGATGACAAATACACATTGCTCAGAATTCAAAAAATCATCTGAATTTATACATAAATGGCTTGGTAAGCAGGCAGCAACTGGGGAGGAGTCTATTACAGACTGGCTTCTTTTTACCTTGTCGGACTTTCCACAGTCAAAGTTGAAGTATATAAAATTTACACGGAAGCAGGAGGGTTGCACTACAGGAGCAGATTGGGAGTGGTGGGTAATAGGTAATAAATTTTCTATTGGCATGAGAATACAAGCAAAGAAAATTATAGAGGGTGAGGATAAGGGTAATTATAAGCGTTTAGCTTATGAAAATAAACATGGGCGGCAAATTGAAAAGTTAATTCAAGATGCAAAAGCAAATAATTTTATACCATTCTATGCATTATATTGTGCACCCACAAAAACTCAAAAAGTAATTTGCCCAAAATCAGCAAAGAAACAAGGTGTGTTCATTGCATCGGCTCAAGTTCTTTTTGACAGCTATATTAAAAATGGAAAAACCAAAGTGGAGGCTGATGATATATTGTCAAAATCAAAACCATTGCACTGTATGGCGTGTTGTTTAATACATGAAGGAAAGCCATCAGTTCTGTCATTCTATGAATATATAAAGTTTTATTACAATAAGGACAGTGACACTGAAGAACTGGGTAAGTATGAAACCAATAATATCCCTCCGTATGTGACTCGTTTCTTGGAGAGTGGGCATTTTAAAACTCAAGAATATAAAGAGAGTTTTAAAGATGAACTTAAAGAGTTTAATTCACTGGTTGTTTTAGATCTTCGAGATGAATAATGGTGTTGATTAAATTGTATATGATTTGCCATACAGTCAAGCAATTGAGGCGATTAGATTTGAATAGGTTGCTTTCGATCCTAGTCTTTGTTTCGGAATACATGCAACCGCCATAGACAGAGGTTTGCAACCCATCCTTTTTTTGAAAGCATAAAGCAAATAAAATCCAATAGAATTAAAAATTATCATCACTGTAATTGCACCCAAAATATGCGTGTATGTTGTGGTTGAGTTTTTAATGAAATAAGGGTAATAAATAATGTTTTTAGCGGGATGGAAAGAGGGGAATTACAAGCCATTTCTGGATTTTAGTTTATTTTTATAAACAAAATTATCGTCTAAATTTAGGCGTTTGATTAACACAATATTTTTATTGATAATAGCGTTATTTAGAAAAATAAATTGAGGTATAATTAAATTCTTTAGTGTCTATATAGGCCTGATTAATCAAGGGTTTATCTTACCAACTTAGCAGTTTTTTAAATCTAGTTCTACTCTTTGTTGAATGGCATTTCTGTAAAAGTAAAGATTGATTTTTAAGTGTTTGCGTTTCTTTGTAAGAAGAGTTTATGCGTTAAAAATGATCTTGATTTGTTTTAAAAAAATATAACAATTTGGAGAATACAATGAAAGCAAAACATGATAAAACTAAGGAAGAGGATGTCGTTAGTCACTCAACTCTGCAATTAACAAAACTGTCTATGGAGCATGTAGGTAATGGTACCAATGTTGGTGACACCGTTACCTTGGTTATCAACTTTGATGGGGCAGTTGAAGGACTAACCTCTAGTCTTACAGATAGCATTTTTACTGTTGGCGGTGTAGCGGTTGACGCTGTTTGGCGTGGTATTGATGGTGAAAATTCTAGAACATTAACTTACACGGTTGCACCGGGTGACAATGGTGCTTTAGTAGTGAATGGAACACCCCTCACAAACGCTTTAATGGCTGGTATTACTGATACAGAAGGTCATGCATTTTTTGCCGAATATCCTTTTGCAAGCATGGTTAATCATTCAGTCATTAGCACTGTCAGCAATGACCTGGAATTCACAAAACTGCGTATGGAGCATACAGGCGAGGGCACCAGTATTGGCGACATTGTTACCTTGACTATTGACTTTAATGAAGCAGTTAAAGGGCTAACCTCTAGTCATGCAGATAACATTTTTACTGTTGGCGGTGTAGCGGTTGACGCTGTTTGGAGTGGTATTGATGGCGGAAATTCTAGAACATTGACTTATACGGTTGCATCGGGCGACAATGGTATTCTAGCAGTGAACGGAACCTCTCTTACAGATGCTTTAATGGCTGGTGTTACCGATACAGAAGGTAATGCATTTTTTAGCCAATATCCTTTTGCAGACATGGCTAATTATTCAACAATTAACACTGTTAGTGACGACCTAAGATTCACAAAACTGCGTATGGAGCATACAGGCGAGGGTACCAGTGTTGGCGACATTGTTACCTTGACTATTGACTTTAATGAAGCAGTTAAAGGGCTAACCTCTAGTCATGCAGATAACATTTTTACTGTTGGCGGTGTAGCGGTTGACGCTGTTTGGAGTGGTATTGATGGCGGAAATTCTAGAACATTGACTTATACGGTTGCATCGGGCGACAATGGTATTCTAGCAGTGAACGGAACCTCTCTCACAGATGCTTTAATGGCTGGTGTTACCGATACAGAAGGTAATACATTTTTTAGCCAATATCCTTTTGCAGACATGGCTAATTATTCAACAATTAACACTGCTGATAATGACCTGCAATTAACAAAACTGTCTATGGAGCGTACAGGTGATGACCTCCATACTGGTGATACTGTTATCGTGGTTATTGGCTTTAATGAAGCAGTTAAAGGTTTAACCTCTGGTCTTACAGATAGCATTTTTACTGTTGGCGGTGTAGCGGTTGACGCTGTTTGGCGTGGTATTGATGGTGAAAATTCTAGAACATTAACTTACACGGTTGCACCGGGTGACAATGGTGCTTTAGTAGTGAATGGAACACCTCTCACAAACGCTTTAATGGCTGGTATTACTGATACAGAAGGTCATGCATTTTTTACCCAATATCCTTTTGCAAGCATGGTTAATTATTCAACAATTGATACTAGCAAGAGTCATGAAAAAAATAGTGACCATACGGCTCCCATTGACAAGGTTGATGCTGACCTTATTAATCATATATTTATGGGAAAACCCGATTATTTCAATATAGAGCCAGAGGCTTACTCCCATCATTTTATAGGGTCAGGGGCTTACTCCCATTATTTTATAGAGCCAGGGGCTTACTCCCATCATTTTTTCGATAATGTGGAGTCGCTTTCTCTAAATGCCTTTGGTGTGTTGTAGGGGCTGTTTTTCGCAAGTAAAATGAAGGGTGTTTTCAAATAAACAGGAGATTTTTACAACCCTAATAGCATAGTTGATACTGTTAATATTTGGGTGATTGCAAGCACCATATTATTTATTTTGAAATAGCATAAAGCCACCTTTTGGGGTGGTTTTTTTTCGTCCACATATAGTCAAATATTTGCTTAAATGCCTAAAGCATAAGATGTTAATTGACTTATGTCATGTTCCCCATTCTCACCCCAAGTATTAAGCACTATATTATTCATTTTATTTTTGAAAATGATAGCAGTCTTCAACTGTGCATTTAGTCACCAACTGTATAAATATGAACGGATTAGAAAGATTCATATTTTCAACTTTCTTAGATCTTACTAGGCTAGGTGGATTTATATCACTTTTAAAAATAAAATGATATAAATTGGAAGCTGTCAGTATAATTAATCAGCGGGTGCACCTGCACCTCCTTTGCCTAAATTACCCCAAGTCGTCATTGAGCCATCGGTTTTAATGGCGGCAAAGGCATCTTCAGTTGAATAAATATTGATATAACCATTGTCAGTGGGCGCACTTTTAGCGCCAGCAGGTGCATCAATCCAATTCCAACCCCAGCCTGTGATTGAGCCACCAATTTTAAGGGCGGCAAAGGTGCCATAAGTTGAAAAAATCTTGGTGTAGCCTTTGTCTTCAGGTGCGCCTTTTCCTCCATAATTTAGATTCCCCCATGCCGTGATTGAGCCATCGGACTTAATAGCAGCAAAAGCATATCTGGTTGAATAAATTTTGGTGTAACCACTGCCTTCAGGTGCGCCTTTGCCTCCATAATTTGGATGCCCCCAGGCTGTGATTGAGCCATCAGCCTTAAGAGCGGCAAAGGCGGCATCATTTGAGTAAATCTCGGTATAACCGTTGTCACTAGGTGCGCCCTTGCCTCCAGCACCTAAGCCACCCCAAGCGGTAATTGAGCCGTCGGCTTTAATAGCGGCAAAGCTACTAGTGGTTGAATAAATTCTGATGTAACCAGTGTCGTGGCCACTAGGCGCAGACTTGTTTCCTCCCCCTAAGTTACCCCAAGTTGCGATTGAGCCATTGATTCTAAGGGCGGCAAAACCAAAAACATTTGAATATATTTTGGTGTAGCCACTGTCGGTGGGTGCGTGCCCACCTCCAGAGTCTGTGTCACCCCAGGCCGTGATTGTGCCATTAGCTTTAAGGGCGGCAAAGGCGAAGTTGGAAGAAGAAATGTCGGTATAACCACTATCGGTGGGCGGTGCATTTTCATATTCTTGGTTTGATTTACCCCAAACTTTGATTGTACCATCAACTTTAAGGGCGGCAAAGGCACCATAAGTTGAGAAAATTTTGGTGTAACTCTTGCCCTTAGGTGCGCCCTCACCTCCATGAGTTGGTTCACCCCAAGCTGTAATTGAACCATCAGCTTTAAGGGCAGCAAAGGCTTTGGCGGTTGAATAAATTTTAGCATAACCACCATCAGTGGGTGCACCTCGACCTCCTACATTTGGGCGACCCCAAGCTGTAATTGAACCATCAGCTTTAAGAACAGCAAAGGCACCTTTATTAGGGCGAAATGGCGCATTAGAAATTCCGCCAAAATCATTACCAGCACTAGAATAATCTACTTCAGGAAAACGCCAATTTTCTATTGTCTCACTACAAAGATCGCCACCCATAACCTGAACTTCTGCTAGAGATAGAAAGTTCTTGTCAAGTAGTTGAATTTTAACATATCGACCTTGTCTACCTCGTTTGTTTAATTTAATGATTTGCTTGGGGTCAGGTGCAGTATGAAAGTCTTGTTGATAAGAGTTAATGCTAAAGTCTTCTTTAGTAGAAATACTAACTTGGTAGTTGCTTAGTCTGCTCGAACAACAATCGGTGCGGTTGTAGATGATGATTTGATTAATGTTTTGTTCACTGCCTAAATCAACTTGCCACCAAGCGCCTTGTTCATTGTTAGTGTGGGTGATACTGTTGTCACTCCAGTTACCGTCAGTATTACCGTCAACTGCATTTTCGGCCTGACCATGTGCAGAGAAGTGTTGGCTAGATTGAGTAGCATGTTTGCCGTAGGCTAAATCAATACCAGCGTGAACTGTAGCAGCAATGAGAGACATTGTTAGTAACACAATGCGACTGAGGTTTTTGTTGATAAGCATTAAGTTCATCGTGTTTTCCTTATTTAACTGACAACTTTATAATAGTGTATTATTGAGTTTTTGTCAAGTGTTTTAAATTTGACGGACATTGGATATGAATCGCAACTTCCACTCATTTTGTAATTTTTTATACAGCCCGTCTTGTCAGATCTAAAGCGAGGACTGCTGGGTGTTGCTGGAAAAAATGTCAAATAGATAAAAAAGTGGACTCTTGATGATTGTTTATCTTGAATTCAACATTATAAGTACAAAGGTTTCATTGTATTATGCATTTTATTTTTTACAAATGGCGATACAGACTTTTTTTAACTTTTTTGTTGTCACACAACAAAAAAAACCAAGTAAAAAACCAAGTAAAAAAAACTTGGGTTGTTTGCTGAAGTTAAAAAATATTGTTTTATTTTTAATCCGTCAATCTAAAAACATATAGAATGTTAATCAGGTAATTTAACCTTATAACCCCAAACCGTAATTGAGCCATCGGCTTTAACGGCGGTAAAGGCACTAAAATTTGAATAAATCTTGGTATAACCTCTATCTTCAGGTGCACCTCGACCTCCATGAGTTGCTTGACCCCAAACCCTGATTGAGCCATTAGCCTTAAGGGCGGCAAAGGCACTAAAATTTGAATAAATCTTGGTGTAACCGCTATCTTTAGGTGCACCCCTACCACCATCGGGTCTGCTACCCCAAGCTGAGATTGAGCCATCGGTTTTAATAGCGGCAAAAGAATTGTAAGTTGAATAAATCTTGGTATAACCGCTATCTTTAGGTGCATTATTACCGCCAAAGATTTTTTTACCCCAAGCTGAGATTGAGCCATCGGTTTTAAGGGCGGCAAATGCTCGATTATTTGAATAAATCTCGGTATAGCCATCGTCAGTAGGTGCGTTTGTGCCTCCAGCATCTGAGTCGCCCCAAGTTACGATTGAACTGTCAGCTTTAAGGGCAGCAAAAGCGCTATTAGTTGAGTAAATCTTAACATAATCATTGCCTTTAGGTGCTCCTTCACCCCCTTTCTCTGGGTCGCCCCAAGCCGTGATTGAGCCATCAGCTTTAAGGGCAGCAAAGGCGTACGCATTTGAATAAATCTTGGTATAGTTCTTGTCATCAGGTGCTTTTATGCCTCCATGATATGGACTACCCCAAGCCGTGATTGAACCATCAGCTTTAAGGGCAGCAAAAGCGCCATAATTTGAATAGATCCTGATGTAGTTCTTGTCGGTGGGTGCATTTTTACCTCCAATCCTTGTGTCGCCCCAAGTCGTGATTGAACCATCAGTTTTAAGGGCAGCAAAAGCGTCATGAGTTGAATAGATCTTGGTATAGCCATTATCAGTGGGTGCCCTTTTTCTTACATAAGTTCTGTCACCCCAATCCGTGATTGAACCATCAGCTTTAAGAGCGGCAAAAGCATTGGCAGCCGAATAAATCTTAATATAACCGTTGTCCTTAGGTGCGCGCTTATTTGCTGTACTACCCCAGATTTTGGTTGAACCCCAAGTCATGATTGAACCATCAGCTTTAAGGGCGGCAAAGGCGCCACTACTGGGGTAATTTGGTGCATTCCAACGCCCACCAAAATCATTATAAACATTAGAGTAATTTGTTTCAGCAATACGCCAATTTTCTGCTTTTGCACTACAAAATTTACCTCCCATTACTTGGACTTCTGATAGGGATAGAAAGTTCTCGTCAAGTAGTTGAATTTTAACATATCGACCTTGTTTTCCTTGTGCGCCAAATTCAATGGTTTGTTTGGGGCCAGGCGTAACATGAAAGTCTTGTTGGTAAGTGATCATACTAAAGTCTTTTTTGGTAGAAACACTGACTTGGTAGTTTTTTAGTCTGTCCGAGCAACAATCGGTACGGTTGTAGATGATGATTTGCTTGATATTTTGTTCATTGCCCAAATCAACTTTCCACCAGGCACCTTGTTCTTTTTTGGTGACAGTGATATTGTTCCGCCAGTGTTTACCCTCGGTTCTGCCGTTAACTGCATTTGTGGCATGGTACGATGTGGCAGAATAGTCGCTGGATTGAGTAGCATGTTTGCCGAAGGCCAAATTATTGTAGTTTGAATCCTTGTCAGCGTGGGCTGTAACGGTGATGAGGGATGATATTAATAGCAAAGTACGACTGAAATTTTTGTTGATAGACATTAAGTTCATTGTGTTTTCCTTTTTTAACTGACAACTTTATATTAATGTATTACTGATATTTTGTCAAGTGTCTTAAGTTTGCCAGATATTGTTCAATAAGTTATGTTGGATTGGTGCAGATGAAAGGTAAAGATTTTTTTATTGAGACTGTGTATTTTTTTGCAAAGTTTTTTTAGTAAACAATCTAAGTGTGTTTGTTGAAATTAGAACATTTTTTAATGCAAGAGTCTCTCAATTTAGGTTTTATATTGTCAATAAACCCCTTAAAATAACATTTAGACGAGCAACTGCTTCTTTTAAAAATACGAGTAAACCACAATCTTTGTAAAATTATGGAAATTATTAGCGATATAAATGTCATGGAAAAGTGGCGAAACGAGGGCGAGAAGGTTGCCTTTGTGCCAACGATGGGAGGATTGCACCAAGGGCATTTGTCGTTGATTGATTTGGCGAGGGAGAATGCGGATAGGGTGGTAGTGAGTATTTTTGTGAATCCGACACAGTTTGGTGAAAATGAGGATTTTGCTGATTATCCACGCACGCTAGATAGTGATTTGAAATTACTGGAAAAACATCAAGTAGATTGTGCATTTGTCCCTAATGTTGAGGTGATTTATCCTGATAAAGTGGTTTTTACTCGGGCTGGGTTTGAGGAAAAGCGCTACTTGTTTGAAACTTTGTGTGGCAAAACGCGTCCGCATTTTTTTTACGGAGTATTGCAGGTGGTGCGTCGTTTGTTTGAAATTGTGCGTCCTGATGTTGCTGTATTCGGGCAAAAAGATTATCAGCAATTGCAAATTATTAAGCGGTTTACTTCGGGCGTTAAGGTGATTACAGGGGTAATTGTAAGGGAAGAAGACGGCTTGGCAATGAGTACGCGTAATCAGTATTTGAATATGGACGAGCGCTTGATTGCACCAAATTTGTATAAAATTCTGCGTCAATTGCAACGGGGGGAATTGGGTATAAAATCCGCTACCGAGCAATTGCAATCTGACTTTGAATTGGATTATTTGGCAATGTTGGATGCAAATACACTTAAACAAATTACTGATAATACGAGTAAAATTGCGATATTATGTGCGGTGTTTTTAGGATCAACGCGTTTGCTTGACAATATAATTTTTACCAAATAATTTACCAAGGATTACTATGTTTAACATTACTGACGAAGCTGAAACTTATGTGGCTGATTTATTCACACAACAAGGTGAAGAGGATTTGGGGCTCAAGGTTGATATCGAAAAAGCGGGTACACCTGCCGCCGCTGTTACCTTTAACTTTTGTTATTCTAAAGACTTGAGCAAGGCTTATTCTAAATTTGAATACAAGGGTTTTATTGCCTTTATTGATGAAGCCAATTTTGACTATTTAAAAGATTCTGAAGTGGCACTTAAAGAAGAAGGGTCAAGTAAAAAACTCACTATTACCGCACCAAATGCCAAGGGTGAAGTGCCAAAAGACGATGCACCGCTTGAAGAAAGAATCAAATATACTATTGCCGCTGAAGTCAATCCACAACTTGCTTCGCACGGCGGTTTTGTTGATTTGGTAGAAATTACCAAGGATATGGATGTTATTTTAAATTTTGGTGGTGGCTGCCAAGGTTGCTCATCAGTTAAGATAACACTTAAAAATGGCGTAGAAGCGCAACTCAAAGCCCTTTATCCTGAAATCAAAAATATTTTAGATGTAACGGATCATACGCAGAAAGAAAACGCTTATATGTAGCGTTTTTGTGCGAATGAATGAATTTTCTTTAATTGAAAAATATTTTACTTGGAAAAATTCCGATTTAGACGGACTTGGTGTCGGGGATGATTGCGCTTTGGTTTCCGTTAGTAGTCAGCAACAGCTTGCCATTACTGTCGATACCTTAATTGAAGGGGTACATTTTCCAATAGACACCACGCCACAAGATATTGCCTATAAAGCCTTGGCGGTTAATTTAAGTGATTTGGCAGCCATGGGCGCAACACCTTGGTATTTTTCGTTGGCACTTACTTTGCCGAGTATTGATGAGCAATGGCTTAAAGGCTTTTCCCAATCATTAAAAGCGCTTGCCCAGCAACACAATATTTATTTGATTGGTGGCGATACTACCAAAGGGGCGTTGAGTATTACCATTAATGCCACAGGAATGTTGAGAAAAAATCAAGCCTTGTTGCGCTCAGGTGCAAAGGTGGGCGACAATGTATTTGTTTCCAATACACTTGGCGACGCCGCACTAGCATGGTGGCAAATTCAAAAACAACAAATTCCATCAACATCCTTATTGGCGCAATTCAACTGCCCACAACCACAAGTAAAATTAGGGCAGGCTTTGTTGGGCATTGCAAATAGTTGTATTGATATTTCCGATGGACTGGAACAAGACTTATCACATATTTTGACACATTCAAAGGTGGGTGCCAGCATTGATATAAATGCCTTGCCATTATCAGCAGAGGTGACTGTACATATTGCCAATACACAAGATTGGTGTGTAGCATTGGCAGGGGGTGATGATTATGAATTGTGCTTTACTGCACCAAAAACACAAATGGACGCCATTCAGCTCATTGCAGAAAAATTGCACATCGTTATCACCAAGATTGGCATTATTACCGAGGAACGGGGGTTAGAAATAAAAGGATTAGAGGGGGGGTGCCAGTCTTATCAGCATTTTTAAAAGCAATACTTGAGACCTTTGCATAAATATGGATTCTTGATGATTATGCATATTTATGCAAAGGTCTCACTTTTTAAAAAAAATGTATAAAAATCCAGCAGTTACCCCTTCTAAAGCTCTTTATGTGGCTTTAAATTTCTTTTCTTTCGGCAATAGTTTTGCAATCTATGCACTCATCTGCTGTTGGACGAGCTTCTAAGCGCATCAGAGAGATTTCGGCGCCACAAGTCCTGCAATAGCCATAATCACCTAACTCAATAATATGTAGTGTTTTTTCGATTTTACTAATGAGTTTTCTTTCACGGTCTCGCGTTCTTAATTCAAGCGAAAACTCCTCTTCAAGTGTCGCTCTGTCGTTGATATCAGCCACTTTTGAGGAGTCTTCTTGAATGTGGGTAATGGTTGTTTCGGCATCACTGATTAACTGTTCTTTCCAGGCGTTGAGTTTGATCTTAAAGTGTTCAATTTGTGCGTTACTCATAAACTCTTCATTTTTTTTAGATTGATAGTTGGGAATATTTTGAAAATAAGGTTCTGACATAGTATTTTTTTGTTTTTAATGAAAAAAATAACCTTTTTACCTAAACTGCCTTAAAATAGCAATTTTTATTTATTGTTTTTTTTTAAAAATGTCATTAAAAGCACTTATTTTTGATGTCGATGGAACACTGGCAAATACCGAGCGTGATGGGCATTTAATTGCTTTTAATCTTGCTTTTGAAACGCTAGGGCTTGATTGGCACTGGTCAAACGAACTTTATCAACAATTACTAGATGTAACGGGCGGTCAATTACGCATCAAGCATTATATAAAAACGCACAAGCCTGAGTTTGCGTGTGATGATATTGATGTATTTGCCAAAGAAACACATGCGCTAAAAACCAAAATCTATGTGCGTCTTGTAGATGCAGGCGATATTCCTTTAAGAACCGGTGTAGTGCGTTTATTTAATGAGGCGCGTGAAGCGGGGCTGAGATTGGCAATTGCTACCACCACCACGCCTGCGAATGTTGATGCGTTGATTGTTAATACTTTAGGGCGTGAGGCTTTGGATTGGTTTGAGGTGATTGGCGCAGGTAATGTGGTGTCAAACCTTAAGCCTGCAGGGGATATTTATCATTGGGTATTGGCAAAAATGAATTTAGAGGCTAATGAATGTATTGTTTTCGAAGATTCATACAATGGCATTGTTGCCGCAACAGATGCCAATTTAAAAACATTGGTTACTGTGAATGAATATACCAAGTCGCACAGTTTTGATAATGCAATGGTTGTTCTTAATAATCTAGGTGAGCCGAATAAGCCTTTTACTATTATAGAAGGTGATGACACTGATGCTACCTATGTAAGTGTTGATTATTTAAAGGAGTTGCATGAAGAATATTGTTGATTTGGTTAATTCAACACGCGTTTATAATGTTATTAGCCCAACACCATTGAGTTTGGCGTATCAGTTAAGCGAACGCAATAAAAACAAGGTTCACTTAAAGCGTGAAGACAAGTTAGCGATTCATGCTTTTAAGTTAAGAGGCGCTTATCAAAAAATATCCAGTTTGTCAGCTGAACAGGCAGCCAAAGGCGTGATTGCTTCCAGTGCAGGTAATCATGCGCAAGGTGTGGCAATGTCTGCAACCAAACTTGGTATTAAATCAGTCATTGTTATGCCATTTTCCACCCCTAAAATTAAAATTAATGCCGTCAAGCAATTAGGTGGCAAGGTAATTTTGCATGGTGATGTGTATGATGATGCGTATCAATATGCCAAGCAATTGGAACAAGAGCAAAACTTGGTGTTTATCCATCCGTATGATGATATCGAAGTGATGGCAGGTCAAGCAACTATTGCCAAAGAGTTGTTAGAGCAATTGCCCAATATGGACAAGGTATTTATCCCTGTAGGCGGTGGCGGTTTGATTGCAGGTATGGCGACTTATCTCAAACATTATGCCCCTAATATTAAAGTGATTGGCGTTGAACCAAGCGACTCACCAACCCTTTACCAAGCACTCAAAACTGGAGAACGCATTATCTTGTCTGAAGTGGGGCGTTTTGCTGATGGTGTAGCGGTTAAGCAAATTGGTGAAAAAACCTATCCAATTGCTAAAGAAGTGGTGGACGATGTTATATTGGTAAGTAACGATGAAATTTGCGCAGCGATTAAAGACATTTATGAGGATGTGCGCTCTATTGCGGAGCCATCTGGTGCCTTAGCCACTGCAGGGCTTAAAAAGTATGTAGCGCAGAATAACATTGAAAACGAAAACTTGATTGCTATTGTGTCAGGGGCAAATGTTAATTTTGACCGTTTGCGTTATATTGCAGAGCGTGCTGATTTAGGTGAACATAGTGAGGCTATTATTGCTGCAACTATTCCCGAACAACCGGGCAGTTTTTTAAAATTTTGTCAATTACTTGACCAGCATGCAATTACCGAATTTAATTATCGTTATACGCCTTCTAATCAAGCGCGTATTTTTGTGGGTGTGGCACTGAGCAAAGGGCTAAGCGAAAAAGAGGCGTTGTTAAGCAAACTTGCCAAATCGTTTGATGTATTAGACATGAGTAACAATTCAATTGCAAAGACCCACATTCGTTATATGGTGGGAGGCCGTGCAGAAACCAGCCATGAAGTTTTGTATCGTTTTGAATTTCCTGAACGCCCCGGTGCTTTGTTGAATTTTTTAAAAAAAATCGGTAGCAAATGGAACATCTCTTTGTTCCACTATCGCAATCATGGTGCTGATTTTGGCCGTGTGTTAATCGGATTACAAGTGGATGATATTGCAGCTATAGAGCGTAGTTTTGACGAACTCGGCTACTTTTATCAAAATGAAACCAACAACAAAGCCTATCAATATTTCCTTTAGGGTATTTGACCCACAATATATAGATGCTGTTTTAGCGATAGAACGACTTGCTTATAAAACGCCTTGGAGTGAGGTGCAATTTATTCAGAGTTTGAGTAATTCGAATATTTTGGCGCATTTAATCCTGCAAGATAATCAAATAGTGGGCTACAGCATTGCTTTGCACACATTAGAGTTTACTGATTTGCTTAATATATGTATTCACCCTACATATCAACACCAAGGCTTGGGCGCTCAACTATTTAATCACTTGTTAGATACATCGGATATTAAGGAGGTGTTTATAGAAGTGCGTATAACCAATTATAACGCCTTGTTGTTTTACAAGAAATTGGGGTTCAAAGTGATTAACATTCGTAAAAAATATTATTCAGATGGTGAAGATGCTAAAATACTGCGTTTCCTAATAAGTAATTAATAATAAAAAATGACTCAAAAGCGTATCCACATGCCAGTTAATGGCGAAAAAATCACCTTTAAAAACGGCGTCATTCAAGTGCCAGATCAACCAATTGTTACCTATATTGAGGGTGATGGCATTGGTAGTGATGTTTCTCCAGTGATGAAAAAAGTCATTGATGCGATTGTAGATAAAGCTTATGATGGAAAAAAAGAAATTCAATGGATGGATATTTACGCCGGCGAAAAAGCCAACGATATTTATGGTGAATATTTGCCACAAGAAACGCTTGATGCCATTAAAGAGTTTACCCTTTCTATTAAAGGCCCACTTACCACGCCAGTAGGGGGCGGTATGCGCTCACTTAATGTTGCCATTCGTCAAGAACTGGATTTGTTTATTTGTCAGCGACCAGTACAATATTTTGTTGGTACGCCTTCGCCTGTTAAAGCGCCTGAAAAAGTTGATATGGTTATTTTTAGAGAAAATTCTGAAGATATTTATGCGGGGATTGAATACCAAGCAGGTGGCGACAAGGTAAAAAAAGTTATTGATTTTTTACAAAATGAAATGGGTGTTACTAAAATTCGCTTCCCTCAAACTTCCAGCATTGGCATTAAGCCTGTTTCCCAAGAGGGCACAGCGCGTTTAGTTCGTGCCGCCATTCAATATGCCATTGACAACGACAAGGATTCCGTTACTTTGGTGCATAAAGGTAATATTATGAAGTTCACTGAGGGTGGGTTTAGAGATTGGGGGTATCAACTTGCACAAGATGAATTTGGCGCCAAAACCATTGATAACGGCCCTTGGTGTCAATTTACCAATCCCAACACAGGCACCATTATCACGATTAAAGATGTGATCGCTGATGCTTTTTTGCAGCAAATACTATTGCGCCCAGAGGAATACTCAGTGATTGCCACCCTTAATTTAAATGGCGATTATATTTCAGATGCCTTAGCCGCACAAGTGGGCGGTATTGGCATTGCACCGGGCGCTAACTTATCTGATACCACAGCAGTATTTGAAGCCACACACGGCACCGCACCAAAATATGCAGGACAAGATAAAGTCAATCCAGGCTCCATTATTCTTTCAGCAGAAATGATGTTGCGTTATATGGGTTGGACTGAAGCGGCAGATATGGTGCTAACGGCAATGTCAACGGTTATTCAAAATAAAACCGTCACTTATGATTTAGAAAGACTGATGCAAGACGCAACTTTGTTGTCTTGCTCTGAGTTCGGCGATGCAATGATTGATTCTCTGCCATAACTGAAAAAAATGAATCGTTGGTAAAAAAATCCATCTCTTTGTAGATGGATTTTTTTTATTTGCAAAGAAGTCTTTGTGGATAATCATTAAGAATTTACCTTTTATCTTTGAAAGTCTCTGCATTAGACATGGGCGTTGAATAAAATTTGGTCTTTAGTTGATATTTGTGCCTAATGTAGGAGACTTCCCTTGGGGTAAGATTTTTTGCCGAATTGGCAAAAAAATGAATTTTTCTAACTGTCCATATTGACGCAAAAATTTCATTTTATCTAGTTTTTTATTTACATAATATTTTTTTCATGGGGTTTTAATGCTGATACAAAAGGGTTTATTGGATTCCATATTACTATGTATTAGAATATAATTGACTTCTAATATAGTTTGAGTATAATACGCACCTATCAAGACAAAAGCTTGACGGAAAACACAACAATAATGGTGTGTTAAAAAAAATTAGGAAATATTATGAAAAAAATTATCGCAATCGCTACTATCGTAGTAGCCACATCAGCTTCAGCTGGTTTTTTCAACAATGGCAACAATGGTAATAATTACAACGGTTCCAATAACTGGGGTCCTTTTGATGGCGGTTCTAATTGGGGTCCTATGAATGGCGGTTCTAACTGGGGTCCTGTAAATGGCGGCAACAATTGGGGTCCTTTCAATGGCGGCTCTAACGCTGGTCCTTTTAACGGTTCTAATAACTGGGGTCCTTTCAAAGGCGGCAACAACTGGTTAAACGATACTGATTTTGGACTTAAGTTCAATACCAAGAATAAAAATGACGCTAAAGCTTCTGGTTCTGCTGATGCTAAAGGCACAGGCGTTGCAGATATGACCGCTAAAGGTCAAGCTGATGCGTACGCTAAAGGTCAAGCTGATGCTTTTGCTAAAGCACAAGCAGACGCTTATGCTAAAGGTTATGCAGATGCAACCGCTAAAGCACAGTCTTTAAATGCTAAATAATTAGTCAGTATTACTGATTAATTTTAGTACAATAAAAAAACCACCTTATGGGTGGTTTTTTTTATGTCTGATATATTGATCCATTTGACTTTTAATCATTTTTTGATTACAATTGAATCTGTAGATATTGATATTTTTGTCAATATCTTAATTACAATACGGAGAGTATAAGATGAAAACATTAGTAAAAGCAATCGCAATTGCAACTACAATTGCAGCAACATCAGCATCAGCTGGTTTCTTTGGCAATGGCAATGGTAATGATAACTGGGGCGGCAACAATTGGGGTCCTATGAATGGCGGTAACAATTGGGGGCCTATGAGTGGTGGCAACAATTGGGGTCCTTTTAATGGTGGTTCTAACGCTGGCCCATTCAGTGGCGGTAACAATTGGGGTCCTTTTAACGGCGGCTCTAACGCTGGCCCATTTAACGGCGGATCAAATTGGGGTCCATTCAACGGTGCTAACAACTGGATGAATGACACAGATTTTGGACTTAAATTCGATACCAAAAATAAAAACGACGCTAGCGGTTCTGGTACTGCCGATGGTAAAGGCTCTGGCTCTTATGATGCTTTCGCCAAAGGTCAAGCTGATGGCTTCGCCAAAGGTCAAGCAGACGCTTTTGCCAAAGGCCAAGCAGACGCTTATGCTAAAGGCTATGCAGATGCTATGGCTAAAGGTGGTATTAACAACAACAACAACCGTTAACTACCGCTAGAAAACAATAAAAAAAGGACGCATTTTTGCGTCCTTTTTTTTATTGTTTAATTTAGTGAAAATAATTGATTATAAGCGTCAGTTGTCGTTATAATATCTCACTTAATTCCTCGATAGCTCAGTTGGTAGAGCAATGGACTGTTAATCCATTTGTCGCTGGTTCGAGCCCAGCTCGAGGAGCCAAACTCATAAATTATAGTTAAAAAGCTTTTTAATTATAATTTATATTCTCGCTTAATTTGTACGATTTTTTAATTAATTTAAAAAATGTATGATAAAAATGCGAAAAAAATCAATATTTAAAGAGAACTGTAATGACCTTGCGGGTTTCTTTTCGTCTATTGAAATCGTTGTTACCAAAGCAAAGTTCCCCTCACCTGCAATTAGTTACACTTATCCGCAATTAGTTACACTTTGTATCGAAAACAGCAAACACGCTCAATTAAAAAATCTTGTTGTGGCAACATTTAAAAAAATTAGTTACACTTCATCCGCAATTAGTTACACTTCACCCACAATTAGTTACACCTATCCGAAATTAGTTACACTTCATCCACAATTAGTTACACTTTTTCCCGTAATTAGTTACACTTCATCCGTAATTAGTTGCACTTGTTGCTCTATAGGTGCTACTTTAAAGGCAAAAACAGTGCCAATCCTTAAACTACTAAAATTCTTTATAAAACTAGTATTAAAGTTCAAAGGAAGGCAATATGCAAGATAACGCACTGATCTTAGAAAAACAAGAAAGAGCAATTGATGCGCTTGCTCGTAACAACAATATTATCAAATCTTTATTTCATTATGACAAACCGATTAGTTTTTTAATAATCGCTTTAGCAATTCAAAAAATCAAAATTGGTGCACATAAAGAAGGCTTGGTAATCATATCAAGATTAGAAATTAAAAGTTTAATCAAAGGAAATGATTTAAAAATTGGTATCAATAATTTAATTGATTTAATTAGAAAAGACTTAGAAAAACACAACTTTTTCAATCTTTATAGTCCAAATTCAGGATTGCAAGATATTAGACAAGGGTTGATTCAAAAAACAGCATTAACAAAAGATTTGTTTAAAGATTTAATAGTTCACTTTGATGTAAATATGTTTGATGTCTTTAAATCTGAAAAAAATTACACCATTCAATCACTTAATCAACTAAGGGGCTGCAATGGAAATCAAGTAACTGTGATTTACTCGTTAACACAACCTTATGCCAAACAAAATTCACCTGATTTTAATATCAGTATTTCAGATTTAAGACTTTATCTAAGGGTTGTTGATACCGCATATATAGTGCCAAGAACACTGACAATGAGAATTAAACAAATATGCCTGCAAGTCACGAAAAAAACCGATATAAATCTTATGGTAATGCCAATCAAAAAAAACGGTACAACTGGCACAACTGTTGGATATCAGTTTCATTCTGAATTTAAAAAACAAAAAAACAACACTCAAAATATTAAAAATACAAAAGTTATTGAAGGGAATAAGTTAAATATTCGCCAGCAGTTAACTGAGTGGGGTGTGAGTAAGGAGCAAATTAACACTTGGTTGAACAATCTAAGCAAAAAAACAATGAATAACGCAATTACCCAAACACTCAATCGACCAAAAAATAAAAAATCTAATGCTGGTGGATATATCTACAAAATATTGGGAAGCGGCAAACAGCCTCAATTACAAGTGCAAATTAAAGCAAACGAAGTGGCGAACTGTCTCAAAAGTTTTGGACTAAGCAACGAAAA
Organism: Bathymodiolus thermophilus thioautotrophic gill symbiont; assembly: GCF_003711265.1. Taxonomy (NCBI): domain Bacteria; kingdom Pseudomonadati; phylum Pseudomonadota; class Gammaproteobacteria; species Bathymodiolus thermophilus thioautotrophic gill symbiont. The sequence continues at coordinate 1,974,813 of NZ_CP024634.1, read as the reverse complement.
CATTGAAAGAGCACAAGATAAACTCAAGAATTACAATGGCGTACTTTTGGCTTTAGCAAATAAATGTTTAAGAGCATTGGCAAATGAAGAAATTAACGATAACAATGTTTATCAGTTCTTCATGGATGAAGTTGAAAAAATCGAAACCGACCTAGTGGATAAATAAAAGATGAAAAATTTCATAATTTCATACGCTTTAACCCTCAATATCTTGGTTGTTGCAAACACCAGTTTTGCCAATAGCCCATCAAGTTTTAATAATGCAAAAAAACTAATGTATCGAAAAATTTATTACGACAACCAAAAAACATTTTACTGTGGTTGTGATTATTCAAATCGCAAGGTTGATCTAAACAGTTGCGGATACCAAGTGCGTAAAAACAAATCTCGGGCTTCCCGAACTGAAGCTGAGCATATTGTGCCTGCGTACTGGTTGGCACAACTTACACCACTTGGTCGTTCTTGTTGGTTAGAAGGCACAAAGCGCAAAGGCACGAATGGTCGTAAATACTGTTTAAAAACCAATAAAACTTTCAAACAGGCTTATAACGACTTAATGAATTTAGTGCCATCTATTGGCGAAGTAAATGGCGACAGATCAAATTATCAATTTGGATTGGTATCAGGCGAAATAAGGAACTATGGCGCTTGCGATATTGAAATTAATATTAGTGGCGCAAGAAATTTAAGAAAAGTAGAGCCAGCACCCAGTGTGCGTGGCGATATCGCTCGTATTTATTTTTATATGTTTAAAAAATATGGACTTAACTTGTCAATGCAAACAAAAAAGTTAATGAATGCTTGGCATCAATTAGATCCAATTGATGATTGGGAAAGTGTGCGCCTTAAGCGGATTGAAATAATACAAGGTAAATAACGAGCAAAAAAATTTATGGAAATTTTAATTTTAATTATCGGCTTGTCTTTATTTTCTAATGATTTGGAAAACAAAGAAACGGATGTCAATTTACAAACCCAAAAAAATTTAAAAAAAAGTACGAATTGCCAAAAAATAAGATTTGAAATTGTTAATAAAAATGGTGTTTGGATAATAATGCCAATTGGAGTTAACAAAAAACAAAAAATGATAAAAATACAGAGAAGCCCATCGAAGTTTATTATCTTGCCTGATGGTTCAAAAATTGAGAAAGGAATTTAAACATGGAAATTGGAAGTCATTACTGGATAACAATACGCTGCATCGACCCATTTACTTTAATTCAGTATATTCATCAAACAAAGGCTGAATTGGTTGATTGTTTTTTTAGCAGTCTTCATTTTTGGTTTGATGACGCATATGGGCAAGAGTGTTTTTTTCCTACCAAGGAAGTGATTAGTATTCAAAAAATAAGGAGATAAGTATGGCAAATAACATAAAAAAAATATTTAGCAGTGTGCTATTAGCACTATGTCTGTCAAGTGAAGTGGTAAGCACTCAAGATATTGATAAGGGCGCTCAAAAAATAGCTGCTGAACAATTGAAAGCAACATTCAATCAAACAACATTTACCAATTTTGAGCCCGCACCAATTGATGGCTGGTATCAGGCCGAAATAAGCAATCAAGTTGTTTATTTTAGCCATAAGCAAGAGTTAATGTTTTTCGGTGAAGTTTATACCAAAAACGGCGTTTCTTTATCAGAACAAACACGCATAAAGTGGCAGTCAAAAAGAACGGACAATCTTGATGTAAGCGCTGCGCTTTCTATTGGTAACGGTTTAATTGAAATTATTGAATTTACCGATACTGATTGCCCGTTTTGTTTACGATTTAACAAGTGGATAACAACAAAAAATAACGATTATAAAAGTAAATATGGCAAAGATCTTTTTACTCGTAAGTTAGTTTTAACACCGATTGACCAATTACATCCAAACGCACATAAAGAATCTGTGCATATCATTTGTCAAAATCCTGATAAATGGGAGGTCACAATAACCAAAACATTAGAATCAAAAATTTCTTATGCAGACATGGACTCTTGCCAAAAGGGCAAAGATACATTGGTACAACATAGAAAAATTGCTAAAGAATTTGGCGTATCCGCCACCCCAACTTTAATAATTGCTGGACAAGTCATACAGGGGTTTAATCAGCAAAAACTAGAGGCTATCGTAAAACAACAACTTACTAAATTGGAGAATAAATAAGATGAAAAAACCAGAATTAATTGATGAAATAGCACAAATTGCAACTAACAAACTTTGGTTATTTTATGGTTAGAAATCGTGTGTCACGCACGGGTTGCAATCCGAAAAATGGTGCCACAATTGAAATCGCTGCCACAATGGTGGCCGCTTTTAAAGCAAGAAAAGCGTTAAAAAGACGCTGTTAATAACAAATAATATCAGGAGATATGAAAATGAAAACTTTACAAAAAACAAAACAATTTTTAAATAAAAATCAAGGAAATATCGCATTAGGATTAACTTTAATGCTTATTGGAACTGATGCAAGTGCATGGGCAACTCCAGCATCAGGAACTTTCTTCTTTAAAGCCTATGATATGGTGATAAATGACTTCTTAAAGGGTGCACCTGGCTACATAGCAGGTGGATCATTACTTGTTGGTGGCATTATCACTGGAGCCCAGGGAGATTATAGACACGCTATCCCTATGGGGGTTGGCGGTGGGCTGCTTGCTAGTGCGGATACTATTATTACCAGCGTAGGCATTACTATTGGATTAATATAAAAATGAGATATACAAATGAATTAAACAAGGCGCACAAGATTTTTGGCTTAGACCTAAATAGTTTTCTGTTTGTTTTTTCAATGTATGGCATCGTGGTAATGACAACACTGTATTCGTTATTCATTTGTGTGCCTTTATTTTTTATCTTTTTAATGGAAGAGAAAAAAGCCAACAGAGGATTTGTTCGTCACGCCTTATACGCTCTTGGCGTTGACAAGGCAGAAGGTTATCCTCCCATTAATATTACTTTGTTTCACCAATAAAAATATAATGAACATAGCACACCTAAGAAAAATTCAAGCAAAACTTAGCGATGAAAAATCATTACTGAGGTTTGTCCTAATTATCGTAATTATCATTAGTATGATAAATTATGTTTCAATACAAAGCATTAAAAACAATGAGCGTAACATCATTGTTCCGCTGAACCAATCTTCACAATTTTGGATTAGCGCCAACGAAGCCAGCGAATTATATTTAACCAATCTTGGCTTGTATATTGTTCAGCTTTGGCAGAATCGCACTCCAGCAAATACTGAGCAAAATTTTGCTAAATTGTTGGAACTGGTCAATGCTCAGAACTACCCGGCTATAAAAAAGTCGTTAAAAGAAAAGGCAAATCTTATAAAGCGTTACAACCGCAATTCTTATAGTTTCAGAAAAACGAAAGCACAGATTAACACCAAAACAAAAAAAATTATTATTACTGGCGTCAGGTCTCGTTGGACCAAGGATGGCAAGAAACCATCAGAAAAACTCAGACTTGCAATTGACTATCAAATCAATAACGCAACTTTTTCAGTTACATCACTTATAGAGGAAAAATTATGAAGTTAAAACTATTTGCAATGTCTTTATTCTTACTTTGCACTAACGCTTATACGGTCAATATAATGCCAGAAGTTAGAACAACCGTGTCAGTAAGTCAAGCAGATATTAATCGTATTAGTTGTGAAAGTGGGTTAATTAGTAGTATTGATTATGCCTCTAATACAGGCTTAACACATAAAACACATAAAAATAAAAAGAATGTTGTGATACTGTTTAAGCAATTGGATGATGGTCGCACACGAAAAATCATTAATGCAAAGATTAACATGCTGATTGGTTGTGGTAACGAATATTATCCTTTGATTTTAGATCCTCAAAAAATCGACTCTCAATCTATATTTTTGCAAACTTCTAGCCTTGAGTCTGAGGCTCGCAAAAATAATCAAGAAAACACAGTTAAGACACACGAGGAGGTGTTAATTGATTTAATCAAGTCTTCTCGTAAAAAAATCTCTGGTGTGATGAAAAATCAACCCAGCGTCTATTTTGATAATTTACAAGTAAAACTACTTAATAAACAGAATATCTATGGCACCAATTATCAAGTAAATAAGTTTGTGGTAATTGGCAATAATGTGACTTTAATTGAAAAGCAATTTCTAAATACACAGTTAAGCAAGTATCCAATTGTTGCCATTTCATTAGATGATTTTCACCTTAATAATGATAAAAATTGGACATATCTTTATTTGATTGTTGAAAATTGGGGAGCACAATAATGAATAAATTTAAAGAAAAGTATAAGAAGTTAGAAAAAACAACACAACTAAGAATCAAACAGGCAATCATTGTAATTGCTGTTGTGATTGTATTGTTGTTGTCTTACGCCAATAAGACGAAAGAAAAAGAACAGAAAGTTGCGCGAGAAAACACAAAAAAAGACTTTGTTATTAATACAGATTCGGCATTATTTGAAGATGATATTAGTGATGCGCTAGATGAAAAATTAAGAGAATCTCAAGAAATTATAAAGCAACAAACTAAAGATATTGAGCAACTTAAAGAGTTGTTCCTTTTGCAGACACAGGATAATCAACAAGCAAATAGCAAAGAAAAAGAAGTCGAAACTAAAAAATCAATCCAAAGCTTTCCGCCTATTTCTGGAATGAATAATGATTATTCACAGAATACAGATTTACTAATACAACCACGGTGGATTGGTGGCATCGTGCATGAAGAATATGAAGCAGAAGAAGAAATAGCCAAAAGTAAACAAGATTCTCAAAAAAAAAGAATAATCAAACTTCCTCCGAGTTTCATGAAGGGCTTCCTGCTTACTGGTATGGACGCAATGACAATAGAAGGTAGTAACGACACCCCAGAGCCGATGATGATTCGTGTTCAAGCGCCTGCCATGCTGCCAAATGATGTTAAAGCGAACTTAAAAGGTTGCTTTGTGGTGGCCGAAGGTTATGGAAATCTGGCAACACATCGTGTGGATGCTAGACTCAGGAGTTTAAGTTGCATTAACTTGAGGGGCAATAGTGTTATATTCGAGAAAATTAAAGGATATGTCCAAGATGGCGATGGTAAGCGGGGCATTAAAGGTGTTCCTGTACATAGAGCCGGTGCATTAATAGCAAGAAGTATGATAGCAGGAGCGTTTGAGGGTATTGGCAATGCAATTACGGGTTCTGCGCAAACTACTAGCATTTCCGCCCTAGGTAACACTAATAGCACTCCGAGTAGTAATTTATCAAAAGCTGCTTTAGGTGGCGGTATTTCCGCAGGTGCCAAAGATGTAAGGTCATTGTTTCTGCAATTAGCCAAACAGTCATCACCCATTATAGAGATTGGCGCTGCAAAGAAAATATCAGTAGTTATAACCGAACTTGTCGAACTAAAAATACAGGAACTTTAATCATGAAAATAAAATTATTAACAATGTTATTAATCACGGTAATCACTCAGGGTTGTTCAATTATGCCGTATCAAGAAGAATCTTCTTGTAAATTTAATGGATTGGGCAAATGTTTGCCAATTGATAAAGCCTACAAAGAGGCGGTTACAGATGTTGATCAAGGTGGTATTTTTGTAAATGGAAAAATACGAAATACTAAAATTAATGCAGTTAATGATAAGAGGGCTATTGATGTTAATAATGGTAAGTCACAAAATCAACTAATTTATCAAAAAACACAAAATTTAGTAAATCCAATAGAAGTGCCATTGTTAAAACCTGCGATAGTGCATAGAGTCTTTATTAATTCATACAAGTCAGCAGACTCAAAAATATGGCATGAGGCGACAAATGTTTACTATATTGAGCAACAACCACAATGGGCGCTTGACCTTGTGGAAAAACATAAGGAAACACAAGGTTCCTTCAACTTATTTTGATAGAAAATGAATAAAACGCATACTACAAAAGATTTAGAGCGAAATAAACTTTCTGATTATTTGCCACATTTGGCTTTTGATGAAGACAAAAATGAGTTTATTAATGCTGACAATACATTTGGTTATGCATTTGAGTGTTCGCCGTTTTATTTCATTGGCACAAAAACAATTGATACGATTGCGTCAATCTTGCGTCAAGATTACGGTAAGGGGGCAGTTTTACAATTTATTTTATTTGCCGATACTAACATTGATAATTATTGTAGCCAAGTAAAACGGGGCGATATTCGCCAAACACCACTGACAAAAAAAATGAGTAAATATCACGCTGATTTTTTAAATAATCCAAAGGCTTATGGTCAAAAAATTAAAGCAAACAAGCTTAAGAATTTTAGATTATTTATTTTCTTAAAGACATCTGAAAGCCTTAAAAAATTGACTGTTAAAGCCTTTGAAGAAAGTTTAATTGGTGCTGGATTGGCACCAAGACAGATTAAAGCTCAAGAGTTGCTTTCTCTGTTGCGCCAATTGCTTAATAATTCGCAGAATAATTCAAAACATTATGATGAAAATACATCTATTGCAAAGCAGGTTATTCAGTCAGATACAGAAATTGACTTTGGACATAAAGATTACATAACTGTTGGGGATGAGTTTGTTAGCGTTGTTTCGCCAAAAGATTTTCCAGAGTCATTGAATGATCAAAAGTTAAATGCAAATCAAGTTAACGAGTTATTGGGTTCTTACAAAGGTGGTATTAACGATTTAGAGCAAATCACTTCTCGGTTTTTGTGGTCATGCAATATTTTGCTTGATAAAGTAGATGGGGAAATTCGTCAAAAGTCATTACTTGCTAGCGCTCAAAGAATGGGTGCAAAACAATCGAATAATATCAATGACCGCATTAGCGTTTTGTCTCATGCTTCTAAAAACATACATTCAGATTATTATCTAAAATTCATTCCAACGCTAGTTTTATTTGCTGATAGTGAAGAAGATTTGTCAATTGCAACTACTAAAGCAAGGCGTTTGTGGGAATCGCAGGGCTTCCTAATGCAGCATGAAAACCACATAAAGCATATTTTGTTTTTATCGGCATTACCATTTGGACTGATTGCTGGAAAAAATAATAGCAATATTGGTCTGATGGATAGACACTTTATTGCACCTGCAAAAGCAGTGGCAAATCAATTGCCAATTCAAGCCGATTTTTTTGGCTTTGGTTATCCAATTGTTCCATTTGTTGGTCGTAAAGGCCAAGTACAAGGTCTAGATATATTTTCAAAAGGTTCAAATAACCATAATTTTTTGTGTTGTGCCACTTCAGGTTCTGGAAAGTCATTTTTTGTCAACTGGATGCTTTTGCATTATTTTGCCGCAGGTGTAAAAATCAGAATTAATGATATTGGCGGTAGTTATAAAAAAATAGCGTCTATTGTCGATGGTGTTTATATTGATATAGCAGATAGAAGTGTTAATTTAAACCCCTTTCAAAGCATTAAAGGGCTTGATGATGAAGACAAAAATGCCGATGTTGAAACCATTGCAATGGTTTTGGGTGAAATGTGCTGCTCAAAAAGCGACATAACTTTATCTGATGAAGAAATCGGATTGCTAACACATGCCGTTAAGCATGTTGTTGCTCAAGGAGAGTTTAAGAATTCAATTGACCTTGTGCAAGATTATTTAGTGAATTTAGAAAAATACAGTTCTAATGATAGTATTCCAAATACGCTTCATGATCGTGCAAAAGAATTATCTTTTAATCTTTGCGATTTCGGCTCTAGTGGCGACTATGGCGATTATTTCAATGGTGTGAGTGAAAATTCGTGGCAAGACAACCCCTTTGTTGTATTAGAACTAGAGTCTTTGAGTGCTAAGCCAGCGTTAATGAAAGTTGTGTCATTGCAAATTATTAATATGATGACGCAAGAAATGTATCAGGGAGATCGCAGTGAAAAGAAAATGTCTATTTTTGATGAGGTTGCCTTTATGTTTGGTTCATCGCAACGCTTAGCAAAAGTGGTGGAAGATGGGTATCGGAGGGCACGAAAATATAATGGTTCTTTTGGCACAATTTTTCAATCAATTTTAGATACTCAACTTTTTGGCAGAGTTGGAGAAGTGATGCGTAACAATGCAGCCTTTCAATTTTATTTAGAGAGTAGAGATTATGCTAAGGCTATAGAATCTAAGTTAATAAGTTATGACGGCATTGCTAAAGAATTACTGCTTTCTTTAAAATCAAATAGGCCACACTACTCAGAAATTTTTATGGATACACCAGGTGGCGTTGGTATTTCTCGTCTAATGGTCAGCCCGTATGGGCATGCTGTTGCAACTACAGATGCCGATGAGGTTCACGAAATTGAGCAATATCAAGAGCAAGGCTTAGAGGTTGATAAGGCTTTGGAGAAATTCGCACAAGCACGAGGTCTCAATGTTAGCGAATAGCAAAATTATTGTTATATTTATTGTCGGTATCTTTTCCTGGTTAATTCATGCCGACAACCCTATAACGACTAAAGAATTTGCTAAAAACACTATCGAGGGATTACCAGTTGATAGCCAAAGTTTTTCAAAGGCATATATGAGTCCTATGATTGGCGAGAAACAACTATCAACACCAAGTGGCACTAAATTTGATGTGAGTTTGTCCTGTCCTACCTCTAATGCTTTTTTGGAGGTAATGGCACAGACCTCCTCGACTGGAGATATATCATTTTTGCAATTTAGTAGAGATAAAGATGTGGATGGCGTCATTGATAGCGTTAAAAGATTTCCAAAAATGGTGAGTGGTGTTTGCACAACAGGGCTTATTAGTTGCACTCCTGGCACTTGGAGTGACTGTGTTGGTTATAAATGGAACGGAAAAGATGACAATCTTTCGTTAATTGAAACAGGTATTGGAAATCTCGGGGGGTGTTATTGCATTAATCAGTCCTGTGGCGACAGTAGTAGAAGTCAAAGAATTATTTCATCTATTGTAACTGACCTAGGTACTGCTGCCGCTAGTGCTTTGGCAAATAACAATCCGCAATATTCTATCAGCGGAGCACAAACAACTGGGTCAATTGCAAAGTTTTATGGACAAAAATTAGTAGGTTGCGGTGAGGGTTCCGCAACAACGATGGCAAGTTATTATCAAAATCCACAAAATATAGAAAGTGCAGCGAATAGTTATAAGACTGATGCGAATGGTATTTATCAATTAATTGCTAATTCTGATATTGCCAAAAATTCATTAACGACACGCCAATTTTGCACAATTAATCGCAACACAAGCGATAGGGCGATGCGACTGTCTGATATTGTGAGTTATAGTGGCGGTGATGGTGGTGTGCATAGTTGTGCAGGTGATGGTTGTTTGGAATTAACATTAGGAAGGATTGGTAATGATTATTGGAGTGGTTATTGCGATATACGGCATCAAAAAGTATCATTTTATGTCAATATGCCGGAAAGAATTAAACGAGCAACTTTGGTAAGTGCCAAGTGGGATGATTGGATAAGGGTTTCCGTAAATAATCAAAAACTTTATGCATACCCTTATCCCGATTGGGACGGACAAACTATTGACGGTAAGAGGTGCGAATGGTCAACTAGTTGGAGCGCACGCCCTAATGTTAACTTTACAGATTTAATCAAACAAAAGGGCAGAATTGATTTTAAGATTGATGTTCAAATTGCTGGCTCTGGAGAAGGTTATGCTTACGCTCAAGTGCTTGTTGATGAGTCTTGTGGGTTAGATCAGGAGTGGATAGCAAATTCTTGTGAAGTGATAGATGAAGATAAAAACTGCAAACTTAAAAACGAAACTATTGATGGCGTGCAAACTTATAAAGACTATCATCCAACAGGAAAAACGCCAATTGCCAGTGAGCGCAGTATTAGCAATAGTTGCGATGCGAAAATAAAACGCAATTGGTGGAAAGTAGAGCGTGAATACGAATGTATAACTAATTCAGAATTTGATTTTAGCAAGGGTATCGCACGCAATGCAATTGTCCAAACCTCTGCCAAAAAAGACGGTTTTAACGATGTCATAAATGGCGTAACAAAAGTAAACGAATTGATTTTACCCGATATTGAAACACAATCAAATTGTACTAATGCGTGCAAAGTGAAGCGCAAAAAAGACAAAGTCTCAGTTTCTGCCCAAGGACCAGTTACCAACAGAATTAATGAAGATTGGGAAATACTTTATCGAAAATGTACTGGAGAGAATCAAAATATTTGCCCAAATGAAGCAGGTGAACAAGTTACCACTTCTTGCTCGTGTTTAAATGAATTTGACACGGCCAGCACGATGATGCAATCATTACGCCAAGCCGCACAGGAACTTATTTGCTCAAAGTAAATGAGAATAAAAATATAAATACAAAAAAATGGAGTAAAAAATGAAAAACATTAATACAAAAATAACACTGTCAGTAGTCATATTGAGCGTAACTTTATTACAAGGTTGTGTTGCAACAACATTGCAAACAGTAGTGCCAGCGATTATCGGCGATGTTAGCGCAGATGCAATTAGAACCTCATTTTCGAAAGAAGATTTTGGCTTGATAGATGATGGGTTGAAAAACAAACAATCTGTTTATATTGGCTTTGATACTTTAATAGGAGAGGTCAACGCCAAAGAAGTGTGTGATTCTTTCAGGGAAAGAAACGATAAATACAATTGTCAAATCGTTGCTTTGACAAAAGATGCAAATGAGTATAAAAAACTTAGTTACTCAAAACCTAGTGCAGATGGCATTTATTTAAAAATTACGAAATTAGATTTTGGTGTTTTTACTGGCACAACATACCAATTAACTTATCAAAACATGTTGAGTGGAAAAATTGCTAAATTTAGCACACCTGGATTTTTTAAAAGAAGTCAAATTATTAAATATAAGACCCCTGCATTAAACTAAAAAACCCAACAAAAAATCACAAATCAACTCTCAAAACCTTATGCAAACATTAGCATTTATGATAAAATACTATAATTATCAGACACTTACAAAAAAATGCGAGTTAAAACCACTCAAGAACAAACCTTTGCTGATAGTTTTATCAACATACCAAACTCCCAGCTAGACATCATTAACAAAGTTATCGATTGGGAAGTTATAGCCAAAGATCTGTCTCATATTAAAGTTGACTATTCTGCTGTTAGTCTGTTTAAAGCGCTATTAATAGGCACATGGCACAATCTCTCTGATGAGAAGTTGGCTGATAGTCTTAGTAGAGATTTAGTCTTTATTAACTTTTGCAACTTTAGCCTAAGTGGCAACAAACCTGATGCCACAACCATTGGCAGATTTAGAACCAAACTAATCAAACAAAATCTATTTGATAGACTTTTGAGTAGCATCAATCTTATGCTTGAGAACAATCAACTCAAACTCTCTAATGGCAAACATGTTGCCATGGATGCAACCTTAATTCAAAGTGCTAGACGCACTAAGAAGATTATTACAACACACAAAACTGGTGAGGTTTATGAGATTGATAGTAACCCAATTCAATATTCAGATGATAAAGATGCAAGATGGACATTTAAGGCGGGAAAATACACTTATGGATATTCATCAGTAGTAACAACTGATGCCAATGGATTAATTAACAAAGCCACTACGCACCCTGCTAATGATAGTGAAATGACTCATTTTGAAGAAAATGTTAAACAGGCAGGCAATCAAAAAGGCGTAAGAGTTTTATACGACAAAGGAGCAGCCTCTCAAGCTAATAGTGAAGCACTTAAAGCACAAAAGTTAAGAGATGGTATTATGCGCAAAAAACCCAAAGGCAAGCAAATGAGTCATTGGAATAAATTACGCAATAAAGCAATCAGCAAAAGAAGGTTTGTGGTTGAACGCACCTTTGGTACGCTCAAACGCACTTATGGTTTGGCAAGAAGTCGTTATATTGGTTTAGAGAAAGTTGCCAGCGAAGTTAATCTTAAAGCTATTGCTTATAATCTAGTTAGAGCGGCGAATGTTTATATTAACAAGGGATTAAATACAACCTAGGGATTATTGTGTCTTTTTTGTGGAAAGAGTAAAAAATGAGCGATTTATAGTTGATATTGATGATTTTTTTAATGAAAGCTGGGTTTTATATGTTTTTTGACTTTGAAAAGTCAAAAATTGAGGGTTTTGGGTTTTGATGGTTGGTTTTAGGGTGCTATGCAGGGGTCTTAATATGTTGGAGAATATTTAATGCGTTTAGTGAAAAAAGCAGATGATAAAGTTAAATAGCAAAATACGAATTGCCCTATGCATTGTGTTTATTTATTTAAATCCAGTGCATGCAAGTAATTTTGTTTGTGGTCAAGACATTGATGGTAATGGAGACATTGGTGGCATAGGTGAAAATGCTAGTTGCCAGGTCATCGGCACCGAGCAGTTCTGTAGTGTTGGCGCGCAAACTTGTGATGTTGTGCAAACTTATAACTATAAATGCGACCTTGATGAATCATTTTATGATGATGAAAACACTTGTAAATCTTCGTGTAAAAATAATGCACAAGTAATAGAAATTATAGATATTTTCTACTATAACTCGTCAATTTTTTGGTTCTCTGCTGTACGCTTCCAAGGGCGGCAATTTATATTTTTTCCAGCAAGTAGTAATTGGGACGAATATACTAAAGATAAGGTCAAGTTTAAGAAAGTTTTACTTATAAAAAAAGAGAATTATCCTGACGCATCCACACCTTATTTTATTTTGAAATACAATGGCACCGCAACAACTTTAATGGAGTCTTCTAGAGTTAATTATTGCTCTAAAAACAATATTAACAACACATACTCCTGTCCTACTGCCGGCAATAGTTGCGTTAATGTTGATGGCATTCAAAAATGCTCTATAAATCCCTGTATAGATTTAGATGTGACGCCACCTAAGGATGTTACGCCACCATCAGTTATAGAAATTGATGATGGTGAAAGGAGTGTGGATGGTGCCTGCATGGATCAGGCATTAATGTTTTCAGGGCGTAATTTATCGTGCAAGTATTCAGGAATAACTAAGAATTGCTGCAAAGATACAGGTGTTGTTTATAGGGATTCTTCGGGTAGTATGTTGAGTAATACTGCTAAAAGTATGGCAATAGTCCAAACATACGGCGCTGTTTCTGCAGCATATACTGCTTATACTGCCTCAGCCGCAACTGGAGCAACAGCCGCAGCCTCAAGTGCGGCGGCTTCAAGTGCTGCACAATCTGCATTTGTTGGTGTTGACCCTTATACCGTTGCTGTAGTAATAGCAATACAGGTTATTTCAAAGTTTATATCTTGCGGTCAACAAGACACTGAAGCCGCTATGCTAAATGGATCGGGCTATTGTCATTTGATAGGTACTTATTGCTCTAAAGAATGGACTATTGGTTGTGTGCAACGATCTAAAAGTTATTGTTGTTTTAATTCAAAACTTGGCCGTATTTTGCAAGAGCAAGGGCGAGCCCAAATGGGTAAAAGTTGGGGTAGTGCAAAAAGCCCATCTTGCGGTGGTTTTACTCCTGACGAATTTCAATCATTAGATTTTAGTCGTATCGACCTAACCGAGTACTATGGCGACATGAAGTCTAAAGGAGATTCCTTAATTCAAAAGAATATTACTGATAGTGTTACTGATTACTATAAGCAAATTAAAAAATAATGAAAAACTATGTTAATATTGTTATTATTTTATTATATGTGTTGAGCGGTGTTAGTAACGCTATTTCTATTTCAAAGGGCACAACTTATAAAATTATTGAACCCGATTTGTTGGTTGAAATTCAGAAAAAAGCTAAACAAGTTGATTGGCAAGCATTGCAAAGAAGTATGAAGCTTACTCAGGAAATTGCATATTTGCCAATCGCTCAAGAAGACAAATCATATTATTACACACCTACCGCTGCTTTACCTTTTGAAGTTAAAGATAAAAATGGTAAAGTTTTATACCCAAAAGGGTTTGAATTTAACCCTTTAAAATATACGACTTTACCCAATCAATTGATTGTTTTGGGTTCTACTCGCCACTTAAAAATGATGTCTAGCCTTTCTCCTCTGGTTAGTTCAGACGACACCTTATTGGTTGCCAATATAGATACCAAAGTATTTATAAAAAAAACAGGAAAACGAGCTTTTTTATTAACTAAAAATGCGATTAAAAGATTAGGTGTTAAGCAAGTGCCAGCAATCATTAGTCAACAAGGCGATAGATTCTTAATTCAAGTTTTTGCACCAAGGGGTAATTAAATGCAATCAGTCGATCACTTACTTTCACTGTTAAAAAATATGAATTTTCACTCAATTGTTGATATGGATATTTTTCAAGGTGACATTATATTGATGATAATTGCTAGTGTCATCTTGTCTTTAATCGTAATTAAGATACGATTTTTGATATTCGGGTTACTTTTTAGAAATCTAGGGAAAATTATCATTGGATTAGCACTGATATTAGCAAGTGTGATGTGGTCAAAAGCAAATGCTGGCAGTTGTTCAAATAGTTTTTTGTCAATACCAACCGAAGTGAATTGGCAATGTGTGTTCCCAATCTCTATTGGTGGCGTTGTTGAAATGGCGAATGGCCAAGATCTTGGAGATGAAAATATAGGAGATAGTATTTGCGCTTGTGGAGGCGAAAACCCTACGGTGGGTATTAGTGTTTCATTTTGGGAACCTGCACGAGTGATTGACACCGTGCGCGATGCGTGGTGCATGAATGCGATTGGTACACAACTTGAAAATCCAAGCCTTGGACAAGGTAGTGGATCGCTTTTTGTTGATTCCACAAGTAGTGGTATAAGTCCTAAAATATTTGCCCAAATGCACTATTACAAATTCCCAGTTTGGAAAATTTTAGATATGTTTACTGATTTACCTTGCACTGAAGATGTGAGTTTTGATATTGCAATGATGAGTGAATTGTTACCACATTGGAATAATCCAGTATTAGCAATGTTACTTAATCCCGAGGCCCTGGTGTTCGGCAATCCTGTCGCTCAACTTGCATGTGCTGCTGATTCAATTGCAGCTGCAACTGGCAACCCAATTGATCATCTTTTTTGGTGCATGGGTAGCTGGGGTAATGCCTACCCCTTTACAGGTTCAATTGGCGCAACTGATAGAGTGGAGGCAAACGCAGGCATTGCTGCACGCAGTATTTATATGATGGGGCGTACAGGCTTACTGCTTGACCCTGGTGTTGATGCGTGCGGCAGTGTCTATACGCCTATTTGGAAAAAAAGCCATTACAAAATTCAACTAATGCGTCCAGTTAAAGACAATGCTTGTCGTCCTATCGGGATGACTGGCATGGGTTGGACTATGTTTAAAAATAAACTTGTAGGTGGCGGCAACTATTCGTGGATGGTGTTTAGAAAAGTTAAATGCTGTGTGGGATATTAATTTTAATCGTAATTAGCAAAAGAAGGAAAAATAACGATGAATAACTATTTTAATACTTATATTATTTTATTATTACTCGCAAGCCCTTTGTCGGCAAGTGATATTTTTTTGCCTGAAATTAACCAAGAGATGAAAAATCTTGCAAAAGAGGTGGCAAATTCAAATGCACGAGTAAAAGCATTTAATGTTAAAAAACCAAGTATTAATGGACAATTAAGAAATCGCATAAAGGCACTTGAAAAACAAGTAGATAAAGACAGTAAAAATCATCGTTTATCAGTTCAAAATTTAATGCTTAGAACAGTTAAAAACAAAAGTTGGAAAACTAAACAAGCGCAATTAATACGAGGACTTAAAAAAAACCTTAACATTCAAGAGCAAGAAGAATCTACAGTGTCGGGACACAGGTTATATTTATTTGTTTCATCTTCAATGCCAAAGAAAAAAATGCGCACTTACGCTAGGCAATTACAAAAATATCCAAATGCCCAAATGATTATAAGAGGGTTTATTGGCGGTGGCGAAAAAATGCAACCCACCATGGCTTATATTAAATCTATTATTACCAAAGATGAGAATTGTGGCAGAGGTGTTGCCTGTAAGACTTATAAAACTAGAATCAATATAGATCCAGTTCTTTTTCAGCGATACACCATTAACAAAGTGCCAACTTTGGTTTATGTTGATGAATTGAGTGGTGGTAATTATTGTTCCGAAGGGAATATTGAAGTTGTCAATGCAAGCGGTGTTCATAAATTTATTGGTCTTGCACCATTTAAATACATGATTCAAGCACTATCTGAAAAAACCGATCTGTCAAAACTCAAGCATTTACTAGAGATAAGATAATGAAAAACTATTTTAATATTAATATTATTTTATTATTACTCGCAAGCCCTTTGTTGGCAAGTGATATTGAAAAAAACATAGGAAAAGGCTATTGGAATTATGAGGTAGCACCAAAAGAAGCCAAAGAAAAAAAGTTAAATTCACTACCCCCTGCACCCCCTGCACCTGCGTTATTGCCGAAGTCAAAAGTTTTAATGAAATTACATCCAAAGCAACTTCAAGTATTGATTAAAAAATGGCGTAACCATGCAATTCACACACTCAATGCGGCGGATGTGTCTGAATATTTAAGAATTCAAGATGTTGGCCGAAAAAAATCAGCTGCTTATGCTGCAGTTGTGGGCTTCGTTACTCAAACAAACCCAAATTTATCTCTTGCTGATGAAGTGCCAATTACCAACACTGGTAAACAAGCGCAATTTAATACACGCAAGCGCACCATGGATGATTATTTACAAAAATCAACGCATCAATATGGATTATTGTATTTTAGTTCTAAAACTTGTGAGTATTGTAGATTGCAAGATGGTGTTCTAAAGCAGTTTTTAAGCGTGTTTAATTTTGATATTAAAATCATTGAGTTAAGTCAAAACCCAAGTTTAGCACAACGCTTTAACATTAAACAAACACCAAGCATTCTAATTGTT
Organism: Bathymodiolus thermophilus thioautotrophic gill symbiont; assembly: GCF_003711265.1. Taxonomy (NCBI): domain Bacteria; kingdom Pseudomonadati; phylum Pseudomonadota; class Gammaproteobacteria; species Bathymodiolus thermophilus thioautotrophic gill symbiont. The sequence continues at coordinate 1,958,062 of NZ_CP024634.1, read as the reverse complement.
AAGCGCAATAGCGATAAATATTTACCTGTTACTTTTGGTGCTACTTCATTACCAGCATTAACTGAAAATATTTACCGTGCTATTCGTTATATCCAAAAAGAAATCACACCAACACAATTTTTTACCAACCAAAGTGATATTGGCACAGGACTAGATCCAAATAATACACAATGAATAAATCAACAGAGAGATTAACAATTAGATTGCCTTTTTCAGAAATGCAAGCAATTAAACAGATGGCGAAAGAATCAGACCAGAGTGTGGCAGAAATTGTTCGCTCAATGATTAACGATAAATTAAATTATGATAAAAATCTCAATCAAAAAATGCTCGTTGAAATTTTAATGATTTTGCGCAGTCAAATTAAATCAGAAGATTTGAATAGAGTTTTACAAATGGTTGATGCGTTTAAAAAACAGCAGGGTATCGAATGAAAAAAATATCAAATGTTAAAAATTGGTTGCGAGGCGGTCAGATTGTTGATCACAATATTCGTATGTTAAGGCAAACCGCTAAGCGTGTTTCTTGGGCAACACTTATCATCTCTACTGCTTATATTGTTATTTACGCTACAATCAATACAACTGCCAACGACCGTAAGCTTGCAATCAATTATCATTATTCAAGTTTAATGACTTATGTAGGCATTGAAAAAGGTGTTAATAGAATTTTATTTAATGGCCGACATATTACTTTAAAGCATCCAAGAGTTGCAAATTCAGTGATATTTATAAGTGCAAGCAAGCGCATTAACAATGTTTTGTTAAATTCTTTTTTTCAATCTCTGTTGCTTAATTTTTTTATTTACATTTTAATTAGTTTGTATATCCGCAAGCAAGGCAAAGTCCATCAGGCTGACAAGTTTTTGAGAGGCGGAACTCTCGTTAAAAATGAAGATTTTCAAAATAGTTTAAAAAGAAAACAAATCAATGTAAATTTAAAGCTTGGCGAAATACCAATTTTGAAAAACACTGAAACTATCCATTTTGAAATTAGTGGCGCTACTGGTACTGGTAAGTCGCAAACCCTTAAACACTTGATTAGAGATATTAAAAATAGAGGTGATAGAGCCATTATATATTCAACTTCTACCGAGTTTATTTCTGAATTTTACGATAAGTCTAAAGATGTTATTTTAAACCCATTGGACGATAGATCGCCGAACTGGAGTATTTGGAATGAGGTACAAGAAGTTTATCATTATGATGATATTGCTGCCTCCATAATTCCCGAAGTAGAAGCGGGTGCCAACGATCCATTTTGGACTGATACCGCTAGATCGTTATTATCAAATAGTGCACGAAAATTGCAAGAAACAGGCGAATATTCAACAAAAATATTATTTGATAAATTACTTTCAATTTCACTTAAAGAGATTGCCAAGATAGTTAAAAATACAGCCGCTGCTACTATTTTTGCTGATGGCATTGAAAAAACTGCACTAAGTGTTCGCTCAACTCTGCTTTCAAAACTCGAAAGCTTTAAATTTTTAACTGAAGATAGGGGAGATTTTAGTATTAGAGAATGGGTTAAAAATGAAGATAACAATGGTTGTGTGTTTATTAATTCCATTGGCGATCAACACGAAGTACTAAAGCCACTAATAAGTTGCTGGGTAGATATTTTTGCGTCAAGCATACTGTCATTACCTGAAGATAGAAAAAGAAGGGTGTGGCTAATTATTGACGAGTTACCTAGTCTTCATAAGCTTAAATCTTTAGAGAAAATATTAGCAGAGTCTCGCAAGTACGGTTGTTGCGTTGTCCTTAGTTATCAAAGTTATTCAAAGATACAATCTATTTATGGGGAAAAAGGCGCACAGACTTTGTCTGATTCAACTGCAAGTAAAATATTTTTTAGATCTAATGACCAAAAGAATGCACAGCATTCCTCGGAGCAATTGGGCAAAGAAGAAGTCAAAGTTACTAATGAAAATTTATCTATGGGTGCGCATATTGGCCGTGATTCTATTTCTATTTCTGAGAATGAAAAGCTACGAGAATTGGTTTTACCGACAGAAATACTTAATCTAGGGGACTTGCATGGATTTTATCGTCTCCCAGGTAACTATCCTGCTGTTAGTTTTAAGCAGAAATTTTTTAAAGCTAAAAAAATACAGGCCAATGGTTTTGTTGCCAGCACTAAAGATAATCATATTTACATGCTAGAGAGTAATGTAGGTATCAATAATAGTGACGGTATTGAATCCAGCGCAAACGCCAATCCATATTTTTTTAATGAAGCCACTTTAGGTGATGTGCCAGATTATGTAAAAATGGAAATACCATTCGATAATCAGCATCAGCAGTATTCTTTAAACTTCAATGCTCACACGCCAAAAACAAAAGTTACCTCTGAAGGCGAAGACAAAATACCAGCTAATGATGATTCTAAGCAAGATGCAAATATGGACTTCAGTAAAGCAAATATGTTGAGGGGGGTCTAAAAAAATGCTGACTATATCTAAAATATCAAGCGAAGGTTCTGGCTATTACGGTAAGGACAACTACTACACCATGGGTGAAGAGGAAGCCGGGCAATGGTTTGGTAAAGGTGCACAGCAACTTGGTTTAGCAGGTGCAGTTGATAATGATAAATTTGATACTATGCTAAAGGGAAATTTTGGTAGCGGCATAGAGTTGGGTAGAACAGAAAAAGGAGAAAACATACATCATCCTGGCTGGGATCACACTTTTAGTGCACCAAAATCTGTTTCAATGTTGGCGTTAGTTGCTAAAGACGAAAGACTAGTTAAAGCACATGATAAAGCGGTTAATTATGCGCTACATTATATTGAAGACAAGTTGGCCGAGTCTAGATTTAGAGTTGGGCATGAAATTGAAAGTAGGAAAACTGGTAATATTATTGTAGCTAAATTTAGACATGATATATCACGAGCTAAAGACCCTCAATTGCATACACATTCCACTATATTAAACGCAACATTTGGAGGTAATGGACTATTACGCAGTTTAGATTCCCCAGTATTTTATGAGCATAAAATGTTAATGGGTGCAATGTACCAATCAATGTTATCTTCTTTGGTGCAAGAAATTGGTTATAAAGTTGAAATCCAGGACAATGGAACTTTCCATATAAGTGGCGTAAATAAAGAATTAATAGATCAAGCGTCAAAACGCCGTGCTGATATTGTTGAAATGCAAAAAGAGCAAGGCACCAGTGGTGCAATTGCCGCACAGTATGCCGCACTTGCGACACGCCCAGAAAAGGAAGCGTTGTCTTACCAGGAAAAGCAAGATCTTTGGCGTCATGATTTTGGCGACAAGGCCATTAACAAGATGGTTGTTTTTTCAAAAAAAGCAGTTAAACAATTACCCCTTACTCAAGAGCAAATTAAAGAACAAGAGTTGTACGCTATCAAGGCAGTTGATAGTGCAGTTAGGCATCTATCTGAAAATGAAGCAGTATTTAAAACAATTGATATTGCTAGAGAGGCAATCGTTACTTCCCTTGGTAAGGCTATGCCACATCAGATTAAACAAGCAATTGATGATAAAATTAAACGATCTGAATTGTTGCATGCCAAAGCAACAGAAATTAAGATTTTAAACAATAGTCCAAAAATTATTAATAAGCGTGCCTACACTACACCTGAGCTAATAGAGCAAGAAAAATTAACGCTTAAAATTATGAGGGAAGGTAGGTTGGCAATTAAACCCATTGCTGATAAAAATTTATCACTTAATCGAGGCGATATATTTACAAAAGGTCAAGCAGCCGCCGCAATAGAAATTTTAACAACTAAAGATAGATTTATCAATATTCAGGGTCTTGCTGGCACAGGCAAAACTTTTATGCTTAAGGAGATAAAGGAGCAAGCCGATAATCTCAACATTAAAGTGATAGGCATGGCACCGAGTAATGCCGCTGCTAACCTTTTAAAAGATGGTATAGGTATTGAGTCAAAAACTGTGCAAAAACACTTAATAGAAGGATTGCAGTATCTTAATAAAAACCCTACATCAAAAAAATCAGATCAAAAGCCTAAACAAAGAGAGTTGTGGTTAATCGATGAGTCAAGTTTCATCTCAACAAAACAAGCGCTCGCAATTACAAAGCTTGCCACAAAAGTGAATGCACAAGTTGTTAATTTAGGCGATAAAAAGCAACTTGCAGGTGTTGAAGCAGGCAAGCCATTTGCCATTAGTCAGCAGTCTAAATATGGCTTAAAAACTATTGAAATGAATGAAATTATCAGGCAAACAAATACCGAACTCAAACAAGCAATTTATAGTGCAACCTCAGGCGACATCAAGGGCTCTTTTGCAAAAATTAATAAAAATATTATACAAGTTCAAAATAAGGACGGAGTGGATGAACCAATTCTAAGGCGAGAAATTATGGCAAATACTTATCTTTCCATGGATGAAAAAGATCGAAACAATACATTGGTTATTAGTCCTGCCAACGAAGACAGATTTGATGTTAATAATCATATTAGAGAAGGGCTTAAGGAGGAAGGTAGCCTAGGTAAAAAATTCATTAAAACAACTAACCTGGTTAATAAAAATTTAACCAATGAGGCCAAAACTAAATCTTACAATTACTATGAAGGGCATATTGTTCGCTTTAATCGAAGTTATAAAAAATTAGGTATCGAAAAGAATGATTATCTTGAAGTTGCGAATATTAATAATGATAAAAATCAAATAACACTTATTGATAAACACAAAAAAACAATTGCTTGGAACCCCAAAGAAATTGCCAGTAAAAATGTAGAAGTTTATTTTGAGAATAAACGAGAACTACGAGAAGGCGAAGTTTTATTTTGGCGTCGAACTAAAAATACTGGGAATGACAAACGCAACACTAATGAAAAGATAAAGATTTTAAGTGTTAACAGATTTACTAAAAATGTTAAGTATGTTGATTTGTCCACAGGCGAATCACAATCAATGAATATTAAAGATTTTAAAAATAAGCATTGGGAGTACGCTTATTGTTTGACAGCCCACCAAGCACAAGGACAAACGAGTGAAAAAGTAATGATTAATTTAGAGTCCTGGAGAGGTAAATTGTCTAATCAACAAGCATTTTATGTTGAAATTTCAAGAGCTAAAGAAGAGGCGATTGTCTTTACAGATGATAAAGACAAAATACGGCGCCAACTCATAACTAAAACTGGCGAAAAAGAAAGCGCATTTGAACAAGTATCTGACAAGCGTTCTTCTCACCTTGAGGACATTTTGGCAAAACAGCGAGGTATGAAAACCAGCGATGAATTGTATCAAGAGAGACAGCAAGAGCTTCAAGCCAAAACAGAGAAATACATAAAATCTTTATCAGTAAATGCAATGAAAAACCTTGAGAAAGATTTTCGTCAAACTCTTTCCAAAACTATGCTGAAGGTTTTTGACAAAGCCGAAAACGGTAGCAAAATGAATGGAGTTTACAATGGTTTAATTATCCTTCATGCTCAAGAAACAAGAATTGAGCCACAAGAAAATAGACTTAAGGCGCAAGAGCAAACTCAAGATATAGTGCAAAAACAACCAAACCCAATAGAGGTAGAACGATGAGCAGAAAAAATGATATAAAGCAATGTGTAATGGCCAATTTCAACAAACTATCAAAGTTATTGTTTGCGGTGTTATTGTCATTTACATTAAACACTCAAGCAGGATGGATTGACGATTGGGCGGCATCATCAACTCGCTCTGGTCCTAATTATTTTGAAGGTCAAAAACGAGGATACTTTAATGCTGGCTCTTATCAGGCTCGATACAGGAATACTACGGAAAATGTATTTAGCCTTCAAAAGCCGAGACTTAAAAGTGGCTGTGGTGGTGTTGATTTATTTATGGGTGGTTTTAGTTTTATGGATCCAGAATATTTAATGCAAAAACTTCAGCGTGCGATGCAAGCCGCTCCTGCCATTGCATTTGATTTGGCTCTTAAAGAAATAATGCCAGAAGTTTCCGCTACTCTCGCCACATTTGAAGGGATTATCAATAAACTTAATTCATTGCAACTCAGTGAATGTGGTATTGCCAAAGGTGTTGCGAATGCAATGATGGGTGATTTCGATTTGGCATCAAGTGGATTTAATGAAGTGACTAGTTTGTTTGATTCCGAAGCATCAATAAATAACTCTTCAAGTAAAAATACCGTTAACTCTCAAGAGTTGCAAAAAAATAATGACAACAAGCCAACGCAAGAGCAAAAAGAAGGCGTTGAAGGTTGCTCAACAGAGTTTAAGAATGTATTTGCAAAAGACGGCTCTGTTTTAGAGCATATTGCAGAAAATAGGGGAATGGAGGCGTACGCTGGTTTTATGCGTGCTTATCTCGGTGATGTGATTATTAAATATACTGATAAGCAATATACAAATAAACGCATCAATAAATGCCCAGATGTTAATGTTGTTGATGTTGAGGGTATTATTGATGGAAACGCACAAATACGCCCGATTGTTGGTGACTGTGCTAATAGTGGCGATAAATCATTAGAGTTAATTGTTGAAGAAAACCTAACCGCAATTACCAATAAAATTAAAAATCGTATAGCATTTAATGCAATAGAGGAAAACTTTTTAAACAGTGTTCCATTTGATAATCTTAATACAATAAAACAACATATCGCCAGAGGTAGCGAAAACTATTACATCAATCAATTCAAAAACTTGATTGCCCGTGAAATGGCATTTGCCATGGTTGACGACATTGTTGATAAAATTGCCGAATTGCAAGAAGTGGCCAAAATACAAGCAGAAACTGCGAATACAGGTGCAAGTGCTGCAACTTGTAATATTGCACTTGTTGCACCAATTATTAAAAGCGTATCAGACCTTGGTAAAAAGGCAAGAGAAATGCAAAAAGCCGTTAGACTAAAGCGCAAAGAGATTCGCGAAGCGATTGTTAATTACAATCGCATTAAAGACATCATTAAGCAAACCCCAGCCAATCGGTAACTATTATGCGATTATTTTTCAAACTACTCATTACCTTAATTGTTTTAAATATTTCATTTGAAGTTTTGGCAATCGATATGGATTATTATGCACCCAACGGATTGCCAACCATTAGTGATACATTTACCCGTCTTGCGTTAATTTTTTCTGATGGCGATTATGTTTTTGCATTTCCTATTATCGGTGCGCTTTCGATGATTTTTGTTGTTATCAATGGTTATTTAGTCAAACCGTTGACTTCAGGTGGAAAAACTGACAATCCTATTAATATATTTGCGCCTTTAGCAATTGGTTCAGTCATTTGGTTTGCAGGCTTTGTGCCGACAGCAACAATGCACATTTACGACCCAGTAAAAAACGAAACACAGAGTGTTGCAGGCATCCCTCAAGCAATCGTGTTAATTGCAGGGCTAACTAACATATTAGAACGCAATATGATTGAAATTACTGAAACTGGCACAGCCTATCCATATTCAGAGACCGCAGGTGGTATTAATTTAGAATTATTTGTTAACGCACAATTCAATTCTTACAATAATCGAAAAAAGTTTTTAATTCGAGATATTCAAGCGTATTACGAAGATTGTGGCAAAGTTAATTTAGTATTACCAGGTAATCAAACATTTGAAGACATGATGAGTAACACACCAGAACTCTACAGCCTAATATCAGAATGGAAGCACCCTTCTTTATTTGTTAATCTTTACAATGGTTCAGCAGGAAAAACTAATATGAGTTGCACTGATGCTTGGAACAATGTAATCCAACCAGGATTAAATGTTACTGTGTTTGATAAAGATGTTGCCAATATTTGTGCTAAATCTGGATTTGACCCACTTAAAGCAGTACAACTGCAACAATGCAAAAACAGACTGGGTGAGTTAAAAAAAATCCACAAATTACCTGCTACTACAGCCAACAATTATTTGCGTGATTCTTTTATTGCCAGCACTATTCTCAAAAAAATTAATTTAGACGACCCTATCGAGGCACAACAAACTTTAATGCGCAGACAACTTTCTCTACAAGGTTTGGGTGCACTCAACACATCTGAAGACACAATGCCAAATATTAAAGCAGTAATGACATCAATTGTCCTTGGGATTATTCCATTTCTAATGTTGTTTTTGCTTACCCCTCTCTGGTCAAAAGCCTTAAAGTTTATGGCAGGCTCGCTATTATGGATTACCACATGGGGCATTATGATGGCGGTAATGCACACTGCTACCATGGATCAATCGATGACAATATTAAGTGATATTGCCGCAAACAAAATGGGACTTGACGCTTTTATGTTGGCACAAACCGACGGCGTTAAAGCCTTTATGCTTTTTGGAAAAATGCAGTCTAATTCACTAATGATGGCAACTGCAATTGCTATTGCCGTTTATGGATTTGGCTCATACGCCATGACAGGAATCGCTCAAGGGCAAGCACAAAGTATACAACATATAGGTGAATCTGCTGCACAACAAGCACTCACGCCAGAAGGTAGATTAGGGCTTCGTAGTTCACTTGCTGGCGGTGTTGCAAGCGATTCAAGTGTGCAATATAACAGCCTTTCCAGTGGTGGCGGCGGATTTAGCGACACAGGTTCGTATCCATTGATACAAAGTTCTTTAGGTCGTTCAGCCGAAGGTGTTGCAAGTGGTTTAAATACCAATATTAGTTCACATGCAACAAAGGGTGAGAGTAGCGAAGGTTCCATTACAGGTCAATCACAAGCAATAAAAGACATTGCAAGCAATAGCAATACAAGTGTTTTCGAACAGTCGGCCCAAACTGCCCAAACTAATACATTGACAGCGCAAGCCAATGCAGAAGCCACTGAAATAACTCAAAACAAAGTGGGATCTAATAATCAAGCAGATGGTGCAAAAATAATAGCTGAACAAGGGCAAGGATATGCTCAAGGGCAAATAGAGAAATCACAATTTATTGCCAAAATGACAGGACAAGATGGCAGTAATCCTGAAACTATCCGTAATATCAGTGAAAATATGGCACTTAACAATGGTGCCTACGCAATGACAGGCCAAGAAATTAAAGATAGCGATATAATGGATAAACTTAGCAGGGCGCAACAGCGTCACCTTGATTCAGGTATTAATTATAGCGTTACCCCAACTTTTGATGAAAAAGGTAGTCTTAATGATAATGTCGGTATTGTTGCTGGTGTTAATATTAGAGAAGATAATAATATAACTCAAACAGAAGACAATATTCAGTCTGCAGTAACTAGAGTTGATACCAGTAGCCACTTTGACGGTGCAACCATGCTTAGCGCTATGCAAAATGGATTTAAAGATGAAAACTACCGAACCATAGAAGAGCGCTTTAATAAGGCTAAAAATGTTGGCAACGACCCAGCAGACGACAATAAAGCGGCAAGATTTAATTTGCTTAAGGATACTTTGTATGGTTTTGCTGATGTTACCAATAGAGAAGAGACAAGTGATGGCAGTAGGTGGTCTAATCAAACTGGTATAAAAGCCGGTTTTGGTGGCAACATTCCATTTACTAAAATTGGCGGCGAAGTTTACTCTAACTCAGCACATGATGCCTCTACAGGCTCAACCGAAAGTCACTCAATTGACGCTACTTGGGGAAAAATCAATGAGATTTATGAGCAATCAAACACAGCCCATGAGTTTTTAGCCGAAACAAATAAATTTCATAATTCTCAACGAGAAACAATGGAGAACATGAATAAAGAAGGGGATTTGTCTCAAGATAATCCAATCAATCAAGAGCAAAAACAACAACAATCAGGAGGGCTTGAGCAATCTGCAACAGAAGACGAGCAAAGAATTAAGGATTATTTGGCAACTAGAAGTGGGGGCTGAAATTAATGTTTTCGAATAGAGCCGTATGAACCTACCCCATAAAGAAGGCCATCATTAAAACTTTTATTTTCTATCGCTTGTCTTTGCCGCTCTTTATTAGTCAAGTATTGGCAAGAATAGGTGTTGCGAAACATGGTAAATGCTCCTACAAAAAACATCATTGCACCTAGGATAGTCACTGTATCAGAGATATGATTAATATCACTATACGCAGCCATTCCGCCACCAATAACAACAAGCAAGCCACCAAACACCTTGAAAGTTGTTTGATTTTTTTGCTGCCACTGCATATTTTCAGTTGGCTTAATCGCTTGAATTTGAGGGTAAGAAGTTGTATTGATAGCGTTCATACTTTAATTATAGCGGAATTTAATATAAATAAACAGCAAAACCAAGTAATTTTAATACCCAAGGGGTAAATTATGAAGAACTCAAATAATAACATGTAAATAGAAAAAATCAAAACAAGGTAAATTCAATCAATAAGTGCAACACTTCCATTGTAGAATTAAAACGGTGGTTGAACTGACTCCAGCCCCCATTTTGTTATAATACAAGGAATCTTATTGTAACTTCATGGCACAAATGACTCTTAAAATTTTAGTAACAATATTTGCACTTGCTCTTACTGCTTGTGGCGGAGGTGGGGGCGGTGGCTCATCAAGTGGTGACAACCCAACAAAAAGTAGTTTAAGTATTGGCGTATCTGGTGTTGATGAAAATAATAAATTTTATTTTTTTAAAGGGCAAAGTGATGAAATATATTTGTCTAATAACTCCGCAAAAGAAACCACTTATAAGATTATTGATGCACCGTTTGGCGTTGAGATGGGTTCGGATAAAATAAATATTGCAAGTAATGCCAATGTGGACAATACCCAATTAAAAGTGCAAGCATCAAATGATACTGAATTTGGTGAAACAACAATTAACTTAAGGGGCTTAGAGCCAATTGTATTGATAGATGAAGTAACAACAGGTGATGCTGAGTTATTTACTGATAAATACAATCTAGTGCAAATTAATATTCCTGAGATTAACAATGTGCCAGCAGGCACAAGGATTAAATATATTGGTGCAAAAAAAGATGATGATTTATGGATTTTTCAAGCTTTAATTGATGAGAATGTTGATGTAGATTCTATAGAAATCAACTTATTGGCTGATAGTGAAAAATTTAATACAATTTATGGACAACAATCAGGCGCTAGTCAAAATTCTATTAGATCTTTAAATGCGACTTCAGACCAACTTAAAGCGACCGCTTATTATAGTAGCCCAGATGATAGCTTGTGCGAAAAGAAATCAAATATTGCTAAATATAATTGGGGTAGCACAAAAGGACGCTTTATAAGAAATCATTATAGAGTCGATGATTTATCAGGTTTTAATATGGTTGCATCTAAAAGAATAAGCTCCTTGATTTGTGCCAATAAGCCTGAACCTATTAGTGCTAAATTGGAAAATAGAATTCCCATTGTTTTTATTCATGGATATGCCGTACTTGCTCAACTTGGGGGAGGGTATGGAACTTGGGGTGAGTTTATTAAATATGCCAGCAATTGGAAGTTCAACAACAAGTCTAGCATTGTCTTTGACTTTCATTGGAAAACTAATGCTAAATTTCAAACAGTATCTAATGAATTAAGCAAATACATAAATAAGATTAAAAATATAACAGGGGAAAGAGTTCACATCATCGCCCATTCTTTTGGAGGGGTATTAGCAAGAACATATTTACAAAATTTGTCTGGTAATAACGTTTCCGTTCCTGTTGCATCTTTAACCACTATTGGAACACCTCATTCTGGTATTGGAAAAAGTGGTGGTTACGATTCTGCATTTGATCCAATTATCCCCACAAACGCTGAAAATGGATTGTTTCAATGTAAACAAATTAGTTGTTATCAAATGGGGGATGATTTTGATGATTCTGATGATTTTAATTTATTTTATAAATTCAAAGAAAAAATCGGGCTAAATGAGGTGGTTCTAGAAATGGATAAAAAAGAATTTTTACCTATATCAGGTTTGATAAAAAGCACCCCAGTACAGGTTTTAATAGGAATTAGAAAAAGACTAGGGGGGCTTTTATGGGGCTCTGGTGATGCCCTTATTTCATATGATGGGCAAAGATTTAAGCCAAATGATGTTACTGGATTGTGGGATAAATATGGAACAACCTTTAGAAATTCTATTAAAGTAGTGAACAATACTCTTGTAAAGGAAGATTTTATAGATACTGAAAATGGGTATATACATGTAGGTGGGCTTCAATATATATTGTCATTAGCCTCAAGTATTTCAGAAGTAAAGATTGAAAATGAATTACATCCTAGTGTCGTTAAATCAAAACAATGGATAGAAAATAATTTACTTGACCCGATTGAAACTCATAATATCGCTTATAAAATCAATGTTATTGATCCATATGGAAATCCATATAGTGGCAAATTCAAAGTAACATCTAAAGATGAAAATATCCTTACCATGGAAAGCAATGCAATAAATGGAGTTGCTACAATCCATGTTTCCTATACAGGGAAAGCACTAAGGCGGACCGAATTCAATATAGAGCCAACAAATAGTTTACTATATAGCAATAATCCAAGAATAGTAGTGTTTGAACCTGAAAGTTATATGGATGTTGTTAATACTGGAAAAACAATAGATTTGAGGAATGATTTCTATGACGAGTCGAATGATACAAAAACTGGAAAGATAAAACTTAATTCAGCTACTCAAATAGATAGCTCAAATTTCACTATTAACGGAGAAAACTTATCGGGCGATATAAGTGTTTGTGTTGTTAAATATAATGGTTATTGCCAAGATGTAGAAATATTAAGCAAAAATGACACTAGCATGAGGGCTAGATTTGATTCTTTAGGTGGTGTTAGGAAGGTATTTATTGAAAAGAAAAATTCGCTTGGTGTCAACATTGACAAAGATAATCTTGGCGTTAATTTTGTAAAAACACAAGACAGTAGTCTATCAATATCTGCTCTCACGCCAGACAAAATCAACGCTTCTAGCTATTCACAAAAAATCACTATTAGCGGCGCTGGATTTTCCCGAGATACAGTGGTTTATGCACAAGAAGGCAACAATAGTTATAAACTTCGTTCATCACATTTTATTGATGAAAACACCATAGACTTTAGACTTAGAACTGGGCTTAATACTCAGTCACCTTGGAATATTTGGGTAGAAACACCAACAAAATCAACTTATCAAAATAATAAGTTGGCATTAATCGTTAATACCAATGTTAATAATATTTGCACAGCAAATGAGTCTGATTATCAAAGTTGTCCAATTAGTCATGGCATTGGAACAAAGCATAGGGTTTGTGCTGATAATGGTAATTCTTGGGGTTCGTACAGTAGCTGCTCGGTAAGTAGTTGTAATAGCGAATATCATGTGTCTGACAATAGTTGTGTAGCTGATGTTATTATTCCAGTGCTCAATAGACCGTCTGGATTGACACCAGGAACCGATAACAACAATCCCGATGAACTAGATACAACAAATATCACTTTACGCTGGTCAGCAGTTAATAATGCAAGTAAATATAAACTTAGTGTATTTGATTTGAATACTAGGCGTTATATATTGGAAGATGAATATGTAGTAGGTATTAGTTATAATGCCAGTAGTTTTCTTGATTTTGGACATCAATATTTTTGGAGTTTACACGCTTGTAAAAGCAATAATGAATGTAGTAGCAGAACTCGGGTTTATTTTAATATTGCTGGTGAAGTCATAACGCCTGATGTTCCTACTGGGTTAACACCTGGATCAATCTCCAATAGCAATCCTGAAGAAGTAAGTGGAACAACGCAGGTAATGCGGTGGAATGTTGCTAATAACGCCAGTTGGTATAAAATTCAGATTGCCAAGGAAGGGCATATAATTGCCGATGAAACAATCAATACTAATAGTTATACGGTCAACAATTTAGAGCCGGGTAGAAAATATTGGTGGCATGTTGAGGCATGCAATAACGATGCTTGTGCTGATTCTACTGGGAAAAACTTCATAATAGAGGGAAGTGCTCAAATTTGCACACCAAATTCTAAAGAAAATCGTTCATGTGGTATATCTCATGGACAAGGATCTAAATATAAAACTTGTTCACTCAATGGGCAATCTTGGAGTGGTTATAGTAACTGTGCTGTAACGAGTTGTAATAATGGATACTATTTATTAAATAATAATTGTGTGACAGATGTTATTCCAGTGCCCGATAGACCGTCAGGATTAACACCAGGAGCCGATTACAACAATCCCGATGAACTGGATACAACAAATATTATTTTGCACTGGTCAACAACAAATAATGCGAGCAAATACAAGCTCAGTATATTTGATTTAAATACTAGACGCTACATGTTAGAAAATAAATACATAACAAGCACAAGCTATAATGCTAGTAACTTAATGACTTATGGGCATAAATACTTTTGGAGTTTACACGCTTGTAAAAGCAACAATGAATGCAGTAGCAGGAGGCGAGTCTATTTTAATGTTACTGGTGAGATAATAGTACCTGATAAACCTACTGGATTAACACCTGGATCAACCTCCAGTAGCAATCCTGAAGAAGTAAGTGGAACAACGCAGGTAATGCGGTGGAATGTTGCTAATAACGCCAGTTGGTATAAAATTCAGATTGCCAAGGAAGGGCATATAATTGCCGATGAAACAATCAATACTAATAGTTATACGGTCAACAATTTAGAGCCGGGTAGAAAATATTGGTGGTATGTTGAGGCATGCAATAACGATGCTTGTGCTGACTCTACTGGGAAAAACTTCATGATAGAGGGGAGTGCTCAAATTTGCACACCAAATTCTAAAGAAAATCGTTCATGTAGCATATCCCATGGACAAGGATCTAAATATAAAACTTGTTCACTCAATGGGCAATCTTGGAGTGGTTATAGTAACTGTGCTGTAACGAGTTGTGACAATGGATACCAAGAATCTAACAATCGTTGTGTTGGCGCCATTAGTATTACACCATCAAACACTTGCTCTTCTGCCCCAACCATGAAAGTTGATACTAATTATCAAATAAATATAAATACCAGTGACTATACATTTGGCTCTCCAATAGAACAACATAGTTATTTAAGTGGCGATGTAAGAGGCTTTTGGCTAAAGGTGGAAATACCAATTGGATATGATGCAAGAAATGTTAACATATCCAATGTTAATGATGACTTCGATCCAGTAATAGGATTAAGATCAAACTGTAATTATGAATATTATGGCTACGCTGATGACAATGCAGGTGGTGGCGATGAAACATTTAATACTAGGTTAACAGGTGCAGAGGAAGGTAATAATGGAATTTATCATATTAGAATATATCATTATAATGGAAATGAATCGCCACAAGCTATATTTAATATAGATGTCACCCAATAGTAATCTTCAAAGTTACCAGAGGTTTTTGGTAGTGTAGAAATTGTTGGAGTTTTATAATAGTTAGAGCATTAAAAATAACTTATTTATATGGGTAAATATTTTTTACATCATCTCATTTTCAGCAGTAGACGAATTCAAGTTCAAATCTGAATTTTTGACTTGCAAAAATCTGTTGGGAAATTTGGAGAAGATTGATAAAGATAAATAAAAATTTAGAATTTTTAATAGTTGTCTTTCATTAAAATTTTAGCAACAGTGTCATAATTCGGGCAAACTCACTATTATAAATAGAGGAATAGTTCAGCCTCATTTTGTTATCTATTCGCCAATCCATAGCATCACATTCTTCTAAACTATCTGGAAAATTATCGGTTTCTTTTGAGTAGTTCAAATTATCTGGAAATGATTGAGTGTTGATATATGCATTAAATGAATCTGATTTAACAGGCGTCCACATTTGACTATCTTTATGAATAATCAAACAACATGGTTCTTTAGACAAACTGATGACTTTTCTGGTCGCTGCCTCCAAAGATACATCGCACATATTTTTTATCTCCTGTATCAATCTCCAAGATAAATCATTTCTATGGATTTCCTTTTCAATAAGCTTTGATGGCATTAAGAGTGATGAGGCAAATATATTGGCTTCTTTTTCATATTCAGAATTGTTGCCACTGTTGTATGTAATGTCATTGTCACTACATTGAAATTTAGACTGTTTGCCCGTAAAGATATGGAGAATAGTGTGACCTAGTTCATGTGCTTTAGTAAATCTTCTGCGATGATGATTATCAATATTTTTGTTAATTAATATTTTGACATTTTCTTCGCTACCAAAAGAAGCGCCATTGAAATTAGGGGCCAACATGTTTGCTTCTGTTATATCAATATTGCCAATTTTTTGACATACTTCTTCTACAGACACAGGCACCTTTAACAATCCCAAATCTTCTAAAAGATTTTCCGCCTCTGCTTTAGCTTTAAGTAAATTAATTTCCATTATTTTTTATCTTTTAAACTTTTAATTAAGTTTTTAATGATTTTTTGATCTGCTTCACCTAAATCATTTAACTCACTATATTTTCTAAAAAATATTTGAGCCTTATTATTAGTATTTTTTGATACTTTCTCACCAGTCAATTCTGACACTGTCATGTTAAATGCTTCGCTAATTTTCTTAGTCACGACAAGAGATGGAAGGCGTTGTCCACTTTCAATCATACTGATAGCAGATGAGGTAACACCAGCTCTCTTGGCTAGTTCAGACTGACTCAATTTAGATATTTCTCTTAAATTTTTAATTTTATTTGCTATTTCATTTGATTTTTTCATTTTAATCACTATTGTTATAAAAAATATTTCACAAAAGTTTGTATTTTTGTTTATAATATCACAGTTGTTAATTTTAACTGATATTTTTTAGTTAAAATTGATTTTTATGTAACTAACATGAGGAGTAAATATGTCAGAATTTAAGATTTACAGAGGTAAGGATAAAGGGGAGCAGTGTTGGCGATGGAGGTTGGTGGATTCTAACCATAAAAACATTGCTATGAGTGAAGAGTCATTTGTAAAAAGTAGTGTAAAAAGGTCGATAAAAACTATTAAAGACAAAGTGAATCTTAGTACTCCAGTGTTTTTAGATGAAAGTAATGAAGATACTGATAAAGGCTATAGATTTGAGTATTTTCAAAGTGAGAAAAATAGTGAATGGTGCTGGAGATTAAAGGCTGGTAATCATGAGTTTATGGCTATTGGTGGTGAAGGGTTTTCATCTAAACAAAGCATTTTAAAAAGCATAGAAAATGTTAGGGTAGAAATGGGCAGGGCAAAGATTATATTTGAAAATCCAGAGGATGATCCAGTGTGCGAAGCTAGAAACCAAGATGATACAAAGGAAAATCCATCTATCCCTCCAGGTTCATAATTTTAGCAATATGGATAATAATTTAAAAGACTTGTTGAAAAAAAATGTAATTCATTATACATTAGTCCCATCTGTTCTTGTTGCGAATGATTCTGGTGAAATCATTGCACTGGAAGACTATTATCCAAATAATAACGATGGAGAATTAAATTTATCTATAGCCTTATCTATTGGCTCAAATGGATTGAACCACAAATGTTGGATTTCCACTAAGATTGATAATACTACTGATAGTAGTAAACCAAAATACCATTCATCGTATAATGAATTTGAGCATAACGGAGTAACTTATCACCCATATTCAATAAATACAAGTTTATATAGTGTATTAGATATTTTAAATTTATGCGATGGGCTTTATAGATTTGTCAAAGAAGAAAATCATACAAGATGACTAATGATCTAACCACAAGTACTAACCTTGCTATTGGTGATGATTTATTAACTAAGATTCAAAATAATAAATTTAGCATCGTTGGTTGCGGGGGCGTGGGTTCACTCTTTGCAGAAATGCTCGTTAGAACTGGAGCAAACAATATCTCATTAATAGACAGTGATTGTATTGAGCGTAAAAATCTTAACAGAACTCCTTTTTTAGTTTGTGATGTTGGTAAATATAAAGTTGAAATATTAGAAAAACGACTAAAAGCTATCAATAGCACAATTAATATTAAAACTATTCCCAGAAATTTTGGCACTTATATAGATGGCGATAATGATAGACAAGAAGTTAGAGATTTAGTGGTAGATTCTGACATAACTATTATTGCTATTGATAGCAACGATATGAGGGTAGAGTGTGAACAATTGTTAAATGATGTGAACAATCAGTATTTGGTTGTAGGTGTAGAAATTAATGAAAATATTTCTAGGTTTGTTTGTGGCTGGATGACCAAAACTCCAAATTTTGAGAAAGATTTAAAAGGATATGGTGAAAATAATGGCTCTTACATGCCTATAGTTTCGGAGGCTGTATCTGTTGGATTTCACTTGATGATGCATCATATGAAAGACGGAGATTTTAAAAAAGAAAATTATATAGAAAGGAAATATGTTAATTATTTCCCTGTCGATAACAGCCAAGAGCAATAAACTTTAGTACTTTTTGATAAGTTTCCATATCCATAACTATCATAAATTTTGCCATTATAAAGCACAGTGTAGTGCCCAGGTATAAGCAGTATATAAACTCCTTTTTTTCTTGAGTAATCCGAAAATCTTAAATTGCTCTGACTATTGTCAGCATAAATAAAATTATCAAAAATATTTAAATATCTTAAGGCCACATTAAATTCATTATGTTTAACTCCAGAACTAGGCCATTGATCACAGCAATTATAAAAAGCATCACTAATATCGTCATAGGATAATTTTGGTTTCACTCTAGATAATGCAGTCAATGCGCAACTGTTACCAAGTTTTCTTAACTCAACAGTTGCATCTGTTGACAGACAGCTTAAATCTTTTTTGTTACTAAAATCAAGCAGTAATTTGAATTTTTGCCAAAAAAAACTGACAAAACTGAATATTTTTTTCATTTTTATTTAACCAATTTCATCGTAATTTAGCATTAATCCTGTTTACTTTAAGAGTGATAAGGCGCTAAGTAATCTTAAATTCACACCATAAAAGTGCAGGTCAAGGAGGCATGTTAGCCACTCTTTAATCCGACAAGAAAAAGGAGCGAAACATGCAAAAATATACATAATTGACCTGCAAATAAAGATACCATATTTACTTACGGAATAAACAAGAATGCAATCAAACTTTTATCGACAAATCAATAGACAAGAGTAAGTCAACTATTTCTAGAGAATTATCTCGTAATTTTGGAAAAATAGGCTGTCGTCAAAAGCAAGCCCACGAAAGGTATAAAGAGAAAAATAAAGCCATAAAGATCACTGTTGAAGTTAAGCACTATATTGGCAATAAACTAAAATAGCATTGGAATTCTAAACAAATTGTAGGGTATTTAGAATTAGATAAAAAAATTAAAATCAGCACTAAAACCATCTGCCATTTTGTCTTGTAAAACAAGGCGGAAAATGGGGCGCAAGACCTTCGTATAAATCTGAATAATCATCAAAAATTCACTTTTCACCCACTTGACAAAAATTGAATTTTGTTAATCATCCATATTTATGCAAAGACTTCTATATTATGTAATGTGCAAACTAATAAATAAGAAGTTGTCTACAATTGTTAATACCTACGATTCGCTAAGAACTAATAGCAAAGAGGGTGTAACCACATATCTGATAATATCAAAGATTGGATTGATAAGGCTATACAGATACTAAGGCACATAATTAATGCTAACAAAAATTCCAGTTGGCAGCCAAAAGCAGTGTTTTTTTAAGCGCTGTTAACTGCACAAATTATAGGCACCCAAAATAGTTGAAATGAGGGATAATAATCATAGATATACTTACCAATCATTTGAGATGAAATTTTGAATCAACAAGTACTTTTTGAGTTAAAAAATGATATTACTTGCCTTCAAAGGGATTTTCTTCGATCTAAATCTATGAAGGTTAGAAAAAGTTTGGGACAATTTTTTACTGGATCAGTTGTCTCTAACTATATGGCGTCACTATTAAGTAATCCTAAAAGTGAAACTATCCGTATTTTGGATGCTGGAGCTGGAACTGGTATTTTGACGGCTTCTACAGCCTTATATTTTTTAGATACAGGTTGTAAAACTGTTCACGCAGTGCTATATGAACTAGACAGTGACGCCCTCATTAATCTTGAAGAGACTCTAAAGATTGTAAGAGATGCATTCAAGTTACAACAGGCAACCTTTACTTATGATATCTATTGTGAAGATTTCGTACTTACTAGACCTGATAAAGATAAAAGTATTCAGTCCTTTGATGTATCTGTGATCAATCCGCCTTATTTTAAATACAGCGCCAAAGAGTCTCCATATGCAAAGGCAACAGCGGATCTATATAAAGGCGACCCAAATATATATGCATCATTTATGGCAGTAGCGCTAGCTTGTTTGAGGGATAAGGGACAGATGGTAACGATTACCCCCCGTAGTTTTGCAAATGGACTTTATTTCAAGGGTTTTCGCGCTTATTTACTAAGTAAATTATCTTTAGAATTGGTTCATATTTTTAAGCATAGGGGTAAAGTGTTTAACTCTGAGGAATCATCAGTACTTCAAGAAAATATTATTTGTTATTTTGTAAAGGGCGGTGTATCCAATACCATTACCGTTCGTTCAAGTTATTGCGATTTGCAAATTAATAGCGCTAAAGAAGGAAAGCATCCTGTGGATTTGATTATCGATAGTTCAAATGATCAAAAATTTATTCGTATTCCTGAATCAGATAATGAAGCAAATATCTTAAACCAAGCTGAAAGTCTGGAAACTACATTTGAAAAGGCAGGGTATTTTATTTCAACTGGGCGTGTAGTTGAGCATCGTACTAGAGGATATATAACAACAAACACCGACACAGAAAATACAGTTCCACTTTACCGCCCTCACAATATAACACCATTAACTGCTACATGGACAGGTGAGCATAAAAAAGAAGTATCCTTTATACTTAAGGGGGGGTATGCTAAACATATAATTGAAAATAATACTTATTTGTTACTAAAACGCTTTTCACCAAAAGACGAAAAACGCAGATTGATTGCAGGTGTTCATCTTGCAAATAAACATACCTGCAAATTAATTGGCTTTGGTAATAAAACTAATTATATTGGCGTTACAAATGATAAGTTATCAGCAACTGAGGCTTATGGTCTTGCAGCAGTATTTAATTCGTCATTTATGGATAAATATTTCAGGTGTATTTCAGGGAATACACAAGTAAATGCAACTGAAATTAGGACAATGAAATTTCCTGGGCGTGATCAAGTGAAGGAAATGGGTAAGCAGGTTCAAAAGTTAAAGACCTTTGATACAACTAAAATTGATTTGATCGTGAATCAGATTCTTGGCGTGATAAGTTCAAGTATAAGAGGTGAAAATTGAAATTCACTACTCAACAAAAAGAAAAACTCCGAGATGCAAAAATATTATTGACAGCTTTGGGTCTGCCAAAGGCTCAATGTAATAATAGGTCTGCATGGGTTTTTCTAGCATTGGCCAATATAAAGCCTTCAAGCGATTGGTCGTCTGCAACAGCACCACTTTTACCAACAGTAAGCATAATGGAATTTATCCGTAATAATTATAGTATGGATTATAAGCCTAATAGCCGTGAAACCATTAGGCGACAAACACTTCACCAGTTTGAGCAAGCTCGTATTGTAGATCGAAACCGTGACGATCCAACGCGAGCAACGAACAGCAAGCACAATAATTATTCATTGAATAAATTGATATTGAATATTCTGAAAACCTATCCAAATGCAGAGTGGGAAGCCAAAATAAGAGAATATAAAAATGCTGTCCCAGAATTAATAGCTCAATATGAACGAGTACTTAATAAGCATAAAATCCCCATTACATTGCCAAATGGTGAAATGATCAAATTATCACCGGGTAAACACAATCAACTTCACGCAGATATCATTCATGAATTTTGCGCTCGTTTTGTTGGAGCAAGCGGCCGATTGCTTTATATTGGCGATACTGCAAGCAGTCGAAAAGAGGGTGGAAAGTTAATGCGATTGGAATCTGAATATTTAGAATCATTAGGTGTGTCACCAATGTCTCATGATAAATTACCTGATATTGTGGTATATGATAAAGACCGTAAGTGGTTGCTTTTGATTGAAGCCGTTACAAGTCACGGTCCAGTTTCATCTAAGCGCCGGATTGAACTTGAAGAGGCTTTTGCAGGCTGTAAAGTTGGTTGCGTGTATGTGACAGCATTCCCAGACCGTACAGAATTTAGAAAAAATGCAGCGGATATCGCATGGGAAACAGAGGTTTGGATTGCTGACAATCCAGATCATATGATTCATTTTAATGGTGATAGGTTTTTAGGCCCCCATAAATGAAAAAGCAAGGGAATCTGTAGTATTTATAAATAAAACACATGTTGAATTAGAAAATTATTATGGAATAAAAAATTTTCAGAAAATTTTAGTTTTTCTCAAAAAGTACATGCACTTCTAATGGAATATTGAAAACTTCTTTTTCAAAAGAGGGTTTCATGGAAATTTTTGTGTTAGCAATAAAGGTATTTTTCCAGTTTTAGAGGCTTCAAGGAAGAATGTTATACTTGCTAGCAATCTGCACTAAGTTTGTTCATTTTGTAATAGTTCAAGCACGAGTTTAGTCTTGAATATAGATGCATATTTGATTCATTTTTTACTCCGATTTTTTGTTTATTTTAATGGGTTTGAAATAAGAAAAATTAAATTGTTGTCTGAAATTATTGGGGTTTTATAATATAATCCAAACCATTGATTAAATTTTAAATATTATGTATCTCAAAAACATTGGAATAAAAAATATAGGGCCTATAGAAAAGCTATCTGTAGATTTGCCTTTTAATGGAAACAACACGCCTAAGCCAATCATTTTTGTTGGAGAAAATGGAGCTGGTAAGACTATTTTGCAATCAACGATAGCTGATGCTTTATATGAAATAGGGGGTAAGTTATTTGAAGATATTCAAAAATCATCACAAGGGGGAGGGTATGAATATTTTAAAGTATTGGGTGGGGTAAATTTAAAAACGGGGTGCAATACTGGCTTTTCTATTTTGAAATTGCAAGATGAAAATGGTAAAAGTATAGAATATGTTGACAAAATAGGGGTGGCTACTGAAGGCGATTTTAAAGAATTTATAAAAGATTTTTCAATACTTCCGAGTAGTGAAAATGATAATGAAAAGAAAGTAAGTGAAATAGAGGATCGTAGGGATGCTCTACAGCAAGAGTGGTTAAGTGGTGTACATTTTTACCAGCCAGCATATAGATATGAAGAACCTTTTTGGAAAGGAAAATCTTTTTATAACGATATTCTATTTAACGAGGAAATAAGATATAACAATAAATTAGGTAAGGAAATCGAGATTATTTCATCAACTAGAGACAACAAATCTTTCTTGCTTGATTTGGTTCTAGATTTTTTTGTACATAATCAAATGAAATCGCAGTCTGGTGAGTTTATCAATAAAATGCTTTGGGATAGCGTTAACTCTATTCTTAAAAAAATTTTAAAAAATGAACAATGTAGACTTGCAATAGGTACAAGAGGTGGCTATAGGGTTTCCATAATGGAAAACTTAGAAGATGGCAATGAAAAACAAATATTGCCAAGCATAGATAACTTGTCTCTTGGGGAGTCAATTTTACTAAATTTGTTTATAAATATTATTAGAAATAGCGAAAATACAGCCATATTAACATCGGAAATGAGAGGAATAGTGGCGATTGATGAAATTGATGTGCATTTACACTCAAATTTACAAAATTCCGTATTGCCTGAGTTGATCTCAATGTTCCCTAAAGTGCAGTTTATTATAACAACGCATTCACCTTTGTTTGTCTTAGGTATGAAAAATAAATTCGGAGAAGATGGGTTTGAAATAATAGATATGCCATCTGGAAAAGTTATTACCTCAGAGAGGTTTTCTGAGTTTGATAAGGCCTATTCTATATTAAAAGAAACTGAAAGATTTGAAAAAGAAATAAATAAAAGTATAGAAAAATCAAGAAAATCTATTCTTTTTGTTGAAGGTGATTTCGATATAAGGTATATAGAAAAATCTGCAGAATTATTAAAGAAAAAAGATGTGTTAAATCACATAGAAATGTATGATACCAATGGTTTTGGAGGGTTAGATAAAATATGGAAAAATTATAATTCAAAATTATCTGAGATAGTGCCACAAAATATATTACTACTCTATGATTGCGACACAAATAAATCAAAAGGAAAAAAAGGGAAGGTTGTCAAGCATATTATCCCCACTACTGACAATACTATTTCTATTGGAATTGAAAATTTATTTACCAATGAAACTATAAAAAAAGCAAAAAAACATAAATCGGCTTTTATCGATATTACACCAAAGGTGGAAAAAACTGTAAGAGGTAAAAAAATTATCGAACCAGAAAAATGGGAAATAAATAAAGATGAAAAAGGTAATTTGTGTGATTGGATTTGTAAAAATGGAACAAAAGAAGACTTTGTAAACTTTGAAAGTATATTTGAGATTATAGATAGAGAGTTGGTAAATAGAGGATCCCAATAAATGGTGTTTTTTATTTCGCAATATTTTCTTGTAAAGCAAATACAAAAACGCCTATTTACCAACAAATGTAGTGCTTTTAAGAAGTCGTGATTAAGGGCTATACAGTTGTTTGTGATTACGGGGTGCCATTTTCTCTAAATTTAATTACCTATTCATTTCTATTATTTTATTATCATTAAAATGGCATTGTAAATTAAAATATCTTGAGTGATTCCCTCTTGTTCTATCAAAAATATTTTCATTTCCTCAAGTCTCTTTTTATTAATTGCAAACGATCGCTTTTCAGCCCCTGCTTTTATTTTTTGGAATTTAATGCTTTTATTTTTCATAACCTTTGCTAAATGTGTATCCAGCAAAGTTGAGATTTTAGTTTCAGTAACGATAGACTTTATTTTTAATTTCTTCATCTCCCCGTCGGTAAGGTAGGAAATTCTCACTGCCTTTTCCCTCATTTTTTCCGCAATATCTTTACTTTTGGAGGTGGGTTTTTTGACACTTAACATTGTAGTAGCTCCTCTTTAATGCTATTGATTTCATCTTGTGCTTTTTTATCTTGAGTGTGAAAAACGGTTTTTCCATTTGATATTGAATCTGGGTAGGAGACTCGATTCATTACTTTGGTTTGAAAGGCTGGTAATCCATATTCGAGTAGAACTTCACTTACTTCGTCTGCTAACTTTGTATTATTAATTGCTTGAGAAACTATAAATGCCGCTTGCAATTTCACACCTATTTCTTGGCGTTGTTTAATAATTTCCACCAAATCACTACTTGCCCATAAATCCAGCGATGATGGTTTGACTGGAATTAATATCATATCAGCACATTTAACAGCTGCTGCCATGTGTGCAGATAGTTGTGGCGCACCATCAACAATAATAAAAT
Organism: Bathymodiolus thermophilus thioautotrophic gill symbiont; assembly: GCF_003711265.1. Lineage (NCBI taxonomy): Bacteria > Pseudomonadati > Pseudomonadota > Gammaproteobacteria > Bathymodiolus thermophilus thioautotrophic gill symbiont. The sequence continues at coordinate 1,932,856 of NZ_CP024634.1, read as the reverse complement.
CATAGCCACTTGTTACAGCTTTAATATCATTTGCTAAAGAAGCACGATCTAACCCCACAACTGGCACCACAGCGCCTTCTGTTTCATTGTTCCAATCTCTTGCCGAGCCTTGCGGGTCTGAGTCAACAATTAATACCTTGTGCCCATCTTGTTTTAAAGAATAGGCTAGGTTAATTGCAAGAGTTGTTTTACCTACACCACCTTTTTGATTGAGAATTGCGATTGTCTTCATGTTTATTTATCCTTATTGAGTGCCACTATTATACAATAATATTTTAATATAAGTATTATTGTATTAAAATATTATCACCCTTAATCTTGACAAGTTAAGACCCCTGCATAGCACCCTAAAACCAACCATCAAAACCCAAAACCCTCAATTTTTGACTTTTCAAAGTCAAAAAACATATAAAACCCAGCTTTCATTAAAAAAATCATCAATATCAACTATAAATCGCTCATTTTTTACTCTTTCCACAAAAAAGACACAATAATCCCTAGGCTGTATTTAATCCCTTGTTAATATAAACATTCGCCGCTCTAACTAGATTATAAGCAATAGCTTTAAGATTAACTTCGCTGGCAACTTTCTCTAAACCAATATAACGACTTCTTGCCAAACCATAAGTGCGTTTGAGCGTACCAAAGGTGCGTTCAACCACAAACCTTCTTTTGCTGATTGCTTTATTGCGTAATTTATGCCAATGACTCATTTGCTTGCCTTTGGGTTTTTTGCGCATAATACCATCTCTTAACTTTTGTGCTTTAAGTGCTTCACTATTAGCTTGAGAGGCTGCTCCTTTGTCGTATAAAACTCTTACGCCTTTTTGATTGCCTGCCTGTTTAACATTTTCTTCAAAATGAGTCATTTCACTATCATTAGCAGGGTGCGTAGTGGCTTTGTTAATTAATCCATTGGCATCAGTTGTTACTACTGATGAATATCCATAAGTGTATTTTCCCGCCTTAAATGTCCATCTTGCATCTTTATCATCTGAATATTGAATTGGGTTACTATCAATCTCATAAACCTCACCAGTTTTGTGTGTTGTAATAATCTTCTTAGTGCGTCTAGCACTTTGAATTAAGGTTGCATCCATGGCAACATGTTTGCCATTAGAGAGTTTGAGTTGATTATTCTCAAGCATAAGATTGATGCTACTCAAAAGTCTATCAAATAGATTTTGTTTGATTAGTTTGGTTCTAAATCTGCCAATGGTTGTAGCATCAGGTTTGTTGCCACTTAGGCTAAAGTTGCAAAAGTTAATAAAGACTAAATCTCTACTAAGACTATCAGCCAACTTCTCATCAGAGAGATTGTGCCATGTGCCTATTAATAGCGCTTTAAACAGACTAACAGCAGAATAGTCAACTTTAATATGAGACAGATCTTTGGCTATAACTTCCCAATCGATAACTTTGTTAATGATGTCTAGTTGGGAGTTTGGTATGTTGATAAAACTATCAGCAAAGGTTTGTTCTTGAGTGGTTTTAACTCGCATTTTTTTGTAAGTGTCTGATAATTATAGTATTTTATCATAAATGCTAATGTTTGCATAAGGTTTTGAGAGTTGATTTGTGATTTTTTGTTGGGTTTTTTAGTTTAATGCAGGGGTCTTAAGTTCTAGATAATTAGACACTTTAAGAGTTTTATTGGCAACTGTAAACATGTTGTTGCAAGTGTAACTTCCTTGTTTGTAATATTCATTTTCTGATTTAATTCTTAATTTAAAAAGGACTGGGAATTTGTTAATACCATCAATATAAGCTTCTTGGTATATAAATTCATAATTCTCCTTGGTAGTGTAATGCTCCCTAGTTTCCACCCTCACTTCTGAATCTTCTAGAATTATAATTGTATACAATGTCCCTGAATTAATGTTACACATTTGTCCTCCTATTTCTTGGGTACAAGCAGATAGCTTTAAAATAATATAAGTATAGTTTTTAGTTTTTGATAATCAATAAACCCCCAATACCTACTATCAAAACTCTCAAGATTAGACCCCCAAACTACAGCCTTATTTTTTGGCACAATGCCATCATAATAAAATTGCTTTATTAGCTTTCCACTTCCTGTTTTTTGGTTGCGTTTAATCGGATATTTTTGCTCATTGCAGATGATAAATTTGTCATTAATTTGCAGTTTATCGCCACCAATACAAACCAATTTTTTAGATAAAATTTTAATATTTTTAGGTAACAATGGGTGTTTAAAATTAAAATAAACAAACTCATTTTTCCCTGGATTTTTATCGCTTTTCCAAAACAATGTGCCTGCATGAGAGTCGGAAATATTGACCACAATATGAGTAAAAAACGCACCGATTATAAGGTAAATTACGAGCGCAATTAAGCTAAAAATCAACAGTTTTTTAGGCGTGATTTTAGTGGATTTTTTGGTATTTTTAATCATCTTTAATATCTTTTGTAAGTGAGTTTATTATCTCTAAAGCACTCAATATGTGAGTCTTATTTTGAGGATTGTTTGTTAAAATTCTCTTGATTTTTTGCTCTATTTTTGACGGTATTTTGATATTATCTTGATAGTATTCTTCAATAAAATCATTAACTTTTTTGGTATTTTTAGTCCATCTTTTTGCACCAAAATTTGATAAATTTGAGACTTGAGATTGAGATATTTCTAATGTTTTTGCCAAAGAGTTTTTACTCATTCCACTATCGATTAGAAATTTATTCAAGCGTTCTTTTAGTGCCTTAATTGCTGAAATTGGCATATTTTTTTATTTACTTAATTATCTGTTTTAGGCTATTTTACAGATAATTAGAGATAATGATTAAGTTAATAAAATGGTTTGATAAGCGTTACATTGAATTTTGTGTTTTCGATTTTTGACATTTTTTTATTTTCATTGTCTGCCATTTGTTTGCCACTACAAATACCACTACTAAAGCATTTTTTATTTTTTTTTATTTTCGTCTGCTAAATGGCAGACAAATGGAGGTGCCGATTGTCCGACAAACTAAGTCTATTCCTATGCGGTTTTACACCTTGCACAACCGTGCATCAGGTGTAGAAGATTTTTAGGGTTCCCGCTGGCGGGATGATTGCTAGTGCTCTTTTTGTTTTGCACAATTTTACAGATATGCACAAGCTTGATTTTAATGTTGAAAAAGTATCGCCAATATAAATTTAATGGCTGGTACATTATTGAGTTTGACACCAGGCAGAAGTGTTTTTTTAAAAATGAATTCATTTGTTGGCAATAATTGGAATTTCAGAAACAGATCCGCTTTTGATTTTTAAGTGTCTTTAGACACCATGCACCTATCAAAATAAAGTTTGATTACGATGTGTGAAAATAACCAACAGTGCGCCGCAAACAATTCTAAAAAAAGTACCACCAACATTGATTTAATTATTGGTACATTTATTGAGAACGACACCACCTTGCTTTTTTGAAAAAATAAACAAAAGAGTTTTAAAAAATGATTTTGATTTGTTGGCAACCATTGGAATTTCAGAAACAGATCCGCTTTTGATTTTTAAGTGTCTTCAGACGCTATGCATTCATTAAAAAAAACTCGATTGCAATGTGTGAAAAATAATTAGAAGTGCGCCATAAGCAACTCTAAAAAAGTACCACTAACATCGATTTAATTATTGGCACATTTATTGAGCGCAATACTATTCTGCTTTTTCTGAAAAATTAATAAACCTTGGTAAATTGCTATCAGCATATAAAACTATTATTCATTGCTTTTAAACAAAAAAAACTACAAAAAATCAGACCCGTTTAGGGGCTGGATTTTTTCGGTATAAGACCTGTTCTTTAGGGCTTATGCCAAGCAGACTTAATCACACACCATATATCAATTCTTGCACAATGTAGATTTTCAAGGCTCCCACTAGCAAAATGATTGCCACAACCATTAGGATTTTAAAAACGGACACGCCCAATAGGTCTAAATTAAAATGAAGCCCATATTTGTGATTTAAGCGTTTGTTATGTGTATTGACTTACCGTGCTATTGATTTATTGTTTGTATATCCGTACCAATACACCTACTTAGCCCTATTGAAACTTTATTTACCTGAATGAAGCATATGTAATTTGTTTTTCAGTCTTTTCAATAGGTGATGCCAATGGTTCGGGAGATTTGATGACTGATCTTCATTATGCAGATTTCACTGTTGGCACTAGTGTAAGTAAACGCATTTTAAAATGCGTTTACTTGATTGAATTTCATCAAACTTAATGGAAGTAATTTATATGGGCACTCCTGCCTTTTCTTTTTAATCATAACAAACGCTTGCGTTACCTCGCCGAAAGGCAGTAAATAGTTTACCCATATTTGCACGCTCTTTTGCAAATATGGGTAATCTATTGGATGCCGTGCCACAGGCTTCGGCTTTAAAAATCAAAGTGAGTTACTTGCCTTGTGATTGAGTTGAGTTTACGAAACTTGGTCACAAGGCAAGTAACTGACTTTACCTTATTTCAGTTATTGCCAACATTAAAAAAAGCCCCTTTTGACAGAGGCTTTTTAAGAAAAATGGTATCAACTAATAATTTTTCGCAAACTCTAAATTCACATCACTTTGATTGTATTTAATGCGTAACGCTTGCTTTAGTACTGCTTTAAAATATTTTGTACCTTGCTCAATAAAAACTCTATCATTTTCAAAATAATCTGTCATTGCATCACTTTCATTCTTTGGGTTTAAAATTTTAGGTAAGCGCTTATAATTTTTACCAGTAATTTGGATGCCTATTTTTCCAGTATCCATTAAGTTTGGAAAATAATAACATCTGTAATTTTTCCCATCTACTTTTATCGAATGTTTTAAAAATTTAATTTCAATCTTATCCGTTCTTTTTTGAATATGCAACAAGTCAATTGCGGCTAATATGTCGTAAATGCCATAATTTAAATCAATAAACACTCTAATTAAATCAACTGTTTCCTTGCTGGTATTAAATTTTTTTTCCATGTCAATCATTTTTTTATATATTTCTTGAGTCCTGTCTTTCATTTTTTAATTTCTCCGTAAATTTTATAAGGTAACCAAGGTCTTTAACCTGTAATATATATTATACGCTACTATATAATAAATTCAAGCATTATTTTAATAAAAAAGACAATAAAAAGTTAATATTTTATTATAAGGTAGCGTATAATATATTTATTAAGTAAATAAAGGAAATATAGCGCTATGAATGTACCTTATAAAGTTCATAAAGAACAAGATATAAAAGCAGAAACATCAGATAAAAATAAAAGATGTGTATTGTTTCAAAGCGGATTTTATAAGTGCATACTTGTAATAAATCCGTTTTATTGCGACTATCGAAAAACCAGCAACAGCATCCTTGGTCATCTTGAATTTTATGCCCTCAGCGAAGGGTGGGAAAAATACACAAGTACTGGGTATCGATCAACATTTTTTCATCATTTAAATATTAAGCAATATCAAAATGATGATTTTGTAGCCCAAGAATTTAAAAAAATGCTTGAAAAAGATGGCTTTCTTTTTGAGGAAAGCATCCAAGTAACATTATTCTAGAAGTTTAAACCAACAAAGAAAATATATGGAAAATACCAAATATACCAGAAAGGTGTGCGGTAACTGCCCCTTTAGAAAGGATTCCCCCAAAGGCTGGTTAGGCTCTGACAGAATGTCTGAAATTTTAAACTCTGAGATTTTCCATTGCCACAAGACTACTTCTGCAACATTAGGAAAAAATAAAACCAACCAAATTTGCGCTGGGCATTTGGCATTAAGTGACAGGTCTTTTGCTAAAAGAATTGGGTATACAGCCAGAGAAGCAGACTTAAAGCTGCTATTTAAAACCCAAAATAATTGCATTAAACACCATGAAATAATCAATTAAATTCTTGACTTTATTATATAGTAGCGTATAATAATTTATAACTTAACAAATAAAAGTAACCATGAAAAAATATTTAAATAATTTAATTAAAGAGAAGGGCATTGACATTAACACGATTTTTGAAATTGAAGGTAAAACAGGTGTAAATCTCATTACTCTTGAGGTGGTGATTGAACATATTTTAATAGCCGCAAAAAAAGACCAGCAAGCAATAAAAAAAACATTGGTTGAAATTGACTTTGTCAACGCAGATGTTTTGGATTTTTTTAAGCATTTAGCAAAATCTATCGCCTTATAAATAAAAAATAGAGGCAACATGAAAACAAAAGACCTGCCACAATTGGCATCTAATATAACAAATGCAGTCCTTGATATTGCATTTATAAAAAGCAACGAGACATTAAAAGAGGGCTGGGGTTTTGGCCGTCCAGGCTTTAATCGTTTTGTCAGACGCAATATAAAGCGACGAGGTATAAATTGGGTTTTAGGATATGGTAAAGAATACACAAAATGCAGTGAAGATGTTTATATAATCGTCGCACCTATTATGGATAAAACCATAACAACTTATAGTATTACCTGGGGGAGTCCTTACACAACACCCCCAAGTGGCGCACCCAGCACTTTGATTTGGGAATTTTTAGAACACAATGTTGATAGAAATGAATTGTCTGAACAGTTGTTTAAAAAGGCAAGAAAACTATATCCTGAATTAAAAAAGCAACTAGCGCTTGGTGGCGGATATGACATATCAGTTAATTTTGATAATGTTAAAATACCCGTTGTAAGAAGTGCAGAAACAATCTTGAAAATGAGAAAACAAAGGACATTAAAGAAACTTGAAAAGCAAACCCCATTATTTTTAGAAGATGAATATCAAAAAATTTTATTGGAAAAAGCAAGTTATTTTAATATTGACATTATCAAAGAAACTCAAAAACAAAAATTGGCAACAAAATTGAAATTATGGAATAATGATTTTAACGAGCCAAATCAACTAAGACATCTTTAAGAAAAAACAGAAGGGGAGGGGGCTGATAATTTGCAAATAATAGGGCATTAAAATGACAAAAGAGAAAAAAACCGTTGGCACCAACTCAATGACAAAGCACTCAAAGGAATTGAGAAAAAAAACCTCAGCAGAATGGACTAAAAAACACATTATAAGCAAAGCAATCAAGTTTAATAAATCTCAAGAGAGTGATATAAAACTATTGTCTGATTTTGAATCAATTGAAGCGGGCTCAAACAAAGAAAGGTTGCAGTTGTTAGTTGATTGTTATTTGAAGCAATGATGCAAGTAAATATCGCTACAATTATTATCCAATTCGGCAAGCATGATAAAAAAATAGCAAGTTAAGTTATTTCGTTAAAAATCAATAACTTAAGTTTTTCGCTTGCCGAATGGCTTAACTACAACACTTTAATCAAATTAAAAAGGTATAATATACACAGTTTCGCTATATTTTCTAAAAAATCACCGAGGTTGCCGAATTCGCTATGTATTTCGTTGATTTATAAGGTGTTTTTTAGGGCACTGTGAGACCCGCCTATTCGAATACGGCAGTTGAAACTTCTAAAACATCCGCATCGCCAGTGCCTTCTTTGGTGAGACCCGCCTATTCGAATACGGCAGTTGAAACCCTTCACAGTCTGGTTACCCACCGCACTAGCCGTAGTGAGACCCGCCTATTCGAATACGGCAGTTGAAACGTATTGCGACCCTCACCTGATATGAACATGTGCTTAAGTGAGACCCACCTATTCGAATACGGCAGTTGAAACACAACCCCTAAGGTTGCCAGTCCTGATACTCCGTGAGACCCGCCTATTCGAATACGGCAGTTGAAACCTTTAGTATGCCTAAGCCACGACCTATCTTGTTCTGTGAGACCCGCCTATTCGAATACGGCGGTTGAAATATCCCCCACCCATTCCCACGCAAAACATGGGGTGGCAAACACTTGGTAGTATTTATGAAGCGAGCAAGATTTAATGGGTTAAATTTTGTGCATCTTAAAGAAAGCTTATTAATTCCGATATTGCCTTTTAAAAAAACAGGTGGTTGCCTTTACCTTGTTTCAGTTATTGCCAATTAAAAAAAAGCCTCTTTTAATCGAGGCTTTTATAAAAATATTATAACTTTACTTTAAGATATAAACTATTAAAAACTATTCAGCCCCCAAGTCTTTTTATAGCAATGTTAAAATAATTACTGTCTAATTCGTAACCCAGATAATCAAATATTTGTGATTTGATGCAAGCCATTGCGGTAGATCCACTACCCATAAAAGGGTCTAGAACAGTTCCCCCAGTTGGGCAAAATGCTTTTATAAGTTTTAGCAATAAGTCAACTGGTTTTTGTGTTGGATGAAATTTATTACCTGTATAGTTCCAACCCATGACACTGGGTAAGACTTCGTAAGGCTGCGGATATCCCTTAGCAAGTAAATAAGCGCACTCATGCCTATACTCCATGTGCTTTTTATCCATTCTACCATTTGAAGCATATTTTTTATAAAATACAAAATGCCCAATAATTCTAAATCCAGCATTTCGCCAAGCGTCAATAAATTTGTCCACTTCATTCCAGCCATAAAAAACCACCGCATAACTGTTATTATCAAGCACCCTATACATCTCATTAAAAGCAGGGGTTAGCCAATCAGCGTTATTGGCTGTATCATTGGCAATCCCTCTACCCTGCCTATCTTTGTAATTAACTAAATAGGGTGGATCTGTTAATATCATTTGAACACTGTTATTTGGCAAGCTTGCCATTTTGTTAACGCAATTAGCATTAAAAATTATATTTTTATTTATCATTTTTCATTACTCCTTCAATATTATTTAATCTATCCAGCAATCACTGGCTAAAATCACCTGAATTTCTTGATATTGAGGGTCAGAACCACCACTTTGAATGGTTATTTCCTTAATACTGTTATTCCACTCCGTCCAATTAATATCAATTATTTTTCCGCATATTTCGCAGTCTGCCTTAAAACAAACATAGTCATTAACACCCACTATTTTTTCATCTTGTATCTTTGCTTTCATTTTTTCTCCTTTAGGTTATACAAAGTATGACTAGGCAATGCTTTAGCATTAGACCTCGCCATACTTTGGTGAACCAACAAAGTCAACATGCAAATTTCATTAGTCAAGCTGGCGCAATCAATCACCGCAAGTCGCAGTTCTTAATGCTGCTTAAATCTGTTCTTTAGATTGTTAGCAAGTATTTAGAAACCGAGTGAGGATTATTGGTTTGACAAATTAAATTTGTGTGTTTTAGAGAAAACTTTTAGTTCCGACATTGCTTTTAAAAAAAATCACTGAAGCAAAAAAGTTTGGCTCTTTAAGCTTTTTTACTTGAGTGATATTTGCCTAATGAACTGGTGCGCTTTTTTTGATTGGTTTAATCTGTGAACCTGAGAGTAGTTTAAAACAATTTAAAATTCGTTCCATTGATCAGGTTTTTATGCGACCATGTGCAATTTGATATTGATGGCAAATTTTAGAGATACACGCTTTGACTTATTCTTTTACAACAAACAAACGCTTGCGTTACCTCGCCGAAGGGCAGTAAATAGTTTATCCATATTTACACGCTCTTTTAATCTATTGGATACCGTGTCACAGACTTCGGCTTTAAAAATCAAAGTGAGTTACTCGCCTTATGATTGAGTTGAGTTTACGAAACTTGGTCACAAGGCAAGTAACTGTCTTTACCCTTATAAAGAGATAGTTTTTCAACCTATTTAATAAACGATTAAGGTATTATTGCCTTAGTAGATAACACTGTATTGCTCAAAACAACCCTACTGTAATTGTTACCCAATTCGGCAAGCACGATAAAAAAATAGCAAGTTAAGTTATTTCATTAAAAATCAATCACTTAAGTTTTTCACTTGCCGAATGCTTTAACCACAACACTTTAACCAAATTAAAAAGGTATAATATACACAGTTTCACTAGATTTTCTAAAAAATCACCGAGGTTGCCGAATTCGCCTTGTATTTCGTTGATTTATAAGGTGTTTTTTAGGGTACTGTGAGACCCGCCTATCCGAATACGGCAGTTGAAACTCATCAAGCGGACGCAACTCAGCGACTTCCATCCTGTGAGACCCGCCTATTCGAATACGGCAGTTGAAACATAACCGCCTCCAGATTCTTCTCCAGAGCAGTAGAGTGAGACCCGCCTATTCGAATACGGCAGTTGAAACAGCACCAGTCTCATCAGGTACAGAACACTCTGGATGTGAGACCCGCCTATTCGAATACGGCAGTTGAAACACACTTACTACTTCCTCACCACTTTGGCGGAAAATATGTGAGACCCGCCTATTTGAATACGGCAGTTGAAACATCAACATTCTTAGCCAAGTATTGTAAGGATGCTGTGAGACCCGCCTATTCGAATACGGCAGTTGAAACATTTTCTACTTCGAACGATAGCGCTTGAAGGGCTTGTGAGGCTCACCTATTCGAATATGGCAGTTGAAGTGTATTAATTCCCTATGTACTCTCATGCAAAACACAGAATGGTAAATGCTTAGTGGTACTTATAAAACAAGTGAGGGTATTGAGGTAATAAATTTTAAAATTTTAAACTTTTTTACTTGAGTAATTTGTTTAACTAAAAAAGCGATATTTAAGTGTGGCGAAACCTATGGAAAAATATACAAAATAGTTGCCTAGTGATTTAAATTGTATTTTCTACTAGGACTAGGTTGGGTTAACAAGTAAAATCACCAGTATAAAAATGCGCTTTATTGATTGAGAATTTATAAATGGTATAAATAGTTTTTTATCTATTTTCCACATTGCTAATGACTAACTGAATTCTCCTTAAATCATCAATATTCGTTTCAACATAACCTAAAGTTGTTTTAATGTCAGAATGACCAAGTAATTGCTGCAGTGATTTCAAATTACACCCACTATTGGCAATCTTTGTTGCCGTTGTGTGTCTAAATCTGTGGGGAGATACAAGTACGCCAATTTTTTTTGACCATTTTGTGAATAACCTTGAGACATGGTCTTCGTTCATTTGTTCTGCCTTGTAACTATTTAAAAATTTTGTAATGTTAAAAACTTGTTCTGATTGTTTTGGATTTTTTGATTTTTCCATAAGTGTTGAAAAGTGTTCAATCAAAATATCGTTAATAGGTACCAAATTATCATTTTTATTTTTTGAATACTTAGCATCTAGGTATAAAGTTTTTTCATTGAAATTAATGTCACGCCACTTAATGCCAATTAATTGCCTTCGGCGTATAGCGGTAAATCTAAAAACATCTATCATTGCTAAATAAAACCATGAGTGACATGAATAATATTTATCATGTTTTATTGTCAATAACAATTTTTCAAATGTTACTTCGCTGATTGTTTTACATTTCACATTGCTTGTTTTTAAAATATCAATCGATTGAAAAACATTCTCATCTAAATAATTAGCGGCAACTGCGAAATTAAATAAAGACCTCATGTGTCGATGGTAATTATTGCAATTTCCAGCACTTGATCTGTTTAATATTTTATTGCGCCATTTAATGCATTCGTTGCGTGTGACAAAGATATTATCAATATTTGAGTCCTTTGCAAACATGCTGATAATTGATTTGTATTTATCGATTGTTCTTGGTGATAAATGTGGCTTTTCTTCTTGGTATAGTTCCAGTAATTTAATTAATTTCATTCTTGAAGTCCTTTTTTTCAAATAAAAGGAATAGAATAAACCTTGAATTCACATCATGAGTGCAACACTCATTAAGACCCCTGCATTAAACTAAAAAACCCAACAAAAAATCACAAATCAACCCTCAAAACCTTATGCAAACATTAGCATTTATGATAAAATACTATAATTATCAGACACTTACAAAAAAATGCGAGTTAAAACCACTCAAGAACAAACCTTTGCTGATAGTTTTATCAACATACCAAACTCCCAACTAGACATCATTAACAAAGTTATCGATTGGGAAGTTATAGCCAAAGATCTGTCTCATATTAAAGTTGACTATTCTGCTGTTAGTCTGTTTAAAGCGCTATTAATAGGCACATGGCACAATCTCTCTGATGAGAAGTTGGCTGATAGTCTTAGTAGAGATTTAGTCTTTATTAACTTTTGCAACTTTAGCCTAAGTGGCAACAAACCTGATGCTACAACCATTGGCAGATTTAGAACCAAACTAATCAAACAAAATCTATTTGATAGACTTTTGAGTAGCATCAATCTTATGCTTGAGAATAATCAACTCAAACTCTCTAATGGCAAACATGTTGCCATGGATGCAACCTTAATTCAAAGTGCTAGACGCACTAAGAAGATTATTACAACACACAAAACTGGTGAGGTTTATGAGATTGATAGTAACCCAATTCAATATTCAGATGATAAAGATGCAAGATGGACATTTAAGGCGGGAAAATACACTTATGGATATTCATCAGTAGTAACAACTGATGCCAATGGATTAATTAACAAAGCCACTACGCACCCTGCTAATGATAGTGAAATGACTCATTTTGAAGAAAATGTTAAACAGGCAGGCAATCAAAAAGGCGTAAGAGTTTTATACGACAAAGGAGCAGCCTCTCAAGCTAATAGTGAAGCACTTAAAGCACAAAAGTTAAGAGATGGTATTATGCGCAAAAAACCCAAAGGCAAGCAAATGAGTCATTGGAATAAATTACGCAATAAAGCAATCAGCAAAAGAAGGTTTGTGGTTGAACGCACCTTTGGTACGCTCAAACGCACTTATGGTTTGGCAAGAAGTCGTTATATTGGTTTAGAGAAAGTTGCCAGCGAAGTTAATCTTAAAGCTATTGCTTATAATCTAGTTAGAGCGGCGAATGTTTATATTAACAAGGGATTAAATACAACCTAGGGATTATTGTGTCTTTTTTGTGGAAACAGTACAAAAAAGAGTAAAAAATGAGCGATTTATAGTTGATATTGATGATTTTTTTAATGAAAGCTGGGTTTTATATGTTTTTTGACTTTGAAAAGTCAAAAATTGAGGGTTTTGGGTTTTGATGGTTGGTTTTAGGGTGCTATGCAGGGGTCTTTCATTGGTCGAACAAAAGAGTATATTGACCACTCAAGAAAAAGGAGTGAAATATGAAAAAATATACCCAATTGACCTAAGAACAAAGATACCATATTTATCTACTGAACAAACAGGGGTGCAATCAAAATTTATTGGGTAGGAATAAGTCAACTATTTCTAGAGAGTTGTCTTGCAATACTGGCAAAAAAGGTTTCCGATACAATCAAGTCAATGGACTTGCTTGCAAAAGACATCAAGAGAAAAACAAAGTCATTAGGTTGTAGATAATGTCTAGAGGCTACATTGTTGAAAAGTTAAAAGAGTATTGGAGTCCTAAACAAATTGTGGGGCGTTTAGAATTGGACGATCTATAAAGCCCCAACAATTTCAAACAACAATTTAATTTTCCTTATTTCAAATTCGTTAAACTAAACAAAAAAATGAGTAAAAAACAAACTAAATATACCCCTGCATTCAAGACTAAACTCGTGCTTGAACTATTGCAAAACGAACAAACCTTAGTGCAGATTGCTAGCAAGCATAACATCCTTCCTCAGAACCTACAAAATTAAAAGAAAACCTTTCTTGCTAACGCAGAAATTGCCATAGAGCCCTCTAAAGCTGTTAAAGAATACAAAGAAGAACTTGTCAAAGCATAGCAACAGAATGAGCGTCTAACTACCATAGTAGGCAAAGTAACAGTAGAGAAGTGGTTGGCAAAAAAGCTAAAAAGCTTGGACTCATCTAATCTCAAGCAGTTAGTTGATTTCAAGCCATCTTCATCCTCTTTATAAGACCCCTGTATTAAACTAAAAAACCCAACAAAAAATCACAAATTAACCCTCAAAACCTTATGCAAACATTAGCATTTATGATAAAATACTATAATTATCAGATACTTACAAAAAAATGCGAGTTAAAACCACTCAAGAACAAACCTTTGCTGATAGTTTTATCAACATACCAAACTCCCAACTAGACATCATTAACAAAGTTATCGATTGGGAAGTTATAACCAAAGATCTGTCTCATATTAAAGTTGACTATTCTGCTGTTAGTCTGTTTAAAGCGCTATTAATAGGCACATGGCACAATCTCTCTGATGAGAAGTTGGCTGATAGTCTTAGTAGAGATTTAGTCTTTATTAACTTTTGCAACTTTAGCCTAAGTGGCAACAAACCTGATGCCACAACCATTGGCAGATTTAGAACCAAACTAATCAAACAAAATCTATTTGATAGACTTTTGAGTAGCATCAATCTTATGCTTGAGAACAATCAACTCAAACTCTCTAATGGCAAACATGTTGCCATGGATGCAACCTTAATTCAAAGTGCTAGACGCACTAAGAAGATTATTACAACACACAAAACTGGTGAGGTTTATGAGATTGATAGTAACCCAATTCAATATTCAGATGATAAAGATGCAAGATGGACATTTAAGGCGGGAAAATACACTTATGGATATTCATCAGTAGTAACAACTGATGCCAATGGATTAATTAACAAAGCCACTACGCACCCTGCTAATGATAGTGAAATGACTCATTTTGAAGAAAATGTTAAACAGGCAGGCAATCAAAAAGGCGTAAGAGTTTTATACGACAAAGGAGCAGCCTCTCAAGCTAATAGTGAGGCACTTAAAGCACAAAAGTTAAGAGATGGTATTATGCGCAAAAAACCCAAAGGCAAGCAAATGAGTCATTGGAATAAATTACGCAATAAAGCAATCAGCAAAAGAAGGTTTGTGGTTGAACGCACCTTTGGTACACTCAAACGCACTTATGGTTTGGCAAGAAGTCGTTATATTGGTTTAGAGAAAGTTGCCAGCGAAGTTAATCTTAAAGCTATTGCTTATAATCTAGTTAGAGCGGCGAATGTTTATATTAACAAGGGATTAAATACAGCCTAGGGATTATTGTGTTTTTTTTGTGGAAACAGTACAAAAAAGAGTAGAAAATGAGCGATTTATAGTTGGTATTGATGATTTTTTTAATGAAAGCTGGGTTTTATATATTTTTTGACTTTGAAAAGTCAAAAATTGAGGGTTTTGGGTTTTGATGGTTGGTTTTAGGGTGCTATGCAGGGGTCTTTTTATCCGTTAATTATCAATGTCAATTATTGGGCATTAACAGAAGTGGCTTATATTACAAGTCAAAAACAAACGATACTAAGCAAACCATCAAAAAACCACATTATCAAAGTGTTTGAACGCATACCTATTTACGGCGAAAAAAAAGTACATCAACAATTCAAAGTAAGCTTAAACACCGTTGCACGCTATCGAAGACCCCTGCTTAAAGGCAGTATTGGCAGTTAAACAAAGTTGATACGACCATATCAATCAAAACGCATAAGAAGTACAGTTACAAGCTTCGAGGCCTTGGTATCAATCATGCCAATCAAGTTTGGTCTACAGACATTACTTAGTCAACCCTTAAAAACCACACAACAATTTGATTTATAACAATAAAAAATCAAATACCCATAGACAAATCAACCAACTTTTGGTATAACAACACTCTTTTACTGGTCGTTTTACCTAAAAAATATGCTAACCGAATCCTTACCAATATCCACCCAAAACAATTTATTCCATTCAGAGCTTTTTAATCAATTAGACATCAAAGACCCACTCATTACACTATCTCACGCCATAGACTGGCAAGTTCTTAATGATGCCTTCACCAAGCACTATTGCCTTAACAATGGCAGACCCTCAAAACCCATTCGCCTAATGGTGGGCTTGCTTATCCTCAAACAGTTAGAGAATCTATCAGATGAAGCCGTTGTTATGCAGTTTAAAAGAAACCCGTATTACCAATACTTTTGTGGTCACAGTGCTTATATTGCTGATGTAGCTTGTAACGCCACTGAGTTAGTGCATTTCAGAAAACGCATTGGCGTTAAAGGTTTTAATCTTATCTTTAAAATGAGCGTTGAGTTACACGGTAAAAAAGCACAAGAGTCAACTGTGTTAATTGACACCACCGTTCAAGAGAAAAACATCACTTATCCTACTGACGCCAAACTGGCAATTAAGATAATTAATCGCTTAAACAAACTGGCAAAACAACACGGCATCAAACAGCGAAGAACTTATGTCAAAGAAGTTAAAAACTGTCGCCTTAGCATTCGCCACTTTCGCCATGTCAAAAAGCGTGCCAAAGCCAAAAAAGCCCTTAAAAGACTCAGAACCATTGCCAACAAGCTTATCCGTGAACTACAACGCAAACTTCCAACTCATTCTTTGTTTGAAATCTATCAAAAAGACTTCTTGTTCTACCAAAAAGTGCTCGCTCAACAACCTGGAGACAAAAACAAAATTTACGCCCTACATGAGCCCGATGTTTATGTTATTGCCAAAGGCAAAGACCATAAGAAATATGAATATGGCAACAAAGTTTCAATCGTCTCTACCAAAGACAGTAACATTATCGTTGGCGTGGCAAGTCATAAAACAAACATTCATGATTCAAAAACACTAGATACAGCCATTGCTCACGCTAACGCCAATCGTATCAAGCCCATTCAGAAGGCAGTATGTGATAGAGGGTATGTGGGTGCAAAAGAAGTACTAGGGGCTGAAATCATCTTACCTAAAAAGCCCCTGAAACGAGACAGCCGTTACCAACGAGATAAAAAGCGTAAGTTGTGTAAAAGACGAGCAGCAATAGAACCTATCATTGGACATCTTAAAGCAGATTTTAGATTGTCTAGGAATTTACTCAAAGGGCAAGTTGGTGATGAGATTAATGTTTTAATGGCTGCTATAGCGTGGAATTTGAAAAAGTGGCTGATTGCCACTGTTATTTTTTTGTCTTTGCAAAAAATTGGTTTGTTTTTTGTGAAAAGGGCGAGGATTTTGTGTGTTATTGTTTGAAAACTGGTTTGGTTGATTAGGGGTGGTGGGGTTTGGGGTTTTTAAGGGTTGACTACTTATATCAAGGTTGCAGGCGGCATGGTGTATATGGTACATTATTGATTGGCATTCTAAAGCAGTGCTATCACACAAGACATCCAACACCATGGATTCGCAATTAGTAATGAGTGTGCTCAATAATGCTTTAGAAAAACACTCACATCCAGAGATATTTAATACCGACCAAGGCAGTCAATACACCAGCGAGATACACACTAAATGACTAAAAGATTTAGGCATTCAAATATCCATGGATGGCAAAGGCAGAGCCACAGATAATATCTGCATTGAGCGCTTTTGGCGAAGTGCAAAATGCGAAAGGGTTTATCTGAACGAGTATCAATCTATTCGTGAGTTGATTGTTGATGTGGATGATTATATTAAGTTTTATAATCATCGAAGATTTCATGAAACATTGGGTGTAGAAAACCAATGGATGTGTATCGGGAGAGTGTAAAATTAAATCAAGAAAAGGCGAAGACTTCCTTAAATTGGGCTATATAAGAAATTTTAAAGAGTTGTCAGGGGTTTTGGGGTAATGTAGTTTATTGTATTTAACATGTTAGATTTTATGACCCCAATCTGATAACATTACATCTATATTACAATTTATTTTGGACTTAATTTATGTCTGTTAACCATAGTGAAATCTCATCTTTTATTTGGAACGTTTGTGACGACGTATTAAGAGGATTGTTTAAACCTCATGAATACGGTGATATCATCCTACCCTTCACTGTTTTAAGGCGTCTTGATTGTGTTTTAGAGCCACACAAAGACAATGTTATTGGCCTTTACAACGAATACAAATCACAAGTTGATGATCCGACGCCTATTATTCTTACAAGGGTTAATACTACATTCTTCAATCATTCTCAATATGACTTAAATCGTCTCAGACAAGACCCATCTAATGTAATGATGAATTTCGATAACTACCTAAGTGGTTACAGTGAGAATGTTGTTGAAATTGTTGAAAACTTCCAATTAGAAAAACCTATTGAGAAGTTAAATAAAAATAATCGTTTATTCCAATTCATTGAGAAATTCAGTGAAATTGAACTACACCCCGATGTTGTTTCGAATCATCAAATGGGTCAAATCTTTGAGGAGTTGTTAAGAAAATTCTCTGAGATGAGTAATGAGACCTCTGGTGAACATTACACACCAAGAGATGTTGTTAAATTATTGGTATCAATGGTATTTTCACAAGAATCTGACAATTTACAAGGCAATGATAAAGTAAGAAGTATTTTTGACCCTTGTTGTGGAACTGGTGGTATGTTGACCACTAGTCAAGAATGGGTTCATGAAAATATTAATGATAAAGTTGATATAAGACTATTAGGTCAAGAACTAAACCCACAAACCTATTCAATTTGTAAATCTGACATGATGATTACTGGTGGAAATCCAGAGGAAATTCGTCAAGGTTCATCGTTATCTGAGGATAGATTTCAAGGGGATAAATTTGACTATATGTTAACTAACCCACCTTATGGTGTAAGTTGGAAGTCAGAAAAGAGTTTTATTGAAAATGAAAGTGACAATCCTAACGGTAGATTCTCAGTAGGAACACCAAGATCATCTGATGGTCAATTGTTATTCTTACAACACATGATTTCTAAGATGGATCCAAAAGGTTCACGTGTTGGTATTGTTTTAAATGGTTCACCAATGTTTGCAGGTGATAGTGGTTCGGGTGAGAGTGAGATACGTAAATGGATTATTGAAAACGATATGTTGGAATGTATCGTTTCGTTACCCGATAGGTTGTTCTTTAATACCAGTATATCGACATATTTGTGGATTGTAACTAATAAAAAATCTAGTGAAAGACAAGGGAAGGTTCAATTAATTAATGGATCTAATTTTTACACATCAATGAGAAAAAACCTTGGTGAGAAAAGTAAAGAGGTTTCTGTCGAAGGTCGTAAACAAATTGTTGAAACATACAATAACTTTATAGAGTCAGAAGTTAGTCAGATTCATAATAACGAATATTTTGGATATACAAAAATAACAATTGAACAGCCATTAGAAAAGAATGGGGTTGTTGTTACCACCAAACAAGGAAAAGTTAAACCAGATACCAAGAAAAGAGATTATGAAAGAATTCCATTAACTGGTGACATTGAAGATTACTTTGAAAAAGAAGTAAAGCCACACCTACCAGATTCGTGGATGGATGAATCTAAAAACAAGGTTGGTTACGAAATCAACTTTACTAAATATTTTTATAAATATAAACCACTTCGTTCAATGAGTGAAATCACCCAAGATTTACTCAAACTTGAAGAAGAGTCAGAGAATCTATTAAATGAGGTTGTTTAGTAATGAATACTTATCCAGCATATAAAGATAGTGGTGTTGAGTGGATTGGTGAGATTCCGAGTGAGTGGGGTGTTGTAAGAAACAAATATTTGTTCGATGTTACAAAAAATGTTGTAGGAGAAGAATCTGACAAATATCAGTTATTGTCATTGACTAAAAGAGGTGTAGTATTAAGAGATGTTGAAAGTGGTAGGGGTAAGTTTCCTGAAAGTTTTGACACGTATCAAACTGTCGATAAGGATGATTTGATTTTTTGTTTATATGACATAGATGAAACACCGAGAACCATAGGTATATCAAATTTTAGTGGAATGATAACAGGGTCATATAAGGTCGTTAAATGTAATACATTAACTGACTCAAAATTTATTTACTATAACTATCTTTCTATCGACGATGTAAAGGGTTTAAAACCTTATTACACTGGACTTAGGAAAGTAGTCAGAATGGAAACATTTCTAAACCTAAGTGTAAGAGTTCCATCACTCCAAGAACAACAACAGATCTCAGATTATCTCGATAACAAAACCTCAAAGATTGATACACTCCTTGAGAAAACTCAACAAAAAATCGAGTTATTAAAAGAACAACGAACATCACTCATTAATACAACTGTTACTAAAGGGTTAAACCCCCATGTTGAAATGAAAGATAGTGGTGTTGAGTGGATTGGGGATATACCTAGTGGGTGGGTGAGAACTAAAATATCTTACTATTGTGAAGTAAAAGATGGAACTCACGACACACCAGAGTTTGTTGATAAAGGACAACAAACTTTTCCATTAGTAACATCTAAATCATTTGTAAAGAATGATATAGATTTCAACCAGTGTAAACATATATCTGAAGTAGATTATTTAGAAATAAACCGTAGGAGTGATGTTGAAAAAGAAGACATTATTATGTCAATGATTGGAGGAAATATAGGTAAAAATGTATTGGTAACAAACAATAAAAAATTTTCAATTAAAAATGTTTGTTTATTTAAAACCTCTAAATCTAATGATATAGTTCCGAAATATTTAATATATTTAATAGATAGTGAAATTCTAAAGAGTCAGATAGACATAAGTCAGAAAGGTGGTGGACAACCATTTATATCATTAGGAGAGATTAGAAACTTAATATTCCCCTTTCCACCACATCAAGAACAACAACAAATAGTTGATTATCTCGACTTCGAGACCTCAAAAATTGATAAACTCGTTGATATTGAATCTAAACGTATTATTTTGTTAAAAGAATATCGTCAATCATTAATCTCAGATGTTGTTACTGGTAAGGTTGATGTAAGAGATGAGGTGTTAGTATGAATTACACAGAGTTAAACTTTGAAGAACATATTGAAGTTCAACTACTGAACAGTGGTTACATAAAAGTTGAGCCAAAACTCTATGATAAATCATTATGTTTAATACCTTCACAACTCATTGAGTTTATCCAAGAAACCCAACCAAAGAAATACCAAAAACTCACCGAACAGTACGGTGATGATACTAATAACAAACTCACCAAAAGAATCTCAGAACAAATTGAATCTAAAGGAGTTATTGAAGTTCTACGTAAAGGTGTAAAGGATAGAGGGAATACCTTTAAATTAGTGTATTTCAAACCCAAATCTGGACTTAATCAAGAACACCAAGACTTATATAAAAAGAATCGATTTATTGAACTTCGTCAACTCAAATACTCTAAGAAGAATGAAAACTCTATTGACATGGGTATTTTCATTAATGGTATTCCAGTGATGATGTTGGAATTAAAGAACTCATTAACCGGTCAAAACCATACCCACGGTATAAAACAATGGAAGTTTGATCGAGACCCTAAAGAACCGTTATTTAAATTTAAAAGAAATATGGTGTATTTCTCTGTTGGTAATGAGAAAGTATTCATGTCAACTCGTTTAAGTGGATCAAAGACAAGATTCTTACCCTTTAATAAGGGTATTGATAACCCTGTCAATCCTAAAGGACACATGTCTCATTATCTTTGGGATGATATTTTACAAAAGGATTCGGTATTAGATTTGATCGAAAACTTTGTTCATATTAGACAAGATATTGAGAAGGTTTATGATCCAAAACAACAAAGATTAGTTGAAAAGAAATCTGATACTTTAATCTTTCCAAGATTCCATCAATTAAATGTCATTAAGAAAATTAGACAAGATATATTGGACAAAGGAACTGGGGTTAATTACTTAATTCAACACACTACTGGTTCTGGTAAATCACTCTCTATCGGTTGGTTATCCCACATGTTGTCATTTTTATATCAAAACCCAACAGATGCCAACCGTATATTTGACACAATCATTGTTGTAACTGATAGACGAGTATTGGATAAACAAATTAAAAATACTATACTTCAACTCGAGCAAACCAAAGGTGTTGTAAACCCAGTTGATGGAACATCACAACAATTAAAAGAATTCTTAGAGTCAGGTAAATCAATTATTATTACCACGATCCAAAAGTTCCCTGTTATCTCTGAGACTATCTCAAAATTAGGTGATAGAAAATTTGGTGTAATTATTGACGAGGTTCACTCATCACAAAGTGGTGAAACATCTAAACATCTTAGAAAATCATTATCTAAATCTAACCTAGATAATTACCAAGAAGGTGAAGGTGAAGAGGACCTAACTCAAGTCGATAAGATGATATTGGATGAGATTAACTCAAGGGGTAAACAACCTCATATTTCATACTTTGGTTTTTCAGGAACACCTAAGAATAAGACTTTAGAGTTATTCGGAACACCGTCAGAGGAAGGTTTTAAACCATTCGATCTATATTCAATGAAACAAAGTGTCTCAGAAGGTTTTACTTTGGATGTATTACAGAATTACACAACATACAAACGATACTTCAAACTCAATAAGAAGGTTAAAGAAGATAAAGAGTTACCCGAGAGTAAAGTTAAATCAATGTTGGTGAATTGGGTAGATTTACATCCACATACAATTACTGAAAAAGTCAGAATTATATTAGATCATTTTGTTAATCATGCGTCTAATAAACTCGAAGGTAAGAGTCGAGGAATGTTAGTAACTAAATCACGCCTTCATTGTGTTAAGTACAAATTAGAATTTGATAAACAGATGGAGGAAATGGATTTACCATATCGTTCATTAGTGGGGTTCTCTGGAACAGTATATGATCAAGGCACTCACCAAGACTATACTGAATCTTCAATGAACGGTGTACCCGAAACACAAACAGAAGAGAGTTTAAAAGAGCCACAATTTAGAATCCTTATTGTTAATAATAAATTCCAAACAGGGTTTGATGAACCAATGTTGCACACCATGTACGTTGATAAGAAGTTTGGGGGATTGCAGTGTGTTCAAACACTGTCAAGGTTGAATAGAACAATGAGAGGTAAAACAGATACTTTTGTTTTAGACTTTGTTAATGACCCACAAGATGTACAAGAGTCATTCCAACCCTTCTATGAAGGGACAATTCTAGAAGAAGAAATTGATCCGAATAGACTGTACTCAATTAAAGATGATATTGATGAATATCACTTGTTCAATGACGACGACATTGAAAGGTATGTTGATACATTCTACAAAGATGAAATATCTACCGAAGAGTTACAAGGGATACTTGATTCAGTAGTTGTTAATTGGAAGTCATTAGATGAAGATGAGCAAGAGGAATTTAGAGGTCAAATTTACAGTTTTATAAGACTTTACGGTTACATTTCACAAGTCATCACCTTTAAGGATATTGACCTTGAGAAACTGTTTATATTTGTTCGAGGGCTGAGTAAAAAACTACCAAGAAGAGAAGGTGGTAAATTATCAGACATTCTGTCATCTATTGATCTTGAATACTTTAAGATTGAAAAGAAATTTACATCAACTATTGAATTGGATGACGGTGATACCGTAATTGAAGGGATTGGTTCTGATGGATCTGATGGAATTAATGAAGAACCAACAGATTTCTTATCTCATATTATTGAAATACTTAATGATTCATTTGATGGTGAGTTCTCTGATGAAGATAAAGTTAAATTTGAAAAAATCAAATGTCAAGTACATGAAAACGAAGAATTAAGGATGGTCATGACTGGTGATAATTCCGATTCTAATAAACGTGATAAATTTGATAGAACTTTCCAATCATTAGTAACAAGTTTGGTCGAAGACAACTTAGATTTTTATAAGAAACTGAGTGAAAATAAACGAAATAAATTTATCAAAGATAGGCTTTATGAAGATTACACTAAGTCTTTAGAAATTCGGTAAGTGTATTCCAATAATCAGTAGTCTTATTATTGGAATATATAGATTTTTTATCTATATTCAATGCATCCATCAACAGATAACCCAATATATACATGCAATTTCTTTCGGAAACAACAAAGATATTCTTAATATATCCCTCACCATTTATATAAACCTCAAAGTTATGATGCTTTCCTCTTCCATCTTTTAAATCGTTATAACTAGGAACCTCCCAGTTCTTAACCATCTCTTGAATCTTTTTGGTGTCATTGCTATTCTCTACTAAATCTATTATTAAATCTTTATAAATAAATAACAAATGTTTATAAATTTGTTATTTTTTATAAGTGTTGAAGGAGATACAAATAAATGGAGCAGATAATAAAAAATGATAAACATTGCGTCGAAACCAAAGAATACTTTATTAGATACATCAAGGTATTACTAAACAAGATTCATCCTCATACAAAATATAATGGCATTTCAGTTTTTGTAACTCATAATCATATTTTAATAAATAGTCTTTACACTATTAATGACCAACTGAATTCTCCTTAAATCATCAATATTCGTTTCAACATAACCTAAAGTTGTTTTAATGTCAGAATGACCAAGTAATTGCTGCAGTGATTTCAAATTACACCCACTATTGGCAATCTTTGTTGCCGTTGTGTGTCTAAATCTGTGGGGAGATACAAGTACGCCAATTTTTTTTGACCATTTTGTGAATAACCTTGAGACATGATCTTCGTTCATTTGTTCTGCCTTGTAACTATTTAAAAATTTTGTAATGTTAAAAACTTGTTCTGATTGTTTTGGATTTTTTGATTTTTCCATAAGTGTTGAAAAGTGTTCAATCAAAATATCGTTAATAGGCACCAAATTATCATTTTTATTTTTTGAATATTTAGCATCTAGGTATAAAGTTTTTTCATTGAAATTAATGTCACGCCACTTAATGCCAATTAATTGCCTTCGGCGTATAGCAGTAAATCTAAAAACATCTATCATTGCTAAATAAAACCATGATTGGCATGAATAATACTTATCATGTTTTATGGTCAATAACAATTTTTCAAATGTTGCTTCGCTGATTGTTTTACATTTCACATTGCTTGTTTTTAAAATATCAATCGATTGAAAAACATTCTCATCTAAATAATTAGCAGCAACTGCGAAATTAAATAAAGACCTCATGTGTCGATGATAATTATTGCAATTTCCAGCACTTGATCTGTTTAATATTTTATTGCGCCATTTAATGCATTCGTTGCGTGTGACAAAGATATTATCAATTCCTGAATCCTTGATAAACATCGTGATAACAGACTCATATTTTTGAATTGTCCTAGAAGATAATTGCGGTTTTTCTTGTTGATACAGTTCAAGTAATTTTTTTAGCTCCACTGCCATACTCCATTTATAAAATAGATTGAGATAAACTAAAGTTAATTTTTAAGGAATGTTTGTTGCGGCAGTTCTCTTGTATCTAAATCAAGAATATACAAGGTGTATTTTGGAAAGGCGTTAATAATTTTAATTAAATTTTGAACGGAAGGAATTGAGCGGCCAATTTTATAATCCGATGCTGCAGTGCGTGTAATGCCAGATATTTCTGACATCTTTGTAGGCGTCATATCTTCGTTTTTTAAAATTAAATTAAATTTAGTTGTAAAATCCTTCAATGTGAGTATAATCCATAGTTAAATTAGCATCGTATAATTTTATAAGCGAATGGACTGTTAATCCATTTGTCGCTGGTTCGAGCCCAGCTCGAGGAGCCAAACTCATAAATATAGTTAAATTTTTTTAATTGTAGTTTATATTTCTGCTTTGTTCATACAAATTTTTTATTAATTTAAGGGTTTTATGATAGATACAAGCGAAAACTCAATATTTAAAGAACACTGCAATAACCTTGCAGGTCTCTTTTCGTCTATTGAAATCGTTGTTACTAAAGCAAAGTTTTCCTCATTCGTAATTAGTTGTACCTATCCACAATTAGTGACACTTTGTCTCAAAAATAGCAAACACACGCAATTAAAAAATCTTGTTGTGGCAACATTTAAAGAAATTAGTTACCCCTTACCCGTAATTAGTTACCCTTTTGCCCGCAATTAGTTGCCCTTCATTCGTAATTAGCCATCCTTGCTCTACAGGTGCTACCTTGAAGGTAAAAACAGTGCCAATTCTTAAACCACTAAAATTCTTTACAAAACTGGTGTTAATGTTCAAAGGAGAACAATATGCAAGATAACGCACTAATCTTAGAAAAACAAGAAAGGACAGTTGGTGCACTTACTCGCAACAACAGTAAAAACAACACTCAAAATATTAAAAATATAAAGGCTATCGAAATAAACAAGTTAAACATTCGCCAGCAGTTAACTGAGTGGGGTGTGAATAAGAGGCAAATTAACACCTGTTTGAACAATCTAAACAAAAAAACAATGAACAGCGTCATTACCCAAACACTCAATCAACCAAAAAATAAAAAATCTAATGCTGGCGGATGTATCTACAAAATATTGGAAAGCGCTAAACAACTCCAATTACAAACACAGGTTAAGGCAAACGAAGTGTTGAGTTGCCTCAAAAGTTTTGGACTAAGCAACGGAAACATTGAAAAAGCACGGTAGAAATTCAAGAATTACAACAGCGCACTCTTGGCTTTAGCAAATAAATGCTTATCAGTTTTTCATAGATGAGGTTGAAAAAATCGAAACTAACCTAGTGGATAAATAAAAGATGAAAAATTTCATAATTTCATACGCTTTAACCCTCAATATCTTGGTTGTTGCAAACACCAGTTTTGCCAATAGCCCATCAAGTTTTAATAGTGCAAAAAAACTAATGTATCAAAAAATTTATTACGACAACCAAAAAACATTTTACTGTGGTTGTGATTATTCAAATCGCAAGGTTGATCTAAACAGTTGCGGATACCAAGTGCGTAAAAATAAACCCCGGGCTTCCCGAACTGAAGCTGAGCATATTGTGCCTGCGTACTGGTTGGCACAACTTACACCACTTGGTCGTTCTTGTTGGCTAGAAGGCACAAAGCGCAAAGGCACGAATGGTCGTAAATACTGCTTAAAAACCAATAAAACTTTCAAACAGGCTTATAACGACTTAATGAATTTAGTGCCATCTATTGGCGAAGTAAATGGCGACAGATCAAATTATCAATTTGGATTGGTATCAGGCGAAATAAGGAACTATGGCGCTTGCGATATTGAAATTAATATTAGTGGTGCAAGAAATTTAAGAAAAGTAGAGCCAGCACCCAGTGTGCGTGGCGATATCGCTCGTATTTATTTTTATATGTTTAAAAAATATGGACTTAACTTGTCAATGCAAACAAAAAAGTTAATGAATGCTTGGCATCAATTAGATCCAATTGATGATTGGGAAAGTGCGCGCCTTAAGCGGATTGAAATAATACAAGGTAAATAACGAGCAAAAAAATTTATGGAAATTTTAATTATTGATTTGTCTTTGTTTTCCAATGACTTAGAAAGCAAAGAAACGCATGTCAATTTATATAAAAAACTACATTACTTCCCAAAAGGTGCTTCTGATTTTTTATTGTGTAGAGTTCTCACAATGCAAGACCCATAATCTTTGGCGGCATTAAACATATGGCTTAAATGAAGGGCATTTTGCTTGTCGGGATTGTAAATATGACAACCAAAACATCCCCTGTTTGTGTTGGGGTGTTCTATATCAAACCACTTGGGATTTTGCACATAAGTTTCTATAGAGGTGTTTGACAAAAGACTTGATCCACCTATCTCATTTCTCCATGTAGGGGGAAGTTTGCCATTAGTAGAAAAAGGATTAATGGATTGTGTCCAAGCACTCCCCACTAAAAAATAGTTCTTCCATATAGCATCTTTGGCCTGATATATATCTGTCATACCCGCATTCAAATCCTTGATATCACGCACCACCGTTAGCCCAGCCTTTGCTAAAAATCCAGCGCCATGTGGCGTTTTTCTGCATACTTGTGTTGGCTGGCCAGCCACATATGTATTTGTTTTTTGAGAAGAGTTGGGATTGTACAAAGTCCAATTAGTTTCGTCATCTGATTTTATGTTGTCACAATCGGGCGCATTGTCTTTGTGTTCAAATGTTGCCCAAATCCATTCTGGATGTTTCGGGGTTTTTCTGACGATATGCATACCCAATAAAGCAAGTTGTGTATTTTTTACCAGTTTTCCATTCAACATAATGTTACGGTGAATAGTAAAAAAACTTGAAGCGTCGTCACTAGGATCCAAAACCTTCCAAGAAGTTTTAATTTCTATGGCACCCGCAGTAATATCAAATTGGCGTCGCTTTGAATCAATTTCATTAATACATTGACTGTTATTCAATTGGTTGAGCACTATATCGTTATAAAACTTTTTATTCATGCTCTGCTGATAAAAAACTGGATTATGATTCCAGTCATTGAGCACAACACTGGTAGCCGCCTGTTGAATATTGGAAAAAACAAGATTTATATCCCCATCAAAATCCCAAGCATCAGGTTTTCTCTTGAATACTCTTTCCTTTGGCATCATTTCTAAAAAGTGTGGTTTTTTACTAACCCCAAGTGCCGTCAAATAAGCAAAAGACTGCCAAGAAAACTTGTGAAATTTACATATAATATCCAATTTTCCCGTTGCTACAGGCTCTGTTGGTAGCGATGGATTGTTCACCCAATTTTTATCCGCCAAGCAATTAACCAAACTTTTTCTCTGGTAATATTCAAAACTGTCCTTATTGTTTTTCATATTCTCATACAAAGGGAAAATTTTGTTATGCATTTCTTCAGGCGTCAACACTGGCTTTCCGTTTACACACACCGACCCATTTAAATGCGTAGAATTTTGCCCCTCTGCTTTGCAGTCATCTGCAAGTGTTGTATCTGCATGAGCGACAGCACTAAAGGTGTAAATAAGAAATAAATTCAGAATCCATAACAATTTAAGTGGTTCTTTTCTAAATTTAGCAAACCAGATCCAATAAAAATTTTGCTCACGATTATTAAATCTAAACTTGCATTTTTTTAAGTGCAACACAAATGTCTTTTTATTCATATTTAACCAATTTTATTTACAAACAATGATGGGAATTTAAAATATTATTCTAACATAAGATTTTAATTCAGATGCAGAAATCAAAAACATAAAAAAATATATCATTTTCAAAAATAAAATGAGAGACCTTCGTATAAACCTGAATAATCATCAAAAATTCACTTCTCACCCATTTGGCAAAAGTTGAATTTTGTTAACCATCCATACGCTAACAACCCCTTATAAGTATTGCCATAACGAACTTTAGTGTGTTTTTTTTAATATTTGTTAATGCACAAATCCAGCTGTTTTTTTGCTTCGTTGCTGTTGGGTGTATTAAAAATTGTAATAATTCTGAGTATTTTGTTGAAAATAGAATGCAAAAAACTTTATAACTTATTAAATTTAAAAACACTTGACAAAAATTTAATAGCGTGATATCGTTTCCCTGTGTTTAAATCATTTCAGTTATTTCAGTTATTTCAGTTATTTCAGTTATTTCAGTTATTTCAGTTATTTCAGTTATTTCAGTTAAATCATTTCAGTTATTTCAGTTAAATCATTTCAGTTAAATCTAAACTTAATAAAGTAAATCTAATTTAAATAAGGAAAACGCAATGAACTTAATATCTATTAATAAAAATCTTAGTCGTATTTTGCTATTAACGGCCTCTCTCATTACTGCCACAGTTCACGCTAACAGTAATTTAACCTATACTAATCTAGCCTACGGCAAACATGCCACTCAATCCAGTATGTATTGGGGCTACCAAGCTAAAAATGCAGTTAACGGCAATACCGCAGGATCTTGGTTATCGTATACAGGCATTACCCACACTAAAAAAGAAAAAGGCGCTTGGTGGATGGTTGATTTGGGCAGTCAGCAAGTTATCAACCAAATCAATATATTCAACCG
This sequence comes from Bathymodiolus thermophilus thioautotrophic gill symbiont, assembly GCF_003711265.1. Lineage (NCBI taxonomy): Bacteria > Pseudomonadati > Pseudomonadota > Gammaproteobacteria > Bathymodiolus thermophilus thioautotrophic gill symbiont. The sequence goes on along the minus strand of NZ_CP024634.1, from coordinate 1,903,452 downwards.
TACTGCATGTTGTATGGAGAGAATAAATAACTATAGAGTCAGCATCTCTTCTAAAAGAAACTTTAATGAGCACACTTATCAACAAGACTTTCATACTGTACCTCATCCCAAAAAGACTATTAAATTAGGTGAAAAGGGCAAGGTAGGTCGCTATGTTAAAATACAGTTACTTAATAAGAATTTCCTATCTCTATCCGAAGTTCAGGTGTTAGGCCCTTTTAAACCGAAGGCAGTGGCAGGTAATAGGCAAATCAAAGTATCTTGGAATACATTTTCTCCTGCGAAATCTTACAATATATATTATGCACAACAAAGTTTTAAATCTTTAGATGGTCATATTGTTAACTACTCAACTTTAAAGGATGGCACATTCATTTCAAATGCCAAAGCACACAAATGCTCTCCTCCTCAGTGTAAGAATGGTAACAATTATGATTATACGATTAAAGGTTTGTCTAATAATGTACAATACTATGTTGTTGTAACCCCTGTTGATTCTCAAGGTGTAGAGGGTCATGTGAGTAAGCAAGTAAAAGTCACACCTCGAGCTGGACTTGGCGTGCTTAACGACACAGGTATTACTTTTGGCGGAGGATACAGACTAGGCCACAACAAGAAAACTCAGGGTAGAAGAGGTAACAATACTAACTGCACTAGTAATATAAAAAGCAAGCAAGATTGTAATCAAGGGCGTGATGCAACGCATAATGATGACAGTGATGGGCACGCAGGATTTAGTTTTACCAAGATCAGCAATACAGGTAAGCCACTCGCAGCTACTGCAACAAATTGGTCTTGTGTTAAAGATGAGGTAACTGGACTTATGTGGGAGAACAAAGTCCCTGATGTTCTTAATTTACATGATTCGCATAGTAAGTACTTTTGGTATAGTACAGATGGAAAAAGTAATGGTGGCAAGATGGGCGTGAAACAACTCCACCCCAGTAATAATTGTGATGACTCAGACGGCGGTATATTTCTTGTTGGACATTGTCCAATTAACACTCAGGATTTTGTGACAGCGGTAAATGAGGCGGGCTTATGCGGCAAAAAAGATTGGCGATTGCCAACGGTTGAGGAGCTTAGAAGTATCGTTGATTATTCTAAAACCCCTAGCATAGATATGACTTATTTCCCCCATACAGTTGCTAATTTTGTTTGGTCGTCTGTGCCTAATGTTAATAAAAACAAGAGTACACCGTGGGGAATACATTTCTTTAATGGTCATGGAGAGCGCTTGAATGCTGGCACAGGTGCCAATGTGCGCTTAGTGCGTTTTGGGGAATAATTATGAATTACTTTCTATACAATAAATTCTGAAAGTCTTTATGTTTAACGATGATATTGTTCCAATATTTCTTAAACATTTAAGTATTTATTTGAAAACAATCAAAGTTATGTTGTTAGCAAATAAGACTTATGTAACCACCTTAAGTAACGAAGAGTTAGGTAATTTTTATAACGACCTTGAATAGGATCAAGATATCAATAATAGAACTTACCTAATTTAACAATTAGCAATTTTTTAACCATAGGAATAAAATTATGAAAACATCAATTTTTTTAACTTTAGTATTTTTATCAGGTTTAGTAATGAGCGCTCAAATCTGCAACCCTAATATTGTCGACAATTGGAAAAACGATCGTTATGAATATAATAATAACGGAACTGTTACGGACACATTAACCAAATTAATGTGGAAAAGATGTGCCGAAGGAACAAGAGGCATTAAATGCTCAAAAGGAAGAGCCCCTGAGGTAACTTGGAAGAGGGCATTAAGAGTAGCAGAAAAAAGAAAATTTGCAGGATATAAAGATTGGCGCTTACCAAATATCAAAGAATTAGCAAGTCTTGTTAAACGCAGTTGCTACAATCCAAGCATTAATAAAAGATTGTTCCCTAATATGCCCGCTGGATTCTTTTGGGCATCTTCACCTAGTTTTCGTGATGAACAACATAAAGCATTTCAACTGAATTTTAGCAATGGTGTTGAAAGAGAACGGATACGCCACGATAAAACATCTAAGGTTCTCCTAGTGCGCCTCGGACAGTAATTTTTTTAATCCGACTTTTGCCACTTTCATCATAATAAGATTTATTAAAAGAACGGCGTATTGTGTTTAATATTTCCCCAAGATGTAGAGTGTGATGAAGATAAACAAGTATTATCTTTTGGGAGGAATATGTTGCCAGCATGTGGTTGCTTTTTCATCTGAAGGGTAGTTGTAGATGAGTAGAAAAATAGTGAATTTGACATTGACACCCATAAACGCACCACCCCCAATTGGCGAGAATCTATGTCGGTCATTGCTAAAAATACCCAATAAGATACTTTAATTCTAAAGTTTTATCAGTAGAATTGAATTTATTTATTGACCGTATTGTGGGCAATATTTCCCAAAGATATAACTTTTGGGAAATAGGGTAGGTGGACTAATCAAACTGGTGTAAAAACTGGTTTTGGTGATTTACTAAAATTGGCGGTGAAGTTTATTCTAACTCAGCACATGACGCCTCTACAAGTTCAACCGAAAGTTACACAATTAATGCCACTTGGGAAAAATCAATGAGATTTATGCGTCATTAGGCGCAGCCCATGAGTTTTTAACCAGAACAAATAAGGTTCATAATTTTTAACGATAAATAATGGAAAACATAGGCAAAGAAGGGGGTAAGATAATCCAGCCAATCAAGAGGGCGTGAACAATCTACAATAGAAAATGAGCAAAGAATTAAGGATTATTTGCCAACTAGAAGTTAAAATTAATGTTTTCGGGTAGAGTCGTATGAACCTATCCCATAGAGAAAACCAACATCAAAACTTTTGCCTTCTATTGCTTGCCTTTGTCACTCCTTATTTAGTCAAGTCTTGACAAGAATAGGTGTTACGAAACATGGTAAACACCCCTACAAAAAACATCATTGCACTCGCAATAATTATCGTGCCAGAGATATGTGAGACCCACCTATTCGAATACGGCAGTTGAAACCCACAATCCAAATTCTTTGCACAAATCATATATATGAGACCCGCCTATTCAAATACAGCGCTTAGTAGTGCTTATGAGATAAGCAAGATTTAATAAACTAAACAGAATTTTTTTAATTTTGATTGCCACTGAAGTTAGAAATTTTGGCTCTTTAAACTTTTTACCTAGATGATTTGCTTAATAAATATAGTAAGGTCTGTAATAAAATTCAAGAATATATTTTTTAGTTTTTTACAACAAGTAAGCACTTATGTGATCTTATCGAAAAATCGGTAAGTGGTTTTTTTATCTATTTCTTGCGTTATTAATGACTGATTGAATCTTTCTCAAATCGTCAATATTCGTTTCAACATAACCTAAAGTTGTTTTAATGTCAGAATGACCAGTGATTTTAAATGGCATTTGCTATTGGTAATTTTTGTCGCTGTTGTGTGTCTAAATCTGTGGGGAGAGACAAGTGTGCCAATTTTTTTTCGACCATTTTGTGAATAGTCTTGAGATTTGATCTTCGTTTATTTGTTCTGCTTTGTAACTGTTTAAAAATGTTGTGATATTAAAAACTTGTTTTGATTACTTTGGATGGTTTGATTTTCCCCTGAGTGTTGAAAAGTGTTCAATCAAAATATCGTTAATAGGTATCAAATTATCCTTTTTATTTTTTGAATACTTGACATCTAAGGATAAATTTTTTTATTGAAATTAATATCACACCACGAATTGGGTGTATAAGAAATTTGAAAAAGTTGTCAGGAGAGCGGCGTACCATTCACTTTGAATAATGGATGATATATTTTGGTTGATTCTGCTCTGCTATGATTAGTAATCCCTTGGGTATTTATGGGATGTATGCCTTCATCGATTAGAATCTTGTTTGTACTGTGGAACTTGCTGCCAAAGTAGGTGGTGGCATTTGTTGTGTTGTATCTTGAGGTAAATGAATCAACAAATAGCAGATTGTTTACAACCAACGGCTTGCTGTCGCAATCTTTATCTTTTAAACTCTGCAAAACGCCATTGTATGGATAGTTAAGTTTGCATAGTTTTTTGTCGGAATCATTGTTTATACAACTGCACGAACTTTGATGTAGTGCCTCTCTTTGTTGTCATAAACTCGGTGTTTGTAAGAATTGCGCTTTTATCAGTTTTAACACTAACAATTTCTAGCCAATTGCAAGTGCCTACGCCATTCATATAAAACATATCGAAAACGCTACGGTAAAAATAACTATCAAGGCATTATATCAAGCAGGATTGATATTGATACTCGCACTTGTATTGGCGATTGGGAAATTGACTTGGTTATCGGCAAAATACCATTTTCAAAAAACAAACTAAATAATCTAGTGTTCATCCCAAGTATTGGTAGTAAAAAATAGCCTTTATGTCCATAAGTATAATAGGTATTTTTACTAATACTGGGGCGATTATTAGCGCTATATTCATTTTATTTTTGAAAATGGGTTTGAGACAGTGAAAGGCATCTTTGTTTGGGTTGTTTTGGGTGGTGGTAAAGTGGGCTTCGGGTTGGGTTGGTTTGCTTTTTTTTAAATAGGGTGAGTGACACTGGGTTTGTCGTTCTCAAGGGAGACTGAAAAAGAATGATTTTTGCTTTTGAATTTTGTTAAAAATAATTAACCCAACTTTTTAATTCCGTGGTATTATATAGGTAAATTTTTATTTAACTTCTGGAGAAATAGCCATGCAAACCACATTCAAAATAGATGCAATAGATGCAACAGATGGAAACACAAAGGCAATAGATGAAAAGATAAGGTTTCGGAGGGCAACAAATGAAAACACAAAGTCTCATTTCAAACAAGGCTTTGTGATTGACGGTGGATATATAGCCTCCTCAGCAGGTGATGTGAATGGCGATGGTCTGGACGATTTGTTTGTTAATACTTGGCTGGTAAGTCCTGCTGGTTCAGACAATAAATTTACCAGCACATCTTTTGTGGTGTTTGGCAAGGTGAATGGCGCTGCTGTTGATTTGTCAAATATTGCCTCTAACAAAGGGGGTTTTTCTATTGGCGGTAATAAAATTGGTGATACCAATGGTTATTCAATCTCTTCAGCAGGCGATGTTAACGGCGATGGTTTAGATGATTTGATTGTTGGTATTTATGCGGAAGGTTCTACTGGAAAAGAAAATTCGGGCAAATCTTTTGTGGTGTTTGGTAAAGTGGATGGTGCTGCTGTTGATTTATCGAATATTGATCCAGCATCTGGTGTTGGTACGGGTGGCTTTGTTATTAATGGTGAGAAAATTGGCGATCTTAGTGGTTATTCAGTCTCCTCAGCAGGCGATGTGAATGGCGATGGCTTAGATGATTTAATTATTGGTGGCATGATGACATCAGAGCCTAAGGATCATCAATTAAGTAAAATTTTCGTAGCATTTGGCAAAAAAAATAGCACCAGCGCTATTGATTTATCAGTCATCGACAAAGGCGTGGGCGGCTTTACTATAATCGGTGCAAATTCTAACGAGTTCAGTGGCTGGACAGTCTCCTCAGCAGGTGATGTGAATGGCGATGGTTTCGATGATTTGATTATTGGTTCTCGGTATGCGATTTTTCTTGGAAAAGTTAATTCTGGTAAATCTTATGTGGTGTTTGGTAAAGCAAATGGTACTACTGTTAATTTATCAGACATTGCTTCTGCGTCTGGCACAGGCACAGGTGGCTTTGTTGTTAATGGCGAGAAAGAAGGTGATTATAGCGGTTGTTCAGTCTCCTCAGCAGGCGATGTCAATGGCGATGGTTTAAATGATGTAATTATTGGTGCGCTTTATGCAGACTCTGTTGGAGGTGTTAATGCGGGAAAATCTTATGTAGTATTTGGCAAAATGAATACGACTGCCATTGATTTATCAGACATGGCAAGCAGGGACAGCACAGATGGCTTTATCATCAACGGTGCGAAATTTTCTAATCTTAGTGGTTGGTCAGTCTCCTCAGCAGGCGATGTCAACGGCGATGGCTTAAGTGATTTGATTGTTGGTGCACATGCAGCAAATCCTTTTGCGAGAACATACGCAGGAAAAGCTTATGTCGTATTTGGCAAAAGAAGTAGTGCCCCCATTAATTTATCAGATATTGAATTGGGCATAGGTGGCTTTGTTATTAACGGCGATAAAAGCTGTGATTATAGCGGTGATTCAGTCTCCTCAGCAGGCGATGTCAACGGCGATGGCTTAGATGATTTGATTATTGGTGCATCTGGAGCAGGTCCTGCCAAATTGAGGGATGCAGGTAAATCTTATGTAATATTCGGCAAAACCGACACAGCGGCCATCAATTTGACGGATTTTAATAACGGCGTTGATGGTGTTGACGGTATTGCCCATGCAATTGATTTTAAGGGTAATGATAGTGATGAAAAATTTACAGGTAGTTCAAAGGATGAATTGTTTGTTGCTGGTAGAGGTAATGACACTCTAACGGGCAATGGCGGTGCTGATGTCTTCAATGCAGGTGCAGGTGATGACACAATTATCATCAATGCTGACAACCTTGCTAAACTTAGTCGCAATACCCTTAGTAGTCATTTACTGGCTAGCATTAATGGTGGTAGCGGGCATGATACTTTGAAGTTGGTTGGTTATAATCTAACTTTAGATCTTTCAAAAATAAGTGATGGTCGTATTCAAGGCATTGAAACTATTGTTTTGTCTGGGCCCAAAATGGAGAAGGATTTGTTTAATACGCTATCGTGCGATTTGTATGATGTTTTAAACCTCTCCAATGAAACTAACATTCTTAAGATCAGAGGTCCGAGTAGCATCATTAAAGCTATTGGATTTCACAAATCAAACACGGTAGAATCTGCTGATGGTGTTACCTATGTTGTTTATTTTCACGAGAATGCGCCAACGGCAAAATTATGGATAGAGCAAGGTGCGAATTTTCGTGTAATGTTAGATGTGTCCGTTACTGTCTTCGTTAAAGATGGTACCACCATTGTTCTTGAACTTACTTTTGATAGAAAAGTCGATGGCTTGCAAACAGGTTTTATGAACCGTGAAATTTTTAAAATGGATGGTGCGAGAGTATTCTCTTTTTGGTTAGGTGAAGACGACACCAACATAAGAACACTGAGTTACACAATGACACCCAGTGAAAATGGGGAAGTCAGTATTGACAAGGAGGCTTTAAGAGATAGGTTGGATACAACACTTTACCAAAGATTCTCCCGTATAGATATTGCTGATATTGTTATTCCTGTAGCAAAAGGTTTTGTTATTAACGGCGAAAAGGTTGATTATGAGACTGGCATCTCCGTTTCTTCAGCAGGCGATGTGAATGGCGATGGCTTAAATGATTTGATTATTGGCTCGCCTGCTAATATGCTCAAATCTTTAAAAGGAAAAACTTATGTGGTGTTTGGTAGGACGAATGGCACCCCTATTAATTTATCAGATATTGATGCACAATTTGGTGTGGGCGGTTTTGTGATCAATGGCGAAAATAATGGTGATGGGAACGGTCGTTCAATTTCTTCAGCAGGCGATGTGAATGGCGATGGTTTTGATGATTTGATTATTGGCTCTTGGCTTGCAAAGTCTGGTAAAAAAGAATATTCAGGTAAAACTTATGTCGTGTATGGTAAGGGGGACACTAAGGCTATTAATTTAGCAGATGTTGCCTCACCATATGACACAGGTGGCTTTGTTATTAATGGCGAAGATTCTCATGATTACAGTGGCAATGCAGTCTCCTCAGCAGGCGATGTTAACGGCGACGGTTTTGCTGATTTGATTATTAGCGCTCAAGGGTCAAAAGTAGCCGCTGGTAAAGCTTTTGTGGTGTTTGGTGGCGACAGAATTTTTACTGCTACTGATTTATCGGACATTGGCAACGAAATTGGCACAGACGGCTTTACCATTAGTGGTGTATCAGTGGTAGACGGTGGCACCATAACATCCGTCTCCTCAGCAGGCGATGTGAATGGTGATGGGTTGGATGATTTAATTGTTGGCACTCCTAGTGCAAGCACTGTCAATGGAGAGCAAGTGGGTAAATCTTATGTGGTGTTTGGTAAAAAGAGCAATACCACTATTAATTTATTAGATGTTGCTTTATCGTCGAATATTGGCACAGGTGGCTTTGTTATTAATGGCGAGACGAGTAATGATTATAGCGGTCATTCAGTCTCTTCAGCAGGCGATGTGAATGGCGATGGCTTAGATGATTTGATTATTGGCGCCCCCAATATAGAACAAAATGGTGCGACAGGTAGGGCTTATGTGGTATTTGGTAAAAAAAGTGGTGCCGCTATCAATTTATCAGATATTAGCGCAGCAACTAGTGCGAGTGCAGCAGGCTTTGTCATTAACGGTAAAAATAATAATGATAATAGCGGTATTTCAGTCTCCTCAGCAGGTGATGTCAACGGTGATGGCTTAGATGATTTAATTGTTGGTGCCAATAAGGCGAATCCTGATGGAAGACCTAATGCAGGTAAAACTTTCGTGGTGTTTGGCAAAACGAGTGGCACTGCTGTTAATTTATCAGACATTTCCTTAGCATCTGGTATTGGCACAGGTGGTTTTGTTATTAACGGTGAGCATGCTGGTGACAACAGCGGTATTTCAGTCTCCTCAGCAGGTGATATCAACGGCGATGGTTTAGATGACTTGATTGTTGGTGCCAATAAGGCGAGCACAGCCCAGGGAAAAGGGGTAGGAAAATCTTATGTAATATTTGGCAAAAAAGATACCACAGCTGTTGATTTGGCAGATGTTGCCCAATATGGAATCAGCACTCATGTAATTGATTTTCAAGAGAAAGGAGCTGGCAATACATTTGTAGGCAGTGCAAATGATGAGTTATTTGTTACCGGTGTAAATAATGATGTCTTAGTAGGTAATGGTGGAAACGATGTTTTTTATGCAGGTAATGGTGACGACCGGATCACCATTAACGCGGACAATCTTAACAAACTTAGTAGCGATACTCTTAGTAGTAATTTACTCACCAGCATCAATGGCGGTGGTGGTCGTGATACTTTGCATTTGGCTGGCGAAGGTTTGCATTTAGATTTGAGAGCAATAGATGATAATCGCATCCAAGGTATTGAGGTGATTAACCTTTCAGGTGGGGATGGCAAGTTAGGCAATAAATTAACATTCACTCTGCGTGATTTCTTCAGCCTTTCCGATGAAATCAATATCCTTCTAGTCCAAGGTAGTCATCTTGATAGTGTTAATGCCATTGGATTTAGTCAATCATCAAGCGAAGTCCAAACTGTGAGTGACCATACTTATAACATTCATCATTATAGTGCTGGTTCTTCAGAGATGTTAAATTCATCTGATATTGAACTTTGGATTCAACAAGGCGTTCAAATGCTTTAGTTTTTTAGAGGCATCTAAACAATGGTTCAGCATGTCCTTTAAGCGAGTACCAATGTTCTTAAAGTCAGGTGATAAAGTGGATAGTAATAATGCCTTTATTAAAGGGCTCTGCAGAAACAAAGGATGGTGTTACTTATGGTGTTTATAGTAATGTCAATGCCACACTGAAAAATTATGGATAGATCAAGATTTAGGTGTAATTTGGCAACCATTCTTTTATCAGGCCTTTGTATCAGATATGGATGTTGAATAAAATTTAGTCTTTGGTTGATATTTATGTTTAATGCAGGGGTCTCTGGGGTTATTGCGTTTTTTTTTAACAAAAAGATGCGAAAATAAGAGATGAAAGGCAATAATATAGGTGTTTTTTTTTGCAGATTTTTTGAGTTTCTTAGAAAGGTAGGGCTTTTGAAGTTTTGGTGATTTTTTTTGGCTTATGCAGTGGTTTCATTAGTGCTAAAGTTTGGGTAATGTCGTGTGTTAGATGCAATATATTGCACTTAAATCAAGTGCAGTGCTACTAAAATATGAATAATAAATTTTTAAGGTTGGTTTAATGGTATCATTATTAAACTATCTTTTGCATATAAAATTAGTTGTTCAAACGAAGAAATAAGCACATGGCAAGACAAGAAAAATACAAATTCAATGAGTTAATCAGGAAGTTAAAAGCGTTAGATTTTTACACTGGTATAGCGCAGTATAATGCCGTTTCCAGAATTGGAAGTTTTGAAGGTACTTGTTTGTACGATTTAGCGGTTAATGCAAAAACTGCAAAGAACAACACTTTAGCCACTAGCACCCAAAATGGGGATAACTCAGATGGTCAACAGGCAATCAATGCAGAGGTGCCTTGGAATATACTAACAGTAAGTTTAAAATGATTGACACCCATCTGCTCAATCTAAAAAGACCCCGCCGAGGGTTTAGAAGCACTAAAACCACAAAGAATGTTGCGAATGCCATTTGGAATTCTGCAAAAACTTATGAGTCACTGATGCTGTTTCAGTTACTACGCATAAAAATGACTCTTCAGGTTTTTACGATAGTGCAAATACTGCCACTAATCTACGCAACAATATATAACAATCGTAATAATTCAAACTGAGGCACCTTCTCTAGAGACTGGGGCAAACTTATAGCCCTTATTACTCCATGACCCTAACTTTAGTAGTTTTTTACCCCCTTAATTGGGGGTTTTCAGGTGTCAATGATGGCGTTTTAAAAAATTAACGGAAAAAACATTATGAAAAAACTAAATAAAGCAATGGGTATGCTATTTACAGTCGCATTTTTAGCAGGATGTGGTTCGGATGGGGGCGGAGATTCAAGCACACCGAAACCTGGTGCTGAAATATACAGTTCTTCTGCTACGGCATCACAGGCTGCAAAAGCAGCTAATGTCATTGCCACAAAGGCTGCAGAAAATGCTGAAACTACCGCCTCTACTATCTTAAGCAGTTTTACAGATAGCAAGGAAGTTACAAAAGAAGTAACCGACCAAGAAATAATGGTAAAAGATGAAAGCTTTAAGGCCGCAAATGCACTACTTATGGCAATGCAAGCATGGAAAGAGGCAGTAAGAATTACAAGTGAAGCTGAGTCTGATAACGAAAACCCCATTTTTTCCGCCAATGACGCCGCTTCTAACGCCTCTGATGACGCCGCCAATGTAGCAGCCGCCAAGGCCGCCTATGATGCTGCTGTAATTTCAGCAAACAAAGCCGCAGCCTCATACTTTAATGCTTATACACACATTCGAAAGGTTGTTGCAGGGGCGGCATGGACTAATGTAAAAGCCAGTGTTGAACTTGTGGTTGCAAAAGTAACCGCTGCTTTAGCCGCTACTGAGAATGTGGTTACTCCAGCAAACGAGGCCAAGACTGCTTATGATATTGCAATGGTTGCCTTCGATATTGTCAAAAAAGCATATAACGAAGTTGTAGCATTGGAAATAGTTCCAGTGATTGGCTCTCCTGATGATTTTGATCCAACTACTTTATTTGATACAGCCAAGAACAATGTGGTGGCAGTCGAAAACTTTTACAGTAATGAGCGTGTGGACGCTAAAGGAGCTACACAATTAACAGCAATGGCCTTAGTTGAAAAAGATAAAGCCTTTGCTTATGCAACTAGTGTCAGAATAGCAGGCAGTGTTGTTCGTGCAAAATTGCTTCTCGCTCAAGAGGCAAGAACACAGGCTTGGAATGCATACAAAAGTGCATTTAACACAGAGTCTCTCGCACAAACAGCCACTGTAGGAAGTATAAATAGCTATCTTACTGCTATAACCACTCAAGTAGGTTTGGCACAAGTCGCTATGGATAATGCTGAGAATGCCAAGAAAAGCTTAGTTGGCAATAACTCTGTTGATGCCGAGGCTACCAGATTCGCCTACTCTAATGGGGTAACACCAAGCAAAGATAACGAGAAGTCTGCTGGTGTACTAGAGTATTACAATGCCATAGTTACCCTCAGGGGCAACATTGTAACCAGAGCAGCTGCACTGTATCTAGAAGCAGAGATAGGAGGGTATAAGGCAACAGCACAAGCCAAGGCTGGCATTGTTGCTACAGCCAAGACAAATGCCACTACAGCTAAGACAAATGCCGATAACAGCGAAGTCTTGGTTGATATTTCTAGATTTAAAGAAGATGCCATTAGTGAGCATACCACTGCTGAAGCCGCAAAGAATGCAGCCGCCAGTGCTTGGACATCTGCCACTACCGCTGATCCCACCAATAGCACTGGACTTGTAAATGACATCAAAGATTTTAGTGATAATGCTAAGCGTGACTGGGAGGCGATAGCAAGAATCATAAGTGCCATTGCTGATCGCTACACTATAGTAAACACCCCTCCATATCTTGCCACTGCTAGAGTAGAAGAAAAAGTGGCTGAAGAAAAAAACGCCAGTCTTATTGAAAGTGGAACAATAGAGGCCGCACTTATAGTGGCTGGAGCAGTCGATACAGCGGCAAGTAACACAAAGCTTGCGGCTAACAGTGCAACTATTGCTGATGCCGACAAAAGAGAAGTTAATCAATTGGTGGTCAACGCTTATACTTTTGCCACACACGCTTGGGCTAAGATAACTGGAATGCAAAAAAATATTGCAAAGACTGCATCGGAGACAGCGGTAGAAATTAAAGAAAATGTATTGCTTGCCACTGATGCCACAATTGCCAGAGCGCTCACAGATACCAAAACTGATTCCAATAATGCAGAGGTGAATGTTAGGTACTTTAAAGATATGGCAAATAATGCCAAAACGGGTGCTGAAACCGCAAAAAACATGGCACTTGCCGCTTGGAAGGCGACAGAAGGTTATACAGAAACTGGCGCTACCCGTGACGCTGCAAAAGGCTATAAAGATGACGCTGCCAAAGATTATGACGATGGCACGAACGCTAGCACTACTACCTACTCACAAACTGCCAATGCTGCTTACACAGTTGCTAATACCCATGCAGCAGATCTTGAGGCTACTCAGACGATCATTGAGAAAGAAAATGTTCAGCGTGCTAACCAGGCGGCATCGGCTGAACTCATGAGGAGTAACAATTGGGTGCATATGTTGCGTGGCGATGCAAGAAGGTTTACAAAGTTGATGTTCAATATAAACAACACGAAAGGAACGGCAAATACCTTTACCCTTAAGACTGGTGACGGTGCTGGCGCCTGTGTGTATGAGGAAATTGATGATGCTAACAAGCATGCAACTCCTGATGTTGAGAAGATAACTGAGGAGTTAAGTAAGGATGCAGATAAGCCTTTTGTTGTCACAGGCGACTCCTCTTTGCCATACTGTGGCGTTCTAGATGTTACTCTTACTGAGAAACAGAAAGCCAACATAAGATCCTGGTTCCCTCATGCTGACGAAATAAACTTGCTTGATTACCTTGGAACAGTGAACTATGACCAAGGTTACTTTAATGGCAAGGTCTTATCCCTTGTGAAGGCTGGGTACGAAGATGCCTCTCAGGTTAGTCTCGCTGATTTAGATCTAATTAATTGCGACAAACAGATCTTTATGCTCTACTCAGGTTGGGAGCATTCCATAGAGGAGCCATCGGTGGCGAACCCACTTACCTATACTTGTAAACGGCAAGATGGCTCCGATCTAATTGAGTTAGATTCTAATAATTTCCCTGTAGTAATAGGCACGGGTATTCAAGATGCCAGTAATGGCAATTAAAACCAAGTGGGTTGCGCTTCTCACGCACCCTGTTATTAACTAATAAGCATCCTTAGTTAGTCTGCAAGCCCCCTTAATTGGGGGTTTGTTAGTTGTGGGGGTTAAAAAATAACAAACAAGGGTTTGAGTTGAAGCATTTAACTCATTAAAAAAAATATTAATTCAAGCCAAATTTCCGTAGTATAATTTTAATTTTCTTGTGAGACCTTTATATAAATATAGATGATTAGCAAAATTCAATTTTTGCCCACTTGGTAATTTCTTAAACTTTGTCCTAGCAGGGCTAAGTCTGGGTTTAAAAAATTACCAAGTGAGTGAAAAGTGGATGCTTGATGATTATTCATATTTATACAAAAGTCTTCTTCATATAGAAATTTTTGTATAAACATAAATAATTCGGCAAAATTCAATCCTTGTCAATTTAATAATTTTCTTAAGCCTTTTCATGGCAAAACCAAGTTAAGGTTTAGAAAAAATTACCAAGTAAGTTGAAAGTGAATCCTTAGTGGCTATTCACACTTGATGTAAGAACCTCCGATTAGAAATAAATTATCATTTATCAATATTAGGAATAAAAACCATGAAAACAACACAATTAAAAGCATCACAAATGACAGTGCAAGCAACTGTAAAAAAAAACCATAAAGAAATAGACTTTGCAGTCAAAAATACACAACAGGCTCAAGAGCAAGCAGATACAACTCACTTGCCAAATACCAAAGATTTTAATTCTAAAGACCCATACTCAATTGCCGAAAAAACTGACGATAACTTAGGGCAAGTTGCTCATTATTTTAATGACAAGCAATTTATTGGCTCCACCATAGATGCAAGTATCGATCAAGGCTCTTCTAAAGTTGACATGTTAACGATTAACAACAATGCAGCACCTGCGATTGAAGCTACCACTGACAATATCGCTACCACCATTACAGGCATTTTCTCAGCAGGTAAGTATATAAATGGCAATGTAAACTCAGTTAAAGTATACAAAGCTGATGGTTCAGGCACATTAATAAGCACAACCACCCTTGACGACAACGGCCAAATCACAATCACCTTAACCGGCACCAACGCCAACTACACTGGCGCTGTCTACATCAAACTAACAAAAACTGGCATCTCCCACCAAGACGAACTCAACGGCACCGAAGCACTAGACAGCGATTTATTCGCTGTCGCCTATCTCAACTCAGGCGCAAACACCATTAACATCACTGTCCGCTCCTCCATCGCCGCCAAAATCCTCGGCGTAGATAAAACCACCACAGCCATCACCTTAAACGAAACAGATATCAACAAATGCAACGAAGAAGTCAACGCAGCATTTGGCCTATCAGGTAGCGCAATTGACACCAATGTTGACACCATTAACAGCTCAGGTGATGAAAGCAACACACTCGCCAAACAAGCAGGACAAGTAGCCGCCGCACTCTCCGGCATGAGAAACACCACCGCCACCAACACATTCGAAAAAGTAATCGAGCAAATAGCCGATGTCATCGCCAACAACGGCGCTTTAAACAAAGCCACCTCCACAGCACTCGCAACTGGCGCCATTGCCGTTCAAGCACAAGCACAAGCAAACAAAGCCATCACCACCGCCGATATCGACGAAACCCATGCTGGCAGCGCAGCAGCAGCATTAAAAATTGCTAAAGACGCAGTAACAACAGCCAGCACCACCGCTACAAACGCACAAAAACAAGCCCTTGCCACCGCTCAAGAAGCATACAACAAAGCCGTTAGCGCCAACCAAGAAGCCACAAGTTTTGTCAAACTAGCCACCAACACCGTTACTCATTTTAACAATCTAATAATCCCCATTTCAAACATCACTATTAGCAACAATACAGGCGTTGTTAGTTTTATCACCAACGACAGCACTCTAACAATTAGCGCCACCTTAGACAACGCACTATCCACAGGCAAAAAACTCTGGGGCTCCATCGATAACGGCGAAACTTGGACAGACATTAGCACCACCAATACAGATATCATCTGGAGCAACGACAACAAAACAATTGCTTGGCGCCAAACCCTAACAGCAGACACCAACAGTTCCGTTCAATTCGCCATTACAAAAACACTCACCACCACAACCGCCACCCCCTCAGAGATTAAAGACGATATAGACGGCGGTATCGCCAGTCACAATTACATCTATGACAGCAGCGCCCCAGTATTTGATACTAGCAATGCATCCACAATAGATATCCCGCAAAACGAAAACCTTGAGGCAACTGTTATTTACATCGCAGTTACCACTGATGCCAATGCCGTTACTTACAAATTAAGCGGTGCAGATGCAGATAAATTCAACATTGATAAAAACAGTGGCGAAATTAAATACAATGCCAAGCAACCTACAGTAAGCGAAGGCACCACCGCAACACACCACATTACCATCACCGCCACAGATGCCGCTGGCAATGCCAGTAACAAAAACATTGTAATCAATCTTGAAAATCCTTTTACTATTGGGGTACCTCAGGCTTTTAATAGTCGTAGTGTGGTGACTGTTGTTGCGCAAGGTTTTGTTATGAATGGGGAGAAGGCTGGAGATCAAAGTGGCTCTTCAGTTTCCTCAGCAGGCGATGTGAATGGCGATGGCTTGGATGATTTGATTATTGGTGCTTTTTGGGCAGATCCCACTTCTGGCGATAAAGCAGGTAAATCTTTCGTCGTGTTTGGCAAGACCAATGCAACTGCCATTAATTTATCAGACATAGCCTCTGGCATAGGAGGTTTTGTTATCAATGGTGAGAATGAGAATGATTGGAGTGGACGCGCAGTTTCCTCAGCAGGCGATGTGAATGGCGATGGCTTTGATGATTTGATTGTTAGTGCTCATATGGCGAAATCTACTAGTAAATTTTTTGCAGGCAAAACTTCCGTGGTGTTTGGCAAGGGGAATGACACAACTGCTGTTAATTTATCAGACATAGCCTCTGGCGTAGGTGGCTTTGCTATTAGTGGCGTGGGGGTTGGGGATTTAAGTGGTTACTCGCTTTCCTCAGCAGGCGATGTGAATGGCGATGGCTTGGATGATTTGATTATTGGCGCTTGGGGAGCGGACACTGCTGCTGGCAAATCTTATGTGGTTTTTGGTAAAAATACCAACACATCTGCTGTTGATTTATCAGAAGTAGAAGCGGGTACGGGTGGTTTTGTTATCAATGGCGAGAATGATTCGGATTATAGTGGGTACTCGGTCTCCACAGCAGGCGATGTGAATGGCGATGGCTTTGATGATTTGATTGTTGGTGCGTTTGGGGTGGACTCCGCTGATGGTATTAAGGCAGGTAGCTCTTATGTGGTATTTGGCAAAAAGGATAACACCGACGCTGTCAATTTATCAAGCGTAGCAACTGGCATAGGTGGCTTTGTTATTAAGGGTGAGAGTGCTGAGGATTATAGCGGGTACTCAGTCTCCTCAGCAGGCGATGTGAATGGCGATGGTTTAAGTGATTTAATTGTTGGTGCTTATGCAGCAGACTCTGATCAAGAAAATACAGGTAAAACTTTCGTCGTGTTTGGTAAAAAGGATACAAACGCTGTCAATTTATCAAGCATAATAGCTGGTATAGGTGGCTTTGTTGTCAACGGCGAGAATGCTTGGGATTTTAGTAGTCACTCAATCTCCTTAGCAGGCGATGTCAATGGGGATGGACTGAGCGATTTGATTATCGGCGCTTATGGGGTAAATCTTAATAATATGCTTAATGTGGGTAGAACTTATGTGGTGTTTGGTAAGGCTGATAACGCTGCCATTGATTTATCAGATATAACGCTTGGCATGGGCGGTTTTATTATTGACGGCGAGAATAGTGATCGTAGCGGCTTTTCAGTCTCCTCAGCAGGCGATGTGAATGGCGATGGCTTAGACGATTTGATTGTTGGTGCTCCTAAGGCAAATAGCGTAGCAGGCAAATCTTATGTGGTGTTTGGCAAAACTAATACGGCAGCCGTTAAATTATCAGATGTTAGTAATGGCATAGGTTCTGCTGGCCATGCAATTGATTTTCAAGGAAATCAGAGCGAATATACAGGCACCTCTGCCGATGAGTTGTTTGTTGCTGGTTTAAGTAACAATATTTTAAGGGGTAATGGCGGCGCCGATGTTTTTAATGCAGGTGCAGGTGATGACACCATTATTATTAATGGTGACAATCTTGCTAAACTTTATAGTAACAAACTTAGCAGTCATTTATTGGCTCGTGTTGATGGTGGCGGTGGCACAGATACTCTGAAATTAGAGGGCAGCAATTTGTTTTTAGACCTTATTGACATAGACAATGGTCGCATCCAAGATATAGAAATTATTAATTTAGGATCAAGCAGTAACACCTTGAGACTTGGTCTCAAGGACTTGTTAGATATTTCTAGTGAAACCAATGTGCTTAAAGTTATTGGCAATTCAGGTGCCAGTGTTGAAGTGATTGGATTAGAAAAATCAAATACCAGTAAAGCAGTGAATGGCATTACTTATAAAGTTTATTTCCATGCAGATGCACCTACTGCAAAGTTGTGGGTAGAACAAAATTTATTGGTTTCTATTTCTGTCGCACAAGGCTTTGTTATCAATGGTGCAAATACTGGAGATCAAAGTGGTTATTCAGTCTCCTCAGCAGGCGATGTGAATGGTGATGGTTTGGATGATTTGATTGTTGGTGCTTGCAAGGCAGACCCTGCTGGTGGCGCTGATGCAGGTAAATCTTATGTGGTATTTGGTAAGAATGTTAATACAACTACTGTTAATTTATCAGAGATAGTATTTGGCACGGGTGGTTTTGTTATCAATGGTGAGAATATTTATGATAATAGCGGTTTTTCAGTCTCCTCAGCAGGTGATATCAATGGTGACGGCTTAGATGATTTGATTGTTGGTTCTTATTTGTCAGACCCTGCTAATGTTATGGGTGCAGGTAAAACTTTTGTTGTATTTGGTAAAAATAATGACACCGCTGCCATTCATTTATCCAACATAACATCTGGCACGGGTGGCTTTGTTATTAATGGCGAGAATGCTGATGATCAGAGTGGACGATCAGTTTCCTCAGTGGGTGATGTGAACGGCGACGGCTTGGATGATTTGATTATTGGCGCTCATCATGCAGATCTCAATGGTGTTGATAGAGTAGGTAGATCTTTCGTTGTGTTTGGCAAAAAGAATGACACAGCTGCCATTAATTTATCAAATATAGCCTCTGGCGTGGGTGGTTTTGTTATTAATGGTGAGAATGCTAATGATTATAGCGGCTCCTCAGTTTCCTCAGCAGGCGATGTGAATGGCGATGGTTTAGATGATTTGATTGTTAGCGCTTATCGGGCAAGCGTTACCGACAGTGCTGATAATGAGGGAAAATCTTATGTGGTATTTGGTAGGAAGAGTGACACAACTGCCATTAATTTATCAGACATAGTCTCTGGTACGGGTGGTTTTGTTATTAATGGCGAGCATGCTTTGGATCAAAGTGGCACCTCAATTGCCTCAGCAGGCGATGTGAATGGCGATGGTTTGGGTGATTTGATTGTTAGTGCTCACATTAATAGCAATAATACCAGTAAATCTTTCGTGGTATTTGGCAAGAAGAACGACACAACTGCCATTAATTTATCAAATATAGCCTTTGGCACGGGTGGTTTTGTTATCAATGGCGAAAATGCTGGAGATTTTGGTGGTTATTCAGTTTCCTCAGCAGGTGATGTGAATGGCGATGGCTTAGATGATTTGATTGTTGGTGCTTATAAGGCAAGCCCCGCTGGTGGCAATAAAGCAGGCAAATCTTTCGTCGTGTTTGGTAAGAGGGGTGATACAACTGCTATTAATTTATCAGACATAGCTTCTGGCACGGGTGGTTTTGTTATCAATGGCGAAAATGCTGGGGATTTTAGTGGTTACTCAGTTTCCTCAGCAGGCGATGTGAACGGCGATGGCCTTGATGATTTGATTATTGGCGCTTATGCGGCAGACAATAAAACAGGTAAATCTTTCGTGGTGTTTGGTAAAACCAATACAAAAGCTGTTAACTTGTTAGATGTTAGTAAGAGCATAGGTTTCATTGGGCATATAATTGATTTTCAAGGTGACATTAATGCCAATAAAAATGACACACTCGTAGGTACCGCTGTTAATGAATTGTTTGTTGCTGGTTTGGGCAACGATACTTTAATAGGTAACGGTGGTACCGATGTTTTTAATGCAGGTGCAGGCAATGACACCATTGTCATTAATGGCGATAACCTTGCTAAACTTTATAGTAACAAATTTAGTAGTCATTTATTGGCCCGTGTTAATGGTGGTGGCAACACCGACACTTTGAAATTAGAGGGCGACAATCTCTTTTTAAATCTTGTTAAAATAGACAATGGTCGCATACAAGATATTGAAATCATTGATTTAAGATCAAATAGTAATGTTCTAAGACTTAATCTTAAGGATTTACTGGACATCTCCAGTGAAACCAATACGCTTAAAGTTATTGGTAATTCAGGTGGCAATGTTGAGGCAATTGGATTTACAAAACTAGGTGCCGATGAAACGGTTGACGGTGTTACTTATGAAGTTTATTCTCATGCAGATGCACCTACTGCAAGATTGTGGGTAGAACAAAATTTAATTGTTTCTACTTTTGTTGCACAAGGCTTTGTTATCAAAGGCGAAAATATTTCAGATATCAGTGGTCGCTCAGTCTCCTCAGCAGGCGATGTGAATGGTGATGGTTTAGATGATTTGATTGTTGGTGCTAATTGGGCAGACCCTACTGGCGGCACTAATGCAGGTAAATCTTATGTGGTATTTGGTAAGGTTGACCCCACTGCCATTAATTTATCAAACATAGCATTGGGCATAGGTGGCTTTGTTATCAATGGCGAGAAGGCTCATGACAATAGTGGCTATTCGGTTTCCTCAGCGGGCGATGTGAATGGCGATGGTTTGGATGATGTGATTATTGGTGCTTATAAGGCACAGTCTATTAGTGGCAATGAAGCAGGCAAATCTTTCGTCGTATTTGGCAAGAAGAATGATACCACTGCCATTAATTTATCAAACATAAACCTTGGCATAGGTGGCTATACTATTAACGGTGACAAAATTGGGGATTGGAGTGGTTACTCAGTTTCTTCAGCAGGTGATGTCAACGGCGATGGCTTAGATGATGTGATTATTGGTGCTTATAAGGCTGGTAGTGAAGTGGGTAAATCTTTCGTCGTGTTTGGCAAGACTAATAGAAGTTCCATTCATTTATCAAATATAGCTGCTGGTATTAATGGTTTTGTTATCAATGGCGAGAAGGCTGGGGATTGGAGTGGTTACTCAGTCTCCTCAGCAGGTGATGTCAACGGCGATGGTCTTGATGATTTGATTGTTGGTGCTGAAAAGTCAGATTCTACTGTCGGCGGTCAAGTAGGCAAATCTTTTGTCGTGTTTGGCAGGAAGAATGACACCGCTGCTGTTGATTTATCAAACATAGCCTCTGGCACAGGTGGCTTTGTTATCAATGGCGAGAATGCTGAGGATTATAGTGGTTGTTCAGTCTCCTCAGCAGGCGATGTCAACGGCGATGGTTTAGATGATTTGATTGTTGGTGCTTATCAAGCGAACTCTACTGCTGGTGTCAATGTAGGTAAGTCTTATGTGGTGTTTGGTAAAACTAACACCACTGCTGTTAATTTATCAAACATAGCCTCTGGCACAGGTGGCTTTGTTATCAATGGCGAGAATGTTTATGACAATAGTGGTTACTCAGTCTCCTCAGCAGGCGATGTGAATGGCGATGGCTTAGAGGATGTGATTATTGGTGCTAATAAGGCGAATGCCCTTGGTGCTATTGACATAGGTAAATCTTATGTCGTGTTTGGCAAGATGAATACCACTGTTGTCAATTTATCAGATATTGCGTCTGGCACAGGTGGTTTTATTATCAATGGTGAGAATACTTCGGATTATAGTGGCACCTCAGTTTCCTCAGCAGGCGATGTGAATGGCGATGGTTTAGATGATTTGATTGTTGGTGCTAATTGGGCAGACACCCTTGATAATAACGCAGGTAAATCTTATGTCATATTTGGCAAAACCGACACAAAAGCCATTAACTTAACAGAAATCAGTAAAGGCAAAGGGTTTTCTAGCCATGCAATTGATTTCCAAGGAAATAAGGGTGAATATATTGGCACTCCTGTCAATGAGTTATTTGTTGCTGGATCAGGCAATAATATCTTAATAGGCAACGGTGGTGCTGATGTCTTTAATGCAGGCGCAGGTAACGATATTATTGTTATTAATGGTGATAACCTTGACAAACTCTACAGTAACAAACTGAATAGTCATTTACTTGCCCGTGTTGATGGTGGCGGTGGTACCGATATTCTGAAATTGGTAGGCACTAACCTTGACCTAGATCTCACTAATATAGATAACGGCCGTATTCAAGATATTGAAATCATTGATTTAACAGGCTCAGGTGACAATACATTGGCACTTAGCCTTAGTGATTTGTTGGATATTTCCAGCGAAACCAATGTTCTTAAAGTTACTGGTAATGTAGGTGACAAAGTTGAATTTAAGACGCCTGGATTTGAAAAATCAAATACAAATGAAAGTATGGATGGTGTTATTTATAAAGTTTATTCTCATACAGGCGCGCCTACTGCAAAATTGTGGGTAAAACAAGGTTTAACCGTTTCTTTTCCTTCTTCACAAGGTTTTACTATCAATGGTGAAGGTGCTGATGATTGGAGTGGTCTTTCCGTCTCCTCAGCAGGCGATGTTAACGGCGATGGCTTGGATGATGTGATTGTTGGCGCTTATAGAGCAACCCCTGGTGGATATCATTCGGGTAAATCTTATGTGGTATTTGGCAAAACTAACGCAACTACTGTTAACTTATCAGACATCACCTCTGGCACAGGTGGTTTTGTTATTAATGGCGACAAGGTTGATGATCATAGTGGTTATTCAGTCTCCTCAATAGGCGATTTCAACGGCGATGGCTTAGATGATTTGATTGTTGGTGCTTATAGAGCAAGCCCTACTGGTGGCAGCAAAGCAGGCAAAACTTATGTGGTATTAGGCAAGACCGATACAGTAGCTGTTAATTTATCAGAGATAAATAACACGGGCGGTCTTGTTATTAATGGTTATAAGACTGGGGATTGGAGCGGCTATTCAGTCTCCTCAGCAGGCGATGTCAACGGCGATGGTTTGGCTGATGTTATTATTGGTGCTTATAAGGCAGACCCTGCTGGCAGTAAAAGTGCAGGTAAATCTTTCGTGGTATTTGGCACGATTTTCACAAATGCCATTAAATTATTCGATGTAAATGGTGGCGCAGAGGGCTTTGTTATCAATGGCGAGAATGCTTGGGATTATAGCGGCTTTTCAGTCTCCTCAGCAGGCGATGTCAATGGCGATGGCTTAGACGATTTGATTGTCGGCACTGTTTTAACAGGCAAATCTTATGTGGTATTTGGTAGGACAAATGACACGACTGCCGTTGAATTGTCAAGCATAGCCGCTGGTACAGGTGGCTTTATTATCAATGGAGAAGGAGATTGTGTCTCCTCAGCAGGCGATGTCAATGGCGATGGCTTAGATGATTTGATTATCGGTTATTCTAATGCAAGATCTCCTGCTGGTGCTTGTGCAGGCAGATCTTTCGTCGTGTTTGGCAAGAAGAACGATACAACTGCCATTAATTTATCAACCATAGCCAATGGCACAGGCGGTTTTGTTATCAATGGTGGGCGTTCTGGTGATTGGAGTGGTCATTCAGTCTCTTCAGCGGGCGATGTCAACGGCGATGGCTTAGATGATTTAATTGTTGGCGCTGCAAGTGGTGGCACTGGCTTTGGCAAATCTTTCGTCGTGTTTGGCAAAACCGATACAAGTGCCGTTAATTTATCAGATGTAGGCTTTGGCACAGGTGGCTTTATCATTAACGGTGAGGGTGATGGAGACAAGAGTGGCGTTTCAGTCTCCTCAGCAGGCGATATTAACAGTGATGGCTTAGATGATTTGATTATTGGTGCTCTTTGGGCAGACACCGCTAGTGGTGCTAATGCAGGAAAATCTTATGTGGTGTTTGGCAAAACTGACACAAAAGCCGTTCATTTGTCAAATGTTAGCAAGGGCACAGGTTTTATTGGCCATGCAATTGATTTTCAAGGCGACACCAACGGCGATAAAAATGACACATTAGCAGGCACTTCTGCTGATGAGTTGTTTGTTGCTGGCTTGGGCAACGATATCTTAACGGGCAACGGTGGCACCGATGTTTTTAATGCAGGCGCAGGTAACGATACTATTATTATTAATAATGACAACCTTGCTAAACTCTACAGTAATACACTCAGTAGCAATTTACTCGCTCGTGTTAATGGTGGCGGTAATACCGATACCCTGAAATTAGCAGGTGCCAATCTTAACCTAGACCTTACTAGAATAGACAATGGCCGCATACAAGACATTGAAATCATTGATTTAACAGGTTCAGGTGACAACATTTTAAAACTTAATCTGAATGATTTGCTGGATATTTCCAGTGAAACCAATGTTCTTAAAGTTGTGGGTGATTCGGGTGACAAAGTGGATATAGAATTGAGCAATATTGCCTTTATTAAGGACTTTACAGAAACAAAGAATGGTATTACTTATGATGTTTATAGTAATCCCAATGCCATCACTGCAAAATTATGGATAGATCAAGATTTAGGTGTGATTTAACAACCATTCTTTATGAAATCTTTGCCTTAGATATGGATGTTGAATAAAATTTGGATTTTGGTTGGTATTTATGCTTAACGCAGAAGTCTCTTTGTTGTTTTAAGGGGTGAAATTTGCCGTATATTGTTTTTCTTGGTACTATATTAAATTTAATAACCCGCTGAAAAAAAAGTTATTTACACGCTTTTCAAGGGCTAACAAAAGTATAATGCTATGTCTAGAATCAATCTAATCAAATCTTAAACTATGGCAACAATGATTCGTACCTTAATTTTATGTGGCTACCTAGGCAGTACCTATGCTTGGGGTGGTTTTTTTCATCTTGATGTTGACAATATCCTAAGTGCAGACAGCATGGGCGGATCTGCAACAACACTTGAGCAAGCCCGTTCAAGCATTCTAGAACACAGGGCTCAATTAAATCTTAGCAGTGATGGGGCGTTACTTTTTCAACAAACCAATACCGACAGGTTTGGCAATCAGCATTTGCGTTTCAAGACCACATACCGTGGCATTGAGGTGGAGAAAATGCAGATTATTGTCCACTTTGACCAAGAGGCTGTTAGTAGCATTAGTGGTTATCAGCAATTATTATCACCTTCGTTTAAAAGCAAAATTGACGCACACCTTAATCAAGAAAAAACCCAATTAACCGCTGACAAAGTATTGGCATTTATTGACCAAAAACAACACAAAGTATTGTCCATCAAGCCCATGATTATACAAACACAACCTTATGTTATTTGGCAAGTGCGGTTATCGGTTAACGGCATAGAAACTATTTATCGTGTTAGTGATAGCAATCCACCCAATATTCTATCAAAAATAGAGGACATTAAATACTAATGATAACTTTACCATTACAGCTTAAAGGCATTCGGTGTTTTACTCTACTTAGTGTGTTATTGCTATCTGCTTGTGGTGGTGGCAGTGGTGGTGGTGATAATGCACCCGTTGAAACTGGCTATTTTAGAGACAGTGCAGTTGAAGGACTAAACTACACGACCATAACACAAAGTGGCACAACTGATAAACTCGGCAGTTACCAATATGTAGCAGGAGAGAGGATTACTTTTTCTTTGGGTAATATGGTGTTGGGTAGTGCCATAGCAAGTGAAGCACTTTACCCTCATAATATCGCAACAGATTATGAACATAGTATTAAGATTGCACAATTGTTACAAACCTTGGATAGCAACAACAATTTAGACGATGGCATCGATGTGAGTAAACAATTTAAAGGTGCTGATACTACATTGCCTAATGATGATTTAACGCAAGATTATATTGATAGCCATACTTTTTCAAGCAAAACTTTAGTAACGAAAAATAAGGCTCAAGAGCATTTGGCTCAAACACTCAATAAATATGGTGTTGTCAATACCCCAGCAACTGTTCGTATCAATGGTTATGTTGTAGAAAATATGACTTTAACAGCCGAGATTGAAGACCTTGGTGGCGTACCAAGTGACATTACTTATCAATGGTATGCTGGCGCTAATCTTGTTAGTGAACAAAGTGGCAATGCATTCCCCCTAACTCAAAACCATGTTGGTAAAAAAATTAAAGTGCGAGTCCTCTTCGTAGATTCTACAGGTGTGTCAGAAGATGTATATAGCGATCTATCTAGCCTAGTTGCCAATGTGAATGATTTAGCCACAATCAGAATTCTTGGTAATGCTATTCAAGGTGAGAAATTGAGTGCAGATGTTTACGACCTTGATGGCGTGCCAAATAATATTGCTTATCGATGGTATATTGGCGATGATCTTATTAATTGGAAAAACGGCAGTACACTCTTTCTAACGCAAGATTATGTCGGTAAAAAAATTAAAGTGCGGGCTACTTTTACGGATTCTATGGGGGCATCAGAAGATATATATAGTGAACTATCTGGCTTAGTTGCCAATGTGAATGATGTAGCCACAATTGGCATTCTTGGTAATGTCAGCCAAGGTGAGACACTCGAAACAGAAATTCGCGACCTTGATGGCGTACCAAGTGATATTACTTATCAATGGTATGTTGACACTGATCCTATTAGTGGGCAAAACAGTAGCACACTCTCTCTAACGCAAAATCATGTTGGCAAAACAATTAAAGTGCAGGCTACTTTTACGGATTCTATGGGGGCATCAGAAAGTGTGTATAGTGCACCATCTAATGCAGTTGCCAATGTGAATGATCTAGCCACAATCAGTATTCTTGGTAATGCTATTCGAGGCGAGACACTGAGCGCACATATTAATGATATTGATGGCGTACCAAGTGATATTACTTATCAATGGTATGTTGACGATAATCTTATTAGTGGGCAAAGTAGTAGTGAACTCGTCCTAATTCAAGCTTATATTGGCAAAAACATTAAAGTGCGAGCCATTTTTACGGATTCTATGGGCGCATCAGAAGACATAGATAGTACACCAACCGCTCTAGTTGTTGCTAGCATAGTAACGGGTTACTTTAAGGGCAGTGCAGTTAAAGGATTGAAATATGTTACTGCAACTGATACTGGTATAACCGATACATTAGGCACCTATAAATATAAAACAGGCGAACATATTAAATTCTATTTAGGTGGTTTGTATTTGGGTAAATCGTTAGCCACTGGTACATTGTATCCAAGTGATATTGCTAATAGCAATCAAAAAATGGTTAAAATCACGCAATTGTTACAAACTTTAGATGTTGATAGCGATCCAAGTAATGGCATTGATGTTGCCAGATTTTCAAGTAACACAAAGGAACAATATCTGCCCGATGGTGACTTGTCCCAAGAGTATATTAATAGATTTGGTGAAAGTAAAATACTGGTGAGTAAAGAAAATGCTGAACAATTTTTAACCACTCAAATAGAAAACGATAGAAGCACAGCAGGTTATACAGGAATTACTACCGAAGAGGGGGAATATAACTTTACCTTCCCTTCAACAGGAAGGCGAACATTTGAAATACCAACACTTGCTTGTGGCAAAGTTAACTGTTGTATGGTGAGAGTGTTTAAGAATGGGGTGGCTAAAAACCGTGTCATTGTAGATCGAAATAGAGTAATTCGTTTCAATATGCAACAACAAGCCGAGGGTATGATCGTTGTTAGAATTCGAGCTGCAAGCACACAAGCTTGCTATTATAAAGATCCGATTGTCACCCCCATTCAAACACTTGATGAAACGAAAAAAACAATAGTTACCCAAGGGCAAAATGGCAATAATATCACCTTAGATATTCTAAAGTCAAACCAAAGTTATTACTTGCAGAGTATTGTCACCTCAGACACCTCTAATGTAGAAGTCAAAACCATTAAATCAATTGGGTTGGGTAATGAAGGAGGGCATATTAAACATACTGCCACACAAGCAAAATATCTTGATAAAGAAGGGGTTGATGCACACGCCAACTCAATTAAAGTTTACCGTTATTTAAAAGATATTTTAAAAACAAATAGTTACAATGACGCAGACGGGGATTTATTGTCAATTACCAACTATTTGTATCCTCGGTCTTCAGACTCTTGTGGCGCAGACTGTTATCCTGGTTCGTACTTTAATGCTTTTTCCAGTGGAGGTAATCTTTATTTCACACCCCCTAAACCAGAGCGAGGTCACAGGAAAAGTTTGTCCTATCTTGTGGATGTTGTTGCCCATGAATGGGGGCATTCAATTACTGGAAGTTTTTCTAAATTGGCATATTTGCGTCAATCTGGGGCGCTTAATGAAGCATTTTCAGACTGGTTCGGTATTTCTGTGAAGCAACATTATTCAACTGGCGAAAAAATATGGACGCTGGGCCCAGTGAATACACCTAATCGCTCAATGAGTAACCCGTCTTCATTGGCTGTGGCTTATGGAAAAGAGGATAATTATAAAATTTTGAATAGAAGTGGCGTCGCCATTCGACCTAGGGTTAACGATACCGTGCCTTATCCAGACACCTACAAGGGCGAAAACTGGCGCACAACAGATGAAATCAATTGCCCAGTACCATCAAGTCATGAAAACGATGTATGTGGCGTGCATTACAACAGTTCCGTTGCTAATAAAATGTTTTATTTATTGTCAGTTGGTGGTACTCATAACGGCACTACTGTTACTGGCATAGGCATTGATAATGCGATGAAAATTGCCTTAGATGCCAATAAAAATCAATGGACTGAAGTAACTACCTTTCATGATGCCAAAGCAGGTATGATTGCCAGCGCTGGCAGTGATGTGAATGTTATAGAGCAAGTTAAACGAGCATGGGAAGCTATTAATGTGCTTGATTCAAATAAGCCAGCACCTAATTCAATACCATAATAATCACAAGCAGTTTTGTTGTTAACGCCAATGCCACCGAGTAATAAGGGTATTTTTTAAGAAATTTATCATTGCCAAATGGATGCTGATGATTGTTCATATTTGTGCAAAGGCCTCGTTAGTAGGTTAAAATTTAGACATTGTAATAACTTTAAAAAACCCTTATGACTTATAACGATATTGATTTTAACCACAAAACTATCTTGATCACTGGTGGCGCTGGATTTATTGGCAGTAATTTGGCCTTCTATTTTCAAGAAAACTACCCCAATGCTCAGGTGGTGGTGTTTGATTGTTTTAGAAGTGAGGCAACTTTTGCCAATGGTAATTTACAAAGTTTTGGACATTATAAGAATTTAATTGGCTTTACTGGTGATGTGGTGTGTGGCAACATTAATAATAAGACTGATTTAGCACTGCTTGATGATTATGGATTTGATTTTATTTTTCATCAGGCCGCCATTTCTGATACACGGGTGTACGACCAAGAAATAGTAATGAAAACCAATGTAAATTCATTTTATGATTTGCTAAACAAAGCTCAAAAAGACGGTGCAGTAATGGTGTATGCAAGTTCAGCAGCGACTTATGGAAGTTTGCCTTCGCCACAAACGGTGGGTCAGGAAAGCCCTGAAAACCCTTATGGATTTAGCAAATATATGATGGATCAAATTGCTTATCGATTTGCAAATGATTTTCCTGAAATGACCATTGTTGGTTTAAAGTTTTTTAATGTGTATGGCCCTCGTGAATATTACAAAGCCAAGACTTCGTCCATGGTAATCCAGTTGGGGCATCAAATTCTAGCAGGAAAAGCACCAAAACTGTTTGAAAATTCAGCGCAAATATTGCGTGATTTCATTAATATTGAAGATGTTATTCAAGCCAATATTAAAGCCTGCCACCCCCAGCAAAATGGCACTTACAATGTGGGTACTGGTACCCCTAGAAGTTTTCAAGATATTGCTGATATTTTGCAACAAGAACTACAAACCGATTTAGGCACCGATTACATTCCCAATCCTTATGCAGGCTATCAAATGCACACACAAGCAGACATTTCCACCTCAAAAACTGGACTTGGATTTGAACCAAAAATTAGCCTAGAAGCAGGTATCAAAGCCTATATTCCTGAAATTAAACGCTTATACGGCACTGACATATCGTGATCAATTTACAAGGAAAAGCGCCCAAAATTTTGGTCATTGGCGATTTAATGATTGACCATTATCTGTGGGGAACTTGCGACAGAATCTCACCAGAAGCCCCTGTGCAAGTGATTAATGTGCAAAGAGAAAGTAGCGTGTTGGGCGGAGCGGGGAATGTCATCAATAACTTACATGCACTCGGTGCACAAGTTGGTGTAATGAGTGTGGTCGGTGATTGTGAAATTTGCGATGAATTAAAAGCCTTACTTAATGACATTAAAGTTAATACAAATCACTTGATTACACAAAAAAATCGCATTACCAGTAAAAAAAGTAGAATCATTGCCTCGCAACAACAAGTGGTTAGATATGACCGAGAAAGCACAGATGAAATTAGCCAAGAATCACAAACCCAATTGCTAAACTCCTTTAAAAACCTAGTTGCAAACTATGATACCATTTTGCTATCTGACTATGGAAAAGGCGTACTAACCTTCGAACTAACCCAGTCATTAATTACCATTGCCAATGAAAATGGTAAAAAAGTCTTAATCGACCCCAAGGGTTTAGATTATTCCAAATACCAAGGCGCTTACTTACTAACCCCCAATAAAAAAGAAGCCAGCGAATCTTTAGCAACCAACATCAACGATGACGCAAGCCTTGCTTATGTGATAAAAAAACTGAAAATTGATTATGATTTAAAAGTGTCACTTATTACCCTTAGTGAGCAGGGCGTGGCAATTTATGATGATGAATTGCGTGTTCATCCTACCAAGGCCAGAGAGGTGTTTGATGTGACAGGGGCAGGTGATACCGTATTAGCCTCGCTGGGTTTTTCCTTGGCTTGTGGTTATGGAATTGATGATGCCGTCAAGTTTGCAAATCTTGCAGCAGGCGTTGTCGTTGGCAAAATCGGTAGCGCAACCGCCACACTCAATGAAATCATTGAATATGAATCCAGTTTAAACAAATCAAGCAGCGATGCACACATTAAAACACACGATGAAATCACCATTCTGAGTGCTGAATTAAGATCAAAAGGCAAGAAAATTATTTTCACCAACGGTTGTTTTGATTTGCTACATGCAGGCCATGTGCGTTATTTAGAAACCGCAAAAAGTTTTGGCGATGTGCTAATATTAGGACTCAATTCCGATCAATCAGTAACCACCCTAAAAGGCGCAGACCGCCCCATTAATACGCAATCCGATAGAGCCTATATATTGGCAGCACTTGAAGCCGTTGATTATGTAGTGATATTCAATGAAGACACACCTTATCATTTAATCAAAGCCATTCAGCCACACATCCTGGTTAAAGGCGGAGATTATGCAGGCAAAGAGGTAGTAGGGCAGGACATTGTAGAGGAATTAAAATTGGTGCAATTTGTCAACGGTAAAAGCACCACCAAAACCATTGAAAAAATCCAACAAGGAAAATAATTATGCAATCCGTCATTGAATCTGAATTTAACGCACACCTAAAAACAACACAAGCAACAATGGACGCCATCAGTACTCAACTCGAAATGGCAGTTAATTTATGCACAAACAGCCTTAACAATGGCGGCAAAATCCTCATATTCGGCAACGGTGGCAGTGCCGCTGACGCACAACACATCGCCGCAGAACTCGTAGGCCGATACAAAACTGAACGCCGAGGCCTAGCCGCCATCGCCCTTACAACCGACACCTCAGCCCTCACTTCAATTGGCAATGACTATGGCTATGAATTTATTTTTTCTCGCCAAGTAGAAGCCCTAGCAAATAAAAACGATATCGCTATCGGCATCAGCACCGGCGGCAGCAGCACGAATGTTATCAACGGACTACAAGCCGCCAAAAACTCAGGTTGCCAACTCATCGGCTTTAGCGGTAGACAAGGTGGCAAAATGAACGACTTATGCAACATCAACCTAGTCATTCCTAGTGAAGACACCCCACGCATCCAAGAAATGCACATTGTACTTGGTCACACACTCTGCCATCTTATTGAGCAAACTATAGATTAGCGCATGTTGCTTATTGCCCCAGTAACTTTCAAACTTTTTTTTGTAAAAAAAAGACAAAGCGAGAAATTAAAAAAGACCCACATTCCCAAATAATACACACCATGCCATGGGTAGGGATGGGTTTGTAACCCATCCTTTTAAACGCATAAAAACAAATAAAAACAAAGAATGGTAGTGCATACATTCTCAAGCAGAACTCGGAACGAGGAGATAGTCCTCACACAGCAAGTCCTTTTTGGTAGATATTGTTAAAGACTCGGTTAACATATTTTTAAGCAAAACGACCAAAAAAAAGCGCCACCTTACCAAAAATTGGTTTACTTGTTATTATGACAAATCAAGTAGTGGCCAAGTGGTTTTCAAGGGTCAACTATTGACATAAAAACCTCGCTGTGGTTTTTATTTTATCAAATAATACTAACATCCTGTTGAACCCAAAGTGCAGCATGAGCATCGCTATCGGCACGGCTGTGAGCATACACATCGTATTGAATGCTGTCTTGTGTGATGCCAGCGCCTTTGATAAAGTGAGTGCTGTCAACTGTTATATCAACTTTGTCACCTGAATTGCCGATTACTTTTAGGATATTGGTGGCGCTAGAGCTGTCTAGCAAGTCATTAAGATTAAGTTTTAAAGTGTTATTACCTGAACCAGTGATGTCAATTACTTCAATATCTTGAATGCGTCTGTTACTGATGTTGGTTAAATCTAGGGTTAAATCACTGCCGTCTAATTTTAGTGTGTCAGTATTACCACCACCATCCACACGAGAGCGGTTACCTGCACCCATTTGTGCCAATGCGGCGATGTTACTGGCATTAATGATAATGGTGTCATCGCCTGATCCTGCGTTAAAGACATCCATACCGCCGTTACCTATCAGTATGTCATTGTCTGCATCAGCAACGAAGATTTCGTTGCTATTGGTGCCTGTAAGGGTATTGGCGTTTTCATTGCCGAGATAATCGATAGCGTATTTTGAGTTGCCACTAAGTTTGGTTAAGTCAATAGCTTCGGTATCGGTTTTGCCAAACACGACATAGGATTTACCTGCGCCTGATTTACCATTTGGATCGGCATAAGTACCACTAATAAGCAAATCATCTAAGCCGTCGCCATTCACATCGCCTGCGCCGGAGACTGAAGCGCCACTTTCGTCCCCTGCTGTTTCACCATGAATGACAAAGCCTCCTGTGCCACTGACAATAGCAGATAGGTCAATTGCTGTGGTGTCGGCTGTGCCAAAAACCACATAGGTTTTTCCTTTTTGATTATTGGCATAATAAGCACCAACAAGCAAATCATCCAAGCCATCGCCATTCACATCGCCTGCACCGGAGACTGAAAAGCCACTTCTATCATCCACTGACTCGCCTTTAATAACAAAGCCCCCTGTGCCACTGGCAATAGCAGATAGATCAATTGCCGTGGTGTTGGTTGTGCCAAAGACGACATAGGAATTACCTGCATTTGATTTACCATTTGAATCGGTAATATGAGCACCAACAAGCAAATCGTCCAAGCCATCACCATTCACATCGCCTGCACTGGAGACCGAAGTACCGCTATAGCCTTTTTCTGCCTTACCATTAATAACAAAACCTCCTGTGCCACTGGCAATAGCAGATAACTCAATTGCTGTGGTGTCAGTTGTGCCAAAGACCACATAGGTTTTTCCTTTGTAGTCACTAGCATAGTTAGCGCCAATAATCAAATCATCCAAGCCATCACCATTCACATCGCCTGCGTTAGAGACTGAGCTACCACTCCTATCATTCGCCACCTCACCATTAATAACAAAGCCCCCTGTGCCAGAGGCTATAATGTTTAGATCGACAACTGTGCCTGTGGTTTTACCAAACACGACATAGGATTTACCTGCACGACTCCTATTGTCTGGATCAGCACTTTGAATACCAATAATCAAATCATCCAAACCATCGCCATTCACATCGCCTGTGCTAGAGACTACCATTTGACCAGAATCATTTACTGAATCGCTGACAATAGTAAAGCCCTTTGTGCTATTGGCAATGGTGGATAGGTTAATTGCTGTGGTGCTGGTTGTGCCAAAGATGACATAGGGTTTTTTTTCAAAATCATACAAATTATCAGCGACAACAATTAAATCATCCAAGCCATCACCATTCATATCGCCTGCGCTGGAGACTGAAAAGCCACTGTGATCAGAATCATCATCAAAGCCACCCGGAGTACGCCCTGTCTCACCATTAATAACAAAGCCTCCTGTGCCAGAGGTAATAGCACTTAGATCAATAGCGGCGCCTGTGGTTTTACCAAACACGACATAGGATTTACCTGCATTTATCCTGCCATCTGGAGTGGCATTAGGAGTACCAATAATCAAATCATCCAAGCCATCACCATTCACATCGCCTGCGTTGGAGAGTGAATAGCTACTTTGGTCGTTAGCCATCTCACCATTGAGAATAAAGCCACGAGGCGCCGCCACTTCTAACGAAGCAATCGCTGAGTTTGACTCATTGCCAGCAGTATCTGTATAAGTAATGGTAGCGGTTCTAATACCAAGTTGAGAATCCGCATCAATATTTTTAAGTTTGATGGCCTCCACCACTTTTGCCACCTCAATAGCCGTAAAAGTATCTGTGGTTTTACTGATGAGCAAGGTTTGAGAAGTCTTTGTGTAAGTGTATTCTAAGCCTGTTACCGTGCCAATGGTTTTGCCTGTTACTTTGGTAATATCGCTATTTAATGCAATGTCGTTGTCTAGTACTAATTTGTCATGTGTGGTATTCAAACCAGTGCCACCCAATATAACTTTAATAGATTTAATAACCGCACTGGTGGCATCTGCAATATCTGCATCAAAGGCGACACCTATTGCAATTTTTGTTGCACTACTTGCTACTGAACTACTGATTTGAATGCCTGTCGCAGGATCTAAATCAACAGCAAAAGGTGTGTTATTAACAACATTTTTGTTGCTAATGCTTGCTGCATCATTGCCTGCTGTATCTTGAATGGCGCTAGTGTCATCACCTGTAGTGGTATCAATATAACTAATCCGTACAGTGGCACCGTTAATAACAGCACTTGCTAAAGTTAGGGTAACAGTCTTGGCCATGGCATCAACCACGGCAACACCTGTAAAAGCATCCACAACAGTATTGCCATCCACTTCAAGGGTAAAAGCGCTAGTCGCAGGTATATTGCCAGCGTCTAAGACTTCGTTATAGGTAAGGACTAAGGTCGTGTCATCAACAGCAGCACTGGTAAATATAGGTGCAGTGGTGTCGGCAACAATGTTATTCTCAACACTTTGGCCGGTTATCCTTGCAGCTCTATTGCCTGCCGTATCTCGAATAGTATTGGTGTCATTGCCTGTAGAATCAACATAATTAAGCAGTATGGAAGAGGCACCAATGGCAATGGCGTTCGTTAAAGTCAAAGTAATAGTCTTAGCGTTAATCACGATATTACCTTCAAAGGCATTCTCAATAACACTACCATTTACATTCAGGGCAAAGTCTTCAAGTATAGGCACATGGGTAGCGTCTAAAGATTCATCATAGGTAAGTACCAAGGTCTTATCATTGATAATGGCACTAAAAAGTATAGGTGCAGTAGTATCAACAGCAAGCCCCATGAGTCCTATCAATTGAACTGCATCAATCAAATTAGATTCAGATACACCATCACTACCAACGCTAATACGAATTTTTTCTGATTTATAACTCAGTATATTGTCAAGTATAATTTCTGTATCACTAACCTTGCCTGCAACAACACCTTCCATTTTGCCACCCGTTTCAGTTGCTCCTGATTTAGTGTAAACCGTTTCAAAATTGCCGTCTTTAAATACTTCTACTGTTTTAATGGCACCTGTTTTATATGTTTCTCTAACAACAATTTTCTGAATAAAAACCGCAGTATCGTAAGTTAAAGTAAGTGTGTTTATTTTTGATCTGTCATCCCAATTTTCTGACCATGAATTACCGACTTGCGCTTCATTGTCATCAAGATTTAATGATGAATCGGGTGCACCAATTGCTTCATTAGCCCCATAATTAGCAGAATTAGATTGACTGCTAGCACTAGCGCCAGTCGCCCATTGTGCTTTACTGCCATTATCTGTAACAGCAGGTGTTGTTAGAACAGCGTCATGACCAGCCTTATCTTTAAGAGTGCTACCTGCTAAGAGCAATGCATTAACGCCAGCAGTAATACCACCAGCAGAGTCGTTATCACCAGCAACAATGGTATAACTAAATACCAAAGTATCACTAGAAGAACTTGAGTAAATAGCGGCTTTGTTCACACCACCCACATTAATAGTATAAGTAGGTGTGCCAGTTACCACAACAATTTCACTCAGGGTAACAGTAACAATGACTTTATCACCCACACCCAGTACATCAGTCTTGGCAGTACCAGTAGCGTTTGTTGCAGTGATGGTTGTTGTGTTAACTATTGGTATTGTGGTGTCTAGTGTAAAGACAATAGACTGTTCGTCGGAAACATTGCCTGCTCTGTCTGTTTGCCTTACTTTCACTGTGTAGGTGCCACCTGTTGTGGGTTTGGTGTAGATTTGATGCCAAGCACCCTCGTTAATTTTGTATTCTACCGTTGCATTGGTTTCTGTATTAGCAGGCACACTGATGGTAGCATCATTGGTAATACCGTCTGTTGTATTGCTACCGCTGTCTGTTAATATAGCGTTTGGTGTCGCTGGCTTGGTCTCGTCAAATTTTTGGATAAGTTGAGCGGCGACAATATTGGCTTGATTGGAAGTTGCACTTGTTGCTACATTGGCAGCGACATCAACGGTAATGTCGCCATCTGTGAGTGCGGTTTCTGGGGTGACCATTAAGGTGAAAACTTTATTTTGATTAGCCCCTGAAGAGGCGGTTGTTAAAGTGCCTTTGCTGATGTTTGCATCATTCGTGCCTGCACCTGTAAAGACAATGTCGCTCAGTTCAAAACCGTTTACTTTTTCAGTA
Source organism: Bathymodiolus thermophilus thioautotrophic gill symbiont (assembly GCF_003711265.1). NCBI lineage: Bacteria > Pseudomonadati > Pseudomonadota > Gammaproteobacteria > Bathymodiolus thermophilus thioautotrophic gill symbiont. The sequence goes on along the minus strand of NZ_CP024634.1, from coordinate 1,866,736 downwards.
AAGGTAAAGGTTAGTTCAAATGCACCATTGGTGCCATTAGGCTTGTTACTGGTAATAATGACCAATGGATTGTTCACTATCGCTATTGCTACATTGTGGGTTTGGCTATTGCCTGCGATGTCAGTAGCAGTGATGACAATGTTGTCTAGTGTGGCGGTAATCGCACTTGGGGCGGTTTTATAAGTAACGATACCGCTATCTGCATTAATGTTAAATTTAAGTAAATCGGCTGTTCTAAGTGTATATTTAACACTGGTATCGCCGTCGTCAACTTCTGCATTATAAACAGGGTTGATTTGATTGACAACACTTGCGCCTGTGTTGCCACTGGTGAAAGTAGGATCTGTAGTATCCACGCTCACTAACAAAGCGCTAGAAGCAACACTTGTGTTACCAATAGCATCGGTTGCTTTGGCGGTAATATTTGTTGTTGCGTTTGCCGCTAAAGTAACTGTTTTACTGAAATTTCCGTTACTATCAGCAGTGATTTTTTCGCCTAACGAAGTGTTGCCGTTAAACAACTCTACCATTGAACCTGCTTCTGCTTTACCAGTAATAGTTACAGTGGTTTTGTTGGTTATGTTATCGCTATCACTGAGACCTGTGTCGTCATTGGTTGCCAATACTAAATTTTCTGGAGTGGTTGGGGCTTTAACATCGTAGGCTTGAGTAAAGTTTATTGCCGAGGTGTATTTACTCAGTTTGGCATCAACACTTATTATTATGTTGCCTTCTGTATTGGCATTTGGGGTAACAACTAATTGATAAACAGTAGTCGTTGCGCCCGTTTTAAATGAACTAGCCACAGTGCCACCAGTAATGCCAATGTCGCTAACAGTAAAATCCGATAGATTTGCCAGTGCATTACTAAATGTAAATGTAAAGGTAACTTCATTGCCTGCAATGCCTGTTTTATTGCTAGTGATAGTAATAAATACTTGTGCTGTAATACTGCCATTGCCTGTTAATACTGCATTTAAAGCAATATCATTAATCTCATCATTGTTCGTCACTACTTTGGCAGCGCCATTAACAAATTCTTGTTTTACCGCATCCTTAAAAGTACCGTCGTTTTGTGTTGCAGTATCCCATTCACCTATGGTATCGTATTTTTCAACAACATCTTTAATCGTACCTACACCAGAAACTGCCGCCAAAACTTGACCATAGTTATCAGCATCCTGAGTAACTTTACCGTTTTTGTCAATTATAGCTTTAGGGATGCTAATAATGTCATTAACGCCAAATGCCTTGCCAACGCCTTCGTTTTTTGCATTGACTATTGTTTCAGTTAATGGAGTTGAAGAAACTGTAACGCCACCAGCCTCAGCCTTGCCATCGTCTGTAATACCTGCTTGTTTTGCGGCTATTGTGGTTAACACGGTGATTGCCGCTACACTTTTACCTTCTGTGTTAGTCACTGCTAATAAGGCAATGTCTAAATCCATTTTATTGCCTTTTTCATCTTGATAATCAACAGCATCATCGGTGTCGTATGCTTTAAAGATAACAATGCCAGTTATTTTGCTCTTATCGAACTTATAACGACCATCTGCTTGTTTTTCGCCTTCGGCTATCAACTTTCCATCTTTGTCATAAGCAGCAATTTTGATGCCTGTGTTGTCCAATACCGGACCCGCCATAAGTGTGACAAAAAAGTTACTGTTACCATCGCTATCGCTATCGCCATCACTATTGCCACTACCACTACTAGCAACCACAACAGCTGCAACTACAACTGCGGCCACAATTGCTATATTCGAATTAACAACATCCATAAAACTTTGGTTGTTGTCTGCACTTGTTGCACTAGATTCTGTAGAAACAATAGAGTGTTCGCCATAAAAGTACACAACTTGAGTGCCATCTTCTAAAGTGAAGAAAGTATCAGCAATAACATGATACAGCTCACCATCTTCAGCAGGAAGAGAGACTAAGCAAGATAAATCGGTTGCACAAACAGCAAAATAGTTATCGAAAACAACAGTACCTTCTTCTAGTACCACCTCCAAGTCATCGCCGACTTTTTTGGCAATTAGGTTTAACTTTTTAGCATCAAAATCTTCGATGTTTAATTGATAAACTGTGCCTACTTGAACTTGGATGTGTTGGGTATCTCTGGTAATAGTAACAATCTCTTCATTAAGTTTGTCGGCGAGTTTTTGCGCTTTGTTTTGTAATATTGTGACTTCCTTCGATGTTTTGGCTTGCATGTTTCCTCCTGATTCTTTGTTGTTATTATCTTTACATTAAGATCTTTGTAAAGAGGATTAGTGAAATTCAATTTTTGCCAAATTGATGATTTCATTAAACTTTGTCATAGCAGAACTAAGACTGAGTTTAAAAAATTTCCGAGTAGTAAAAAAAGTGGATTTTGATGGCTATTTATACAAAAATATCATCTCCATATTATACAGCGACAATCTTTTGTAACGCATAGTTTCTATGTTTAATTCATTCTTGATATTTTTTGAGACCTTTGCATAAATATGGATGATTAGCAAAATTCAATTTTTGCCCACTTGGTAATTTTCTTAAACCTTGTCCTAGCAGGGCCAAGGCTGGGTTTAAAAAATTATCAAGTGGGTGAAAAGTGGATGCTTGATGGTTATTCATATTTATGCAAAGGTCTCTTTTTATATAAAAATCTAAAATATCGTTTAATATAAAGCCTCAACAGTTTTAGGCAATAATTTAATTTTTCCTATTTCAAACTCTTTAAACTAAACAAAAAAATGCGTAACAAATGAACTAAATATACATCTGTATTTCCAAGTGGAACTTGGGAGTGAGGAATGACAGGGTTGTAACGGCTTAATTTAATGGACTCATAAAGTCCCTTTTCTTTTCAAACTTTATTTGTTGTTCAATATGTGAAATTTTCTGCTCCAAATACCGATTGTGCTTTAAAAATTTTATTGACGATAGATTATTAAGTAATGATTTATAAAAATCCTTATCTTTTTGTAAAGATGGAACACGACTACCTGAAAATATAGAAAAACTAGGTTTAAGTGAGAGTTTTTTAAAAAGTTCATACGAATCATTTTCTTGTAAAAAATAGAATATAAAATTTTTTCTATTTTCAAGTGAAAGATTACTAATAAATTCAAAAATAAATACCATTCTGCCCTCATCTTTTGAAAATTTAGTAATATATTTTTTTATAATGCAATCTATTTTATTTTTAATGTCTTCTCCTTCCTGCGGGCTATTCAGGAAGTTCTTTAATATTTCACCACTTCGCCATATTTTTTTAGATTTAGAAATATTGAAAATTATTTCCAATATATTGAAGAAAACCGTTTTAAAATCATCTCTTGACCAAAATATTTTCAAATCAATATTTATGTCATGCGAACTAACAATCTCTTTTTCAAATATTTTGTGAATAAATCTCTTTAGAAAAGAGCCGTCTAAAGTAACAAGTTCATTTAAGGAAACTGAATTATAATCAAAACGACCTTGCTTATTTAAGCATAACAAATAAGCCTGTTTCAATAACTCTAAATCATTTTTAAAATACTTCTCTAAATGTTGAGATTCATCTATATTCGAATTAAAGATTGTTGCAATTCCATTTATAAACAGACTGCCTTCACTGTTTTCTCTATTTATTAAAATACGAGTAATTTTAATAAAAATATCTGGCTCAATAGAAAGGTACTTTTCTAAAAATTTTGTATGATATGGTATAAACTGTTGTTCAGATTTTTGGTAAAGAGTTAGTATTTCTTCAATGTCACCCTCATTAGTTAAATCATTTGGCAGCATTTGAAAAAAACTAAATAGCCAAGAGTTTTTGCAATTGTAAGAGTGTTTTTTTAAGAATTCATAAGATTGTTCTTTTCCCAGTATAGTAACTAAGTCTACAAGGTTAATAGAAATATTGAATGGATTGGATAACTCAAGGTATTTTTCAAGTACTTGGATGTATAGCGATTGATTTTTTTTGGCTAATATACGAAATAGATCTCTTAAATTATTTCCAAATTCATACTCGCCCTCTTTGTTGCTATTAAAGAGTATGTGACATTGATCAAAAAACAATTCCCAATCAGGCAAATCATAATTTTCAATTAATTTTGCCAACTTCTTCTTTTTAGTTTTATCGAACTCATCCCATGAATCTAGCATCATGATCTTTTCTAATTCATATATTGGATGTTGAAATTTATTACGAATGTCTAATTCATATGAAATCTTATGTCTGTCAAATCCATCTAAACACTCATTAACGGCTTTTACATGTTCATAAATGTTGGGGTCAAAGTGAGTTTGAATGAACTGTATAATATTTTTTTTGTCCCATTGTTCTACTTTAGAAACTTCATGCATGTAACCCATTCCAGATGGATAGCTTCTAATTAATCGTATAATATCGTTTTGATATTTATCATCTTCATATAGAATAGATAAATATCTAAACATATTATTTCTAATTTCTTTCAGCTCATTTGTCTCCATTAATTTAAAGGTTGTTGTAAACTGGTTGTCCTTAAATTCTACTTTAAGAAGCTCTCTACATATTTGAATAAACAACTTACAAATAAGTTCGTTTCCTCCCTTATTGCACTCTACCCAAATAGTTTCCAGTAAAGTGTTTTCTTTTTCGTATTTATACTGATAAATTTCATGTTTAAAGCCATATTCATTAGCTAAAATTTGCAGTACTGCCGATAATTTAGATGGTCTTTTTTCGAAATAAGATAAAATAAGTTCAGTGGCAATTTTTACAGATTGAGTGTCTTTAAAAACTACAAGTTGTTTTAGTATTTCATCATTTAAAATATCTGTATTTTCTTTATTCCAAAAATTAAGAGAATTTACATCAAATACCTCTTTATTAATGCTTGTAATTTTTTTCTTAAAGTAAAGTAGAATATCTGTTTGTTTTAAATACCAAAAAGCATCCATTATATGATATAAATTTTGCTCATCATTGGAATATTTGTCCCATATTTTATTGACAGGTTCTTTGAGTGCATCAATAATATATTGAAAATCGAAAGTATTTAAAATAGGGCTAATAATATCTTTAAATTCTGCTTTATATTGCAAAAAAAGGCTTTCCAAAAAAATATCAATTGATATTTTTTTATCAACAAATACTATTTTGTAAAATAGATATGTAGATAAGATTTGGTCTGATATTTTTACAACTTCATTTTCGTACAAATCAAATATTTCAAGTTCATGTAGTTTCTCAATATCCTTCCAAGAATCATTTACTGATATGTTAAAAGTAGTTTTAATTAATTCGCATTGTTCTTGATTGTGTCTGTCCACAACTCTAAAGAACGAAACAATTGCAATAATTAATAAAAAATTATTTTGGTTAAAAACCTCTAAATCTTGTTTTATAGTTGAAAAGTATTCATCGTATAGCGATGTAACATCGTATAAAGAGTCTAAATTATTCTTTTCTTTTGCTATAGATGAAGCCATTAAAGCTAAACGAGGATTTCCTTTTGATATGTCAGTAATTCTTTCAAGATAGGCAGAGTTATGAATTTCACATTCATCTTCTACAATTTTTTTAATAGAGTTATCGCTTAATGCTTTCAGCTCAAATTCGGAAGGATTTAATTTTGAAGGTATTTTTTGTAAAATTTGATTTTTCGCATAATCTCTTACAGTGGCAACTATCTTAATACTACCATTTGTAAGTTTTTCTCCAAAATATTCTTGAATATACTCTAAGGCTTTATAAGCTCTATTTACATCATCAATTAAAATAAGATAAGACTCATTTTCATTAAAGTATGTCTTTATATCGTCAAAAATATTCACACCTTTATTAAGGATAGTTTTAAACTGAACATTGTTTTTTCGAGAATATTTTTTACAAACTTCAAGTGCTAACTTAGTCTTTCCTATGCCTGCAACACCTGTTATCAATACTATGGCTAAATTTTCAATATCTGCACATAGGGTGTCAAATTCCTCTTTCCTGCATAAGAGCAGAGTGTTTAAAGGGGTGGAAAACTTGCTTGAATTGTAATTTTCTATAAAATTACTGTAGTCTAATATTTGCCCTGTGTCAATTTCTATATTTAGATAATCTTTTGCTATACTTGGGTATTTACAAGATAGATCATTGGCAATTGTTGAGTTTCCTAAAACCGTGCAATCAATATCTTGTTCCTCACATTTGTCATATAATTTTTTAACTTCACTAGGGTTTAAATCTGAATTACAAGCAAGTATTATTTTTTTAATTTTATTTATAGGGATACCTGTTTTTTCTTCCTTAAAACATTTATCCAAATCTTTTAAAAACTTATTTGCAACACTAGCTTTTTGAGTCGTATATTCTGCAAATATATAATCACCATTGTCTAGACTTGCATAACTATCGGGTGTGCCAGTTGTTGGTTTATCTTCTCCTAATTTTGTACCATTTGAAGTTATGGGGTATGCGTACTTTTTTACCAAGTAAGCATCCATTAGTTTATGAAAAGTTGTTGCATCAATTTCTTTTAATGATGTTTCTATTTGGTTGATTTTTGACATTTTTTTTTAATAATTATTAAAGGTTATCAAGGCAAGGGGTGAATTAAAACTAAATTTGTCATTATAATTTTGCGAAATATTGTAATTTGGCGCAAAATCAGTTTTCATTTTACCACTTTAAAATTTCTGTCAACTCTTTAAAGCCTTAACCCTCGTTCCCAAACCCCACTTAGAAATGCATAACTTTCCACACAACCACAGTTTTTAGTTTAAAAATAGCGAATACAACTGGATTAAAAGACTATTTCCTCAAGCACTTGCTCGGCTTTGATTTGCTTCATGCAATCGTGATGTCCTAAGGGGCAGGTGCGTTGCATGCAGGGTTGGCATTCAAGGTTTTTTTTGATGATGGTGCTTTTTTTGTTTTTCCATTGAGCGGTTTCATTGTCTTTGGTGGGGCCAAAGATTGCGAGGGTGGGGATTTGAAAGGCGGCGGCTACATGCATGGGGCCGCTGTCGCCGGTGATGAATAGATTGAGTTGAGAGATGTGTTCAATTAATTGGGCAATGTTGGTTTTACCTGCAAGGTTTTGGTAATTGGTAACGCCCATTTTGAGGAGTGATTTTTCTATGTCTTGGGCGATGTCTGTTTCTTTGTTGCTGCCGAAAATAATGATATCGTATTGGTTGGATAGGGCGCTTGCTACTTTGGCGAACTCAGTGGGGTACCAGCGTTTGGCGCTACCGTATGAGGCGCCGGGGTTGATGCCTAGGATTTTTTTATTAGGTTTGGGTGGTTTTGTTGGGTTGGGGTGGATGACTAATTTTGCGGGGCTGTTGTTTGTATTTAAAATCGTGTTGACAAAGTCGTTGTATCGATTGACTTGGTGTGTGGGTTTTTTGTTGTAGCGTTTATAGTTTCCTTTGCGGGTTGCATTGGTGAAAAGGACAAATAGTTTGCTGGTTATGGTGCGTCTGAAGGATAGGGTGCAATCAAATTTTCCTAATTGTTTGGCGGTTTTGTATAAATAATAAAGGCGATGTTTTTGTTCTCTGCTGGTGTCAACGACAATGCGCTTTACTTGTGGGTGGTGTTTGAAAATTTCGGTGGAAATTTTAGAGCCAAAAATGGTTATTTGGACATCGGGTTGTTGTTTGATGATGTTTTCAATGGCGGATGTTGCCATTACGCAATCGCCTAGCCAAGTTGGGATTTCTATTAATAGTTTGCGCATTATTGATGCAATGTGTTGTTGTATAAATAATCTAATGTTATGACAAAAGCGAGTGCGTCTTGTTCAAGTGTTTTGTCGTGTGTTGTGGCGTTTAGTTGTCCGTTTTTATAAAGAAATGTTAGGGGTTTTTTGTTGGGTCTGATGACTGCAACTGTGTCATCTTGTCTTAAGGCGTAAGAATCGTTAAATTGCATTAGTGTGACATTTTGTTTTTTATCAGAAAAAATTGAATGCCCTTGAATAGGGTGGCTTAAACCTTCTATGCCCATTAAATCCAACGCCGTTGCCAAAATATCTGGCTGTGTGCTAATTTTGTCGTAGGTTGTTGTCGGTACGCCTTGTCCAAAAATTAAGGCGGGAATGTGAAAATGATTGACAGGTACTAAGTCGTCGCCATAAACTCGAACATCATGATCGGCGGCAATGACAAAAATAGTGTCTTTGTAATAATCCTCTTTTTGAGCCAGTTTGATGAATTGACCTATGGCATAATCGGCGTATTTAATGGCATTTTTAACGCTTTTAACGGCAACGCCCTCAATTAAATCGATTTTATCCTCAGGAAAATCAAAGGGTGCGTGATTGGAAGTGGAGAACATAACGGCTGCAAATTTTTGACCTTGGTCATGGTATTTTTTGAATTCTTGATTGGCTTTAATGACCAAATCTTCATCGCTTACGCCCCACGACCCTACATATTTTGGATTAGCAAAATCATTTTGCTCGATAATGCGGTCAAATCCATTGCCAGAAAACCAACTTTTCATATTGTCAAATCGAGACTCGCCGCCATATAAAAATACAGTTTCGTACTGATGAGATTTTAACAAGGATGCCATTGTGAAAAAATCTTGTTGCGATTTGTTTCTTTTAAGTACGCCTTTGCCCGGAATGGAAAAATTCCCTGCAACCAACCCGGCTAGTCCCCTGATACTTCTGGTGCCATTTGAATATGCATCCGTAAACAAAAGACCATTATTCGCCAATTGATTAAAATGAGGGGTGATGCCGTCTTCCCCGCCGACGGCTGCAACAAATTGAGCGCCAATGCTTTCTTGGATAAAAATCACCAAATTCTTATTCTTATTCTGCTTGAAATGCGTGCCAACAGTGCGGTTAAAAATATATTTTGGATGAGTATTTTGAATATTAAGCCTGTGTTTGACGCGCTGGATGGCATCGTCAATTTTCATCGATCCATAGCGTTTAATGCTACCATCATGCTTATTGGAATAAATGGCGTATAAGATGCTGTATAACGAATTTTTAGTCACTTCATTAAGGATTCTGTTTGGCGAATATAGGGCATCAGAAAGATTGGCAGGGCGGTGTCCAAATGAAGACCTTATGCCAATTAAAAATATTAAAAACAACGGCAAAAGCAATGCAACTCTTTTAATATAAGGCCAATCAAAACAGCATAAAAACTGCTGCTGTGCTTGCTTTAAATACGCACGAGCCACAATAAACATAACGACAGAAGTGGCTAAGAAAACCATTTTATAATCTGCTATTAGCATTGAACTGACTTCACGAATATGTTCCAAATATTCAACAAATAAATAATTTGGACGGATGTCATATTGTGCAAAAAATGGGAAAGTGGCGCTCTCTATAAAGATAACTAACATAAGGACTATTAAGAAATAATAGCCCAATAACTTATCAACAAATTTTGCCAATACTTTCGGTGCAAGCGTTAATAGAAAAAGCAATGGCACCAGTAGCATTAACGCCAATATGGTGTCCATTTTGATCCCATATACAAAAGTTAGCCAATAATCAGGGGTGTGCGAAAATCTATCAAATTGCCACACAAAAAGTGACAATCTACCAATCGAAAAAACCAGGATTAAGTAAAAATAATGTTTTAAAAGTTGCTTTATAATGTCCATTAAGTTTGTCCAATTAAGTGTTTAAATTTATAAAATGCAGGTGTTTTTCTAATTTTCCCATTGCGATTATCCACCAAACCATAGCCTGGAGCAATAAGTTGATGCCAATAAAGGTGGCTAATTTTATGGGTCTTTCTGGCAATGTTAATATAATCTTGCATATATTGCTCATATTCCAACTCACTAACACACTCTTTTTCGCTAGTGGGCGCATAAGGGGCGGTTGCTTTTAAGGGGTAATTGGTTTCGGTAATTACTATTTTATGATTGCTTTTTGGCGATAGATTTGCCATTGCTGCCAGTAGGTTAATTTTATTTTTTAGATTAAAGCCATATTGTCGATTGTCAGGGGCACCTCTTCTGTCCACATATAGTAGGCTGGATAATTTATTAAATTTAATCTTTCTGAAATTAAACAAAGCAAAGGCAGTGTAATAATATTCAAAATCAATCACACTGGGGCCGATTAATTGAATTTTTTGAAAATTTGTGTCTCTAATATTCTGCACCACTTGATAAAAATCAAGATATTCGCTGACTGAAAAAAAACCCCATTTGCTGCGGTTAATGGCGTTACCAATTTGATACTCATGGGCAATTGATTGAAATTTGTCAAAAATGATTTTAATATCTTGTTCTAAAAGTGCCAAATCCTCGATGTGATCCCTGTCTTGTAAAACATTGATAATAAATTTTTTATCAGCACCAAAGCCTTGGGCAAACGCCACATATTCGTCTATTTTTTCCATCTCCCAAAGTGGCATTCTAATCATTAAATGCTGAACGCCTAATTCTTTTACCAGTGCGTATTGTGCCTCACCTTTGTCTAAATTTACCCCAATGCCAACTTGCATATTCGTTTTTGGAAAGCGCATAACAAATTGCCACAGGAATGTTATTGGAAAAACCAGGCCAAATAACAAGAACATACTTAAATATTCAAGAAAATAGGGTTTCTTCTTTTCCTTTTTAAAGGCTTTATCGGTAATGATATAAGGTTGATCAGAATGGCAATCCCATTTAAAAATATTATTCATAATTACACAAAGTTTTTATTATTTTTACATTTAACGACATTGTTCGGTTTATTTTTTTGAAAAGGAAATCAATACCTTGGGGCTATTTATTGGTGGCATTGAATAGCAAATTTTGACGATAAGCAGTAAAGGATAGTGCGTGATTTTTTAAATCGTCGTGTTTATTTTCGCATTTAACGGCTTGTTTTTGTAAGAAGTTCAGCTTAAAGCATAAGAAATCCCCTGTTTGAATGCTTATCTCAACAATGTCTTCTGCCTCAATCCAGCCCAGTATATTGTTATGAAAATAGTCTGCAAAATAATATGCATCTCTGAAAATGGATTTGCCACTAAACTGCGTCTTCGTATAATCGCCAATAATCAAGTCATAAAGGCTGGGTGCTATGTCTCTTTGTGACATAACAACATCTTTGTATTGTGCTGGCAGTATATTGGGTGCATATATTGCAAATGGAATCAAATAATTTTCCAAATTGTCCGAGATTCTACTGCCTGTGTGGTCAGCAAATAAAATAAATACAGTATTGGGGTGTTTGCTTTTAACTGCTTTTATAAAATATTCTAAAGAGAAATCAGCAAAACGATAAGTGTTAAGCATTGTGTTTAAATCCTTATCATCAGAAAAATGCTGACTGGGAAATTCATCAGGCACAACGAGGTCATGTGTGGTTGCGCCATTAATGCCAATGACGAATGGGGAGGACATGGATTGTATGTGTGTTAAGGCAAATTGATACAAATCATAATCTTGCACACCCCAATTATTTCGAGGGTATTGTGTATTTTTAATATCTCGTTTTCCAAACGACTCAACAAATCCAAGAGATTGGGCAAAACTCCCAACTCCGCTGGTTTCCTTGCTTGTGCCTTGAAAAAAAGCACTAGAATAGCCGATTTTATTTAAATCATCCACAATAGAAGGGTGCTTAATGTCTTGTAATGGCGTCTTGGCAATCGTTCTTCCCAGGGGATTTTGCATAGAACTTAAAGTTGCAAACATCCCTTCTGAGGTGCGATGACCACCTGCAATCATTGCCCTAGGTCGAATGGATTGTTTGAGAATGGTATCAAAATAAGGTGTGGTTGAGTTTTGATAACCATAAGGCTGCATATATTTAGCGCTCCAACTTTCTAAAAAGAGCATAACGACATTGGGTTTACTGGTCAAAATTGGCGTATCAATCTTGGTATTTTTATCGGCATATAGTGCCTTAAGGGATTGGTTGGCGATATTTTTTGTCACATTAGGGATAGGCAACTGATGGATTGCTTTATTTTTGTTGGTCAATGCAAAAACTACGCTATACGACGCATTCAGTGCCAATATTGCTTGTTTGTTATTTGCAAGTTGCCCTGCTTGCCAAGGGTTAAGTGGAATACCCTGAACCGACATACCTCTGATGAAAAATATTGACATGATCAGAAGTATCACTTTTTTTGGTATGTAATAACGATTAAATTGTGTAATAACAACTGTTTTCCATTGACTGAAGCCAATAACAAACACAATGGTGCTTAAAATTAATGTTGTCAATGTTAGGAAAAAATGTTGCGAATAAGCCGTTAATAAAAGACTTTTCATATCCACAAAAATATCAAATATTTCGTAGCCCACATGTCTGCCAGACTCTGAGAAATACAACATATCGCCAATTTGAATATTAACTATTAAAATCAAAAAAAGTGTTGACACGAAGGCATAAGCCTTTTTGTTAAAATCAAACAATGAGGCGATAAAAGAAAGTAGTGCAGCAACAGCAAAATCAAATTTATACCCCCAAAAAATCGCATAAATAGAGGCTTGCCATGACAACTCTGAGAAATTATCACGCAGATAAAAATAGAACAAAACTTTTGTAATGATAATGAATGCCACATAAAGTAGCAATAGTTTATAATATTGTTTGAATAGCGACATACTGGTTTTTAAGGCATTTTTAAAGAAAATATTTTAGCATTATCTTTAAAAAGTAATGACACTAAAAGGCGTGAGGTTTTGGTATAAATATGAACAATCATCAAGATTCTACTTTTTACGCATTTGGCGATTTTTTAGCCCAACAAATACCGTTAAATACTCAAAACTCACATAACATTTTTTATTCTAAGCCACTGTTGTTGTGGTAGTTAATATTATTCGTCCAATGCTGTGGTTTGTTGTCGCCTCGCTGATATTATTGGTGTTGCAACGCAGTGCAGTGTTGGTGTTTTTGCTAGATTTTAATCGTTATTCGCCTTTACAGATGTTGGACTTGTACTATATGGGGCTTAGGTTTGACCTTAAAGTTATTAGTGCGCTGTCTTTAATATTTTATTTACTTCCCCTCTCTTTTGTTTTGTTGTTTGTCAGGCAATCTTCAAAAACTATTGTATTGTTTAGTTATGTATTGTTGCTTATTTTTTTGCTGGAACTTTTGATTTGTTTGTCAGGTTATGGTTTTTATCATTTCTTTGGTAGTGGCATTGACCAGTTGATATTCGGATTAACGGATGATGGTTTTGTAAATGTAATTAAAAGTATGGCGGTTAATTCTTTGGCCATTAACTTAACACTTGCTTTTTTATGTTTCAGCGTTATATTGTTGTATTGGATGGTGAAAAAACACCAAATAAGTGCTTTAAATACGATACCTAGAAGAAAGACAATGCTGAACTTCTTATTGTGGTTTGTTGTGTTGTCACTCTTTGCTAGAGGCAGTTTTGGTACCTTTCCTTTGTCTAGAAAAACCAATCAAGCCAATGCTGACGCCGCACTTAACGCCTTGGCATTAAATTCAATTATGAATTTATATTATGCTTATCGAGACAATCAAAAAGATACGCATTTTTTCTCTAGTAGTCAGTTGTTAAATGACAATCATGTCAATAATTTTGATGAATTAAAACAAAAGGCTGGCTATAACAAGCACAATCCTTTGATTCGGAAAACTTCAAACAAACACTTGCCACCACCTAATATTGTATTTGTATTAATGGAAGGCTGGTCATCTCATATTGCATCAAAGCAGAAGAGTGATAACAATGTTTTAGGGGCGTTTAATCAGCATAAAAATCAAGATTACTTCTTTACCAATTTTTTCTCCAATTCTTATGGCACTAATCCCACTATTGAAAGATTGTTGCAAAATAGTCCCATTACACCCTTGTCGCAAAGCAAAGGCAAAAGAACGCCATTTGATATTTCCAATATGCAGGTTTTTAAAAAAGCAGGTTATACCACCAATTTTATCAGTGGGGGTAATCGTGCTTGGCGAAGTGTAGGCGATTTTCAATCCCGTCAAGGGTTTGACAATTTTTTTGATCGCAGTAGCATAGAGCAAAGTTTGCAGCGTCAGTCAAATAATCCGTGGGGTGCTTTTGACGGAGATTTGTTTGAATTTAGCAAGCAAAAAATGCAAAACTCAAGTGTACCTTTTTTTAATTTCTTACTCACCACAAATAACCATCCACCCGTAGTTTTACCTGCTGAATATCAATCTCCTGATTTTGACTTAAGCCAATTTGATGCGCATAATAAAAATACCAAAACTATGTTAGATGGTTATTATTATCAAACTAACGAATTGGGTAAATTTATCAGTTGGCTCAAATCTTCTGAGTTTGCCAAGAACACCATTGTTGTTGCAACGGGAGATCATGTATTAAAGGGGTTTGCTAATTATAATTTAGCTGAATTAGGTTATTATAAATATGCTGTGCCTTTATATTTATACATTCCAGAGTCATATAAACCACCTATCAATACTCAAATATACGGCTCTCACCTTGATATTTTCCCCACTTTGTTTGATTTGTCTTTGTCTGAGATTGATTATTTTTCCTTTGGAAAATCGCTCCTTAAGAAAGACCAGCAACAGTCGTACGGCTGGAACGCCAATGCTGGTTACCATGTTATTTTTCCTAAAGGCGTTGCCAATAAATTTGGCTTACAAACTTGGGGCGAGGGTAGTTTACTAAGTAAGAAAAGTATAGAATTAAACAGCCATCAGCGCAATATTATCCAGCAACTACACTACCAAGAGGCAGTCGCAAAGTATTTAATATTTAAAGATTTCGAGCGTCAAAACAAGTTTTAAACTGAGTATTGGTTGGTTGTGTGATTTACAAAAATTCATCCACTTGAGATTCTGCCTAAATGCAGGTTGCCCAAGAAGAGTTGTTGTTTTTAATTGCTATGGACGAAAAAAAACCACCCCAAGGGGTGGTTTTTTTGTTTGCTAAGGGAGATACACTACGATAAGATATATTCACCTAGGTTGTTATCAGCAAGCGCCGCAACAAGCGCACTTTGAGCCGTAGCATCAACTACAGTGAGATTAATCAGCATATCTGCATTAGAATCACTGACAGTACCAGTGCTAACACCATCGCTCTTAATGTAGAGTTTAACATTAGTGTCAGCACCAGCATCAGCTTCAGCATAGATATATTTAGCCAAACTGGCGGCATCTGTAATATTACCATTGGTACCAGTTGTTATTATATCTTTAAGATTTAATTTATCTATTGCAACTTCAAAATCAGTAATGGTATCAGCGTTATCTTTAGTGCTGTCTGCAACAACATTATAGTTAAAGACATCTGCACCTGCACCACCTGTTATCACATCTGCACCTGCACCACCTGCAATGGTATCTATGTCTGCATTACCTGTTATGGTATCTGCACCTATGCCACCTATGAAGTTACTTACCTCTGCATCATTTTGATATTCTGATAAGCCATAGTTAATATTACCTATGTCGTGTGACAAGGTATTGCCACCAATGATTATAAGGAGATCGTCAACCTCACTACCTACGAAATTACCCGCCTCATCAAGGAAAAGCAGCTTATAACGCTCACCTGTTTTTAATTGGCTAATTGATAAATCTGCAAAGGTATCGGCCAAAACATCTATCTTAACACCATAAGGAATGCCATCAGGGTCAGCAATAGTCACCACTTGATCAAGCTTTTGTTTGTAGGTTAAAATAGAGCCAGAGCTAACAAAAGTAGATATTTGGTATTGAATTAAATAAGCCGTTCCATTCTCACTGCTTTTCACTTTAATACCGTCAGCTGAATCTAAAATTTTTGTTGCTTCTGCATTTATTACTGAGGGTGTGTTGTCTATTGTGATATCCGTAACAGTAATATTGGGTGCTGATATGGTTAAGTCGGTATTGTTACCAATAGCATTTTTAAGTATGTCAGCACCTAGTGATAATGCATTGACGGGTGATGTGATATTTGTCGTGTTAATATTATCTTCAACTGCATAACTAAAGATCAAAGCGTTGGAACCAGAGCCACTTACATAAGTAGCAACTTTATCCACAGCATCAATCTTAATAGTGTAAGTTGCTGGGTTTGAAGCATCTGTTGTTGTCAAGTGAACCACTTCACTCATCGTTACTTTGACAATAATTTCATCTCTGACTCTCAAGATACTTTTGGTTTCATTGAAAACGAAGTTTGGATCAGTGGCGATGCCAGAACCAGTAAAGAGCTGCCCATCACCGCGTTTTTTGCCGTTAATAACAACACTGGTTATAGTTGCTTGCGTAGTGTCCAAGGTGTAACTATTGTCACTTAAGGGGAGAGTGGTAACATTACCTGCCGTATCAATTATCCGAGCAGTAAGGGTTTTACCCGTTCCTGTTATCAAGGTAACAGCATCGTCTGCGGTTGCCCACGCTGTGTTTGTGGTAGTGTTTGTGTTTGTAGCCTCCACCCAAGTTACACCATTAGCACTAACCTGTAGCATTTCATCACTTGCCAAGATGAGAGCATTGGCCAAAGTCAAACTAACCTTAACTACACTATCACTGGTAATGCGATCATCTAATACACCTGTATCATTACTAATAGCCACAAGATGCGTGCCTAATGGTGCGCTAGACACACTGGTGTCTAAGAGATAACTATTGTTAGTTAAATCAAGTATAGTGGCATTACCTGCCGTATCAATTATCCGAGCAGTAAGGGTTTTACCTGCCCCTGTTATCAAGATAACAGCATCGTCTGCGGTTGCCCATGCGGTATTAGTATTGGTATCGGTATTGGTGGTTGCCACCCAATTTGTGCCATCGGCACTAACTTGTAGCATCTCATCATTTGCCAAGGTAAGTGCATTTTCCAAAGTCAAACTAACCTTAACTGCACTGTCATTAGTAATACGATCATTGCCCAATGTACCCGCATCATTACTAATGGCAACTGTGTGCGTACCTGCTAGTGTGCTGGTGATGGTGTCGTCAATGATGACGATTGAGGCTTGGCTTAAGCCACTCATAGCATTGCCTAACAAAGTACCTGATAAGGTAACTTGCACGATATATGCCTTATCACCATCTAATGCAGAAGTCCAACTAGCATCATTAACCAATGTCCAATTACCATCAGTGTCTATGCTTATTGCATTCTTTAAAGCATCACTAACAATATGTTGTGCACCCCCATTGCCTGAAATAAACTTAATCTCTGTAATAGACACATCACTAGCATTACTTTGATTTGTAATCTTACCTGTAATGGTAGCAGCCGCCAATTCGTTAGCGTTAATATAACTATCAGTAGCATCAACATCAGTACCAGACCAAACAACTGTCGTACTTAAACTCGCCGCACTGAAAGTCCAGTCAGTAGCATTATTAATACCTGCAAAATTATTTCCCGCAACATCGGTTAACACACCAGCAGCAATCTCTATATAGTAAGACTTGTTAGGCTCTAAATCAGCACTTGGATTAATAGTTAAAGTGCGATTGTCTGCACCACCAATGGTAATATTATTCCCAAGAATACTGAGTGTTTCAAACACAGTACCATCGCTACTTTCTTTAATGACAATATCACCTGTACCTTTGGCAATGGCCTCACTAAATATAGCAACCAGATCACTACTAGATGCTATTTGTCCTGTGGTATTTGTAGTCATTGTAGGGGCAACCGTATCAACCGTAATAGCCAAAACAGCAGAAGCATCACTGGTATTACCTGCCGTATCCGTTGCTTTTGCAGTAATATTGTGCGTTGTATCAGCACTTAAATCTACATCTTTAGAGAAGTTACCACTATTATCAGCCGTCACAGTTCCTAATGAAGTTGCACCATTAAATAACTCTACTGTGGCATTTGCTTCTGCAGTTCCAGAAAGGGTTAAAGCACTGGTTTGGCTAGTAATATTATCATCGTTACTTCCTGTATTGCTACTATCAGCCAAACTCAAACCCGCTGGCACACTTGGATTTGTTGTGTCAATTGTCACTGCACCCGCAGAAGCAGTTGAAATATTGCCTGCAATATCAACCGTATAAACCTTATATTCACCATCAACTAAACCAGTTGCCGCTAAATCAGTTGCAGTATCAACAGTTGCAATAGTAACTTTGTTTACCTTGTCTGCCAATGCAAAGGCGTCAAGGTTAGCTTGAGTAGTGTTTGCATCAACTGTTATTGAACTGTGAACCAAATATGCCGTGCCAATTTCAGAACTTTGAACAGATATATTACCTGTATTTTTAGTTGTAACCGTGGTGTTTAAAGTTGCAGAAGACCCAACAGTGTCTAAGGTGTAATCATTGTCACTTAAGGCAAGAACCGTAACATTGCCAGCCGTATCAATCACCCGAGCAGTTAAAGTATTTGTTCCTGTTACCAAAGTAACAGCATCATCTGCAGTTGCCCATGCGGTGTTAGTATTGGTATCGGTGTTGGTGGTTGCTACCCAATTTGCACCATCAGCACTGACTTGTAGTGTTTCATCATTTGCCAAGGTAAATGCACTGGCTAAGGTTAAACTAACCTTAACTGCGCTGTCATTAGTAATGCGGTCATTGTCCAATATACCTGTATCATTACTAATAGTAACCGTATGTGTACCTGCTAGTGTCGCTGTTATTGTATTGTCAATAGTTACGCTTGAGGTTTGACCTAAGCCACTCATGGCATTGCCTGACAAAGTGCCTGATAAGGTAACTTGCACGATATATGCCTTATCACCATCTAATGCAGAAGTCCAACTAGCATCATTAACCAATGTCCAATTGCCATCAGTGTCTATACTTATTGCATTCTTTAAAGCATCACTAACAATATGTTGTGCACCCCCATTACCTGAAATAAACTTAATCTCTGCAATAGACACATCGCTAGCATTACTTTGATTTGTAATCTTACCTGTAATGGTAGCCGCCGCCAATTCATTAGCATTGATATAACTATCAGTAGCATCAACATCAGTACCAGACCAAACAACTGTCGTACTTAAACTCGCCGCACTGAAAGTCCAGTCAGTAGCATTACTAATACCTGCAAAATCATTTCCCGCAACATCGGTTAACACACCAGCAGCAATCTCTATATAGTAAGACTTATTAGACTCTAAATCAGCACTTGGATTAATAGTTAAAGTACGGTTGTCTACACCACCAATGGTAATATTATTCCCAAGAATACTGAGTGTTTCAAACACAGTGCCACCACTTTCTTTAATGACAATATCACCTGTACCTTTAGCAATGGCTTCACTAAATATGGCAACAAGATCGCTACTAGATGCTATTTGTCCTGTGGTATTTGTAGTCATTGTAGGAGCAACCGTATCAACCGTAATAGCCAAAACAGCAGAAGCATCACTGGTATTACCTGCCGTATCCGTTGCTTTTGCAGTAATATTGTGCGTTGTGTCAGCACTTAAATCTATATCTTTAGAGAAGTTACCACTATTATCAGCCGTCACAGTTCCTAATGAAGTTGCACCATTAAATAACTCTACTGTGGCATTTGCTTCTGCAGTTCCAGAAAGGGTTAAAGCACTGGTTTGGCTAGTAATATTATCATCGTTACTCCCTGTGTTACTACTATCAGCCAAACTCAAACCTGTTGGCACACTTGGATTTGTCGTGTCAATTGTCACTGCACCCGCAGAAGCAGTTGAAATATTGCCTGCAATATCAACTGTATAAACCTTATATTCACCATCAACTAAATCAGTTGCCGCTAAATCAGTTGCAGTATCAACAGTTGCAATAGTAACTTTGTTTACCTTGTCTGCCAATGCAAAGGCGTCAAGGTTGGCTTGAGTAGTGTTTGCATCAACTGTTATTGAACTGTGAACCAAATATGCCGTGCCAATTTCAGAACTTTGAACAGATATATTACCTGTATTTTTAGTTGTAACCGTGGTGTTTAAAGTTGCAGAAGACCCAACAGTGTCTAAGGTGTAATCATTGTCACTTAAGGCAAGAACCGTAACATTGCCAGCCGTATCGATCACCCGAGCAGTTAAAGTGGTGCTTGCACCTGCTACCAAGGTAACAGCATCGTCTGCAGTTGCCCATGCGGTGTTAGTATTGGTATCGGTGTTGGTGGTTGCTATCCAATTTGTACCATCAGCACTGACTTGTAGTGCCTCATCGGCACTCAAAGTGAGTGCACTAACCAAAGTCAAGCTAACTTTGACTGCACTGTCATTAGTAATACGGTCATTGTCCAATATACCTGTATCATTACTAATGGTAACCGTGTGTGTACCTGCTAGTGTACCTGCTAGTGTACCTACTATTGTATTGTCAATGATTACGCTTAAGGTTTGACCTAAGCCATTCACGACATTGCCTAACAAAGTACCTGATAAGGCAACTTGTACGATATATGTCTTATCACTATCCAATGCAGAAGTCCAACTAGCGTCATTAACCAATGTCCAATTGCCATCAGTATCTATGCTTATTGCATTCTTTAAAGCATCGCTAACAATATGTTGCGCGCCTCCATTACCTGAAATAAACTTAATCTCTGTAATAGACACATCGCTAGCATTACTTTGATTTTTAATCTTACCTGTGATGGTAGCCGCCGCCAATTCATTAGCATTGATATAACTATCAGTAGCATCAACATCAGTACCAGACCAAACAACTGTCGTACTTAAACTCGCCGCACTGAAAGTCCAGTCAGTAGCATTACTAATACCTGCAAAATCATTTCCCGCAACATCGGTTAACACACCAGCAGCAATCTCTATATAGTAAGACTTATTAGGCTCTAAATCAGCACTTGGATTAATAGTTAAAGTGCGATTGTCTGCACCACCAATGGTAATATTATTCCCAAGAATACTGAGTGTTTCAAACACAGTGCCACCACTTTCTTTAATGACAATATCACCTGTACCTTTGGCAATGGCCTCACTAAATGTAGCAACCAGATCACTACTAGATGCTATTTGTCCTGTGGTGTTTGTAGTCATTGTAGGAACAACCGTATCAACCGTAATAGCCAAAACAGCAGAAGCATCACTGGTATTACCTGCCGTATCCGTTGCTTTTGCAGTAATATTATGCGTTGTATCAGCACTTAAATCCACATTTTTAGAGAAGTTACCACTATTATCAGCCGTCACAGTTCCTAATGAAGTTGCACCATTAAATAACTCTACTGTGGCATTTGCTTCTGCAGTTCCAGAAAGGGTTAAAGCACTGGTTTGGCTAGTAATATTATCATCGTTACTTCCTGTATTGCTACTATCAGCCAAACTCAAACCTGTTGGCGCACTTGGATTTGTCGTGTCAATTGTCACTGCACCCGCAGAAGCAGTTGAAATATTGCCTGCAATATCAACCGTATAAACCTTATATTCACCATCAACTAAACCAGTTGCCGCTAAATCAGTTGCAGTATCAACAGTTGCAATAGTAACTTTGTTTACCTTGTCTGCCAATGCAAAGGCGTCAAGGTTAGCTTGAGTAGTGTTTGCATCAACTGTTATTGAACTGTGAACCAAATATGCCGTGCCAGTTTCAGAACTTTGAACAGATATATTACCTGTATTTTTAGTTGTAACCGTGGTGTTTAAAGTTGCAGAAGATCCAACGGTGTCTAAGGTGTAATCATTATCACTTAAGGCAAGAACCGTAACATTGCCAGCCGTATCAATCACCCGAGCAGTTAAAGTATTTGCTCCTGTTACCAAAGTAACAGCATCATCTGCAGTTGCCCATGCGGTATTAGTGTTGGTATCGGTGTTGGTGGTTGCTACCCAATTTGTACCATCAGCACTGACTTGTAGTGTTTCATCATTTGCCAAGGTAAATGCACTGGCCAAAGTTAAACTAACTTTGACCACACTGTCATTAGTAATGCGGTCATTGTCCAATATACCTGCATCATTACTAATAGTAACCGTATGTGTACCTGCTAGTGTCGCTGTTATTGTATTGTCAATAGTTACGCTTGAGGTTTGCCCTAAGCCATTCATGGCATTGCCTGACAAAGTGCCTGATAAGGTAACTTGCACGATATATGCCTTATCGCCATCCAATGCAGAAGTCCAACTAGCATCATTAACCAATGTCCAATTGCCATCAGTATCTATACTTATTGCATTCTTTAAAGCATCACTAACAATATGTTGCGTACCTCCATTACCTGAAATAAACTTAATCTCTGCAATAGACACATTGCTAGCATTACTTTGATTTGTAATCTTGCCTGTGATAGTAGCCGCCACCAATTCATTAGCATTAATATAACTATCAGTAGCATCAACATCAGTACCAGACCAAACAACTGTCGTACTTAAACTCGCCGCACTGAAAGTCCAGTCAGTAGCATTACTAATACCTGCAAAATCATTTCCCGCAACATCGGTTAACACACCAGCAGCAATCTCTATATAGTAAGACTTATTAGGCTCTAAATCAGCACTTGGATTAATAGTTAAAGTTCGGTTGTCTGCACCACCAATGGTAATATTATTCCCAAGAATACTGAGGGTTTCAAACACAGTGCCATCGCCACTTTCTTTAATGACAATATCACCTGTACCTTTGGCAATGGCCTCACTAAATATGGCAACCAGATCGCTACTAGATGCTATTTGCCCTGTGGTGTTTGTAGTCATTGTAGGAGCAACCGTATCAACCGTAATAGCCAAAACAGCAGAAGCATCACTGGTATTACCTGCCGTATCCGTTGCTTTTGCAGTAATATTATGCGTTGTATCAGCGATTAAATCTATATCTTTAGAGAAGTTACCACTATTATCAGCCGTCACAGTTCCTAATGAAGTTGCACCATTAAATAATTCTACTGTGGCATTTGCTTCTGCAGTTCCAGAAAGGGTTAAAGCACTGGTTTGGCTAGTAATATTATCATTGTTACTTCCTGTATTGCTACTATCAGCCAAACTCAAACCTGTTGGCACACTTGGATTTGTCGTGTCAATTGTCACTGTACCCGTTGAAGCAGTTGAAATATTGCCTGCAATATCAACCGTATAAACCTTGTATTCACCATCAACTAAACCAGTTGCCGCTAAATCAGTTGCAGTATCAACAGTTGCAATAGTAACTTTGTTTACCTTGTCTGCCAATGCAAAGGCGTCAAGGTTAGCTTGAGTAGTATTTGCATCAACTGTTATTGAACTGTGAACCAAATATGCCGTGCCAATTTCAGAACTTTGAACAGATATATTACCTGTATTTTTAGTTGTAACCGTGGTGTTTAAAGTTGCAGAAGATCCAACGGTGTCTAAGGTGTAATCATTATCACTTAAGGCAAGAACCGTAACATTGCCAGCCGTATCGATCACCCGAGCAGTTAAAGTATTTGTTCCTGTTACCAAAGTAACAGCATCATCTGCAGTTGCCCATGCGGTGTTAGTATCGGTGTTGGTGGTTGCTACCCAATTTGTACCATCAGCACTGACTTGTAGTGTTTCATCATTTGCCAAGGTAAATGCACTGGCTAAGGTTAAACTAACCTTAACTGCGCTGTCATTAGTAATACGGTCATTGTCCAATATACCTGTATCATTGCTAATAGCAACCGTATGTGTACCTGCTAGTGTCGCTGTTATTGTATTGTCAATGGTTACGCTTGAGGTTTGACCTAAGCCACTCATGGCATTGCCTAACAAAGTACCTGATAAAGTAACTTGCACGATATATGCTTTGTCACTATCCAATGCAGAAGTCCAACTAGCATCATTAACCAATGTCCAATTACCATCAGTGTCTATGCTTATTGCATTCTTTAAAGCATCGCCAACAATATGTTGTGCGCCCCCATTGCCTGAAATAAACTTAATCTCTGTAATAGACACATCACTAGCATTACTTTGATTTGTAATCTTACCTGTAATGGTAGCAGCCGCCAATTCGTTAGCATTAATATAACTATCAGTAGCATCAACATCAGTGCCAGACCAAACAACTGTCGTACTTAAACTCGCCGCACTGAAAGTCCAGTCAGTAGCATTACTAATACCTGCAAAATCATTTCCCGCAACATCGGTTAACACACCAGCAGCAATCTCTATATAGTAAGACTTATTAGACTCTAAATCAGCACTTGGATTAATAGTTAAAGTACGGTTGTCTACACCACCAATGGTAATATTATTTCCAAGAATACTGAGTGTTTCAAACACAGTGCCACCACTTTCTTTAATGACAATATCACCTGTACCTTTGGCAATGGCCTCACTAAATGTAGCAACCAGATCACTACTAGATGCTATTTGTCCTGTGGTGTTTGTAGTCATTGTAGGAGCAACCGTATCAACCGTAATAGCCAAAACAGCAGAAGCATCACTGGTATTACCTGCCGTATCCGTTGCTTTTGCGGTAATATTGTGCGTTGTGTCAGCACTTAAATCCACATTTTTAGAGAAGTTACCACTATTATCAGCCGTCACAGTTCCTAATGAAGTTGCACCATTAAATAGTTCTACTGTGGCATTTGCTTCTGCAGTTCCAGAAAGGGTTAAAGCACTGGTTTGGCTAGTAATATTATCATCGTTACTTCCTGTGTTACCACTATCAGCCAAACTTAAACCTGTTGGCGCACTTGGATTTGTCGTGTCAATTGTCACTGCACCCGCAGAAGCAGTTGAAATATTGCCTGCAATATCAACCGTATAAACCTTATATTCACCATCAACTAAACCAGTTGCTGCTAAATCAGTTGCAGTATCAACAGTTGCAATAGTAACTTTGTTTACCTTGTCTGCCAATGCAAAGGTGTCAAGGTTAGCTTGAGTAGTGTTTGCATCAACTGTTATTGAACTGTGAACCAAATATGCCGTGCCAGTTTCAGAACTTTGAACGGATATATTACCTGTATTTTTAGTTGTAACCGTGGTGTTTAAAGTTGCAGAAGACCCAACAGTGTCTATTGTAATGGCTAAATTAGAGGAGATGTCGCTGATATTGCCCGCTACATCAGTTGCTCTTGCAGTAATATTGTGTGTTGAATTAGTAGATAAATCTATAGCATGGGAAAAGTGCCCATTATTGTCAGCTGTTGCTGTACCTAATGAGGTTGAGCCATTAAATAATTCTATTGTGGCATTCACTTCTGTTGTTCCAGAAATGATTAAACCACTTGTTTTCTTGGTAAGATTATCGTGATTATTATTTCCTGTGTCATCTTCAGTAGCTAAGTTCAAGTTTTCTGGCGCAGTTGGCCCTTGTGTATCAAGAACAAAGTTACCTGCGTTGCTTATTGTCGTATTGCCTGCTTTATCAGTTACAGTAGTTTGAACACTTATTGCACCTTCGCCTAAAGTGGTTAAATCATTCGCAACCAAGGCAATGGATTCTGCAGTACCTGAAGCAGAAGCAATGTCTCTGGTTATTGTGCCATTTGTGCCTGTGAACACAACTTCTACAGTGCTGTCTGTCTCAGCAGTAAAACTAAGAACATTGGCCATGGCTTCGGCAGCAGTTTTGTTGGCATCACCCACTAGCATCACATCCGTTAAGGTTGGATTGATGGCGTCTAGGACAATATTTTGCACATCACTGATCGCACTTGTATTACCTGTAACATCGGTAATAACAGCAGTAATCGCTACTGTGTTGTCATTTGAGCCTAAGTCTGATTTGGCAATATTGATGGTTGCCTTACCCGCATTAACTTCAATAGTTGTTACAGTGTGGGCAGCATTAAAGTTAACACCATCCTTTTTAAGTTGAATGGTATCGCCAGCAACCATTTCTGTAGATGAAATTTCTAAATTAACACTGGTTTCAGTCGCATTAATATATTTATCTTCTCCTGTTGCAAAGCCAATCACTGGTTTTGCAGTTGCAACGGTGTCAATAATAATTGAATGCTCTATTAAAGTTTCTGGATTGCCAGCAACATCGCTAACTCTGGCGGTAATTTTACTGGTGGCATTATCAGCGGGTATTTCGTTGGCTGTATAAGTAAGAGACCAATCGCCATTGTCGTCAACTACTACAGTTTTTTCTGTGCCATTGTCCCAAGAGACGGTAACAGTTTGCCCAATGGCATCCGAGGTGCCAGAAATAACAATGCTGGCATTTTTATCGCTAAGATTGATTTTGTCATCAGTGCTAACGGCGTTAATAGTAAGTGTTGCTGGAGAAGTGTCAAAAGTAACGGCGTTACTATATTGTTTGACTTTAGTATCGCCATCCCTCAGGTGAATTTCAACTTTATAAATTGTACCATCTACAAAATTCATATCGCTCAAACTTTGTGACCAGCGCCTATTGCTGTCAATTGTAACATTGTCAATAGTGAGATTTAACGCTAGCATTAATGCACCATTTTCAGCCACTGTATAAAACCTGATTTCATCAATAGTAGCATTGTCGCTTATCAATTCGCCTGACAAGACGGCATTAGATTTTTCACTAGCATTGATATAGGCATCAGTGTCACTTGTACCTGTTAAATTGATAGAGGTAGAGAGTGCTTTGACTTCAAACGCCCATTGATTGCTGTTTTTGGTGATGGCTGCGGCATTATTGCCTGCCATATCAGTGATTACTCCGCTTGCTATTGTCAGATAGAAAGATCCTTCGGGCAAATCATTTATCGGATGAACGGTTAATATATTGCCGTTAATATTGCTATTGTTAATGGTAATCGTTTCAACTTTGCCATTAGCATTCCAAATTTCAACATTACCACCTTGGGTTTTAATATTTTCATTAAAACTAATCGTTAGATCTGATTTACTGCTTAGTGTGGCATTGGCTTGCGTTGTTAAACTGGGTGCAGTAGTGTCAATTTTTAATGTGTGCGTAACTTCGGTTGTATTACCTGCGGCATCAGTTGCGATTACGGTTACTGCATTATCAGCAGTAAGTGCCAAAGTAC
Organism: Bathymodiolus thermophilus thioautotrophic gill symbiont; assembly: GCF_003711265.1. NCBI lineage: Bacteria > Pseudomonadati > Pseudomonadota > Gammaproteobacteria > Bathymodiolus thermophilus thioautotrophic gill symbiont. Next base: position 1,839,988 of record NZ_CP024634.1, on the reverse strand, counting down.
CAGAATTAGGTGTTGCATCTGTATCAATAGACCAATTACCATCAGTAGCCGCAGTGGTAGTGTAAGTTGCGCCAGCCACAGTAACTTTTATTGTGGTACCCATTTCAGCAGTACCGCTAATTTCTGGTGTGGTATCGTTGGTTAATGCACTTGAGGTAATGCTGACTTCAGGTGATATTTCATCAAATTTTTGGATAAATTCAAATGCAGCAATATTTGACTGTTTTGAGGCTTGACTCGTTACTACGCCAGCCGCAATATTAACGGCAATATTGCTGTTTTCTAGTGCATCCTTTGGTGTTACAGTTAAAGTAAAGACTTTGTTTGCAGTAGTTGGTGTCAGTGTGCCTTTGATAAGGTTTGCGTCTGCATCGCCAAAGTCAATGTTAGTAAGTTCAAATCCATTAACTGCTTCAGTAAATGAAAAGGTTAGTGTGAATGCACCATTAGTGCCATCAGGTTTGTCACTTGTTATAGTGATTACTGGTTTATTCGCTATGGTAATAGAAACACTGTGCTGCGTGCTATTGCCAGCGGCATCGGTTGCAGTAATAGTAATGCTATCTGCCTCTGTTGTGATTTCAGTGGGAGTTGCCTTATAAGTTACAACGCCTGTGTCTTTGTCGATGTTAAATTTGTCATTATCAATTGTATATTCAACAGTATTATCGCCATTGCTAACCTTGGCATCATAAACGGCAATATCTTGATTAACAACACCTATGCCTTCTGCGCCACTGGTAAAAACTGGGGCAGTGTTGTCAATGATAACGCCTGCAGTAATATTATGGATAATTGTAGTAGATATTATGGCGTTACCAGCGGTATCTGTTGGTGGCATAGAATCGTCAATGGTAAAGCTTCTAACACTAAGATTGTTGCTATTTTGAGATGCCTCAACTGTATAAGTACCTGTTAAGGTTGTGCCTTCTACGGTAGCCGTCAATTCAACAATGGCACCTGTGTCCAAGGTTATTGTTATTTTAGTCCCTGCTTTGATAGATTTACTAACAGTGGCAGTAAGGCTAATTTCTGCTCCTTCTTTGTAAGCACCAGATACTGCACTGAAAGCAGTGATCACTGGTGCAACAACATCCACTTCAAATACTTGATTGGCACTAGCGGTATTATTGACATTGCCAGCAAGGTCGGTAATGCTTTTAACTGAAACTAAAATGTTGTTTGCTGAAGAAACGCTTAAATCAGTTTGCTGAATGGCAATGGTTGCTTTGCCATTTTCAACATCAAGGGAAGTTACTGTATAAATAGAGCCTAGATCAGTTTTATTATCACCACCTTTTTGCAATTGAATGACATCACCCGCCGCCATGTTGTCATAAGCCACATCAAGATGAGCAATTTTACCTGCGCCAACGAGATTGTTTTTATCTGATTTGATGGCAATCGTTGCCTCAGTAGGGGCGGTGCTATCGTAGGTATAGTCGTGACTAGCAATACCGCCGTCTTTATCAGCCATAATTTCTGCAACAGTGGCAGTGGTGGCGGTTATTGTTTTGGTAATAATAAATTGGATGGAACTGCTTGTGTCTTTTGTAAGGGTTTGAGTCCATGCAACCGTTTTATTGTTATTGCTCCAAACAACATTTGTGTTTGCAACACTAATATCTGTCCAAGTTTTGCCCCCGTCAATAGAGCCCCAAAGTTTTTTACTACCAGGTAGCGCATCATCCAGAGTAGCACCAATCACTAAAGTGTTATCATTTGTGATGAAATCAGCAGCACCTGTATCGCTTGTAATCGTGATGTCTGAGACGGCTATTTGCAAACCATTAAAATGATCAATAGTTTCAATTGCCATTTTAATAAAATTTTGAGCCTCTAGATTTTTCGCAACAGCCTGATCGTATGCTTTTTGCGCAGCATCAAGCGTTTGTTTTTGTGCACTTGTAGCGTTATCACCAGCAGCATCAACTGCATCTTGGGCAGTTTTTAATGCTTTTTCTGCGTTATCAACATCAGCTTCAGTAATAATTTTATCTGCTTCTGCTTTTGCCTTAACGGCAATAGCGCCAATAATCAGTGCATCAAAGGCGGTTTTGTTTAAAGCGCCAGTGCTGGCAATGACATCAGCCATTTTTTCAATTACTTTTTCGAATGTGTTGGTAGCAGGGGTATTTCTCATGCCAGAAAGTGCGGCAGCTACTTGACCTGCGTGTTGTGCTTGCACATCACTTTCATCGCCTAGGCTGTTGATTGTATCAACATCTGTGTCAATTGCACTGCCTGATAGGTCAAATGAGGCATTGACTTTTTCGTTCCATTTGTCGATATCTGCTTTACTTAATGCGATGGTTGTGGTGGTTTCATCTACGCCAAGAATTTTAGCGGCTATAGAGGAGCGAACGCTAATATCAACTATATTTTCACCTGAATGAATATAAGCGATAGCAAATAAATCACTGTCCAACACTTCACGACCTTTGAGTTCGTCTGCATGGTATATGCCAGATTTTGTTAATTTTATATAAACAGCCCCCGTGTAGTTGGCATTGTCACCTGTTAGGGTAACTGTGTATTGACCATTTTCACTAAGCGCACTAGAGCCTATTAATGTGCCATCAGCTTTATGCACTTCAACTGGGTTGTTTGCACCACCACTGATGTATTTACCTACTGAGACGGTTCCTGTAATGGTGGTTTTAATATTATCACTATCATTATCACCACTACTAGCAATAATAGCGATTGTGCCTAATAATACAGTTACACCTGCGCCTATATTTGAAGTGACTATATCGTAGAAACTTTGGCCACCTGCCCCTACTATAGTAGATTGTTCACCATAAAAATACACAACTTGAGTGCCATCTTCTAAGTTAAAGAATACATTGGGAACAATGTGATAAAGTTCACCACTTTCGGTAGGTAGTGAAACTAGACAAGATAAATCAGGAGCGCAAATATTAAAATAGTTGTCAAAAATAATAACATCGTCTTCCAATGTTACCTCTAAATCATCGCCGATTTTTTTGGCAATTAGATTTGTTTTTTTAGTGTCGAAATCTTTGAAGCTTAATTGGTAGGCTGTGCCTACTTGAACTTGAACATGTTGAACGCCTTTAACAACAATAATAACCTCTTTGTTGAGTGTGCTAGCGATATTTTTTGTTTCGATTTGTAATTTTTCGATTTGTTTTTGAGTTTTTACTTGCATTATTACCCCTCGTATTATTATGTATGTTTTTTAAACTTACGATACTCATGTATCTTCGGTAGAAATTTTACAAATACATCGGTGTTTGTTTTAAAGATAGAGGATGTGGTGCCATTCTCTAGCATCTCAGTGTTGATGGAATCATCAGATGCGGTTAAAGATTTTTTTATAAGCACTATAGCAAAAAAAAGTTAATGCTATTCACATTTTCTATATTTTTAAACTTACTTTTGTATGTAGTCTTGACTTATTACTCTTGGTGCAATTATATACGAACCAAGGATTCAACTTGCATAAATATGGGTGACTAGCAAACTCTTTAAATTTTTCTTGGCAAGATAAGGCTGGGTTTGAGAATTGCTATTTATGCGTTTAATGAGACCTGTAGTGGGCATAAATATTAACCAAAGGCCAATTTTTACTCAGTTGTAAATTTTTATAAATCTCATTTTATTTCTGTTAGAAATAGGCTGAGACCTTTGCATAAATATGAATAATTATCAAGTATCCACTTTTCATCTACTTGGTAATTTTTTAAACCCAGTCATAGTCCTGCTAGGACATGGTTTAAGAAAATTACCAAGTAGGTAAAAATTGAATTTTTCTAATTATTCATATTTATGCAAAGGTCTCAGGCTTTGTAAAAATGACAACCGAGTAAAAATTTGTCCTTTATTCAACATCCATGCCTAATATGGGGGTCTCAATATATTGTGCTGAAATTTTTTTAAGATTGTAATTTTATTTCACTTACTATAACATTGCATATCTTTATCTACAAATAACAAACCCTCTTTATGCACTTATTGACCAACATATTTGCCCAAAAATTCAAGACATCGGCTTTGGCTTTGGTGTTTTTATTTCCAATATTAATGGCCATTGTGGGTAGTGCCGTATCAACCATATATTTGTTATTATTTATATTAGGTACTATTTATATTAAAAGACTCGTGCCAACCTTGTCCACACAAGAAAAAACGGTTTTAATTGGTTTTATTGTGGTATTTTTTATTTATTTACTGGGTATGATTAACTCTGATGATGTTTACAATGGGTTTAAAAAGTTAGGAAAATTCAGTTACTTTTTACTTTCGGCACCTGTTTTCTTTCTTTTTAGATATTATCAGCAACCAATGTTAAAAGCGTTTTATATTGGAACAACGCTATCAGGATTTACGCTACTTATTTATTTATTACTCAACAGTGGCTCAACAGGTGCATACCATTCAATTATGTATGGCGATTTTTCTATGCTTATTGTTGGAGTCAATATATTGTTATCATTACTAGCCAGTTTTAAAAAAACCGACAAAATATTACTTGCCTTGTCTGGGTTATCTGCACTAAGCGCAAGTTTGATTGTTGGAGCAAAAGGTTCTTGGGTGGCGTTGCCATTATTGTTTTTAATGCTTTTATATTTACTGGTCACGCAAAAAAAAATACGCTTTAAAATAATGGCAATTTGCACCAGCATTGTTTTGACAATTGGCATTACTGTTAACGCTTTTCCCGGTCAAACAATTGATAGATTTAATACCGCAATTAGCAGCACCAGTCAATTTGTTGAAAATGAAAATGACAACAAAAAACAACAAGTTGGCACTGCTAGCGAACGATTTATTTTTTGGAAAGCCGCCATTAATACGGTTAAGAAATATCCATTTTTTGGCTCAGGTAGCGGCGATTTTAGACTGGAACTTAGGCGCTTTACTAAGGCATATCCTCAATACAATGTTATTGGCGATGATTACGGAAGTGCTCACAATATCTTTTTTGAATGGTTGGCATTGTTCGGCATTGTCGGATTTTTGGCTTTAATGGCGAGTGTATTTTTATTGCCACTTAGATTCTTTTTCCAAGTTATAAAAGACAATCCGAAAAAATTATGGGTTGGTTTGGCTGGTATTTGGATTATTTTATCAAGTATGGTATTTGGGCTAACTGAAACTTGGATTGTGCGTTCAGCGCCTAATGGTGTTTATATGTTTTTTATGTTGTCATTGATGGCATTTAGTGTAAACAATGCAAAGATTGAGTCTAATGAGACTTTTGTGTAAATATGAACAATCTTCAAGAGTCCACTTCTTATCTATTTGGCAATTTCTTCAATTTGATCTTGGTTCTATTGGGGCAAGGTTTAAAAAATTTATCAACTTGGCAAAGGTTGAATTTTATCGACAAAGGTTTTTTAGTCTTTAAAAACTTTCTTTAAGCGATTATTTAAAATGTCACTTTTTACTAATTTTGAAGCCGTTTTAGGGATGATGGGCGCTTTATTGTTAATTTATTTTAATTTGCTTTTGTTGTGTTTAGCCAACAAAACTTTTAAATATTATGGTGTCCACATTGCACGGTTTTTGACTTTTTCAGATTGGGTATTTTTATTTTTATTGAGTATTTTATTGGCTTATGCAGTTGCTGCTGATAATTTAGTTGTCAAAGGTTTGGTATTTGCCATAACAACAGCTGGTGCTTTTGCTTTGTTTGTGGATGCGTTATTGTTTCGTCTTTATTCAATAGAGTTAGAGCCCAGTTCAATCAAAGAATTTTTTGTTGATAGAAAAATATTTATTGCACAAGGGAAAACGCAAATTAATTTAATTATATTTAATCGAATTAGTGCGTTATTGGTGACTTGGTTGTGGTTTATAGTTTCATTGCTATTTGATCAAAATATAATATGGGCAACTACTGGGTTTTTGGCGCAATCTTTGTTTATTATTGCAAAATCTCGGTATAAAATTAGTGTGGTTTTGTTAGGCGTGGTGTTACTATATCCTCTTTATTTTTTCATTGATTTTTTCATTGAAATTTCGTATCTTTATGGTGTCTATATTGCTGTAACTTTGCCAATATTGGGGTTTGTGTTAAAATTAAAATATCAATATACAGAATTTTTTCAAAATTCTAATAGTTTTGAACATATTATTGGTGCAAACTCTATGGCAATTGATGATAGTGTTACATTTAAGCCTTCAGATAAGTTGTTGTTAGATGTGCCTATTAATGATACGCACAGTAGTTCGTCATTTGGTTTGTGTAAAGATGCTAATGTATTGATAATTTCCGTAGAATCTTTAGGTAAGAAATATATTGACTATTATAATGGTCCAGCACGGTTTTCTATATTTGATAAATTGGCAAAACAGGGTATTGTGTCAAAGAATCATTATTGCATATCAGCAAATACCGATAACGCCTTATTTCATTGGTATCAAGGAAGTCGAAAAAACCCGTATGCAAGTTTAACAAAGCTTAGTCGTTATGACACTTGGTTTTTAACATCTCAAAACATTGACTCATTTGGAATGAAGCAATTATTGAGCACATCAGGCTTTAAAAATATTTTGGACAATAAATTTATTGGGGCAATCAAATCACAACCTACAAGCAATCATTGGGGTGGAAGTGATCAAGTGATTACTCAGCAAGGTTTGGATTGGTTTTTAGAACATCGTGATCAAAGTTCGCCGTTTTTTATGCATATTTTAAATGCGCAAACACATGTGAATTATCAAGTTTCGAATACCAAAAAATATAATCGATTTTCTAGTGGTTCTTATGGTCGTTATTTAAATGCCGTAGAGGAGGGTGCCGAGTGGGTGGAAAATATTTTTGAAAAACTATCAAATAATGGGCTCTTGGAAGACACAGTTGTTGTATTGTGTGGCGATCACGGACAATCGTTTGGAGAATTTGGCTATAAGGTTCATTCTAATGCGATTATTGCAGAACAAATTTTAACACCGCTGGTAATTTCCCATCCAAAGATAAAGCCTAAGTCGGTTGATATAAGTAGTCATTTCGATATTTTGCCCACAATATTTGATTTACTGGGTGTTACTGATGTGTGTAATGCTTATGGGCGTTCTTTGTTATCAGATAAGGCCTTCTCTCCGATTCCGTTATACACAAAAACTCATAGGGGTAGTATGCCATCCAGTTTTGGGTATGTGGATATGGATAAGAAAATTTTGATTGATATGATTTATAAAAAAATATCCCATTTGAATCATGACGATATGCCGACAAGAAATCTAAGCGCAAAAGACAAGCAATATTACTTAAATCTTGCTTATAGAATGCTGTCCAATAGATAATACTATTTTCAAAAATAAACTAAATAATCTTGGCGCTTATTCTTATTCTATGTCTTGTGCAGGAGTCTTAAATAGTATGAGTTGTCCAAAGATGGGATTTGAATTTTTTCAGGGTTGGGTGACTCATATCGCTACTCCTTGAAAATAGTATGATTGCCCAATAGGGTCTTTATAATTTCTACAATATTTTCAATTTTCAATTTTTTATTTAATACAATATTATGTTGTTTATTTTTTTTGCTAATTGTTGCCCAACGCTTTGGACTGGCAAATAAATTATCACCAAAAAAACTAATGGTTTTAATATTGAGCATACCTGCTAAGTGCATTGGGCCTGTTGAGGTGCTAATTAATAATTCGCTGTCTTCAATAAGATAGCAAAAATCAAGAAGGGTAGGTGGCTGATAAATTAAATCTTCTTGGGAAATCAGTGTTTGGCATTGGTTTTTTGTATTCAAATCATCGGGTCCAAATGTCCATACCACTTGTGTGTTACCTTGACTTCTAACGGCATCGGATAGCTTAATATAATCCTCTAATGTTAAATTACCCTCGCTACTGCCACCATAACCAGGGTGTAAAAGTACAATTTTTTTATCGTTTAATTGGTGTTGATTTCTAAACTGAGCATTCCTAATAAGTGTTAGCAATGGTGGCTTGAAGTTTAGCTCAATATTTTTATCTAATATTTTTGCCAACTCTAAATTATACAACACTTCAGTTTTTTCAACTCGACTTCGTCTTTGTTTGAGGGTTTTATTGAAAAAAATTTGAGCCAGTTTTGTTGCTGGCGCAATGCGTGTTTTAATACGGTTTAAAAATAAAAGGCAACCTAATTGAGTGTCAATAAATGCACTAATACTCACTTCAATATTTGCATTTTTTATGGACTTTTTCGTTTGCCAAAAATGATTTTTATCATATAGAATAACGCCATCAATGTAATCAATTTGTTGAGCCAATTCAAAATTAACGCTTGATACCAAGGTAAAAACTTTAGCCTTAGGATAATGATTTTTAATAGCAAAGATTAAAGGCAGCGTGGTAATAAAATCACCAATCTTATCGTGACGAGTAATGAGAATATTCATTTTTTCTGATTAAGCTCATAAAGTTTAATATACTTGTAAAAATTGGTTGCCATATGTGAAAAGGCGATGACTAAGCCTGCGTATCCATCTAAAAAACCTCGTTTTAATATATAGGTTTTGAAGAACGAAAAACCGCCATTGAGTATTGCTCTGATAGGAGATGAGGATTTTTTACCTATATTATCAAGTGCAAATTCACTGGAGTAAATGTCTAATTTTTTAATAAAGTCACTGATATTTCTATATGGATAATGATTGACAAATCCAGCGAGTAATTCAGTATTCAATTGATTAATTAATATGCTTTCATGTACTTTTTTGTCGTTAAAGCCAGTTTGTTTTCGATGATATAATCGTACGATTTTATCGTTATTCCAGCAATGCTTAATGTGTTTTTTCTGGTAAAAATTTTTTCTAAAAATTTGATAAACAGATGCTTGGTTTAATTGTAAACTTTCCAAGCCAATTAAAAAATCTTCACTAATAACCTCATCTGCATCCAGTGACAAAACCCAGTCGTGTTTGGCATAAGTGGCCGCTTTGTTTTTGGTCGTTCCAAATCCTAAAAAATCCCCTTGAACGAGATCAACATTGTTGTAAGTGCTTACTATGTTTAAAGTATTGTCCACTGATCCATTGTCATAAACCACCACATTAGAAAATTTAAAAAGTGCATCAAGGGTTGATTTAATGCTCTTCTCACCATTTTTAACAATGATGACGACTGAAATATTTTTTATCATAAACCTAGTGCCCGTTTGATTTTTCGTTTGCGTACTTTTGCTATTTTATTTTGTTGGTTGTAACCTAATCCTAGGCTGACAAAATAATCAACTTTTACTCCTGAAAGTTTGGCGTAGGTTTGTAATATTAACGCCAAGTCATCGTTATTAGCCCATAATTTATTAAAGTTTTTAGCCCTGTCTTTTGAGTTTAAAGTTTTAAAATTTAGCCTATTAATATCAATGATTTTAAATTCATAATCTTGTTGATTTTTTTTGATCAAAATATTACCAGGGGACAAATCATTATGCATGATATTATTTTGATGAAGTTGGTAAACAAAGTTTGAAAATTGTTTAAAAATTTGTATTCTATCATTAAAATTCCCATCCAACAAAGGGATTCTAATATCAAAATCAGCTTCAAATTTTTGACAAATTAAATAACTTTTACCAAGCAACGGCTCAAAATTTTCAATTCTAGCGACAACTTTAGGTGTAAATTTAGCAATCTTTAAGCCATATTCGTATGCTCGCCATGCTTTGGATTTTTTCCAATAAGTATAAATAAGCCCACGGAACCAACCAAGTCTTTTATACGATTTAACCACAAGCGTTTCATTGTTAAACACAACTTCTTTAATTGTGTTTCTGTCATCTTGCAATATAGTGCTACTTTGTGCGAAATAACGCTCTATTTCATTAGCCAAGGGTTGGTAATCAGAGTGAATTAGTTGTTGTTTAATCATATTTGTAGAAAATAGCCTTTATCGGTATTTGGTTGTCAAGCATTACTTAAGAGCACCTCTAAAAAACCCAATGCAATTTATGAAAAGTATAAAACAGCACTTTTTCATCCAAAAATTCATCGAATAGCGGGCTATTCTCCTCATTTTTGGCTAAGAAATGCACTATTTTCTAACTCCCCTAAATTGCACTGGGGTTTCTGTAGGTGCCCTTAATGCCACCAATTTCTTGATTGGTGAATTTTGTTTTTACACAAAGGTCTCTATGTAAAATAATCATCAAAATATTATACTTATATTATAGGGCGTAAATATGAAAACTATTTTCCTTGACCGTGATGGTGTGATTAACCAAGAGGTTGGTTATTTGCATAAAATTGAAGATTTTGTGTTTATTGATGGTGTGTTTTCCGCTTGCCAAATGTTTCAAAAATTAGGCTTTAAAATCATTGTTATTACCAATCAATCGGGTATTGCTAGAGGATATTATAATGAAGATAATTTTAATAAACTTAATACTTGGATGGTGAATGAATTTAAGCAAAACAAAGTTGATATTTTGGATGTATTTTATTGTCCACATGCACCAGAAGACGGATGTCATTGCCGAAAACCTAAGGCAGGTATGTTTATGGATGCACAGAAAAAATATCCTATTGATATGCTTAATTCTTGGATGATTGGCGACAAAGAAAATGACATTACTGCGGCAAAAGCAGCAGGGATAAAGAATACAGTTTTAGTTAGAAGTGGGCATAACATTAATGAAAAAGATTCAAATGCTCAATTCATTCTCGATTCAATTGAGCAGGTTGCGCCAATAATTCTTTAACTTTTAATGCAATTTCAGTAACCTTAATATCTTGAATTGAAAAATCATTTTTATCAATTTTATTTGGGTTGACCAGTGAGTTTGAAGCAATCACATGGTTAATATTCGTCAGATAAGTATTTCGATAACTGGGTGTTGAGCCAAACAGCGTGATAGAAGGGATATTAAGTGCCCATGCCATATGCACTGGACCTGTATCGCCACCAATCACCATATCCATTTGCCCAATGATTGCCTTTAATTCATCCAGTGACACCTTGTTAATAAGGGCTACTTTTGGGGCAATATTTTGTATTTTTTCAGCCATCAACCTTTCTTTTTTATCCCCCCACAAGATTGTAATATTGGCATCTAATGCCTGGGCTAATTGCCCAAATTTTTCTGCTGGATAAATCTTGGATATGAATGAAGCGCCCGGCAAAAAAGCAATATTAGCCTTGCTATTTTGCAAAAAGCAAGACTCAACCTTATTGTTAAAATGTAAAAATGGCTGTTTGTTTAAAATATTATCATGTGAAATAGGTACCGCTAAGGCGCTAGAAATGAGAAATGCATTACGCTTAATCACATTTTCAGAATATTTTATATGGCAAGTATCAGAATAAAAAAACGCTGCAAAAGCCTCACGCAAAGCACCCTTGTCAAAGCCAAAAGTTTTATCTGATGGAATAATTTTGGCAACAATAGCTGATTTTACCAACCCTTGCATATCAATAACAATGTCATACTTTTTAAGCTTTCTAAGTGCACTTAAAGTCTGAAATAGCACCTTAAAAGATTTGTCTTTTTTTGCCCTTTTAATGCCAACTGTATGGATTTCATTAATATCAAGGTTGTTCATCAATAGAGAACTAAACCCTTCTTCGACCACCCAATCTATAGTCGAACTAGGTAAATGTCGCTTAATAAATTGCAACACAATCATAGCGTGAACAATATCACCTAAAGCGGAAAGTTTAACGATAGCAATTCTCATTAGTGTATTTTATTGATAATGCTTGGTTTGTGTTGGTGATATTTTGAATATATTTATGTAGAAGTGTCAATGCTAAATTATCCTGAGACCTTTGCATAAATATGGATGATTAGTAAAATTCAATTTTTATCCACTTGGTAATTTTCTTAAACCTCGTTCTAGTAGAGCTAATGCTGGGTTTAAGAAAATTACCAAGTGGGTGAAAAGTGGATTCTTGATGATTATTTATATTTATGCAAAGGTCTCCCTTTATAATAGCGACAAAATTATATTTATTTGACTTTGGTAAAGAGAGGTGAAATTTGAAAAACATTTTTAAAAAAAATCTTCATAAGTTTTCTGAAAAAATAGAGGCACTTGTATGAATGTAAATAACCTTAAAGAATCCATTTTTCACCTGTTGGAAAGACATTTTAGTTCAGCCTTAGTCTCACTGGAATATGGTTTAAGAAATTCCTAAATTTAGCAAAAATTGAATCTTGCTAATCATTTATATTTATTCAAAGGTCTTTAGAAAATGATGAAAAATAAAACAATTTTAGTAACAGGTGGGGCAGGTTATATTGGCTCGCATACTTGCGTAGAATTACTTGAAAAAGGATATCGAGTGATCGCTCTTGATAATTACTCCAATTCATCTAAAGCAGTTATTGGCAAAATAAAGAAAATCACTGGTAAAGAAATACAAGTTTATGAGGCAGATGTTTTTAAGCAAATAAAAGGCGAAGTTCTGACGGTTAATTTAGGTACAGGAAAGAGTTACAGTGTGCTTGAAATAGCAAAGGCCTTTGAGAGAACGAGCGGTAAAAAAAATCAGTTTTGTAATTGTAGTAAGAAGAGCGGGCGATATTGTTTTATGTTACACCGATGTTCAAAAAGTCTAAGACAAATTAGACTGGGTTGCACAATTAAAGATTGATGATATGTGTGCTAATGCCTGGCGATTTGAAAGCCAAGAAAAATAAAAATGATTCTTATTGAGCGAAAAATAATGAAAGGCAATATGCTATATCTGTGGCTACTCAAAAATGCTTTTAAATCGTTAGAACAAGCGTTGATAATTAAATTGACTGATTGCTTATGTTAGCCAATATATTGCGCATTGCCAGTGGACAATTCATTGCACAATTAATACTGTTAGTTTCGCTGCCTTTTATCACACGATATTACTCTCCAGAGGAATTCGGTGTTTTTGCTGTTTTTAGTGTTATTACATGGATTTTGGTTGTCTTTTCTACGGGCAAAGTGGAGTTTTTAATTATTACCATGAAAAGTAAGGATGAGGCCGTAACATTAACCATAGGTATTTTGATAATCGTGTTAATTTTTAGTTTTTTAATTGCCCTAATTACAATGTTTTTTTTATCTAATTTTTTAAATTCTTTCTTTTCAAAGGAGTTGCATTATTTGCCCATTTTAATTGGCATTACGGTGTTGTTTGTAGGTGGCACACAAACACTAAGATACTACGCTACTTATTTAGGCAATTTTTCAGGACATGGCATAGTGGCTACAGTAAATGCTATAAGTATGATCTCTATTTCGCTTGGGTATGCTATTTTTATAGGCGGAGATTCATTGTCAATTGGACTTATTTTGGGGCAAATGATTGGGCAATTCTTATCATTTTTAGTTTTCTTATTTTATACTGATATTGTGCAAACGATAACTTTAAAAAAACTTAAAGTATCGTTTGCCACCGTATTTAATCAAATGCAGAAAATACCTATTTTATTAACAATCAATTTGGCATCTTCCTTGAGTTCACGCATACCTACATTGATTATGTCTGCTGTAGGTGGCATGTCTGCTGCCGGTGTATTTGCAATGGCTGAGAGGGTTGTGGGTGTGCCAACAGGTGCTTTTGGTCAAGCAGTTGGTCAAGTTGCTCGTCATCAATATCGCAAAATACATGAGGTTGATAATAGCAATATATCTTTACCAAGAAAAATAATTAAATCCACTTTCTTTTTTGTTATTTTTGGCTATGGACTGCTAATAACATTGGCTGATTGGCTTGTGCCATTAGTTTTAGGCGAACAGTGGCGTGTTGCCATTGTGTTTGTGCAAATTATTGCCGTAATGGAATTGTTTAATTTTGTGTTTTACAGTGTGGAGGATATCGCTATTATTCGTGATAATTTTTCTTATCGCATGTGGGCTCAAATCACGCAATTAATACTCTTATTGGTGCTATATGCTGTCGTAAATACAACAAGTATTCTGTCAAATATTGAGTTGGTGTTAGGTTTGATATGTCTTGTTAGAATTCTGTTTGTTGTTTATGATTTAACTAAGACTTGGCGTGGCGTTTAAAAAAAACTGATAAAATAACACTGAGTGTGGTTTCAAGGGTTTTAAATTTAGAGGAGTAAAAAAAGACATGATAGATAATAAAGTTGTATCCGCCTTGTTACCAGTTAAGGCTTTTAGCAGACGTGTTGAAAATAAAAATATAAGACATTTGGGGCAATATACATTATTAGAGCGCAAAATCTTGCAGTTGCAAAAGTCAAAATTTATTGATAGAGTCTATGTTGGGTCAGATAGTGATGAAATTTTGAAAGTAGCAGAAGATTTTGGCGCTCTTCCCATTAAGCGTGATGCTAAAGCGTGCAATGAAAGTCAGGCTTCAGCAAATCTTATGATAAAAGATTTTGTAAATAGGGTTGACACTGATATAGCTGTATGGGCTCATGTTACAAACCCATTTGTGTATGAAGAACATTATGATCAAGCTATAGAGGCCTTTAATGTAGCAGAAGATTATGATTCGCTGGTATCGTTAACAGAAATTCAAAGTCACATGTGGAATAAACATTTTTTTCCGATAAATTTCAATCCATATGCTGAAAAACATCCATTTGCATCGGAATGCGATTCATACTATTATCAAAATGGTGCAATTTTTATTCAAGAATTAGATAATTTTAAATCCAATAGTTATTTTTATGGAAATAAGCCCCGTTCTTTCGTACTAGATGAAATGGTTGCTTATGATATTAATACCCCTGAAGAATTCGAAATTGCTGAGCAGTTACAAAGTTACATGGATAAGCTACATGGTTTTTCTAAAACTTAAGTTATGCTCTTGAGACTTTATTACTAACTAGAAGATATGAAAAGTGATTATTTAAAATTAGCAACACTAAAAGACTTGCAAGCAGAAATGTTAAGACTTTTGCAAATTGTTGATAGAATTTGCAAAGATAATAATATAGAGTATTGGCTGGATGCAAGTACGCTGTTAGGTGCTGTCCGACACAAAGGTTTTGTTCCTTGGAATAGTAATTGCGGTATTTGCGTTCCAGCAGACGAATACTTGCGATTAATTTCTATGCTAGATATAGAATCAACGGTTAGTGCAAATATATTTTTGTTTCATGAGCATAACGATATTCCAAGAGGGTTGTTCGAAAAGTTGGCCACTACTAAGATAATGTTGCGTAATGACGGGAAATTGTATGCTGGTCATATCCATATATCTCCCGCTAGATTCATTAATAAAATTAACAAACAAAAAGATAAAGAGGTTATGGGTATTAGCGAGTATTTCCATAGTGGGGATATTGCCATGCACGGTGTAAAAGTTGATAAAAAATATATCAAAAAAACCTTAAAGAGTGCACTTAAAGAAAAAGAAAAGTTTACTCAATATGTTCATTTTGAATACTTTTCTGATTGTAATAACAGAGATTTAAAAGGTCTCGTCAGAATGGAGTCGTTAGACTATTACCATAATTTTAACACCTATTTATCTTATGTTGATATATTTCCATTAAAAAAATATTTTTTTGAAGGTGTAGAATTTTTTGCTCCTAATAATACCGATAAGTATTTAAAAACTTTGTACGGCGATTATATGAAGTTGCCACCAAAATCGCAGCAAACTCCCAAGCGTTTAGACGAGCTATTTTTTTGTAACTCTATTCAATTTGCAATGGAGGTTACGACTAATTCTTTAACGAACGATTCCCAATCTTTCTATCATTTTTCTATTCGTAGGTTTTTAGCTTCAATAGCTAGAAAAGTTGGTGTTTTTAAAAGATTAAAAGGGTTTGATGTAGCCATAAAAAAACTTAAAAACTCTGCATTAAAGTATGTTAAGTTAATATAAAATATGTGGAATTTTTCAGTATTAACGCCAATTTACCAAAAGGACAATCCGCAGAATTCTAAAGAATTTTAAATAGAGTAGTGCAGAATGAGAGGTTGCATGGGCTTATTTTGAGATTACCATCTAGTGTAGTAATTTTTAATGGAGATTTGCTAAAATAGAGTATAGTGCCAACCCTAAAGGAATTATTTTTTGCAAAAAACAATTTGTACTTATATAAAATTCAAACATATAAGGTGAGTTGAATTTATTGCAGGTGCTAGGTAAATTGGTAATGCTCACTCTTGATAATGAAATTGGTTAATAAATATTATGTTTTGGATGTTGGTATTTATGATTCCATTGAAGAAAATATAATGGTATTTATTGAAATACAAAATACACCCTTTTATTTTGATGAATTTCAGAAAACTCCTTTCTTATTTGAAGGTGATAAAAATCAATATTAACACCCAAAGAAACAATGGAGATTTTTTATTAATTAGCTTGACAAATATCTTGGATATTAAAGATGTAGAGGCGTATTGGCGGAAGATGATAAATTTAACAATGCACTTTTTGACAATGAAAGAGTAAGGCGGGGTTCAGAGAATTGTTTTGGTAATTTATTAAATAAAAATAGGGTGACAGAAAAATGAATTTGGATCGCTATAAAGTGAGCGGCTGGTAATATTTTTTTATTTTTAGAAGCAATGTTATGAAATTTTCAGTATTAATATCAATTTACTACAAAGAAAACCCACGGCATTTTGATAGAGCGATGCGGAGTGTGTGGAGTGAACAATCCATTAAACCTAATGAGATAGTTCTGGTAGAAGATGGTGTATTGACTGATGAACTTTATCAAAGTATTGGGAAATGGAAAGAAGAATTGGGTGGTATTTTTAAAGTCATCTCTCTTGCAAGAAATATCGGCATTGGTGGTGCTAAAAAGATTGGTGTGGAAAAATGCACCAATGAATTAATTGCAGTGATGGATACAGATGACATCTCTCTACCAGATAGATTTAAAAAACAATTAATGATTTTTGAAACTAAAGATATCGATGTTTGTGGGGCTTGGGTGGGCGAGTTTGAAAGTGATGAAACTAAGATAATTTCATATAGGAAAGTGCCAGAACAGCATAGTGCAATTGTAAGATTTGCCAAAAGCAGAAATCCAGTTAATCATCCTTCGGCAATGTATAAGAGAAAAGCAGTGTTGAATGTTGGGAATTACGCAAAACATAAAAGGACGAGCGAAGACTATAATTTATTTGTAAAATTGATATTAGAAGATGCAAAATTTTATAATATACAAGAGCCGTTAGTAAGCATGAGAACGGGTAATGGGCAAGTGGGGCGAAGAGGCGGTTTAAATAATGCAATACTTGAGGCGACCACACAAAAAGAGTTTTATGAAATGGACTTTCTTAATTTGTATGAATTGTTTAGAAATGTGGTTGTTGGCTTTACCATACGACTACTGCCTAAAACACTGTTGAAAATGGTTTTCAAGATGATTAGAAAATTATAGGTTTTGATTTATGAGCGATAAGAATATAGAGAAAAATCGTTACAACAGTGAAGCACAAAATGCTTTGGATGCTGGCAATTATTCTAGTGTGAATAATTTGACTTTACCCCTAAAAAAACCTTATGATTTTTATGAGTCGATAATTGCTATGCATATTAACGACAAGAGTTTTGTTTTAGAAATTGGTGCTGGAATGGGTGAAAATACTGAATTTTTATTAGCTACTGGTGCAAAAGTTTGTGCTACTGATATTTCAGAGCATTCATTAGGCGTGATAGAAAAGCGATTTAATACAGATAAATTAATCACAAAAGTGGCGGACATGGAAAAATTACCATTTTTAGATCAATCATTTGATATGGTGGTTAGTGCTGGCAGTTTGAGTTATGGAGATAATGATATGGTGCTTCATGAGATTTATAGAGTGTTAAAAATTAAAGGTGTTTTTATTGCTATTGATTCTCTGAATAATAACCCTATCTATCGTTTAAATCGTTATGTCCATTATTTAAAGGGTGAGCGCAGTTTGAGCGTGATAGAAAGAACACCTGATTTAAAATTATTGAGCAAATACGAACAAAAGTTTGGTAAAATAGAAACTAGATTTTTTGGTTCAATTTCATTTTTAACACCTTTGATGATTAGAGCTTTTGGTGAGAAGATATCAACTAAAATTTCAGATATTGTTGACAAGATGTTTTTTATTAAAAGATCAGCGTTTAAATTTGTATTAATGGCAAAAAAGAAATGAAAAGCATCCCTTTTTTTAATTACCCTGATTTATTTGCACAACATAGCAAAGAATTGACCGATATATTTCGGATGGTTTCAAGTCGTGGTGCGTTTATTATGCAGGATGACTTAATTCAATTTGAAAATAAGTTGGCAAAATACACAGGTATTAAATATGCGCTGGGTGTGGCTAATGCAACAGATGCCATGCAGTTATTGTTAAAGGCTGGCGGTATAGGCGTTGGTGATGAAGTGATATTTTGTTCACACACGATGGTGGCAACCGCATCGGCTATTAAATTCACAGGTGCAAGACCTGTGCCAGTTGAGGCTGGAGCGGATCACTTGATGGATATAACTTCAATCGAGGCGGCAATTACACCTAAAACAAAAGCAATTATGCCAACGCAACTCAATGGCCGTGTAGCAAATATGGATGCAATTTTGAAAATTGCCAATCAACATAATTTACAAGTTTATGAAGATTCAGCGCAAGCATTAGGTGCGAAACACAAAGGTAAGTCGGCAGGTTCATTTGGTTTGGGTGGTTGCATTAGTTTTTATCCAGCAAAAGTGTTGGGTTGTTTTGGTGATGGCGGTGCAGTGCTTACCAATGATAAAGATATTTATAACAAAATCAAGTTAATGCGTGACCATGGTCGTGGCGAAGATGGCAATGTATCTGTCTGGGGTTATAATAGTCGATTGGATAATTTACAAGCAGCGATACTGAATTATTTTTTTGATGACTATGAGGTGATTATTCAGCGTAGAAGAGCGATTGCTAATTTGTATAGTGAAAGTTTAAGAAATTTGGTTAGTGTTGTTTTGCCACCTTCAATAGGCAATAATCCAGATTGTTTTGACATATTCCAAAATTATGAAATTGAAGCATTAAAGCGTAATGAGTTAAAAGAATATTTATCTAGCAAGGGCGTTGGCACTTTAATCCAATGGGGCGGTCAAGCAGTGCACGAATTTAGGGATTTAGGATTTACCCAGTCACTACCATTTACTGAAAATATTATGCGCACAAGTTTGTTATTGCCGCTAAATATGTCAATTACAGATGATGAAGTTGATTATGTTTGTCAATGCATCAAAGGTTTTTATAATGACTAAAGCGCTTGCTCATAACATTAGGCGACATGCTATTGATATGACCAATTCTGGTGGAAGTTCGCATATTGGATCGATACTTTCTATTGCTGATATTTTGGCAGTTTTGTATGGAACGGTGTTAAATTACAAGGCTGATAATCCAAAATGGCAGGATAGAGATAGGTTTATTCTAAGTAAAGGGCATGCTGGAGCTGGTGTATACGCAGCACTCGCTGAAAGTGGCTTTATGCCAATAGAAAAATTAAAAACACATTATCAGAACGGCTCTAATTTATCTGGACATGTCTCGCATAAGGGCATTGCAGGTGTGGAATTTTCTACAGGTTCTTTAGGGCATGGTTTACCTGTTGCCACAGGTATGGCGCTTGCTGCGAAAATTAACCAAAATAAACACACAATTTATGTATTGATGAGTGATGGCGAATGTGATGAAGGGTCGAATTGGGAGGCGGCTTTATTTGCCCCACATCATAGGTTGGGTAATTTAGTGGTAATTATTGACCGCAACAAATTGCAAAGTATTCACTCAACGGAAGATACATTGGCATTAGAGCCTTTTGTGGATAAATGGCGGGCTTTTGGTTGGAATGTAATTGATATTGATGGGCATGACCATGAGCAGTTAATTAATGCGTGTTATTCTAAGGTTGAGAATAAGCCACTATGTATTGTGGCAAATACCATTAAAGGCAAAGGCGTCTCATTTATGGAGAATCAAGTTTTGTGGCATTATCGTAGTCCTCAAGGCGAAGAATACGAAGCAGCTGTCAATGAACTAGAGAATGACAATGCGTGATGCCTTTTTGGATAAACTGACACAGTTAGCGACAAAGGATAAAGACATTGTTTTATTGACGGCTGATTTAGGCTTTGGTGTTTTTGAAGCGTTTGAATCCAAGTTTCCTGGGCAATATTTTAATGTGGGTGTTGCAGAACAGAATATGACTGGTTTAGCTGCAGGCTTGGCATTGGAAGGCAAAAAAGTCATTACTTACTCAATTGGCAATTTTCCGACTCTGAGATGCCTAGAGCAAATCCGTAATGATGCTTGTTATCATGGCTTGAATATTACCATTGTTGCATCAGGCGGTGGATTTAGTTACGGCTCTTTAGGTATGTCACATCACACTACTGAAGATATTGCCATTCTCAGAGCATTGCCTGCAATGAGTGTTGTTGCTCCTGGTACAGCGTGGGAAGCAGGTGAAGCAATAGAGGCGCTCATTAATAATAGCGGTGTTGGTTATTTGAGATTAGACAAAACAACTGCTACGAATATTGAGATTAAATTTGCACTTGGGCAGTCTATTAGATACAAAGAAGGTAAAGACATAACTCTATTCACTACAGGTGGCATATTAAGTGATGTGATTCAAGCATCTGAGTTGCTACAAAAACAAGGCGTTAATGCTAGTGTAGTCAATATGCACACCGTTAAGCCTATTGATAAAGAAGTTATTATTACCTCAGCAAATGAGACAGGTGGCATTGTTACTATTGAAGAGCATAATATTGATGGAGGGTTAGGTGGGGCGATAGCAGAAGTATGTATGGATAATAGCATTATGCCAAAAGTATTCTTGCGCATTGGGTTGGATGATAGGTACTCTTCAATTGTCGGTTCTCAAGACTATTTAAAAGCATATTATGGAATAAATCAAAATGCTATTGTTAAAAAAGTGTTGGATTTATTGAGTATTAAAAATTGAGAGCATGAAGCGACTTCTTGATATCGTGTTATCTTTTACTGGATTGGTGTTGTTGTCGCCTATTTTAGTTGTTTTCATATATTTAGTCTATCAACAAGACAGGAAATCACCTTTTTATATGGCACCAAGGATGGGTAGAAATAACGCCATTTTTAAGATGATTAAATTACGCTCTATGATAAGCAATGCAGACAATTCTGGCGTTGATTCAACCAGTGCAGATGACAATAGAATTACTCCGATTGGGCATAAAATTAGAAAATATAAGTTAGATGAAATAACTCAACTATGGAATGTTTTGATAGGGGATATGAGTTTGGTTGGACCTAGGCCGAATGTTAAAAATGAGACTGATTCATATACATTTATTGAGAAAAAATTGCTCTTAGTTAGACCTGGTATTACCGACTTCTCATCCATTGTTTTTTCAGATGAAGGTGATATTTTGGAGGGTAAAAGTGATCCAGATTTATCTTATAATCAGTTAATTAGACCTTGGAAGAGTAGGTTGGGGTTAATTTATATTGAGAATCGCTCGTTATTGCTAGATTTGCAATTGATTTTTTGGACAGTGATTGCCATTATTTCAAAACCAAAGGCGCTTAATTGGGTTGTAACACAATTAACCAAAATGAATGTTGATGCCAATATTATTGCCGTTTCAAAAAGAGAAAGTGAATTGCACCCCTTTCCACCACCTGGTTCTGACGAGATTGTTAGTAAAAGGTAAATATGGGCTTGAATGCTAGTGATAAGTATGCACATTCTTTTTTAACAATAATCAACAAGTAAAACTTAAAAAATGACTCATATTCAAGTCATTATCTTTAAATTAAGCACTTAATGACTCATTTTTGATACTATAATACCAATATGAATGTCAATAATTTTAAAACTGATCAGGAAATTGTGGCTGAGATTGCCACAAGAATCCGCAATCTTAGGTTGAATGATCCTGCTCATCAAATGTCGCAGAGTGAGTTGGCGCAGCGTGCAGGTATTTCTCGTAGTACGGTGGCGCGGTTTGAGCAGAAAGGGGAAATATCTTTGTTGCCGTTGATAGCTATTTTGCGGGTGATGGGGTTGTTGTCTAATTTTGATCATTTGGTGCCGAAGGAGGTTGTGATTTCTCCAATGCAGGTGTCGCGAATGCAGGCTAAAAAAACCAGTAGACAGAGGGTACGAAAATGAGTGGTAGCATGGTTAATGTTATGTTGTGGGGGTATCAGCTTGGGGCGATTATTGAGAATCCTAGTCGTCCGGGTTTTTACTTGTTTGAATATGCGGATGGTGTTCCAGCGGGTATTTCTCCTTCTCCTATTTATATGCAGGTTAATCGGTCTGTGTATGACTTTAATCTTAATAAGGAGACTTTTCAGGGGTTACCGGGTTTGATTGCGGATTCTTTGCCTGATAAATTTGGCAATGCTTTGGTTGATCAGTATATGGCGAGTCAGGGTATTGCTAAGGCGCAAGTAACCACATTAGACCGTTTGCTTTATATGGGTGGGCGAGGTATGGGGGCGTTGGAGTTTGAGCCAGCTCAGGTGCAGCCAGAGGACAATTGTTATCCGTTGGCAATGAGTGATTTGGTCGAAAGTGCTAGAAAGGCTATTCAGGGGCAATTTTCACAAATAAACAATGAACTTATACGCATTGGTTCATCAGCGGGTGGTGCACGCCCTAAGGCGGTTGTGGGATGGAATCGTCAAAATAATGATATGATCGCTGGCCAGTTTGATTTGCCACAGAATTATGAACATTGGTTGCTTAAATTTGATGGTGTGGGGCAGGATCAAGAATTGGGTGGGGATGAGGGTTATGGGCGCATAGAGTTTGTTTATTATTTAATGGCGTTAGAAGCGGGGATTGAGATGAGTGAGTCTAGGTTGCTTGAAGAGGGTGGTCGGGCGCATTTTATGACCAAGCGGTTTGACCGTGTGAATAATCAAAAAATTCACATGCAATCTTTTTGTGCATTGGCACATCAGGATTTTAACCAACCGTATGTAACTGATTACACGCTGTTGTTACGCACAGCGCAAATGCTGAATCTAGGCAAGAATGAGATTGCACAAATTTATATACGCATGGTGTTTAATGTTTTGGCCAATAATTGTGATGACCACACCAAAAACTTTGCTTTTTTGATGAATACTGACGGCATTTGGTCGCTTGCTCCTGCTTTTGATGTGACTCATGCTCATAATCCTTTGCCAGATAAGTGGACGCATCAACACCAAATGTTGATTAATGGCAAGGCGGCTATTAGTGAGA
Organism: Bathymodiolus thermophilus thioautotrophic gill symbiont; assembly: GCF_003711265.1. Taxonomy (NCBI): domain Bacteria; kingdom Pseudomonadati; phylum Pseudomonadota; class Gammaproteobacteria; species Bathymodiolus thermophilus thioautotrophic gill symbiont. The sequence goes on along the minus strand of NZ_CP024634.1, from coordinate 1,816,870 downwards.
TTAAGCGGGCGGATTTACTTACCGTAGCTCAGGCATTTCGTATTAACAGTCCAATTAAAATTATTGATAAGGTTAAGGCGGCTTTGTCAAATTGGGACAATCTTGCCAGTAAGTATGGTGTGAGCGATAAGCAAAGGCTTGCCATTGGTCAAGAATTAGTGCAGAATGAGCAAAAATGAACATCGGGTAAGATTGGGATTAACTTGACAAGGTGTGATAAATGGCATTAAATAACGGGCATTATTTAATATTTAGTATTTAATTAAGGGTAAAAAATGCAAGAAATCTTTAGCGAACACATTATCGGTATTGCCGAATCTTTGCATACAGACCTTAAATAAATGATTGGCACTACTGCTAATCTATCCCGTTTTAACAAGCAACTGTTTATGTTGTTGCATGATTCCGTCTTATTGATATCAATATTACTTGCCTCGTTTTCCATACGACTGGGCTATTGGTATTTTCCAGAAAGTGATTTGCTTTGGGTAATATTCGGTGCACCGGTGATTGCTGTGCCGATTTTTATTCGCTTTGGCTTGTACCGCAGTGTTATTCGTTATATGAGTTTTAAGGATGTGCGCAGTATTGCACAAGCGGTGTCTTTGTATGCATTGCTGTGGGGGATCGTAGGTTTTATGGCGGCAGTAGAGGGTATTCCTCGTTCGGTTATTTTGATTAACTGGGTTTTATCTTTGGTCATGGTGGGCGGTTCGCGTGTTGCTATTCGTATGTTGTTGAGCAATAATTTCAAGTTGTCAATTTTCACAGACAGTAATCAAAAGTGCGTTTTGATTTATGGTGCTGGTAATGCGGGGGTGCAATTGTCTTCGGCACTTGAGCATACTGTGGAATATAAGCCCGTTGGTTTTATTGACGATTCATTGGAGTTGCAAAATTCTCAAATTAGAGGATTGCGCATTCATGCAATAGGAGACATTCCTAAGTTGATTGAGCGTTTTAAAGTCAGCGAAGTATTGATTGCTATTCCCTCAATTTCCCGCACCAAGCGCTTAGCCATTATCAATAAGCTGGAAGCCTATTCAGTTGTAGTGCGTGTTTTACCTGGCGTTGCAGAATTGGCACAAGGGAAAGTCAGTATTGCAGATTTGCGCAAAATCAGTGTTGTGGATTTACTCGGGCGTGGCGTAGTAAAGCCAAATCAAGACTTGCTAGGCAAAAATATTGTCAATAGAGTGGTTATGGTAACAGGCGCAGGCGGATCAATCGGTTCAGAACTGTGTCGCCAAATTATCCACTTACAACCTAAGGCATTAATATTGTTTGAAATGAGTGAATTGGCACTTTATAGCATTGAAAAAGAACTTGCAAGAACTGCCATTGATATTTACCCCATACTTGGCAGTGTCAATAATGGCAAGCGAGTTACACAAGTGTTAAAGCACTTTGGTGTTAACACTATTTACCATGCAGCAGCTTACAAACATGTGCCAATGGTAGAGTTCAACAACACCGAAGGCGTGAATAACAATGTGCTCGGCACGCTTAATTGCGCACAAGCAGCGATTAACGCAGGCGTTGATACTTTTGTGCTAATTTCCACCGATAAAGCCGTACGCCCAACCAACACCATGGGAGCAACTAAGCGTGTGGCTGAATTAATCTTACAAGCCCTATCAACAACACAACAAGCCACCATTTTTACCATGGTGCGCTTTGGCAATGTGCTTGGTTCTAGCGGCTCAGTCATTCCCTTATTCACTCAGCAAATCAAACAACACGGCCCCATTACGGTAACCGATAAAAACATTATTCGCTATTTTATGACCATTCCAGAATCGGTTGAATTGGTCATTCAAGCAGGTGCAATGGGACAAGGTGGCGATGTATTTGTGCTGGATATGGGCAAACCCGTTCGCATCGATGAACTTGCCAGAAAAATGATTCACCTGAGTGGTTTAGAAGTCAAAGACGACGCCAATCCAACCGGCGATATTGAAATCCACTATACCGGACTACGCCCCGGCGAAAAACTGTTTGAAGAATTACTTATTGGCGACAATGTCAGCGACACTTTGCACCCATTAATTATGCGTGCAGAAGAAAGGCTGATAGAATGGAACGAACTCCACTCTATCCTTTTGGCTCTTGAAAGTGCCATTGATGACAACAACCAAGTTGCACTAAGAGAACTGCTCATTAAACTTGTTCCTGAGTTTAAGCCACAATGTGGGATTACTGATTTGCTATTTGAGCAAGCCTCGCTCAAACAACAAAAATAAAATGAAATTAACTACAATTAGCAGTTTAAAACAAAACGACCTTGAATTTGCAAACATCATAGTGGGTTATAATAATCTTAATAGAAAAATCGAAACCGTCGTTAAGGTCAACCAAAAAGACCCAAAGACCCCTGCATTAAACTAAAAAACCCAACAAAAAATCACAAATCAACCCTCAAAACCTTATGCAAACATTAGCATTTATGATAAAATACTATAATTATCAGATACTTACAAAAAAATGCGAGTTAAAACCACTCAAGAACAAACCTTTGCTGATAGTTTTATCAACATACCAAACTCCCAACTAGACATCATTAACAAAGTTATCGATTGGGAAGTTATAGCCAAAGATCTGTCTCATATTAAAGTTGACTATTCTGCTGTTAGTCTGTTTAAAGCGCTATTAATAGGCACATGGCACAATCTCTCTGATGAGAAGTTGGCTGATAGTCTTAGTAGAGATTTAGTCTTTATTAACTTTTGCAACTTTAGCCTAAGTGGCAACAAACCTGATGCTACAACCATTGGCAGATTTAGAACCAAACTAATCAAACAAAATCTATTTGATAGACTTTTGAGTAGCATCAATCTTATGCTTGAGAATAATCAACTCAAACTCTCTAATGGCAAACATGTTGCCATGGATGCAACCTTAATTCAAAGTGCTAGACGCACTAAGAAGATTATTACAACACACAAAACTGGTGAGGTTTATGAGATTGATAGTAACCCAATTCAATATTCAGATGATAAAGATGCAAGATGGACATTTAAGGCGGGAAAATACACTTATGGATATTCATCAGTAGTAACAACTGATGCCAATGGATTAATTAACAAAGCCACTACGCACCCTGCTAATGATAGTGAAATGACTCATTTTGAAGAAAATGTTAAACAGGCAGGCAATCAAAAAGGCGTAAGAGTTTTATACGACAAAGGAGCAGCCTCTCAAGCTAATAGTGAAGCACTTAAAGCACAAAAGTTAAGAGATGGTATTATGCGCAAAAAACCCAAAGGCAAGCAAATGAGTCATTGGAATAAATTACGCAATAAAGCAATCAGCAAAAGAAGGTTTGTGGTTGAACGCACCTTTGGTACGCTCAAACGCACTTATGGTTTGGCAAGAAGTCGTTATATTGGTTTAGAGAAAGTTGCCAGCGAAGTTAATCTTAAAGCTATTGCTTATAATCTAGTTAGAGCGGCGAATGTTTATATTAACAAGGGATTAAATACAACCTAGGGATTATTGTGTCTTTTTTGTGGAAACAGTACAAAAAAGAGTAAAAAATGAGCGATTTATAGTTGATATTGATGATTTTTTTAATGAAAGCTGGGTTTTATATGTTTTTTGACTTTGAAAAGTCAAAAATTGAGGGTTTTGGGTTTTGATGGTTGGTTTTAGGGTGCTATGCAGGGGTCTTCATCAAGAAATCCACAAATGGGTCGTTGGATTTTGCCAAGCCAAGTTCACTGAATATGATTATAAAAAACTAAGCGCTTATGAAAACAAATAATAGCAGATGACAGGACAATCATTTAATTGCAAAATATTTTATTTTGGATAAAATAAATAAACTATTTAAAGAAAGGAAATTTTTTGAAACAACTTCATACCGTAGGTCACTCAATATATGAAATAGAGGATTTTATTTCATTATTGAAAAAAAACAGCATAAATACTATTGTTGATGTGCGGAGTACGCCTTATAGCAAGTTTGCCTCTCAATATAATAGGGAAGCATTGAAGCGTTATTTTAAAAAAAATAAAATATACTATATCTTTATGGGTGATTTATTGGGTGCAAGATACGAAGATAAAAGTTTATTATTTGACGATGGTAAAGTGGATTTTAAAAAAGTACAAGAAACAAAATCTTTTCAAGATGGCATTACAAGATTAGATAAAGGCATCACAAAAGGATACAATATATCTTTAATGTGTTCTGAAAAAGAAGCTTTTGATTGCCATAGGTTTGGACTTGTATCTGAATTTTTAACAAAAAATTCAATAGAGGTAAATCATATCTATCCAGACAAGGTGGTTTCTCAAAAAATATTAGAACAACAACTTCTAAAAAAATATAATAAAAAACTTCCAAAGGTGGATTTATTTAATTCAGATATAACAGAAGATTTACAAATGAAACTAGCTTATAAATTAAGAAACAAAGATATTGCCTATAACTCAATAACAAAAGAAGGTGACGATTAATGAATGTATTTACAATTGGTTTTTCTCAAAAAAGTGCAGAACAGTTTTTTAAATTATTAACAGAAAATAAAGTAAAGAAATTGATTGATATTAGATTAAATAATAAATCTCAACTTGCAGGTTTTGCAAATGCAAAACATTTGCCATATTTTTTAAAATTACACAATATTGAATATGAATATAAACTTGAACTAGCCCCATCTAAAGAGTTATTAAATGGATATAAAGACAAAACTATAAGTTGGGAAGGGTACATCAAAGTTTATAACAAATTATTAATAGATAGAAATGTTTTAAATGATATATCTATTGATGACTTAGATAGCATAGTGTTATTATGTAGTGAGCCTACTGCTGAACAATGTCATAGAAGATTATTATCAGAATATCTAGCAAAATATTTTAATAATATAACTATAAAACACTTATAAGGAAAAAGTAAATGGAAATAATAATTACAGATTTAACAAGATTCAATAACCTAGAAAAAGTATGTATTGCAGGAATAAACCAAGAAACAGGCGAATGTGTAAGACCCCAGCCATATATTAAATTGTCTAAATGTGAAAAGCATGATATTTTACCAGGCACTGTTATTGACGGTGACTTTACAAAAAAACCAAATTTAAATAAACCTCATGTTGAAGATTATAGTTACAAAAGATTGAAGAAAGTAAAAATATTCAATTCTAATGAGTTTGAAAAATTACTTGAAAATGATATAGTAAATAGTATTAGCACAGGTTTTAATTATGATTTTCCTGAGCAAGGAAAAGTTATTCCAAAAGAATACGCTCCTTCCAAGTCAATTATTACAATTAAAATCAATACTAATAAGATTGAAATTGTAAAAGATGGATTTAAAGAAGGAAAAATTAGATTACATTTATTGGATAACGATGGAAAAAGATTTTCATTTTTATCAATTACGGATTTAGGGTTTTATAATTATGCAATGGAGCATTTTAATGATTTAAATTTTCCAGATATTATAAATAATTTCATAAGAAGACAAGCAACTGTTTTCTTAAGAGTTGGATTAGGAAGAGAGTATAAAGGTGGGTTTTGGCTTCAAATAAATGGAATCTACACTTTTCCAGATTTTGATCGCAACCTTAGGAAATATAATTAATATTTCTAATATTTCACTACCTAACTTCCATCTTTTTATTGCCATATAATAAAAACTAAACAAAGGCCACCTCTATATCAAAAAAAAGAAAGGAAAATATAATATAATTCTAAATATGAAAACTTACTACATTACCCAAATCTCTGACAACTTTTTAAAATTTCTTACATAGTTCAATTTAAAAAACTTTTGTCCTTTCTTGATTTAATCGGGTTTGAAATAAGAAAAATTAAATTATTGTCTGAAATTTCTGAGGCCTTATGTTGATAACCTTGTTGAAACTAAGAAAAATTTAAATTTTACTTAGTTTCTCAACAGCAATTTTAATATTATCTATACTGGTAGCGAATGAAAAGCGAATGTAGCCCGGTGCACCGAAGGCAGATCCGGGGACTAGGGCGATGTTGAGTTTTTCTAAGCAATAGGTGGAGAATTCAATGTCGTCTTTTAAGCCTAGGCGTTTGATAAGGCCTTCAATGCGTGGGAATGAGTAGAAGGCGCCTTGGGACTTTGGGCATTCTATGCCGTCAATGGCGTTGAGGGCGTTGACGATAAATTCGTGGCGTTCTTCAAAGGCGGATACCATGGTTTTGATGGTGCTTTGGTCGCCACTAATTGCTTCTAATGCGGCGGCTTGGGCGATGGAGCAGGGGTTTGAGGTGGATTGTCCTTGGATTTTTTTCATGGCTTTGATAATCACTTCTGGACCTGCACTATAACCAATGCGCCAGCCAGTCATGGCGTAGGCTTTGGAAACGCCGTTGAGGATGATGCTACGGTCTTTTAAAGTCTTGTCAGCCATAATGATATTGACGAAATCACCGCCATCCCAGCGGACATGTTCGTAAATGTCATCGGTGATGATTAACACTTGAGGGTGTTTTTTTAATACGGTTGCTAAGGCTTGTAATTCTGCTTTGGAATAGACGGTACCTGTTGGATTGGAGGGGCTATTAATGACAAATAATTTGGTTTTGTCGGTAATGTTGGCTTCCAATTGCTCGGGTGTGATTTTAAAATCTTGTTCTAATCCTGTTTTTACAATAACAGGTGTGGCGTTTGCCAAAATCACCATATCGGGGTAACTAACCCAATATGGTGATGGAATAATGACTTCATCACCTGTGTCAAGTACGGCTTGGCACAGGTTGTAGAATACTTGTTTGCCACCTGCTGACACCATAACTTCGGTTGTCGTGTAATTCAAGTTGTTTTTTTGTTTGAATTTGTTGATAATGGCATTTTTCAATTCAGGTATGCCGTCAACTGCTGTGTAACGAGTTTGCCCACTTTTGATGGCGTTAATGGCTGCTTCTTGAATATTTTTTGGGGTATCAAAATCTGGTTCACCTGAGCCCATTGGTACGATCTGAATGCCTTGAGCCTTAAGTTCATTGGCTTTGGCGGTGATAGCTAATGTGGCTGAAGGTTTAACTTTGCCAACTCTGCAAGAAAGAATGTTCATAGTGGTTTAAAGTGTTTAAAATTGAGCGCCTATGATAATCAAAAATACAAGCAGTGGGTAGGAAATTTCAATTAAAATCGCAATTTTCTCCAGCAGGAGACCAGCCAAACGCTATTAAGGCGTTGGTTAAAGGGGTGAATGCAGGGGAAAAATTCCAAACGCTATTGGGCGTTACTGGCTCAGGTAAGACTTTTACCTTGGCAAATGTTATTAAACAGACCAAGCGAGCGAGCCTGATTATGGCACCGAATAAAACGCTAGCAGCGCAGTTGTATAGCGAGATGAAAGCATTTTTTCCGAACAATGCGGTGGAATATTTTGTGTCTTATTATGATTACTATCAGCCTGAGGCGTATGTGCCAGCGAGTGATACTTATATTGAGAAAGATTCATCGATTAATGAGCAGATTGAACAAATGCGCCTTTCTGCAACCAAGGCTTTGTTGGAGCGGGATGATGTGATTATTATTGCCAGTGTTTCGGCAATTTATGGTTTGGGCGACCCAGACAGTTATATGCAAATGTTGTTGCATTTGAGTGTTGGTGAGGTGATTGATCAGCGAGAGATTTTGTCGCGTTTGTCGCAAATGCAATACACGCGTAATGATGTGAGTTTGACGCGTGGGCATTTTAGAGTGAAAGGCGAAGTAATTGATGTGTTTCCTGCGGATTCGGAAGAGCAGGCTTTGCGACTTGAGATGTTTGATAATGAAATTGAGGCAATTTATTGGTTTGATCCACTAACAGGCGAAAAATTAAAGTTACTGCAAAGAGTAACGGTTTACCCGCAAACACATTATGTAACCCCTAAATCCAAGATTTTGAATATGCTGGACGATATTAAAGATGAGCTCAAAGTACGGCGCAAGGTGTTATTGTCGCAAAATAAATTGGTAGAAGAGCAGCGCTTAACGCAACGAGTGCATATGGATATTGAGATGATGAGTGAGCTGGGATATTGTAACGGCATTGAAAATTATTCTCGTTATTTGTCAAATAGGGGAGAAGGGCAGCCGCCTCCTACTTTGTTGGATTATCTGCCTGAAAATGCGTTGGTGATTTTGGATGAATCGCATGTAACTGCAAGCCAGATTGGCGGCATGTATAACGGCGATAGGGCACGCAAAACCACCTTGGTTGATTTCGGCTTTAGACTGCCTTCGGCACTGGACAATCGCCCATTAAAATTTACTGAATTTGAAGATAAAATTCATCAATGTATTTTGGTATCTGCCACGCCCGCACAGTACGAATTAGATGTTTCTAGTGCCATTGTGCAGCAGTTGGTTAGACCAACAGGGCTACTAGATCCTGAGATTGAAGTGCGTAAGGTAGATACACAAGTTGATGATTTATTGAGTGAAATACACAAACGGGTTGCAGTTGGCGAGCGAGTGTTAGTAACGACTTTAACCAAGCGGATGTCTGAGCAATTGAGTGATTATTTGAATGAACATAGTGTTAAAGTTCGATATTTGCACTCTGATATTGACACGGTTGAACGAGTGGAAATTATTCGTGATTTGCGTTTAGGCGTGTTTGATGTATTGGTGGGTATTAATTTACTGAGAGAAGGTTTAGACATACCTGAGGTTTCTTTGGTGGCAATTTTAGATGCAGATAAAGAAGGGTTTTTGCGCTCTGAACGCTCACTCATTCAAACCATGGGTAGGGCGGCTAGAAATATTAATGGCCATGTGATTTTATATGCTGATAGAATCACCAAATCAATGAAAAAAGCCATGGATGAAACACAACGCCGACGCGACAAACAACAAGCGCACAATGAGGCTAACAACATCACCCCCAGAAGTGTTGTAAAACCGATTGTTGACATTTTAGACACCGATGCCAAAGTAGAGGAATCTGAGGGTGAATATGATGCACAACCTATGGTGAACTTATCACCCGTGCAACTTGCAAAAGAACTTAAGTCGCTTGAAAAACAAATGTATGGCTTTGCAGAAGAATTAAAATTTGAACAAGCAGCAGAAGTGCGCAATCAAATCAAACAACTTAAAAATTCACAGTTTAAAGGCAATTTGTAACAGGAAATTTTATGAACAATAGCGAACTTAATATTAACGAAATATTTTATTCATTACAAGGCGAAGCACGCGAGGTAGGCTTGCCAACAGTATTTGTGCGCTTGACAGGCTGCCCATTACGATGTACTTATTGTGATACTGAATACGCATTTAAAGGCAATAACCTGTTACGCATTGATGACATTATTGCCAAGATTAAATCCTACCAAACAAAGCTCGTTTGTGTAACAGGCGGCGAACCATTGGCGCAGATTAACTGCCATATTTTGCTAGATAGATTGGTCAAAGAAAATTATCAAATTTCGCTAGAAACCAGTGGCAGTATTGACATTACAGAGGTTAATCCGCGCGTTTCAATTGTAATGGATGTTAAAACCCCAGATTCAGGCGAGGCAGATAAAAATCGATATAAAAACATTGAAAAACTCCAAGCCAAAGACCAGCTCAAGTTTGTCATTGGCTCAAAATCTGATTTTGACTGGAGTGTCAATATTCTCAACAAATATCCAACACCAGCAGGCGTATTGTTCTCTCCCACCTTTGGTATTGTCACACCAACACAATTGGCAGACTGGATTTTAGAACGGCAATTGAATGTGCGCTTGCAACTACAATTACACAAAATACTGTGGGGCGACCAACAAGGTAAATAAAAGACCGAACTTTATTGATACCATTTTCAAAAATAAAAGAAATCAAAGGGGGTGGCGTCGTTTTTCTTTGAGTGATGATTAATTAAGTGGTGGTATAATTTTTAAATGGATTGATGGGAGTGGATTTGATAGGGTAGATGTAAATTTATAGAAAGAAGTTACTTGAGTCAATTTAATATGTTTGTATTCTTTTAGTGTCTTTTACAAGCGAGTCTATCGGCTTGCTTGTAGCGATAACCTTTTTTTTGCCAGTATTACGAGATAATTCTCTAGAAATAGTTGACTTACTTCTGCCCATTGATTTGGCGATAAGAGTTTAACCATATCCTTGTTTGTTCAATAGGTAAATATGGTGCCTTTGCTTGCAGGTTAATTATGTGTATTTTCATGTTTCAATTCTTTTTCTTGTCGGATTAAAGAGTGGTTAATACGCCCTTTGACCGACCAATTGAGTGCCACACTTACTAATGTGAATTCAAAAGATATCATAGACTGTTTTTCTGCCAAAATCATCTAATCTGGTAACTGAAATAACCTTTTGGTTTATTTTAGACAAAGAGAAAGTATGGTACTCAGTTTGCATTTTCTATGTTTGGTTTTTTTGCTGTACAGTAGTTATAAAAAAATGGCTTCTTAGGTGAAAAATTAATTCAATGACTCTATTTTAGAGTATAATAAATTTGTTTAAAATAAATAGTTGGATTCATCATGAAAAAAATAGTCATAGGTACTTTATTAAGTGCAGTGCTAGTAAGCACAGTTTTTGCAGCGTCTAGTGAGAGAAATTTAGAGCAGGTTTATAAAGAATGTGGGATTGGTGGTATGCTTTTTGCAAATAGTAGCCCAATTGGCGCTATTACTAGTAATGTGACTTGGGATTGGGGGTCAACGGCTTTAAGTTCTAACGCCTCTTCCGCTGATACTTGTACAAGCACAAAAGTCAAAGCAGCAGAATTTATTCATAAATCTTATGATGCAATCATCACTAATGTTGCTAACGGTAATGGTGATTATTTAAAATCTTTATCTAATTTAAGTGGCAAAGATGTTAAAGAATTACGTGGCACAGTGCATTCTTTAATGTCTGCCAGTGACTATTCTAATCAAACAGCGATTCAAAAATCCAGCAATTTATATAGTGCGATTATGTAGATTGTAGCAGAGAAACAAAAGGCGTATTTATTACGCCTTTTTTTGCTATAAAAAATATGAGGTATTTTTTATTTATCCTATTGTTTTGGGTGTCCCAATCTTTTGCTCAAAATTGGGATGATTTTGAGAACTTTTCCAAACTTTTACATTATCAGAATAACAAAAGTCTAGTGGTTAGTAAAGATTTTTTTATGCATAAAAATGGCAATACGGATATTCTATCTGAAATAAATGCGCTAAAACAAGGCTATTTTAAACCAACATCTCTTGCTGACAAACATCCTAGATGCATATTTCCTGATAGATATTTTTGGCTAAGTAAACAAATTAAGTTAAAAAATTATGAAGTCTATCCAAAATTTTGTAAAAAACTAACTAAATGGAGTTTAGACAACCCGACAAAATCAATTAGTATTTTGCTAGTTGGTGGTTATTTTTCTAATCCAGCTTCAGTTTTTGGGCATAATTTGCTAAAATTAAATAGTGGTAAAGACAGTTTATTTGACTTGACTTTAAACTTTGGAGCAAGAATTCCAAAAAATGAAAATACAATAAGTTATATATTAAAAGGCTTATTTGGCGGATATAGTGCTGTTTTTTCTAGTGGTTATTTTTATAAAAAAGACTTGGTTTATTCCAAACACGAATTAAGAGATATTTGGGAATATAAGTTAAATTTAAATAATAATGAAAAAACTTTAATTAAACTGCACATCTGGAGTATCCAAAATAAGAAATTTGATTATTATTTCCTTAAAGAAAATTGTGCCTACCAAATAGCCAGTATTTTAGATATAGTTATGGATATGAATTTACCACAATACAGACCTTGGTACATCCCAAATGAGATTGCAAGTCAATTATACGCACAAAATAACAGAATAAAGCGCATAGATTACAAACCATCTTTTGAAAAAAATATGTTTAATAGGTTTAAAAAATTAACACCACAAGAGGCGTTATTGGCAAAAAAAATAATCAAAAAAAATTCCGATTTTTTAATAAAAACAGCAAACACAAGAACGCTAGATGCATTATTGGAGTACTATAAATATAAAGCCATAGATACTAATAGTATAGAATTTTTAAACAAAAAATATAAAATTATATTGGCGCGACTTAAAAAACCAGTTCAAAAATATAATAACACTACAAGCAATAACCCTGCTCCACATAAATACCCAAAACTAAGTAAATTAGAATTATCGTTTGATAGTGATAATAATCTATACGGTGAATTTAGCATTTTCAATAACAGTTTTCTGGGTAAACATAATTTATTAAATTCAGAACTAATAACCCCTAGAATACAATTTGTAAGAAATAATAATAATATTTTTTTTCATAGTTTTGATTTATTAAAAGTAAAAAAATTAAATAAAAATATTACAAATTTTCCAGAATATAAATTCTCTTGGGAGTCTCAAGTTGGGCTGAGTCGTATTGATAATAGAATAAAACCAACAGCTATTGCTGGAATAGGTGGTAATGTCTATACAAATGATAATAACGAAATATACATATTTAACTCGTTGTTACTGAATCATTCTCAAAGTGAAATTTCACCGCAAATAAGCATTAATCTGATTAATAATTATTTTGGAAAAAGTTTATTTAAATATGGAATTGATATTAAAAATGGCGCTCACTTTTATAAATACAAGATTCAAAAACAAATAAACAATAATATTAGTATTTTTTTTGAAAAAAATAATATTAATTCAAGTTTAGGAGTTGGTTTTTATTTTTAGACCTGCACAGCGTCAACATACTAACTGAAAATGCGATACTCCAGCAAAACCTGTAATGGTCTAATTTACCTAGTCAGCCCTTAAAAACTCTAAGTCAAAATCCAAAAAAATCCAAACGCCACCACCCTTAATCAACCAAACCAATTTTCAGACAATAATGCACAAAATCTTCGCCCTTTTCACAAAAAAAATAGCAGTGGCAACCAGCCACTTTTTCAAATTCCACGCCATAGCAGCCATTAAAACATTAATCTCATCGCCAATTTTCCCTTTGAGTAAATTCCTAGACAATCTAAAATCTGCTTTAAGATGTCCAATGATAGGCTCTATTACCACTCGTCTTTTACACAACTTACGCTTTTTATCTCGCTGGTAACGATTGTCTCGCTTCAGGGGTTTTTAGGTAAGATAATCTCTACTCCTAACACTTCTTTTGCGCCCGCATACCCTCTATCACACACGGCCTCCTGAATGGGCTTGATGCAGTTAGCATTAGTGTGAGCAATAGCCACATCTATTGTTTTTGAAATGTGTCCAGGTAAAGTTAGACCATTACAAAGGGCTGATTTTTAAATGGAAGTGTTGCACTTTTCAAAAATAAAATGAATTGAGGTCTTTATATAAAATATGGATGATTAGCAAAATTCAATTTTTTCCCAATTGGTAATTTTCTTAAATCTTGTCCTGGCAGGACTAAGGCTGGGTTTAAAAAAATTACCAAGTAGGTGAAAATGGATTCTTGATGATTATTCATACTTATGCAAAGGTCTCGAATTGCATGGTGCAATCACCCAAGTGTTAAGCAGTAAAAATACCTGTGCTACTTATTGATAGCATGGGTATTTTTACTGCTAATACTTGGGATGAGGGTGAACGCCAGATTGTTTGGTTTGTTTTCGAAAATGGCATTACATCCTTTTTTATTGAATGTGGATTTTTCTTGATTGGGGCTTAGGCTGCTTGAGTTTTGGGATGGATACTTTTAGTATGCCATTTTTCAGGTCGGCAACAATATTGTTGGTATCGCCATCCATGGGGAGGGTTAACACATGGGAAAAACTACTTTCGGAGTGGGTATTTTTCTTGTTTGAGGTTTTTTTGTAGCCTTTAATGGTAAGCGTGTTTTGGGTATTTGAAATATTTACATCGCTTTTGTTAAATCCTAAGGCTTTAATTTCGACGACATAATTGTTGTTGTTTTTGTCAAAATATTGCTTGGATTGTATGTTGCCACCAGAGTGCTGTAGTTTATTTATTTGATGGTCAAATTGTTGGAATTGCTGGTGAAAATCAGACCAAAAATTCTTGTTTAACATTGAGTGGTTAAAGAAATTAGAGTGATAAGGGTCGTGTGCACTCAAGGTTGTTGAGGCCAATAGTGTTATTATTGCTAGTGTTTTTTTCATGATTTTATCTCCTGTTGTTAAGGCCTTTACATAAATAATCATTAAGAATCTTCGTTTTACCCACTTGATGATTTTTTAAACCCAGTCTTAACTCTGCTAGGACAAAGTTTAAGATGGGCAAAAAATGAATTTTGCTAATCATTCATATTTATGCAAAGGTCTTTATTAAATAATTAAACCTATACAGAAAATATTATATGAATGTTTGAAAAAAATTCAAGTCTTTTTTTTAAGCAAGTTTGTCATCCGCTACATGATAAGTAGGATCTTCCAACACATTAACTTCCACCAAATTTTTAGCGGTTTTTAACAACAATCGACATTCGGCACTTAGATGTTGCAAGTGTAGCGTTTTGCCCACTCGTTTATAACGCATGGCCAATTTATCAATGGCTTGAATGGCTGAGTGGTCAAGCGCTCTGGCGTTGCCAAAATCAATATAGACATCATCGGTGTCTGCTTGAGGGGTGAACAACTCCTGAAAATGTTCTTTTGAGGCAAAAAATAAAGTGCCACTGACTTTATAGACATTGTCTCCTTTGTCATTTTGACTTTGTTCAATATAAATTTTACTGGCAGATTCCCAAGCAAAAGATAAGGCGGACAAAATCACACCAACAATAACAGCCAACGCCAAATTATCAGTTAATACCGTAATGACAGCCACCGAAATACCTGTAACAATATCCAACGCAGGAATTTTCCCAAATAAGCGTAGCGTACACCACTCAAAAGTGCCAATCACCACCATAAACATAACGCCAATCAGCACAGCAACGGGAATCATTTCGATATATTCAGATAAATAAAGAATGAACAACAGCAAAGCAACAGAAGCAATAATGCCCGATAAACGACCACGACCACCCGATTTAACATTAATGATACTTTGCCCCACCATTGCACAACCACCCATACCACCAAACAAGCCAGTAACAGCATTAGCAACACCTTGACCAATGCTTTCCCGATTAGGTTGCCCCGAGGTTTGTGTCAAATCATCCACTAAATTTAGTGTTAATAGGCTTTCAATCAAACCAACCAATGCCATGGTTAATGCGTAAGGAAAAATGATTTGTAGCGTTTGCCAATTAAACGCTACATCGGGAATATGAAAAGCAGGAAACCCTCCTTTAATTGAGGCAATATCCCCCACTGTGCGAGTATCAAGCCCTAGCCAAATGACTGCCAAACTGCCAGCAATAACCGCAACTAGAATTTCAGGAACAGCCTTAGTGAATCTTGGTAAAAATTGAATAATTGCCATTGTGGCAGCAATAATACCTAGCATAGTCAGCAGTGGCTCACCAGTAATCCACGCGCCATCAATTTTAAATTGTTTGATTTGCCCGATAAAAATAACCATGGCAATGCCATTAACAAAGCCCAAAAACACAGGATGTGGCACAAGGCGAATAAATTTGCCCAGTTTAAACAAACCAAAAGCGATTTGAAAAATACCCGTGAGTATCACCGCAGCAAACAAATACTCCACACCATGCATTGCCACCAGCGTGCCAATCACCACAGCAATTGCACCTGTCGCACCGGAAATCATACCGGGGCGACCCCCTACAATTGAAGTTACCAGTCCAATGGTAAAGGCAGCATATAAGCCGACCAAAGGACTGACGCCAGCTAGCAGGGCAAAGGCAACCGCCTCAGGTACTAAGGCCAAGGCGACCGTTAAGCCCGATAAAATATCATTTTTTGGATTAACAGAGAGGTGCTTGTGGATAAGTGAAAAAAGCATTTTTATTCCTTATTTTTTTTTGATTATTTGCTTGCAGGTACAACAGGCGTAGATGACTCAACCTCTGCATTTTGCGCACGATGACGCATCACATGATCCATCAGTGTAATTGCCAACATTGCCTCAGCAATTGGCGTTGCACGAATACCCACGCAGGGATCGTGCCGTCCTTTGGTAATAACTTCCATTGACACCCCATCTTTGTCAATACTGTCAATTGGCAGCCGTAAACTTGAGGTTGGCTTGAGTGCAATGGATACCAATAAATCCTGCCCAGAACTAATACCACCCAGTGTACCACCTGCATTATTAGATTCAAAACCTTGGGCAGTAATGGTATCACGATGTTCTGTACCTTTTTGAGTAACAACACCAAACCCAGCACCAATCTCCACACCTTTAACCGCATTAATACTCATCATTGAATGCGCTACATCCGCCTCTAATCTATCAAAAATAGGCTCACCCAATCCCACAGGCATATTTGTCGCAACAACATTGATGCGTGCGCCAATAGAATCACCTGATTTTCTCAAAGCATCCATGTAGTCTTCAAGTTCCGATACTTTGCTCGCATCAGGGCAAAAGAAAGGATTGTTATGCACCTCTTTCCAGTCTAGTGTCTCGATTTTAATGGCACCCAATTGCGCAAGATAGCCTTTAATTTCAATACCGAACGCTTGTTTTAAATATTTCTTAGCAATGCCACCACACGCAACCCGCATCGCCGTCTCTCTAGCACTAGAGCGACCACCGCCACGATAATCACGAATACCATATTTTTGTTGATAAGTGTAATCCGCATGCCCTGGGCGAAACGAATGGGCGATATTGCTATAGTCTTTAGAGCGATGATCGGTATTTTGGATAATGAGCGCAATCGGCGTACCTGTGGTTTTACCCTCAAAAGTGCCTGATAAAATTTTAACCAAATCCGCTTCACGGCGTTGCGTTGTGTGGCGAGAAGTGCCGGGTTTTCTTAGGTCTAAATCGCCTTGTAAATCCGCCTCATTTAGCGCCATTCCTGGAGGGCAACCATCCACAATACCAACCAATGCCTCCCCATGCGATTCGCCAGCAGTGGTCATTGTGAATAATTTACCGATACTATTACCACTCATTTACCACTCCTTGTGTTGGGGAATGTCATCACAAATCACATCCCAATTCGCTTTTGAATCAACAAAAATATGCTTCTCAATTGCTTCTTCAATCTCATTGGTAATCAAACCTAATCTAATCCTTGTGTAATCTGGATTGTTTTTAAGTTGTGCCATAATCGGCGAACCGCAAGATTGACAAAAAAAGCGACTCTTATTGTCATTCTCTCTAAATTCAGTCAAATTATTTTCCCCACTTAAAAACTTAAAATTCTTACTCTCCACATTGCCATTCGTGGCAAATGCCGTGCCCTGTACACGGCGACATTCGCTACAATGACACATAATGATATCTGTAATTTTTTGCGTAATTTGGAATTTAACCTTCCCACATAAACATTCACCTTGGTGCATTCTAACTCCTTTAATTGGCGTCCTTGAGTGGATTCGAACCACTGACCTGCCGCTTAGGAGGCGGCTGCTCTATCCAGCTGAGCCACAAGGACAAAATTATCCGTATTTTACAATATTTACACAAAAGTCTCACAGTATAATTTAAGCATTTTATTAGATAAGAAAAATATCATGAAAAATATTAAGATTGAAGACCGGTTAATTTTTGCCTTAGATGTGCCAGAAGTAGGGCAAGCCAAAGATTTGGTTAACCAACTTGACGATAGTGTTACCTTTTATAAAATCGGCATGGAAATGTTAATGACAGGGCAATATTTTCAACTAATGGACTGGCTAATCGCCAAAGACAAAAAAGTATTTGTTGATTTAAAGTTTTTTGATGTGCCAGAAACAGTCGGCAGAACGATTAAACGACTAAGCCAATATGGCGCCACTTTTGCCACCATCCACGGCAATCAAGCGCTAATGGAAAAAGCCGCCGAAAACAAAGGCGACCTTAAAATCCTAGCAGTAACTGCACTCACTAGCCTAGACAGAGGAGATTTGGATGATTTAGGCTTTAAATGCGATGTGCAAGATTTGGTTATTTCTCGTGCTAAACGCGCCTTTGAGGCAGGATGTGATGGCGTCGTGTCCTCAGGTTTGGAAGTCCCATTTTTGCGTGAATATGTTGACAACAAACTGATTGCCGTAACCCCCGGCATTCGTCCCGTAGCCAATGATGATGACCAAAAACGCGTCGTTGATGTGGCAACAGCATTTAAATCTGGATCGGATTATATTGTTGTCGGCCGCCCCATTAAAAATGCCAACAATCCTTATCAAGCTGCCAGTGAAATTCAAAATATTATTAAAACTTGTTTCTAACAAGCTTTTCGGTATAATTCCCCATTCTCCAATAGTCGCGTAGCTCAGTTGGTTAGAGCACTACCTTGACATGGTAGGGGTCGGTGATTCGAATTCACTCGCGACTACCAAATTATAAAAAAGCCTCGTTTTTACGGGGTTTTTTTCTAAGTAAGTGGCAATTTAACCCCCATTCTCACAAGTATTGACAGTAAAAAAAATCTATTGTAACCAGCCAAATATTTTTTGTATTTAAAGTCAGATATGCAAAAAAAACACAAACATGCGTTTTTATGGGATAATTCACCTCTTATTGAAATTACGAAAAAATATCAATAAACAGAAAAATCTAGCAACATCACCGTCCTCAATGATACAGTTGGCACCTGTATATTACCTTCATTCGCCATTATTTGGAAATACACAGAAATATAACCATTAATATCAACTTAGGATTTATTATGAACACATTTAATCGCTTTATTGTCACCCCATTTTGCCTATTAGTCTTATCAATACAAGCGCTAGCCATTGACTTCACCCAGGCCACTAAGGATACAAACTACATTATTAGTGACACGCAGGACACCATACGAGTTACATTTGATGGTTATGCACTCTCTTATTTAGACATTTCCGATACAGTATACTTTGACGAAAATAATAATATACTTATCACGAGTGTTCTTGATCAAACTGGTGTTGACGCTGCTGTTATTTCAACTATGAAATTCGAAAATTTTGAGTATACCACTGCTACGCATAAAGTTTGGGATTTGATAATTGATTATTGGACTCTTAAAAAAATGAGAGAACACGGTGGCAAGAGATTCACCCTCCAAACATATGATGGTGGTGCAGTTGCTGGTGCAAGCATCAATGGTGCACTAAGCGATGACATGCCCCAAAGAACCCTTAACCTCTGCTGGGAAGACTGTGGAGTACTCGCTATTACCTCCACCAACACACTTTCTATCAATGAAGGGGTGGGAAATACCACTCACACCCTCATCGCTAGCGATACCGCTGCTACTTTCAGCATTATCGAAAACACCAGCGGCTTTTTCAGCCTCAGCGGTACCAACAACGCAACCCTAACCTTCAACGGCACCACCACCGATTATGAAGTTACAAAATCCTACGCTGTCAAAATCAAAGCCACCACAGGAAATGGAAACGCAGAAAACGCAGAACAAATCATTACCGTCAACCTAGTTGATGTAAACGACAACGCCCCTACCGAAATTTCTCTAACAGGCGATATCTATCTATACACAGGTATTATTGAAGATAACAAAAGAAAAGTATATGACAAAGCCTCCTCCGGCACAGTTGCCACATTAACTACCGCTGATGTTGATACTAACAACACCTTTACTTACACATTGATTGATAATGAAAAAAACACTTTTAAAATTTCAGAGGATGGTACAAAATTAGAACTTAATGGGGTAGATGTTGACTATGAAACTAATATTGACAAATCACTCTCTTTTAGTATTAAAGTCAACGATGGTAATCATGAATTTATCCAAAGCTTTAAACTTGAAATTAAAGATATGGATGACAATTCCCCCTCAAATATCCTCATCAATACCACTGATATTGCCAATAACACCTCTGCTGGTATGCAAGTTGCTTATTTTTCTGCCGTAGATGTAGATACAGTTGGCACGCATATCTTTACCCTTTATGATCTTAATGACAATGATGGCGCTGACGCTGATAACAACAAATTCACCCTAAGCACAGACGGTAAATTAAGCATTAAAGAAACCGTTAATTTTGCCACTCAAGCACAATATAAACTTTCTATTTCTGTTGAGGATGGAATTGGCAGAGTAACAAGAAATTTTACTTTGAATGTTATTAAAGGACTTGCTATTACCTCGCCAGCCATTGCCACCGTAATTGAAAACACCGACAAAGTTATTACGCTTACTAGCAATAAAAGTAACACAACTTTCGCCATCACAGGCGGCACAGATCAAACCAAATTCACCCTTAACGGCACACAACTCACCTTTACAGCCACCGACTTTGAAGCCAGAGCTGATGACAACACCTATGAAGTTGAAATCACTGCCAGTAAAACAGGTGAAACCAATGCCGCTCAAACACTAATAGTTACTGTAACCGACCTCAACGATGAAACCCCCAGCAATATTGACTTCGTTGGCTCTAGTAATATCACTGAAGACACTGCCACTGGTGCCGAATTAGGCACTCTCTCTACCACCGATGCTGATACAGGGGATACCTTTACCTACACCCTAGAAAACAACAGTGCGGCTTATTTTGCCATCGATGGCAATAAACTAAAACTCGCCAAAACAGTAGACTACGAAAGCACCAAAACCCTCAATATCACAGTTAAAGTAACCGATGGCAATAATCATTCATTTAGCAAAACCTTTGACTTCGCCATTACCGATGCTAACGACATTGCCCCCAGTAACATTCAACTCAGCACCACCATTATCGCCGACAACACAACAACTGGCACCACCATTGCCACCATTACAGCCACCGACACAGATACCACAGGCGAGACTATCGTTTACACCCTCGGCGGTACTGACGCAAACAGTTTCAGCATTAATGGCAGTCAATTAAAAATGGCACAGAATGTTGTTTTTGCCACCAAATCCAATTACAGCATTAGCATTACTGCTTCTGATGGTGTGAACACTTCTGTTGCTGCGAACTTTACCCTTAGCGTAAAACAAGATTTTGCTATCACCTCATCAGCCACTGCTACTGCCATTGAAAATACCGATAAAACCATTAACCTTGTTGCCAATAGAATAGGCACAAGTTTTGCCATTACAGACGGTGCAGATAAAGCCAAATTTACCCTAAATGGCACAACACTCACCTTTGCCGCCACCGACTTTGAAGCCAGAGCCGACAACACTTATGAAGTTGAAATCACCGCTAGCAAAATAGGCGAAAATGACACCACTCAAACACTAATAGTTACTGTAACCGACCTCAACGATGAAACCCCCAGCAATATTGACTTCGCTGGCTCTAGTAATATCACTGAAAACACTGCTACTGGTGCCGAATTAGGCACTCTCTCTACCACCGATGCCGATACAGGGGATACCTTTACCTACACCCTAGAAAACAACAGTGCAGCTTATTTTGCCATCGATGGCAACAAACTAAAACTCGCCAAAACAGTAGACTACGAAAGCACCAAAACCCTCAATATCACAGTTAAAGTAACCGATGGTAATAATCATTCACTTAGCAAAACCTTTGACTTCGCCATTACCGATGCTAACGACATTGCCCCCAGTAACATTCAACTCAGCGCCACCACTATCGCCGACAGCACAACAACTGGCACTACCATTGCCATCATCACAGCCACTGACACAGATACCACAGGCGAGACTATGGTTTACACCCTCGGCGGTACTGACGCAAACAGTTTCAGCATTAATGGCAGTCAATTAAAAATGGCACAGAATGTTGTTTTTGCCACCAAATCCAATTACAGCATTAGCATTACTGCTTCTGATGGTGTGAACACTTCTGTTGCTATGAACTTTACCCTTAGCGTAAATC
Organism: Bathymodiolus thermophilus thioautotrophic gill symbiont; assembly: GCF_003711265.1. NCBI lineage: Bacteria > Pseudomonadati > Pseudomonadota > Gammaproteobacteria > Bathymodiolus thermophilus thioautotrophic gill symbiont. Next base: position 1,795,110 of record NZ_CP024634.1, on the reverse strand, counting down.
AAGACTTTGCCATTACCTCATCAGCCACTGCCACTGCCACCGAAGAAACCGACAAAATCATTAACCTTACCGCCAATAGAATAGGCGCAACTTTTAACATCATAGGCGGTGCAGATAAAGCCAAATTCACTCTAAATGGCGCAACACTCACCTTTGTCGCTACCGACTTTGAAGCCAGAGCCGATGACAACACTTATGAAGTGGAAATTACTGCCAGCAAAACAGGCGAAGATAACGCTATTCAAACCATCATCGTTACCCTTAACAATATATTTGAAAACACCATTGCCATTAACGACCAAGCCCTATCTGTCGACGAAAATGCATCCATAGATGACAACATCGGCACCTTAGTCACCACAGGCACAGTAACAGCTTTCACCATTAGCACTGGTAATGACGACGGCTTCTTTAAAATCAACAATACAGGGAGAATCCAAGTTGCAAGAACAGACTTGGATTACGAAACCAAACAAAGCTACACCCTCACAGTAAAAATTGAAGGCGATGATGCTAAAGATGAAACCGCCCAAATCACTATCACCATTAACAACCTACTAGAAAACACCCTTGCCATCGCTGATCAAACCCGAAGTGTTGAAGAAAGCGCAATCACTGACACCAACATCGGCGCCCCCCTCATTACTACAGGTACAATAACAACCTTCAGCATTACTGCTGGCAACGACAAAAACTTCTTTAAAATTGACAATATAGGGCAAATCCAAGTCGCAAAAACAGGCTTAGACTACGAAACCAAACAAAGTTACACTCTCACAGTCAAAATTGAAGACGCCGACGCCGAAGATAAAACCGCCCAAATCAACATCGAAATCACCGATGTTGACGACATCGCCCCCACCAACATCATCCTAACTCACAATAACATCACACTCAATGCACCCATTGGCACAATCATAGGCACCTTGTCCGCAACTGATATAGACACTGATATAGACACTAAAGATTTAACCTATAGCGTCGTCAACAATACTAATTTTGAAATTACTGGCAACCAACTAAAAGTCAAAACCACACCCAGCACAGTAGCCACACTCAACCTCAACATTACCGCCAGTGACGGTACTAACACTTCCACCCCACAAGCCTTTACCATTGCCGTAGTCGACAACAGTACACCGATAATCAAACAATTCATCGTAACTCAAGATGGTAACAATGGTCGCCTCATTAGTAAAAATGGCGGTGATGTTACTGTGCAAGCCGTCGTGAGTGCATTATCTTACACTTGGGACTCTAGTAGCCTTACTAATAAAAATAGTAGCGACAGCACAACTTTTGTTTTTGACCCCACAAATATAAATAGTGGCACCCATGCAATCAAATTAAAAGTAGAGGCCAGCAGTAACTACTCAGAAAGAATCCTGAAACTTAAATTGATTGCAGAAAGCATCACCAGTAACGACAGCGATGGTGACGGTATTCCCGATGACAAAGACACCAGTAACGCCAATAATAAAATCCAAGCAGGCGAGGGTAAAGCCATTATTAGTACAATAACAGACGCTAAAATATTGCTAGGCGTCATGGGCGAATATTCTGGACAATTAACCCTTGACCAAGTAAAGGGTTACCTGGCAGCCAACAATTTGACTAATAACGCCAACAACGCATCAACTATTGGTGATATTTATGACTATGTAGTTGAAGGTTTGGGCGCTACTACTTTCGCTGAAGTGATTATCGAACTCAGCACTGCAATCCCTGCGGCGGCAGAGTTATACAAATATTCGCTGGTAAATGGTTGGTCTGGTTTTGTGACTAATGATGACAATACAATCAAATCCAAAACAAGTGAAACTTGCACCGATAATAGTCCATGGGAAATTGGATTATTCACAGGTGCAACTTGCCTTAAACTCACCATTAAAGACGGTGGCGAAAACGACACCGATGGCAACCAAGTTAATAACAAAGGCCAAGTTAATGGCGTAGTTGAAAGTACCGTTTCAATAGTAATTCCGACTCCCAGTGACATTGGTGGCAGTGGAGATAGCGGCAGTGGTGGCGGTGGTTGTGTTTACAACCCCAATGCACCCGCTAGATTTGATATGGGCTTTATTCTGTTAATGGTATTAGGCGCTTATTATTTGCTCAGAAGAAAACGCCGACTTATTCGTTAAGCTTTTAACCGAAAGGTCTCATATAGTTTATTGTCAGTGCTAAATGGATTAAGCAGCCCAAAAAACAAGGAAAAAAGGTAATAAAAAAGGGCTTACCTCTAATCTTTTTAGGCTTTAGTATTATCTTTGCCATTTAGTCCCCATGAACCTTATTTTTTATGGATAATGTTAATTTTTGTAGAAGTGAGTATTGTAATAAGATTTCTATCATAAATATGAATAATCATCAAGAACCCATTTTTACCCATTTGACAATTCTTCTAGCGACATCCAGCAGTTCTTTAGGCGAGTAAATTCCAGCCGTAAGGAACAATTTTTAACCGTTTATTCTCTACTGGAACAAGTTTTAAAAAATCACCAAGTGGGCAAAAGTTGAATTTTTCTCATCGTTCATATTTATGTAAAAGTCATCATAATATATTATGACTGAACTAAATCAAATAACCCTTACTTTTATTCAGCAAACGCTTAGCCGTTTTATCTGTGGTTTTTACACTCGTTTTCAAGCAGAGTTTAAGATCGAAAAATATTTTATTTTCTTAGCCAGGAGTTCCTTGTGACTGTTTTTAATCGATTTATCGTTAGTACTTGTTTACTAATGCTTAGTGCTCAAGCTTTCTCAACTCCAGCCCTTGTCATTACCTCTGCCAGCACCTTGGTTGTAAACGAAGCTACAAATATATACCACACTCTAACCGCCAATAATGCCAATGCTACTTTCAGTATTATTGAAAGTAATCACTTGTTCAGTCTCAGTGGCAATAACAATGCAACCCTAAATTTCAGAGGTGTTGAAACTGACTTTGATAAGGGTATTAAGTCTTATGTTGTCAAAGTTAAAGCCAGTACTGGCACTACCATCGCCAGAAATGCCGAGCAGACCATTACCATTACCATTATTGATGTCAATGACGAAACGCCTACCGACATCACCATTTCGGATAATAAGGTCAAAGAATCTGATTATTGGATTGTTTCCATTGATCCCGAAAAATCTGTACATGACATTGACCATTTCTTAGTGGGAAACTTCGGTGCAATTGATGCTGATGCGAATGATACTTTTCATTATTCTTTAACAGAAGACGCAGGTGTATTTTTAATTTATGGGACAGAGTTGAGAGCTGTTAGCCTTATTGATTATGAAACTTCTGAGAGTAAAAACATAAAAATTGTGGTTAAAGTAACAGATGGCGCTGGACATACTTTTTCAAAAGAATTTATCATTGACATTATTAATGATAACGACACCCCTCCAACAAACCTTGTGCTTAACACTTACACTATCATGGCTGGCACGCTTGCCAATACACAAATTGCCACAGCCAGTGCCTACGATCCAGATAGCGAAATACTAGAATACTACATAATAACCGGCATAGAGGGAAACGGTCGTAATGATGATTTTGCGAGCTTTGCAATGACCAAAGACGGTAAATTCAGCATCACGGAAGACGCTATTTCTAGTGGCGATCCAGAAAATCCTAAAATATACAAAGTGATTATAGTTGTAAAGGATGGAATTCATGAGCAATTTGAGTATCTCAGATTACCTGTGATATCTTATCTTTCTATTACATCCAGTAACATTTTTACTGCTGACGAAGGTGTAAGCACTAATTACACTTTAACTGCTAATGACATTGCTGCCACTTTCAGTATTGAAGACGATAGCAGTGGCTTATTCAGTCTTAGTGGCTCCCATAACCAAATCCTAAGTTTTAACGCCACTAACCTTAGTTTTGAAAATAACACTAATTCTTATACCGTCAAGGTTAAAGCCAGCGCTGGCACTAGAAACACCGAACAAACCATCACCTTTAGCCTCTCCGATGTCAACGAAGCCCCTACCGATATCGCACTTTCCAGTGTTACCGTGATAGAAAACACTACCACCGTCGGTACACTAACCAATACTGATGACGCACTAGGCACAGAGACTTATTCATTAATTTCAGGTTTTGGTGATAATGCCAGTTTCAGCATTACTGGCGCAACACTGTCTTTAAACGCAGTAGCAGATTATGAAAGCAAAACCTCATACAGTATTAAAGTGCGAGCCACAGACGGTAACTTATTTTTTGACAAGGCATTCACCATTGCCATTACCGATGTCAATGACACTGCCCCTAACAACATAGTCCTAAGCGCTACTATTATCAATAACGGCACAAAAAGCGGCACTATAATTGCTTTGCTTTCTGCCACCGATGTAGATACCGTTGGTACATTGACTTACACTCTCAGTGGCGATGATGCATCTAGTTTCAGCATTAACGGCAATCAATTAAAAATGGCACAAGATGTTACTTATTCCACTAAATCTAATTACAGCATTAACATAACGGCTAACGATGGCATAAATACTTCTGCCGTTACAGCGTTCACCCTTAATGTTGCTGCCGCTAACTTAAACCCCGCTAACATTACCAATACCAATGTGGTGCGTGATGAAGGTAGCGCCCTTACCGCCCTCACTATCACTGCCACCAATGAGCCTAACGATCAAACCTTGACTTATGAAATCTCAGGCACAGACGCAGGACTTTTTAATCTAAATGGCAACATCGTTACCTTTAAAACTGCTCCCGACTACGAGGCACCAAGTGACAATGACAGTAACAACATCTACGATCTTGTGTTAAAAGTCAACGACACAGTTTCTACCACCTTGAAGGCTATTACCATTACTGTGGAAAATGTCATAAAAGGCGATTTAACTATTGCTGACCAAAGCCGAGCTGTTAAAGAAAACTCATCTGTCAATGTCGCAGTCGGCACTCCCCTGGTAACCACAGGAGAAGTAACAACCTTTACCATTGACGCTGGTAATAGTGATGGCTTCTTCACAATCAACAACACAGGGCAAATCCAAGTAGCAAAGATAGGTCTAGACTATGAAACTAAAAAATCCTACCTCCTTACAGTCAAAATTAGCAATAGTAGCGCAGAATATAAAACCGCCAAAATCACCATCACCATTAATGACATTAATGATGTCGCTCCCACTAATATTGACCTAACCAGGAAAAACATCGCATCCAATGCAACTGCTGGTGCAATCGTAGGCACCTTGTCTGCAACTGATACAGATACAGACGATAACAGTTTGACCTACTATGTGGATGATGCCACCAATTTTGAAATTATGGGCAATCAGCTAAAAATCAAAGTTGATGCTACTGCAATCACATTCCCAGCCACCATTACTATTACCGTCAGCGACAACGCCTTTCCCCCTACAAAAGACTTTACCATTACCAAAACCACCATTGAGTCTGACATTGTTCCAGTGATTAATCAATTCATCGTAACCCAAGGTGAAAATAACGGTCGGATAATTAGTAAAGCCGGTGGAACAGTTGCCATTAATGCCTTAGTAACAGCAGAAACTTATAATTGGAGTAGTTCTGATATCGCTGACACAAGTAACGATACAATTTTCTCTTTTGACCCCAGTAGCATAGACACCGGTATTCTGACAATTAAATTAAAGGCTGAGACCAACAACCATTTATCAGAAAGAGTTTTAAAACTTAAACTGATTGCTGGAAATATCAACAGCGAGAACAATGACAATGACAGTGATGGCATTCCCGACAACAAAGACACCAATGCTGAAAGTAATAAAATCCGAGCAGGTGAGGGTAAAACCATCACCAGTTCAGCAGACACTAAAATATTGCTAGGTACCATGGGTGAAGATTCCGGGCAATTAACCCCTGATCAAATAAGGCAATATCTAGTAGCCAATAATTTGACTAATAACGCCAACGATACATTGACCACTGGCGATATCTATGACTATGTAGTTGAAGGCTTAAGCGCCGTTGGCGACTCCACTCAAGTAACTATCGAACTCACTACCGCAATCCCTAAGGATGCAGAGTTGCGTAAATATTCATTAACAAGTGGTTGGAGTAATTTTGTGGTTAATGGCAACAATGTGCAATCTAAAATAAGCACAGGCAATGCTTGTACCGATGATAGCGCTACTTGGCAAACTGGATTGATCACAAATGCAACTTGTCTTAAATTAACCATCAAAGACGGCGGTGCAAACGATACCGATAGCGATCAGGCCAACGGCGTGGTTGAAAGTACCGTTTCAATAGCAACGCCTATTGTCATTGATGACAATGGCGGTAATAACGATGATAGCAGTAGCAGTAGTGGCGGTGGTTGTGTTTATAATCCTAATGCCCCTGCTAGATTTGATATGGGCTTTATCCTATTGATGACATTAGGCACTTATTATTTAATTAGAAGGAGACGCCGATTTATTCGTTAATTTTTTTAGCCTATAAAAAAACAATAAGGGTCGCTATTTTAGCGGCCCTTATTATTTGTGCTTTAGTTTATCCCTGTATGACGATATTAAAAACAAACCTTGCAAAAGTAGTTAAATCCCGTTCTGCCCCCAAGTTCTGCTTGGGAATGCATAACACCGCCAAGCAACAATATTGGCAGTTGCTTTTTATTGTTATATCTTTGCTTCTAAACTCAAGTATGCGTTTTCATACAGAGTAACTTGGCGTGTAAAGCCAGTCAGCATCAAAGATTTGTCCTATTTTTTTTGTATTTTGTTTACGACTTAAAGAATGGGCAATCTGGATTTCGTTTATGATGTTCAAAATGTGCACCTACAGAACCACCACTTTTGTGAGCACGAACCAGTTGACGGCATTTAGTGCATAAATAATCCTCTCTATTTACACCTCTATTGTCCGCCTGATCTCTTAATGTTAGCGCTTTGTTTATACTTATTGTGTTTCCATTCATGATACATTCAGTCATGGTAGGCATTTTTATCTTCATGTTTTGTTTTTTTAAAGATCATTTACTACCCTGCATACACTGCCAAGCAACAATATTAACTTTATTAAAGAAAATATTAGCAGTTGTTTTTTTATTGTATCTTTGCCTTCAAACTCAGGCATACATCCCTAAGCAGAACTTGGGAACGAGAAAATAAAGCCTTGCTTGATAAGGAGTGGCTTATAAAAAAGGAACGAAGTAACCAGTTTTCTTTCTGTAATCTTGATAATTAGAAAAGCGCTGGGTAAGGAATTTTTCTTCTAAATTGGACTTTAGTATCAAAATGACGGTTAATGCCAAAAGGGCAAGTTGTGAGAATAGATGGTTGTTGCTTAGGGCGAGTGCTAGGCATAGGGTAAGTGCGCTGGTGTACATTGGGTGGCGTACCCAGCGATAGATGCCGTTCGTGATTAATTTATGTTGACTTTTTAGGGTGGGTTGCATGTTGAAATTATCTAATTTCATTGCCATGATGGCACTGAGTCCGATGATAAAACCGATGCCGAGTAGGGCGTAGTTGAATGCATTGAAAGAATCAAGGCGTGTGTTAAAAATAAGATAAAAGATACAACTGAATTGAATGATGACATAAATCATAATATAGGATGGGTGCTTGGTAGTTATAATACACATTATTATATCACTAATTTATAAACTAAAAATGCAAACTAACTATGACATTGTTATTATTGGCGGTGGGCCAGCAGGACTAAGCTTTGCTTGCTCGATGATGGGTACTAATGTGCGGGTTTTGGTGGTGGAAAAATCCAATTTGGAAGCGATTTCTAAGCCAACTTATGACGGTAGGGAGATTGCGTTAACGCATTTGTCTCTTCGTATTTTGAAGAAGTTAGGTGTTTGGGCGTTGATAGATCAGAATGAGGTGTCTTTACTTAAAGAGGCAAAGGTTTTTGATGGCGATTCGACTTCGTTGTTGAATTTTAAATCTGAGGGTTCTGGTGTTGAGGCGTTGGGTTATTTGGTGCCAAATTACCAGTTGCGACAAGCGTTATATCAGCGTGTGTTGCAAGCGGATAATATTACGGTGATTACTGATACTTCGGTAGAGAATGTGGATTATTGTGGGGTACATTCAAAGGTTATTTTTGCAGATGAGACCACGGTTGAGGCTAAATTGGTGATTGCTGCAGACAGTCGTTTCTCTAATATTCGTCGTAAGGTGGGTATTCCGTCTATTATGAAAGATTTTTCCAAGGTAATGATTGTAACGAAGATGAAGCATGAGAAAAGTCATCAAAACACGGCTTTAGAATGTTTTGATTATGGGCAAACTTTGGCGCTATTGCCAATGATAGGAAATGAGTCTTCTGTGGTGTTGACTGTGGCAGCAAATAAGTCTCAGGCGCTAATAGAAATGAGTGAAGAGGACTTTAACGCCAAAATGACAAAAGATTTTAGAGGGGAATTAGGGCAGTTAACGCAAGTGGGTGAGCGTCATTTTTATCCATTGGTGGGTGTGCATGCGCAGACTTTTATTGCCAATCGTTTTGCATTGATTGGTGATGCGGCTGTGGGTATGCATCCGGTGACTGCACATGGTTTTAATTTAGGGTTGAGAGGGCAGGATATTTTAGCGACTTTGGTGCAGGAGGCGTTGATGCAGGGGCAGGATATTGGCGCACAGCCTTTGCTGAATTTGTTTGAAAGAAAGCATATTCATCTTACTAAAATAATGTTTTTTGGTACCAATGGTATTGTGGCATTATTTACCAATGATGCACCGATGGTGAAGCAAATTAGACGCTTTGTGCTGAATCTTGCTGAGCGTTTTCCGCCAATTAAGCATTTGATCACCCAGCATTTGACTGAATCTAGCAAAGGCGCTTTCCCTGCTTTAAAAAAGCGGTTGGGGAAATAATGCAGTTAGAGGTTTTTAAAGAGAAATATCAGGCATTACAATCCTCTTTAGAAGTGGATTTTTTAAAAAAACCTGATGCGGTAAAGGCGTTGGTACAGAGGCGTAGTGATGAGATAGACAGTTTGTTGTGTGATATTTGGCGTGGGTTTGAGGTAAGTAATCAGTTGTGTTTGGCGGCAGTGGGTGGGTATGGTCGTCGGGAGTTACATTTGTATTCTGATATTGATTTACTGATTTTGATTCCGAGTGGTTCACATAATGTGCATCAGGAAAACTTATCTAAATTTTTAACTTTCTTATGGGATGTCGGGTTGGAAGTTGGACATGCAACTCGTGATATAGCAGATTGTGTGGCGAATATTCACGATTTGAGCGTGGCAACGAATTTGTTGGAATCCCGTATTTTGATTGGCAAAGAATCGTTGTTCTTAAGGATGAAAGTGGTAATTAAGTCAAATGACTGGTCATCTCGGTCGTTTTTTGTTGGCAAGCAAAAAGAACAGTATGAGCGCCATTTAAATTATTCTAATACTGCTTATAATTTAGAGCCTAATCTTAAAGAAAGCCCTGGAGGGTTGCGAGATATTCAGACGGTAGCGTGGGTGGCAAAGTGGTATTTTGATGTTGATTTATTGTCTGATTTGGTGGAAAAAGAATATTTAACTCAAGGTGAATATGATTTACTAATAGAAGCGCAGTCATTTTTATGGAAAGTGCGTTTTGCCTTGCACATTATTGCTCAGCGTCGGGAAGACCGAGTGGCGTTTCAGTATCAACGCAAAGTGGCAAGTGTATTGGGGTATGAAGAGGGCGATAGTATTGCGGTTGAGCAATTTATGCGTGATTATTATCAAACAGCAACAAAAGTGGCGCGTTTGAATGATATTTTGTTGCAATTATTTGAAGAGAGTGTGTTGCATGTGCAGCATTTGAATGCGCGCTTTGTCATTAGTCATGGTTATATTTATATGACTGATAGTAAAGTTTTTACCGAACAGCCTTCTGCTTTTATTGAGATTTTTTTGCTGGTCGCTAAGCATAATTATGTAAGTGGTATTAGTGCAGATACACTGAGACAAATGCAAAAAGATATAGATTTAATAGGTGAAAACTATTATAAAAAACGCCAAAATAATCGTCTATTTATTGAGTTGTTGCAACAAAAGCAGGGGGTTAATAAGGCACTCAAATTAATGAATCGTTATGGCGTGTTAGAGCGTTATATACCTGCTTTTGGCAAGATAACAGGGCTGATGCAATATGATTTATTTCATGCCTATACAGTGGATCAGCACACTTTGTTTGTGATTCGTAATCTTAGGCGTTTTTTCATTGGTGAGTTTGCTCAAGAGTTTGCGTTATGTAGTGAGATTGCGACAGATATTGTCAAGCCTGAGTTGTTATTTTTAGCAGGTTTGTTTCACGATATCGCCAAAGGACGAGGGGGCGATCATGCAACTTTGGGTGCAAAAGATGCACAAGATTTTCTTAAACATCATAGCCTTAAAGCCAAAGATGTTGCTTTGGTCTCAAGTTTGGTAGAGCAGCATTTATTAATGACACAAGTGGCACAAAAGCAAGATTTAGACGATTTTGATGTGATTGAGCAGTTTGCCAAAACCGTGAAGTCGGTTGAATTTTTGGAATTTTTATACTTACTGACGGTAGCAGATATTCGTGCTACCAAAGAAGACTTGTGGAACAGTTGGAAGGATTCTTTGCTCAAGAAATTGTTTTACAAAACCAAAGAACACCTGCAAAAAACCCCAAAAGCACCGAGTATTACTGCCCAAGTGAAAGTGGTCAAACAAGCACTGGCAAAGGCGGTGATACAGCAAGGATACGATAGACAAAAAGCAGATGTAATGTTAGACACCTTGCCAAAAGATTATTTTTTACGCTATCAGGTAGATGATATTTTGTGGCATTTACAGTGCCTCACTAGGCAAAGTGGTAAGGCGATTAAAGTTTTGAGTCGTTTATCAGAACATAATGTGGTGGATATTTTTGTACACAGTGAGGATTCCAAGGGCTTGTTTTTTAAGTTAGTGAGTATTATTGAAAAATTAGGCTTGGATATTGTTGATGCCAAGATTTTAACCAGTAAAGACAACAAAACTTATAATACAATTAGCGTCTTGCAAGATGAAATCCTAGAGCACACTAATATCAATAAAGTGATAGAAGAAGAATTAACGCAACTTGTGCAATCTGGTGCTGATGTGAAGCAAATGAGTGACAAATATGCACATTATCACTTTGACCATAAAATGGAAATTACATTCTCACATAACGACACTTGGAACTTGACCGAAGTGGAAGTAAATGTGATTGACAAACAGGGGTTGTTGTCGAATATTGCCTATATTTTTTACCAGTTAGATTTTCATTTGGTCAATGCGAGAATCTCAACCATGGGTGAACGAGTAGAAGATGTTTTTTTTATCAGTAATGCTGATAACAAGCCTCTTAGCAAATTAGAGCAACAAACATTAAGTCAGTATTTACAAGAAAAATTGTAAAATAATATATCAAGTATATAAATAACGGTATAATTTGCCACAGCATCGTTTATTTCTAGCAATAAGGTTTTATAAGCAGTACAAGTCAAATTATGAATGATAAAATTAAAACAGTAACAGATGATTCTTTTGAATCAGATGTCATTAACGCATCACAAGTAGTATTAGTAGATTTTTGGGCACCGTGGTGTGGCCCTTGTAAGGCGTTAGCGCCAATTTTGGACGAAATTGCCGAAGAATATGATGGCAAGGTTGTCATTGCCAAAATAAATGTAGATGAAAATGACCAGATGCCACCAAAATATGGTGTGCGTGGCATCCCAACAATATTGCTATTTAAAGAGGGTGAGGTTGCCGCTACTAAAATGGGCGCTTTATCTAAGGCAGAACTTAGCACTTTTATTGATGCTAATATTTAGCTGAAACTTTCGCATAAATATGAATAATCACCAAGAATCCATTTCTTATCAACTTGGAATTTTTTCAAACCTTAGGCTTAAATTTGCCAAGAAAGGATTTGGAAAATTCACCAAGTTGATAAAAATTGAATTTTGTTAGCCATCTATATTTGAGACCTTTGCATAAATATGGATGATTAACAGGAATTCATTTTTTATTCATTTGGTAATTCTTTAAACTCAATCTTGCTAGGACAAGGTTTAAAGAGGTTGTCAATTGGACAAAAATTGAATTTTGTTAATCATCCATATTTACACAAAGGTCTTTATATAAAAGTTCCAATTTATAAAAAAATACAAACTCTTATGAGTTAGTTTTTACTCGTTATTGCGCAAGCAGTATTTACGCCAATCGTCTCAATTGGCATTTTTCCTTACACTTTACAAAAAAAATATGAAATTATCTGAATTAAAGCGTTCCACAGCTGCTGAATTATTAGAATTAGCACAATCTCTTGGTATTGAAAATATTTCTCGTGCCAAAAAGCAAGCCCTTATTTTTTCTATTCTAAAACACAAGGCCACTAACGATGAAGAAGTTATTGGCGACGGTGTTTTGGATATATTGCAAGAGGGGTATGGATTTTTAAGGTCTGCAGACGACTCTTATGTTTCTGGGCCAGATGATATTTATGTATCACCCAATCAAATTCGTCGCTTCAATCTTTCAACTGGCGATGTGGTTGCCGGCAAGATTCGTGCTCCCAAGAAAGGTGAAAAATATTTTGCCTTAGTGAAAGTCTATGAAGTGAATGACGAGGATCCAGATAATGTTAGAAACAGAATCCCGTTTGCCTCACTTACGCCATTACATCCCGATGAACGCATCAAATTAGAAATTGGTAATGGTGGCACCGAGGACATTACTGCACGCGTGATTGACCTTGTTGCTCCTTTTGGTAAAGGGCAAAGGGGTTTGTTAGTGGCGCCACCTAAGGCTGGAAAAACGATGATTATGCAAAATATTGCCTCTTCTATTTCCCGCAATCATCCAGAATGCGAATTGATTGTTTTGTTGATTGATGAACGCCCTGAAGAGGTAACTGAAATGGCACGCACTGTTCGTGGCGAAGTGGTTGCTTCTACTTTTGATGAGCCAGCAAAGCGCCATGTGCAAGTGGCTGAAATCGTTATTGAAAAAGCCAAACGCCGTGCAGAACAAGGCAAAGATGTTATTATTTTATTAGACTCCATTACTCGTTTAGCCCGTGCTTACAATACGGTTGCACCGTCTTCGGGTAAGGTATTGACGGGTGGTGTAGATGCAAATGCACTCCAGCGTCCAAAGCGTTTCTTTGGCGCAGCAAGAAATATTGAAAATGGGGGTAGTATTACCATTATTGCAACTGCTTTGATTGATACAGGTTCTAAAATGGACGAGGTTATTTATCAAGAATTTAAAGGCACGGGTAATATGGAATTACACCTTGAGCGTCGTTTGAGTGAAAAGCGTATATTCCCAGCTATTAATATTAATGCCTCTGGAACACGCCGTGAAGAATTGATTACTGATGAGAAGGAATTGCAAAAGATGTGGATTTTGCGTAAGATTTTGCACCCAATGGACACGGTGGAAGCGGCAGAATTTTTGATTGATCGCCTTAAGTTAAGCAAAACCAATGATGAATTTTTCGCCTCAATGTCACAAAAAAAATAAACGCGCACTTATGGGGAGATTTTTGCACAACTCAAATGCTATTTAAATGGAGGACACCTCCAAAAACCCCAATACAATTTATGAAAAGTATAAAACAGCACCTTTTTCATCCAAAAATTCATCAAATAGCGGGTTATTCTCCTAATTTTTGGCTAAAAAATGCACTATTTTCTAATTTCCCTAAATCACACTGGGGGTTCTAGAGGTGCCCTGGAGTAATGGTATTATTTTTTACTTAAAAATGGCGCACTTTATGCAAAGGTTTCTTATGATTAAAAAATCTCTTTATACTTAGGGTATGAGGAGATTTAGCAAAATACCTGGTTTTAAGCATGCCTGTTATCTAATTGATACGATTATTGCGAAATATTTAATGCGCAATGTGTGGGTGGTATCGGGTGCTATTTTCCTGATTATTAGTTTGGTAATTCTTGGTAATCAAGTGGTGCTAATGATACAAAAAAGTTTGGAATATGGTATTCCTACTGCTGATTTATTGCCATTGATTGTCTTTAATATGATTGGTGATATGTCTTTAATTTTATCCTTGTCTTTATTTTTGGCAATTATTCTTGCCATTAGTAAACTCTATCAAAGCTCAGAAGCCATTGTCATGAACTCACTTGGTGTTGGTGACAAACACTTTATGGTGTTTATTCAGCCGGTAGTGTTGCCTATTTTTATCTTTGTTTTATTGCTGACTACTTTGGTGGTACCTTGGACAAAGCAACAAAAAAACCTTGTTATGAGCCGTAGTGAACACACACCAGAGTTTGCTTTTATCAAACAAAAAGAATTTCAAGAATTTCAAGGGGGCGATATTATTTTTTATGCCACCAAAGTAACGGATGGTGTTAAAGACACACGCAAAATTATGGAAGAAGTGTTTATTTATGCTTTGGTAGGGGGTGAGCCTGTTATCACTTTGGCAAAAAAAGCGCAAAAATACACAGACCCAAGTACCAATAATATTTATTTACGCCTCAAAGATGGCGTTCGTTATCATGGTTTTTTAGGTAATGACAGCAAAAGAATTTTAAACTTTGATGGGTATGATTTGCAGATTATGGATGGTAAAAAGCAACAATCTGAGATGAGTAACACGCAAATAGAATCCCGTAGCACAATTGATTTATTCTATGCAGATGGCGCCAAAGAGGTGGCAGAATTTCAATGGAGGTTGTCACAGCCACTCAGTATTTTTATTTTGTCGTTTTTAGGGGTTTTGCTGGGTAAGGCATCTCCTAGGGGTGGGAAAAACTTAGGTGTGTTGTTTGGTGTTGCTATTTTTATTTTGTATAACAATGCTTTGATGATTGCCAAATCAGCGTTAGAACATGGGGGGAATTCTATATGGGGCGGATTGTGGTGGGTGCATCTGTTGATGTTTGGCTTTATTTTCATCCTGTATGGCTATCGATACGAAAAATTCAGAACACTGACGCGTTTTTTCGTAAGGCGTGTAAAATGACTTCACATTTTTAAAGGAACTTATAATACCATGTCATCCCAACCCAGTAAAATTTTAGAGGTTTTTGATAATCCAAACCCTGAGCGCGATTATGTTATTCAAATAGAATTACCAGAATTTACCTGCCTGTGTCCAAAGACAGGACAGCCTGATTTTGCCACGCTACATTTAGAATATATTGCAGATAAAGCCTGCGTTGAGTTGAAATCTTTGAAAATGTACATTTGGTCGTTTCGTGACGAAGGCGCTTTTCATGAGGCAGTTACCAATCAAATTTTAGAAGATTTGATAGTGGCAACCGATCCACGGTTTATGCGCCTTAAAGCTGTTTTCAATGTGCGTGGTGGTGTTTATACCACAGTGATTGCCGAACATCAACAACAAGGCTGGACGCCTAAAACTGTTGTTAATTTGTAACCGCATTTATGCTTGTAAGTAATTATGCAAAGAATTCGTAGCGTTTTTAAAAAAATATTTTTAGGCATCAAGTCCAATGCCAAGCCTGTTCGTCAATCTGTTAAGTTTAACGAAAAACTGTTAGATAAAAATGCATTAAAGGTTGTAAATACTATTCACAAAGCCGGCTTTGAAGTCTATTTGGTTGGTGGTTGTGTGCGAGATTTGTTGTTAGGTTTGAAGCCTAAAGATTTTGACATTGCCACCAATGCCAAACCCGAGCAAGTCAATAAACTTTTTAAACGCTCACGCTTAATTGGTAGGCGTTTTCGTTTGGTGCATGTGTTATTTGGTGCGCGTGATTTTATTGAAGTGGCTACTTTCCGTTCTGGAAAAGTGCAAACTGCCAAAAACGGCGTGATTGTGCGCGATAATCATTATGGCAAATTAGAAGATGATGTGGTGCGTAGAGATTTTAATATTAATGCTTTGTATTACGATATTCATAAGAAGGAAGTGATTGATTATGTTGGTGGTTTAGCAGATCTTGAAGCAGGTGAAATTCATGTGATTGGTGATGCTACAAAACGCTTTAAGGAAGATCCTGTGCGTATGATACGCGCAGTTCGTTTTGGTGAAAAACTTAAGGCAGAGATGAGCGAAGAAATCAAGGCTGCTATTTTAGAGCAGGCCCCTTTACTTGCCAATGTTTCGGCAGCACGCTTGTATGAAGAGTGTATTAAGTTGTTTCAGAATGAATATTCGTTTAAGGTGTATGAGCAGTTAGAGCGATATGGTTTGCTCAAACATTTATTTAAGCAAACGCATAAAAATGATTTTATCAAAAAAGCATGTAACAATACTTCTGATCGCATTAAAAGCGGCAAGCCAGTAACCCCTGCCTTTTTGTTTGCAGTATTCTTATGGCAAGCGCAAAATGAACGCTTTGTACTGATTAAAAAGAAACAGCGTTCTTTTAATTTGGCACAAATACAAGCCTGTGATGAAGCAATTATCAGTCAAATTAAGCAAGTGTCAATGCCACGATATTTAACTGCTAGAATGAAAGATATTTGGATAATGCAGTCAAAATTAGAAAAGATGCATCCTAAAAAAGTGCAACCCTTGTTAGCGCACCGAGGATTTAGAATTGCTTATGATTTTTTAGTATTGCGTTCGCAAAGTATTAATCCAGAACTTAAAGAAGCGGCAAATTTTTGGACTGAAGCACAATATAATAATGAAGTTTAAGACACCTGAGGCAACGCAGGCATTTTTGACACGGTCTATTTTAATCACAGGTTGCTCTAGTGGCATTGGTCTTTGTGTTGCCCAAGGGTTGAAGCAAGCGGGTTATCGAGTTTTTGCCACTGCCAGACAGTCCAAGGATGTAGAAAATCTTAAAACTCAAGGCTTTGAGAGTTATCAATTGGATTTGGCATCATCCGCATCTATTAAAGCGGCAATGCATGCTATTTTTGGACAAACTGAGTCGTTATACGGTCTAATTCACAACGGTGCTTATGGGCAAGTGGGGGCATTGGAGGATATTTCTCGTGAGGCGCTTGAGGAACAATTTCAGACCAATGTGTTTGGTTGGCATGAGCTGACTAATTTAGTGTTACCAAAGATGAAGCGTCAAAATGCTGGACGGATTATTTATTTGAGCTCGGTATTGGGCTTTGTGGCAATGCCATTTCGTGGACCTTATAATGCCTCTAAATTTGCGATTGAAGGTCTGGTTAATACTTTGAGATTGGAATTGGCGCACACCAAGGTGCAATTATCGCTGATTCAACCTGGACCGATTGAATCTGATTTTAGACTCAATGCCTATAAAGCATTTAGCAAGCATATTGACAAACAAAATAGCGATTACCGAGTCAATTATGAAAAAATGATTGTGCGCTTGCAATCAAAAGATTTGGCAGATTTTACTTTACCCGCAGAAGCGGTGCTAAAATGCTGTGTGCATGCACTCAGTGCAAAGCACGCAAAAATTCATTACCTAGTAACTTTTCCGACCAAATTATTTGCATTTTTGATTAGGATATTGCCCACTTGGCTAATGGATAAAATTTTATATAAAGCCGGTGGTGGCGGAGGCAGATAATGGCGAAAAAATTTGATTTTAATAAAGGCCTGAAAGATTTAGAAGTTATTGTACAAACTATGGAGAGTGGCGACCTCAACCTGGAGGATTCTTTAAAACATTTTGAACGAGGTGTTGTCTTAACACGCCAATGCCAAACAGCACTCAGTGAAGCGGAGCAAAAAATAGCCATACTTAGTGCAGATGACAATTACCATACCCAACAGCCTCTCATTCAAGATTCAAATAAAGAATCATAAAATGGATTACACACAACGCATTAACCAATGTTTAGACAAAGTTTTGTCCAATCAAGGCAGTTTAACTGAGGCGATGCGTTATAGTGTTTTGTGTGGTGGCAAGCGTTTTCGACCGATTTTAACCTATACTGTGGCTGATACTTTTGGTGCCAATCTTGATCAGGTGGATTCTAGTGCTTGTGCAGTGGAATTAATTCACGCTTATTCTTTAATTCATGACGATTTGCCTGCAATGGATGATGACGATATTCGCCATAATCAACCGGCTTGTCACAAGCGATTTGGTGAAGCGCAAGCTATTTTAACGGGGGATGGCTTGCAGGCTTTGGCTTTTGAGGTATTGGCCAGTGACAATCAGTTGTCAGCTGTTGTTCGAATTGATATGTTGCAAGCGTTAACTCAGGCGGCTTTTGAAATGGCAGAAGGGCAATCCATTGATTTAGGTGTGGTTTCAAAAATAATTGATGTGAACACTTTAAAAGATATGCACCAGAAGAAAACAGGTGCTCTGCTTAGTTGTGCGGTAAAAATGGGTGCTTTAATTTCTGATTGTAATGCTAAGGACAGCCAAGCATTAATGCATTTTGCTAAAAACATTGGTTTGGCTTATCAAATTCAAGATGATGTATTAGATGTGCTGACACCTGAAGAAGTTTTGGGCAAAAAACAAAATTCCGATGCAGAAAAAAACAAACCCACTTATCCTGCCTTGTTGGGCTTGGAGGCTTCAAAAGTTGAGTATGAAAACCTTTATCAACAAGCACGCAATAATTTACAAGCATTGAGCGTGGATACTGAAAAGTTACAAGCGCTTACACAAAAATTACAAAGCAGAAGATTTTAAAACTTAGCTAAAATACTGCCCCAACTAAAGCCACCACCAATGCCTTCAAGCAATAAACTTTGCCCTTTTTGAATGCGGCCATCACGCACGGCTATATCAAGTGCCAAAGGAATTGAGGCAGCAGAAGTATTGCCATGCTTGTCCAGCGTAACAATGACTTTGTCCATGGGCGTATTAATGCGTTTAGCAACGGCTGAAATAATACGGATATTGGCTTGATGTGGCACCATCCAATCCAACTCTTCTGCCGTCATATTGCAGGCTGTCAAAGTGTCTTGTGCCAAAGACGACAATCGGCTGACAGCAATTTTAAAGACTTCATTGCCTGCCATTTCAATAAAACCTGTTTCATTAATACGGGTGTTGTTCACCTGCAAAGAAGACAGATAACTGCCATCACTAAAAAGTTTTGAATGTAAAATCCCTGTTTCTTCGCTACCACTCAGCACAACAGCGCCAGCACCATCACCAAATAAAATAGCGGTAGCTCGATCGTTCCAATCAACAATACGAGATAGGGTTTCACTACCAACGACCAATACTTTATTGGCAGCACCTGTTTTAATGTACTGCTCGGCAGTGGTTAATGCAAAAACAAAACCTGCGCAAACTGATTGCAAATCAAAAGCAGGGCAGTTGGCACCAATGGCATTTTGCAACATGGTAGCGGTGGCAGGAAAAATTTTATCGGGTGTGGTAGTGGCTAAAATAATTAAATCCAATTCACTGGGTGCAATGCCTGCCATATCAAGTGCATTATTGGCAGCAATTACCGCCAAGTCGCAAGTGCTTTCATCGGTTACTCTGCGCCTTTCTTTAATACCTGTTCTACTGGTAATCCATTCATCTGATGTGTCAATAGTTTTAGACAGGTCATCGTTGGTGACAACCATTGGTGGTAAATAAGAACCTGTGCCAATAATTCTTGCAAATTTATTCATGGTTTTGTTTTAATTCTAGTGAAACTTGCGTGGCTATTTTTTCGGTAATTTTAACTTGCACTTCAAGATACGCTTCTTTAATTGCTTGAAAAAATGAATCGGCATTAGCGCTACCATGGCTTTTAACCACAATACCTCGTAATCCCAACAAACTAGCGCCATTATACTTTCCAGGATCAAGACTGGATTTAAAGTCTTTTAAAACTGGCGTGGCAATCAGGGCGATTAACTTGGTAAAGATATTTTTGGTAAAAGCTCGTTTGAGATAATGCCCCATCATTGATGCCACGCCTTCGCTGGCTTTGAGTGCAATATTACCCTCAAAGCCATCGCAAACCACCAAATCAACGGTGCCTTTGTAGATATCATTGCCTTCAATGAAGCCGACATAATTTAGGTTTGATGCCTTTAGCAACTCTGAAGTTTTTTTAATCTTATCGTTACCTTTCATTTCTTCTTCGCCAATGTTAAGTAATCCAACAGTAGGGGAGGTGATATTTTCAGTATATTTTACTGCAATAGCCCCCATGATTGCAAACTCAAGCAGTGCCTCGGGCTTAGAATCAACATTTGCCCCTAAATCCAGCATATGTATATGTCCGCCCACGGTTGGCATACGCCCCATAATCGCAGGACGATCAATACCTTTAATGGTTTTAAGGACAAAGCGGGAAATTGCCATTAAAGCACCAGTATTACCCGCACTGACGCAGGCATCAGTCGCCCCATCTTTGACTAAATTAATGGCAACACGCATGGAGGAATCTTTCTTTTTTCGCAACGCTATTGAGGGCGATTCATGCATAGCAATCGTTTCGCTGGCATGTGTAACGCTAAAGCGCTTGGCGTATTTTTTGGCGTGAGGATGCTTATCAAGTTCTGCTTGAATACTAGACTGATCACCTACAAAAACCAAATGTAAGTCTAAAAATGCGCCCAAGGCCTTAATACCCGCTACAATAGTAGTAGGTATACCGTAATCACCCCCTGAGGCATCAATCGATACCTTGATTGACATTTTGGTGTTTAGGCTTCTACTTCTGGAATTTCGTCTGCTTTGTTGATTACTTGTTTGCCACGGTAATAGCCGTCAGCGGTAATGTGGTGACGCAAGTGTGTTTCACCTGTTTCTTGATCTTCAGATAAAGCTGGATTTTTTAATGCATTGTGTGAGCGACGCATGCCTCTCTTTGAAGGGGTTTTTCTACTTTTTTGTACGGCCATTTCTTACTCCTTATTTTTTAACTGTTGTAATATTGCAAAAGGATTTTCACGCTTTTGCTTATTTATTGGTTGTGTGTCTTGATACGATGCGCACTCATGCTTATGCATAGGTGTCATCGGCACAGATATTAACACCTCATCCGTTATAAATTCTATTGTCGAAAATTCCTCGTCAGTATTCAGAATTGTCTCAAAGTTTGCACTTAACGCCTCCCCTTGTTGTTCGTTTTTTAAGAAAGCAAGCTGAAACTTGGGTTCTAAATGAACACTGACTTCATCTAAGCACCGTTGACAGGTAAGTGCCAAATCTAACTTTATTTCACCTTTAACACAAGGAATCCTACCTTCTTCAAGGCTAAAATTAAGAGCAACATTAACCGCTGCATCTTGATTGCTAGCAAGTGCGCTAATCCTAGGGAAATCTCTCACTTGATAGACTTGTGAGAAGATTAACGCCTTGGTGGCGAACTTAAAAAGTTTAATTTGTTCCGGTATTCCTTGCTTCATCATAAAAACCTGATAATTTTACCAAAAATAAAGAGTGTTATGCATTTAATTTAATCGCTGTCTGCTGGCTTCAAATAGAGCGATCCCCGTTGCCACTGAAACATTGAGGCTTTCTATGTTACCTTGCATTGGGATCATAGCCAGTTGATCGCAAGATTTCTTAGTCAATGAGCGCAACCCTGAGCCTTCAGATCCCATAATAATGGCACTGGGTGTGGTTAAATCTACTTGATAGAGTGAGGTTTCTGTTGAACCATCTAAGCCAATTACCCAGATATTGTTTTCTTTCAGCGCTTTAATTGTGCGTGCAAGATTTGTTACTGAGAATATTTTGAGTTGATTGAGTGCGCCGGCTGAAGTTTTATGCACAAGTGCACTAATGGGTGCCGACCCATCCTTGTTAATTATGACACAGTCCACACCGGCAGCATTGGCACTACGCAAGCAAGCACCTAAATTTCTTGGGTCTTGAATGGAGTCTAAAATTAGTATTAAAGCGGTTTTTTCCAGTTTGCTAATGTGGCTCATCAATCCATCTTGATTGGGTAAAGTAGGTAGCAATATTTCTGCAGCAATACCTTGGTGTACTTGATTCTTGGTGAGTTTATTCAGTTGTTGTTTACTGGTCGGGAAGGTGTTAAAGCCGAGCTGATTAAGCTGTGTGGTTATTATATTTAAGCGTTTGTCGTGACGATTGTCCAGTGTGTAGATTTTGAGTAAGCACTCTGGATTGCTTTCTAATTGTGCTTGGATTGAGTGGAACCCAAAAATGATGATAGATTTAGACATAAATAAGAGGGGTTATAGCTTGTGTTTAAAAATTTCTATATAAGCATTTTTGCGTAAGTTTTTCACCCAACTTTGAAAAAAAGCATTTTGCTTGTTGTAAATAAGTTGAGCTTTAATGTTATTCCAGTGCTCTTCTGTTGTTATATTGTCTTTCTTGGGATTGTTGAGTATTTCATCGTCAATTTCTTCTGGCGTTATGGTGATGTTGTTTTGTTGTAACACAATTTGTTTCAGCCCTTTAAGCGCAAGGTCTTGAGTGACGGTTTCAACAATTTGAGCAAATTGATTGTTGGCACGCAGTTGCGCTAAAGTTAAGCCGTTTCGTGTGGCAATATTTTCTAGGGCGGCATTAATAATTTCTAGTTTGGGTTTGATGCCCAGCGTTTGTATCTTTTCTTGTTGTAGTTCAATGTCAATTTTTTGCTCAATTAGCGCTATTTTTTGCTCTGTTGTGGCGTCTTTATCGATTAAATCATTGATATTATCCATGGTGATAATGGTGTCATTGATAACTGCAACAATACTGTTTGGCACAGCGAATGTGGTCAACGAAAATGTTAGTAAAAGTGTCAATAGATTTTTCAATGGAGCCCCATATTTTAGTTGTTTAATCGGTTAAATAATTTGGTATTTCTTTTCTTAGGCGCTCAACTAAAGTAGAGTCACTTGAGGCAAGACCTTTAAGTATTAATTCAAATTTGGTTATTTCGTCATAAATCCCGGTACTTGTGTATTCGTTAAAATGTGCAATACGCACTGCCCAACAACAAGATTCATAGGCAATACCAAAGGTCTTTTTGTTGTTAATTGAATCCGTTAACGAGCGGTTAATACCTGCAAATAAATGGACTTTTTGGGTAATTGGGTAAGCGCCATATATACCTGCTGACCTTTGTTCGCCATCATCTTCATGTGTAAAATTAATGAATTTTTTAGGGTTTACAACATAGCCAAGCATGCTACTACTTTTGGCTATTTTACTGGTATCTGGATCGTATTGCAAGGCATTGCCCAATGTAAATTTATTTAAAGTTAGTGCAATATCGGTGGCAATATTTGAGTATTTGTCTTGAGGGACTAAATTGCCATCTGTGTCCAAAGTTGTGTCATCTAAGTGGCGTGCTTGTGCAATTTTTAGTGCCAAATAGGTTGCTCCTGTTTTTTTATTAATGAGATCAGATTCTAGACCAATAACAATATCGTTGGTTTTGCTAATTCTGTCAAGACCGGTAAACTTTTTACCTGAAAAGAGATTTTCATACGACGCATTTATTTTTTCAGAATCGAAATTAGCCAAGGCACTTTGGTCTCTTTCTGGTGTGTAGTTGTAAGCCAATCTTGGGTTTAGTGTTTGTGTTAAGTTTTTAGCAAATAAATGAGTGTCTCTTTCAAGGAATAATGTAGAGTCAATGTTAAGGCTGTATATGGAGCGACCTTCGTTTGCTCTGTTATCCATTAAATATTTGGTTTTAGAGGCAACAAATTTAGGTCGCATTGAATAAGTGTCAGTTTTAATGTTACGGGCAAAAACTGCTTGCGTATGAATACGAGTACCTGTTTCTTTGGTGGCATCTGTATGTTTAAACTTGGTGCCTATTATCGAAAGATTAATTTCCCTATTGTCTGGATTTGTGATTTTTTTACTAAGGGAAATTTCGGGCATACGGGTGTATTCTGCATTGCCAGAGAGTAATTGTTCGTTCTCAGCAAATATTGATGCGCTCAGATTGTTTTTTTTGTTTTCATAGGCCACATTGATGGAGGACATTAGTGTGGTTTTATCTGTATTTTCATGGGTAATTTCTTTAAAGTATTCACGGTCAGACACGCGATTAGTGATAAGGGTTAATTCAGTTTTATCGTTTAAAGAAAGATCTAATTGTGTATTGAGTAACCATCGGTTGCTCTTTTTTATTTTGTCTTGATTGAGATAATGGCCTTGAATTTCAACACGACCTTTGTTTAATAATTGACGGTATGTGCCTTCGATGACACTACCTCGAGTAGTGAGTTGATTAAGTGTTAATAAAAAATCTCGCTCAGGGGCAAGATTAAAATAGTAAGGAATACGAAACTGATAACCTTTATTTTCACTAGAATCTGATTCGGTATAACGGCTGATGCTTGGTATTAAAAAACCAGAATCTCTGCCTTTTAGTATCCATTCATGATGTGGCGTATAAAAGATTGGCACACCCATAAATTCAATGGTCACATTTTCAGCAATGCCACGGTTAGTTTTTGGGTTGATTGTAACTTTATTTGCTTTTACTTGCCAGTCTGTGTTGCCTATTGGACATAAACTATAAGTCATTGAATCAAAGGTTTGCTTACTGCCATCGTTGGTAATTTTTTTTGCCTGTCCATTAATTTTAGTACCTATATAATGGTATTGAGCTTGCTCAAAAATAGACTGCGTTACCGCACCTTGCTTTTTAATAAGAATGTTGTCAGCAGTAAGCATAATTTGCTTGCCTTGGAATTTAACATTGCCACTGGCGCTTGAAGCTTCGGTGGTTTTTTCTACCATGATTTTATCTGCTGATAGATAAAATTCGGCTGAATTTAAAGAGGCGTTGCCAGTTAGCAAATAGTTACCCTTGTTGCCCTCACTGTAATCTGCAACTACCTTAATATTTTTAGCGTCTGTGGTAAGAACTTGTTTGGGGAAAAGCAATGGCGTGTTGTTGCAACTAATAGCATGCTCTATTTCTTGTGCGCTGACCACGCTCGGCAACCAAACAAATATAAAAAGAGCAAGTTGCCTTCTCATTAAATAACCCCAAATTAGTGTAATAAAATAATTGCAAATTTTAACATTATCTGCGTTTATTTTTTAACTATTAGAAACCTTTGCATAAATATGAGTAATTATCAAGAAGCCACTTTTTACCCACTTAGTCATTTTTCAAACCCAGTCTTAGTCCTACTGGGGCAAGACTTGAAGAGGCTGAGATTGTTGCTAAAACTAAAGAAGTGGAATGCTGCTGAAAAAATCTGTTATTATAATTAAAGTTGAGGGGTTAGAAGTCAAGGATGAACTGTTAGATAAGCAAGTAATTCAAGATGTTGCAAACGATGAAGTAGTAGAAAAAACTGCTGATACAGTACCAAGTGCATAGTATCTATATAATATATTTACCCCCCTTAATTGGGGGTTTTCGGTGCAATAATGCTTAAAAATAAGGATAAAAGATGAAAAAAAGTTATAGTAGCGTTTTAATTCTCGCTGGGTTGTTATTTATGGTATTTGGGTTATCTGTTCAGGCAGAATGGACTACCTATACTGAGTCAAAGAAATCTGCTCGCTGGACTCCTGTTTATGACAAGGCTAAGGATGTTGAAGACAGAGATGTTTTTTTGGATTGGGTAGATGAAGGAAGTGCTGCATATATAGCAAGTGAGCAAAGAGAAGAACCTCATGATGAGGCTGCAGTAAAAAAAGTAAATACCTTGGTAAAAAAAGTACAGAGCGGCGATGGCTATTTCTTAGTTGAGTATGACGGGGCTGAAATTAAAGTTATGCTTAAAGGTATAGACACGCCAGAAGTCGTTAAAAGACACATTTGCTGTAGGTTTGATGCTGATTATGAAAATATGACAGAGGCGTATAAAGATCTACATGTTAAAGCAGGCGCTGTTGTTAAGGAGTATGTAGAATATATTCTATTAAATAGAATGGTGTATATGTCAGACCCTGTTGTTAAAGATAGGTGGGGTAGATTCATTGTTGATTTAGAAGTACAAAGTTACAAAACAGGCTATAGTTTGCGTGATTTATTAATAAGTGTTGGTTATGGTAAAGAATGGCACAATCAGTTTAAGGTTGGTAGTAGAAGACCTGTGTGGAGTGTTGACGATCTTAATGCAATAATAGATAACGCTAAACAGAATATAAGAAGCATAGCCCCGCCAGAAACAAATACGCAATAAGCACCATAAGTGAGACCTTTGCATAAATATGAATAATCATCAAGAATTCTCGTTTCACCCACTTGGTAATTTTTTAAACCCAGCCTTAGCCCTGCTAGGACAATATTTAAGAAAATTACCAAGTGGGCAAAAATTGAATTTTGTTAATCATCCATGTTTATGCAAAGGTCTCTAAATAATAATGGCCCCATTAATTTGGGGCTTTTTATTATTCAATGTTTAAGAAAATCATCAATTTGGCAAAAATTGAATTTTTCTAATCATCCATTAATTATGCAAATTTTTCTAAAAAATATAATAAATAAAAGGGTCATTAGTGAAAATGCTTTGGGTAAAATGGTTGGGAATTTTGTAATTTAATAAATGGATAAAGCATATGGCTTGGAATGATGATAAAAAGAATCCTTGGGGCGGCAATGGTCAGACGCCACCTGAGTTAGATGAAGTAATTAGAGATTTTAAAGATAAATTTAGTGGTATTTTTGGTGGCAAACCACGCTCAAATTCAAATTCTGAAAAATCTATCACACCATCAGCAGGAGGCGCCAAATATATCTTTATTATTGGCTTGTTGTTATGGCTTGCGTCCGGTGTTTATATTATTGACCCTGCTGAAAAAGGTGTGGTATTGCGTTTTGGTGCGTTTCAAGAGGAAACTGGACAAGGTCCACATTGGCATTTTCCGTATCCAATTGAGAGCTTAAGTCGTGTTAATGTTGAAGAAATTCAAGACATGCAAATTGGCTATAGAGATGCTGTTAGAAATCGTCGTGGTGGCAATGTGTCGTCTGAATCACTAATGTTAACCAAAGGTGAAAATATGATTAACGCTAAGTTTGCCGTACAATATAGAATTAATGATGCTCAAGCGTATTTATTTAATGTTGCTAATCCTAAGATGACTTTGCGCCAAGTGGTTGAAAGCGCTATCCGTCAAGTGGTTGGTAAAAATTCTATGGACTATGTCTTAACCGAAGGTCGTGTGGCAATTGCAGACAGTATTAAGGAAAAATCACAAGAATTGCTTGATGTTTATCAGGTAGGTTTAAGGATCACAACCGTTAATATGCAAGATGCACAACCGCCAGAGCCAGTGCAAGCGGCGTTTTCTGATGCGGTAAAAGCGCGTGAAGACAAACAACGCTTGATTAATGAAGCACAAACTTATGCAAACGATATTTTGCCAAAATCTCGTGGTAAAGCAGCACGCATATTAGAAGAATCCAAAGCCTATAAGTCAAAGGTAGTCTCCAAGTCTGAAGGTGAGGCATCACGCTTTAAACAGATTTTAGCGGAATACACAAAGGCGCCCAAGGTGACTAAAGAGCGTTTGTATCGTGAAACCATGGAAAATGTGTTGGCGAATACCAGTAAGGTGGTGGTTGATTCAAAGGCAAATAGCATGATGTATTTGCCGATTGACAAGTTGTTGAATAATAATGCACAACCTAACAAGATTGTTGTTCAAGATTCACAGTCAGATCAAGTTAGACAGGGTAACAGCATTAGAAATGTTTTCCGCAATAGAGAGGTTAGATAATGAAAAAAATGATATTAATTATTTTGGTGATTTTACTGTTTGTTGTTAGTTCGGCGTTATATACAGTGAGTGAAACACAAATAGCAGTTAAGTTGCGTTTAGGTGAAATTATTACCGTTGATCAAAAGCCGGGGCTTAAATTCAAAACTCCTTTTGTTAATAATGTGGTAAAGTTTGACAATCGCATTCAGACATTAGATGCCCCTGCAGAGCGTTTTTTAACCGGTGAAAAGAAGAATGTTAATGTTGATTATTATGTAAAGTGGCGCATTATTGATGCTGAACAGTTTTACAAGTCAACGGGTGGCAATATGGTGAGAACCAATAATCGTTTAGCGCAAATCATCAAAACTGGACTTAAGAGTGAATTTTCTAAGCGCAGCATTGCCGATGTGGTTTTTGGTGAGCGTAGTGAAATTATGACAAACATCAAGCAGTTAGCAAAAAAAGACATTAGTAAGTTCGGTATCGAAATTATTGATGTGCGTATCAAGCGTATTGACTTGTCTCAAGAAGTGCTAAATTCGGTGTATCGTCGTATGCAAGCAGAGCGTCATCGTGTTGCTAAAGAGTTTAGATCAAAAGGTGCAGAGGAAGCGGAAATTATTCGTGCGGCAGCTGATAAAGAGCGCACCATTATCTTGGCAAATGCTTATCGTGATTCTGAAAAGATTCGAGGTGAAGGAGATGCAGCTTCTGCCAGTAACTATGCTGAAGCTTACAATAAGGATGCAGAGTTTTATTCGTTCTATCGGGCATTAGAATCTTACAAAAAATCATTTACTGGACGAAACGACATTATGGTGTTAAATCCAAACACAGAATTCTTTCGTTACTTTAAATAATTATTGTGAGCACTTGGCAATTACCTGAAGGCATCGATGAGTTGACCGGCGATAAAGCACTGGTGTTTGAATCTATACGCAGGCAGTTAATTGATTTGTATGTTGAAAAAGGTTTTAATCTGGTTATTCCACCGATGGTGGAAAATGTTGAGTCGTTGTTACTTACTAGCGATTCAGTGAATGAAAAAACCTTTAAGTTTCTAGATCCTGTTAGTGGTAAAATGCTGGGTGTACACGCTGATATTACCCCACAAATTGCACGCATTGACGCTAAAAAAGACAGTGGAAAAGTAGAAAAGTATTGTTATATTAATGCTATTTTACAAACCAAAGCTGATGATTTTTATGCGTCACGCTCGCCAATTCAAGCAGGTGCGGAATTATATGGATCTGATGACATTGACGCAGATGTTGAGGTGATTGAACTGATGCTTGAGAGTTTAAAGTTGCTTACCATCAGTCCAATTGCCTTAAGTCTAGGGAATGTTGCTATTTTTGACGCTTTAATTGAAAGTGAATCGTTGGACGATGAGCAAGCGATGACACTTCGGCAAATCTTTGTTAAGCGCTCTGTGCCAGATTTGTCGGTATTTTTAAGTGACAATGCTTTAAAAAATCCTGAAAAATTTAGCGCATTGATTACTTTAGAGGGTGATGCGAGTGTGCTGGAGGAAGCGTTGATTTTATTTGAAGATTTTCCGCAAGCGAAGACAGCAATTGAAGATTTGGTTCGCATTAATGCTCAACTAAGTAATGCAAATGTTCAAGTGGTGCTCGATCTTGGCGAACTTAAAACTTATGAGTATCATACAGGTGTTATATTTTCTGCTTATAACGAGCATTATTCAAAGGCATTGGCACAAGGGGGTCGTTACAATGGACTGAGTGCGTCGTTTGGGCAATCAAGGGCAGCAACAGGATTTTCATTTGATTTGAAGTTTTTATCAAAAAAACAAAATAATTAGGAATTTAATATGTCAAAAAATGTAGTCATCATTGGCACGCAATGGGGTGATGAGGGAAAAGGCAAAATAGTGGATTTAATCACGGACAAAGTGGCCAGCGTTGTGCGCTTTCAAGGCGGACACAATGCAGGGCATACTTTGGTTATCGATGGCCAAAAAACCGTATTGCACCTTATTCCGTCCGGCATTTTGCGTGATAGTGTTGAGTGTTTAATCGGCCACGGTGTGGTTCTTTCTATGTCGGCACTAATTAAAGAGTTGGGTGAGTTAGATGCGGCTGGCGTTGATGCAAAATCGCGCCTCAAAATCTCACCGGGTTGTCCTTTGATTATGCCTTATCATGTTGCACTTGATAATGCGCGTGAAATTAAGCGTGGTAAATCTGCAATTGGCACGACAGGTAACGGCATTGGCCCTGCGTACGAAGACAAAGTAGCCCGTCGTGGATTGCGTGTTGGTGATTTATTGGATTTAAAATCGTTTGCTGAGAAACTTAAAGAAGTTATGGAGTATCATAATTTTGCATTGAGTAATTATTATGGTGCTGATGCCTTGGATTACGACACTGTTTTGGTAGAAGCTTTGGCGCAAGCTAAAACGGTAATTCCAATGATTACAGATGTAACAGAACAAATTCATCAACATATTGCCAACCATGAAAATATCTTATTTGAAGGCGCACAGGGTGCATTGCTTGATATTGATCAAGGCACTTATCCTTTTGTAACTTCATCAAATACCACATCAGGTGGTGCTGTCACAGGTTCAGGTGTTGGTGTGACGGATATTGATTATGTTGTTGGTATTGTTAAGGCTTATACCACCCGTGTTGGTGGCGGGCCGTTTCCAACAGAATTGATTTACGATGTTGCTACCGATGAAGGTGATGAGATTGGCAAAGTGTTGGGCACGGTGGGTCATGAATTTGGTGCAACTACGGGGCGTCAGCGTCGTTGTGGTTGGCTGGATATGGTAACACTTAATCGCTCATTTAATTTAAACGCTGTTACGGGTATTTGCCTAACTAAATTAGATGTTTTAGATTCTTTAGACAGTATTAAAATTTGTATTGCCTATGAGTTGAATGGCAAACAAATTACCACACCACCGTATGACGCACAAGGTTACGCTGACGCTAAACCTGTTTATATTGAAATGCCGGGTTGGAACACTTCCACTATTGGTAGTGATTCATTTGACGGTTTGCCGCAACAGGCACAAGACTACATTCGTAAAATTGAAGAACTTTCAAATTTGCCTGTAGATATTTTATCCACCGGTCCAGATCGAGATGAAACGCTGATTTTGAACCATCCATTTGACGAGTAAATAAATTATGAATGACCCGCACCAAAAAAGAGAATCAGACAAGTACGACAACCCAATTCCTTCAAGAGAATATATTCTTGAATATATTGCCAAACAGCCCCATTCATTTTACGATTTGTGCGATGCACTTGAAGTAACGGGTAAGCAAAAAAAACCTTTAACACATCGCCTTAAAGCAATGGTTCGTGATCGACAATTAAACATGAACCGTGAAGGTATGTATGATATTTTTGATACGGAAAGAGACATTGTTGTTGGCACTATTAATGCCAACCCCAAAGGCTTTGGTTTTGTAGTGTTGGATGAAGGCGGGAAAGATTTACGCCTCTCTGCCTATCAAATGAAGCAAGTTTTCCATGGCGATAGAGTGAAGGTAAGAATGCTTGATCAGCGTGGTGATTCTGAAATTATTGAAGTGCTTAAAAGCCTTAAAACTGTAGTAGGGCGCTTACATATTAATTCTGAAAAATCTTGGATAGTGGTTGACGATAGACGCATTTGCAACAATATTATTATTTCTGAAATTAGTGATGACAATAAAAATGAACAAATTGTTATTGTTGAAATCGTTGAAGCACCAACACTTAAAGAACTTGCCAAGGGCAAAATTATTCAAATTCTTGGCGATTATATGGATGAAGGTGTTGAAACCGAAGCTGCGCTTTATCGTAATGGCATTCCTGTGGATTTTTCAGAAGAAGCCTTAGCACAAACCGAACACTTGCCAACCGAAGTAACCGCACAAGATAAGCAAGACCGTGTTGATATTACTGATATGAAACTGGTTACCATTGATGGCGAAGATTCTCGTGATTTTGATGATGCTGTTTATGCCGAACCTACCTCTAATGGTTGGAAATTAGTGGTTGCTATTGCTGATGTTTCTCATTATGTTGAAGAGGGAACGGCGCTTGATATGGATGCAATTGAGCGTGGAAATTCGGTTTATTTTCCAAGACGCGTAGTGCCGATGCTTCCTGAAGCGATTTCCAATGGGCTGTGTTCAATTAATCCTGATGTAGAGCGCTTGTGTATGACTTGCGAAATGAACATTGATTCAGAAGGTAATTTGATTGATTATAAATTTTATTCAGCAGTGATGTTCTCACACGCACGCCTAACTTACACCAAAGTGGGTAAGATTTTAGAAGACCACGACCCAGCATTAACACAAGAGTATGCGAGTGTTATGGGTAATTTAAATGCCTTGTATGATTTATATAAAGCCTTAAAAGATGCCAGAACTCGACGAGGCGTCATGGATTTTGACCGCATTGAAACACAAATTCTGTTTGATGATAAAGGCAAAATTAGCAACATCGTTGCCACTTCTCGTAACGATGCACACAAACTTATTGAAGAATGTATGCTTATGGCAAACCAAGCCACAGCAAAGTATTTGGCTAAAAATGATGAAGATTTCTTGTATCGTATTCACCCTAAGCCAACCGCAGAAAAGGTCGAGGTTACTCGTCAATTTTTGACTGCTGTCGGCTTAACCTTAGAAGGTGGCGAACAACCAGAAACCAAGCACTTTGCCAAAGTATTAGAAAATGCCAAAGGGCGAGACGATGAAAATATCATTAAAACTGTTGTGTTACGCACAATGAAGCAAGCAGTTTATACGCCTGCTAATGAAGGGCACTTTGGTTTAGCCTTTGAAGATTACACGCATTTCACATCCCCAATCAGACGCTATCCCGACTTATTGGTGCATCGTGCCATTAAGCGTGTTTTGGCTAAAAAAACCAGAAAACCAAGCAAGAGAATGGTTGAGCTCGGTGCCGAATTGTCCGTAACAGAGCGCAGAGCAGACGAAGCCACTCGTGATGTGGAAAAATGGCTGAAATGCGAATATATGCGTGATAAAGTTGGTGAAACTTTCAATGGCATTATTTCTGGTGTAATGGGTTTTGGTATCTTTATTGAACTTACCGATGTTTATACCGAAGGCATGATTTCTATTCGTGATATGAAAGATGATTACTATGCTTTTGATGATATTCACCACAAACTTAAAGGTGAGCGCACAGGTAAAACTTTTCAACTTGGCGACACTATAAAGGTTCAAGTGGCTTCTGTTAATTTAGATGATAGGCAAATGGTGTTTATACCTTCTACCTGAATTCAAAAATAGAGTCGCCTGTCATTAGTAAGTGCTGTTGATCTTATTGAGTTTTGTTAATTATCTATATTTATTATAAAAGTCTTTATTTGATGTAATAAATTTGTTTTTAGCAACTGGGTAGATGATTGTCACAAAAAAATCAGAGTTCTAATAAGGCAAAGTACAAAAAGCCATCGAGCAACTTAACCAAGAAATTGTTATTGTCGTTAAAGGGGCAACATACAATACAAACACAAACGGTTTTGTTGTCAATGGAGAGGAGCAAATCGATGAAAGTGGTTACTCAGTTTTCAGTGCAGCGATCTGAAGGGCGATGGTTTGGATGGTTTGCTTGTCGGTGCTTATCAGGCTGACTCAGATGGAAAATTCAGCACAGTTAAATCTTATATTATCTTCAAAAAAAACCGACACCAAGGACTTCATTTAACAAAACTTAGTAGCAATTCAAAATACGACATTGGCTATTTAGGCGACAAAAATGCTAATACACTTACAGGTAGCCACAACGATGAAATTTTTGTTACTAGCACAGACAATGATATTCTAATAAAATTTGTCCTTTGTTCGACAGCCATATCTAATACAGAAATTTCATAAGGTTTAAAACAAAAATTGCATTTTACCAATCGTTGTATTTACACAAAGGTCTCATGTTGTTTATTTTTTGAAAAATAGTATTCGATTGAATTTGAATATTAATCAGTTACTGCACCTTTGGAAGCAGATTGGGCCAATTTGGCAAACTTAGCCAATACACCTTTGGTGTAGTTTGGTTTGGGCTGTATCCAATGAGACAGGCGTTTATCAATAACAGATTGCTCAACCAAGAGTTCCAAGCTGTTATTTTCGGCATCGATTAAAATTTCATCGCCATCTTCAACCACAGCCAGCACGCCACCTTTAAAGGCTTCTGGAGTAATGTGACCTACCACAAAACCATGAGTGCCACCAGAGAAACGACCATCGGTAATAAGAGCAACTTTACCCCCCAAACCTTTACCCATAACGGCAGAAGTAGGGGCAAGCATTTCACGCATACCAGGGCCACCAGCAGGGCCTTCGTAGCGAATAACAATAACATCACCCGCCTGAATATCATCGTCTAAAATTGCTGCTAGCGCCTCTTCTTCGCGGCCAAAACATTTTGCCACCCCTCTAAAACTCAAGCCTTCTTTGCCAGTGATTTTTGCCACTGCACCATCAGCAGCAAGATTGCCACGCAAAATTCTAAGATGTGAATCTTTTTTAATGGGATTATCTAGCGCCCTGATGATGTCTTGAGAATCGGCATAGGGCTTAACATTTTCTAAGTTTTGCGCCATAGTTTGACCGGTAACTGTCATGCAATCGCCGTGTAACAATCCCGCTTTTAATAACATTTTCATCAGGGGTAGCGTGCCACCAATTTCCACCAACTCACTCATCATATATTTTCCCGATGGCTTAAGGTCGGCAATCACAGGTACATTTTTACCAATACGAGTAAAGTCGTCAATGGTTAAATTAACACCAGCGGCATTGGCCATGGCAATCAAGTGCAAAACTGCATTGGTAGAGCCACCTAGGGCAATAATCACAGTAATTGCATTTTCGAATGCATTCATTGTCATAATGTCATTTGGCTTAATGTCTTTTTCTAATAAATGAAGTACCGCCTCACCCGCACGAATACAATCGTTATTTTTGTCCGCTGAAATGGCATCTTGGGCAGAAGAATTTGGCAAACTCATGCCCAATGCTTCAATTGCACTTGCCATGGTATTTGCTGTGTACATACCGCCACAAGATCCTGCACCCGGGATGGCTGTTTTTTCAATGTTTTCCAATTCAATTGCATCAATTGCATTATTGGCGTATTGACCCACCGCTTCAAATACACTCACCACATCAGTATGATTTTCACCCGGTTGAATCGTGCCACCGTAAACGAAAATACTTGGGCGATTAAGGCGCGCTAGACCAATAATACAACCGGGCATATTTTTATCACATCCCCCAATCGCAACCACGCCATCAAAACCTTGGCAGCCAACCACAGTTTCAATGGAATCGGCAATCACTTCACGAGAAACTAGAGAGTATTTCATCCCCTCAGACCCCATAGAAATGCCATCTGAAATAGTAATAGTATTAAAAATAACACCTTTGCCACCCGCAGTATTAACGCCTTTTTCTGCTTCATCAGCCAGTTTGTTAATGTGCATATTGCACGGCGTTACCATTGACCATGTGCTTGCTATGCCCACTTGAGGTTTGTTAAAATCCTCTTTTTTAAAACCAACAGGATATAACATGGCGCGACTGGGTGCTCGTTCATAGCCATCAACCACTTGAGAGGAATATTTTCTTGAATTTGAAGACATAATCATTTGTATTAGATATAAAGCACTGAATTTTAGACTAAAATAAAACCTTTCTCAACGCCTTTTTTAAAACCCAATTGGATATAGCGCAACAAATATTGAACTTAATCACCCCTTTTGTTAAGGAGGGTAAGATTTTGCCCAGAACTTATGCACAAATTAACAGTAATATTACAGATTTTGTATGGATTGAGCGGTCTGGAAAATTGGTTGCTTGTGTGGGGTTAAAAAATTGTCAAGAAGGCGGCATGGGTGAAATTTATGCTTTGGCAGTATCGGAACAAGTGCAAAATCAAGGGGTTTCAGTTGGCTTATTAAATAAAGTCATACAAAAAGCATTTGCTGGTAATCTTTCCAAAGTATTTGCCTTGTCTAAACATAACGCCGATTGGTTTTTAAAGCAAGGTTTTGTAGAAATGGAAATTAGCGAATTGCCAAAAAAACGCCAAGACTTATTTGACTATCAGCGTAATTCATCTATCTTTTTTAAGGACATTCGTCATGAAAATTAAAGAACGCATTCGGGGCTATTTACCCGTTGTAATTGACATAGAAACGGGTGGTTTTAATGAGAAAACCGATGCTATGCTTGAGATTTGTGCCATTATAATTGGCATTAATGATGACGGTATTTTTTACCCAAAAGACCCGCAGCATTTTCATATAGAGCCCTTTAAAGGTGCCAATCTTGAATCGGCAGCCCTCAAATTTAACGGCATTGATGTGTACAATCCATTGCGTATGGCAGTTACTGAAAAACAGGCGCTTAATGAGATTTTTCAATCTGTTCATGCGGAAATGAAAAACGAAGTATGCACTCGTGCTATTTTAGTTGGGCACAATGCTTTTTTTGATTTAGGTTTTTTGCGTGCTGCCACTGAAAGAAGCAAACTTAAAAGTCCTTTTCATCAATTTTCAACCATTGATACGGTTAGCCTTTCAGCGTTATATTATGGCGAAACTGTTCTGGCTAAGGCAATGCGTGTGGCTAATATTGAGTGGAATGATGCCAGTGCTCATTCTGCACTTTATGACACGCAAA
Source organism: Bathymodiolus thermophilus thioautotrophic gill symbiont (assembly GCF_003711265.1). NCBI lineage: Bacteria > Pseudomonadati > Pseudomonadota > Gammaproteobacteria > Bathymodiolus thermophilus thioautotrophic gill symbiont. Next base: position 1,758,963 of record NZ_CP024634.1, on the reverse strand, counting down.
AAACTGCTGAACTTTTTTGTCAAATTTTCAATGCTCAATCGTATAATTGAGACCTTTGCACAAATATGAATAACCACCCATTCAGCAAAAATTGAATTTTGCTCATTATTATATTTACGCAAAAGTCCCTAAGTAAGTTTTGCTTGATTTTTTTCAGTCCAATCTTTAATTTCTTGGGTCAGCATTGTGGCTGATTTCTCTGTAATATTAATAGGCTTACCAATCACCACGGTAATCGTACCGGGATATTTGATAAAACTGCCTTTGGGCCATAATTTACCTGCATTATGACACACAGGGCAAATATCGCAACCCGCCTTTTTAGCAATGGCAACACCGCCTTTTTGATAGTTGCCAAGTTGCCCATAAGGTTGGCGTGTGCCTTCAGGATATATGACGACAAAAATACCTTCTTGAATGCGGGTAACACCTTGTTTGATAACTTTTTTAAGCGCCTTAAGTTTTTCGCCACGGTTGATAATAATGGGTCTGAGTAACGCCAAACCCCAGCCAAAAACAGGTATCCATAACAATTCTTGTTTTAGCACCCAAGTTTGTTGTGCAAATATTTTTTGAAAAGCAAATGTCTCCCAAGTGGATTGATGGTTGGAAACGATGACACAAGTCGATGTCGGAATGTTTTCTTCACCAATGACTTGAGTTGTAATATTGCAAGTGATGCGTAACCACCAAATATTAAAAATAGCCCATTGTGATATTATTTTATAGCGAATGTTGAAAGGCAATAAAGCGCCCATCATAGCAATGAAAAATACAATAAAAGCAAAGATAAGCATACCAAGGAAATAGGCAAGTGAGCGAATTAGTAACATAGTTTATTTTTTAGTGGACACATTAAAATCGCCTTTGATTGTTCATATTCATACAAAGGTTTTATTTTATATGAGACCTTTGCATAAATCTGAATGATTGGCAAAATCAATGTTTTGCCAAGCGAATAAAAAGCAGATGGTTTACTATTAACGCAAAGGTCTCTGTGGGATAAGGGCGACAGGTAAAATGCCTAGAATATTAAGCAAACCTGTAAAGAGAAGAGGAAGTTATGAACACTATTTTATTTGATTTAGATGGTACTTTGGTTAATACAGCGCCAGATTTGGCGTATGCATTAAATACATTGTTGTTAGAGCATAACTTAGAGAAAAAGCCATATGCAGACATTGAGCCTTTGGTGTCCTTTGGCGGCAAAGCCTTGGTAAGTATGGGGTTTGATTGCGATGAATCACATCCTAAATTCAGCGAAAGACACCAAAGATTGTTAGAAATTTATACCAATAATATTGACAAATATTCAGCAACTTTTCCTGGTATTGACGCCTTAATAGTGTTACTTAAAAAGCAAGGATTGCTTTGGGGGATTGTGACCAACAAGCCTGAGAATTTAACCCAGTTGTTACTAAACAAATTAAATATTCAACCAGATGTTGTGGTATGCGGCAACACCTTAGAATATAATAAGCCACATCCTGCACCGCTACTTTATGCTTGTGCGCAATTAGCGGTGGAGCCAAAGTCGTGTTTGTTTATTGGTGACGATAAAAACGATATGATTGCAGGTAAAAATGCAGGTATTAAAACTGTAGCAGTAACTTATGGCTATGGTAAGGTTGAGCAGAATTGGGGTTATGATTATTTGATTAACACCGTTAAGGAGTTGGAAAAATGGATATTGTAATATCGATATTGTTAGTCATTTTGGTGGTTTTGGTGGTATTTTTATTGCGTAAAAAAGAGGCGACAACCGATATTGATGCACCTATTAAGGCCTTAGAAGAAGCGTTTAAAAATGAGTTAAAAATAAATCGTGAAGAAATTAATACGATTGCCAAAGAAAATAGAAAAGAATTGAACGACTCAATTCAAGTATTAGAAAAATCATTAACAGAAACAGTTGATAAAAAATTCAACCAACAACAGGAAAAACAAAGGCAACTTAACCAAGAAGCTGGCATTATTATCAAAGAAAAGTTTAGCGATTTTAATCAGCAACAAACACAATTTAATCAACAGGCAACGGACAATATTAAGCATATTGAAAAAACAGTTAGCACTCAATTAACCAATATTAGAGAAGAAAATAGCAAAAAATTAGAGCAAATGCGTCAAACCGTTGATGAAAAATTACAAAGCACTTTGGAGAAGCGCTTAGGCGAATCTTTTAAACAAGTTAGTGAACGATTGGAGCAAGTGCATATAGGCTTAGGGGAGATGAAAAGTGTTGCCAACGATGTGGGTGATTTGAAAAAAGTGTTATCAAATGTTAAAACTAGAGGCACTTTAGGGGAGTATCAATTGGGTGCTATTTTAGAGCAAATGCTCTCTCCAGAGCAATACGCTTGTAATGTTGCAACTAAAAAAGGCTCTCAGGCTAATGTTGAATTTGCCATTAAATTGCCAGGTAAAGAGGACGGTGAAGTATGGATACCGATAGATGCTAAGTACCCAAGAGAAGACTATGAAAGGCTGATTGATGCTTATGAATTGGGCGATAAAATAAAAATAGAAGCGTTCCAGAAAAAAGTATTAAAATCCATTGAATTGTTTGCCAAAGACATTGCCAGCAAATACATTGACCCGCCACATACCACTGATTTTGCGGTGATGTATTTGCCTGATGAGGGTCTGTATGCTGAAGTATTAAGACATGTAAAATTGTTTGAAAAACTACAAAGACAATATAAAATTACCATTACTGGCCCCACGACGCTGGCGGCTTTTTTAAACAGTTTGCAAATGGGCTTTAAAACCTTGGCAATACAAAAAAGAAGTGCTGAAGTGTGGCATGTTTTGACTGAAGTAAAAACCGAGTTTGCTACATTTTCCGGTGTGTTTGAACAAGTGCAAAAGCAACTTAACACCGCTTCAGGCACCTTGGAAAAACTCAGAACAACACGCAGCAATGTATTGGAAAGAAAACTTAAAAAAGTTGAATTATTAGACAACAAGCAATCCAATTTACCTATAGACGAATTATGAATATTAAAACAAATTATCAAATTAGCGCTGGAGAATTACAAAACAAAGTTATTTTAGTCACAGGAGCAAACCGTGGTTTTGGCAAGGCAATGACGCTGGATTTGGCAAAAGCAGGTGCAACAGTGATTATGATTGGGCGTGATTTAAGCGCATTGGAGATGGCGTATGATGAAGTAGTAGAGGCAGGCTATCAAGAACCCATTCTTTATCCATTCGATTTAGAAGGGGCGACACCTGAGCATTATGAGCAACTACAAGCAGATGTTTTTGCGAATTTTGGGCAACTGGATGGACTGATTCATAACGCTGGAATCCTTGGTACAATGATGCCAATTGAGCAATACGATGTCAAATTGTGGTATTCAACAATGCAAATTAATGTCAATGCCCCCTTTATGTTGACACAATTTTTAATCCCTGCTTTGAATAAATCCACTGATGCACGCATACTGTTTTTATCGTCTTCGGTAGGGCGAGAGGCTCGTGCTTATTGGGGAGCGTATGGAGTGAGTAAATTTGCTATTGAAGGAATGAGCAAAACTTTGTTTGAAGAATTAGAAGAGACCAATATTCGCGTGAATTCGCTAGACCCAGGGAGAATGAAAACTGAAATGAGACGCACAGCATATCCTGCTGAAAATGCTGATAAAAACCCTTTGCCTGAAGATAAAAGCCCAGCGATTGTGTATTTAATGAGTAAAGAAAGTGCTGATTTAAATGGTAAGCAACTTACTTTGAGCGACGCTTAATAATGAAATTTATAACAGAAAAAAGCAAATAAATTACAAAGATAAATAGACTTAGCACGAAAGAAAAAGCACCAATTGGCACCCACAAAGTTTCATGCAGGATACCTTGGGCATCCGTATATTGTGGATACAAAGTCTGTTGAGCCAGCATAGAAATAATAGCTAAGAAGAGAAAAAATAAAGAAATTTTTAAAATTGTGTTTTTGAAAGACTTTTGCATAGAATTTTAGCGTTGTAAATCCGCTGTTAAATGCGGGTGAATGGTTTTTAAAATTTCTTTAAAAACTTTTTCATTGCCAGCCACTACATTGCCAGTTTCTAAATATTTATCCCGACCTGAAAAATCCCCCACAAAGCCACCTGCTTCTTTAATCAAAAGCACGCCAGCAGCAATGTCCCAAATATTCAACTCAATTTCCCAAAATCCATCTATTCTACCCGCAGCCAAATACGCCAAATCCAGTGCAGCAGATCCCGCACGGCGAATCCCTGACACTTTTGGATGAATTTCCTTAAACATTTCAAGATAAGCCTCTAAGTGTTGTGGCGATTTAACTGGAAAACCAGTGCCGATAAGCGTGTTTTTAAAGCCATCGGTGTTGGTTGTGCGCATTCTCTGCTCATTTAAATAAGCACCTTCGCCCTTGGAAGCGGTAAACATTTCTTCTTTAAAAGGGTCATATACCACCGCATGTGTAACTTCATTGTTCTCATGTAAGGCAATAGATACCGCATATTGAGGGAAGCCGTGTAGGTAGTTAGTAGTGCCATCTAGGGGGTCAATAATCCATTGAAAATTTGCATCGCCTAAAATCTCTCCATTTTCCTCTCCTAAGATTGAATGAGTAGGGAAGGCATATTTCAACTCGTCTATAATAGCATCCTCAGCCGCTTTGTCCACTTCAGAAACGAAGTCATTGGCGGCTTTGTTTTCAATCGTTAAAATATCAATCTGATTGTGGTATCTAAGGATGATGTCGCCAGCTTTTCTGGCAGCTTTAACGGCAATATTAAGCGTAGGATGCATATTTTTTTGAGGATGATAAATGAAAGATAAGAATTATACCTTTGATAAGGTTCGTATAGTCATGGTTAATACCACCGAACCAGGTAATATTGGCGCAGCGGCTCGTGCAATGAAAAATATGAATTTATCAAAATTGTATTTGGTCAACCCAAGAGGCTACCCCTCCGCTGTAGCAACCGCTAGAGCCAGTGGTGCAGACGATGTGCTATCCAGTGCCGTGGTGTGTGAATCACTTGAGCAGGCATTACAAGGTGTGCATTTGGTGGTTGGTGCCAGTGCCAGACAGCGTAATATCAAATGGCGTCAAATGGATGTCGTCGGCACATGTGGTGAAATTCAAAAAACCATTGCCATTGAAAATCAAACCGTTGCCGTGGTATTTGGCACAGAAAAATCAGGCCTAACCAACGAGGAATTAGATTTATGTCAAATCCTTATGACTATCCCCGGTAATCCTGATTACTTCTCCCTTAATGTTGCTTCTGCCATTCAGGTATTTGCCTATCAAAATTATGTTTATGCCACCACCACCAAATTTGAAGCCAGCAACAACGAACTTGCCAGTTTTAATGAACTGGAAAATTTCTACGAGCACCTTGCCCAAGTATTGGAGCACATTGATTATTTTGAAGAAAAGCGCCCCAAAGCTTTATTAATGCGTCGCTTAAGGCGTTTTTTTGGCAGGGCAACACCCGAGAAAGAAGAGGTTGCGATTTTTCGTGGCATTCTTAGAAATATCAAGCCTTTTAAAGGGTAGTGATTTAATGTGAGGTTTTTATATTGAAAGAGACCTTTGTATAAATATAAATAATCATCAAGAATCCACTTTTCACCCCCTTGGTAATTTTTAAACCCAGCCTTAGCTCTGCTAGGACAAGGTTTAAGAAAATTACCAAGTGGGCAAAAATTGAATTTCGCTAATCATCCATATTTACGCAAAGGTCTCACTGCATTATTCATTTTATTCTTGAAAATTCTACAACCCATCCCTTTACTTTATCCCCAAGCTGTTTTAGGTAGGGATGGGTTTGTAACCCATCCTCTTGCTTCTCTCATACTCTGCGTGAGAGTGAAAAAAAATTATTACCATAAATCAGACACAAAAAAAGCCCCATTTTCACGGGACTTTTGTTGTCAGTATTTTACTTGACTTGTTTGCTTAATGAGAAAATCGACGCCTTCTTCTGATTAAATAATAAGCACTCAATGTCATTAACAGAATAAAAACTGTATCAAATCTAGCAGGTGCATTGGGATTGTAAACACAACCACCACCACTGCCACTATCACCATTATCATCACTATCATCATTGCCACCGACAACAACAGGCGTTGCTATTGAAATAGTGCTTTCAACCACGCCATTAGCATGATTGTCATCCGCATCATTTTCACCACCATCTTTAAGGGTTAGTTTTAGGCAAGTTGCGCCTGTGATTAATCCAGTTTGCCAAGTGCCACTGGTGTCGGTGCAGATATTACTTGTGTTGGTTTTGGATTGTATGCTGTTATTATTATCAACCACAAAATTACGCCAACCAGTCGCTAGTGAGTATTGACGCAATACTGCATTTGCAGGGATTGGGGTGGCGAGTTGAATGATTACTTGGGTGGAGGCACCAGTGGCGCTTAGGCCTTCGATTATATAGTCGTAGATATCGCCAGTGGCTAAGGTGTCTTTGGTGTAGTCGGATAAGTGGTTGGCTACTCTGTATTGTTTTAGTTGATCGAGGGTTAGTTGTCCAGAATCTTCGCCCATGATGCCGGGTAATATTCTAGTACTTCCTGGACTGGTAATTTTTTTGTTTGTGCCTGCGGGTAACTCGTTGTTGCTATTTCCTGATTCTTTGCTGTCGGAAATGCCGTTGCCGTTTGTGTCTGTTCGTCCATTGGGGTAGGTGTCAACTAATTTAAGTTTTAGCACTCTTTCTGATGAAAAATCGCCAGCTGTTACTTTTAGTGTGATTGTTCGGGTGCCGATGTTGGCACTTTGGGGATTGAAAACAAAAGTCTTACTGGTGCTTGTGTTAGAAAAATCGTTACTACTCCAAGTATAAGTTCCTGTGCCTGCTGAGGCACTGACAGTAACTTCTCCACCATCTTTGCTGATTAAAGGGCCTTTGTTTTCGCCTTGGGTTACACTAAATTGGGCGATTACTGGGGCAGCGATGTAAGTGGTAGTAATGGCAATGGTAAAGGGTTGTGGAGCGGAGTCGTTAGTATTGTCGCTGGCGGTGATGTTAATATTGATAGTATTTCCGAGGGCGGTGGTGATGGATTTATTGGTTCTGAGTTCATTGCCGTTGACGATTTTGAAGTTGGTGGCGTCATCAACGCTAAAAGTAAGAGCGGTGTTGGTATCTACATCACTGGCACTGAGGGTACCGACTAGGGTATTGGCGGGTTGGTCTTTGATCAAGTTTACATTGCTAAGTAGAATGTTAATTGGGGCGGTGTCGTCTATGTCGCTAACTGTGAAGTTAAAGGTTTTGTCGAATGTGTGGCTGTTGGCATCGGTTACGGTAATGGTAGTGTTAAGACTGGTGGCGTTCTCGTAGTCTAGGGTGGTGTTGAGTTTGAGTTTGTTGTTGTCAATGGTAAATTTGGTGTTGCTACTGGTGTAAGTGAAAGTGTCGTTGGCATCGGTATCGGTGGTGGAGAGTGTGCCTAATTCAGTGCCAGTGTTTGTGTTTTCAGCGATGGTGCGGTCGCCTGTGAGGGTGATGGCGGTAGGGGTTTCATCGTTGAGATCAACAAGGGTAACGGTGATGGTTTGGATGGTGTTTTTATCGTCGCCATCTCCAGTGGTGGCTTTGACTTTGACGGTGTAGGATTTTGTGGTGCTTTCGTAATTGGTGGTAGTGCCGTTGAAGGTTAGGGTGTTGTTGTGGGTGCCGCTGAGGCTAAAGAAGCCACTGGTGTCTTCGGTGATGCTGAAAGTGGCGGCGGTGTCGTTGGCGACGAGGGTGTGGGTGGTGCTTGCTGCTTTTTCATTGGCGGGGAATGTATTGATGGAGGTAATGGTGAGGGTGGCTGAAACTGGGCAAGACTCCCAGCAGAAGTTAATGGTTCTTTGGGGCATGAAGGGGCTTGGTGCGTCATTGATATTTGCGCCATAAAATAAAGATTTAATCCTGTTAGCACTGTTGTAATAAGTTTTTATGGTGAATCTTTTGCCACCTTGGTTTTTTATTGCTGCAATGGTTGCAGAATCAAGTGTTAAATCCCAAATTTTGTGAGAGGTTTCCGTTAATCTCATACCAGCTACATTGAGAGGCAAGGCGACACCTGTGTCAACGCCAGAATTATTACCAAAGTTACGAGAATCAATTTGATTATTATTTTCATCAAAGAAAAGATTCCCTCCACCAAAAGCAACTGCATAATCATCAAGTGTAACTCGTATAGTGTGTTGCGTGTCGCTAAGAATGTAGGTTGTATCCTTAGTTGCTTGGGTAAAGTCAAGGGCTAGTGTTTGTGTTGATAGAGCTAATAGACAAAACAAGGTGAAAATAAAGCGATTAAATATATTCATAATAAAATTCCTAGGTTGGTAATTAATGGTTATTTTTCTGTGTTATTTTTAAGTAGTAACGAATGAGCGTGGTGGCGAGGTATTGATTGACAATCTCTAATTCGTTGCTAAAGTTGTTGTATTTTTTGTTGCCCACTGGGATCACTTCTGTTGTTTGAAAAAATAAAAATGCTTTAGTGGCAAGAGACAAATGTTTAAATTTTTTTGGCACAGGTGTTACTAGTTTTATGGTGTAGCGGAGCGATAGAGAGAGGTGTGGGAGAAATGGTTTTAAATATAGAATATTTTTTTTCAACGATTGCAATGTAGGTGATAAAAGCAAAAAAACCTTGATTAACGAGGCGAATAATTAGGGTGGAGAAACAAGCGGTCGTTTGGTTTAGATTAAGCTCAAATGTTGCTAAAATTGCGGTGCTATTGTAATGCAATGTATTCATAGTCTAAAATTAAGTAATGCAACATGAACCCTGAATTATTCCATAAAAAATAATATTTGTGTGAGTTTTTAATTGTGGGTGGATGGGTAATTTTGATTTTTTTATTTGTTCTTGCAGATGATTCGTTATACTTTTTTCAAAAATAAACGAACAATCTGGCGTGTATTCTCATTTTAAATATAGGTAAAAATATCTATGCTATCAATAATTAGCAGATGTTTTTACTGGTAACACTTAGGCGATTACAAACACTGTGAGACCTTTGCATAAATATGAATAATCATCAAGAATCCTCGTTTTACCCACTTGGTAATTTTTTAAACCCAGCCTTAGCCCTGCTAGGATAAGGTTTAAGAAAATTACCAAGTGGGCAAAAATTGAATTTTGCTAATCATCCATATTTATACAAAGGTCTCACTGCATTATTCTTGAAAATTCTACAACCCATCTCTTTACTTTATCCTCAAGCTGTTTTAGGTAGGGATGGGTTTGTAACCCATCCTCTTGCTTCTTTCATACTCTGCGTGAGAGTGAAAAAAAATTATTACCATAAATCAGACACAAAAAAAGCCCCATTTTCACGGGACTTTTGTTGTCAGTATTCTTACTTGATTTGTTTGCTTAATGAGAAAATCGACGCCTTCTTCTGATTAAATAATAAGCACTCAATGTCATTAACAGAATAAAAACTATATCAAATCTAGCAGGTGCATTAGGATTGTAAACACAACCACCGCCACTGCTACTATCACCATTATCATTACTATCATCATTGCCACCGACAACAACAGGCGTTGCTATTGAAATAGTGCTTTCAACCACACCATTAGCTTGATTGCTATCAGCATCATTTTCACCACCATCTTTAAGGGTTAGTTTAAGGCAAGTTGCGCCGGTGATTAATCCAGTTTGCCAAGTGCCATCGGTGCAGACATTGCTTGCGTTGATTTTAGATTGTATGCTGTTATTATTATCAACCACAAAATTACGCCAACCAGTCGCTAGTGAGTATTGACGCAATACTGCATTTGTAGGGATTGGGGTGGCGAGTTCAATGATTACTTGGGTAGAGGCACCAGTGGCGCTTAGGCCTTCGATTATATAGTCGTAGATATCGCCAGTGGCTAAGGTGTCTTTGGTGTAGTCGGATAGGTGGTTGGCTACTCTGTATTGTTTTAGTTGATCGAGGGTTAGTTGTCCAGAATCTTCGCCGATGATGCCGGGTAATATTCTAGTACTTCCTGGACTGGTGATTTTTTTGTTTGTGCCTGCGGGTAACTCGTTGTTGCTATTTCCTGATTCTTTGCTGTCGGAAATGCCATTGCCATTTGTGTCTGTTCGTCCATTGGGGTAGGTGTCAACTAATTTAAGTTTTAACACCCTTTCTGATGAAAAATCGCCAGCCGTTACTTTTAATGCGATTGTTCGGGTGCCGATGTTGCTACTTTGGGGATTGAAAACAAAAGTCTTACTGGTGCTTGTGTTAGAAAAATCGTTACTACTCCAAGTATAAGTTCCTGTGCCTGCTGAGGCACTGACAGTAACTTCTCCACCATCTTTGCTGATTAAAGGACCTTTGTTTTCACCTTGGGTTACACTAAATTGGGCGATTACTGGGGCAGCGATGTAAGTGGTAGTAATGGCAATGGTAAAGGGTTGTGGAGCGGAGTCGTTAGTATTGTCGCTGGCGGTGATGTTAATATTGATAGTATTTCCGAGGGCGGTGGTGATGGATTTATTGGTTCTGAGTTCATTGCCGTTGACGATTTTAAAGTTGGTGGTGTCATCAACGCTAAAAGTAAGAGCGGTGTTGGTATCTACATCGGTGGCGCTGAGGGTGCCGACTAGGGTATTGGCGGGCTGGTCTTTGATCAAGTTTACATTGCTAAGTAGAATGTTAATTGGGGCGGTGTCGTCTATGTCGCTAACTGTGAAATTAAAGGTTTTGTCAAATGTGTGGCTGTTGGCATCGGTTACGGTAATGGTAGTGTTAAGACTGGTGGCGTTCTCGTAGTCTAGGGTGGTGTTGAGTTTGAGTTTGTTGTTGTCAATGGTAAATTTGGTGTTGCTACTGGTGTAAGTGAAAGTGTCGTTGGCATCGGCGTCGGTGGTGGAGAGTGTGCCTAATTCAGCGTCAGTGATGGTGTTTTCGGCGATGGTGCGGTCGCCCGTGAGGGTGATGGCAGTGGGGGTTTCGTCATTGAGGTCGGCCAGGTTGACGGTAATGGTTTGTTCGGTATTTTTATCGTCGCCATCTCCTGTGCTGGCTTTGATTTTGACGGTGTAGGATTTTGTGGCGCTTTCGTAGTCGGTGTTGGTGCCGTTGAAGGTTAGGGTGCTGTTGTTGGTGCCACTGAGGCTGAATAAGTGGCTGGTGTCTTCGGTGATGCTGAAGGTGGCAGCGGAGTCGTTGGCAATGAGGGTGTGAGTGGGGCTGCTGCCTTCGTTAGCGCTGAGGGTGTTGCTGGAGGTTATGGTGAGGTTGTTATTAATAGCAAGAATAAGATTTTGGTTGTAGGGGTTGATTAATTCACTCGCTGCATTTTCCAAGTACCTGAAGGTCAATCTTAAAGTTACTGAAGTTTTGCTACTAGCATCGGCTAACTCAAAGCCTTTATCCCCAAGTGTAATTTTTACCTGTTGACTGTAATTATCAACAGGATTTACGAGTTCTGCAGGAGAAGAAATAACGAGATTATGAGTGCCTAAATAGTATGTAGTGCCAGAATAGAGTTTTATTTGTGCTGTTTTATTGAAAACAAGCCTAACAGGTTGATCGATGGTAGCAAGAATCGTCTTGTTACCTATTCTCTTAACATCTGTAATTGTTGGTTTGACGGCAAATACCTGTGAGGTAAATAAAACCAATAAAGTGGTAATAATAAAGCGATTAAATGTATTCATAATAAAACTCCTAGGCTGATAATTAATGGTTATTCTTCTGCGTTGTTTCTAAGTAATGGTGAATGAGAGTAATGGCAAGATATTGGTTTATAGTCTCTAATTTGTTGCTGAAGTTGTTGTATTTTTTGTTACCCACCGAGATTACTTTTGTTGCTTGAAAAGATAAAAATGCTTTAATGATAAGGGACAAATGTTTGATTTTTTTTGGTGTAAGCGTTACTAGTTTTGCGGTGTATGGGAAGATTTTGCGGTATAGCGGAGTAATAGAAGGAAGTGTGGAAGAAATGGTTTTAAATATAGAATATTTTTTTTCAACGATTGTAATAAAGGCGATAAAAGCCAAAAAACCTCGGTTGACGAGGCAAGTAATTAGGGTAGAGAAATAAGAGACCAGTTGGCTTGAATTAAGCCTAGGTGTCGCTAAATTGCGGTGCGATGCTGTCGTAATGTAATGCAATGTATTCATAAGTGACTAAATTATTCCATACAAATGAATAATCGTGTGGGTTTTATTGTTGAATTGAATCTTTGTTGTTCGCTGTGTGAGAATGAAGGCTTGTTTGTGTGGGTTTTGCGCTTCGTTCCCAAGTTCTCCTTGGGAATATGTAGTTGGTTTTGAAGATAAAAATATGACAAAAAGATTGGGCAGGGCACTTGAATAAAGATAAAAATGTTGTTAATTGTTGGCACATGTATTTCCAAGCAGGACTTGGGAATGAAGGTGGAAATAACACCCTTTTCTTGGTCGTCTTATTTAAGAACACCTCCAGAAACTCTAATACAATGAGACCTTTGCATAAATATGAATAATCATCAAGAATCCTCGTTTTACCCACTTGGTAATTTTTTAAACCCAGCCTTAGCCCTGCTAGGACAAGGTTTAATAAAATTACCAAGTGGGCAAAAATTGAATTTCGCTAATCATCCATATTTATGCAAAGGTCTCACTGTATTATTCATTTTATTCTTGAAAATTCTACAACCCATCTCTTTACTTTATCCTCAAGCTGTTTTAGGTAGGGATGGGTTTGTAACCCATCCTCTTGCTTCTCTCATACTCTGCGTGAGAGTGAAAAAAAATTATTACAATAAATCAGACACAAAAAAAAGCCCCATTTTCACGGGACTTTTGTTGTCAGTATTTTACTTGACTTGTTTGCTTAATGAGAAAATCGACGCCTTCTTCTGATTAAATAATAAGCACTCAATGTCATTAACAGAATAAAAACTGTATCAAATCTAGCAGGTGCATTAGGATTGTAAACACAACCACCGCCACTGCTACTACCACCACCATTATCATCACTATCATCATTGCCACCGACAACAACAGGCGTTGCTATTGAAATAGTGCTTTCAACCACTCCATTAGCATGATTGTCATCCGCATCATTTTCACCACCATCTTTAAGGGTTAGTTTAAGGCAAGTTGCGCCGGTGATTAATCCAGTTTGCCAAGTGCCATCGGTGTCGGTGCAGACATTGCTTGCGTTGATTTTAGATTGTATGCTGTTATTATTATCAACCACAAAATTACGCCAGCCAGTCGCTAGTGAGTATTGACGCAATACTGCATTTGCAGGGATTGGGGTGGCGAGTTGAATGATTACTTGGGTGGAGTCACCAGTGGCGCTTAGGCCTTCGATTATATAGTCGTAGATATCGCCAGTGGCTAAGGTGTCTTTAGTGTAGTCGGATAGGTGGTTGGCTACTCTGTATTGTTTTAGTTGATCAAGGGTTAGCTGCCCAGAATCTTCGCCCATGATGCCGGGTAATATTCTAGTACTTCCTGGACTGGTGATTTTTTTGTTTGTGCCTGCGGGTAATTCATTGTCGCTATTTCCTGATTCTTTGCTGTCGGAAATGCCATTGCCGTTTGTGTCTGTTCGTCCATTGGGGTAGGTGTCAACTAATTTAAGCCTCAATACTCTTTCTGATGAAAAATCGCCAGCCGTTACTTTTAATGTGATTGTTCGGGTGCCGATGTTGACACTTTGGGGATTGAAAACAAAAGTCTTGTTGGTGCTTGTGTTAGAAAAATCGTTACTACTCCAAGTATAAGTTCCTGTGCCTGCTGAAGCACTGACAGTAACTTCTCCACCATCTTTGCTGATTAAAGGACCTTTGTTTTCACCTTGGGTTACACTAAATTGGGAGATCACTGGGGCAGCGATGTAAGTGGTAGTAATGGCAATGGTAAAGGGTTGTGGAGCGGAGTCGTTAGTATTGTCGCTGGCGGTGATGTTAATATTGATCGTGTTTCCGAGGGCAGTGGTGATGGATTTATTGGTTCTAAGTTCATTGCCGTTGACGATTTTGAAGTTGGTGGTGTCGTTGACGGTAAAGGTAAGGGGAGTGCTGGTATCTACATCACTGGCACTGAGGGTACCGACTAGGGTATTGGCGGGTTGGTCTTTGATCAAGTTTACATTACTAAGTAGAATGTTAGTTGGGGCAGTGTCGTCTATGTCGCTAACTGTGAAATTAAAGATTTTGTCGAATGTGTGATTGTTGCCATCGGTTACGGTAATGGTGGTGCTAAGACTGGTGGCGTTCTCGTAGTCTAGGGTGGTGTTGAGTTTGAGTTTGTTGTTGTCAATGGTAAATTTGGTGTTGCTACTGGTGTAAGTGAAAGTGTCGTTGGCATCGGCATCGGTGGCGGAGAGTGTGCCTAATTCAGTGCCAGTTCTTGTGTTTTCAGCAATGGTTCGGTCGCCTGTGAGGGTGATGGCGGTGGGGGTTTCGTCGTTAAGGTCGACTAGGTTGACGGTGATGGTTTGCTCGGTGTTTTTATCGTCGCCATCTCCTGTGCTGGCTTTGATTTTGACGGTGTAGGATTTTGTGGCGCTTTCGTAGTCGGTGCTGGTGCCGTTGAAGGTTAGGGTGCTGTTGTTGGTGCCACTGAGGCTGAATAAGCGGCTGGTGTCTTCGGTGATGCTGAAGGTGGCAGCGGAGTCGTTGGCAATAAGGGTGTGGGTGGGGCTGCTGCCTTCGTTAGCGCTGAGGGTGTTGTTGGAGGTGATGGCGAGGTTGTTATTAATAGCAAGAATAAGATTTTGGTTGTAGGGGTTGCTTAATTCACCCGCTGCATTTTCCAAGTACCTGAAGGCCAAGCTTAAAGTTACTGAAGTTTTGCTGCTAGCATCGGCTAACTCAAAGCCTTTACCCCCAAGTGTAATTTTTACCTGTTGACTGTAATTATCAACAGGATTTACGAGTTCTGCAGGAGAATAAATAACGATATTATGAGCGCCTAAATAGTATGTAGTGCCAGAATAGAGTGCTACTTGTGCTATTTTATTGTAAAAAAGCGTAACAGATTGATCGATGGTAGCAAGAAGCGTCTTGTTGCCTATTCTCTTAATATCTGTAATTGTTGGTTTGACGGCAAATACCTGTGAGGTAAACAAAACCAATAAAGTGGTAACAATAAAGCGATTAAATGTATTCATAATAAAACTCCTAGGCTGATAATTAATGGTTATTCTTCTGTGTTGTTTCTAAGTAATGGCGAATGAGAGTAGTGGCAAGATATTGGTTTATAGTCTCTAATTCGCTACTAAAGTTGTTGTATTTTTTGTTACCCACCGAGATTACTTTTGTTGCTTGAAAAGATAAAAATGCTTTAATGATAAGGGACAAATGTTTGATTTTTTTTGGTGTAAGCGTTGCTAGTTTTGCAGTGTATGGGAAGATTTTGCGGTATAGCGGAGTGATAGAAGGAAGTGTGGAAGAAATGGTTTTAAATGTAGAATATTTTTTTTCAACGATTGTAATAAAGGCGATAAAAGCCAAAAAACCTCGGTTGACGAGGCAAGTAATTAGGGTAGAGAAATAAGAGGCTGGTTGGCTTGAGTTAAGCCTAGGTGTCGCTAAATTGCGGTGCGATGCTGTCGTAATGTAATGCAATGTATCCATAAGTGACTAAATTATTCCATACAAATGAATAATTGTGTAGGTTTTATTGTTGAATTGAATCTTTGTTGTTCGTTGTGTGAGAATGAAGGCTTGTTTGTGTGGGTTTTGCGCTTCGTTCCCAAGTGTGTAGTTGGTTTTGAAGATAAAAATATGACAAAAAGATTGGGCAGGGCACTTGAATAAAGATAAAAATGTTGTTAATTGTTGGCACATGTATTTCCAAGCAGGACTTGGGAATGAAGGTGGAAATAACACCCTTTTCTTGGTCGTCTTATTTAAGAACACCTCCAGAAACTCTAATACAATGAGACCTTTGCATAAATATGAATAATCATCAAGAATCCTCGTTTTACCCACTTGGTAATTTTTTAAACCCAGCCTTAGCCCTGCTAGGACAAGGTTTAATAAAATTACCAAGTGGGCAAAAATTGAATTTCGCTAATCATCCATATTTATGCAAAGGTCTCACTGTATTATTCATTTTATTCTTGAAAATTCTACAACCCATCTCTTTACTTTATCCTCAAGCTGTTTTAGGTAGGGATGGGTTTGTAACCCATCCTCTTACTTCTCTCATACTCTGCGTGAGAGTGAAAAAAAATTATTACAATAAATCAGGCGCAAAAAAAAGCCCCATTTTCACGGGACTTTTGTTGTCAGTATTTTTACTCGATTTGTTTGTTTAATAAGAAAATCGACGCCTTCTTCTGATTAAATAATAAGCACTCAATGTCATTAACAAAATAAAAACTATATCAAATCTAGCAGGTGCATTGGGATTGTAAACACAACCACCACCACTGCTACTATCACCATTATCATTACTATAATCATTGCCACCGACAACAACAGGCGTTGCTATTGAAATAGTGCTTTCAACCACGCCATTAGTATGATTGTCATCCGCATCATTTTCACCACCATCTTTAAGGGTTAGTTTAAGGCAAGTTGCGCCGGTGATTAATCCAGTTTGCCAAGTGCCATCGGTGTCGGTGCAGACATTGCTTGCGTTGATTTTAGATTGTATGCTGTTATTATTATCAACCACAAAATTACGCCAGCCAGTCGCTAGTGAGTATTGACGCAATACTGCATTTGCAGGGATTGGGGTGGCGAGTTGAATGATTACTTGGGTGGAGTCACCAGTGGCGCTTAGGCCTTCGATTATATAGTCGTAGATATCGCCAGTGGCTAAGGTGTCTTTAGTGTAGTCGGATAGGTGGTTGGCTACTCTGTATTGTTTTAGTTGATCAAGGGTTAGCTGCCCAGAATCTTCGCCCATGATGCCGGGTAATATTCTAGTACTTCCTGGACTGGTGATTTTTTTGTTTGTGCCTGCGGGTAATTCATTGTCGCTATTTCCTGATTCTTTGCTGTCGGAAATGCCATTGCCGTTTGTGTCTGTTCGTCCATTGGGGTAGGTGTCAACTAATTTAAGTTTCAATACTCTTTCTGATGAAAAATTTCCGGCTGTTACTTTTAGTGTGATTGTTCGGGTGCCGATGTTAGCACTTTGGGGATTAAAAACAAAAGTCTTACTGGTGCTTGTGTTAGAAAAATCGGCACTACTCCAAGTATAAGTTCCTGTGCCTGCTGAGGCTCTGACGGTAACTTCTCCACCGTCTTTGCTGATTAAAGGACCTTTGTTTTCACCTTGAGCTACACTAAATTGGGAGATTACTGGGGCAGCGATGTAAGTGGTAGTAATGGCAATGGTAAAGGGTTGTGGAGCGGAGTCGTTAGTATTGTCGCTGGCGGTGATGTTAATGTTGATCGTGTTTCCGAGGGCGGCGGTGATGGATTTATTGGTTCTAAGTTCATTGCCGTTGACGATTTTGAAGTTGGTGGTGTCGTTGACGGTAAAGGTAAGGGGAGTGCTGGTATCTACATCACTGGCACTGAGGGTACCGACTAGGGTATTGGCGGGTTGGTCTTTGATCAAGTTTACATTACTAAGTAGAATGTTAGTTGGGGCAGTGTCGTCTATGTCGCTAACTGTGAAATTAAAGATTTTGTCGAATGTGTGATTGTTGCCATCGGTTACGGTAATGGTGGTGCTAAGACTGGTGGCGTTCTCGTAGTCTAGGGTGGCGTTGAGTTTGAGTTTGTTGTTGTCAATGGTAAATTTGGTGTTGCTACTGGTGTAAGTGAAAGTGTCGTTGGCATCGGCGTCGGTGGTGGAGAGTGTGCCTAATTCAGTGCCAGTGTTTGTGTTTTCAGCAATGGTGCGGTTGCCTGTGAGGGTGATAGCGGTGGGGGTTTCGTCGTTGAGGTCATTAAGGGTAACGGTGATGGTTTGGGTGGTGTTTTTATCGTCGCCATCTCCAGTGGTGGCTTTGACTTTGACGGTGTAGGATTTTGTGGTGCTTTCGTAGTCGGTGTTGGTGCCGTTGAAGGTTAGGGTGTTGTTGTTGGTGCCACTGAGACTGAATAAGCGGCTGGTGTCTTCGGTGATGCTGAAAGTGGCGGCGGGGTCGCTGGCAACGAGAGTGTGTTCGAGGTTGGTGCCTTCGTTGGTGTCAGGGGTGTTGATAGAAGTTATGGAAAGATCATGTTGCCAAATGAGGTTGAGGGTGCTTGTGTAATCTCGAGAAGAGTGGCCAATATCATTTTCAAAATCAGAACTATAAGCATTCAAATTGATAGTAATTTCACTTAGTCCGTCGTTATCTGTAGCAGTTAATGCTGGCTCTTCCCATTGCCATTGTGTGGCGAAACCATTGTCATTAGGATTAACTGCGGTTGGAGTACGCGCTATACTGATGCTAGACGAGCCTAAATAATAAGAGGCACTAGTATATAGTAGTATATAAAACCTACCTTCAATTGGCACATCAAAGTGTGAAACTGGCTTAATGCCTTGATCAAGGGTAACAAGGATAGTGTTTACATTTATTCTTTCAATTTTTGTAATTGTTGGCGAGGTGGCAAACGCCTGAGAAGCAAACAAAACCAATAAAGTGGTAATAAAGCGATTAAATGTATTCATAATAAAACTCCTAGGCTGATAATTAATGGTTATTCTTCTGTGTTGTTTCTAAGTAATGGCGAATGAGAGTAATAGCAAGATATTGGTTTATAGCCTCTAATTCGCTACTAAAGTTGTTGTATTTTTTGTTACCCACCGAGATTACTTTTGTTGCTTGAAAAGATAAAAATGCTTTAATGATAAGGGGCAAATGTTTGATTTTTTTTGGTGTAAGCGTTGCTAGTTTTGCGGTGTATGGGAAGATTTTGCGGTATAGCGGAGTGATAGAAGGAAGTGTGGAAGAAATGGTTTTAAATATAGAATATTTTTTTTCAACGATTGTAATAAAGGCGATAAAAGCCAAAAAACCTCGGTTGACGAGGCAAGTAATTAGGGTAGAGAAATAAGAGACCGGTTGGCTTGAATTAAGCCTAGGTGTCGCTAAATTGCGGTGCGATGCTGTCGTAATGTAATGCAATGTATTCATAAGTGACTAAATTATTCCATACAAATGAATAATCGTGTGGGTTTTATTGTTGAATTGAATCTTTGTTGTTCGCTGTGTGAGAATGAAGGCTTGTTTGTGTGGGTTTTGCGCTTCGTTCCCAAGTTCTCCTTGGGAATATGTAGTTGGTTTTGAAGATAAAAATATGACAAAAAGATTGGGCAGGGCACTTGAATAAAGATAAAAATGTTGTTAATTGTTGGCACATGTATTTCCAAGCAGGACTTGGGAATGAAGGTGGAAATAACACCCTTTTCTTGGTCGTCTTATTTAAGGACACCTCCAGAAACTCTAATACAATGAGACCTTTGCATAAATATGAATAATCATCAAGAATCCTCGTTTTACCCACTTGGTAATTTTTTAAACCCAGCCTTAGCCCTGCTAGGACAAGGTTTAATAAAATTACCAAGTGGGCAAAAATTGAATTTCGCTAATCATCCATATTTATGCAAAGGTCTCACTGTATTATTCATTTTATTCTTGAAAATTCTACAACCCATCTCTTTACTTTATCCTCAAGCTGTTTTAGGTAGGGATGGGTTTGTAACCCATCCTCTTGCTTCTCTCATACTCTGCGTGAGAGTGAAAAAAAATTATTACCATAAATCAGACACAAAAAAAAGCCCCATTTTCACGGGACTTTTGTTGTCAGTATTTTACTTGACTTGTTTGCTTAATGAGAAAATCGACGCCTTCTTCTGATTAAATAATAAGCACTTAATGTCATTAACAGAATAAAAACTGTATCAAATCTAGCAGGTGCATTAGGATTGTAAACACAACCACCGCCACTGCTACTACTACCACCATTATCATCACTATCATCATTGCCACCGACAACAACAGGCGTTGCTATTGAAATAGTGCTTTCAACCACGCCATTAGCATGATTGTCATCCGCATCATTTTCACCACCATCTTTAAGGGTTAGTTTAAGGCAAGTTGCGCCGGTGACTAATCCAGTTTGCCAAGTGCCATCGGTGCAGACATTGCTTGCGTTGATTTTAGATTGTATGCTGTTATTATTATTAACCACAAAATTACGCCAACCAGTCGCTAGTGAGTATTGACGCAATACTGCATTTGCAGGGATTGGGGTGGCGAGTTGAATGATTACTTGGGTGGAGTCACCAGTGGCGCTTAGGCCTTCGATTATATAGTCGTAGATATCGCCAGTGGCTAAGGTGTCTTTGGTGTAGTCAGATAGGTGGTTGGCCACTCTGTATTGTTTTAGTTGATCAAGGGTTAGTTGCCCAGAATCTTCGCCCATGATACCGGGTAATATTCTAGTACTTCCTGGACTGGTGATTTTTTTGTTTGTGCCTGCGGGTAATTCATTGTCGCTATTTCCTGATTCTTTGCTGTCGGAAATGCCGTTGCCGTTTGTGTCTATTCGTCCATTGGGGTAGGTGTCAACTAATTTAAGCTTCAATACTCTTTCTGATGAAAAATCGCCAGCCGTTACTTTTAGTGTGATTGTTCGGGTGCCGATGTTGGCACTTTGGGGATTGAAAACAAAAGTCTTACTGGTGCTTGTGTTAGAAAAATCGGCACTACTCCAAGTGTAAGTTCCTGTGCCCGCTGAGGCACTGACAGTAACTTCTCCACCATCTTTGCTGATTAAAGGACCTTTGTTTTCACCTTGAGTTACACTAAATTGGGCGATTACTGGGGCAGCGATGTAAGTGGTAGTAATGGCAATGGTAAAGGGTTGTGGAGCGGAGTCGTTAGTATTGTCACTGGCAGTGATGTTAATGTTGATCGTGTTTCCGAGGGCAGTGGTGGATCTGTTGGTTCTGAGTTCATTGCCGTTGACGATTTTGAAGTTGGTGGTGTCGTTGACGGTAAAGGTAAGGGGAGTGTTGGTATCTACATCACTGGCACTGAGGGTGCCGACTAAGGTATTGGCGGGTTGGCCTTTGATCAAGTTTACATTACTAAGTAGAATGTTAGTTGGGGCGGTGTCGTCTATGTCGCTAACTGTGAAATTAAAGATTTTGTCGAATGTGTGATTGTTGCCATCGGTTACGGCAATGGTGGTGCTAAGACTGGTGGCGTTCTCGTAGTCTAGGGTGGTGTTGAGTTTGAGTTTGTCATTGCTAATGGTAAATTTGGTGTTGCTACTGGTGTAGGTAAAAGTGTCGTTGGCATCGGCATCGGTGGTGGAGAGTGTGCCTAATTCAGCGCCAGTGCTTGTGTTTTCAGCAATGGTGCGGTCGCCTGTGAGAGTGATAGCGGTGGGGGTTTCGTCGTTGAGGTCATTAAGGGTAACGGTGATGGTTTGGGTGGTGTTTTTATCGTCGCCATCTCCAGTGGTGGCTTTGATTTTGACGGTGTAGGATTTTGTGGTGCTTTCGTAATTGGTGGTAGTGCCGTTGAAGGTTAGGGTGTTGTTGTGGGTGCCGCTAAGGCTAAAGAAGCCACTGGTGTCTTCGGTGATGCTGAAAGTGGCGGCGGTGTCGTTGGCGACGAGGGTGTGGGTGGTGCTTGCTGCTTTTTCATTGGCGGGGAATGTGTTGGTGGAGGTAATGGTGAGTCCATTCTGCCACACTAGGTTAAAATTTTTTGTATAGCTAAAAAGAGATGCCTCGGCACTATTCTTAAAATCAGAAAAATAGAGATAGATAGTAATTTCACTTAGCCTATCGTTATCTATAGCAGTTAATGTTGATTCTTCCCATTGCCATTGCATAGCAAAACCATTGTCATTAGGATTAACTGGGGTTGGCTTGCGTGCTTCACTGGTAGTAGATGATCCTAGATAAAAAGTAGTGTCAGCATATAGTTTTATATAAAATATACCTTCAATTGGTTGACTAAGGATATCTGCAATTGGCTTAATTCTCTGATCAAAGGTAACAAGAATCGTCTTGCTATCTGTTCTTTCAATTTTTGTAACCGTTGGTTGGGTGGCAAACACCTGAGAAGCAAACAAAACCAATAAAGTGGTAACAATAAAGCGATTAAATGTATTCATAATAAAATTCCTAGGTTGGTAATTAATGGTTATTTTTCCGTGTTATTTTTAAGTAGTGACGAATAAACTTGGTGGCAAGGTATTGATTGACAATCTCTAATTCGTTGCTAAAGTTGTTGTATTTTTTGTTATCTATCGGAATCATTTCTGTTGTTTGAAAAAATAAAAATGCTTTAGTGGTAAGAGAGAAATGTTTGAATTTTTTTTGGCGCAGGTGTTACTAGTTTTATGGTGTAGCGGAGCGATGGGGAGAGGCGTGGAGGAAATGGTTTTAAATATAGAATATTTTTTTTCAACGATTGCAATGCAGGTAATAAAAGCAACGAGGCGAATAATTAGGGTGGAGAAATAAGAGGTCGTTTGGTTTGGATTAAGCCCAGATGTTGCTAAAATTGCGGTGCTATTGTAATGCAATATATTCATAGTCTAAAATTAAGTAATGCTCTGAATTATTCCATAAAAAATAATATTTGTGTGAGTTTTTAATTGTGGGTGGATGGGTAATTTTGATTTTTTTATTTGTTCTTGCAGGTGATTCGTTATACTTTTTTCAAAAATAAACGAACAATCTGGCGTGTATTCTCATTTTAAATATAGGTAAAAATATCTATGCTATCAATAATTAGCAGATGTTTTTACTAGTAACATTTAGGCGATTACAAACACTGTGAGACCTTTGCATAAATATGAATAATCATCAAGAATCCTCGTTTTACCCACTTGGTAATTTTTTAAACCCAGCCTTAGCCCCGCTAGAACAAGGTTTAAGAAAATCACCAAGTGGGCAAAAATTGAATCTTGCCAATCATCCATATTTACGCAAAGGTCTCACTGTATTATTTATTTTATTTTTGAAAATTCTATAACTCACCCCTTTACTTTATCCCTACGCCGTTTTAGGTAGGGATGGGTTTGTAACCCATCCTCTTGCCTCACTCTCATACCCTGCGTGAGAGTGAAAAAAAATTATTACAATAAATCAGGCGCAAAAAAGCCCCATTTTCACGGGACTTTTGTTGTCAGTATTTTACTTGATTTGTTTACTTAATGAGAAAATCGACGCCTTCTTCTGATTAAATAATAAGCACTTAATGTCATTAACAGAATAAAAACTGTATCAAATCTAGCGGGTGCACTGGGATTGTAAACACAACCACCACCACTACTACTGTTACTGCTACTATCATCATTACCACCAACAACAGGCGTTGCTATTGAAATAGTGCTTTCAACCACGCCATTAGCATGATTGTCATCCGCATCATTTTCACCACCATCTTTAAGGGTTAGTTTAAGGCAAGTTGCACCGGTGATTAATCCAGTTTGCCAAGTGCTATCGGTGCTGGTGCAGATATTACTTGTGTTGGTTTTGGATTGTATGCTGTTATTATTATCAACCACAAAATTACGCCAACCAGTCGCTAGTGAGTATTGACGCAATACTGCATTTGCAGGGATTGGGGTGGCGAGTTGAATGATTACTTGGGTAGAGTCACCAGTGGCTCTTAGACCTTCAACGATATAGTCGTAGATATCGCCAGTGGCTAAGGTGTCTTTAGTGTAGTCGGATAGGTGGTTGGCTACTCTGTATTGTTTTAGTTGATCAAGGGTTAGCTGCCCAGAATCTTCGCCCATGATACCGGGTAATATTCTAGTACTTCCTGGACTGGTGATTTTTTTGTTTGTGCCTGCGGGTAATTCATTGTCGCTATTTCCTGATTCTTTGCTGTCGGAAATGCCGTTGCCGTTTGTGTCTATTCGTCCATTGGGGTAGGTGTCAACTAATTTAAGCTTCAATACTCTTTCTGATGAAAAATCGCCAGCCGTTACTTTTAGTGTGATTGTTCGGGTGCCGATGTTGGCACTTTGGGGATTGAAAACAAAAGTCTTACTGGTGCTTGTGTTAGAAAAATCGGCACTACTCCAAGTATAAGTTCCTGTGCCTGCTGAGGCTCTGACGGTAACTTCTCCACCGTCTTTGCTGATTAAAGGACCTTTGTTTTCACCTTGGGTTACACTAAATTGGGAGATCACTGGGGCAGCGATGTAAGTGGTAGTAATGGCAATGGTAAAGGGTTGTGGAGCGGAGTCGTTAGTATTGTCGCTGGCGGTGATGTTAATGTTGATCGTATTTCCGAGGGCGGTGGTGATGGATTTATTGGTTCTAAGTTCATTGCCGTTGACGATTTTGAAGTTGGTGGTGTCGTTGACGGTAAAGGTAAGGGGAGTGTTGGTATCTACATCACTGGCACTGAGGGTACCGACTAGGGTATTGGCGGGTTGGTCTTTGATCAAGTTTACATTACTAAGTAGAATGTTAGTTGGGGCGGTGTCGTCTATGTTGCCAACTGTGAAATTAAAGATTTTGTCGAATGTGTGATTGTTGCCATCGGTTACGGTAATGGTGGTGTTAAGACTGTTGGCGTTCTCGTAGTCTAGGGTGGCGTTGAGTTTGAGTTTGTCATTGTCAATGGTAAATTTGGCGTTGCTACTGGTGTAAGTAAAAGTGTCGTTGGCATCGGCATCGGTGGTGGAGAGTGTGCCTAATTCAGCGCCAGTGCTTGTGTTTTCAGCAATGGTGCGGTCGCCTGTGAGAGTGATGGCGGTGGGGGTTTCGTCGTTGAGGTCATTAAGGGTAACGGTGATGGTTTGGATGGTGTTTTTATCGTTGCCATCTCCAGTGGTGGCTTTGACTTTGACGGTGTAGGATTTTGTGGTGCTTTCGTAGTCGGTGTTGGTGCCGTTGAAGGTTAGGGTGTTGTTGCGGGTGCCACTGAGGCTGAAGAAGCTGCTGGTGTCTTCGGTGATGCTGAAAGTGGCGGCGGGGTCGTTGGCGGTGAGGGTGTGGGTGGTGCTTGCTGCTTTTTCATTGGCGGGGAATGTATTGATGGAGGTAATGGTGAGGGTGGCTGAAACTGGGCAAGACTCCCAGCAGAGGTTAATGGTTCTTTGGGGCATGAAGGGGCTTGGTGCGTCATTGATACTTGCGCCATAAAATAAAGATCTAACCGTGCCAGTACTCCTGTAATAAGTTTTTATGGTGAATCTTTTGCCACCTTGTTCTTTTATTGCTGTAATGGTTATAGGATGAAGTGTTAAATCCCAAATTTTGTGAGAGACTTCTGTAGATTTATAGTTACCTACATTGAAAGGCAAAGAGGTACTTGTGTCAACACCAGATTTATTATCAAAGTCACGAGAATCAATTTGATTATTATTTTCATCAAAGAAAAGATTGTTTTTGTTAATAACAACTGCATAATTATCAACTCTAACTCGTATAGTGTGTTGTGTGTCGCTAAGAATGTAGGTTGTATCCTTGGTGGCTTGGGTAAAGTCAAGGGCTAGTGTTTGTGCTGATAGAACTAATAGACAAAATGAGCTAACGATAAAGCGATTAAATGTATTCATAATAAAATTCCTAGGTTGGTAATTAACGGTGCTAAAGTTGTTGTATTTTTTGTTGCCCACTGGGATCACTTCTGTTGTTTGAAAAAATAAAAATGCTTTAGTGGTAAGAGACAAATGTTTGAATTTTTTTTGGCGCAGGTGTTACTAGTTTTATGGTGTAGCGGAGCGATGGAGAGAGGCGTGGAGGAAATGGTTTTAAATATAGAATGTTTTTTCTCAACGATTGCAATACAGGCGATAAAAGCAAAAAAACTTCGGTTAACGAGGCGAATAATTAGGGTGGGGAAATAAAGGGTCGTTTGGCTTGAATTAAGCCCAGATGTTGCTAAGCGGTATGGTGTCATTATAATGTAATGCAATGTATTCATAAGTGACTAAATTATTCCATACAAATGAATAATTGTGTGGGTTTTATTGTTGAATTGAATCTTTGTTGTTCGCTGTGTGAGAATGAAGGTGGAAATAACACCCTTTTCTTGGTCGTCTTATTTAAGGACACCTCCAGAAATTCTAATACAATGAGACCTTTGCATAAATATGAATAATTATCAAGAATCCTCGTTTTACCCACTTGGTAATTTTTTAAACCCAGCCTTAGCCCTGTTAGGATAAGGTTTAATAAAATTACCAAGTGGGCAAAAATTGAATTTCGCTAATCATCCATATTTATGCAAAGGTCTCATTGTATTATTCATTTTATTCTTGAAAATTCTACAACCCATCCTCTTGCCTCACTCTCATACTCTGCGTGAGAGTGAAAAAAAATTATTACCATAAATCAGGCGCAAAAAAAAGCCCCATTTTCACGGGACTTTTGTTGTCAGTATTCTTACTTGATTTGTTTGCTTAATAAGAAAATCGACGCCTTCTTCTGATTAAATAATAAGCACTCAATGTCATTAACAGAATAAAAACTATATCAAATCTAGCAGGTGCATTAGGATTGTAAACACAACCACCGCCACTGCTACTATCACCATTATCATTACTATCATCATTGCCACCGACAATAACAGGCGTTGCTATTGAAATAGTGCTTTCAACCACGCCATTAGCATGATTGTCATCCGCATCATTTTCACCACCATCTTTAAGGGTTAGTTTAAGGCAAGTTGCGCCAGTGATTAATCCAGTTTGCCAAGTGCCATCGGTGTCGGTGCAGACATTGCTTGCGTTGATTTTAGATTGTATGTTGTTGTTACCAACTACAAAATTACGCCAGCCAGTTGCCAGTGAGTATTGACGCAATACTGCATTTGCAGGGATAGGGGTGCTAAGTTCGATGGTTACCTGAGTGAAGTCACCAGTGGCGCTTAGACCTTCAACGATATAACTGTAGATGTCACCAGTGGTTAGGGTGTCTTTAGTGTAGTCGGATAGGTGGTTGGCTACTCTGTATTGTTTTAGTTGATCGGGGGTTAGTTGTCCAGAATCTTCGCCCATGATGCTAGGTAATATTCTAGTGTCTCCTGAGCTGGTAATTTTTTTGTTTGTAGTTGTGAGCAATTCGTTGTTGCTATTTCTTAATTCTTTGCTGTCGGAAATGCCGTTGCCGTTTATGTCTGTTCGGCCGTTGGGGTAGGTATCAACTAATTTAAGTTTTAGCACTCTTTCTGATGAAAAATCGCCGGCTGTTACTTTTAATGTGATTGTTCGGGTGCCGACATTGACACTTTGGGGATTGAAAACAAAAGTCTTGTTGGTGCTTGTGTTGGAAAAATCGGCACTACTCCAAGCGTAAGTTCCTGTGCCTGCTGAGGTACTGACGGTAACTTCTCCACCATCTTTGCTGATTAAAGGGCCTTTGTTTTCACCTTGGGTTATGCTAAATTGGGAGATTACTGGGGCGGCGATGTAGGTAGCAGTAATGGTGATGTTGAAGGATTGTGGCTCGGAGGTGTGCAAGCTGTCGTTGGCGGTGATGGTGATTGGGTATGTGCGTATTTCGGTGGTTACTTGTTTGATTTTTAGTTTGTTGTCAGAAATTTCAAAATTGTTGGTGTCGTTGACGGTGTAGATTAAATCGCCATCGTCTGGATCGGTTGCGAATAAGGTACCTATGACTGTGCCAGCGGGTTCGCCGAGTACAATATTTTTCTTGCTTAGGGTGATATTGGCAGGGGTGGTGTCATTAAGATTGTTGAGACGAATGGTGATTTGGGCGGTTTCGTCTTTGGCATCAGTGCCAGTGATTTTGATTGTGAGAATGTAGACTTGTTTAGTTTCATGGTCTAGACCTAGTTTGGCGATTTGGATTTGTCCTGTGTTGTTGATTGCAAAGAAGCCGTCGTTATTTCCACTAACAATGGCGAAGGATGTTACTACGCCTGCGGTGGTTAGAGAGCTGTCAATGTTGGTACCAATGGCTGAGTTTTCATCGATAAAGCGGGTTTGATTGGCGATGGTAATGGTGTTTTCTTTGAGGTTATTGATGGTGATAGTGATTTTGGCGGCTTTACCTTCTGCATCGGTGCCAGTGATTTTGATTGTGAGGGTGTAACTTTGTGTGGTTTCGTAGTCTAGGCCTGTTTTTGCCACTTGGATTTGTCCTGTGGTGGCGTTGATTTTAAAGAAGCCAGCGTTATTGCCATTAATAATGGTGTAATTTGTTATTGCACCTGAGGTGTCAACGGTACCAACATTGGCATTTATGGGTGAATTTTCGTTGACGGATAGATCTTGGTCGTTGATGGTGATGGTATTTTTAGGGACATTGTTAATGGTAACAGTGATGGTTTGTTCGGTATTTTTATCATCTCCGTCTCCTGTGGTGGCTTTGACTTTGACGGCGTAGGATTCTGTGACTTCGTATTCGGTGGCGGTGCCGTTGAAGGTTAGGGTTGTGTTGTTGGTGCCACTGAGGCTAAATAAACCGCTGGTGTTTTCAATAATGCTGAAAGTGGCGGCGGTGTCGCTGGCGGTGAGGGTGTGTTCGAGGTTGGTGCCTTCGTTGGTATTGAGGTTGTTGGTGGAAGTGATGGTGAGAGTGCCACAATCTTCCCAGCAGAAATTAATGGTTCTTTGGGGTATTAAAGGACTTAGTGCACCGTTAGTGCTTACACTTATAAATAAAGATGGGATGGCAGCATTAGTGTCGTAAAGAGTTTGAAAGGTGAACCTCTTACCCCCTTGTTTTTTTATCTCTAAAATAGTAGAGGACTGAAATGTTAAATCCCAAGTTTTGTATAAGACTTGGGTTCCTGCAAAGTATTTTACTTTAAAAGGTGCGATAATGCCAACACCAACACCAAAACCGATGAATTCATTCGCATTAATTTTATTATTACTTTCATCAAAAAAGCGATTGTTTGCGTTAAGAAGAAGTGCATAATCATCAAGTGTAACTCGTATAGTTTTTTGCGTATCGCTAAGAACATAGGTTGTATCCTTAATGGCTTGGGTAAAGTCAAGAGCTAGCGTTTGTGTCGATAAAGCCAACAGGCAAAATGAGGCAATAATAAAGCGATTAAATATATTCATAATAAAACTCCTAGGCTGATAATTAATGGTTATTTTTCTATGTTGTTGTTAAGTAATGGCGAATGAAAGTGGCATACTATAAATACCATTGAAATTCACCGTTGTTGATGCTGTAGCGTGCGGGTGGTGGGCAGAATTGGCCTGCTCGGTCGGGGTGAATTTGAGGGTTTTGTGTTCGTTTTGAGTGCGATTGTAATGTAATATATTCATAGGTTTTGGATAATGTGTGAGTTCTAAATTATTCCATAAAAAAATAATGTTTGTATGAGTTTTTGATTGCGAAAGGGTAATTTTATTTTTTTTCATTCTTGTGGGTAATTCATTGTGCTATTTTCAAAAATAAACAAAACAATTTGGTGTGCATTCTTATCCTAGGCATCAGCAGATATCCATATTTATGCAAAGGTCTCTTAATGAGAAAACTGGCGCCTTCTTCTGATTAAATAATAAGCACTCAATGTCATTAACAGAATAAAAACTATATCAAATCTAGCAGGTGCATTAGGATTGTAAACACAACCACCGCCACTGCTACTATCACCATTATCATTACTATCATCATTGCCACCGACAATAACAGGCGTTGCTATTGAAATAGTGCTTTCAACCACGCCATTAGCATGATTGTCATCCGCATCATTTTCACCACCATCTTTAAGGGTTAGTTTAAGGCAAGTTGCGCCAGTGATTAATCCAGTTTGCCAAGTGCCATCGGTGTCGGTGCAGACATTGCTTGCGTTGATTTTAGATTGTATGTTGTTGTTACCAACTACAAAATTACGCCAGCCAGTTGCCAGTGAGTATTGACGCAATACTGCATTTGCAGGGATAGGGGTGCTAAGTTCGATGGTTACCTGAGTGAAGTCACCAGTGGCGCTTAGACCTTCAACGATATAACTGTAGATGTCACCAGTGGTTAGGGTGTCTTTAGTGTAGTCGGATAGGTGGTTGGCTACTCTGTATTGTTTTAGTTGATCGGGGGTTAGTTGTCCAGAATCTTCGCCCATGATGCTAGGTAATATTCTAGTGTCTCCTGAGCTGGTAATTTTTTTGTTTGTAGTTGTGAGCAATTCGTTGTTGCTATTTCTTAATTCTTTGCTGTCGGAAATGCCGTTGCCGTTTATGTCTGTTCGGCCGTTGGGGTAGGTATCAACTAATTTAAGTTTTAGCACTCTTTCTGATGAAAAATCGCCGGCTGTTACTTTTAATGTGATTGTTCGGGTGCCGACATTGACACTTTGGGGATTGAAAACAAAAGTCTTGTTGGTGCTTGTGTTGGAAAAATCGGCACTACTCCAAGCGTAAGTTCCTGTGCCTGCTGAGGTACTGACGGTAACTTCTCCACCATCTTTGCTGATTAAAGGGCCTTTGTTTTCACCTTGGGTTATGCTAAATTGGGAGATTACTGGGGCGGCGATGTAGGTAGCAGTAATGGTGATGTTGAAGGATTGTGGCTCGGAGGTGTGCAAGCTGTCGTTGGCGGTGATGGTGATTGGGTATGTGCGTATTTCGGTGGTTACTTGTTTGATTTTTAGTTTGTTGTCAGAAATTTCAAAATTGTTGGTGTCGTTGACGGTGTAGATTAAATCGCCATCGTCTGGATCGGTTGCGAATAAGGTACCTATGACTGTGCCAGCGGGTTCGCCGAGTACAATATTTTTCTTGCTTAGGGTGATATTGGCAGGGGTGGTGTCATTAAGATTGTTGAGACGAATGGTGATTTGGGCGGTTTCGTCTTTGGCATCAGTGCCAGTGATTTTGATTGTGAGAATGTAGACTTGTTTAGTTTCATGGTCTAGACCTAGTTTGGCGATTTGGATTTGTCCTGTGTTGTTGATTGCAAAGAAGCCGTCGTTATTGCCAGTGGTAATGGTATAGGTTGTTATTGTGCCTGTGGCATTTACATTGCCAACATCGGTATTGACGAGTGCATTTTCATCGACAAATAAAGTTTTAGCACCAATAGTAAGGGTGTTTTCTTTGAGGTTAATGATGTTAATAGAGATTTCGGCGGTTTTGTCTTCTGCATCGGCACCAGTGATTTTGACTGTAAGCGTGTAGTTTTGTTTGGTTTCGTAGTCTAAACCTAGTTTGGCGACTTGGATTTGTCCTGTGGTGGTGTTGATTTTAAAGAAGCCGTCGTTATTGCCAGCGGTGATGGCGAAGGCTGTTATTGTGCCTGTGGTGACTAGGGGGTTACCAATGTTGGTGTCTATGGATGCGTTTTCGTTGACGGATAGGGTTTGGTTGTTGATAGTGAGGATATTGTTGATGGTAACGGTGATGGTTTGTTCGGTGTTTTCATTATCGCCATTTCCTATAGTGGCTTTGACTTTGACGGTGTAGGATTTTTTGGTTTTGTAATTGGTGGTGGTGCCGTTGAAAGCTAGGATTGCGTTGTTGGTGCCGCTGAGGCTGAATAAATTGCTGGTATTTTCAATAATGCTGAAAGTAGCGGCGGTGTTGGTGGTGGCGAGGGTGTGGATGAGGCTAATGCCTTCGTTGGCGTTAAGGTTGTTGGTGGAGGTGATAGTGAGGTCATGACTAAAAGCAAGAACAAGATTTTTAATGTAGCTGTCTAAATTGTATTGATTCGTTGCATTTGTGATGTAAACATTATCTAAGAGTGCAGTCACCGAAGTTTTTCCACTAGCGTCGGCCATTCTAAAACTGTCATCCCCAAGTGTGATTTCCATCTGTTGACTGTAATCATTAACAGGATTTATGTATTCTGTAGAATACCTAGCGCCAGAATGCTGAGTGCCTAAATAGTATGTGGCGTCAGAATATAGTTTTACCCCCACTAAGTTGTCAGAAAGCGGATGGGGCTTGACAGGTTGATCAAAGGTGATAAGAATTGTCTTATTGCCTGATCTTTCAATTGTTGTAATTGTTGGTTTAACGGCAAACGCCTGCGAAGCAAATAAAATCAATAAAATACTAATAATAAAGTGATTAAGTGTGTTCATAATAAAACCCCCTAAGTTAATGGTTATTTCTAAGTAATGGCGAATGAAGGTGGTATGCTATAAGCACCACTTTCGATGTTGTTAATGTTGTAGCGGTGATGTGGCAGAATTGGCCTGCTTGGTCAGGGGTGAATTTGAGGGTTTTGTGTTCGTTGTAGGTACGATTGTAATGCAATGTATTCATGGGTTTTGGAATTAAGTAATGTGATGTATAACTTTGGATTATTCCATAAAAAACAATATTTGCATAAGTTTTTTGATTGTAGGTGGGTAATTTTTCATTTTTTTCATTCTTGCGGGTAATTTATTATGCTATTTTCAGAAATAAACGAAACAATATGGTAGGTATTCTCATCCTAAGTGTCAGTAGTAAAATATTAATAAGTGGTATTAACGCTTAGACGATTACAAGCCTGCCACTACATTAGATATAAATATTGCTTGCATTCATTGGTAAATTCTTATAAAACCCATTTTAGTTCTGCTAGATAGGTTTTATAAAGATGACAACTGAAAAAAATTTGCCCTTTGTTCAACATTTATGTTGTCGCTGAAAAAAATTGCCAAGTGGATGAAAAAGTGGATTCTTGATGATTATTCATATTTATGCAAAGGTCTCAATAAATCAGACATAAAAAAAAGCCCTGTTTTCACAGGGCTTTTTTCTTTATTTGGTTTATTTACTTAATAAGAAAATCGGCGCCTTCTTCTGATTAGATAATAAGTGCTTAATACCATTAGCAGAATAAAACTTATATCAAATCTAGTGGGTGCATTGGGGTTATAAGCACAACCACCACCACTGCTACCACCGCCACTGTTGCTATCATCATTGCCGTTACCACTGTCATTGGAAGCGGGGGTTGTGATTGAGATAGTGCTTTTGATAACACCGTTGTCTTGACCTCTGTTGTTGACTTGGGTGCCGTCGGTGTCGTTTTCGCCGCCGTCTTTGATGGTGAGTTTGAGGCAGGTGGTATCTGTAATTAGGCCAGTTTGCCAAGTGCTAATATCGGTGCAGGTTTTTTTAGATTTGATTGTATTATTATTGTCAACCACAAAAGCAGACCAGCCATGTATTGATGAATATTTGTATAATTCTGAATTTTTAGGGATGGGGGTGGTAAGGTCAATGATGACTTCAGTGGTGGCGCCAGTAGTGCTTAGGCCTTCGATTACATAGTCGTAAATATCACCAATGGTTAGTGTGTCGCTGGATTTGTTAGACAGTTGGTTGTTTTGGGCAAGGGTTAAGCGAGCAGATTCTGTGGCTAAAATGCCGAGTAAAAGCCTGGTGTTTGTTGAGCTGGTGATGGTTTTACCTTCGCCTGCTTGGATTTTATTATTGGCGTTACTGGTGTCTTTGTCATTGGGAATACCATCACCATCGCTGTCGTTACTGGTGATGCTTTCTGTAATCAATTTAAGTTGCAGGGTTCTTTCTGAGTAGTTACTGTTAGCCTCTACTTTTAATTTGATTGCATGGGTGCCACTATTTATATTTGTGGGGTCAAAAACAAAAGTTGTGCTGTTGCTACTATTTTTATTAGTAAGGCTACTGGAGTCCCAAGTGTAAGATGATGCACTCACGACGGCTTGCACGGTAACATCGCCGCCATTTTTACTAATGAGGCGACCATTGTTACCATCTTGAGTTACGATGAATTGTTTGATTATCGGTGTATTGTTGTCGATTACGGCAATGGTAAAGGCTTGTGGGGTGGAAATGTTAGTGCCGTCACTGGCGGTAATGTTGAGGTTGAGTGTGGCTACTGTGCTGAGTGTGGTTTTGACTTTTAGTTGGTTGCCAGTAATTTCAAAATTAGTATTGTTGACGACGCTATAGGTTAAATCTTTAGTGTCTATATCAGTTGCGGACAAGGTGCCTATGATTGTGCCAATGGGTGCATTGAGTGTGATGTTATTGTGAGTTAGGACGATATTGGTGGGGGCGATGTCGTCAACATCGGTGATTTCGATGTTGATTTGGGCGGTTTTATCTTCGGCGTCGTCGCCTTCAATTTTGACTGTGAGGGCGTAGCTTTGTTTGGTTTCGTAGTCTAAGCCTATTTTTGCGATTTGGATTTGCCCTATATTGTCAATTTTAAAGAAGTTTTTGTCGTTGCCAGCAGTAATGCTGAAGATTGTTATTGTACCTGTAGTAATTAGGGGGGCGCCGATGTTGGTGTCAGTAGTTGAGTTTTCTTCGACACTTCGGGCTTGATCGTCAATGGTAATGGTGTTTTCAAACATATTAAGGGTAACGATGATGGTTTGAATAGCGTTATCTTCGCCTGCTTTGCTGGCAGTAATTTCCACTTCATAAGTGTTGTCATCGGCTCTGGCTTCAAAGTCGGTAGCGGCAAAGGTGAGTGTTGTACCATTTAGGGTGAATTTGGCTTTATCTGCACCGCCTGTAATGTTAAAAGTTGCGCCTGTTCTATTGGAAGTAAGGTTAATGATTTTGTCGGTTTTTTCGGTAGCAGTAGCAGTAGCTGATGAGGTAATGGCAAAGTCTTGATTTACGCTAAGGGTAAAGTTCGCAGCAACAGAAGTGTTTACACCATCAGAAGCAGTAATGCTAATGCTGTAATTGGATTTGGTGGCAAAAACAACATTCTGTGCCATTTTTAATTGACTACCATTAATGCTGAAACTGTTTGCGTCAGTACCGCTGAGGGTGTAAACCATAGTCTCGCCTGTGGTATCTGTGTCGGTGGCTGTGATGATGGCAATGGTGGTGCCAGTTGTTGTGCTGTCGGCGATAGTGGTGGCGCTGAGTTGAATGTTGCTAGGGGTGATATCGTTAGCATCGGTAATGGCGAAGTCAAAGGTTTTGCTAAGTGAATGATTATTGCCATCGGTTACTTTAACTGTGATATTGAGGGTTTTGGTGCTTTCGTAGTCTACTGTTTTGGCGAGTTTTAGTTTGTTGCCATCGATGGCAAAATAAGCCGCACTGTTGTTTTCTAGGGTGTAGGTAAAGGTGTCCCCTGTATCAGCATCGGTGGCAGAGAGAGTGCCTAATTCGGCACCAATAGCAGTGTTTTCAATGATATTGCTAGAGCCAACAAAGTCAATATTTCTGGGGGTTTCATCGTTGAGGTCGGTTACAGTAACTATTAGTGTTTGAATAGCGTTATCTTCGCCTGTTTTGCTGGCAGTAATTTCCACTTCATAAGTGTTGTCATCGGCTCTGGCTTCAAAGTCGGTAGCGACAAAGGTGAGTGTTGCGCCATTTAGAGTGAATTTGGCTTTATCTGCACCGCCTGTGATGTTAAAAGTTGCGTCTGTTCTATTGGCGGTAAGGTTAATGATTTTGTCGGTTTCTTCGGTGGCAGTGGCAGTGGCTGATGAGGTAATGGCAAAGTCTTGATTTACGCTAAGGGTAAAGTTCATAGCAACAGAAGTGTTTACACCATCAGAAGCAGTAATGCTAATGCTGTAATTGGATTTAGTGGCAAAAACAACATTCTGTGCCATTTTTAATTGACTGCCATTAATGCTGAAACTGTTTGCGTCAGTACCGCCGAGGGTGTAAACCATAGTCTCGCCTGTGGTATCTGTGTCGGTGGCTGTAATGGTGGCAATGGTGGTGCCAGTTGTTGTGCTGTCGGCGATAGTGATAGTGCTGAGTTGAATGTTACTGGGGGCAATGTCGTTAGCATCGGTAATGGCGAAGTCAAAGGTTTTGCTAAATGAATGATTATTGCCATCGGTTACTTTAACTGTGATATTGAGGGTTTTGGTGCTTTCGTAGTCTACTGTTTTGGCGAGTTTTAGTTTGTTGCCATCGATGGCAAAATAAGCTGCACTGTTGTTTTCTAGGGTGTAGGTAAAGGTGTCCCCTGTATCGGCATCGGTGGTAGAGAGAGTGCCTAATTCGGCATCAGTGGCAGTGTTTTCAGTGATATTACTAGAGCCAACGAAGTCAATATTGCTGGGGGTTTCATCGTTGAGGTCGGTTACAGTAACTATTAGTGTTTGAGCGGCATTGGTTTCACCTGTTTTACTGGCAGTGATTTCAACTTCATAGGTGTTGTCATCAGCCCTGGCTTCAAAGTCGGTGGCTGTAAAGGTGAGTTGTGTGCCGTT
This sequence comes from Bathymodiolus thermophilus thioautotrophic gill symbiont, assembly GCF_003711265.1. Classification (NCBI taxonomy): domain Bacteria; kingdom Pseudomonadati; phylum Pseudomonadota; class Gammaproteobacteria; species Bathymodiolus thermophilus thioautotrophic gill symbiont. The sequence continues at coordinate 1,722,988 of NZ_CP024634.1, read as the reverse complement.
AAGGGTGAATTTGGTTTGATCTGTGCCGCCTGTGATGGCGAAAGTTGTGTTACTTTTATTGCTAGTAAGCGTAATAACTTTGTCGGTGTTTTCAATTACGGTGGCAATGGCTGGCGAGGTAATAGCAAGTCCTTTAATAACATTCAAAGTAAAATTTCTTGTTACTCTGCCAATTCCATCCTCAACAGAAATAGAAAGTTTATATTGTGCTTGAGTGGCAAAATTAACGGTTTCTTTAATGCTTAATTTGCCGTCTGTGCTTAGGGTGAATTTGTTGTTATCAGCATTAGTGCCATCATTGCCATTAAGATCATAAAGGGTAAAGATATGCGTGCTAACTGTATCTGCATCTACGGCAGAAAAATAAGCAACTTGCATACCAGCAGGGATGTTATTGGCAATATCAGTGGTATTGATGAGGATATTTGAGGGGGGATTGTCATCCACATCTTTAATTTCAAGTTTAAAGTTTTGGATAAATTCATGATTACCATCGTTGACTTTAATACTAAAAGAGAATGATTTGTCGACATTAGTTTCATAGTCAACATCTACCCCATTAAGTTCTAATTTTGTACCATCCTCTGAAATTTTAAAAGTGTTTTTTTCATTATCAATCAATGTGTAAGTAAAGGTGTTGTTAGTATCGACATCAGCGGTAGTTAATGTGGCAACTGTGTCGGAGAAAGCCCTGTCATATATTTTTCTTTTGTTATCTTCAATAATACCTGTGTATTGATAGATATCGCCTGTTAGAGAAATTTCGGTAGGGGCGTTGTCATTGACATCAGTTAGGGTAATGGTAAGGGTTTTGGTGATATCGATTACCCCAGTTTTACTAGCTTTAATATGGATGGTGTAAATTTTTGATGAGGCAGTTTCGTAGTCTATACCGTTGGCGTTTTTGAATTGTAATACATTGTTTTCAATTTTAAAGAGGTTGTTATTATCAGTATTACCGTCTAATGAGAAGGTTGTGCCATCTTTATTGGTAGTGAGGGTGGCAATGGTTTGGGTTTCTTCGTTAACAGTTAGATTATCTGTAGTGATGGTGAAAGGATAATCGATAAGGTCTATTGTGCTGTTTATTTCGAGTACCCTACCGTTAGAATTTTCTCCCTGAAAGAATGCATAAATACTTATAGAATCTATATTGAGGCTATCCAACTTTTTTAATACAGCTTCACTTTGCCATGTCCATTGGGTGGAAAATCGGTTAATGGGGTTAATTGGCGTTATAAAAGAGCGCATATAAGAGTGTGGCTTTATCCAATCAGGCCCTTCAAGATAATAAGTTTCACCTTGGTGCAATCTGTAGGTTATTCGTGAATTAGTTGAATTAGAAGTTTCGCCCCACCCTTGAACAGCCTGATCAAGGGTTATTTGAAGCGTTTTAACATCTATTCTTTCAAATTTCGTTATAACTGCTGTGTTAGCGGCAAAGGATTGTGAAATAAATACAGTTAATAAGGTGGCAATAAATCGATTAAGTGTGCTCATAATGAAATTCCGAATAAAAAACTTTTGCTAACAATGAGCTAAACAATCTAGTGTTCACTCTCATCCCAAGTATTGTAATAATATTTGAGAATGGTAAGTGATTGCCTTGAATCAAATAAGCACCATGATGTTACGGTATTTTTAACTTATAACGGTTCTAATTATATCAGATATAATGAACGCTCGTGTTTTTTTAACTAGTCAACCCTTAAAAACCCCAAACCCCACCACCCCTAATCAACCAAACCAGTTTTCAAACAATAACACACAAAATCCTCGCCCTTTTCACAAAAAACAAACCAATTTTTTGCAAAGACAAAAAAATAACAGTGGCAATCAGCCACTTTTTCAAATTCCACGCTATAGCAGCCATTAAAACATTAATCTCATCACCAACTTGCCCTTTGAGTAAATTCCTAGACAATCTAAAATCTGCTTTAAGATGTCCAATGATAGGTTCTATTGCTGCTCGTCTTTTACACAACTTACGCTTTTTATCTCGTTGGTAACGGCTGTCTCGTTTCAGGGGCTTTTTAGGTAAGATGATTTCAGCCCCTAGTACTTCTTTTGCACCCACATACCCTCTATCACATACTGCCTTCTGAATGGGCTTGATACGATTGGCGTTAGCGTGAGCAATGGCTGTATCTAGTGTTTTTGAATCATGAATGTTTGTTTTATGACTTGCCACGCCAACGATAATGTTACTGTCTTTGGTAGAGACGATTGAAACTTTGTTGCCATATTCATATTTCTTATGGTCTTTGCCTTTGGCAATAACATAAACATCGGGCTCATGTAGGGCGTAAATTTTGTTTTTGTCTCCAGGTTGTTGAGCGAGCACTTTTTGGTAGAACAAGAAGTCTTTTTGATAGATTTCAAACAAAGAATGAGTTGGAAGTTTGCGTTGTAGTTCACGGATAAGCTTGTTGGCAATGGTTCTGAGTCTTTTAAGGGCTTTTTTGGCTTTGGCACGCTTTTTGACATGGCGAAAGTGGCGAATGCTAAGGCGACAGTTTTTAACTTCTTTGACATAAGTTCTTCGCTGTTTGATGCCGTGTTGTTTTGCCAGTTTGTTTAAGCGATTAATTATCTTAATTGCCAGTTTGGCGTCAGTAGGATAAGTGATGTTTTTCTCTTGAACGGTGGTGTCAATTAACACAGTTGACTCTTGTGCTTTTTTACCGTGTAACTCAACGCTCATTTTAAAGATAAGATTAAAACCTTTAACGCCAATGCGTTTTCTGAAATGCACTAACTCAGTGGCGTTACAAGGTACATCAGCAATATAAGCACTGTGACCACAAAAGTATTGGTAATACGGGTTTCTTTTAAACTGCATAACAACGGCTTCATCTGATAGATTCTCTAACTGTTTGAGGATAAGCAAGCCTACCATTAGGCGAATGGGTTTTGAGGGTCTGCCATTGTTAAGGCAATAGTGCTTGGTGAAGGCATCATTGAAAACTTGCCAGTCTATGGCGTGAGATAGTGTAATGAGTGGGTCTTTGATGTCTAATTGATTAAAAAGCTCTGAATGGAATAAATTGTTTTGGGTGGATATTGGTAAGGATTCGGTTAGCATATTTTTTAGGTAAAACGACCAGTAAAAGAGTGTTGTTATACCAAAAGTTGGTTGATTTGTCTATGGGTATTTGATTTTTTATTGTTATAAATCAAATTGTTGTGTGGTTTTTAAGGGTTGACTAACTAGAGATTTCTGCATTAGACATGGTTGAATATTGATATCCATGTTTAATGCAAGGGCTTAAATAGCATTATTGTTCAATAATGGATGGCGCAATAAAAAAGCCCGAGATTATCGGACTTTTTTATAGGTTTATAAACTTAAAATTTCGACAGTCAATAAAAAAAATGCTATCCTTTTTAAGATAGCATCTTTTATATCAAACTTCTTTGAATTATTGATTCAATTCAGCGTATTTTCTGCAACCTAATTGTGATTTTAAATCGCAAGATTTTCCATAATATTTTAAAGATTGAGAACGGCTTTGTTTAACATTTTTACCGTTTTCATACGCGAACCCAAGGATGTTGCAACCATTGACAGCGTTCAAATCACACGCTCTTTGCCAATATTCTACCGCTTTAAAATTACTTTGCCCAATGCCTGCGCCGCTGCCATACATAATTCCAAGATTTGTACAACCGTTGCCATCATTCAAACTACACGCTGCTCGATAGTATTTTACCGCTTTAGAATTGCTTTTCTTAACACCTGTGCCATTCTTATACATTAGCCCAAGATTAACGCAACCAAGGCCAGTATTTAAGCCACATGCCTTTTGATAGTATCCTACCGCCTTAGAAGTGCTTTTCTTAACACCTGTGCCGTCTTTATACATAGTGCCAAGGTTAGAGCAACCAAGACCAGTGTTTAGACCACATGCTTTTTGATAGTATTTAACTGCTTTAGTGTTGCTTTGCTCAGCACCCGTACCATCCTTATACATGGCACCAAGATTGGAACAACCAAGGCCACTGTCCAAATCACATGCTTTTTGATAAAATTCTACTGCTTTAGAGTCGCTTTGTCTAACACCGCTTTCACCCTCTTTATACATAACACCAAGGTTAAAGCAACCTTGACTGGCATTTAATTTACATGCTTTTTGATAACTTTCTACTATTCTAAAACTATTTTTCTTAACATCTTTGCTATAAGCTTGTATAACACCAAGGTTAAAGCAACCGAGACCATTGTCTAAATCGCATGACTTTTGGTAGTACTCCATTGCTTTAAGGTTACTTTGCTTAACGCCTGAGCCATTTTTAAACATGACGCCGAGATTAGAACAGCCGATACCATTCTTTAAGTCACACGCCTTGTGCCAGTATTCTACTACCTTTAAGTTGCTTTGCTTAACACCTGTGCCATCTTTATACATAACACCAAGGTTGAAACAACCGTCGCCAGCATTTAAATCACATGCCTTTTGATAGTATTCCGCCGCTTTAAAATTACTTTTCTTAGCGCCTGTACCATTCTCGTGCATAACACCAAGATTCAAACAACCACTACTATTGCCCAAACTACACGCTTGCTGATAATATTTTGCTGCTTTAAAATCACTTTGCTTGCCATTTGAGTCATTCTTATATATAACGCCGAGACTAAAACAACCGTTACCATTGTCTAAGTTACACGCCTTTTGATAGTATTTTATCATCTTAGATTTGCTTTGCTTAACACCTGTGCCGTCTTCATACATAGAGCCAAGATTATAACAACCGTTACCACTGTCTAAATTACACGCCTTTTGATAAAATTTTACTGCTTTAAGGCTACTTTGCTTAATGCCTGCGCCATCCTTATACATGGTACCAAGATTAAAGCAACCGTTACCATTGTCTAAACCACATGCCTTTTGATAAAATCCTACTGCCTTAGAACTATTTTTCTTAATGCCCACGCCATCTTTATACATAGTAGCAAGATTGAGACAACCGTCACCAACATTCAGGCTACATGCCTTTTGATAAAATCTTACTGTTTTGCGGTTATTTTTTCTAACGCCTGTGCCTTCCTTGTATATAACACCAAGTTTAAAGCAACCGTTACCAACATTTAAACCACATGCTTTTTGATAATATTTCACCGCTTCAAGGTTGTTGACCTTAACGCCTGTGCCATTTAGATATGTGGCTCCAAGACTAAAGCAACTAGAGCCATTCTTTAAGTCACATGCTTTTTGATAATATTTCACTGCTTTAAGGTTACTTTGCCTGACGCCTGTACCATTCTTGTGCATAACTCCAAGATTAAAACAACCGCGACCACTATCTAAGTCACACGCCTTTTGATAAAATTTCACTGCCTTAAAATCATTCTGCTTAACGCTCACACCGTTCTTGTACATATCTCCAAGACGAAAACAATCAGTGTCACTATTTAAGCTACACGCTTTCTTATAATCATCAATATCATTGGCAAGTATGCCAGTATTCAATCCAATGCTTAAAAGCACTAATAACAGTATTTTTTTCATTTTTTCATTCCTTTATTATTTTATTTATGTTTAGGGTGCTATTTTTTGACAAAAGCATACGCATTATACGCTTATGCTGTTTTCAAGTTTGTGTCTTTATTGAGTTATTTAGTGCATAAATATAAATAATTGACAATCCTCTACTTTTGGACAACTTGGTATTTTTTTAAATTCCGTCTTATTCTTGATACAACAAGACTTAAGACTATTTTTAATTTTTTTCAAGTGGGTAAAAGTAGATTATTTATATTTCCACAAAGGCCTTATACTGATCAAAGGTTTGGTTTTACGGTAACTTTATTGGTAAAAAAAAATTTAACCTTGTCTATTAACAGGGTTGTAAATATAAGCCCCTGTTAAGCAATGATTTTAATCAAAAATTATTTTGTTTGTTAGGTAAAAATACAAGAGACAGTTGTATACAACTAAATCTTATCGTGGTTTTATGGGTTACCCCTGACGATACAATGAACATAATAATGCTCTGGCTTAAAGATAGAGAGTGCAAAAAACAGTATTAACTTCTGCCATTACCGCAATGGTTGAAATGCTTATTGTTTTTTTGATAAAGTGCCAGCGTATGTTAAAACCCCTTGTCCTACTTCAAATGAAAGTTGAAATGAAGAGATGGGTGCGATCCCATTAGAGGTTAAATAAAGTGCAAAGCCAAATTTGTTATCCATGTCAATCATACCGATTAAGGCGTATGCGTTTATATTGGGTGAGGGAGGTAATGTTGTTTCCGCTCCCACGGTACTAACATATGATAGTATCCTACCAGATAAAGCAATGCCAACCGTTTTTTCTTTAAAGCGTATAAATAAGCTTCCGTCTTGGTCAAGCTCTCCCTCTAGCCAAGCTAAATAATTTACAGATGCAGCAGATTCTGGGGTAGATACACTTGTTTTCATGAGCTCTTCAAATATTTTTTGATCATTGACTACGATTGATTTATTCATGATTTATTGTCTTTTTTTGTATAAGTGTTATTGCATTTTAAATCATTTTTTTACAAAAAATAACTTTAATTATTTGAGGCTTGCGTTATACTATTTGCAAAAATAAACCAAACAAAAAGGTTGCCTTAAGTTCAGTGTCAAATACCAAGACCACTTTATTAAAGATCACAGTAATGCTATTAAAAGCACCTTCCGCTGAAAGTTCTAATAGAGTATGGGGTATAAAAAAAGCCCGAAATTATCGGGCTTTTTTTTTGGTTTACAAACTTGAACTGTTGATAGGGTTAGTTTATCAATTTGTTCATGCGTTTGACAAACTCAGCAGGGTCTTTTAGTTGCCCACCTTCACTGAGGACGGCTTGGTCAAATAAAACCTTGGCCAAATCTTCATCAATTTTGGTTTTGAGTTTTTCTACCAATGGGTGTGTTGGATTGATTTCAAGAATGGGTTTAGTGTCTGGGATATCTTGACCTAGGGATTTCATGATGCGTTCCATGTTGCCCCCCATCTCGTTTTCATCAGCCACTAGGCAAGAAGGGGATTCGCTAAGGCGACTGGAGATTTTTACTTCTTTGACTTGTGGTTCAAGGATTTTGTTGAGTTTTTCGATGACTTGCTCGTAGTCTTTAGACACTTTTTCTTTTTCTTCTTTGTCTTCTTTAGAGTCTAAATCTTCTAAATCACCTTTGGCAATTGACTTAAACGGCACACCTTCAAATTCTCCAAAATTACTCACCATCCATTCATCAACACGATCGGAAAGTAGTAGGACTTCAATGTCCTTTTTATTGAATACTTCTAGGTGTGGCGAACCTTTGGCGCTTTCATAAGTTTCAGCGGTGAGGTAATAAATGGCTTTTTGGTCTTTTTGCATGCTCTTAACATAGCATTCAAGGGTGGCTGTTTGCGTGGCATCGTCACTTTTATTGGTGGCAAAACGCAGTAGTTTGGCGATTTTATCTTTGTTAGAAAAATCTTCAACCACACCTTCTTTCATTACCATGCCAAATTCTTTCCAAAAAGTGGCGTATTTTTCTGGCTGGTTTTTTGCCATTTTTTCCAATTCTTTTAAAATGCGACTCACTGAGGCTTTACGAATAGTGTCAACCACTTTATTGCCTTGCAAAATCTCCCTTGAGACATTTAGCGATAAGTCAGCGGTATCAATCACACCTTTGACAAAACGCAGATAAAGTGGCATCAAAGATTCGTTGTCTTCCATAATAAAGACACGCTTGGCGTATAGTTTAATGCCGCCTTTACGCTTAGGTTCCCACATATCAAAGGGCGCTTTTGACGGAATATAAAGCAGGGAAGTGTAGTCCAATTTGCCTTCAACACGATTGTGTAATTGCGTGAGGGGCGCTTCAAAATCAAAAGTGAGTGACTTATAAAATTCGTCGTAATCTTCTTGCTTAAGCCCCGCTTTGTCTTGTGTCCAAAAAGCATTGGCCTTATTAACCGCTTCATATTCGATTTCTTTGCTGTCTTCTGAGGGTTTAATCATCATAATAGGCACAGTAATATGGTCAGAATATTTACTGATAATGCCGCGTAGGCGATGTTCATCTAAAAACTCGGCTTCATCTTCTTTGATATGCAGAGTGACAGAGGTGCCAAATTCGGGGCAATCAACTTTTTCAGTAGAGTATTTACCCTTGCCATTTGATGTCCATTGTGTGCCTTTTTTGTTTTTAGAGCCTGCTTTTCTAGTGGTTAATGTGACTTTGTCAGCCACGATAAAGGCGGAGTAAAAGCCGACACCAAATTGGCCAATAAGATTGGAGTCTTGTGCTTGTTTTTCATCTAAGCCTTTGAGGAATTTTTTAGTGCCAGAATTGGCAATAGTGCCGATGTTTTTGTTTACTTCGGATTCTGTCATACCAATGCCATTGTCGCTAATGGTGATGGTTTTTTTGTCCTTATCAACTTCAATATAGACGGCTAAATTTTCTTTGCCTTCAACCAAAGAGTCATCTGCAAGTGTCTCAAATTTAAGTTTATCAATTGCATCGGAGGCATTTGACACTAACTCTCTTAAGAAAATCTCTTTATTGGAATACAAAGAGTGAATCATTAAATCTAATAATTGTGAAACTTCTGTTTGAAACGAATGTGTTTGTTTATCTGCCATTTTTTTATTCCTAGTTTATATGTAAAATACATTAATATGGTCGAAACAAGAAAAATCAAGCACTTTATGCATTTTTTAAAAAATGTTAGGCATTATTCGCCACACACGCAGAATGCTTACGCCCGTGATTTGCATAAATTAAGTGATTTTTTATTAGAAGAAAATATTCATCAATGGGAGGCGGTTACTGCCGAGCAGCTCAATTTATTTTCAATGCGCTTATATCATAATGGTATAAACCCTAGTAGTATAAGTCGCTGCATGTCTTCCATTCGTAGTTTTTTTAAGTTTTTAGAGCACGATATTGGTAAAATACAAACGCCAAAAACCACAAAAAAATTACCCAATATACTGAGTTACGAGCAATTTAAATTAATGGCAAAACCGCATTCTGGCGAGTGCTTGGTGTTAAGAAATGCGGCAATAATTGAACTTTTGTATTCTTGCGGATTGCGAGTGTCGGAATTGGTTGGGTTAAATATGAACGACATTGACGCAGAATTTTTAACCGTACTTGGCAAAGGTGGAAAAATGCGCACCACGCCGATTGGTACAGAATCTTATCAAGTTTTAAGTCGATATTTAAAAAAGTCTAAACACACTGATAAAGCGGTGTTTGTTAATCAGAATGGCCAGCGATTGAGTGTGCGCTGGGTGCAAGATATGGTGAAAAAGCGCGCCTTAGAGGTTGGCATTAAAATTAATGTATATCCTCACATGTTGCGTCATGCAGCAGCCACGCATTTTTTGCAATCCAGTCATGATTTGCGCAGTGTGCAAGAATTTTTAGGACATAAAAGCATTAAATCTACACAAGTTTACACCCATTTAGATTTTTTGGAATTGAGTAAAGTATATGACAAATGTCACCCAAGGGCTAGAAAAAAATGAATTTTCAAACACGATTAGCAGCAAAAATCCTGAATTTAGGTGGGGTAATTAGCAATCCGACAGACACCATTCAAGGGTTAACTTGTTTGCCAAGTTATACACATGCTATGCAAAAAATGGGACGGCTTAAGCGCAGACCCCCCCAAAAAGGCTTCATTTTACTTGCCAGCGAAGTGCGTTTTTTTCAACCATTTGTGCAAGACATCGATTTATTGACGCAAATAAGCCCACAAGAACAACCAACCACTTATTTATTAAAAGCACGCAAAGGTGTATCAACATTGATTACAGGTGATTTTGATACGGTTGCGGTGCGCTTAACAGACAATAAATTGATTGCCAATTTGTGTAAAAAATGCAATAGTGCGCTACTTTCTACCAGTGCCAATATCACTGGCAAGCCAACAATAACCAGTGTTTTTGCATTAAATATGACCTTTAAACAAGAATTAAATTTTATTATCGCGCCACGAAACTATAATACACAAGCGTCACAAATTATTAATTTACAAACAGGAGAAAGGCTTAGATGATCGATCAAATTAAAACTTATTTATTGGACCTGCAAGCAGATATTTGCACACAATTGGAAGCGGTTGATACTGAGGCAACATTTATTCAAGACAAGTGGGAAAAGCCCGATAACAAAGGCGATGGGCTTACCAGGGTGTTAACGAACGGCAAAGTATTTGAACAGGCAGGTGTGAATTACTCCATCGTGCGTGGTGATGATATGCCAGCTTCTGCCACCGCACTTAGACCTGAATTGGCAGGACGCAGTTTTACTGCCTTAGGTGTGTCGCTGGTTATTCATCCACGCAATCCGTTCGTGCCAACTTCGCATGCTAATGTGCGCTTTTTCTTGGCAGAAAAAGAGGGTGAGGCGCCAATTTGGTGGTTTGGCGGCGGTTTTGATTTGACGCCATATTATGGTTTTGATGAAGATTGTGTTGCTTGGCATCAAAATGCCAAAGATGCCTGCGAGCCTTTTGCCAAAGGCACTTATGCGAAATACAAAAAATGGTGTGACGATTATTTTTATATGAAACACCGAGATGAACAACGCGGCATCGGTGGTTTATTCTTTGACGATCTTAACGAAGGCAGTTTTGAATCGTGTTTTGCCTTTATGCAGCGTGTTGGCAATAGTTACATCAAAGCATACAAGCCAATTGTCCAAAAACGCAAAGACCTGCAATATAGCGATCACGAGCGACAGTTCCAATTATATCGCCGTGGACGCTATGTAGAATTTAATCTGGTTTACGACCGTGGCACACTATTCGGATTACAAACAGGCGGACGCACAGAATCAATTTTAATGTCTTTACCCCCCCTAGTACGCTGGGAATACCAATACCAACCAAAAGCCAACAGCCCCGAAGCCAAATTATATAACCATTACCTCAAACCACAGGCATGGGTCGATGAGAATTAATTTAGACACCAAACGACTGTTATGCCCCATGCCAGTCATCCGACTAGGCGAGGCAATTGAACAAATAGAAGTAGGCGACACCATTCAAGTCATTGCCACCGATCCGGGCGTGTTGCATGATATACCCGCTTGGTGTAAGGTGCATGGGCATAAGGTGCTTGAAATTGATGAAAAAACTGATGAGATTGTGTTGTTGGTAGAAAAGCAATGAATGCTAAGAATGTGCGAAATAATATAAAAATGGGTGGTAATATTATCCATGCAAAAGATCTATACTTGTTGATAAGCATAAGACTTGAATTGGACATGGATGTTGAATAAAGGGCAAATTTTATTCGGTTGTGAATTTTTATAAAGTAAAGTCTATCTAGTGGGGCTATAAATGGGCTTTATAACAATTTACAAATGAGTGAAAGTTGGTCTTTAATTGATATTTATATCTGATACAGAGCTTATAGTAGGGGGGGTGAATTTCTATTCATTTGTAGTGAAAAACATAATAACAAAGACTTTTCGTCTATAATGCCCGCCATCTATTTTTTAACAAGGCATATTTATGCGATTTTTAAAAACTTTAGGCCTGATGACTCTCACCAGTTTATTATTTTCTTGCGGTAGTGGTGGATCATCTTCAAACATTTCTTCCGGTTTTCTCTCTGCCGCTCCTGTTGATAATGCAAATTGTTCTATTTATAAAATCACTTTAGAAGGTGCAAAAGGTGATAAATTAACCTCCAAGATTAGCAAAAAGGGTGTCGTTGCATTTAGTAATATTGGTTATTCTGGCAAGGCTTTAATTGAATGTTCTGCTGGAGACTATACCGATGAAGCGACAAACGATGAAAAACAGTCGCCAATGTTGCGAGCAGCACTTAATTTCACCGAGGGTGAAAAATTTGCCATCACCCCATTAACTGAAATTGCCGTACAAATTGATACCGACCTTAACAAGGTTATCGATACGCATAACAACACAGTTGCCAATGCTTTTGGTTTGTCAGGAAAAAGCATTACCTTAATTCTCCCTACGGATATTGATAAAATTGATGTAGGCGATGACGATGCTGGAGATTATGCAATGATTTTAGCAATGCTTTCAAAATTTGAAAGCCAGGGCGCAAGCGAGAGCAATAGTCTTAGTAAGGTTATAGATTTATTCAAAGTTGATTTAGCTGATAAGACATTAGATCGGATGACTGTAGAAAAATTAATAATGGCACTTAATGCTTTAGAGAGTAAGTTTAAAAATGTTAATGCCGATAGAATTAAAGCAAATATGATTGGCAACCCGTTGCTTACTAACTTATTAACCAAAAACTTGATTAGTGGTAGCGCTGCAACTTTTACATTTGACAATATCGGTGGTGATGCTGGTAATTGTGGTGTTGAACCCAATCTTCCAAGTGGCTTAACAATAGCACTGACTGAAGGGAGTTGTGAGATCTCTGGCACACCAGTTGCACTACAAGACACCATAACTTACACCGTTAAAGCCACTAATTTAAAAGGCGATAGCACAGCCACAGTAAGTATTAGAGTTGATTTGGATACGCCAAAAAATCTGGTGGCCACCATAGGAGATGGTACTATTGCCTTGGCTTGGAGTGCAGTTAGTGGTGCAACAGGATATAAAATATATTACGCCCAAAATGAAATTAGCGCATCCAACTTAGGCAGTGCCTTGTTAATGCAAGCATCCAATGCTAGTGGAATCGTTAACAACTTAACCAATAGCACAAAATATTATTTTGTTGTTACAGCGGTAAAAGAGGGTGTTGAAAGTTCTCTAAGTGCTGCAATAAGTGCCACTCCTGTTTTAAGCAAGCCATCGATCGCCAGCTTGCCAGCCAAACATTTAATTCTTCATGATAGCATCACAGCCTTTGTGTTCAATAATACAGGTGGTGCTATTAGTAGTTGTAGCGCCACAAGCCTTCCAAATGGCTTGTCAATAATGCTTACTAACGGCAGTTGCCAAATCTCTGGCACACCAACTACACTTCAAAATGCCACAACTTACACCATTCAAGCCACTAATGCAAGCGGTGATAGTTCAGCTACGATAAGCATCAGTGTTGGTTTAGGCATGCCAAGAAATCTCACAGCAACCAAAGGTGATGCCGCTGTTGACTTAACTTGGAGTGCAGTTAGCGGTGCAACAGGATATAAAATATATTACGCCCAAAATGAAATTAGCGCATCTAACCTAGGTAGCGTCTTGTCAGTGCAAGTATCTAGTGTTAGTAGAACCGTTAACAACTTAACCAATGATACAAAATATTATTTTGTCGTTACAGCGGTAGAAGGAGGCACCGAAAGCCCCTTAAGTGCTATGGTAAGTGCTACCCCTGTTTTAAACAAACCATCACTCGCCAATTTGTCTGCCAAACAGTTAACCCTTAATGCCAGTATCGAAGTTTTTGCGTTCATAAACACAGGCGGCATTGCTAGTAATTGTAGTAGCGAACCCAGCCTCCCAAGTGGCTTAACAATGACCCTTGTTGGTGGTAGTTGTCAAATCTCTGGCACACCAGCCACTCTTCAGGCTGTCACGGTTTACACTATTAAAGCCACTAATACAGCAGGCGATAGTACAGCTACGATAAGCATCAGTGTTAGTTTAGGTGCACCAAAAAATCTTGTAGCAACCGAAGGTAGTAACATCGTTGACTTAGCTTGGGACGCAGTTAGTGGTGCAACAGGATATAAAATATATTACGCCCAAAATGAAATTAGCGCATCCAATCTAAGCAACGCCTTGTCAGTACAAGTATCTAGTGTCAGTGAAACTGTTAACAACTTAACTAACGACACAAAATATTATTTTGTCGTTACAGCGGTAAAAGGGGATGCTGAAAGTGCTCTAAGTGCCATGGTAAGCGCCACTCCTATTTTAAGAAAACCATCACTTGTCAATTTATCAGTCAAACATTTAACCCTTAATGCCAGTATTGAAGTTTTTGCGTTCATAAATACAGGCGGTCTTGCCAGTAGTTGTAATAGCGAACCTAGTCTTCCAAGTGGTTTAACAATAACCCTTGTTGGTGGCAGTTGTCAAATCTCTGGTACACCAACCGCACTTCAAGATGCCACGACTTACACCATTAAAGCCATTAATTCAGTAGGCGACAACACAGCCACGGTAAGTATTAGCGTGGTTTTAGGTGTGCCAAAAAATCTTACAGCAACCAAAGGCGACACCACCGTTGACTTGGCTTGGGACGCAGTTAGTGGTGCCACAGGATATAAAATATATTACGCCCAAAATGAAATTAGTCCATCCAATCTAAGTAATGCTTTGTCAGTACAAGTGTCTAGTGTTAATGACACCGTTAACAATTTAACTAATGACACAAAATATTATTTTGTTGTTACGACAGTAAAAGGGAACGCTGAAAGTTTTCTAAGTGCCATGGTAAGTGCCACTCCTGTTTTAAGCAAACCATCACTTGCTAATTTACCAGTCAAATATTTAATCCTTAATACTAGTATCGAAGCCTTTACATTTATAAACACAGGCGGTCTTGCTAGTAGTTGTAGCAGTGAAACTGGTCTCCCAAGTGGTTTGACAATGGCACTTATGAATGGCAGTTGTCAAATCTCTGGCACACCAACCACGCTTCAAAATGCCGTAACTTACACCATTAAAGCCACCAATTCAGTAGGCGATAACACAGCCACGGTAAGTATTAGAGTTATTTTAGGGATACCAAAAAATCTTATAGCAACCAAAAAAGATGCTGCCGTTGAGTTGGTTTGGGATGCAGTTAATGGGGCAACCAAGTATCAAGTGTATCATGCCAAGCAAAGTTTTAGTGGTCTTAGTGACTTATCCAACTACGCTTCTTTAGATGGTGGTTCGTTATTGCGAAATGTTAAGGATCATAATAAAACCATTACTGGCTTAATCAATGACACAAGATATTATTTTGTTGTTACAGCGATAAAAGGCGCCGATGAAAGTTCTCCAAGTGCCATGGTAAGTGCCACCCCCGTTTTAAGCAAGCCATCACTTGTTAATTTATCAGCCAAACATTTAACCTTTAATGCCAGTATTAAGGTCTTTACATTCATGAATACAGGCGGTCTTGCCAGTAGCTGTAATAGCGAACCTGGTCTTCCAAGTGGCTTAACAATAGCCCTTGTTGGCGGCAGTTGTCAAATCTCTGGCACACCAACCGTACTTCAAGATGCCACAACTTACACCATTAAAGCCACTAATTCAGCAGGTGATAGTACAGCCACGATAAGCATCAGCGTTGATTCAATCACGCCAGAAAATCTTACATCAGCCAGAAGCAATGGCGCCGTTTCCTTGGCTTGGAACGCAATTAGTGGGGCGACAAAATATCAAGTATATTATGCAATGCAAAGTTTTAACGGTATTAGCGATCTGTCAAACTATGCCTCTTTAAATGGTGGCTCGTTATTGCAAAATATCACAAGTAACAGTAAATTCATTGCCAATTTAACCAATGGCACTAAATATTATTTTGTTGTTACAACCACTAAAGATGCCGTTGAAAGTGACAAATCTAACGAAGTAACAGCTACCCCGTTAATCGGGGTGCTTAATGATACAGGTATAACTCAGGGCGGGAATTATGAGTCGGGTAATAATGACACTTGCACAGGCGAAAAAATAGCAGCACAAGATTGCTCACATGGACGAGATGGCAAAGCAGTCGCTGGCACTTTAGCAAAAGTGGGTGGTGGCATGGCTGGGTTTGATTTCACCAAACTTGGTAGTACAGGCAATGTGTTAAGTATTCAAAATGCAACATGGGAAGCAGACGACACAGGCGACACTGGCACAGAAAGTGCTGGCACTAAATGGTCTTGTGTGAAAGACAACCATACAGGATTGGTTTGGGAGGTAAAAAATTATAGTAACAAATTTACTGAATATGCTTGGGGTGGAAAAACTGCACTTGGCAGAAACCATGCCAGTAATCAAGGCGCATATAACGATGACTGGACAAGTTTAGTGGACAGTAAGAATGCTGGCAATGGTTACTGTGGGTTTACCAATTGGAAGGTGCCGACTATTATTGAGTTGAGAAGTATTGTTCATCAAGGAATGGTCAGCCCAAAAATTGACAACCATTACTTTCCAAACACAGAGACAAGGTTAAGCGTTTGGTCATCTTCACCTTCTGCTAGCAATCTCTTCCTTGCGTGGCAACTGCGATTTGATGCTGGCTATAATCACGGCTACAGTCGTGGTAGCAAAGGTTATGTTCGTTTGGTGCGTTCTGGACAGTGATTTTTTATTTTTTTTATAACAGGCAATACAAACCAATGCAATATCACAACAGATTTCCCATTTATCTTAATATCAATCGTCTAGTTGCAGAAATGGAGAATGCACAGCATTTCCTTGGGTATTGTAAATATACACTAGGCGATAAAACAAGAAAAACAGTCTGTGATTTGAGTGAGGTGTTAAAAATAAAAGGCTATGTGTATAATTGCTACAAACAACGCCGAGTCAGGCAATTGTTTGTATCCAGCCACACACTAAGTTACATTAGCAATCGACCTTACCTAATTTACCAATGAGACCTTTGTATAAATATGAATAATCATCAAGAATCCCCATTTTACCCACTTGGTAATTTTTTAAACCCAGCTTTAGCTCTGCTAGGACAAGGTTTAAGAAAACACCAATTGGGCAAAGATTGAATTTTACTAACTCATCCATAATTTATGCAAAGGTCTTAACAATATTTTTAATTTTTTAATTAATAGGAAAAAATCATGAAAACCCCTCTCTTTTTAACATTAACTTTTTTAGTAAGTTTGGCGAATGCTCAATTTTGTAAAGACTACATTCCTAACAATTGGCAGGATAGTCGCTATACCAATCATAATAGCACCATCACCGATAAAATCACAGGGCTTATGTGGAAACAATGTGCCGAAGGGTTAAGTCATAGTACTGGTGGCAATGATTGTGCCACAGGCGTACCTTCGACAAACACTTGGCAAGAGGCATTGCAAGTACCACTTAGCGTAAATACAGGCTCGGGTTTTGCAGGGTACAAAGATTGGCGCTTGCCAAATGTAAATGAACTAAGGTCACTTGCAGCTGATAATTGTTATGACCCCAGTATTAATACAACTATATTTCCAAATGCACCTACTAGCTTTTTTTGGTCGTCCTCACTTAGTTCCAAAAATTCTAGTAATGCGTGGATGCAGAATTTTGCTGATAGTTCTAATGCTTCCAATAAACGCACTATCAAACATCATGTTCGTTTAGTGCGCTCCGAGCAGTAATTTTTATTTTGTTCTTGTTGCAGTTCAGTCTTAACAGTAAAGCGAATGCTTTGTTTCCAAGTTGAGGGTATTTTAGTTGATGGTGTTAACCACATTAGTCACCACAGTAGACCTTTTATCTAGTGCAAGTTTTCAACCTTATACGCCCATCAACGATTTTTGGACATCCTCGTATAGCACTGACAATAACCTCAAGCACACTTCGTTTCGGCTGAATTTTATCCATGGCCTAGATAGCCACGGCTATCGTCCACGACAGTTAAGATCCCTGCATAGCATCCCAAAACCAACCATCAAAACCCAAAACCCTCAATTTTTGACTTTTCAAAGTCAAAAAACATATAAAATCCAACTTTCATTAAAAAAATCATCAATATCAACTATAAATCGCTCATTTTCTACTCTTTTTTTACTCTTTCCACAAAAAAAACACAATAATCCCTAGGCTGTATTTAATCCCTTGTTAATATAAACATTCGCCGCTCTAACTAGATTATAAGCAATAGCTTTAAGATTAACTTCGCTGGCAACTTTCTCTAAACCAATATAACGACTTCTTGCCAAACCATAAGTGCGTTTGAGCGTACCAAAGGTGCGTTCAACCACAAACCTTCTTTTGCTGATTGCTTTATTGCGTAATTTATTCCAATGACTCATTTGCTTGCCTTTGGGTTTTTTGCGCATAATACCATCTCTTAACTTTTGTGCTTTAAGTGCTTCACTATTAGCTTGAGAGGCTGCTCCTTTGTCGTATAAAACGCTTACGCCTTTTTGATTGCCTGCCTGTTTAACATTTTCTTCAAAATGAGTCATTTCACTATCATTAGCAGGGTGCGTAGTGGCTTTGTTAATTAATCCATTGGCATCAGTTGTTACTACTGATGAATATCCATAAGTGTATTTTCCCGCCTTAAATGTCCATCTTGCATCTTTATCGTCTGAATATTGAATTGGGTTACTATCAATCTTATAAACCTCACCAGTTTTGTGTGTTGTAATAATCTTCTTAGTGCGTCTAGCGCTTTGAATTAAGGTGCATCAGATTGTGCCATGTGCCTATTAATAGCGCTTTAAACAGACTAACAGCAGAATAGTCAACTTTAATATGAGACAGATCTTTGGCTATAACTTCCCAATCGATAACTTTGTTAATGATGTCTAGTTGGGAGTTTGGTATGTTGATAAAACTATCAGCAAAGGTTTGTTCTTGAGTGGTTTTAACTCGCATTTTTTTGTAAGTGTTTGATAATTATAGTATTTTATCATAAATGCTAATATTTGCATAAGGTTTTGAGGGTTGATTTGTGATTTTTTTTTGGTTTTTAGTTTAATGCAGGGGTCTTATAAGACTTGAATTGGACATGGATGTTGAATAAAGGGCAAATTTTATTCGGTTGTGAATTTTTATAAAGTAAAGTCTATCTAGTGGGGCTATAAATGGGCTTTATAACAATTTACAAATGAGTGAAAGTTGGTCTTTAATTGATATTTATATCTGATACAGAGCTTATAGTAGGGGGGGTGAATTTCTATTCATTTGTAGTGAAAAACATAATAACAAAGACTTTTCGTCTATAATACTTACCATCTATTTTTTAACAAGACATACTTATGCGATTTTTAAAAACTTTAGGACTGATGACTCTCACCAGTTTATTATTTTCTTGCGGTAGTGGTGGATCATCTTCAAACATTTCTTCCGGTTTTCTCTCTGCCGCTCCTGTTGATAATGCAAATTGTTCTATTTATAAAATCACTTTAGAAGGTGCAAAAGGTGATAAATTAACCTCCAAGATTAGCAAAAAGGGTGTCGTTGCATTTAGTAATATTGGTTATTCTGGCAAGGCTTTAATTGAATGTTCTGCTGGAGACTATACCGATGAAGCGACAAACAATGAAAAACAGTCGCCAATGTTGCGAGCAGCACTTAATTTCACCGAGGGTGAAAAATTTGCCATCACCCCATTAACTGAAATTGCCGTACAAATTGATACTGACCTTAATAAGGTTATTGATACGCATAACAACACAGTTGCCAATGCTTTTGGTTTGTCAGGAAAAAGCATTACCTTAATTCTCCCTACGGATATTGATAAAATTGATGTAGGCGATGACGATGCTGGAAATTATGCAATGATTTTAGCAATGCTTTCAAAATTTGAAAGCCAGGGCGCAAGCGATAGCAATAGTCTTAGCAAGGTTATAGATTTATTCAAAGTTGATTTAGCTGATAAGACATTAGATCGGATGACTGTAGAAAAATTAATAATGGCACTTAATGCTTTAGAGAGTAAGTTTAAAAATGTTAATGCCGATAAAATTAAAACAAATATGATTGGCAACCCGTTGCTTATTAACTTATTAACCAAAAACTTGATTAGTGGTAGCGCTGCAACTTTTACATTTAACAATATCGGTGGTGATGCCGGTAATTGTGGTGTTGAACCCAACCTTCCAAGTGGCTTAACAATAGCACTAACTGAAGGGAGTTGTGAGATCTCTGGCACACCAGTTGCACTACAAGACACCATAACTTACACTGTTAAAGCCACTAATTTAAAAGGCGATAGCACAGCCACAGTAAGTATTAGAGTTGATTTGGATACGCCAAAAAACTTGGTGGCCACCATAGGAGATGGTACTATTGCCTTGGCTTGGAGTGCAGTTAGTGGTGCAACAGGATATAAAATATATTACGCCCAAAATGAAATTAGTGCATCCAACTTAGGCAGTGCTTTGTTAATGCAAGCATCCAATGCTAGTGGAATCGTTAACAACTTAACCAATAGCACAAAATATTATTTTGTTGTTACAGCGGTAAAAGAGGGTGTTGAAAGTTCTCTAAGTGCTGCAATAAGTGCCACTCCTGTTTTAAGCAAGCCATCGATCACCAGCTTGTCAGCCAAACATTTAATTCTTCATGATAACATCACAGCCTTTGTGTTCAATAATACAGGTGGTGCTATTAGTAGTTGTAGCGCCACAAGCCTTCCAAATGGCTTGTCAATAATGCTTACTAACGGCAGTTGCCAAATCTCTGGCACACCAACCGCACTTCAAAATGCCACAACTTACACCATTCAAGCCACTAATGCAAGCGGTGATAGTTCAGCTACGATAAGCATCAGTGTTGGTTTAGGCATGCCAAGAAATCTCACAGCAACCAAAGGTGATGCCGCTGTTGACTTAACTTGGAGTGCAGTTAGCGGTGCAATAGGATATAAAATATATTACGCCCAAAATGAAATTAGCGCATCTAACCTAGGTAGTGCCTTGTCAGTGCAAGCATCTAGTGTTAGCAGAACCGTTAACAACTTAACCAATGATACAAAATATTATTTTGTTGTTACAGCGGTAAAAGGGGATGCTGAAAGTGCTCTAAGTGCCATGGTAAGTGCCACTCCTATTTTAAGCAAACCAGTACTTGCCAATTTATCAGTCAAACATTTAATCCTTAATGCCAGTATTGAAGTTTTTGCGTTCATAAATACAGGCGGTCTTGCCAGTAGTTGTAATAGCGAACCCAGTCTTCCAAGTGGCTTAACAATAACCCTTGTTGGTGGCAGTTGTCAAATCTCTGGTACACCAACCGTACTTCAAGATGCCACAACTTACACCATTAAAGCCACTAACTCAGCAGGTGATAGTACGGCCACGATAAGTATCAGCATTGATTCAATCACGCCAGAAAATCTTACATCAGCCAGAAGCAATGGTGCCGTTTTCTTGGCTTGGAACGCAATTAGTGGGGCGACAAAATATCAAGTATATTATGCAATGCAAAGTTTTAACGGTATTAGCGATCTGTCAAACTATGCCTCTTTAAATGGTGGCTCGTTATTGCAAAATATCACAAGTAACAGTAAATTCATTACCAATTTAACCAATGGCACTAAATATTATTTTGTTGTTACAACCACTAAAGGTGCCGTTGAAAGTGACAAATCTAACGAAGTAACAGCTACCCCGTTAATCGGGGTGCTTAATGATACAGGTATAACTCAGGGCGGGAATTATGAGTCGGGTAATAATGACACTTGCACAGGCGAAAAAATAGCAGCACAAGATTGCTCACATGGACGAGATGCCAAAGCAGTCGCTGGCACTTTAGCAAAAGTGGGTGGCGGCATGGCTGGGTTTGATTTCACCAAACTTGGTAGTACAGGCAATGTGTTAAGTATTCAAAATGCAACATGGGAAGCAGACGACACAGGCGACACTGGCACAGAAAGTGCTGGCACTAAATGGTCTTGTGTGAAAGACAACCATACAGGATTGGTTTGGGAGGTAAAAACTGGTAGTAACAAATCTACTCTATATGCTTGGGGTGGAAAAACTGCACTGGGCAGAAACCATGCCAATAAGCGAGGCGCATATAATGATGACTGGACAAGTTTAGTGGACAGTAAGAATGCTGGCAATGGTTACTGTGGGTTTACCAATTGGAAGGTGCCGACTATTGTTGAGTTGGGAAGTATTGTTCATCAGGGAATGGTCAACCCAAAAATTGACAACCATTACTTTCCAAACACATCTACAGTTACAACATTAAGCGTTTGGTCGTCTTCACCTAAAGCTGACAATCACGACCTTGCGTGGCAACTGCGATTTAGCGCTGGCTTTAATCACGGCTACAATCGTAATAGTAAAGGTTATGTTCGTTTGGTGCGTTCCGGACAGTGATTTATTTTTTTTATAACAGGCGATACAAACCAATGCAATATCACAACAGATTCCCCATTTATCTCAATATCAATCGTCTAGTTGTAGAAATGGAGAATACTGCACAGCATTTCCTTAGGTATCATAAATATACACTAGGCAGCAAAACAAGAAAAACAGTCTGTGATTTGAGTGAGGTGTTAAAAATAAAAGGCTATGTATATAATTGCTACAAACAACGCCGAGTCAGGCAACTATTTGTATCCAGTCACACACTAAGTTACATTAGCAATCAACCTTATCTAATTTAACAATGAGACCTTTGTATAAATATGAATAATCATCAAGAATCCTCATTTTACCCACTTGGTAATTTTTTAAACCCAGACTTAGCCCTGCTAGTACAAGGTTTAAGAAAATTACCAAGTGGGCAAAAATTGAATTTTGCTAATCACCCATATTTTATGCAAAGGTCTTAACAATATTTTTAATTTTTTAATTAATAGGAAAAAATCATGAAAACCCTTCTCTTTTTAACATTAACTTTTTTAGTAAGTTTGGCGAATGCTCAAATTTGTCAAGGATACATTCCTAACAATTGGCAGGATAGTCGCTATACCAATCACAATAGCACCATCACCGATAAAATCACAGGGCTTATGTGGAAACAATGTGCCGAAGGATTGAGTCATAGTGCTAATGGCAATGATTGTGCCACAGGCACACTTACGACAAACACTTGGCAAGAGGCATTGCAAGTACCACTTAGCGTAAATACAGGTTCGGGTTTTGCAGGGTACAAAGATTGGCGCTTGCCAAACATAAGTGAACTAAGGTCACTTGCAATTGATAATTGTTATGACCCCAGTATTAATACAACTATATTTCCAAATGCACCTGATGGCTTTTTTTGGTCGTCCTCACTTAGTTCCAGCAATTCTAGTAATGCGTGGATACAGAATTTTTCTGATAATTCTAATGCTACCGATAAACGCACTATTAAACATCATGTTCGTTTAGTGCGTTCTGAGCAGTAATTTTTATTTTTCCCTTGTTGTAGTTCAGTCTTAACACTCAAGTGAATGCTTCGTTTTCAAGTTGGGGATATTTTAGTTGGCAGTGTTAGCCACATTAGTCACCGTAGTAGACTCTTTTGTCTAATGCAAGTTTTCGCCCCATCAACGATTTTTGGACATCCTCGTATAGCACTGACAATAACCTCAAGCACACTTCGTTTCGGCTGAATTTTATCCATGGTCTAGGTAGCCACGGCTATCGTCCACGACAGTTGTGTGCGCTTTGGATGGTGATACCATTTTTAAAAATAAACCAAACAGTCTAGCGTTCACCCTGATCCTAAGTATTAGCAGTAAAAATATCCATGCTATCAATAAGTATTACAGGTATTTTTACTGCTAATACTTGGGCGATTGTAAGCACCATATTATTCATTTTATTTTTAAAAATGGTATCACTTTATATAAAGGTCTCATTAAAAAAGTCTAAGAGATTATTCTATTGACGGGGAAAATAGGGTAGAATAATGCGATTGTTTTTATAACAATAAAATTTTGTTTGCAACGGCGCAGACAGTTTAACAACGATTGTTAGTAATCAAAATTATTTAAAAAAATAGGAGAAAATATGTCTGCAAAAGATGTAATGAAGATGATAAAGGATAACGAAGTGAAATTTATTGACTTTCGTTTTACTGATACTATAGGCAAAGAACACCATGTAAGTGTTCCAGCTCACACCATTGACAGCGAGAAATTAGAAGAAGGGCAAATGTTTGATGGTTCTTCAATCGCTGGCTGGAAGCCAATTAATGAATCTGATATGATTATGAAACCAGATACAGCAACGGCAGTTTTGGATCCATTTACCGATGAATCTACTTTGAACATTACTTGCGATATTATTGAATCAAATGATATGAAGGGTTATGAAAAAGACCCTCGTTCTATTGCTAAACGCGCTGAAGAATATTTAAATGAAATAGGGATTGGTGACACTGCTTATTTTGGCAATGAGCCAGAATTTTTTGTCTTTGATAGTGTTAAATGGGACACAGGTTTTGGCTTAGGTAAGGCGTTTTATGAAATTAATTCTGAAGAAGCAGACTGGGAGTCTGGTTCTGATTTTGAAGGCGGTAACAAAGGGCACCGTCCTAGAATTAAAGGTGGCTACTTTCCAGTTCCTCCTGTAGATTCATTACATGATTTACGCTCACAAATGTGTTTGGCCATTGAAGAAATGGGGGTAACCACTGAAGTGCATCACCATGAAGTAGGCACAGCAGGTCAATGTGAAATTGGTGCTTTGTTTAACACTTTGGTAAAAAAAGCAGACGAGACGCAAATCTTAAAATACTGCATCCATAATGTGGCACATGTTTACGGCAAAACTGCCACTTTTATGCCTAAGCCAATTGCCGTTGATAATGGCAACGGTATGCATGTGCATCAGTCAATTTTCAAAGATGGTAAAAACTTATTTGATGGTGATGAATACGGCAAGTTAAGTCAAATGGCGCTTTATTATATTGGCGGTATTATCAAGCATGCTCAGGCGCTTAACGCCTTTACCAACTCTTCTACCAACTCTTATAAGCGTTTGGTACCAGGGTTTGAAGCACCAGAAATGTTGGCATATTCGGCTAAAAACCGTTCTGCCGCTATTCGTATTCCTTTTGTATCTAGTCCAAAAGGTCGTCGTATTGAGGTGCGTTTCCCAGATGCAACGGCTAACCCGTATCTTGCATTTTCAGCGATGTTAATGGCAGGACTTGATGGCATTAAAAATAAAATTGAACCAGGAAAGCCGGGTGATGAAGACTTGTATGAATTGAGCGAAAAAGAGAAAGCTGCTATTCCTAAGGTTTGTAGTTCGTTAGACCAAGCACTTGAAGCGCTTGACAAAGACCGTGAGTTTTTAAAGCAAGGCGGCGTGTTTACTGACAATGTAATTGATTCATTTATTGGACTAAAAATGAAAGAGGTAACCGCATTACGCGCTTCTCCTCATCCTGTTGAGTTTGATATGTATTATAGTTGTTAAGCCAACCTAGGTTTTAACTTAAAAAAAGCCGTGCAATTGCACGGCTTTTTTGTGTCTAAAAGGCTGTAAAATAGCAAAAATTATTTGCGATGAGATAACTGATGAAAGAATTAAGAAATGATTGGACACTAACAGAAGTTGAGGCTTTATTTGCACTGCCTTTTAATGATTTATTGTTTCAAGCGCACACGATTCATAGAGAAAATTTTGATCCAAATCAAGTTCAAGTAAGTTCTTTGTTAAACATTAAAACGGGCGCTTGCCCAGAAGATTGTTCGTATTGTTCGCAAAGTTCTAAATACGACACAGGGTTAGAGCGGGAAAAGTTAATGGAAGTTGATACAGTGCTTGAACAGGCACAAGAAGCAAAAAACAAAGGGGCGACTCGTTTTTGTATGGGTGCTGCTTGGCGCAATCCAACTGACAAAAGCTTGGACAAAGTCATTCCTATGATTCAAGGTGTGAAGGCTATGGGCATGGAAACTTGTGTTACTCTGGGAATGTTGACGCAAGCACAAGCATTTACTTTAAAAGAAGCGGGGTTGGATTATTACAATCATAATATTGATACCTCAAAAGAAAACTATTCAAATGTGATTACTACACGCAATTTTCAAGACCGATTGGATACTTTAGAGTCTGTGCAAAATGCCGATATTCATGTATGCAGTGGCGGTATCTTGGGTTTGGGTGAAGGGCAAACCGATAGAGCATCTATGTTGCGTTCGTTGGCGAATTTAGCACAACACCCAGATAGTGTGCCACTCAATCTTTTGGTGCCAATCCCTGGTACCCCATTTGAGAAAGTTGCCCCACCAACGGAAAGTGAATTTGTTCGCACCATTGCAGCGGCACGCATTATGATGCCAAAATCAGTGGTGCGTTTATCAGCAGGGCGCACCGAAATGGGCGAAGCAATGCAAGCACTGTGTTTTTTTGCAGGTGCAAATTCTATTTTTTATGGCGAGCAATTATTGACAACAGACAATCCAGACACCAATACCGACCAAATTCTGTTTGAAAGATTGGGCATTAACCAAGCATCTTTGGTGTAAGCCTTATAGGCGATATAAATAGCTGCCAATGACTTTTGCCGCATTGGGTTTGGCGAGTTTTTTTGCATTTTTACTCATGACATTGAGTTTTTCAGTGTTGAATGCTGTTAGTGTTGAGGTTAACAATTCAATGCTTAATGCCTTTTGTTCAATCAAAATACCAGCGTTGTTATCGGCTAAAATTTTGGCATTATAAAATTGATGATTGTCAATCGCATGAGGCAAGGGAATTAAAATACTGGGTTTGGCTGAAAGCATTAATTCCGACACTGTCATTGCGCCAGCACGACACAAAACCACATCTGCCCATGCGTAAGCATCTGCCATATCATCAATAAATGCCGTTATCTTTGCATTTTTGTTTGCATATTGGGCTTTAACATTGTCTAAGTGTTGTTTACCCGTTTGATGCCAAATTTCAATATCGATATTTAATTGACTGACAATATCATTGATAGGCTTAGATCCAAGACTGCCACCAACAATCAATAAGTTGAGTTTTTTGTGGTTGTTGTGATTTTCTTTAGGTTTAAATAACACAGGATTACCAGTGGTGATAGCATTGTCAAATGCACCATCAAATGCTTGAAAAGTTTGGGTGGCAATTCTGGATAGCATTTTATTGGTGGTGCCGGGGATTGAGTTTTGTTCATGAATAATCAAGGGAATGCGCAAAACCCAAGCAACCAAGCCGCCAATGCCTGAGGCAAAGCCACCCATGCCCAATACTGCACTAGGTTTAACTTTGAAAAACACACGCAAGGTTTGTAAAACAGCAAGCGACAATGAGAAGGGGGCTTTAATCAGCGTGAGTGCACTTTTGCCACGCAATCCAACGGCATTAACGCTGTGGAGTTTAATATTGTGTTTGGGCACCAGTGTATTTTCCATACCGTGTTTTGAGCCAAGCCACTCAACATTAACCGAGTGGGATTTGAGTGCTTTGGCAATTGCCAAAGCGGGAAAAATATGCCCGCCCGTGCCACCTGCCATTATTAAGATAGTTTTAGACATAATATTTTCGCTTGGTTGAATCCGCTTTATTTTCCATATTGATCCTCAATAATAACGCCATAGAAATGAGTGCAAATATAATACTTGAGCCGCCATAACTAACCAATGGCAAGGTAAATCCTTTGGGTGGAATCAAGCCAAGGTTCATAGCGATATTAACGCTAAATTGCATACTCAACCAAGTGCAAATGCCAAAACCAACATACGAACTGTATCTGCGGTTATCTTTAAGTGCCTCTTTGGCAATTTTAAACCCTTTGAGCATAATATAAGTAAAGGTAAGGATAACAAATAGCATGCCAATAATACCAGTCTCTTCACCGATAATGGCAAAAATCATATCGGTATGCGGCTCAGGTAATTTGGTGTATTTTTGAATGCTATTACCCAGTCCCACGCCAGTCCAATCGCCTCTGGCAATGCCAACGAGTGCTTGTTTGGTTTGCCACACTTTGTCAGAATGATTGAGCCACAAGTCATCTCTCCAAAAGGAAGTAAAGCGCTCAACTCGGTTTGGGTTGAGGGAAATGAGGCCAACCACGAATAGCAGGGCAACCCCGCCAAAAATAAACAACTGCTTTAAATAAACACCAGAAGCAAGCAACATTGCCAATACAGTTGCTACAACAATAATGGTTGCACCAAAATCAGATTCAAGTAGTAACAATACACCCGGAACAGTAATAATGACTAAAGTTTTGATAAACCCCATCCAAGGGCGTCTTAAGTCTTTTTCTTGCTCAACCAAAAAACCAGCAACAAATAAAATAATAACTATTTTTAAAATTTCAGAAGGTTGCAATTTGAATGCAACTAAATCAATCCAGCGTGTAGAGCCATTAATGGTTTTGCCTATGGGGGAAAAAACCACTGCCAACAATATAATGGTAATCAAAAAAAGCCAATAACGATTTTCTTTGTAAAGAGACAAAGGAGATTTAAGCACCAAAAGACCAAAAAACATACCAAGTACAATATAAATAGCCTGATTAATGGCTTTGCTATAATTACCAAAATGCCCAATAGAGGCAGAAGATGACAGTATCCAGCCAAAGATTATCAGCGCCAAAATAGCAACAAGTAAGTTTTTATCAGGCAATTGAGCAGTTTTATTGAATATTTTTGAGAGCATAAAGGTAAGCAAGTAATTTGACCGCTATTTATACCTTAAATTCAAAAGTGATTAGTTAAGATTTTAATAATCCTTGTGGGATAATGTTCGTTTTGTAAAAAACAACAATAAACTTATGATTTCTACTGCTAACATTACGATGCAATTTGGTGAAAAGCCTTTATTTGAAAATATTTCCATCAAATTTTCCGGCGGCAACCGTTACGGCTTGATTGGTGCAAATGGTTGTGGCAAGTCAACCTTTATGAAGATTTTAACAGGCGAATTGACGCCAACGCAAGGCACAGTCCATGTTAGCGATGGTGAGCGATTGGGCATTTTGCACCAAGATCAATTTGCGTTTGAAGATTTTCGTGTGGTCGATGCCGTGATTATGGGGCATAGCGAATTATGGAAAATTAAGCAAGAAAGAGACCGTATTTACGCCTTGCCAGAAATGAGCGAAGCAGACGGCACCAAGGTGGCAGAATTAGAGATGGAATTTGCCGAAATGGATGGCTATATGGCAGAATCTTCTGCCAGTGAATTGCTATTGGGTTTAGACATTCCCGAAGACCAACATTATGGCTTGATGAGCGAAATCGCCCCCGGTTGGAAACTTCGTGTATTGTTGGCACAAGCTTTATTCTCCGACCCTGAGATTTTATTATTGGACGAACCAACCAACAACTTGGATATTAATTCAATTCGCTGGCTAGAAGGTATATTGAAAGCCCGTAAAGCCACAATGGTTATTATTTCGCACGATAGACATTTTTTAAACGGCGTTTGTACACATATGTCAGATTTAGATTATGGCGCATTAAAAACTTTCCCCGGTAATTATGATGACTTTATGATTGCAGCAACTGCCATTCAAGAAAAAATGCAAACCGATAACGCCAAGAAAGAAGCAAAAATGAAAGAACTCAAGCACTTTGTTTCTCGCTTTTCAGCCAACGCCTCTAAGTCCAAACAAGCAACTTCACGCCTAAAACAACTTGATAAAATTGTTTTAGACGATATGCGCCCCTCCTCAAGAGTCAGTCCATATATCAATTTTAAACAAGACAAAACCCTGCATCGAAACCTTATCGAAGTAGAAGGACTGTCCAAAAGTTTTGGCGATTTGTCCGTCCTAAAAGACATGAACTTTATCTTTGAAGTCGGCCAACGCGTTGCCATTATCGGGCAAAACGGTGTCGGAAAAACCACACTATTACGCACACTGATTGGCGAAATAAAAGCCGACAAAGGCAAGATTAAATGGAGTGAAAATGTCAATATCGGCTATTATGCACAAGACCACAGTGCCGACTTCGAAGAAGATATGAGCGTCCTAGACTGGATGGCACAATTCAAAAAACCCAGCCAAGAAATCCAAGATATGCGCGCCGTTCTAGGCAAAATGTTATTCGGTAAAAATGACATCGATAAAAGCATTAAATCTCTATCTGGTGGCGAAAAAGGCAGAATGTTATTCGGTAAATTAATGCTACAAAACCCTAATGTCCTCGTTATGGACGAGCCCACCAACCACCTTGATATGGAATCCATTGAAGCCCTTAACCTAGCACTAGAAAACTACGAAGGTACCCTAATTTTCGTCAGCCACGACAGAGAATTTGTCTCATCACTCTCCACTAAAATTGTCGAATTAACAGAATCAGGTGCTAATTATTATGCGGGTAATTATGAAGATTATTTGAAAACACAAAAATAAAATGAGTGTAATTGTAAATTGCCGAGGGAAAGAAACCATGGATACTGGTAATAATATAATTATCCTTGACGAAGTAAAATATAAAACTCTTAGTGGTATTGACTTGTTATTTTTTGAAGAAGTCAAGGTGTTTGATAATATTTTTACTGCCAATACTTGGGCGATTATAGGTACTATATTGTTTAGTTTATTTTTGAAAATGGTATAAATAATAAAAAAAACCACATAAACATTGTTTTTATGAAATAATTTAAAACTTTTGTTGTAACCTGTTTGCCAAGCGCTGTAAATTTTTCTATATCAATACCACTAATTATCTAGGAGCTTTATTATGAACACATTTAATCGTTTTATCGTCAACATGATGCTATTGTTATCCACCCAAGCCTTAGCAACTAATACAATTGACATAAGTAACACGCCAACAGTACCTGAGCAGCCTCGTGTAAATGCCTCTGCTCAGCTTCTAGGACTCACTATTACCGCAAAAAAACGCTTAGGTGCCAGCGGCAATATTCTCTATATTTCTATACATGGAGCGGCAACAAATGGTTGTAAATTCTACCAAAAACATTTTAACAACACTTATCAAGATATAGCATGCGGTCAGCGTCTTTTTTATTCAAGATCCAGTACTGCTGACTTGGCAAATTACATTAATACTTTAGAGTTTTTTAGTTCATCGCCAGGAAGTTCAGCAGTAAATATTAACACTGAACCAGAGGTAACACTTAGCGGAGGAAAAGACGCCGTATCTGCCAAAGCCCAAGTAACAATCTTCACTCCAACATCTGCCAATACCGCTAAAACATACACTATTACAATAAACAACATTCCTTATGTAACACAAGTAAATGCCAGCACTCCAATTAAAGCAATTGTTGAAGCTTTACAAGCAAAAGTTACTACAAATACTGCCATTACTTGCACAGAAGACGGCAGTAAAATAATTTGCACAGCAAATACTGCCAATACCGCTTTTACCTACGCCACCTCTGTTGCCGATCGATAGCACAGACAATTATAAAACCCCAATAATTTAATTTCTCTTATTTCAAACCTATTAAACTAAACAAAAAAAATCAGAGCAAATAAATTAAATCAAGATTTAATAAATAAAGATGGCAGTTATGTTTCTGAAGATGCAAGCATTATTGATGGGTATATTTTTTATTTTGTTCAAGAAGAGGCGTTACACCTTTATGAACAAGACCTTTATTTTAAAATTATTTCTGAATTATGATTGCGGCTTTTGAACATTTAAGACTTAAAATTTATGGACTTACCGAATGACAATCATAAAACAAACAATTAATCGCTTCATTGACAGAGATGGCTTTGATTCTGCGGCAATATTGTCGTTTTCTACTTTGTTTGCGATTGTGCCGGGATTGGCGGTGGGGTTGAGTGTGTTTTCTCTTTCGCCTTATTTTTTGGAATTGCAACAGTATTTGGAGCAATTTTTGTTCACTCAACTTTTGCCAAAGAATCAAGGGGTAGTGGAAAATTATGTGCAACAGTTTGTTGCTCATGCGCAAGAATTAAAGGGTTTTACTTTTGTGTTTTTATTAACGACGGTGATTTTTTTATTGTCTGCAATTGACAAACGAATTAATTTAATTTGGCACGATGAGCATCGTCGTCATTGGGTGCAGAGTTTGGTGTCTTATATGTTGGTTTTATTTATTGGGCCAATTCTTGTTGGGGCTTCGTTGCTTGTGAGTTCTTTGGTGATGGCGTTGACATTTTTTAATCAATTGTCTGTGGCGCCGTATATGACTATTTTGGTAACATTGGGTTTGTCCAGTCTGGGATTTTCGATTTTGTATTACGCCACTCCGTTGAAAAAAGTGCGATTTATTAATGCCTTTAAGGCTGGTGTGATTGCAACGCTTGGTTTGGAAATAATTAAATATGCTTTGTTTGTTTATATTCAATATTTTTCCGTTTATGAGTTAATTTATGGCACATTGTCTGTTTTGATGTTGTTAATATTGTGGATTTATTTGGCGTGGATAATTGTGTTATTGGGTGCCAGTTTTTGTTATTGTCTTGAAAGTAAATAGCGTAAAATCAACGCACTTATAAAAAACATCAATTTTTTATGTTTACAGGCATTATTCAGGCCATTGGTCAAATCAAAGGTAAAACCCTGCATGAAAAAGGTGCGGTGTTTGGCTTTACATCAGATGCCTTGGATTTTTCCACTGTTGAAATCGGCGATAGTATTGCGGTAAGTGGCGTGTGTTTAACGGCAATTAAAGTCAGTAGCAATGGTTTTATCGCAGATGTGTCGCAGGAAACGCTAAATTGCTCTATTTTTGGCGCTCTATCGGTGGGTAATGTTGTTAATCTTGAAAAGGCGTTAAGATTAAACCAAGGTATTGATGGGCATTTGGTCAGTGGGCATGTGGATGGACAGGGTAAAGTGGTGGGCAAGATTATCGAAGGAAAGTCAGTGCGTTTTGAAATCAATGTGCCGCAGTCTTTGGTAAAATATATTGCTAAAAAAGGCTCAATTACCGTGAATGGCGTTAGTTTGACGGTAAACCGTATTGAAGAAAATGATTTTGACATTAATATCGTGCCACATACGCTAAGTGTAACGACATTAGGGCAGTTGACGGTAGGCGATGCGGTCAATTTGGAAGTTGATATTATTGCCCGACACCTTGAACAATTAATTAAAAACAAATAATAAAAATGAAGACTAAAGCTAGCATTGAAGCGATATTAGAAGATTACAAGCAAGGCAAAATGATTATTTTGCTGGACGATGAAGACCGTGAAAATGAAGGTGATTTGATTATTCCTGCTGCCACTGTTACCAAAGAAGACATTAACTTTATGGCGACCTATGGCAGAGGGTTGATTTGTTTGACACTAACGCAGGAGCGTTGCCAGCGTCTTAATTTGCCTTTAATGGTGGCGCAAAATAACGATGCAAATGGCACAAATTTTACTGTTTCAATTGAAGCGGTAGAGGGTGTAACCACGGGCATTTCTGCCGCAGATAGAGCCAAAACAGTCTTGGATGCGGTTGCACCAAATGCCAAGTCTAGCGATATTGTGCAACCGGGGCATATTTTTCCATTAATGGCACAACCGGGTGGCGTGTTGATTCGTCCGGGTCATACTGAAGCGGGATGTGATTTGGCACGCCTTGCGGGTTTGGAGCCTGCCTCTGTGATTGTTGAGATTTTAAATGAAGATGGCTCAATGGCACGCCGTGACGATTTAGAGTTGTTTGCGCAAAAGCATAATATTAAGTGGGGTACGATTGAAGATTTAATTTCTTATCGAATTGAAAATGAAAAAACTATTGAGCGGGTGGATGAGCGTCCATTTAGCACCAAATATGGTGATTTCACATTGGTGTCGTTTTTGGATAGCATTCATCAGCAAACACACACTGCCTTAGTTAAGGGCGATATTGATAAAGACACCCCTGTTTGCGTGCGTGTACACATGGAAAATGTATTTACCGATGTTTTGCAAGAAAGCAGTGATTCTTTGGGGGTTAACGATGCACTGGCATATATTAGCAAAGAAGACAGTGGTGTGTTTTTGTTAATTCGTTCAACTGAAAGCAGTAACGATGTTAAAACTTATGGGGTTGGCGCGCAAATTTTGTCCGATTTGGGTGTGAGTAAAATGCGTATTTTGGGCAGTCCAAGAAAACTGAATGCTATCAAAGGCTTTGGCTTAGAAGTAACTGAATATATTACAAATAAAAAGTAGGCGATATGGAATTTAAGTTTAACAAAGACGCAAATGAAGATTTTTTAATAAATAAAAAAATTGCCATCATTGTTGGTTATTTTTATCAAGAGATTGGTGATAAATTACTGGCTGGTGCATACAATATTCTAGAAAAATACGGTATTGACAAAAACAATGTTAATGTTTTTTATGTACCAGGTGCGTTTGAAATCCCATTAATGGCTAAACGAATAGCCACATTGAACAAGCAAGTAGCCAAAGAAGGAAAAGAAATGCGGCGTATAAAGGGTTATTATGATGGTATTCGCCCTTATGATGGCATTGTTACTCTGGGAGCAGTCATTAATGGCGAAACCCCACATTTTGATTTTGTGTGTAACGAATGCGCTCGTGGGGTTGCCGATGTGTCTTATCAATATGAAATCCCCACCACTTTTGGCGTGCTGACTACCAACAATATGGAGCAAACCATTGGCAGAGCAGGTGGCTACAAAGGCAACAAAGGCGAAGAGGCAGCCATGGCAATGGTTGAAATGCTGTATTTACTTGGTAAAACGCATTAATATGACATTCACAACCCCTAAACATCGCTCCAGAGAGCGTGTGGTACAAGCACTATATCAATATATAGTATCAGGTGGCGAAGTATTAAAAATTGAACAACAATTTTTAAATCAAAAGTCTGGCAAAATTTCAAAAGCCTTTTTTTCCAACTTGTTCATTAACATCCTTAAAAACCGCACCGAATTAGATGCGCTCATTGCCCCCACCATCAGTAGAGAGGCGAATGAACTGGGTACTGTGGAACAAGCAGTGCTGTATCTAGGGGCATATGAACTTCAAAACAGCATTGAAGTGCCTTATAAAGTTGTTATTAACGAGGCGCTTGAAGTTGCCAAATTATACGGTGCAGAAGGTGCATTTAAACTTGTTAACGCTTCGTTAGACAAGTTAGCCCAGTCCCTTAGAAAAATTGAAATAGAGGCCTCAAAATGAAAAAAATTGTCATCATCATCGCAAGCGTATTGTTTTTAAGTAGTTTCTTTGTGCTTAAAACAATGTACAGTTATGGCAAAGATGCCGAAAGAATTGCCTTTCAAGGGGTGTATCATCCCAAAACTGCAATATAAAATGAATTGTTGCAACGAAAAAATGGATAAAAAATTACTGTGTTATTGCTTTAACATTAGTGAACATGCTTATTTTGAAGCCTTAAAACAAAACAAAGCGCATATTTTAAAAGAATTTGTGGTTTTTCAAACGAAGCACAATTATTGTCATTGTAAAAACCTCAATCCTTCAAAACAATGCTGTTTGAAAGACTTTAAAGCATTTAAAAAAATAGAACAAAAAGATTGATTCCATTGAATGAGTTTAAACATATTTGGGATAAGAAATACCCTAGCATTGCCAAATCATGCCATAATCACTGGGGTGAATTATCAACATTTTTTAAGTATCCGCAGAGCGTTAGAACACTAATATACGCGACTAACCCAATAGAATCTTTAAACGCTATTACCCAAATCCAAAAATAGAAATCACAAACCTGGTACCATCCCTTACCCCATCTGCATTTACAAAAAACAGCCGCCGAACCTATGGGTGGGGCTAATTTTTTTGCAAACACAGATGGGGAAGGGGGTAGTACTATGTTTGCAATTTCTATATTTGGATTAGAGAATACAGGAAAAAATGGCAAAGAACCAAAGTTAGGAGCTGGAGTGAGATTTATCTTCAACTATGTGTATTTTTTGATGATATTATGGGAAAATATGGGAAATAGTTAGGGAGTAAAAGGTGGGTTTACACAGTTTAATTTACACACTCTTTTTGAAAATTATATCACCAGGTTTTTGTTGATCCATCAGGTTTAATAGCGATAAAATCATCAATGGTTGAGTAAATATCAATATAACCCTTGTCATCTGGAGCGTTAGCCCCTTTATGATTTAAACCACCCCAAGAACTAATTGTACCATCAAGTTTAATGGCAGCAAATGCACTGCCAGTTGAATAAATTTTAATATAACCATTATCTTTTGGCGCATGAAGTCCGCCGCAAACTGAACAGCCCCACGCTTTTATTGACCCATCGGGCTTAATGGCAGCAAATGCACCGCCAGTTGAATAAATATCTATGTAACCACTGTCTGTTGGTGCATCTGCTCCACCTCCATAACTTGTTTCACCCCACACTTTGATTGAGCCATCAGTCTTGAGAGCGGCAAAAGCAAATTCAGTTGAATAAATTTTAATATAATTATTGTTAGTTGAATTTTCATGAAAACCAGCCCAACTCCCCGTAAAAACCTTTATTGAGCCATCAATATGAAGAGCAACAAAGGCGACATGATTTGAGTAAATTTTAATGTAACCGCTGTCAGTTGGCAGGTGTTTATCAATTATTCCGGAGCCCCAAACTGAAATTGAGCCATCGGACTTGAGAGCGGCAAATGCGCCATCAGTTGAATAAATATTTATGTAACCACTGTCTGTTGGTGCGTTTAACCCCCCGAAATACGATTTACCCCAAACGGTAATTGAACCATCATTCTTAATAGCAGCAAAGGCATATGAATTTGAATAAACCTTAAGATACCCCTTTCCTGTTGGTGCGTCCGATACCTTTCCATAGTCGTCGTTACCCCAGGCAGTTATTGAGCCGTTATTTTTAATGGCAACAAAAGTATTCTCATTTGAATAAATTTTAATATAACCATTGTCAATTGGTGCGTCTGAACCTCCGTAATCAACATCTCCCCAAGCTATAATTGAGCCATCGTATTTAAGAGCAGCAAACGCTTTAATATTTGAATAAATTTTTATGTAATCATTGTCACTAGGCGCATTAGATCCCCCACTGCTTGCATCTCCCCAGGCTGTAATTGTCCCATCATCGTTGATAGCAGCAAAGGCATAAAAGTTAGGGAAAAGTGGTGCATTTTGTAGCCCGCTAAAATCATTGAACATAGAAGAAACATCAATTTCAGAAAAACTCCTGATCTTCTTTTTTATATTACAAGAGTTTTCAGTCGCTATTATTTGTACTTCTGCTAGAGATAAATAGTTATTGCCTAGCAATTGGATTTTAACAAAACGACCTTGTTTGCCATTCACACCCAAATCAATAACTATTTTAGGGTTGGGTATCGATCTAAACTTTTGTTC
Organism: Bathymodiolus thermophilus thioautotrophic gill symbiont; assembly: GCF_003711265.1. NCBI lineage: Bacteria > Pseudomonadati > Pseudomonadota > Gammaproteobacteria > Bathymodiolus thermophilus thioautotrophic gill symbiont. The sequence continues at coordinate 1,686,254 of NZ_CP024634.1, read as the reverse complement.
GTAGGTAATGGCATTAAAGTTTTCTTCGGTAGAAACAATTACCTTGTAATTATTCAGCCTTCCTTTGCAGCAATCTGTACGATTGTAAATAATAATCTGACCAATGGTTTGAATCTCCTCCAAATCAACTTGCCACCAAGCGCCTTGTTGTTTCTTGGTATGCGTAGTACTTGCATCCCAAAAATAGCCACTTGTGTTACCATCTACGGCTTTTGAAGCAAGAGGATCGGTGTAATGTGGATATGTGCTAGACTGGGTAGCAAATTTTCCAAAAGCTAAATTGACATTATTAGCATAAACATTAGTTATTAAAAAAATAACAGATAACACTGTTAATAACGCTATACGAGTAAAGTTGCCCGTAATACAAAAATAAACTGGGTACCTCCAGAAACCCCGTAATTTAGGAGGGTTAGAAAATAGTGCATTTTTTAGCCAAAAATGAGGAGAACAGCCTGCTATTTGATGAATTTTTGAATGAAAAAGGTGCCGTTTTATATTTTTCATAAATTGTATTGGGGTTTTTGGAGGTGGTCTATATTTAGATTGGGACGCTCTTATGTCAAAGATGCTTGGTTAATACCCAATCTTTCAAATAGAATGTGGTCGGTATTGGTATCTGGATTGTCTGTTGTTAATAATTGCTCTCCATAAAAAATAGAATTGGTGCCCGTAAAAAAACACAGAGCTTGCATTGCTTCGCTCATCTCGGTGCGCCCTGCTGATAAACATACCACTGATTTTGGCATCATAATGCGTGCTACTGCAATGGTGCGGACAAATTCACTTTCCGTTGGTGGTGCAACTTTCTCAAATGGGGTGCCAGGAATTGGCACCAAAAGATTAAGTGGCACACTATCTGGATGTTGTGCTAAATTCGCTAACGAACGCAACATGGACGCCCTATCGGCAAGCCCAAGATGCCGCCACTACATACATGAATATCAGCATTTTGCACAGACTCCAAAGTGTCTAATCGGTCTTGAAAATTGCGTGTGGTAATTACATTTGAGTAGTTTTCCTTCGAAGTGTCAATATTATGATTGTAATAATCTAACCCCGCTTCTTTTAAGGTAAATGCTTGTGCTTGCGTCAGCATTCCTAAAGTAACACAAGTTTCCATACCCATGGCCTTTACACCTTGAATCATGGGAATAACTTTGTCCAAACTTTTGTCAGTTGGATTACGCCAAGCAGCACCCATGCAAAAACGCGTCGCTCCTTTGTTTTTTGCTTCTTGTGCTTGCTCGAGTACCACATCAATTTCCATTAACTTTTCCCGCTCTAAACCCGTGTCGTATTTAGAACTCTGCGAGCAATACGAACAATCTTCTGGGCAAGCGCCCGTTTTAATGCTTAACAAAGAACTTACTTGAACCTGATTTGGATTGAAGTTTTCTCTATGAATCGTATGCGCTTGAAACAATAAATCGTTGAAAGGCAGCGTAAATAAATCCTCAACTTCTGTTAGCATCCAATCGTTTCTTAATTCCTTCATAAGTTACCTCATCAAATAAGTGTGGCAATTTTACAGTCTTTTAAATATAAAAAACTGTACAAAAGTCAACAGTTTTTCATACAATTTAATTCTCCGAAAAAACAATTCAAAACAACAAGAGACTCTTGTATAAATCAACCCATCAACCTGATAAAGTAACACCCATCTAAACTAATCTAAAAATTACCAAGTGGGTGAAACGAGGATTTTTGATGATTATTCATATTTATACAAAGCTCTCTAAATAATTACCAATCACTTTTGTCGCATTGGGTTTGGCGAGTTTTTTTTGCATTTTTACTCATGATATTGAGTTTTTCAGTGTTGAATGCTGTTAGTGTTGAGGTTAACAATTCAATGCTTAATGCCTTTTGTTCAATCAAAATACCAGCGTTGTTATCGGCTAAAATTTTGGCATTATAAAATTGATGATTGTCAATCGCATGAGGCAAGGGAATTAAAATACTGGGTTTGGCTGAAAGCATTAATTCCGACACTGTCATTGCGCCAGCACGACACAAAACCACATCTGCCCATGCGTAAGCATCTGCCATATCATCAATAAATGCCGTTATCTTTGCATTTTTGTTTGCATATTGGGCTTTAACATTGTCTAAGTGTTGTTTACCCGTTTGATGCCAAATTTCAATATCGATATTTAATTGACTGACAATATCATTGATAGGCTTAGATCCAAGACTACCACCAACAATCAATAAGTTGAGTTTTTTGTGGTTGTTGCGATTTTCTTTAGGTTTAAATAATACAGGATTACCAGTGGTGATAGCATTGTCAAATGCACCATCAAATGCTTGAAAAGTTTGGGTGGCAATTCTGGATAGCATTTTATTGGTGGTGCCGGGGATTGAGTTTTGTTCATGAATAATCAAGGGAATGCGCAAAACCCAAGCAACCAAGCCACCAATGCCTGAGGCAAAGCCACCCATGCCCAATACTGCACTAGGTTTAACTTTGAAAAATACACGCAAGGTTTGTAAAACAGCAAGCGACAATGAGAAGGGGGCTTTAATCAGCGTGAGTGCACTTTTGCCACGCAATCCAACGGCATTAACGCTGTGGAGTTTGGGCGCCAGTGTATTTTCCATACCGTGTTTTGAGCCAAGCCACTCAACATTAACCGAGTGGGATTTGAGTGCTTTGGCAATTGCCAAAGCGGGAAAAATATGCCCGCCCGTGCCACCTGCCATTATTATTACCGTGAATGGCGTTAGTTTGACGGTAAACCGTATTGAAGAAAATGATTTTGACATTAATATCGTGCCACATACGCTAAGTGTAACGACATTAGGGCAGTTGACGGTAGGCGATGCGGTCAATTTGGAAGTTGATATTATTGCCCGACACCTTGAACAATTAATTAAAAACAAATAATAAAAATGAAGACTAAAGCTAGCATTGAAGCGATATTAGAAGATTACAAGCAAGGCAAAATGATTATTTTGCTGGACGATGAAGACCGTGAAAATGAAGGTGATTTGATTATTCCTGCTGCCACTGTTACCAAAGAAGACATTAACTTTATGGCGACCTATGGCAGAGGGTTGATTTGTTTGACACTAACGCAGGAGCGTTGCCAGCGTCTTAATTTGCCTTTAATGGTGGCGCAAAATAACGATGCAAATGGCACAAATTTTACTGTTTCAATTGAAGCGGTAGAGGGTGTAACCACGGGCATTTCTGCCGCAGATAGAGCCAAAACAGTCTTGGATGCGGTTGCACCAAATGCCAAGTCTAGCGATATTGTGCAACCGGGGCATATTTTTCCATTAATGGCACAACCGGGTGGCGTGTTGATTCGTCCGGGTCATACTGAAGCGGGATGTGATTTGGCACGCCTTGCGGGTTTGGAGCCTGCCTCTGTGATTGTTGAGATTTTAAATGAAGATGGCTCAATGGCACGCCGTGACGATTTAGAGTTGTTTGCGCAAAAGCATAATATTAAGTGGGGTACGATTGAAGATTTAATTTCTTATCGAATTGAAAATGAAAAAACTATTGAGCGGGTGGATGAGCGTCCATTTAGCACCAAATATGGTGATTTCACATTGGTGTCGTTTTTGGATAGCATTCATCAGCAAACACACACTGCCTTAGTTAAGGGCGATATTGATAAAGACACCCCTGTTTGCGTGCGTGTACACATGGAAAATGTATTTACCGATGTTTTGCAAGAAAGCAGTGATTCTTTGGGGGTTAACGATGCACTGGCATATATTAGCAAAGAAGACAGTGGTGTGTTTTTGTTAATTCGTTCAACTGAAAGCAGTAACGATGTTAAAACTTATGGGGTTGGCGCGCAAATTTTGTCCGATTTGGGTGTGAGTAAAATGCGTATTTTGGGCAGTCCAAGAAAACTGAATGCTATCAAAGGCTTTGGCTTAGAAGTAACTGAATATATTACAAATAAAAAGTAGGCGATATGGAATTTAAGTTTAACAAAGACGCAAATGAAGATTTTTTAATAAATAAAAAAATTGCCATCATTGTTGGTTATTTTTATCAAGAGATTGGTGATAAATTACTGGCTGGTGCATACAATATTCTAGAAAAATACGGTATTGACAAAAACAATGTTAATGTTTTTTATGTACCAGGTGCGTTTGAAATCCCATTAATGGCTAAACGAATAGCCACATTGAACAAGCAAGTAGCCAAAGAAGGAAAAGAAATGCGGCGTATAAAGGGTTATTATGATGGTATTCGCCCTTATGATGGCATTGTTACTCTGGGAGCAGTCATTAATGGCGAAACCCCACATTTTGATTTTGTGTGTAACGAATGCGCTCGTGGGGTTGCCGATGTGTCTTATCAATATGAAATCCCCACCACTTTTGGCGTGCTGACTACCAACAATATGGAGCAAACCATTGGCAGAGCAGGTGGCTACAAAGGCAACAAAGGCGAAGAGGCAGCCATGGCAATGGTTGAAATGCTGTATTTACTTGGTAAAACGCATTAATATGACATTCACAACCCCTAAACATCGCTCCAGAGAGCGTGTGGTACAAGCACTATATCAATATATAGTATCAGGTGGCGAAGTATTAAAAATTGAACAACAATTTTTAAATCAAAAGTCTGGCAAAATTTCAAAAGCCTTTTTTTCCAACTTGTTCATTAACATCCTTAAAAACCGCACCGAATTAGATGCGCTCATTGCCCCCACCATCAGTAGAGAGGCGAATGAACTGGGTACTGTGGAACAAGCAGTGCTGTATCTAGGGGCATATGAACTTCAAAACAGCATTGAAGTGCCTTATAAAGTTGTTATTAACGAGGCGCTTGAAGTTGCCAAATTATACGGTGCAGAAGGTGCATTTAAACTTGTTAACGCTTCGTTAGACAAGTTAGCCCAGTCCCTTAGAAAAATTGAAATAGAGGCCTCAAAATGAAAAAAATTGTCATCATCATCGCAAGCGTATTGTTTTTAAGTAGTTTCTTTGTGCTTAAAACAATGTACAGTTATGGCAAAGATGCCGAAAGAATTGCCTTTCAAGGGGTGTATCATCCCAAAACCTCTGGTAACTTTTTAAATTTTTATATATAGTGAGACCTTTGCATAAATATAAATAATCATCAACAATCCACTTTTCACCCACTTGGTAATTTTTTAAACCCAGCCTTAGCCCTGCTAGGACAAGGTTTAAGAAAATCACCAAGTGGGCAAAAATTGAATTTTGCTAATCATCCATATTTATGCAAAGGTCTCAGTCTAATTTAAGAAGCCTTCGCCTTTTCTTGATTTAATTTCATACAGTTCAGTGAATAGGGTTTTTTAAAAAAAATCACACAAAGTTTTGAGTGTATTAATGACTTAGAGTGTCTCTCCAAAATAGGGAAATGCACACCATGTAAGCAACAATAACAAGTATAGATTTGCAGAATATTGTATTATTTTCGAATCTTTTTTAATGCCTAAATATGCCATTAGCAACAGACTTAAAAACCCCACTGTGTTTTCGATAGCAATAATTTTTACATGCAATTCACCTTGGTATAGAGCGCCATATTCCCAAGTAGCCCAAAAATACAAAATATTTAGTATGAAAAGCAGCGATGCGGCGACGAGAATTATTTTCCCAAAATTCTTTTTGTGACTCAATAATTTAAACTCAATTAAATATATTGCAGGCATAATAACAATAACAAAACCATATGGCAATACCCAAGCCAGTATAAGCATATAAAAAGGCATTGGCACAAAAGGACTCATAGAGTCAACCAAAAACAGAAATGATGCCACAATAGCCATTGCAACTGCACCAAAAAACATCCAAATCTTATCTATTGTTTTCATTATGATTTGTCCAATGAACTTGCGTATTTAACGGCGTATATGTCAAAAATACTGATCGCCATAGCGGCAATAATTGGACCGATGAACAGCCCTAGGATGCCAAATTGCATAATACCAGCAAGCGTTGATAGCACTGTAATTAGTGTGTGATCCAATGCACTTGTTTGGGTGGATTTACTGGATAATTTTTTGATGATAATGGGTCTAATAATGTTATCAATAATTGCCCCTACAAAGAAGGCGCCGAATAGGAGAATAATTAGAGCATCAGTGGTTTGCCCTTGTGCGTATAGATACAGTGTTAAAGGTAGCCAAATAATTAGCCCGCCAAGCACAGGGATAAAACTTGCTAACGCCATAGAAATGCCAAAAAATAGGGCAGGCAATCCAATGATCATCACTCCAATAGAGAATGTTATACCTTGCAACAATGCCACAATAAAAACACTGCCGACTAGTGTAATAGACAGACTTGAAAATTGGTTAAAGAGGATGTCGTCCAGGTGATTTTCTAGTGGTGACAAGTCTTTTAATCTTTTAACAATGTGTTTTCCATCTATATAAAAGTAATAAAGTGAGAAGATGGCAATAATGAGAAAGAATACAAAGTGCGAAGAGAGTGATACAATGCTTTTTAAAATATGCAGCATAAAATCCTTTGTATCAATTAGTAACCCGTCTAAATTATTATTGAGAGTGGTGCTTAGTGTGCTTTTTATTGACTCTGACAAAGGTAGTCCTGAGAGGGTTTGGTGTAGCATTTGATTGATATGTTTGGCATCAAAGTCTGTGTCAATGGTTTGTATGAGTGTGGAAATTTCCAATCCACTAACCAATAAAATATAACTGAGTGGCAGTATAAGCATAATGGTTATTAGTAGCGTCATCAGTAGCGCAGCGCTTGCGTCTGAGAGGCGTTCTTTTGCTTTATTGTATTGTGAAAAAGTGGCAATAGCGAGAAGTAATGCCAAGAATAGGGCGGGTATAAAGGGGGTAAATAGCCACACCAGAGCGCCGATTGCCAGAATTAATAAGCTCAATATAAAGCCGTGTTCGTAAGGTGTGTTCATAAGTTTTCCATTTTTAAAATTGAATAGGCAACTTGCTCATAAGGGTGTGCAGATTTCATTGCTTTAATTGTCGCTTCAAGGTTGTCCTTGGCACAGAGTATCTCGACTTTGTATTCCTTAAGTGTTTCTAGTTTGTCTAATGTACCAATGGTAGGTTTGGCGTTGTTAATGGGCTTAAATTGCCCTTGTCCTAAGGTTTGCCAGGCACATTGTTCGTAGTTGTTATACTGCCCAGAGCCTGCTTTAAACATTGCATTTTTAACCACTTCTAAATCGGGTTCAGGCACATAAAAATTAATTTGATACATTAAAATTTCCTTTTAAACACTTTAATCTTTCTGTCTTCTGCATATGTTCAATTGCATATCTCAAAGTAGTTCTAGGCAGTTGTTTGTAGTTTTTTTGTAAAAACTTTTTGCAAATATTAGGGTCTCTTTTGTAAACTTCTCTCAGCATCCAGCCAACGGCTTTGTGGATTAGGTCTTGTGTATCATTTAGTAACAGTTTACCTATTTTGAGTGTTATGTTAAACTCATTTTGCCTAATAAAAGCCAAAGTTGCGATAATGGCAATACGCCGCTCCCAAAGGTTAGGTGAGTGCGCATAGTTCAACAATAGCGATAATTTTTCTTGATGTTTAAATAAATAATCTCCCACAATCTGTGGCGTTGTGGTGTCCACCAAATCCCAATTATTGACTGCTTGAATATTGTCTATATAATAGTTAAATACCGTTTCACAATCGCCAATTTGATAATGATGAACGAGAATAATCAACCCACAATGACGCACTTCATGAATAGGGTGGTCGGTGAGTATTTTGATTTCATTAAAAGTAAGGCTGTTTCCATACTGCTTGGCAACTTGCCTTACTTTGGGCATACGAACCCCCATAAACTTGTCAAATTCTGAGTATTCGCCTTTGCCGGTTTTGAAAAACCATTCGTTGGTTTTTTTACGCTCAGGCGTAGCAAAAGACTTTAGCGCTTTGATGATTATTTCTGCTTCCATAGATTATAATTTTAACATTATGAATGATAAAAAATTACTTAGATATTCCCGTCAAATTCTTTTGCCAGAAATAGGCATAGAAGGGCAACAAACATTATTGAATTCAACATTGTTGTTAATTGGCATGGGCGGTTTAGGCGCACCCAATGCCTTGTATCTTGCCGCTAGTGGTGTTGGACATTTGATTATTGCCGATTTCGACCAAGTGGAATTGTCTAATCTTGCCCGTCAAGTCATTCATCACACTAATGATATTGGCAAAGACAAAGTCATTTCTGCTAAAGAAAAAATGTTGGCAATTAACCCCGATATTCAAATCACCACCTTAACCGATTTAAGCGAGGACAATATAGAAGACTGGGTGCAAAAAGCCGATATTGTGCTAGACGGCACCGATAATTTTAACACCCGTTTTAGAATTAATCAGGCGTGCGTTACCCAACATACACCTCTGGTCTCAGCTGCCGTTATTCGTTTTGAAGGGCAATTGTCAGTTTTTAAAGGCTATGAGAGAAACCAACCTTGTTACCAATGTTTGTATCCAACCACAGGTAACAATGATGAAAACTGTAGCAATAACGGCATTCTTGCACCTGTTGCAGGGCTACTTGGCACCATGCAAGCACTGCAAGCCATTAAAGTCATTCTCAATTTAGGCGAACAACTAACGGGCAAATTAATGATGGTTGACGCATTGGATTTAAATTTTAGAACGATAAAGTTAAGCAAGGACAAGCATTGCCCAATTTGTAATCTTAGTCAATAAAGAGTGGAAGAGATAGCAAGAGTGGCACTGTTATGGTTATAACAATTATAATATATCGGAGTATTTTATGAAAATCGTGAGTGCAATTGAAGCAAAAACTCACTTTGAGCAGTTTTTAGATAGTGTGCAAAGAGAGCCTGTTGTAGTAACAAAGAAAGATCGTCTTGTTGCAATAATGTTACCAATAGAGGATATGCAAATTGCTACAATAATGTCATTAGTAGAGGATATGCAAAAAACAATCCAAGCTAAGGACGCTACTCAGGGCAATAGTTCTGAGCTTCTTGCAACGATACCGTTGTTAAAGAAGGAAATGCAAAAAAATACTGCTCAGGGTAATAGTTTGACTAAGTTTAAAGGGGAAATAAAAGGATTTTCAAATTTAGACCCTGTTAAATGGCAACAACAAATACGCTCAGAGTGGAATTAACCTGAGATAATGGTAAGAAATAATTACATCGCTGACACCAATATTCTTATTGCTCTTCTTGCAGATAAATTAGCAGGTGAAATGCCACCTTTATTGGGCATTTCCATTATTTCTGAAATTAAATTATTCGCTTATCCGGATTTGAATAAAGACGATAAGCAAAAATTAAAAAAGTATACTTGTTGGCATTTATAGTTTTCCTTTGTCAGAAGATATTAAAGAACAAGCAATACAACTTAGACAAACACACAAACTTAAAACTCCCGATGCAATTATTTGTGCAACTGCTCTTGTTAATAATGCAACACTATTAACCAACGACAAGCAATTGCTAAAATTGCCAAGACTTATATTTTAAGTAGCAAGAAAAGGGTGTTTTATTGGTGGTAGTTGGGGGCTTCCTTGGTAATGGAAACATCGTGCACATGAGACTCAACCATGCCTGCTGAAGTTACTTGAACAAAAGTTGCGTTAGTGCGCATTTTCTCCAAAGTTGCACAGCCTGTATAACCCATGGATGATCTGACGCCACCAATCATTTGGTGAATAATAGGGCGGATAGAGCCTTTGAAAGGGACACGACCTTCAACTCCTTCGGGGACGAGTTTATCAGCTTTAGAATCCGATTGAAAATAGCGATCAGATGAGCCATGTGCTTGATTCATTGCACCGATTGAACCCATGCCACGGTAGGACTTGTAAGACCGACCTTGGTAAAGTTCGACTTCACCGGGGGATTCTTCTGTACCTGCTAGCATTGAGCCGAGCATCACGCAATAAGCGCCAGCAGCAAAGGCTTTGGCAATATCACCTGAGTAGCGAATACCGCCGTCAGCAATGAGTGGCACGCCTGTGCCTTTCAACGCATCAGCAACATCAGCAATGGCGGTGATTTGTGGTACGCCAACGCCAGCAACGATGCGAGTGGTGCAAATACTGCCTGGGCCAATGCCAACTTTGACACAGTCAGCACCTGCTTTAACTAAATCTAGTGCGGCACTAGCGGTGGCAATGTTGCCGGCAATAATGTCTAAATTTGGGTGTTTATTTTTGGTTTTTTTAACCCTGTCTAACACCCCTTGAGAATGACCGTGTGCAGTATCAATGACAATAATATCAACGCCCGCCTTAACCAATGCATCAATACGCTCACCCGTACCAGCGCTTACACCAACTGCAGCGCCAACTCGTAATTGCTCTTTATTGTCTTTACAGGCATTCGGAAAATCGGTTGATTTTTGAATATCACGCACGGTAATCATACCTTGTAGAGTGAAACTGTCGTCCGTAATAACCACGCGTTCAATACGATGTTTTTGCAATAGGGCACGCACTTTACTCATATTTGTGCCTTCTGTAACGGTAATAAGTTTGTTTTGCGGTGTCATAACATTTTCAACCAATTCATTGGGATTGGTTTCAAACCGAACATCACGACTGGTAACCATGCCAATAATTGTATTGCCATCAACCACAGGCAACGCTGAAATCTTATGTTGTTGTTGACTGTGATAGACATCGGCAATCGTCGCTTTGGCGTTGATGGTGATTGGATTTCTGATGATGCCAGATTCAAATCGTTTGACTTTACGCACCTCTGTCGCTTGTTCTTCAATTGACATATTTTTATGAATAATGCCAATACCGCCTTCTTGTGCCATGGTAATTGCCAAATTGGCCTCGGTCACAGTGTCCATGGCAGCGGATAGAATGGGGGTATTCAGGGTGATGTTTTTGGTTAGTTGTGTTGTTAATTTGACTTCTTTTGGCATGGTGGTTGAGTGTGCAGGTACAAGCAATACATCGTCAAAGGTAAGTGCGGTTTTCAGTAAGTTCATTTTAAAATCTCCTTTGATTAATGTTAATGCGTTTTTGGATAAAAAAGCCGACCATGAATCCAAAAAACAAAACCAATGCGCCAACAATAAACCAGTTTCTAGCATTGGCCTCTTGCCCAATAGTGCTGTTACTTTGTAATAATTGCAATTCTGATTGTAGTTGTAGTACTTGTGCTTTGTATTTTTTGTTCTTGTATTCAAGTTTAAGTGCGTCTTTGTAAACTTGTTTGACATGTTTTTTTTCTGATGCCAGTTTGCCAGATTGAATAGACAATTTGGTGTTTTTTGCTCTTAAGTCGGCCACTTGTTTTTCGAGTTTTTTGTTTCTTTTTTGTTGCTTAGAAAGCGATAATCGTTTGTTATTGCTATTGCGTTTAAGTGCTTCTAATTGCACTCTTGCAGGCTTGTTAGAGGTTAGGTAGCGTGAAATCATCCAGCCAACTGTGTTTTCAAATCTTACCTTGGTCCAGCCGCTTTTGGTGGATAAAATTTCTAGTTTGGTGCCAGAATCCAGCATTTTTATGAGATTACTGGGGTTATTTTGGATTCTATTTTCAGAACGCATTGGAATTGGCACCATATCTGTCACATACACGAATGATTTGGCGTTTGCCACTGAACACAGTAATACAAGTGTTATAAGTAAAGTATTTTTTAGTTTCATAAGCTGTTTATTTTCCTTAATTGTGTTGATAAGTCAGCAAGGGTGCTTTCAACTGATGCCAATCGCCCCCTTTCTGTATTGACAATTGCTTCAGGTGCACTGTTGACAAATTTTTCATTGTTTAGCTTTCCTTCAAATTGTGTTTTTTGTTGGTTTAATTTGTCAATTTCTTTGTTTAAACGGGCAATTTCTTGGTCTTTGTCAATCAGCCCCGCTAAAGGAATGAGTATTTTCATCTCACCCACCAAAGCAGTTGCTGATTCGGGTGCTTCCTCGTTTTCAGGGAGTTTGTTAATTTCTATTGTCGCCAAGGAATTTAAGATATTAGTGTTGTTATCAAGGTGGGTTTCGTCGGTTGCATTGAAATTCTGCACAAAACAATCCAGTGGTTTGTTCGGTGAAATGTTCATTTCGCCACGAATTTGACGCACGCCTAAAATGAAAGTTTGTAGCCATTGAATTTCTGCTTCAGAGGTTGTTGAAACGAGTTGTGTGTCAACTTCTGGATAGGCTTCGCTCATCAAACTGCCGTTGTTTTTGCCGAGCAAACTGTTGCATTGTTCAAAGATTTCTTCGGTAATAAATGGAATGATAGGGTGGAGCAAGGTAACAATTTCATTCAGAACCTTAATCAGCGTGGCTTGCGTGCCAGCTTTAGTGGCCTCGTTTTCTAACAGAGGCTTGGATAATTCTAAATACCAACTGCAATAGTCACCCCAAACAAATTCGTAGAGTTCGTGGCTCATTAAATCTAGGCGGTAGTCGTTTAAATGCTTTTCAACTTTGCTTTTGGTATTTTGCAAACGGGATAAAATCCATGCATCAGCGGTTGACAATTGCGCCTGTGGATCAATGGTTTCCCCTTCAAGTTTCATTAAAACAAAACGAGAGGCATTCCACAATTTGTTGCAAAAGTTGCGATAACCTTCAATGCGCTTTAAATCAAATTTAATGTCCCGCCCAAAGGAGGCGAGGGCGGCAAAAGTGAAACGCAGTGCATCTGTGCCAAAGGCGGGAATGCCATTGGCAAATTCTTTTTTGGTTTGTTTTTTGATTTTTTCTGCCATTTTGGGCTGCATTAACCCTTGTGTGCGTTTTTCTAGTAAATCTTGTAAAGTAATGCCATCGATTAAATCAATTGGGTCAAGCACATTGCCTTTAGATTTGGACATTTTTTGCCCTTGCCCATCTTTGATTAAGCCAGTGATGTAAATGTCTTTAAACGGCACTTCGCCAGTAAACTTAAGCCCGAACATAATCATGCGAGCAACCCAAAAGAAGATAATGTCAAAACCAGTAACCAATACATCAGTCGGGTAAAAACGAGACAATTCAGGCGTTTTTTCAGGCCAACCTAGGGTTGAAAATGGCCACAATGCAGAGGAAAACCAAGTATCAAGCACATCGTTATCTTGAGTGAGCACCACTCCTTCACCCGCTTGTTTTTGCGCTTCTTCAAGCGAATCTGCAACAAAGATATTGCCGTTTTCGTCATACCAAGCGGGAATGCGATGTCCCCACCAGATTTGGCGAGAGATACACCAATCTTGAATGTTATTCATCCAGTTAAAATAAGTTTTGTCCCAATTTTCAGGCACAAAACGAATGTCGCCATTTTTTACCGCATCAATTGCAGGCTGTGCCAATGGCGCAACTTTAACAAACCATTGGTCGGTTAAATAAGGCTCAATGACTGCATTGGTTCTATCGCCATGCGGCACCATTAATTTATGTGGCTCAACTTTGGCTAACAAACCTTGTGCGTCTAAATCTTGAATAATTTTTTTACGCGCTACAAATCTATCCAGACCTACATAATCACTCTCGACCGTGTCGTTAATTTTGGCATCATCAGTAAGGATATTAATAATGTCTAAATTGTGGCGTTGCCCCATTTCGTAGTCGTTAAAATCGTGTGCAGGGGTAATTTTAACACAACCTGTGCCAAAATCCATATCAACATAATCGTCCGCAATAATGGGAATTTTTCTATTGGTCAGTGGTAAATCAATGGTTTTTCCAACAAGGTGCGTGTAGCGCTTGTCATCAGGATGAACGGCAACAGCGCTATCGCCCAGCATAGTTTCAGGGCGTGTGGTTGCTACTATTAGGCAATCATCACTATCGGTAATTGGATAACGCATGTGCCACAGTGACCCCTGCTTTTCAACGCTAATAACCTCAAGGTCAGACACGGCAGTATGCAGCACTGGATCCCAGTTTACTAAGCGTTTTCCACGGTAAATCAAACCTTCTTTATGCAGTTGAATAAAAACTTTTTTAACCGCATCGGAAAGCCCATCGTCCATGGTAAAGCGTTCTCTTTCCCAATCAACTGAAGCACCTAAACGACGCATTTGCGAGGTAATTATGCCACCAGATTTTCCCTTCCAATCCCAAATTTTATCAATGAATTTATCACGCCCAATGTCATGACGGGTAATGTCTTGTGCAGCAAGTTGGCGTTCAACCACCATTTGCGTGGCAATACCCGCATGGTCAGTACCCGGTTGCCACAGCGTTTGCTCACCTTTGCCACGATGATAACGCGTTAAAATATCCATAATAGTATGCTGAAATGCATGCCCCATATGCAAACTACCCGTTACATTTGGTGGTGGCAACATAATGCAATAGGCGTTTTTGCTGGTAGAATTTGAATCAGAAGAAAATAAATTTTGATTTTCCCAAAGCGAACGATATTTGGCTTCAATTTGTTCGGGATTATAGGTTTTTTCCATGAATTTGTAAAGATGGATTAAACTATGCAATTATACTGTAGAAACCACCATTATGGATGAAAATAAAAACTGGCTAGTCTATTTATTGCAATGTGCAAATAATGCACTTTATTGCGGCATAACCAATGATATTAATAAGCGCTTACGCCAACATCATGGCGACATTGTAGGTGGCGCAAAATACACCCGAGCCAACGCTCCTTGCACATTGGTATATCAAGAACAAGCAAAAGACAGAAGTACCGCATTAAAACGCGAGCATGAAATTAAATCAATGAGCCGTGATGAAAAATTAACACTTTTGAAGTTTTCGCACAAATTGTGAGTAACTGGAGAAATTTAATTTTTTAAATGAGAAATTTTGGATTGTTGTCTGAAATTGTTGGGGGTAATTTATTGTTGAAAATGGCATAACTTAAAACCTTGGAAAATTCAATCCATAAGTGTAACACCTCCATTTAAAAAATAGTCCTCACCAAGCCATCTTGGCAAAAAAACCTCAAACAGAGTTTTATACCCCAAGCATTTCCCAAGTCTATTGTTCATTAAATCCGTCGCTCTAAACACTTGTTTTTCACTTATATCATTCAAAGCCATTTTCTTGAGGGCGTCCATTATGATTCTCATTTAATCCACTTTCTCAACTATAGCACGGTTTAGCAAAATAAGTATCACAGTTTATTGTTGCAGCTAACTCAATTATGCCAACCAAATTCTCAACTGTTGTCAAAAGTTGGCGTAAGTAATTTGTTAATAGCATTATTCGTAACTTGTGCAGTTTGGGCAGCGCAAGATAAAACCTACTCTTGCGTTCAGCAAGGATGGCATGTCCTTTACTAAATCGCCAAGTCCAACCTTCCAGTCGCCAATACGAGTACGCCTATCAACAATGCTGGGGTGTCATTAATATCAATATGGTTAGGTATTCTGCCTTGATAATCGTTTTTTCCATAGCGCTTACGACATTTCTTATACTGGTGGCGTAGGTATTTGTAAAGCGCCCCACCTACTGCTTTGCCTTGCAAGACAAGGCGGTAGGCGGTTTTGGTGCTGATTTTAATCCTTTTATCTAATTCCAAGGTTTTTATACTCAGCGTTTTATAAAATCTTTGATGGCTATAAAACACAATGCAATCATCCGCATTAAGGATCGGCTCACTAGATAGAGGCCTTTGTATAAGTATGAATATCATACCTATTTGGCAATTTTTCTAGCGACAATAGTCTTTATAAGGGAGGCAGTTTTACCCTTTCTAGGGCAAGGTTTAAAAAAAATAATCAATTGGGTAAAAATTGAATTCGTCTTTTGCTAATCACTCATCATTTATACAAAAAAATATTAATTTAATATTTTTTTAAATTTAGGTTGAAATCCATATAAAATTTTTGCTATAATAAGGTTTTTGATTAATAAGTGATGGTTAAAATTATGGCAGAAAATGATGTTAGAGTGAATATTACAATAGTAAATACAACAAAAGAAAAGGAGATTGTAAGGTGCACAGATATTCGTTGTTCAGGAGTATCGGGCTTAGAAGTTGGCGATCTGATTCAGTCAGGCGATAAGATAAGTGTTACATCAACTTCTAACAATAGAATATTTTTTGAGTTTGAAGGGGCGCAAACAAAATATCTTTTTCAGATTGGCTGCACTTGCCCTAAGTCAAGCAATAATAGCGCTTGTGGTTATGGAAATTCTGGGTTACAGTGTTATCAAGATACTGGGACTCCAGTTTCTTTTGTCTTTCATTTGGGGAAAACAAACAAGGCAGATTGGGATAACAAATGTCAACTTGATGGCTCTTGCCCAGATTACGGTGCTTGCTCTTAGGTTTCCGCAAGCCCATTTGTTTGAATAATAAATATTATTGAGATCTTTGCGTTATATGGGTAATTAGAAAAAATGGTAAATTTAATCCATAAGTGCACTGTGGTACGGTTTAGTAAAATAAGTACCGCAATTTAATATTTTAGTTAATTCATTACGCTAACTAAACTCTCGACTGTTGTCAAAAATTGGCGTAAGTAATTTATTAATAGCATTATTCGCAACTTGTGCAATTTTGTTGATGATGGGGCAGTGTAAGAGAAAACCTACTCTTGTGTTCAGCAAGGGTGGTAGTTTATTTATGCCTTTTGTTAATCATTAAGTCAACTTTCCAGTTGCTAATATGAGTACGCCTATCAACCATACTGGGGCGTTCATCAATATGGCTGGGTAATTCTGCCTTGATAATCATTTTTTCCATAGCGTTTACGGTATTTCTTATACTGGTGGCGTAGGTATTTGTAAAGCGCTCCACCTACCGCTTTGCCTTGTAAAGCAAAGCGGTAGGTGGTTTCAGTGCTGATTTTAATTTTCTTATCTAATTCTAAATGCCCTGAGATTTGTTTAGGGCTGCTCCAATATTCTTTTGGTTTGTTGCTAATACAATGAATGAGACCTTTGAATAATCATCAAGAATCCACTTTTCACCCACTTGGTAATTTTTTAAACCCAGCCTTAGTCCCGCTAGAACAAGGTTTAAGAAAATTACCAAGTGGGTGAAAATTGAATTTTGCTAATCATCCATGTTTATGCAAAGGTCTCATGGTGTTTAACTGCAACGGTAAACCCTATGGTTTTATTTTTTCTTTGTGCCTTTCGCAAGCAAACCTATTGGCTTATTTGTGGCTAGTATTACGAGATAATTCTCTGGAAACAGTTGATTCACTTTTTTATCCATTGATTTGGCGATAAAAGTTTAATTGTATTCTTATTTATTCAGCTTGCTGGATTGAGGTGGGTTCAATTGAGAAAAATACACCACCATTTAGCAATTTTTAAACAACTTAATTAAATAGATTGAAAAATAAATTTTAAATTTCTAGGCGCCAAAGGAGTAAGGCATGTTCTTTTTTGAGTTGCATCGTTTTCAAAAAATAAGTTAAACAATTTAACGCTCACTCTTGCCCTAAGTATTAACAGTAAAAACACCTATTTTTTTAATAAATAATGCAGGCGTTTGCTACTGCAAATACTTAGATGATTGTAAGCACCACATTATGCATTTTATTTTTGAAAATGGCATTGAAAATATGTTTAACTTTTAATTTGATCTATAATTAGCCAAATTAAAAAAACATTCTCTTCTTTGCGGTTAAATTAAATGTGTGTTTGACAATGCAAAATTTACATTACTTGAGTCTTAGGTGTTAAGAGCACTTGGCGTATGCTGGATGTTCAGCCTTATACTCACATCCATTATTCCAATCTGCTAAATCTGGAGAACCTAAGTGAAACTCAAAAGAAACTGGAGTGCCAGTTCGCGAATAACACTGTAACCCAGAATTTCCGTAGCCGCAAGCACTATTATGGCTTGATTTAGGGCAGGTGCAACCCATCATAAACGCATCCCCTGAATCCTCACCTCTAAATTCAAAAAATATCCTATCATTGGAACTTGACACACATTCTATTGTTTTACCTGGTTGAATTTTGTCGCCAGCTTTTAATCCCGACAATTTTTCACAACGAACATTCGTGCATATTACAACTTCATCTCTATGTGTGTTGTTTATTATTTTTACCTTAACTCTTGTAATGTTTGTATTTGATTCCATATCCAATCCTCGTTTATATAAATAGAGACCTTTGCATAAATATAAATAATCATCAAGAATCCTCGTTTTACCCACTTGGTAATTTTTTAAACCCAGTCTTGGCTCTGCTAGGACAAGATTTAAGAAAATTACCAAGTGGACAAAAATTGAATTTTGCTAATCATCCATATTCATACAAAGGTCTTAAGTAAAAAATATTGCAACATTTTTTTTTAAAGACAATCCTTGGCATTAGAATTTATTTTTAATTAAATGTTTTTTAGTAAATGAATTTTGCCTGAACCAAAAAATGGTCAGAGAGTTCGATGTCGCCATAATTATATAAATGCAATTTTATTGGCGATGTATACATTTTCTTGTCATTCAAAGCGCGTATAGGCGTTATTTGGCGCTGAATATTATTAGGTTCTAAAAAACCACGAAATGGAACAATGTAATCACACATTTCCTTGCTTTTATCTGAGGCGCTAATCATTAAGTTTAAATCTGAATCGTTACTATATTTTGGTGCTTTATATAGAGTGTTTTCAATAGGGTCGTTACTTAGATTTAATGTATTAGACATTTTGTTAAACTGTATTTTGTCATAGTAATCGGTGTTTAGATCTCCCATCAAGATAAGGGGATCGCTTTTAGAAATAGAAAGATTGGCATTGCCAATAATGTGTTTTCTAATGAGAGAAAATTCCTCTTGCCTTAACTTGATAGCGATTTTTGTGTTGGTTGCTTGTGTGTGCGTTGCAATAATATTGTATTTTTTGTTACCTTTATTGATGCTGACAAAAAGCGCCCCCTTGTTGGACAATCTGTCCGCATCTGTTAGAGTTTGATAATCTTGATAATTGATAAAAAACTTTTTGCTAATGGGGTGCTTACTAAGGACAAGGAGGCCGCTATTTAAGGGTAAATTATGCGTATTAGCAGGAATTGGGTCGAAGTTGTATGGGTACTTACCCTTTAATCCATTTATTATTTTATTTCTAACATCGCGATCCCATGCTTCTTCGAAAACAATGACATCAAAATCTAAGTCGGCATGATTAATTAGATAGGATATTCTTTCATCTAATTTGTTCAAGTCCAGTGCGACAGTTACATAGTCGGGAAAGGCAATAATATTATAAGTGGCAAGTGTTATCTCGTTGGTTGCGTTTGAAGTGAAAAAAACAGGTTTCTTATTCAAGGTGAAAAAAATATCATCAATGCCCTGAAGAGTGGATACCCTGTCTTTTTGTGTATCTACATAGAGCGAATAGAGCTGTCCATCGGAATCTTTGAAAGTTTTTTGAGCAAGTGAATTTGCCAATACTTTGCCTTGGCTATTGTCATCATTAAGTAGATTGTAAGATTTGTTAGCGACAAAAACATCAATACTTTTGACATGCGATCCAATTTGATCGCCATGAAATGTTACTGTAAAGTAGTTATTTTTTTGTCCCGAGGGTAAAGTGAAGTAACTTTTTAATTTAAAATCATCCCCAGAGGTAATACCTTTGTCGTAATTAACGCTAAAAATTTGTTGCCGCTTAAAAGGAGCAGTGATTTTGTCATTATAGGCTGTACAGTTATCCGAATGAAATGTGCCACAATCATTGTTTGTGGTAATTTGGCTTGGTGTATTATTCATCATGTAGATTTGATAATCCGCTAAAACGCCATTAAACGGTGTTATTAACACCCCTAAGAAAAGAATTTTTTTAACAATGTGTTTATATTTTTTCATAATAAAATATTCTTTGTTAAGCAAAAATATAGTGTACCTTATTTCAAAGCCCTTGGTGGTTTTTTTAAAATTTCTTGCTATGGGTCGATTTATAGATATAGAGAGCTCTCTTTATCGCTTAACACCATTTCCAAAAAATAAACCAAACAATTTGACATTCATTTCCATCCAAGTATTGACAGTAAAAATACTTGGATGATTAAGCGCTATTATTCATTTTATTTTTTTTTGAATATTTTGATATATCGATTGGTTTTTATACCCAGTGTTTTATGAAATTTTTGATGCTTATAAAACACAATACAATCATCCGCATTAAGGATCGGTTCACTAGATAGAGGTTCTTAGTATAAGTATGAATAATCATACCCATTTGGCAATCTCTCTAGCGACAATAATCTTTTAATGGAGGCGGTTTTACCCTTTCTGGGACAAGGTTTAAAAAAAATAATCAATTGGGTAAAAATTGAATTCGTCTTTTGCTAATCGCTCATCATTTATACAAAAATCTTAATTTAATATTTTTTTAAATTTAGGTTGAAATCCATATAAAATTTTTGCTATAATATTATTTTTATTATAAATGATGGTTAATATTATGGCAGAAAATGAAAACGATGTTAGGGTGAATATAACGATAGTAAATACAACAAAAGAAAAGGAGGATGTAAGGTGTACAGATATCTGTTGTTCATCGATATCGGGCTTAGAAGTTGGCGATGTGATCCAGGCAGGCGATAAGATAAATATTACATCGGGTACTAACAATAGAATATTTTTTAAGTTTATAGCTGAGCAAACAAAAGATGTTTTTCAAATTGGCTGCACTTGCCCTAAGTCAAGCCAGAATAGTGCTTGTGGTTATGGAAATTCTGGGTTACAGTGTTATTCACGATCTGGGACTCCAGTTTCTTTTACCTTTCATTTAGGGAAAACAAACAAGGCAGATTGGGATAACGGATGTGACCTTGATGGCGATTGCCCAAGATACGGTGATTGCTCTTAGGTTTCCGCAAGCCCATTTGTTTGAATAATAAATATTATTGAGATCTTTGTGCAAGTGTGGATAATTGGCAAAATTAGAAAATTCAATCCATAAGTGTACTATGGTACGGTTTAGTAAAATAAGTATCACAGTTTAATATTTTAGTTAACTCATTATGCTAACTAAACTCTCAACTGTCGTCAAAAGTTGGCGTAAGTAATTTGTTAATAATATTTTTGTAACTTGTGCAGTTTTGTTGATGATGGGCATGCAAGAGAAAACCTACTCTTGCGTTCAGCAAGGGTGGCGAAGTTACCTTTATGTCCTTTGCTAATCATCAAGCAACTTCTCAGTTGCCAATACGAGTACGCCTACTCAACCATAATGGGTATTCATTAATATCAATATGGTTTATAAGTATCCTGTCTTGATAATCATTTTTTCCATAGCGTTTACGGCATTTCTTATGCTGGCGTAGGTATTTGTAAAGCGCCCCACCTACCGCTTTGCCTTGCAAGACAAAGCGGTAGGTGGTTTCGGTGCTGATTTTAATCTTCTTATCTAATTCTAAATGCCCTGCGATTTGTTTGAGGCTCCAATACTCTTTTGGTCTGTTACTAATATAATAAGACCTTTGCATAAATATGAATAATCATTAAGAATCCACTTTTCACCCACTTGCTAATGTTTTAAACCCAGCCTTATTCCTACCAGGACAAGGTTTAAGAAAATTATCAAGTGGGTAAAAATTGAATTTTGCTAATCATTCATATTTATGCAAAGGTCTCATGGTGTTTAACTGCAACGGTAAGTCTTATGGTTTTAGTCTTTCGCAAGCAAACCCATTGGCTTATTTGTGGCGATAGCCTCTTTTTTACTGGTATTGTGAGACAATTCTCTGGAAATAGTTGACTTACTTCTACCCATTGATTTGGCGATAAAGGTTTGATTATATTCTTGTTTATTCAGGAGGTAAATTATGGCATCTTTGCCCATAGGTTAATTGTGTATTTTCACATGTTTCACTCTTTTTTTTGTCGGATTAAAGAGTGGCTAATGTACTCTTTGAGCAACTACTGAGTGCTGTGCTTATGATGTAAATTCAAACTGTGAATTATAAATTATTTGCTTTCATTTGCTTGGTCAACATTGAATTTTGCCAATCGTCTATATTTATGCAAAGGCCACATAAAAATAGAAAGCATAAAAGCGGATAAAGGTATAATCTTAAGAAATTTATTTAATAGATGACTTAATGGCGTTAATTGTTCAAAAATATGGTGGTACTTCGGTTGGTTCGGTAGAGCGAATTCAGGCGGTTGCTGAGAAAATTAAAACTTTTGTTGCTAATGGCGACAAACTTGTTGTAAGTGTATCGGCGATGAGTGGCGAGACGAATCGTATGACTGAGCTTGCACAACAAATTCAGGATACGCCATCTTTAAGGGAAATGGATGTTTTGCTAACCACAGGTGAGCAGGTAACCATTTCGTTGTTGGCTATGGCGTTACAACAATTGGGTTGTGAGGCAATTTCATACACAGGTTCGCAAGTGCGCATTACAACAGATTCTGCACACGGCAAAGCGCGTATTAAATCTATTGATGATCACCGTATTCATGCCAGTTTGAATGCAGGCAAAATCGTGGTAGTTGCTGGGTTTCAAGGGGTGGATGAACAGGGTAATATTACCACGCTAGGTCGAGGAGGGTCAGATACGACGGCGGTGGCATTGGCGGCGGCATTAAAGGCAGACGAGTGTCAAATTTATACCGATGTTGATGGTGTTTACACCACTGACCCACGCATTGAGCCAAATGCGAGAAAAATGAACACAGTGAGTTATGAGGAAATGTTAGAAATGGCATCACTTGGCTCAAAAGTTTTGCAAATTCGCAGTGTGGAATTTGCATCAAAATACAAAGTACCTTTAAGGGTGTTGTCATCTCTGATTGACAATCCGATAGGTACCTTAATTACCAGTGAGGAAAATATTATGGAACAAGCAGTTATTTCAGGCATTGCACACAATAAAGATGAGGCAAAACTTAGTTTAATTGGCGTGCCCGACGAACCGGGGATTGCGTATAAAATCCTCAAACCGATTAGTGAAGCAAATATTGAAGTAGATATGATTGTACAAAGTGTTTCGGCACGAGAAGGTTTGACCAATTTTGCCTTTACTGTGCATCGTAATGATTTTGATAGGGCGCAAACGATTTTACAAAGTATTTGTAATGAATTAGAGGCTAAGGCGGTGCAAAGTGATGACAAAGTGGTTAAGGTGTCTTTGGTGGGCATTGGTATGCGTTCACATGCAGGTATTGCAGCACAAATGTTTGAGGTATTACATCAGGAAAATGTGAACATTCAAATGATTTCCACTTCTGAAATTAAGATATCGGTGGTTATTGGTGAGAAATATTTAGAATTGGCGGTGCGTTCGTTGCACGCTGCTTTTGGTTTAGATAAGGAATGAAAAATGTCAGGATTTGAAGATAGAGATGGTTTGATTTGGTTTGATGGTAAGTGGGTAGATTGGCGTGATGCTAAAGTCCATGTATTAACACACACATTGCATTACGGCATGGGAGTGTTTGAAGGCGTTCGCGCTTATCAAACTGACCAAGGGGCGGCGATATTTCGCTTAGAAGAGCATACCAATAGATTGTTCAACTCTGCCAAAATTATGAATATGAATATTGGCTTTTCTAAAGAGGAAATCAATCAAGCGCAAAGAGATTCGGTGGCTAAGAACAATTTAGACAGCGCCTATATTCGTCCCATGTGTTTTTACGGCTCAGAAGGTATGGGATTGCGTGCTGACAATTTAAAAGTGCATACCATTGTTGCAGCGTGGGAATGGGGTTCGTATTTAGGTGAGGACAATATGAAAAATGGGTTGCGCATTCGCACCTCAAGTTATATGCGTCATCATGTTAATATTTCTATGACCAAAGCCAAGGCGAATGGCAATTATATTAATTCAATGTTGGCATTGCAAGAAGCATTGACAGATGGCTATGATGAGGCGTTATTATTAGATGTGGATGGTTTTGTGGCTGAAGGCAGTGGCGAGAATATTTTTATTGTGCGTGATGGGGTGATTTATACACCTGATTTGACCTCGGCATTGGCAGGTATTACCCGTGATACGATTTTTACCTTGGCAAGTGGTTTAGGCTATAAAGTTATTGAAAAGCGCATTACTCGTGATGAAGTGTATTGTGCAGACGAAGCTTTTTTCACGGGAACAGCAGCAGAGGTAACACCCATTCGTGAGTTAGACAATCGTGCTATTGGCACAGGCACACGCGGCCCTATTACCGAGCAATTACAGAGTTTGTATTTTGATTGTGTGTATGGCCGTAATAAGCAATATCAACATTGGATTGCCAAGGGAAGTTGTTAATGGAGGCAGATATGAGTGATTTCCAGAAAAAGTATATGAATTTTAATGGGATAGAGGCGGCAGATTTGCCGGTACATTGCCCACCTAAAGGGGTGAAAAAATGGAATATGCACCCCAAGGTATTTTTGCAATTTAACGACAAAGGTCGTGCAGTTTGTCCGTATTGCGGTGCAAAATACGAATTAATGTAATCACAATTTCGTCATGGACAAATTTATTAATATTGTATTAGTGGGGCCAATGGGTTGTGGCAAAACATCCGTTGGTCGTCGCCTTGCTTGCGTGTTAAAACGAG
The DNA here is from genome assembly GCF_003711265.1 of Bathymodiolus thermophilus thioautotrophic gill symbiont. Classification (NCBI taxonomy): domain Bacteria; kingdom Pseudomonadati; phylum Pseudomonadota; class Gammaproteobacteria; species Bathymodiolus thermophilus thioautotrophic gill symbiont. The sequence goes on along the minus strand of NZ_CP024634.1, from coordinate 1,661,900 downwards.
ATTTTTTTGATACTGATTTTGAAATTGTCGCACGCACTGGTGTGGCAATTGAACATATTTTTGACATAGAAGGCGAAGCAGGATTTCGTCAGCGTGAAATGCAGATGCTTGAGGATTTGTGTAAAATTCCTAATGTTGTCATTGCCACAGGTGGTGGCATTGTGATCAAAGAGGAAAACCGTGCTTTACTTAAGCAAAATTGTTTTGTGGTGTATTTATCCTCAAGTGCTGAACAATTGGTTAAACGCACCGCAAGATCTAAATCACGCCCTTTACTAGAGCAATCAAACAACCGAGAGCAAACCATTCGTGATTTGTTGAATGCCAGAGAGGGGTTTTATCAAGAAGTGGCCAATGTGGTCATTGACACCACGGGTAGAAAACTCTATGCCATTATTAACGACATTAAAAAGGCGGTATTAAAGTGAAACGAATTTTAACTATTTTGGCGCTATTAGGTGCTATGAATGTTCAGGCACTAAGCACACAAGCATTTGTCAAGCAATTGCGCAACACACATCCTTTTTTTAATCAGCAAGCGCTATCAAGTCAAATCAAACAAATTGAAAAGCAGGCAACAGGCGCCAATGAAGATTGGATGGTTGCCTTGGATGGTTATTACAAAAGCGAAAATGCTGACAATATAGACGCAAGTGTTTACGACCAATTAAACACCACTTCAGTAGGTGTTTTTGCAACTAGAAAATATGCCAATACAGGTGGCAATATTACCTTCAAACACATTTTGACAGATAAAAGCAAAGACATTGGCAGTGTGCGCAGTCAGTTTTCAGTTGATTATAAGCATCCATTGTTAAGAAATAAGAGTGGCATTAACGACCGCCTGAATGCTGATGTGGCACAAATTTCTATTGATAAAAATACGCTAGAGCGCTTAGAAGCAGAAGAAAGTTTTATTTTGGCAAAACTGGAGCGCTTTATTGATTTGGCGTATGCACAAGAGCGGCAATTAATTAATGAACATCGATTGGCACTTGCTGGGAAAGAGTTAAATTTAGTGAAGCAAAAATACGCAGCTTCGGTGGTTGAAAAAGTGGATGTTTTGTTGCAACAAGATGCTTATCAACGGGCAAATCAGCAGTTGTTACAAGCGCAGCAAGATTTAACTTTGTTACGCCATGAAATCGCCATCACCCTGAGTTTAGATTTTACCAAGGCGGTGGCCGATACCGATTTATATCAAACCCACAACTTGCAAGCAATGGCTTTAAAGAAATATTTGTCAGACCACGCCAGAGTGTTAAAAATAAACGCTTTAACGCAAAAAACCTTCAAACGCCAATTACAGAGTTTTAAGGATAAATCCAAGGCAAAATTAGACTTGAATTTAGGTGTAAGTAGCGCAGGCGAGCATGGTAGCTATTCAGATGCATTCACACGACAAAGCCCGACTTGGAAAATTGGCTTGGGTTTGTCTTATCCACTGGGCGGCATTGAAAGTAACAGCAATATCAATAAAGCCAATATTCAACTGTTAAATTTAAAGCAAGCCCGACAAGAACAATGGCTTAATCTTTATATGCAAGCAAAAACGCTCAAGGAGAAAATTGGCTTATTGGAACAACTGTTACACGCTAACCAAACGCAAATTGACATTGCCAAAGCACGCACCACAGAGGAAAAAAAGCGTTATAACGACAGCAATGGACAAGCAAGTTTTGTTATCAATGCACAAAACAATGAACAAAATGCGCAACTAAATTATGCGCAAGTTGCCAAGAATTATCAAAAAACCGTGCTTAAATTCAAAGCCACTGTTGATCAACTAGTAAAATGAGTAACAGCCTTATCCAGTATCAAATAACACCCAAAAATACCAATGCACATATTTTTGAAGTACACTTAACACTGGATAACCCTAATCCAATGGGGCAAATATTTTCATTACCAAACTGGATTCTTGGCAGTTATTTAATTCGTGATTTTTCCAAGCATATTGTTAGCATTAAAGCACACAGCAACAAGCAAGAAATTAACATTAAGAAGCTTGATAAAAACCATTGGATTACTCAACCTTGCAAGCAAAAAATAACACTGATTTATGAAGTTTATGCCTTTGATTTGTCGGTGCGCTGTGCTTATTTAAGTAATCAGCGTGCGTTTTTTAATGGCAGTAGCGTGTTTTTACAGCCACTTGGTTTTGAAGACAGCCCGTGTGAAGTTTTGATTAACTACCCTAGAGATGCAGTCATAGGGCAGTGGCGTTGTGCAACCAGTTTGACACTAAAAGACAAGCAAAAAGAGGGTGAAATTTATACCGCCAACAACTACCTAGATTTAATTGATCATCCTGTTGAAATGGCAGATTTTACCCGTTTTGAATTTAGCCTAGCAAACACGCCGCACGCCATGACTATTACTGGCGAGCATTCCACTGATATCGATAGATTGCGAACTGATTTAATACGCATTTGCACGCATCACATTAATTTCTTTGGTGGGCATATTCCTTTTGATGATTATTTATTTTTAACCTTGGCAACTGGTAAGGATTATGGCGGTTTAGAGCATAAAAAATCCAGCAGTTTAATTTGCGCTAGGAAGGAATTGCCCACTCAAGATCAACCTGACATCACACCTGAATACACTCGCTTTTTGGCACTTTGCTCTCATGAATATTTTCACGCATGGTGGATAAAAACCATCAAACCCGCCAGTTTTCACAAACTGAATATGAGTGGTGAAAATTACACCGAACAACTGTGGATATTTGAAGGCTGGACTTCTTATTATGACGAACTCTCGTTATTGCGTGCTGAACTGCTTTCTGTTGAACAATATTTAAGCCTATTTGCACAAACCATTACCAAAGTGCAACAAGGGCATGGTCGCTACAAACAATCACTGGCGGCATCTAGTTTTGATGCGTGGACTAAATTCTATCAACAAGATGAAAATGCACCAAATGCGATTGTCAGTTACTATACCAAAGGCGCACTATTGGCATTTGTACTGGATATTGAAATACGCAAACGCACGAATGACAAACACACATTAGATGAAGTTTTACGCCTAATTTGGGACAATTACCAAACAACTGGATTGGAAGACGATACTGCGCAACGAGTGGTTGAGCATTTAACCCAAAGTGATTTTAATGCCTTTTTTGCTCAGTATTTATATGGTGTGGACGACTTGCCACTCAAGCAAGCTTTTGAATATATCGGCATCAATTGCGAATTTAATCACAAGCAAAATGATTTATCAAAATTTGGATTTGCCATTAATAACACACAAAAATATGCCGTTATTACTCATATTTTTGACAACACTTGCGCACAACTATCAGGACTGTATGTCGGGGACAAAATAGTTAATATTAATGGCAACGAAGTACCCGCCAAAACATTGGGAAAAGTGATGGATGGTTATGGCGAAGGTGAAGGTATTAAAATTAACATTTTAAGAGATGAATTGCCTAGTGAAATACCGCTTACTATTACCCATGGTGAAAAAATACACGCCACTTTAACACTCAATAGCAAAGCAAACAAAACTACCTTAAAACGACAAAAACAATGGCTCAAAGGTTGATGCTACTTTTTTAAAAATAAACCAAGTAATCTGACGCTCATCCTTAGTAAAACATCTGTACTGTTAATAAGTAGAGACCTTTGTATAAAGTATGAATGATTCATATTTATACAAAGGTCTTGCCATATCATTCATTTTATTTTTGAAAATGCTATAACACGATCCCAGTTTATTGTTTATTTGCTTCCAAAGAACTTTCTTTATATTTTCTCATTCTAAGCCCAATAAGAATATTCCAAATTATAACAACAGTAAAAACATTCCATTCTACAATATCGTTTATATGTTGAATGTGCGTTAGGAGTTGAAGCATAATAAGCATTATAGGCAACAGTGAAAAGAAAAATATAAATTTGTAAAAAATACTATTTTGCGCTTTAAGTAATTGAAAAGAAGCGATTACCTGAAATATGATAAGTGTTAAAAATGCAATCCCTGCAAAAAGCACATGTAGTTCTATAATGTAACTTGGATGAGACCGATGACCATCTTTAAAGGCTTCTGTAATAATAAGAGAAATAGGTAGAATAATGCAGCCAAGTGCAAACAATGTGTGTTTAATATTTGAGTGTATATGCGGATTTATTTTTTTTAAAAACTGAATAATAAAATACATGGATAGCCCTAATAACGGGGCAAGTGGCAAGATCAATGACCTATAAAAAAGACCTGAAAAAGGGTAGTCTCCCGCATTAGAAATGGAGGTGCATCCAGAAAAAGGGGGGAAGCATAAAATTGGGCTTTGTGTGGTTAGTATATAAATTAAATAAGAGCCGAAGGCCCATATCAATAAAAGTATCCCTGTTAGTAATATAGTGTTACTCGCTGGAATGCAACCTAATTTTAGAGTTTTTATGTGATTCATAATTTCCTATTTTATTTTGGTTATATTGTAGTATATTTTTTATTGTTATGCTTCTAAAATCTTTAAAATAATAAAAGATTATACACAAATACACCGAAAATTTATTGTCATTCGGATTCATAAAGTGCAAGCAGTGGATATAAAAAATACCATAAAGACGGTGTTTATTGAGTATAATTATTTATTAAATCACAATGGTGAACAATATGCGACAAGGACCCCTAAAAATCTTTTGCCATTGAAACAAACCTATGTTTAAAAATAAATACCAACTACTACAAAACACTTTCGGGTTTGATGCATTCCGTCCATTGCAAGAAGCGGTGGTGGATAAAATTTTGAATCGTGAAGATGTACTACTAATCTTGCCAACAGGGGGCGGAAAATCGTTATGTTATCAATTGCCGGCGTTGTTGATGGAGGGGGTCGTGGTAGTGGTTTCCCCTTTGTTGGCATTGATGCAAGATCAAGTTCACGGCTTGACAGCAAAGGGAATTCGATCAGTAATGATGTCGTCTATGCAAAGTGGGGAGGAAATTTGGCAAGCACAAAATGATTTGCAAAACGGTGCAGTAAAACTGGTTTTCGTTGCTCCCGAGCGCTTACAAAATGAGCAGTTTTTGAATTTTTTAACCACACTCAATATTGCCTTTTTTGCTATTGACGAAGCCCATTGCGTTAGTGAATGGGGGCATGAATTCCGTGCAGATTATCGTCAACTGGGTTTGTTAAAGTCCCATTTCCCCGAAGTCGGCATTGCCGCTTTTACGGCAACAGCGACCACGCAAGTGGAAAAAGACATTGTTAATCAATTACAATTTAGCCGTAGCGACAATATTATTCGTGGCAAAATTTATCGAGATAATTTGTTTATTAGCGTTCAATCTAGGCAGGGCAATGGGCATCAACAATTATTAGATTTTTTGAAAAATCACACGAATGAGCAGGGTATTATTTATACTTTGTCACGGAAAAACACCGAATCATTGAGTGCATTTCTAAGCACCCAAGGCTTAAAAGTGCGCGCTTACCACGCTGGATTGCCCACCGAAGAGCGCCACCAAGCATTCAGCGATTTTGTGAATGATGAGATTGACATCATGGTTGCCACCATTGCTTTTGGAATGGGTATTGATAAGAGCAACATCCGTTTCGTAGTACACATGACTATCCCTAAAACCATGGAAGCGTATTACCAAGAAATGGGTAGGGCAGGCAGAGATGGTATGAAAAGTGAAGTTTTGTTGCTTTATTCCACAGCAGATTTGGGCTTATTAGGGCGTTTTATTGCCGATATTGAAGACGAAGAGTACCGAAATTTAGCCTACCACAAACTTAATTTAATTAAAAAATACGCCTTTTCTGAAAGTTGTCGACATCAGGCACTCAGTCATTATTTTGATGATGAGATGCCCAAATGCGAAACCCAATGTGACAATTGCTTAAATCCCGATGTTGAGCGCAGCGACATTAGCGAACAGGCAAAGATGTTTTTATCAACCGTTTACCGCACCGAGCAAAATTTTGGACAAGTGTATATTGTTGATGTGTTATTAGGCTCAAAAAACAAAAAAGTACTCAACAATGGGCATCAAGATTTATCCGTCTATGGTATTGGCAATGCGACCAGTAAGGCTTTGTGGAAAATTATTGGCGACCGTTTGTTGGAAATAGACGCATTAACGGTCAATGAATTTAAAGCTTTAAAGTTAACCAATTTTGCCATGAAAATCTTAAAATCGGAACAAGCCGTAGATATTCGCAGTCGCAATTTACAACAAAACACTAAAGTTGTTACGCAAATTAAACAACAAGAATACGCAGTAGATGAAAAGATTTTAGAGGCCTTGCAAGCCCTTAGACGAGAAATTGCCAGAGAAGAGAATATGCCTGCTTATATTATTTTTGACAATAAAGCCTTAACAGAGATGGCACATTTTTTACCCGATAGCGAAGAAAAACTACTACAAATTAACGGTGTGGGAAAAATCAAACTTGAAAAATACGGCACTCGTTTTTTAGACCTGTTAGCCACCCTAAGAACAGATGATTTTCAAGCGCCCATCGCCAAAACCAAGCCCACCACCCAAAAACTACACCCCACTTACCAAGCCACTCTAGCACTCATCGAGCAAGAGGAAACCATAGAGCACATTTGTCAACAACGCGATTTAACCCTCTCCACCGTACTCAGCCACATCAACAAACTGGCAAACATCGGCAAAATTGAACACACCAAAAGACAACAATTATTCGCCACAGTTCCCACCAACGAAACCGTTACTCACTGGATTATGCAAGGTCTTGAAGAAGTGGGTTCAATTGAAAAAATACACCACCATTTAGCAATTTTTAAACAGCTTAATCAAATAGATTAAAAAAGCATGATGATTGCTCATATTTATGCAAAGACCTTAATATAATGATAGGTAAAATACAAGGTCATATTTGTTTTGCACAGAAAGAACGCGCTTAGAGCTAAAAAAAAGGATTGAGAATGATAAATAATAAAAAGGTTAAAAAACCATTGGCATTGGATGCAATAATCCAAGACACGCAAAAAATAAATTTCAATATGACAAGCGAAAATGATGTTGGCGCTTTACTGAGAACACTTGCAGCAACTAAAAATAACGGCTGTTCTTTCTTAGAATTGGGCACTGGAACTGGATGTCAACATCATGGATATTGGATGGAATGAGCAATACTGACACATTAATTACCATGGATAACGATCAAACCTTATTGGACATAGCCAATAAATATTTAGGCCACGATGAGAGATTAACCTTGGTGTGCGAAGATGGGGATGAGTTTATACAAAGGATATATAAAGAACAGAAAAAATTTGACTTTATCTTTGCAGATACCTAGTCTGGTAAGTATCAATTGTTAGCACAAACTTTGGATATGTTGAATATAGGCGGGTTGTATATTATTGACGATATGAAAGAACAAGAAAATTGGCCAGAAGGGCACGAATTAAAAGTGAAAGAATTGTTGGAGGTTTTAAACAGCAGAATCGATTTGTCTGTGATTAATATGGACTGGTCATGTGGTGTATTGCTTTGTACAAAAATTGATAAAGGATCTTGAGTTTTAATGATTCAGTTTACGCATTTAACGGCATTAAGTTATTTTGGGTTGCGCTAGAACAAAGCTGATAAAGTTTAAGGGAATGAATAAAAATGTGTTTAAATACTCCCCTTTATAAAATGTGAATTTAAATTTAGAGACCTTTGTATAAATATGGATTCTTGATGATTATTCATAATTTATGCAAAGGTCTCATTTAATAATTGCAAGCAAAGCCTACGCAAGATTTTGTTTGATAATTTCAGAAAAGAGCCGCTTAACTAGTTAATACCCAATTAAAAAATTGGTACAAAGTAAGAGGAGATAATGTTAAAAATAGAAAAAGCCCCAAGTGCAAATCTAAGGACAATTAATATTGAGTCTTTGGACATTTCTTTAAAAGAAATAAATTGTCTGTAACGCATAAATTTAAAGCGCCTAGTTTGCAAAGCGTTAAAGATAGACTGGAGTCTGATGTGTGGCAAAATGTTGCTAATCTTAAGGCAGTTTGTTGTCAGATTGTGCGCACAGTAACCACTGAAAATGTTGCATCTTGGAACTAATTATGAATTCATTACAAACGGTGAAGGGTTTAATAAGTCAGAATTTTACTATTATAGCTTGCAATTGCATTGCTAATAACGACATAGCAAGGCTATATCAAATGGGGTTAGATGACAAAGCTATTGCTTGTCTGTCTAAAATTAGCAACAAAGATCTTAAGTTGCTAACTTTGGCTTTTGAGAAGGCGTTGTCCATACAAACACAAGTGGATTCAAATATTTTGGTGAGCGTATTAATCAACCATTCAAAGCAGTATGAGCAAGAAATTTTAATTAATAATTTAATTACATCTGGTGCAAGTTTTGAAATGATTAGATATTTTATTAAAACCCATACAAATCGCACACATACACAGTTGCGTCAAGATTTTAAAGTGAACGATTCAGAGATTCATAAAAGCAATAAGGCAATACCGCAAAGCACAGCTGATAAGTTTTTTGAATCATTTTTAGTAAAAAATCAATCCATTAACGCCCAAGACATTTTAACCTTTTCAAGAGACAACAATTATTCTGTCAATTCAATATGGCGAGAATTAAAGTTTTTTATTAATAACGATGTTAATGCCCCAAACAATCAAATACTGCTAAAATAAAAATAAGGTCTTTTTTATCATGAAAAAGACCAATGGCATGGTGTTGAGAGTCGTCAATATTCTCAAATAAAACCAAGCAAGTGTATGTAGGAAAACTGGCGACCTTAATGTGGATTTGTGGGATTTTTATTGTCTAAAATTTAGCATACCATTACTGGGTGTGTTAAATTGATATATTTTTTTAAAAATTGTTGATAATCATACAGGTTAAAGGATAAATAAGTAAAAAGGTAATAAATAGAGTAAAATTATAGTAAAGAACAATATAATAAATAATTAAACGCAAATATAATGAATAAATTAATTTTAATACTTGTGCCATTGATGCTAGTGATGGCTAGTTGCAATACAAATAAATCTAAACAAAATACAGGCAGTCAAATTAAATCAAAAATTAAATCACAAATTAAATCACAAAATCCTGTGCCAGTCACTCTCACCACTCAAAATCCTCAAAAAACTTCTACCCCAGCCAAAGATCCAAAGAAAACAACAGACAGCCAAATAACGATTAGAAATATTGAAACATTTGCACAGGCGAATCCACTTGATGTCGTTATTAGCATTAAATTTGCAAAATCAATAGTCACCGTAAAGCAGGCGATTGAAGATATTTTGGTTAAATCAGGTTATACACTCGATAATAATTATGCGTCTGAACAAGTGAACAAATTTAGCTTGCCAGAGGTGCATCGAACCATTGGGCCAATTGCACTTAAAAGGGCAATTAAAGTTTTACTAGGCGCTGCATGGGATTTGCAAGTGGATGAGATAACTAGAACGGTTCAAATTATTCAAATCGGAGGCACTGCATTGCAAGCGTTGAGTCCCAATACCAAGGTCTTATTAAAAGGCGTTATAAACCCAGGTGCGTTAGATGAAGTGGCGGCTATATCAATTAACGATGAGTTGCTATCTGAAGCGCTTGGTAAAATATTGCCAAATGGTTGGCGTGTTAGGCTAGAGGGGGAAGGGCTTAGTCAAAAAACTGTGAGTGCAATATCTGAAGATCTGAAGCGTGAAAATGTTATTAAACAAATACTGTTAAATGTGGGGGCTACAGGGTATTTTTATAAAAAGTTAAAAATTTTGGTTGTGCGCAACAACACTAAGGTGATCAAATAATGACAATGAAGAAATTAATTTTAATACTTGTACCATTGGCGCTCATTATGTCAGGTTGCAATAGTAACGAATATGAAAAAAACACAAGCAGCAAGGTTAAGGGAATGTTATCCCAAAAGCTTGCACCAGTTGCCTTTGAAAAAGTGCCGACGCCTGCTTTCATTAGCATTAAAGAGCCACAAGATTTGAAGCTTGCGCAAAAAGTAAATGTTTCGGTTAATCAGCCCATTAATATTATCGCCGCCATAGATTTTGCCGATAATTCTTTGTCGGTGTCGCCAGATTCAGGCGTGGATTTAAGTAAGAAATTTCATGTTAAATTTAACAATCAAACGCTGTCTCGTTATTTTGATTATCTGCAAAATATAACGGGATACAGTGTTGAATTAAATAATGGCATTGTCTATATAAAATCCATTCAGTCAAAAACATGGAATTTACAAACACTATCAATAAACAACACTTTAAGTTTGACATCGTCTAATCCTAAATCTAATTTTAAATCCAAATCCAAGTCTGGAGTGAAATCAAATTATGCCTGGATGAATATTGTTAATCAAGTTAAGTCCATTGTCTCTTCTGATGGCAGTAACGAAACCATTCGCTCTAATAGACCATCCAAGTCCCAAGAAAAAAAGCGCATTGCTCTTGTGATGCACAATCAACAACAAGGCACTATTTCTGCAATTGCGCTACCTTCTAAGATTAAAGCGGTTGATGCTTGGCTTGGCGGTTTAATTAAGTCAAGCAATCGTCAAGTGCACTTGCAGGTTCAGGTACTTGATGTTATTGTGGATGAATCGGTTGGCAGGGGCATTGATTGGAGTCTTATCTCTCGGCAATCGTCTGCCTTTAAAATTGAAAGCAAGTCAAAACAAGAAATTAAAGGTTCTGGGTATATAACACTAGGTACCCCTGAGTCTGTCGTACTGGACTTGGGTAAAAAGATTACACTTGGTGCAATGCTTAATTTTTTGCGTAAGCAGGGCAAGGTTAAAGTTGACAATCAGCCTAATATTACTGTGACTAATGGTCGTGAGGCTTATATTACCACAGGCGATGAATTCAGCTACATCTCCTCCATTGAATCGGAAAAAGATGCACAAGGTCAAGTTTCAATCACAGCAGAAGTTCAAAGAATGAATGTTGGTGTTGATATGCGCGTAACACCTAAAATTTTGCCAGACAATCGTATTGTTGTTGATATTGTGCCAATTATATCAAGCATCAAATCATTTTCAACGCTAACGAGTGGTGTTGAAGGCTCGGTTCAAGAGTTTCAGACGCCTAATATTGCACTACAAAAATTAACCACTCAAGTGATTGTTGAAAGTGGAAGGACAATACACCTAGGTGGGTTAATTGCGTCAAAAATCGCTAGTGCAGTTAAGGGCTTACCTAGTGATGGCATTATGAATTTTTTCTTTAGAGGTGTGAAAAAATCTTTAGAGCGTAGAGAGATTGTGATTTTAATCACACCAACAATTGTAAAATAAAAAAAAGATAGATAGGTTTACCAATGCAGGCACTTTTCTAGTATTATATTGAGACCTTTGTATAAATATGGGTAATTAACAACATTTAATTTTTGTCAATTTAACATCCCTGCATTAGGTGTGAATGTTAAACTAAAGGGTAAATTTTATTCAGTTGTAAATTTTTATAAAGCTTATTCTGGCAGGGTTAAAATGGGCTTTATAAAAATTTATAAATGAGTGAAAATTGACCTTTAATTAATATTTATGCAAAGGTGTCTTGTATTAAAAGTAGTGGCGCACAATTAACAGAATAGGCCTTGGGTTTATTCTTATTAACTAGAGATTGCGTTGTTTGCTACGGATATTATAATTCAAATTTTCACTCTGAAGCGCTTGCATTTAAATCAGGTAAAGCGTTAAATAGGCAATGAATAATTAACCAGTTAACATGTTTAAACCAAACACTCAATTTAATAACGATAAACACAACTATTATGTTGCACTTGACCATGTTATCGCAAGTGATAACGCAAGTGAAGTTGATGATATCCATTTTATTTCTGAACAGAAGACCATTGGCAATTTGGAAATTAGCTTTATAAACGATTACAAAATAACCGAGCAGGCCAATCCAATTGGTTTTTGGCAAACCATATTAAATAACTATAAATTTAATTACTCAAGTAATTTTAAATATAAGTTTACTATTGACACGGAATTGTATTTAATTTCATTTGACACAAGCAAAGGCATAACTTTACATGCTGATGCCAATCTTGTTCGTCTTGATGAATTTAATGATATTGAAGTTAATCCCAATAATTTTAACATTTTTAAAGTTATTAAGACAAAGCGGCAAGCAAAACAAGAAAACAGTCTGTTTTGGCGTAATACCATCTTGCAGCATGTCGTTTTCTATGTGTTGTTTTTAAGTGGTATATTTGCTTATTATCAATATAAAGCGAATACTTTTAGCGAAATAAATAAGTCTTTATTCCCCTTAAAAGTAACTGCCATGAATTTGAATGAAGAAATTAACAACATCAAAGGTAGTGTCATAGTGTTGGAAGCAACTATCCAGCAAGCCCATATTGAAAATTTATTATATATTGTAGAAAGTGTTAATATAAAAAATAGCACCATTGATTTAACACAATCTTCTGCGGTGATAACGGTTAGTTTAAGCGATTTAGATATGGTGAAGCATCTTGCCAAAACTAATAATATTGCGTTAACAATCAACAGAAACTTTATTGACGATACAGCAGATGTTTCTTGGAAAGTTAAGGATGACTTATGACTTTTAATGCATCAAATGAGTTTAAAAGATCGGCAATATTGATCATTGTTAATATAGGTATTATATTTGCCATTTATAGTGTTTTTAGCAAAAAGTTTTATGAAATTAATTTACCATATTTAGAGCAAAAATTTAACAATGAAAAAGCGTTTATTGGTGATTTACAACAGCAACTCAGCAATTTAAAGGGTGTATTGACCGTCAATAAGGCTAATTTAACAAAACAAATGTTGATTTTTAAAACTATTGTTTCGGCTTTTGATGATGTTAAAATAGTTGCCTTTGATACAAATTCCAAAGGTTTTGTTTATGCCATTAGCGGCAATACCAAAAGCATCGTGTTGTTGTCCTATAAAGTCAATAGAGCAATTGTCAACCATGCTATTAGGGCACAGATTCAAAAGTTGCTAGTCAAAAATGGCTCTAGCGTTTTAAAAGTTCAAATTTTTGGAGTAAATAATGATTAAAAATAGTATAATGCTAATGATTATGTTGAGCACTGCTTATATAGCAGATGCACAAACGGCAATTAAAGCACAAGAAGCTCGTTTAGATAACCTAAACTATCTTGCTTACAAAGTTAAAGCATTAAAGTTTGAAGCAGAATTGGCAAAACTTAGAAAGCAATGTCAAAATAATGACGGATGCTTAAACGATACAGATAACCCTCTTATTGCAGCACCAATTGTTGCTAAAAAAGTGCAAAATAATGTTAAACAAGTGATAAATAAGGAAGTAAATATTAATGCGCTCTCAATTGCTGGGATTGTTAATAAAAGAGTTGCCTTTAGGGGAGTCAGCGGTTTTTTTCAAGTAGGAGATGTCTTGGATAATGGCATTAAAATTAAAGTCATTACAGATTCAAGTGTCACTTTGGCGAGTGCCATTAATGACAACATTCAAAAAACAATAACAATTAACTGGGCAATGAAGTAATGAGCATTTGGGATGAGATCAAGCCAGCACTACACAGGCTATCTGTTAAAACAGACAGTTTAAGTGAAGTGCTGTTGTCAGAAGACGAGACGCTCATCCCACATTTGGTTGAAAATTTGGAATTTGATGCTGTAAAAAAAGTGCTAAAAGAAACCCTTGGTTTGACAACATTTGATAAAGATTACCCAGATGTTCGCGTTGTTGATAGCAGTGATTCCTATTTGATTGTTGAACATAATGGCGAATTTTTGGCGTTCAGCACCAATCCTTTTTCTAGCTTGGAGTCGTTTAGAATTCGTAATTCCTCTTTAATGGGTGAAAAATTAAACCCAAGCGTCAGTATTGGTTTAATTAATGTTAACAACAATTTATTGCTTAAAAACACCCCTGCACAAAAAGAAGAGTTGAACGCCATTCATTCAAAAAAGATAGTTACTCTACTTTTTAAAAAAGCCGTTGAATTGGGTGTGAGTGACATCCATATACAACCTAGAAATACCAGCCATATATGTTTTAAATTTAGACTAGATGGCATGATAATTAATTCGGAAATAGCAGATGTTAGCAACACTGCATTTCAATCTATTGCTGCTGAAATCAATGTATTATTTGGCATTGATATTGGTAAATACAATGCAATTCAAGAACGCCAATCTGAAACTTCTAAAATTAATGTTTTTGACAATAAGAAAAAATCTGTCAGTCTCAGGTTGGAGTTAAATCCACTCCATGTGAAATTTAAAAAAGGAGCGCAAGCAGGCAAACATATTCCTAATTATGTCATTCGACTAATCAGTTCCGCCTCTTTTAGGGTTTTGAGTGATATAGGGCTAACAGATTTGCAAGTACAAGAGATCAGTAGATTTTGCAAACACAATAACGCTGGAATTTTTATTGCTGGCCCAACAGGATCTGGTAAAACAACATTGGCTTATGCAGTTTTAGCTGAAATACATAGCCAAAGAAATGGCATTAGCGTTATGTCTGTTGAAGATCCAGTTGAGGTTGATTTGCCAAATACACAACAAATAGAGATTAAAGAGAATCTTAATTTTGAACAGGCTTTAAAGGCAATTTTAAGATCTGACCCAGATGTGGTATTTTGTGGTGAAATTAGAGACAAATCAACAGCCCACCATGTGTGTGCAACAAGGGAAGTTGGCAATACAATTTTAACCACAATTCACGCCGATAAATCATTTGATATTATTGATAGATTAAAAAGCACAAGTAGCAAAGACAGCTTTGCAGTTGCCCTTGATACTATTGCAAAAACAATATCAATCATTATTATGCCAAGGCTCGTTAGGCAAGTGTGTCAATATTGTGCACTTGATGTTACTGCTGAAAAAGACACTCTTTTTAAGAAGTACAGTGGATATTTTACCGCCAATTCAATTTTGATTAAAAAAGCGAATAGCAATGGCTGCCAATACTGTTCATACGGATATAAGGGTAGAACTCAAGTTGCCGAAGTATTTGTTATTAATAGCATACTTCAGCAAATGATTATTGACAATGCTTCAAGCGACAAAATACATGCTGAAGCCCTAAGAGGGCAAAGTAAAGACATTTACTCTAGTGCCATCACGCTTGTTAAAGAGGGTAAAACAACATTAGACGAGATAACCAGAATACTTCCGTCCAAAGTTTACTTTGGCACGGAGTGCAACGCATCACAAGGAAAGTGACATTTAAATTCAATATAAAGGGATAAAAAATGAAAGACGAGAAGACAATGAAACAAAGGGGTTTTTCACTGATTGAACTGGTAATTGTTATTGCAATTATTGCAGTACTATCTGTGGTTGTGCTATTTTCAGGCAGTCAAATGTTTTCGGAAGGGACAAAACGAGGGGTGCTAATTGACACAACAGTCGCCATTCCTGCTGCAATCAATCTATGTTCAAAAATACATCGAGGGGATTTATCTGGTTGCAACAAAGAGAGTTTGATGCGTAAAGTCCCGACACTTGATGAAAAAACCGCTTGTGGCGATTTATGGTCAATTGCCTCAGCAGACGATCAAGTGGTTTTAACATATCCACTGACATCATGTGAAGACAGGAAGGATATAGGTAAAGATATTGTTGAATATGTTTTAGAGTTGCCTAGGATTTCTAAGCCTAATACTGCATATACAGATTCGGACTTTACAATCAGAATAACTTATTTAAAAAAATAGCAACAGTGAGATATTTGGTTAAATATATTGTTGCAGATATCGTTGCATCATCGGTTGTTATTATTGATGATGATAGTAACGATATCGCCAAAGATATTGCCAAAAAATTAGCAATTAATTGTGCCCAAATTTTAAAATACAATCGAGAATATGGTAGAATTAAAAAAATTATCCAAGATGACGATTTACTGATTATCTTATCAACACTGGAGGCAACACATTTATCGGGTTTAAAGACATTAGAACAGTCATTGGTAGACACTATTTTAGATTTCTATCCCAATGATAAAAACTTGAAAAATCAAACTAAAATATGGGCAATGAAAAACCTTTCTTTAACAGCAATGCTTGATTCTATTAATGTTGATAAAGTGATAATTATTCTTTTAGAATCTGGCGGTGCTGGTGATATGTCGCAAGCATTCAAGGAGGCTAAAAAATATTTAAAGTTATCAAGTGAAGAGAGTGGACTTTACAAAACTGATATTTTGTCAAATATTTCGTTTAGCGCTCTTTCTTTAGGGTTGATTTTAGGTATGCCATTTATGCTGGCAGATCCTTATAATAAAATTATAAAAGCAAAAAAAATAGCAGAACCAGTTGTAATTACTTTGATAAATTTTATTGTTGATAATATTGGTAGCATTGTTTTTGCTTCAGCTGCAATAGTAACCTTGGCTGTCTTTTCATTTACCAATCAAAGGATGTTTAATCGTTTGATGGGTTTGCAACCTTGGAAAAGTGTTGCTGATTTGCAAAATTTGAAAAGTGCAATGAATTTTTTACCCATTTATACCACACTAAAAAAAATCAATCATTTGGATATTGAAGTTGTTCGTTTTTATCAGAAAATTCAAAAAAATATCGGCAATGAGTTGGCTAGTTGTATTGGTAGTGGGCAATCATTATCGCAGGCGATTACCAACACATCGTTATCAAAAAAAATATCAAAACAGTTGTCGGTTATATTTGATATTGAAAATCCAAGTATAAGGAGTGAAGTTGTCGAAAGTACGATAGGGGTTCTGAGTGTGCAAATAAAAAAACAAGCAAAAAAAATATCAATTTTAATGCTGTTAATTAGGAATTTATTTTTACTCTCAGCAATATTATTCTTTGTAGGTGTTTATGCCACAGGATTGTCATTATGATGAAAATTAAAAACAAGCAACTGGGTTTTACTTTAATTGAGTTAATGCTTGTACTTGCAGTTGTTGCAATGCTCATGCAGATTAAAATTAAAGCAGATGCTGAAGCCAATGTTGTTGAACAAATTGAGGTGGATGTTAAAAGAACCATGCAAGAAATAGGGTATATCCAAGCAGCGGCTAGTGGCTATCTTGCTGATGAGGGTAAATGGCCAGATTTTGCAAACCAATGTAATAATGCCATTAATACACTTAAGACCACCGCTGAGGCATACCTGAATTATGTTACGACAACAAGTCCTTACAATACGCCATATATAACAGCATGTGACTCAAAGACCTTTGAAGTCCGAGTAAAAAGCAACAAAGATTTTGCAGCACCTTATATTGCATCTCAGTACCCTGGATCAAGGCTTTTATCCGATCCAAATGGAGACACAAGTGCAAGTTCTATTCCTAGGCCTCTCTCACTCTCACAGTTTTTATCGCTAGATGGGTTTCGTTCTATGAGGGGTGATTTTGGTATGGGCGGAAATTCAATTATAGGCGTTCATGACATAAACCTTGATGGGCAAAGTATTAAACTGGGTATCGGTCAATTTGTTTCGATGGGGAGTGTGGTACTCGGTGGTTTAGATGCCGTTGTAAGTAAACCAAACTGCTCACACGAAAACGCTAAAAAAGGCACACCTAAAATTTTCTTGAGAGTGCAAGGTGTTACCACTAAACCTGGCGGAATACTAGGTATTAGAAATATATCTTGGTCTGCTAGGTTCGAGGATAAAGATCAATCAACATGGAGACTGGGTACAAAAGGGTTGAGCTCAATTTCAGGCCTTGCTGAAGTTTTTTGTGATTACGGAGACTGGAATAAGTTGAAATAGAAAATTATCAAAACAAGGTGAAAACAAATTGTTTTAAGGATAAATTTAATAATATTTGCCAGTAGGGCGTTTCGCACATATGGCAATGTTGTTAATTCGGGTAGGCTTTTTGATGCTTACAAATTTTTGTAAATATATAGAATATAGAAGTATAAATAAAGGAAAGTTGTTATGGATGAAGTAAAAGTATTAAATAGAAGAAGATTTTTATCAGCATCATTTAAAGTGGTTGTCAGCGTGTCAGCGACAATTATTTCAAGCAAACTATTGGCTTATGATACAAAACACGATTCAACCGATGTAAAGTTTCTTGATTTAAAAGTGGAAGATGTTACGCCCCCTCCTGCTGATACGAATAAAAAGATTGACTAAATGTATTTGACATTCAACAGGTGTTAAATAAATATTGATCAAGAGTGCCAGATTGGGTTGAGAAAATAAAAAAGTTTAAGGTGCGCAAAAAAAACGACCCCTCTAAAAGCAAATCTATAGCGGTAGCAATGGAATGAATTAGATTGAATAATTATTTATCAGTCGATTTTTTTTAGTGTATTTCATTTAAAAGAGGGGCGATGTTAGATTGTGCTCACTTGATTACCTTTGGGATTTTTATTTGAACGAGTATGGTTTATTCCAACAAAAACATCTGTAGAAAAAACTAGCACACCATTGCTTGGTGTGATAAACCTATGTTGTGTTTATAAAATTATAAACAACAAGACCCTTCTCTTGGGTATGGATGTTGAATAAAGGGCAAAATTTATAAATGACTAGAAGTCAGTCTTTCGTTAATATTTATGTTTTAATGCAGGGGTCTCAATATGCCGAGTTTAAATAATGGGGTTGATAATGAGTGAAGAAAATCAAAATAGTGTTGTAAAACAGATCGAAATTAAAAAATTAAAAAAGAAAAATATGGGTAAAAAAATTATCATTAGTGTTGTCATATTTGCTATTGCCACAATTTTTCTTGTCCAGCAGCGACAACAACAAACCGATAAAAACACTCTAATCACCACGCATCAAGATTTAAACCTTAAGAAATCTATTGAGAATAGCGATGAAGATGCTCATGCTAAAAAGCCAGTAACAGTAAATAAGGTGATAAGCCATGGGGATAAAGCCCCCAATATCCTGTTACCAACAAGGCAACAAGGTGACAAAGAGGAGGAGAAAGGGGTGATAACAAGCAGTGAACAGCCCTTAAGCAACTTTGAAAACACCCTTGTTGATGTCCAAACGAACAACAAGAGTAAAGTCATTCCAAAAGAGCAAAAATCTTTTCAAAAAAGGGTGTTCAGTACAATTGGATCACTGTTTAAAAACCAAGAAGAGGAGGCAAAAAAAGACCCAAAGGAAATGTTTGAGCTGGTTGGAATTAGTATATGGGATTCACAACCAAAAGCCACGATCAGATATAACGGACACACCTCTATTGTAAGTGTAGGCAGTATCAGAATCAATTGGAAAATCATAAACATTGATTTTAACAAAGAGCAAATAACCATTTTAAAAAATGGACAGCAGATTGTATTGGATAAAATAAAATAGTGCCCATGGTTATACTATTTCCAAAAATAAAATGAATAATATAACACCTATAGCCACCCAATGAAAATGCCTATTCATTAAAAATGGGCTTGAATTTAAAATTCAAGCCCATTTTGGTTCGCTTTTTATTCCATTTTTTTTCAGTTTAACTTATTCGAAATAAGAAGCCTTAGGTATTGGCTATTCATTTGAACTAACAGCCGTTTGCATTATTGATAATTGTGCCAATTGAGTATAAAAAGGTGGAAGGTTCATAATTAAGGAGGTAAGTTCTTCCACCGTTCCCTCTGTAGGGTGATTGTAGTATTGAAGATTTGCCGGGAATATCTGAGGAACTGACCCCTCTAGGGTGGATCCGTATGCACCTAACATCATTACAGTAGCTGGATCAGCTGGGTTAGGTGCATTTAAAAAGACAAAAGTCCCGTATTTAGGATGGGTTAATGTTGCCTCTGTCTTTTTGTATACTTCTTCATTGTCCATTAACTCGTGGCGTATTTTTGCGTAGGATTGGGTTACATTCATAAAAGCGGTTTGTATGGGACTCACTTCAAAAGTGTCGGCAAAACAAAGAACAACATTGCCAAATGGATCAAGGAATGCGACAGAGTTTTCTGCATTTGGCACTGAGTTCTTAACATCTACGAGAAGATCGTATAAATCTGTATTTGGAAGCCGGCTATTCGGTATGCTTAATTTAAATGCCCCAGGATAAGCTTTTCTAAATGATGTTTTAATCAATGAATCGTCAGGAAGTTTTGCAGGATTGGCAAGTAAGTCTGGCGTTAAGCCAGAATCCGAGCTGTTATCACGAACTGTATTCACACTGGATTGAAAAATATCACCACATCCCATCAGATTTTCTGAACTAACAACGGAATTGCTAAATACCACATTAGACCCACCTACATACTTTCTAACATAAGTACCTGGATCTTGGTCTTCGTTTCCACAGGCATAATAGCCAAATTTTGACTTGGCTAATATTTGAAGATTTGAAGGTAAGTCATTAAATAAGAATGATTGATTGTAATTAATTCCAGCAAAATCATCAATCGCCACAACCGCAACATTAAAACCAGCCGTTAATAATGTTCCCGCACACATAGCGCAAGGATCAAGGGTTGTTACAACAGTTAGGTCTTTTGGCTCTGGGAGTGCCAATGCAGTTTTATTGGCGTAATACCAAGAAACCAATTGACGCTCCCCATGAGCGGTTGGGTCAAAAGTAAAAACCTTGCCCGTGGTAGACAGAGATTTTAATGCATTGTTATGCATGGCTTTAATTATCCGTCCACTGCTATTCTCGATAATACATCCGCCTACTGCAAAAGTACCTTGATCAGCGGCTATCATTGCTTGAGATAAAACAGTTGATGCCGCTTCATCGGCATTATTTATCATTAATTTTTTATTACACATAGTTTAATTGCCTTATTGTTTGTTGTTTGTTTTAGAGTAGGGGTAAATATCCTCACCTATTTTATTTATTTTGTATAAAGGCCTTGATATAAATTACTCGCAAGATATTGTGGTAAAAAAAATATTTACCACAAAAAAATTTTCAAATTCAGTTGTTATGATACATAAAAAAATAAAAAAAACTACTCTAAATTAGGCGAAAGCAACCTTTCAGCCTGTTCTATTGATACGCCTTTGCGTTTGGCATAGTTGTCTAGTTGGGCTTGGTTGATTTTGGCGACGCCGAAGTATTTGGCATCAGGGTTGGCGAAGTACCAACCGCTGACGGAGGCGGTGGGGAGCATGGCGTAGGAGCTGGTAAGGGTCATATTGATGTTTTTTTCTACATTGAGTAAGTCCCACAGTTTTTCTTTTTCGCTGTGTTCGGGGCAGCAGGGGTAGCCGGGGGCGGGGCGGATGCCGTCGAATTGTTCTTGGATAAGTTGCTCGTTGTCAAAGAGTTCGGTGCTGTAGCCCCAGAGTTCGGTGCGGATTTTGAAGTGCATAAGCTCGGTGAAGGCTTCGGCTAGGCGGTCGGCAACGGCTTTGATCATAATTGAATTGTAGTCGTCGTGGTCGGCTTCAAAGGCTGCTACTAATGGGTCAATATTGATGCCAGCGGTGATGGCAAATGCACCCATGTAATCGGTGATGCCACTGTCTTTTGGGGCAATGAAGTCGCTGAGGCAGAAGTTTGGGGTGTTGCCTTTTTTGTCAAGTTGTTGGCGTAGGTGGTTCAGGGTTGTGAGTATTTTGCCGTTTTCATCGTAGAGTTCAATGTCTTCATTGATGCTATTGGCAGGGAAAATGCCAATGACGGCACTGGCTTGGAGTAGTTTTTGGTCAATGACTTTTTTAAACATGGCTTTGGCATCGTCAAATAGGGCGCTGGCAGATTCGCCGACGATTTCATCGGTTAAGATGTCGGGGAATTTACCTGCCAGTTCCCAAGTGCGGAAAAATGGCACCCAGTCAATAAATTTGAAAATCTCGGCTAAGTCGTAGTCTTGAAAGACTTGGATGCCGATTTGGTTAGGTTTGGTAACGGTATTGAAATTGACTTTTGGTTTGTTTTTGCGTGCTTGTTCTAAAGAAATGAGTTTGCTTTTGCCTTTGTTGGCACGGCGTTGACGCACCTGCTCGTATTCAGCGTTGGTGTCTGCTAGGAGTTGAGGTTTTAAGGTGCTTGATAGTAGACTGGAGGCTACGCCAACGGCTTTGGAGGCATCTTGGACATAAAACACGCCTTGGTCGTATTCGGGTTCAATTTTGACGGCGGTATGGGCTTTAGAGGTAGTGGCGCCACCAATGAGTAGTGGAAGTGTAAAGCCTTGACGGGTCATTTCTTTGGCGACAAATACCATTTCATCAAGTGAGGGAGTGATGAGTCCAGATAACCCAATGATATCAACTTTTTCTTTTTTTGCGGTTGCCAGAATGGTTTCGGTGGGTACCATTACGCCTAGGTCTATAATCTCATAGTTGTTGCAAGATAGCACCACGCCAACGATGTTTTTGCCGATGTCGTGAACATCGCCTTTGACGGTTGCCATAAGGATTTTTCCTTGTGAAGTGGAGGCGCAATCTTGTTTTTCAGCTTCTAAAAAAGGGTCAAGATAAGCCACAGATTTTTTCATTACACGGGCAGATTTAACCACTTGAGGAAGGAACATTTTGCCAGCACCGAACAAATCGCCTACAACATTCATACCGCTCATGAGTGGGCCTTCGATGACGAGAATAGGGCGACCCAGTTTATCAAATGCCTCTTGGGTGTCTTCGTCAATGAATTTAGTGATGCCTTTGACTAAGGCGTGTTCTAGGCGTTTTTCTACTGTCCATGTGCGCCATTCTAGGTCTTTTTTGTTGTCTGTTTTTTCTACTGTGCCTGAAAATTCAGCAGCAATATCAACGAGGCGTTCGCCTGCGTTTGGGTCGGTATTTAGGACAACAGCTTCAACGGCTTCTTTAAGTTTGGGATCGATGTCGTCATACACCACTAATTGCCCAGCATTGACAATACCCATGCCCATACCGGCTTTGATGGCGTGGTATAAAAATACTGAGTGAATTGCTTCACGCACGGGGTTGTTGCCTCTAAAAGAAAAAGAGACATTTGAAACGCCACCTGAGATGTTGGCGTGGGGCAGGGTGCTGGTAATTTCGCGCGTGGCTTCGATAAAGTCTACGCCGTAGTTATTGTGTTCTTTGATGCCAGTGGCAATGGCAAAAATATTGGGGTCGAAAATAATGTCTTCTGCTGGAAAGTTTACTTCATTCACTAAGATATTGTAGGCGGCGGTGCAAATTTCAATTTTGCGCGCTTGGGTGTCTGCTTGGCCTGCTTCGTCAAATGCCATGACAATGATGGCAGCACCGTAGCGTTTACACAATTTGGCGGCTTTAATAAAGTTGCCTTTACCTTCTTTGAGCGAAATGGAGTTGACAATAGGCTTGCCTTGCGTGCATTTAAGCCCTGCTTCGATAATTTCCCATTTGGATGAGTCAATCATAAGGGGAGCCTTGGAAATATCTGGCTCTGAAGCGATAAGATTGACAAAACGAATCATAGAGGCTTTGCCATCAAGCATACCCTCATCCATGTTAATATCAACCACTTGGGCACCATCTTCTACTTGGGCACGACAAATGTCCAATGCCTCTTCAAATTCTTCATTTAAAATTAGGCGTTTAAATTTAGCGGAGCCTGTTACATTGGCTCGCTCGCCAATATTCACAAACAAGGAATTTTCATCTACATTGAACGCCTCTAAGCCTGATAAGCGCAATGCAGGCTTAATGTCAGGGATTTTTCTAGGGGCAACATTTGTAATTTTATCGGCAATCGCTTTAATATGTTCAGGTGTGGATCCACAACAACCACCCAAAATATTGACCAAGCCAGATTCTGCCCATTCACCAACTTGCTCGCTCATTGTTAATGCTTCTAGGTCGTATTCGCCAAATTCATTGGGTAAGCCTGCATTAGGATGGGCAGAAACAAAGCAATTTGCCACACGCGACAGTTCAGCCACATATTGGCGTAATAAATCAGGTCCTAATGCACAATTAAGACCAATGGAAATGGGATTGGCATGGCGCAGTGAATTGTAAAAAGCCTCAGTCATTTGCCCTGAAAGAGTGCGACCAGAAGCATCGGTAATGGTACCTGAAATCATAACGGGCAATTCTATGTCATCGTCTTCAAAGACTTGCTCAACAGCAAAAATAGCGGCTTTAGCGTTGAGAGTGTCAAAGATGGTTTCAATTAAAATAATGTCTGAACCACCCTCAATTAAACCACGGGTTGATTGCATATAAACCTCAACCAATTCATCAAAACTGATGTTTCTAAAACCCGGATCGTTTACATCAGGAGAAAGTGAGCAGGTTTTAGAAGTGGGTCCCAGCACGCCTGCAACGAAGCGAGGCTTGTTTTTTGTTGAAAATTCATCACAAGCCTCACGAGCAAGTTCGGCACTGGCAACATTGATTTCATACGCCAAATCTTGCATTTTGTAATCTGCCATAGAGGTGCGTGTGGCATTAAAAGTGTTGGTTTCGATAATGTCACTGCCAACCTCAAGATAGGATTTGTGAATGTCTTTAATAATGTCTGGTTGCGTTAACGACAATAGGTCATTATTCCCCTGAACCAAAATGGAATAATCTTTAAAGCGTTCACCTCGATAGTCCTCTTCACTCAGTTTGTGTTTTTGAATCATCGTCCCCATGGCACCGTCTAGCACTAGGATTCGTTGTTGTAAAAGAGACTGTAATATTTGTTTTTTATTCATTTGAACATTATACCCAAAGCAAATGATTAGCCATAAAACATATTGCCTTTGTTTATAAGTAGGAAAAAGCTGGTGTAGCAAAAAAATCAAATACCACGCATTAAAAAATTATTTTTATCTAATTTTAAATTTTTGCATAAAATTCTAATCCAAATATAGTGGAGTCTTCTGTATTGTCAAAAAAACATTGGCCCCATCTATATGCAAAGGTCTCACTTCGGTGTGGATATTTGGTAAACTTAGGCGCTGGACGCTAAAAAAATATTAACACTTTAACACTTTAACACTTTAACACTTTAACACTTTAACATTTTTAAAATTATGATATACCATTATTCCAAATTTTTAATATATAGTGCCATAATTGCATTTTTCATTCACGATTTATGGGTGGATTATTCAAATCAAGAAACAAATCTACATTTTTATTTGGAGTTGTTGTTTGTTGTGCTAGTTGGTTGGCTATTATTCCATCAATTTTATACACTTAAAAAGATCCAGTTGGAACTGCTTTCGGTGACAAAAACAGTAAAAAACTTACAAGGAGAAATGGCAAATTATATTAATCAAACATTTGACAAGTGGCAGTTAACAAATGCAGAGCATGATATTGCTTGGCTGATTATTAAAGGTTATTCATTTAAGGAAATCGCACATATTCGCAAAGTATCGGGAAAAACCATTTCTCAACAAACCTCAATTATTTATAAAAAATCAAATGTGAGTAATCGACATGAATTGATGAGTAATTTTTTGGAAGAATTTATCAACTTTAAGTAGTGGGTATAATGCCCTATAAAGTCTAAAATATAAGCTTTTATAACTTTTTACCTATAGACAATTCGTTATTTTATTGCATAATGCTTTTTAATATTTTAATTTGAAACGGAAAAAAGCACTATGTTTAATAAGACAGTAAAGATAAGTTTAGCCACCATTTTTCTTTTTAGCCTTGCTGGATGCGGCGAGAATGATAATGACAATAATAATAACAACTTCAGCATAACTGGTTCCGTGCCTGGTACATTAATAGAGGCATTCGGTGAAAATGGCAGTTATTATAAAAGTGTATCATCTGACAACGGTACAGACCGACATCCCTTTTCAATTGCCTTAAAACCAGGTGTTGCATATTATTTGTTTATGACTGTCAATGAAAACAGTGCCACTGAAAGTATTACCACGCCAATTATGTTTTCTAATAATGGCGTTCAAAGTTATAGATTTACTGCTAAATCTGGTGCTACAGCAGATTTAGGATACTTACCTTTGCATATAACTCGTACGGCAGCTGGTGGCGATGATGCTGACAACGATGGTGTTCTTGATGTCCATCATAAGATTGCTACTAGCGAATTAACGCTTTTAAGCACTCCCTCAACAGTTACAACTTGGGATCATGATAATGACGGTATTCATAATCAGTATGACAAGGATTACACAAAAAGCAATGATGATAGCGATGGGGATGGGCTACCAGATCATGTCGATGTTAATGTGAATAATGATGAAGATCATAGTAATCGTTTTGACAAGCGCTTTGATAAGGATGACGATGGTTATTTAGACGAAGACAGAGATCATGATGGTTATTATGACGATGATAAAGATAGAGACGGTTATCACGATGACGACAATGATAAAGATGGTTATCACGATGATGACAACGATAAAGATGGTTATCATGATGAGGATAAAGACCATGATGGCGTTAATGATAACGATGGCTCTTATTCTAAAGTTAAGAGCATTATTACGGCCATTAATGGCGCTTTAATTACGGTGAATGTAACCAGATCGGAGCATTCTGCTATACCTTTAGGTTCTTTAGTTATAGATGCTAGCAACGCTTATTTTGAACACACTGATTTAGCCTCTTTGAGCGTTGGGAATGATATCAAAATCAAGGGTATTTACAATGCAACTACGAAGCAATTAGCGGCGTATAAAATTGAGAAAAAGCATTAATGAGTCAGGTTACCTCAGGTGCAAATGAAAATGATATAAAAGTTTGGGATGTATTAATTCGTATATTCCATTGGTCTTTGGTTGTGTCTTTTTTCATTGCGTATGTGCCTGAAGAGGAGAGTTTGTGGCATATTTATTCTGGCTATACCGTTCTTGCTTTAATTATATTTAGAATGATATGGGGAATCGTAGGCAGCAAGTATGCACAGTTCAGTAGTTTTTCCTATTCACCAATAAATGCACTGAGTTATTTAAAAGAATGGGTTGACGGTAAACCAAAGCGTTATATTGGTCACAATCCAGCAGGAGGGCTGATGGTAATTGCCTTGTTGGCAAGCCTTTTTGTAGTAACAATTAGTGGATTAAAAATTTATGCAATAGAAGAGGGTAAGGGGCCACTATCTGGAAATGGTATTTCCATTATTGCTAACGCGTATGCTGACGACGATGAACATAAAAATAATAAGCATAAGAAGACCCCTGCATAGCACCCTAAAACCAACCATCAAAACCCAAAACCCTCAATTTTTGACTTTTCAAAGTCAAAAAACATATAAAACCCAGCTTTCATTAAAAAAATCATCAATATCAACTATAAATCGCTCATTTTTTACTCTTTTTTGTACTGTTTCCACAAAAAAGACACAATAATCCCTAGGTTGTATTTAATCCCTTGTTAATATAAACATTCGCCGCTCTAACTAGATTATAAGCAATAGCTTTAAGATTAACTTCGCTGGCAACTTTCTCTAAACCAATATAACGACTTCTTGCCAAACCATAAGTGCGTTTGAGCGTACCAAAGGTGCGCTCAACCACAAACCTTCTTTTGCTGATTGCTTTATTGCGTAATTTATTCCAATGACTCATTTGCTTGCCTTTGGGTTTTTTGCGCATAATACCATCTCTTAACTTTTGTGCTTTAAGTGCTTCACTATTAGCTTGAGAGGCTGCTCCTTTGTCGTATAAAACTCTTACGCCTTTTTGATTGCCTGCCTGTTTAACATTTTCTTCAAAATGAGTCATTTCACTATCATTAGCAGGGTGCGTAGTGGCTTTGTTAATTAATCCATTGGCATCAGTTGTTACTACTGATGAATATCCATAAGTGTATTTTCCCGCCTTAAATGTCCATCTTGCATCTTTATCATCTGAATATTGAATTGGGTTACTATCAATCTCATAAACCTCACCAGTTTTGTGTGTTGTAATAATCTTCTTAGTGCGTCTAGCACTTTGAATTAAGGTTGCATCCATGGCAACATGTTTGCCATTAGAGAGTTTGAGTTGATTATTCTCAAGCATAAGATTGATGCTACTCAAAAGTCTATCAAATAGATTTTGTTTGATTAGTTTGGTTCTAAATCTGCCAATGGTTGTAGCATCAGGTTTGTTGCCACTTAGGCTAAAGTTGCAAAAGTTAATAAAGACTAAATCTCTACTAAGACTATCAGCCAACTTCTCATCAGAGAGATTGTGCCATGTGCCTATTAATAGCGCTTTAAACAGACTAACAGCAGAATAGTCAACTTTAATATGAGACAGATCTTTGGCTATAACTTCCCAATCGATAACTTTGTTAATGATGTCTAGTTGGGAGTTTGGTATGTTGATAAAACTATCAGCAAAGGTTTGTTCTTGAGTGGTTTTAACTCGCATTTTTTTGTAAGTGTCTGATAATTATAGTATTTTATCATAAATTCTAATGTTTGCATAAGGTTTTGAGGGTTGATTTGTGATTTTTTGTTGGGTTTTTTAGTTTAATGCAGGGGTCTTATAAGGATAAGGAAGGTGAAGAGTTTTGGGAGGAGATACATGAAGTTTCTACAAACTTCACATTGTTTCTAATCTTCTTACACATTGTAGGTGTTACCATGTCAAGCAGATTGCACAATGAAAATTTAGTTAAATCAATGGTAACTGGGAAAAAAAATCTAAATAATTAGAGAAAAACAAGTGAGTGGCGTGTTTTTTTACCTTGGAAAGTATCCAGATGGTTTTCTTATTTCTTTTTAATGTGGTCAATTCTATTTTGAATGTTATAATACTTAATATGAGACCTTTGCCTAAATATGGATGATTGGCAAAATTCAATTTTTGTCTAATTGGTAATTTTCTTAAACCTTGTCCTAGCAGGGCTAAGGCTGGGTTTAAAAAATTACCAAGTGGGTAAAAAGTGGATTCTTGATGATTATTCATATTTATGCAAAGGTCTCAATATGTATAAAAAAACAATGGAGAGAGAACTCATGAAAAAGATTTTAGCAATCGCATTATTGGCATTTACTTTAAATGCCAATGCCTTTTGGGGTAACAACAGTATGCCTTGGAATGGTAATAACTATAATAATAACTATAATGGTTATGGTAATTATGGCTATCAACAAGACAACGGTATTTTTTCTTTTAACCCTTATGATTATTGGGATCCTCGTTGGTATTCTGAAGAAATGTCAAATATGATGGATGAATTTAGTGACAATAACAACGGTTGGGGTAATAATGGTTGGGGTAACAACAACCGCTATAACCGTTATAACAACTATAATGGTTACGGTTATAATCCATACAATAATAACTACAATCAAAAACCATTTGTTAAAACAAAATAATGTTTTAAGTTTACTAAAAAAAAGCCAGTTTTTAACTGGCTTTTTTATGGGTAAAATAATGCATTTTTAAACTTTTGGATGGCATTATGAGCAACGACTGTATTTTTTGTAAGTTGAGAAATGAGGAGCGCATTATTGGTGAATGTGAGCAGACAATTACTTTTATTGATAATTATCCCGCATCACCGGGGCATACCTTGGTTATCCCTAAAAGGCATTTTGCCACTTATTTCGAAGCCACTGATGAGGAAATATTGGCGATTGGTAGGGCAGTGCAGGCGGCTAAAAAGGTTTTGGATGAGGAGTTTTCGCCTGATGCTTACAATATTGGTATTAACAATGGGTTGATGGCAGGGCAGAGTGTAATGCATTTACATGTGCACATTATTCCGAGATACAAAGGTGATGTGGAAAATCCGAAGGGCGGTGTGCGTTGGATATTGCGAGACAAGGCTAATTATTGGGACAATAAATAGGTTTTTATATTGAGACTTTTGGACGATTGGCAGAATTTAATTTTTGCTCGTTTAAAGGTTTTATTGTTCTTAAAAATAAAAAAAAGCCCGCTTTTGCGGGCTTTTTTAATTATTGACAAATGAAACTTAGAATGGAATATCATCATCAAATCCAACATTGTCAACTGGGGTAATGGGATCGGCAGTAGGCGTTTGAGGCGCTGGCGCAGTTTGTTGAGCGGCAGCAGCAGGGGCAGCTTGTTGTGGTGCACCCATGCCTGCATTATCACGGCGGTCTAGCATTTGCAAAGTGCCATTGAAGCCAGATACAACCACTTCAGTGGTGTAGCGGTCAGCACCTGATTGGTCTTGCCATTTACGGGTTTGAAGTTTACCTTCAACATAGACTTTAGAGCCTTTGTCTAAATATTGAGCGGCAATTTCAGCAAGTTTGCCAAATAAACTAACACGGTGCCATTCGGTTTTTTCTTGTTTTTGCCCTGTGTTTTTATCGGTCCATGATTCGCTTGTCGCTACTGATAAACTGGTCATTGCGTTACCTGTGGTGCCATATTTTACTTCTGGTTTTGCACCTAAATTACCGACCAAAATTACTTTGTTAATACCTGCCATGTTATTTCTCCTGTTAAAATTTTTGTTGCTTCATGGTGAGCGTTATGCCCAGCCAAATTATTGACATTAATGTAGTGAATAAGAATACACTATTTAAACTATAAATGTTATAAATCCATCCGCCAAATACACCACCCACGAATGCACCTAGGAATTGCGAAGTGGAATACATGCCCATTGCTAAACCGCGTTTATCACTTGTTGCGGTTCTGGCAATAAGTGATGGTAGCATTGCCTCCATTGCATTAAAAGCAATGAAAAATAGGGTTAATAAAATAAGTAAAGTGGTGTAAGTAAGTGGCATTTGGTAAAACAAAATTTGACTGGAAATCATAATAATAATGGCAATGATCATCATAACTTTGTGCTTATGGAATTTTTCAGCCAAAATGATAATGGGCAACATCCCCACAAAAGCCAGAAACATAACCGGTAAATAGACATGCCAATTGTCTTTTAAGTCTGTAGCAACAATATTGTTTTCGACGAGTAGTAACGGCATTACGATAAAAATACAAGTCAAAATCAAGTGCAAAGTGAAAATGCTAAAGTCCAATTTAAGTAATTTAGCAGTTAAAACTTGCTTGATGTTTGTTAGCGATAGCGTGTATTGTGCGTGTGGTTTGACATGTGGTAGAGTAATAACCATTGCTAATGCCGCTATAGACAAGCCAGAAATGACCCAAAAAAGCCCAGAAATACCTAAATTTACCGTAATCATCGGGCCAATTAACAAAGAAAGCATAAATGCTATTCCAATTTGCATACCAACAAACGCATTGGCTTTAGAGCGCTGACCTTCGGAAACAAAATCGGCTAAAAAGGCCATTAATACCGCAGAAATTGCACCACTACCTTGCAAGGCTCTGCCGACAACAACATGGATAATATCGGTAGAATTGGCTGCTACCACACTGCCGATAAAGAAAAATATTAAACCAATGATTAACAGTGGTTTGCGTCCAAATTGGTCAGACAAATAACCGAATGGAATTTGTAATAGCGCTTGGGTTAAGCCGTAAATACCGATTGCCAAACCAATTAAGTAGGGCGTGGTGTTTTCATATTGCGCAGCATAGACCGAAAACACAGGAAAAATCATAAACAACCCGAACAGTCGCGTTGCCATAATAGAGGAAATTTTAAGTGCAAAAAGACGCTCTTGTTTATTCATAATGATGCGAAAGTTTTGATATTAGTTGTTTAAACTGTAATGTGGACGATAAGCTGGGTAACTTTTTTTCAATACACGGCGCGCATCTTTTGCCAGTGTTTTCATGTGTATCAGGTCGTAATTATGTGCCATTAAGTGCAATGCTGCAGGCACCGACGGCGTATTTGGATATTTTTCAATGATGATTTTAGTGCGATTGATGGCAGCAATATTGGCGCGTCTTTCGGTGTAATAAATTGCCACAAATAACTCATGTCTGGCAAAAATATTTCTCAGTACAACCAAGCGTGTTTTGGCGTCTTTGGTGTATTTTGACTGGGGAAAGGTATCAATTAATGCCATATAATAGTTAAAGGCATCGCGTACAGAACCAACATCACGCTGAGCATTGTCGGTTAAATAACCGTCTAAGATAGAGTGGGATTTGTCTTCTGAGATAATGCCACGCAAGTAATAAGCATACGGTGTTGAGAAGTGTTCGGGATACAATTTAATGTAGTCATTTAAGAGCAAAATTGCCTCATCGTAGTCTTCTTTCTTATACAGCGCATAAGCAACTTCTAGTTTAGATTGTAGTGCGTATTTAGAGCCGGGATAAGCGGCTTGTAATTGTTCATAGAGTTCAATGGCTTTTGTTATCGATCCAGATGAAGCCTCTTCTTTGGCTTGATTGAAGAAGGTCTTAGGCGACCAGCCCTTGGTAATAGACTCCCTTTTGTTGTCATCTTGAAGGCAACCGTTGAGTAAAAAAGCCAAGAAAAGTGCGGTTATTAGCCTGATTGTATTTTTCATATGCATTAAAAATAATATTTACAAATATGTGGCAGTATTATACTGAGGCGTTTGCATTATAATAGTAAAGATTTATCAATTTTACTGACCATTATGCAAGGGACTCAAATAAATTTACCTGAAAAAAGAATTTTAATAAGCGACCTATGTGAAGTGCTGAATGTTTATATGTCAGAAGCAGAGATTGAGGGCGTTTATAAGGCATATATGATTGCTGCAACAGCGCATGATGGGCAATATCGTAATTCAGGTGAGGCTTATGTGTTTCACCCGATTAGTGTGGCTATGATTTTAGCCAAGCTCAAGTTAGATTGTTATTGTATTGTTGCGGCATTGTTGCATGATTGTATTGAAGATACGACCTTGACGCAAGAAAATATTGTCGAAGAATTTGGGGAGGAGGTGGCACATATTGTGCAAGGCGTTTCTAAATTAACGGGATTAGAATTTCATTCAAATATTGAAAAGCAAGCACAAAATTTTAGAAAGTTGTTTTTAGCAATGAGCAGTGATATGCGAGTAATGATGATTAAATTAGCAGACAGGCTGCATAATATGCGCACATTGGGGGCTGTTAATCGTAACAAACAGTTGCGCATTGCCAAGGAAACGGCTGAAATTCATGCGCCAATCGCCCGTCGTCTCGGTTTAAACAGTATTAAAATTGAATTAGAAGAATTGTGCCTTAAGTTTATTTACCCTTATCGCTATAAAGTATTGACACATCAAATTAATAGGCGTTATGGTAATTTAAAGGAAATCATTGTTCAAATCCAAAATGAAATTAGATATCGTTTGGTGCAAGAAGGGCTGAGTGAAATAAGAATTAGTGGACGCAAGAAAGCAAGTTATAGTATTTATAAAAAAATGCTAAACAAGCATTTAAGATTTTCAGAAGTGCTTGATATGTATGCTTTTAGAGTGATTGTCAGCGATGTGTCTAAATGTTATCAAGCATTGGGCATTATTCATAATTTATACAAACCTGTACCAGGCAAATTCAAAGACTATATTGCTCTGCCAAAAGTCAATGGCTATCAATCGCTACATACTGTCTTATTTGGGCCGAATAAGATTTTTATTGAAGTGCAAATTCGTTCAGAAGATATGGATTTTATCTCTGAATATGGTATTGCAGCACATTGGTATTATAAAAACAAGGGTGCCGATTCTTCAGAATTGGCGAATAATTGGATTGGGTCTTTATTAGATATTCAGGAGAATTCAGGCACTTCAATCGAATTTTTAGAAGAAACTAAGGCTGATTTGTTTCCGTCAGAGATATTTGTGTTTACGCCCAAAGGTAAAATTATCCAATTACCTTATAAATCTACTGTGTTAGATTTTGCTTACAACATACACACCAAGGTTGGCAATCATACGCTTAGGGCTAAGGTAGATCAAGTGAGTGCTTCACTTTCCAAGGAGTTAAAAACAGGCCAGACGATTGAAATTATGACCGATGAAAATGCCAAGCCACAACCATCTTGGTTAAAAATTGCAGTAACAGCAAGAGCCAAGACTTCCATTAAGTCTAAACTCAAAGAGGCGTCGGTTGCTGAATTAATACAATTGGGTGAATACTTATTAACCAATGCCTTGGAATATCGAGGAGATGGGGCGCCGATTAGTGAAGAAAAGTGGCAAGAATGCTTAGCGGAGTTAAAGTGTGATTCTAAAGCAGACCTTTATGCCAGAATTGCCTTATCTGAAATTTTAATTTCCTTTGTGCTTAAC
The DNA here is from genome assembly GCF_003711265.1 of Bathymodiolus thermophilus thioautotrophic gill symbiont. Taxonomy (NCBI): domain Bacteria; kingdom Pseudomonadati; phylum Pseudomonadota; class Gammaproteobacteria; species Bathymodiolus thermophilus thioautotrophic gill symbiont. Next base: position 1,628,010 of record NZ_CP024634.1, on the reverse strand, counting down.
AAATTAAATGAAAAAAAATGTAATCCCTCAGCCAATCGCATTAACATTAAAGGCACCAAAAGCAATCCAATTAATTTTGCACACTGTTGTTATCCAATTCCTAGCGACAAGGTGGCTGGTGTGCTAACCAATAGCAAGGGCATGGTGTTGCATCGATTTGATTGTGGCAATTTGATGCGTGCCAAGCAAAAAGGCGAACAGTGGATGGAAGTGAATTGGCAGGTGGACGAAGGTGAAGAGTTTGAGGTGGAAATTCATGTAAAAATTGAAAATCGTCGAGGTATGTTGGCCTCAATTGCCAATGCCATTGCTAAAATTAATGTCAACATTGAGAATATCGTGTTAGACGAGCGAGACCATACTATGAAAGGGCTAAACCTAGTGATTAGCGTGTCAAGCATTGCTAAATTGGACGAGGCAATGTACGCCATTAAGAGTTTAGAATTTGTGCATTCAGTGGCGCGTAATAGCAGTTGTAAAAAAATATATTAATTTCATGCCTCGATAGGTTTAAAATTACCACTTTATTGATAAGAGATATTTTTGTAATTATGCTTTGGACTGATTCTTTAGATGTTGCTATTGCGCTTGATGAAGTGCACCCTGATTTTGACCCAACCTTTGTCAGTTTTGTTGACCTTAGAAAAATGGTGATTAATTTGGCAGAGTTTGACGATAAAGAAGACAAATCGGGCGAAAAAATTTTAGAAGCAATTCAAATGAATTGGATTGAGGAGAGAAAATGAAGATTAGACAGTGGACAATATTGTGCTTAATGCTTAGTGTTGGTGTCGCCCAAGGTGCATTAGAAGTAACAGTAGTAAAGAAAAATGAAAACGCCTTTCCGATTGCCGTTAGTGCGTTTAAATTAATTGGAAAAGGTACGCAAGACAAAGACATTTCAAAAATTATTTATGATAATTTGACACGATCAGGGCGTTTTAATGTGCTTATTCCAAATACTATCGTGAGTAAAGTTAATGCACAGTATTGGAAAAAACAAAATATAGAAGCACTTGTTACTGGCAGTGTTGAGAAAGAAAGTAACGGAACTTACAAACTTTCTGTTAGTTTGTTTGATGTTTATAGTAACACGAGATTGTTTAATCGCACAACTCGTGTTTCTGCCAATGGCTTCAGAAAGGTGGCACATCAAATCAGCGACCATATTTATGAAGAATTATTAGGCGAAAATGGCTCGTTTAATACGCTACTTACTTATATTACAGTGTCAGAAGATATGGAAGGTGAAAAAGTTTATCAACTTAATATCTCTGATGCAGATGCCATGAACGCTAAAAGTCGCATTAGTCAGAATGAGCCAATTCTTTCCCCAGTTTGGTCTCCAGATAGGGCGTATAAAAATAAGAGAATTGCTTATGTTTCCTTTCAAAATGGGCGCTCAGAAGTATTTATCTGGCATCCATTTATGCGCAAAAAGATTGAAAGATTGCCACATTTTGACGGTATTGCCTCTTCACCAAGTTGGCACCCAAATGGCAAAAAAATATTAATGACCATGTCAATGAATGGCAATAAAGATATTTACGCTTACAACTTAGAGAACAAACGCTTTACCCGATGGACAAAGTACAGAGGCATAGATACAGAAGCCAGTTATTCTCCTGATGGCAAGTATATTGCATTCACTTCTGATCGCTCTGGACAAGTGCAAGTGTATATTAAAAATTTAGAAAGTGGACGCATTAGGCGTGTTACTTACACAGGGAGTTATAATGCCAAGGCAGTGTTTTCTCCTGATGGCAAGTATTTGGCTTTGGTGCATCGTGTAGATGACGATTATCGTATTGCCTTGTTGAATATTGACACTCAGGAATTAAGTGTGATGAGTGATGGATTGTTAGACGAATCTCCACATTTTTCGCCAAATGGAGATATGATTATTTTTTCTAGTAATCATAAGGAAAAAGGGACATTGTCTGTTATATCTGTAAAGGGTAGTCGTTCGTATGAACTGTCCTCACATAATGTAGAAGTAAGAGAGCCGAATTGGTCGACTCATTTAGAGAAATAAAAAAATAGGAGAAAAAATGAAAATATTGGTTATTTTGCCATTGGTTACTGTGTTGAGCGCTTGTTCAGTGCTAGATAGATTTAAGTCAAATAAAAGCACAGTTGTTGTTAAAGATATGGGGCAAGAAGAAGTTGGCCCCGTTGTTGGAGAGCAGGCGAGTTTTGAATGGAAAGAGTTAGGTAGTTTATTTTCAAAACTCGAAGTTATGCCAGAAGAAAGCAGGAGAAAGGCAGTAAAAGAGTTAGAAGTCAGTGGCGCCAGCTTTATTTTATATTTTTCTTATGATGGCACCAAAGTTAGCAAGAAAGATTCTCAAGAGATAGCTAAGCATATTCAATTTATGCAAGACAATCCGACCGTTAGATTACGCTTAGAAGGGCATGCAGATGCTCGTGGTACGCGTGAGTACAACTTAGCGTTGGGTGAAAATCGTGCTTTGAATGTTAAAAGAGCAATAGGCATCAACGAAGATATCAATAAAAGAATTGAAGTCATTAGTTATGGTGAAGAAAGCCCACAAAGCGAGATGGATAACGAAATCGGCTGGCAAAAAAACCGCCGTGTTGAGTTTATCTATCAGTAACACCAAAAACACTCGGTAGTGAAGCCCCTACTGATTCCCGAGGTGGCACTAGATGCTTTGTGTCACTTGAATGCTCAACGCTATCCTTTTTTATTAGAAAGCGTTATACACAATCAAAATAATCGATATTCCATTCTATTTGCTCATCCTATTGAGCAAATTGTTTTGAATAACTTAGAGGATTTTGATTTCCTGAATGAGCTGGAGTCAAAGGCTGATATGCCTGCTGTAAAAAGTGATTTACCTTTTACTGGCGGCTGGTTTGTGTATTTATCGTATGAATTGGTTGGGCAAATTGAACCGATACTAAAAAAAAATTTGTTGTCGGGCGATCAACCTGTGGCAATTGCCGTTAGGATTCCTAGCGCAATTGTAGTTGATCACCATCAACAACAAACTTATTTATTGGATCAATTTGACAATCAACAACGAATAGATCAGATGTTGTTAGATATTTCACAATTACAAGGCATTCAATCTGCCCCCATTCAGGGGGCACTTGTTTCTGAGCGAGAGTCCAAGTTTATTGATGGTGTTAAGCGTAGCCGTGATTATATTATGGCAGGAGATGTGTTTCAGGTGAATTTATCTAGGCAATGGCAGTGTAAACTGGCGGCTGGTGTTAGTCCAACGCAAACTTATCAAGCGCTAAAAAAATCCAATCCAGCGCCTTTTTCTGCTTTGGCACAGTTTGAAAATTTTAGCATTATCTCCTCTTCACCCGAACGCTTATTTAGCGTTGATGGCAACAAGGTGGAAACCCGCCCGATTGCTGGCACACGCCCTCGTGGTCAGGGTGAAGACGATAATCGCCTAAAAAAACAATTGATCAACCACCCCAAGGAGCAAGCAGAACATATTATGCTGCTTGATTTGGGGCGCAATGATTTGGGTAGGGTGTGTGAACATGGATCCATTCATGTTAACGAGATTATGACACTAGAAAGTTACCCCTTCGTGCACCATATTGTTTCCAACATCCGAGGAAAAATCAAACCACACATCACTATTAAGCACTTAATTGGTGCTTTATTTCCAGGGGGTACTATTACTGGCTGCCCCAAAGTACGCTGCATGCAAATCATTGCCGAGTTAGAAAAAATGCCACGCCAAGCCTACACAGGTTCACTGGGTTATATTAGTAGCAATGGGAAAATGGACTTCAACATTCTTATCCGCACTCTTACCCAGCAAAGCAACACCCTGACTTTTCGGGTAGGTGCTGGCATTGTATTTGATTCTATTGCTGAACGAGAACTGCAAGAAACCCAGCACAAAGCCAAAGGCATACTGCAAATTTTTACATCTAATGAGTAAGACTTGTGTTGAGACCTTTGTATTAATATAAACAACCGTCAAAAATCTACTTTTCACCCACTTAACGATACCTAGCTACTCCTTTCTGGTTTAAAGAAATCGCCAATTGGGTTGGCACTATACAGCAGACTCTTGAGAGATCTTTGTATTATAAAAAATTACAACTGAATAAAGTTTGCCCTTTATTCAACACCCATGTTTAACATAGGATCTCTAAGAGAGGCAAAAATTGAATTTTGCTAACCTCCTATATTTATAAAGGTCTTGTGTTGTAATATATAAACTGGTCGGGACGACAGGATTTGAACCTGTGACCACCACACCCCCAGTGTGGTGCGCTACCAGACTGCGCTACGCCCCGTGAGCATAGATTTTACAAGATTGACAAACACAATGACAAGGTATTTGAAAATTCAATTGGTTTTAAAGTTGTGTTTAAGGTTGAAACTTGCTGGTCATGGGGTAGCGACGCTCTTTGCCAAAAGAATTTTGGCTGATTTTAGGGCCAGGGGGGCTTTGTCGGCGTTTGTATTCGTTGTTAAGTACCATTTGAGTGATGCGCTTAACGGTTTTTTCGTTAAAACCTTGTTTAACAATATAGGCAACTGTGTGTTTTTTCTCAACAAATAGGGACAGTATGGCATCCAATTCATCGTAGGGAGGCAGAGAATCTTGGTCAATTTGTTGAGGGGCAAGTTCTGCTGATGGGGGGCGGTCAATCACACGCCCAGGAATGACATAATTGACAGAATTACGATATTTGGCAAGGCGATAGACCAATGTTTTAGCAATATCTTTGAGTGGGGCAAAGCCACCAGACATATCACCATATAGAGTAGCGTAACCAACTGCCATCTCGGATTTATTGCCTGTGGTGAGTAGAATTTTTCCAAATTTGTTGGATATTGCCATAAGTAGTGTGCCACGAATGCGTGCCTGTAGGTTTTCTTCGGTAGTGTCAGGTTGCTTGCCTATAAATAGCGGGCTAAGTTGCATATTGAAACTGCTTACTATTGGATGGATATTAACTTCCTGATAATCGACATTCATACTACAGGCTTGCGCTTTGGCGTCTTCTAGACTCATATTAGAAGTATATTCATACGGCATCATTACTGCTTGAACATTCTCATTACCGAGTGCATCAACGGCAATAGCCAATGTTAAAGCGGAATCGATTCCCCCAGATAAGCCAATGACAGCGCCATTAAATACGCCATTTTTTTCAATATAATCTTTGGTGGCTAATACCAAAGCGTTGTAGATGGTTTCTTCTGTTGTTTCAGTATTTTGTGTCATTATTGGCGTGTTTAGAGAGTGGGTTATCGCTTGAAAGAAGGGTAATTGATGGGTAATTTCACCTTTGTTGTTCATGACGAATGAGCCACCGTCAAACACCAGTTCATCTTGTCCACCAACCATATTAACATAAATAAATCCCACTTTATTTTCTAAAACCCTTTGTTTAATAACTTCTAGGCGTCGCTCGTGCTTGTTTTTTTGGAAAGGAGAAGCATTAAGACTAATAATAGTTTGCGCACCGTGATTTACCACGGCATTCATTGGTGATTCATCCCAAGCATCTTCACAAATCAACACGCCAATGCGTTGTTTTTGGCATTCAAACACCATGACATTTTGCCCAGGTGTAAAGTAGCGTTTTTCATCAAACACGCCATAATTGGGCAAGCGTTGTTTGTGGTAATAGCGCACACGACCATGCTGTATTAAGCAAGCGCTGTTATACAAACATCCGTCAATAAAAATGGGAGCGCCAAATAAAATACTCATAGATTCAGGCAGTTGTTTGCGTATTGTTTCAATATTGACTTCCACTTGATTAATAAAGCCTTTGCGTAAAAGTAAATCTTCTGGCGGATAGCCACTGAGTGCCAGCTCTGGAAAAATCAATAAATGGGCGCCCAACTCATGGGATTTGTGTGACAAATCGATAATTTTATTCGTGTTTCCGCTTAAATCTCCAACAGTAGGGTTAATTTGTGCAATATCAATTTTTAAAGGCTCTGAGTCATTTGAAAGGTTTTCTAGCTGTTCTTGCCAAAATTTGACCTTCGATTCATTGTTGCTTAATTTTGCTTGTTCAAGTTTGGTATTGGCGACTACTTCGGCAGGGTTGATGTCCAAAATACTGGCAAACAACCAAGCATGGGTTTCAGATAGGGCGGATTTTCCTGATTTATATTTACTCAGATTAGATTGATTGATGTCGTATTTTTTCGCTATTTTATAGTCCGAAAGACCAGTCTTGGTACGGATTTTAGCCAAATACTCTTTGGTTTTTGTTGCCATAATTTCCCTGTTTGCTTAAATGTATTTTTTAACTATTTTGACTTATTATAGTTCTTTTTTACCTGCAGTTAAAACAAAATTTTTAGTTAAAAAATACCAGTAGTGGTAAAAATACCATAATGTACCCATAAGTTATTAATTTATAATGTAATAAACGCTTATATTTCTTCATCTGAATAAGCAAATAAATTGATAATATTGCGCTTAAAATAAGTGCTAAATACGAGGTAATTAATGGGTTAAAGCCTGCTGGGTAGTGTAATTTCCCCTTGCGTAGAAAATAATTCCTGTTATAATTTGTGAGGTCAAATGCAATTTTGGATAAATTGTATTTTTTATAACAATATAGGATTAAAAACTAATGAACAAGATATTAAAATTTTCTACTGCATCATTATTAGCCATTAACGGCTTTAATATTCAAGCAGACACACTAAGCGATGTGCAAACCAGAGGCAGCTTAAATTGCGGCGTATCAACAGGTTTAGCAGGGTTCTCATCGGTTAATAAGCAGCGTAAATGGGTAGGGCTGGATGTAGATTTTTGTCGTGCAGTTGCCGCTGCAACTTTAGGCAATAGCGAAAAAGTCAAATACATTCCATTAACTGCTAAAGAGCGTTTTACTGCACTTCAAAGTGGCGAAATTGATGTTTTAGCAAGAACAACAACTTGGACATTAACGCGTGATGCTTCACTTGGCTTGAATTTTGCAGGTGTTAATTATTACGACGGTCAAGGCTTTATGGTAATGAAAAGTCTTGGTGTTAAAGATGCCGGCCAACTAAATGGCGCTACTTTTTGTGTGAACAAAGGCACAACTACAGAGCTTAATTTAGCAGATTACGCTAAAGAAAAAGGTTTTAAATACAAAATTTCAGCAACAGACACTATTGAACAAAGCAAATCAAACTTTGAAACAGGCCGATGTGATGTTTTAACGACAGATCAATCGCGTTTATATGCTTTGAGAACCACACTTAAGAAACCTTCTTCTGCCATAGTATTACCAAATGTTATTTCTAAGGAGCCATTGGGTCCTGTGGTGCGTCAAAATGATGAAAAATGGTTTAACATTGTGAGTTGGACGCTTAACGCTATGATTACTGCTGAAGAATTGGGTGTCACCAGCAAGACAGTAGACAAGCCAAGTAAAAACGCTGAGGTTAATCGTTTATTGGGCAAAACAGGCTTGTTGGGCGAATACTTAGGTCTTGACAAAAAATGGTCGTATAACATTATCAAGCAAGTTGGTAACTACTCTGAAAGTTTTGAACGCCATATCGGTGTTAATACGCCTATTAACATTACTAGAGGCTTAAACGCCTTATGGAAAGATGGCGGTATTTTATACTCACCACCACTTAGATAAATCTTTAAAAAAACCAGCCTAATTTAGGCTGGTTTTTTTTAGCCCATATACCTCAAAAGGCGTGGGCTAAAAAAAACCAGTAAAAAAAGTTATTACATTAATCTATTGTCGCTTATGGAATGCATAAAACTATATTTTTTCCACTCAAAAAAATTTCGAATGATTGACCGCCCCTCTTGTTTTTGGACGAAGAAGGTGTCATCTTCTGCACTCCCTAAGCCACACTGGTTGCTTCGCTTTACATTTAGAGGACAGTATGTTTGATTTTTTAAGTAACAACAAAATTAGGTTTATTTTATTTCAAGTTGTGGCGGTATTGATTGTTGCTTATGTTGCCTATTATGCGATTAGTAACTTAAATTACAATATTGAACGCTTAGGCATTCGCAGTGGTTTTGATTTTTTAGGGATTAGGGCGGGTTTTGAGATCAATGAACGCTTAATCGCATATACCGTTGATTCTAGTAATCTTGATGCGTTTTATGTGGGGCTGATTAACACCATAGTGGTTTCAGTTATTGGCATTATTTTTGCCACTATACTAGGTCTTATCATTGGTGTTGCTAGGTTATCTAGTAATTATTTAATTTCTAAATTGGCAGAGGTCTATGTTGAGATTTTTAGAAACCTCCCCATTCTTTTGCAAATTTTATTTTGGTACAATTTGCTACTAATCGTCTTGCCATCGCCTCGCAACAGTTTTGATTTTTTTGACAAGGTTTTTTTAAATCTTCGGGGAGTTTATTTACCTAAGCCCATTTTTGAATCTGATTTTTCTTGGGTGTTGATTGCTTTTTTCCTGGGTGCTTTTCTGTCTTTTCTCATTAAGCGATTTTTTAGTAAAAAACACGATGAAACAGGCATAAAGCAACGCACTTGGCACTATTATTTATTAAGTTTACTGGGGTTACCATTGGGGGTTTATTGGTTATTAGGGTCGCCTTTACATTTTGACTATCCTAGCCTTCAAGGGTTTAATTTTGATGGTGGATTGTCTTTTTCGCCTGAATTTTTAGCCCTTGTGCTGGCATTGAGTATTTATACCGCTACTTATATTAGCGAGGCAATCCGTGCAGGCATAGAATCTGTTGATAACGGACAAAAAGAAGCAGGTCTTGCAATGGGTTTAACACAAACACAAACGCTTAAATTTGTACTATTACCGCAAGCCTTAAGGGTGGCTATCCCTCCTATTATCAATCAATATCTTAATCTAACTAAAAATTCCTCCTTGGCTGCCGCTATTGGTTATTCTGATTTGGTGGGTGTTTTTTCAGGCACAGTACTGAACCAAGTAGGGCAGGCAATTGAAATTATTTTAATGACCATGGCGGTTTACTTAACTTTATCACTGCTCATTTCACTGGGACTTAACTTTGTTAATCACAAAATGCGCATCAAAGGCTTAAACGAATGAGTATTTTTACCCTTAAAAAACCCAAACCAGCACCTCAGGCAAAAACAGGTATTTTAGGCTGGCTGACAAAACATTTATTTTCTTCAAAAATCAATACAGTGCTTAGTTTGCTTGCCTTGTATTTGCTTTATGTCATCCTTCCACCCTTGATTGATTGGATGATTATTAGCGCTGATTTTTCTGCAAAAACTAACGCTGAATGCACTCGAGAGGCGGCCTGTTGGTCGTATATTGGTGAAAAAATGAACTTGTTTATGTATGGTTTGTATCCATTAGAAGCGCACTGGCGGCCTAATTTATTACTTGTTATTACGCTATTGATTGCTTTAATTGTGCGTTTTTCATATTTATTCAAAAGTTTTAAATACAAGGTGATATTATCACTTTTTGCCGTCTATCCGTTGATTGCTTTTTTTCTACTGTATGGCAATGATTTTTTAGGCATAACAATTATTGAAACCAATAAATGGGGTGGATTAATGCTCACTATTGTGGTGGCTTCAGTGGGCATTGTCGCCTCCTTTCCTATTGGCATATTTTTGGCGTTGGGCAGGCAGTCTAAGATGAAAGCCATTCAATTTTTAAGTGTTACTTATATTGAGTTGATTCGTGGCATTCCTTTGATTACTATTTTATTTATGGTTGCCGTTATGTTGCCGTTGTTCTTTGCCGAAGGGATTGAGTTCGATAAGTTGCTTAGGGCGTTAATTGGTATTACTATGTTCCAAACAGTCTATATTGCCGAGGTTATTCGAGGTGGATTACAGGCTGTCCCTAGAGGGCAACATGAGGCTGCGGATGCATCTGGGCTGAGTTTTACCCAGAAAATGGTGTTTATCATACTGCCTCAAGCGTTAAAAATATCCATTCCTAACATTGTTGGCTCATTTATCGCCTTGTTCAAAGACACGACTTTGGTGCTTATTATTGGTATTTTTGATATGCTTGCTATTGCTGGACTGGCGACCAGCGATACAGATTGGTTGGGGAGGAAAACCGAAGGCTTGGTTTTTGTCGCTATGGTAACTTGGGTATTGCTATATCTGATGTCTCACTATTCAAAAACTTTAGAAAAACGCTTTAACACGGAACATTAAATTATGAAAAAAAATGATATTATTACAATTAAAGGGGTAAACAAGTGGTATGGCGACTTTCATGCACTTAATGACATTAATTTAACCGTTGAAGAAGGGGAGATTATTGTGATTTGTGGCCCCTCAGGTAGTGGTAAATCCACATTAATTCGCTGTGTCAACTTCTTGGAAAAATTTCAACAAGGTAAGATTGTTGTCAATGGCACTGAACTTAAAGACGATGTCAAGAAAATTAGACAAGTGCGATCTGAAGTGTCTATGGTTTTCCAGCACTTTAATCTTTTTCCGCACTTGAGTATTATTGATAATTTGACCCTTGCACCAATTTGGGTACACAATAAAAATAAGCGGGAAGCAAGAGAAAAAGCTTTGCAATTGCTGGATAGGGTGGGTATTAGGGACCAAGCTGAAAAGTATCCAAATCAACTCAGCGGCGGGCAGCAACAGCGGGTTGCGATTGCAAGGGCATTGTGTGCCTCGCCAAAGATTATGCTGTTTGACGAGCCCACTTCTGCACTTGACCCTGAGATGATTGCAGAAGTGCTTGATGTTATGGTGGGGTTAGCCAAAGAGGGCATTACTATGCTCTGCGTTACTCATGAAATGGGCTTTGCCAAAAAAGTTGCAGACCGTGTTATCTTTATGGATGAGGGGCAAATTATTGAAGAAAATCAGCCGGATGCCTTTTTTGATAAACCAGAATCTGAGCGTTTACAATTGTTCTTAGATCAAATATTAAGCAAATAAAATAAAAAATTATGAAACTTTTCAATCGCAATAAGGACAATAAAAACACTGAAAAAAAGGAAAACTTTGTAGACAATGTTAAGGATTTTAAGCGTAATGTTGTTAACAAAACTGGCGTCGAACAACAAGACTTCTTTTCAAAAGAAAACGCTGATGTAGTAGTATGTAACTCAAAATCAGGGACTAAGAAGGGACTAAGCCATAATCTTAAAAAAATAGAGAAAAATCACATTAAAGTTTTGAAAGAATGTGCATCTGAAAATACAGCCATAGAGTTGATGAAAATTTTAAAAAGAACCAATAGGTCAAAATTTAGAACTGACATTTTAAAACCTTTGATTGAATCTGGTTTTTTCCAGCTAACCATTCCAGATATACCTAATAGTCCAAAACAAAAATATCGTCTTACCAAGAAATTTGTTAGTAAAATTTCAAAAAACTAATTTTTTTGTGTTTTGCAAATGTAATAAAGCAGCCAATTGCTCTATTTATGTCTGTTTTTCTCAATAAGTCCCAAATTTTCTGTTTAAGCGACTTTTTTCATTAAGCGATACTTTGGGTTGGGTAAATGAATAATATTTAATAAAATTAGATGAGAAAAATTCAATTTTCACCTCATTGGCGATTTCTTTAAATTTTGTTAGAGTGGCTGAGTTGGAAAAATTGCTAAGTGGCTGAAAAGTAGATTATTGATGATGACTCATATTTATCAATATATAATGAGACCTTTGCATAAATATGGGCAACGATCAAAATTCAATTTTTCCAAATTGGCAATTCCTTCAAATTTTATCTTGGCAAAATCAAGACTGGGTTTGGGGAGTTTCCAAAGGTCTTGTGGTGCTATTTTTTAACTTGTGCACGATAAGGCTTTGATCGTTTGCTTTTTAAGGTATATAAATATGAATCATCAAAAAAAATATTCTGTTAATTGCCCTTCTACAAAAAAGACAGTGCATTACTGCTTTATCTTTTAATATGCCCAATAACCTCATCTCCATTGAAGTTTCAATCGATAATTTTCAGTCGCTGGTTATTGATAAATCACACGATCAACTGGTTATTCTGGATATTTCTGCACAGTGGTGTTCACCCTGCAGAGCCTTGGAGCCTATTTTAAATGAAGTTGTGGCGGCGTATAACAAGGACGAATTGTTATTTGCAAAACTTGAGGCGGAAGACGAAAATATGAAGATTGCAGGGCGATTTTCAGTGCGTGGATTTCCAACTGTTATTGCCTTTATTAGAGGGGTGGAGGTTGATCGTTTTCACTCTGTAAAAACACATGAATTTTTACATGAATTTATCAATCGAAATAAGGGGAAATTTTAATGAAAACTGGTATTTTGCTCACCAATCTAGGTACCCCAGATGCACCGACAAAGGCGGCTTTAAAAAGGTATTTAAAAGAATTTTTGTCAGATGAGCGTGTCATTCAGCCGCCAAATAAATTGATTTGGTGGCTGGCTTTAAATGTGGTTATTTTAAATATCAGACCCGCAAAATCTGCACAAAATTATGCCAAGATTTGGGACAGTTTTGGCAAGGGTTCACCTTTGTTAAACATTACTAATTTGCAGGCACAAGGCGTCAAAGCATTCCTTGCTAACAGTTTTGATAATTTAGCACTTGAAGTAGGTATGCGTTATGGCAATCCATCAATTGATTCAGCCTTGAAAAAGCTCCAGCATAAAGGTTGTGAAAAAATTGTGGTTTTACCTCTTTATCCACAATATTCAGACACCACAACACATTCAACGCTTGATGCCGTTAATAAGGCGCTTAATAATTGGGAAAATATGCCAGAAATGTTGTTTATTGATAATTATTACCAAAACAAAGGTTATATTCAGTCTTTGGTTAATTCGGTTACCGAACATCAGGCCAAGCACGGCGTGCCGGATAAATTAATGATATCGTTTCACGGTATACCGCAACGATTTGTTGATAATGGCGATGTTTATTACGATCACTGTGTTGACACGGCCAAGCTGCTTGCTGAGGCGCTGAATATTAAGAAAGATGGGTGTCAACTGTGTTTTCAATCTATTTTTGGCCGTGAGGAGTGGATTAAGCCACAAACTAAAGCCAGTTTAATGTCTTTGGCGCAAGGTGGCGTTGAGCATGTGCAAGTGATTTGCCCTGGGTTTTCTGTGGATTGCTTAGAAACCATTGAGGAAATTGATGAGGAAAATAGGGCGTATTTCATTCAAGCAGGCGGTAAAAAATTCAGTTATATTCCAGCATTAAATGACCGAAAAGACCATATAAAGGCGCTTTCCAATATCATTGCTGAGTATTTAATTTAACTTCGCATAATTTATATTATGTTAAATTATTCTGTTTTAAAACAAATTTTGCAAGGTTTGAGTGTATTTTTTAATGTAACCACCCTATTCATGCCACGCAGAAATTTCGTTGAGAAAACTTATCAACCAACTGTTTCCCTGGATAAATAATGTCTGATTTATTTAATATTAAGCTCAGCGCTCAAAATAAAAACTACGAATGCTCGACAAACGATTCCGTGCTTGAAAGTGGGCTTCGTCATGGCTTGTCTATGCATTATGAATGTAATAACGGTACTTGTGGCGCTTGCAAAGCCAAACTTGTTAGTGGCGTTATTAATAAAATTAAACACCATGACTTTGTTTTGTCTCAAAATGAGTTGAATAACGCTGAATTTTTAATGTGTTGCCATTCTGTGGCATCGGATATTGAAATTGAATTAGATTTGATTGATGGCGTGAAATCAATTGCCATTCAAAATATTGACACAAAAGTTAAAAACATTCATTTTGTCAATGAAGGTATGGCGCTTCTCACTTTAAGAACGCCAAGGTCAAAAACTTTACAATTTATGGCAGGACAAGATGTTGAATTGTCTTTTGCAGGTAGCACCTCTAGATATCCTTTGGCTTCTTGCCCATGTCATGGTATGACACTTGAATTTCATATTCGTAACAATAGGCTAGATGATTTTGCACAAGCAATTTTTGATAAATCACTTAAAATTAAAAGCAAAGTATCTTTAAAAGGCCCCAAAGGCATTTTTGTTTTAAAAGAAGATTCGGCGCACCCCCTGCTCTTTATTGCTTGGGACAGTGGTTTTGCCTCAATCAGAAGCCTGGTTGAACACGCTTTTTCACTACAAATGCCCAATCCAATATATTTTTACTGGGCTCACCCCGCCGCCGAATCAGCACCTTATTTAGACAGTCACGCCAAATCATGGCAAACAATGATAGATCAATATGCTTACCACCCTATTGCTTGTGAGTTTGACCGTTCTAGTCATAACGATTGCCACAAAGTAGCAAAACAAATTTTTGATGCACTGGACTTAAATATTGCCAAGCAGTCTGACCTGTATATTGCTGCACCTGCGGAGGTGTTGATTTATTTAAGTGAATTGTTGCTTGAAAATGGCGTAAATGAAGCGCAGTTAATTGCCTCTCCAATTTGAATTGCTATTGTTTATTTAATAGGTTTGTAAGCGATATCCATTTATTCATTTTTTTTAGCAAGAATTATTTACACAAGACCTTTGTGCAAGTAATAAACCATCAAAAAACCCGCTTTTCACCAATTTAGCAATAGGGTCAAAGCGTCATTACATAACAATTCCCTGTCTAGTTGGGCAAAAATTAAATTATTTTTATCATGCAAAGATTTCCTGTGATGGTTAAGCTCACAAAGCGAAATTATCTCCTGATGCAAAATTAAAAAGACGCCAATAATTTAAATCAGACGAAAAAAAACCCCGAATTAACGAGGTTTTTTTTGAGACAGTTGGAAATTAAAGTAGTTCGACGCTTGAAATAGGTGGAAATTCTAATGCCAGAACATTCTCACCAGGAGCACTATTGCAATCAGGAGGTATTTCAGGAGCCATAAAGTCGCCTCCAAATACACCTTTTTCAGGCAATACATCATTCACATTAATTTTACTGCCACTATCTTTATCTGCACCATATTCTACAGAGTCTTCACCAGCTGGAATAGTGATTGCATCATTAGATAACTCATTAAACTGAGTTTGAGCATTTTTTGTCCAAACTCCCGTAAAATTAGCATTGGTATCTTCCCCCATTGTGATCCATTGTAAAGCACTATTTAAGCCTTCAAGGTTTAAAGATACACCCCCCGTATGTTTTCCATCAAAGTTATAGGCTAAATACGCAATATCACTACTTTTGGAGACATTGAAAACAGCATCAACGAAATCACCATTTACGCTGATAATATCTTTAAATACTTGGCCATCAACTGCGTTTAAAGTGTTGTTAAATTGCACTTTAAATGCTATAAACCCTTCGTCGTAGAGTTCGCCATAAAAATTAATAATTTTATATTCAGACTCATCTGTCTTATCTTCTATGTCATCCATAGTATCTATATTAGCAGCTGGGATAGCAATAGCACCGTCAGACAATTTATTAAATTGAGCTTGAGCATTTTCTGTCCAAACTTCTGTAAAATCAATATTCGCATCTTCACCCATTGTAGCCCACTGTAAGGCACTATTTAAGCCCTTAAAGTTTAAAGACACATCCCCTGTATGCTCCCCATCAAGGTTGTAAATTAAATACGCAACACTACTATTTTTAGGAATATTGAATACGACATCAACAAAATTACCATTTACAGCGACAATATTTTCGAATACTTGATCGCCAACTGGTTTTAAATCATTGTCAAATTGCACTTTAAATGTTACAAAATCTTCGTCAAATCCTTCGTCGTGGAGTTCACCATAAAAATTAATAATTTTATGTGTGATTTCATCTGTTTCTTTGTTGTCAGGGATGGTGATAGCATTTTCAGACAATTCATCAAATTGAATTTTAGCATTTTCTGTCCAAACTCCTGTGAATTCAGTGCCTGCATCTTCACCCATTGTAGCCCACTGTAAAGCGCTGTTCAGGCCTTTAAAGTCTAAAGATATATCTCCTGTCTGCTTTCCATCAAAGTTATAGACCAAATACGCAATATTACTATTTTTAGGAATATTGAATACGGCATCAACAAAATTACCATTTACAGCGATAATATTTTCGAATACTTGATCGTCAACTGGTTTTAAATCATTGTCAAATTGCACTTTAAATGCTACAAAACCTTCGTCATGGAGTGCGCCGTAAAAATTAATAATCTTATAGACTGTATCATCTGTTGTATTATTTGGGATAGAAATGGCATTCTCAGACAATTCATCAAATTGAATTTTAGCATTTTCTGTCCAAACTCCTGTGAATTCAGTGCCTGCATCTTCACCCATTGTGGCCCACTGTAAAGCGCTGTTCAGGCCTTTAAAGTCTAAAGATATATCTCCTGTCTGCTTTCCATCAAAGTTATAGACCAAATACGCAACACTACTATTTTTAGGAATATTGAATACAGCATCAACAAAATTACCGTTTACAGCGATAATATTTTCGAATACTCGATCGTCAACTGGTTTTAAATCATCATCAAATTGCACTTTAAATCTTACAAGTCCTTCGTCATAGAGTGCGCCGTAAAAATTAGTAATTTTATACCCAGACTCATCTGTCTTATTGGTTGTGTCTTCTATGGTATCTATAATATTTACATTGGCTGGTATGGTAATAACGCCATCAGACAGTTTATCAAATTGTACTTGGGCATTTTCTGTCCAAGTTCCTGTAAATTTAGTACCTGCATCTTTCCCCATTGTGATCCACTGTAAAGCACTATTTAAACCCTTAAGGTTTAGAGATACATTTCCTGCATGTTCTCCATCAAAGTTATAGACTAAATACGCAATATCACTACCTTTGGAGACACTGAAAGTAGCGTTAACGAAATCACCATTTACGCTGATAATATTTTTAAATACTTGATTGTTAGCTGCGTTTAAAGCATTGTCAAATTGCACTTTAAATGCTACGAATCCTTCTTTGTAGAGTTCACCATAAAAATTAATAATTTTATGGGTAACTTCATCTGGGCCTACGCGATCATTCGTGCTAGTAGTTTCGACAACATCTGGAAGGTCTAATTGCTCGTGTTTATCTTTATCTAAATGAACAACTTCTGGGTTTTTAGCAAAGACTTCTACAAATTGCTGTACCGCTTTTGCTGACCAATTTCCTACAAATGGAACGCCGTCAGCCTCTCCTACGAACTTATGCTCAAGCATTGTAGTAAGATTCTTTTTACTGACATCGTATTTACCATCTTTATCTGATACATTAAAATAAATAGTTACCTCATTTTTGTGGGAATCACTATCTAAAGTGCCTAGAACTTGTTCGTTACCTATGTGTAATAGGCTGTAAACATCAGCATCTGATGGATTTAATTTATTGACTTTACGGTCAAATGTTACGGTCATGTTTAATGTGTCTCCCACTTGAGACATTTTGAAATTGTTAATATAAGGTTGCATATTCTTTCCTTGTTACTTGTTATTTATAAAAAAAAATTAATTGAGACCTTTGCATAAAATATGAATAATCATCAAGAATCCACTTTTCACCCACTTGGTAATTTTTTAAACCCAGCCTTAGTCCTGCTAGGACAAGGTTTAAGAAAATCACCAAGTGGGCAAAAATTGAATTTTGCTAATCATCCACATTTATGCAAAGACCTCTAATTATACATTTATTTTTTTAAAAAAAACTCTAAAACTCAAAAAATAAAACCACTCACTCCAAAAGTCATCATCAAAAGCCCAAAGAGCAAATGTGGAAAACTCCTTTTTATCGCACAACCAACCGCCCTTCTGGGAATATAAAATTGCCTATATTGACGATTGCTAAAGGTGCAAACTCCGCCTTATAGCGTTTTCAAAAATAAATCGCCTAAGTGATGGTAGTAAAATTTGGGTGATTAGTCGTAAATTGAATTTTGCTAATTTTCCACATTCATACAAAGGTCTCGCGTTAAAAGATTAAATAGATGAGTTCAGGGGGGGTATTTATGCTATAATAATGTAACGCGAGGACTTCCTATTTATAATTTTTTTGCAATGATTGTTACAAAATTCCACACTTAGATATCCTTATACCTCTTAACTCTTAACCCCCATTAATTCGGGGTTTCTTGGTGTCAAGGTATGACAATTTTAACTTAAGGAATGCAATTATGAAAAAATTAACGAAATCAATAGTTATATTAATGAGTTTAATGTCATTAACAGGTTGTGGTAGTAGTGGCGGAAGCGCTGAAGATGCCGATCAGGCTGGAGATGTTAATCAAACAATAAGTGCGGCAGTTAAAGAGAGTGTTAATGCAGAAAAAGCCTTTAAGGAAGTGGAAGCCCAAATAGTTATTGTAAATAGTATAGACTTAGATACATTGACCAAAGGTAGTAATAATCAAGAGGCAACAGCAAGGAATGCTTTTAATGAGGCAACAAGACAGACAATCCTTGCCAATGACGCTCAGGAATCTGCTAATACCTTTGCCATTACAGCAGAAACCGCATCAAATGAAGCTCTTGATGATTCAGATTTGAAAGCGCAGGCTACAGTTGAAAGGCAAGCAGCTACTGTTGCAAACGCATCGTATGTTAAAGCAGTTGCAGGGGCAAAAAAAGTAAAAGTTGTTTATTATAATATTTTTACCACCATTCGCAAGCTTACTGCAGGGGATCAGTGGTTAATTACAAAAGACAAAGCCGCTACTGCTACTACCGCAGAAACTGAAGCCTCCGTTGCTACCTCTAAAACAGCTGCAACCACAGCATTTTCTAATGCAAAAACCGCTTGGGAAGAGGCAACCACTGCCTTTAACAAAGTAGAGGTTGCTTATACTGAAGCCAACACTTTACTGACAAAAGAGAATGGGGATGCCAATGATGAGGCTTATAGTGTTGCCCGTTCCAATGTTAGCGCAACCAAAGACTATTATGAAAAAGACGAAGGCGAAGAAGCTAAAAAAGGTGCTAAACATTGGGTAGCGAAGGCGAAACAATCAATGGATGCCGCTAAAATATCTGCTGATAATTTTCCTCTAGTATCTGATTCTGAGCGTCATAAAAATACAGCGGTTACCGCACGAAACAATGCAAAAGTCGCTTATGATGCTGCAGTTACCGCAACCACTGCAGCGCTAAGTTCAACTGTCATGGCATTTGTTGTAGAAAAACAAACAGTTGTTAATGGTTTAGTGGCTGATGCAAAAACCGCAAAGGACAATGCTTTAACCGCTGCATTATCCGCTAACACTGCCAAAAATAATGACCTTGACGATCAATATGTAACTGCTGCAAATCAAGCAGCCACAGAAGCAACTAAATTTTGGAATGACACTAAGGGTAAACTTGAAGAGATTGCTAACCACCTGCTTTATCTTGATAAACCCCAGGCTCTTAACGATGCTAAGGCCGCATCAGAGGAAGCTGCAGTTAAAAACTTCAGTTTTACTACTATCAGCACGCAGCAAGGGGCAATAGATGCCGCTAATGCCACAACTGTTAAGGCAGCTGAAACAAAGAGAGCGGCTAACTTAGTTCCAGCAGGCGTTCATAAGAATGATGCTAATGCCTATGTGATAAATGCTTACACCTCAGCTGCTCATGCCTGGGCTAAGATAGCTGAAATGCAAAGAGATATTGCAAGGTTTGCATCAGTGAAAGCGGCAACATACAAAGATACTGTGCGTGCCACAACTAATGCTACAGAAGCAAGAAATCGCACAGATAATAGCGTCGATACCAATGGAATTAACTCTAATGTTAAGCACTTTACAGGGGTAACAGTCAATGCAAAGTTAATTGCTGGACTTGCAAAGACAAATGCTGCTAATGCTTATACTGACTCAGCAGGTTATGGCGTTAGGGAAGGCATAAAAGCATGGAAAACTTCAGCAGCATCTGCTTATTTTAATAATACTAATGAAAACACTACTGCCTACACGGAAAAGGCTAAGGATGCTTACACTCAAGCCGATACTTACGCAAAAAATCTTGAGTCTGCCCAATCCACAGCAGTCAAGAAAGAGGCGCAATATAACGATGCGCACACTGCACAAATTGCTATAAAAGCAAATAAATGGATATTCTTGTATCAAGAAAGAGCAAGAAACCTTACTAAGTTGTTATTTGCTTTGTATAACAAAAAAAATCCAGCAGCAGGCACACCAATAGTAACTTATGTGCCAACCCCTGGAGGCACTAATGATTGTGGCTTTTTATTTACAAGAAACCCACCGCTAGCAGCGGGTGAAGAGCGTGATTTTCATACTCAACAAATGGCGCAGGAATTGTCAAAAGATGAGGGTAGGAAATTTTCCATTACGCGTGAACCTTGTGGAGAGATAAAGATTAGCCTTACTGCTGAACAGAAGGCTGTCATTGCCACCATTGTTAGTGAAGACTCCAATGATACGCTAAAGACTTTTGTTGTTGAGGATCGTACTAATGTTGATTCTGCCGAATCCGATATTGCCTTCTCCTCAAAAATTGTAAGAATTCTTAATGCAGGATTGACTTCTGGTGCTAATGTTGTTGTTGCTGCTGACCTTGATATACTGAAGTGCAGTCAACAAGTATTTATGCTGCACTCAGGTTGGGAAAATGGCATAACTGAGGCATCAGACTTAAAGCCATTCACATACATTTGTGGAGTTCATGATCGTGATGGCAAGGTAACTGCCTCTTTCACCGATGGCAGTGTAACTACTCAGGGTACAGGTATTGATTATGAGAACAATAAGAGTTCTGGAGTAAACCCATAAAAAAGAATCTTTAGTTAGTCCTTACCCCCCCCCTTAATTGGGGGTTTAAGGATGTAATAAGTAGGATCTTGCACCCTACATTCCAGAAAAATCTGGGATGGGGAGACTAAACAAATAGGAAAACAATATGAAAAACTTTATCAAAATAATAATGACGCTACTGGTGTTTGTAATGTTATCAAATAAAGCTTTGTCAGATGCGGTAGCTGATGTTTCTGTCCATGCGACTAATGCAAGGCAGGCAGCAAATAGAGCTCACGCAGAAGCCGTTAAAGATGTGCCTAGCCTTGCTACTGTCAATGCTGAATACAAGTTAGCAAAGGAATCGGCAGCGCTTGCTAAGGAATCGGCGAAAACAGTGGAAACCGATAAAAGAGATGAGGCCAATGTGTTGGTTGAAGAAGCAAATGAAGCGGTTGCTGATGCTAAAAAAGATTTTAATGCCACTTATGAAAAAACAGGTATTCAGGGCTATTGGAAGTACCCTAGTATTAGTGGACTAAGTTACACCTCTAGTGTTTTTAATTACGAAGGCGAGACGGATAAAGGTAAATACTATTGCCAGAAAAGGGAGAATATTGCATTTTCTCTGGGAATTATAAGGGTGCTTACACTTACCTGCAGGGAAACAGCCCCCACCATAACCCTTATTCAGGAAAAACAAGTTCAATAACCCTCAAATCTTTAACTATTTTCTAAACCCTTAATTGAGGGTTTAGAGGTGTAAGAAATAGAAAAATAAGAGGCGTTGTCTTTTTCGACAGATTTACGCTTCAATGCTTTTGTATCAAGACAAGTAAAAAGCATATTTACCAACATTCCATATCCTTGGATAATCGCAAAAAAAGTATTTTCTTTAATAATCAAAAGGGCTATTGCCTAGAACTTCTAAAAAAAATACAACTGAGTAAAATTTGCCCTTTTATTCATCATCTATACCACCTCAAAGAACTTACAGTGATTTAACAAAAGTTACCAAAACATTTCAAAGGCGGACGGTTTATTTTGAAAAATGGTATAAATGCCTCATGCAACATTACACACACCTTTGCAGAATTATACGAACAACAAAAAACCGCCCAAAGGATTTACCCATGGCAATATGATAACGATACAATTAAAAAGATTAGTCTCAATAGTAAACTAAGTATTTAGTGGTAAATGAGGGGTGGGATATTGCACTTAGAACAACGAGTATAGGCGGTGTAATTGATACTCCTTATCATTATTAGAATATTAAAACGATAGACTCAACGAGTTGATTTTCTTATGATATAATAAAGCATATAGGTGTATTTTTAGCAAGTCGCCTAAAAATAAAAAGATGCAGAATTAAGAAATAAATAGCAATATAGTGACGCAATTGTGAAGAAATAGGCATCGGTAAATACATTTGCCAAACAAGAATGCAATCTTCTCATTAGGCAATACAAAAGTATTTAGAGTTTCTGTGACTCAGATGGCACCCTTTAATACCATCCTTATACAATTTGAATTTTAACCAAACCCTCTTAATTGAGGGTTTAAGGGTGTAAGAATTTGAATCTTATGCCCCTGCCAAGCCTTAAGATTAAAATCAGGGGACAAACTAAAAAAAAGGAAAAAATACCATGAAGCAATTAACAAAAATAACGGTGCTACTAACAGCGCTAGCATCCTTAGCAGGATGTGGTGGATCATCTGATCCTGATACTAGCGGGAATACCGCACCTGTGTATAAAGTAGTAACAGAAGCTAGTGCAGCAGCGGAGACAGCTAGAGGCAATGCAGAAAAAGCAGCTGAAAAAGCAGCCGATAAATATAGTATTGTTAAGGCTTCTTTTTCAGCTGGGAATGTAATAACAATAGACGATACAACTGCCACACACCAAGCGGAAGCAGCAAGTGCAATGAAGGCAGCTGAAAAGGAAGTAGCTACCGCAAAAGATGCCCATGATCAAGCAGTTGAGCTTGCAGACCAAGATGGTTCTGATGTGGACACTGTAGAGGATTCTAAAACTGCAATGGACGCTGCTAAAGTTTCTGCTAAAGCGGCAAAAATTTCCTACTTTAACATTTATACCTACATTCGAAAGATTATTGCCAAGAATGCAAGGGCGCAAGTTGCACATGCAGTTGCTGAGGTAGAAACGGAAGCTGGAAAAATAGTTTCAGCGATCACACAGCAAGATGCCAGCGATTTGTATGATAAGGTTGAAAAAGCCTATAATATCGCCATAGTAGCCGCAACTATCGTGAAGGATGCAAGTGCAGAATCTACTGCCTTAGGCGTTCCAACAACCGCTAGTGATAGTGATTTTTCGATTGCACAGACTAATACTGCTGAAGCCACCAAATCCTATGATAATGCTGAAACAGGCAATGAAGGGGCAAAGCAATTAGTCTTAAAGGCGTTAGCAATAAAAAACTCAGCGAACACAATAATTAGCAATTGGAGTACTGGAACCAGTACCCACCGTAGTATGCTTAAAGCCCAGTCTAAAAGGAAAGAAGCGTGGATAGCCTATAAGCTTGCATTAAGTACTGCTACCAAAGCGAACAACGAGACAACATCGGCAAACATTCAAACAAAACTTAATATTATAACTACTCAGGTAAGCAAAGCCTTATTGGCTAAAGATGCGGCTGAAAGTGCTAGCAATACAGCTGAAAGTGGCGAAAATTCTGACGATGTTGCGGCGGCTAAAGACGCTTATACTAAGCCCCATGGAACGCTAAACATTCTTTCAGAAGCTTCTGTTGGTGCCTTAGAGTGGTATAAGGCGGCAGATTTATTGAAGAATTCTGTTGAAACTTTGTTTAATAACTTGAAAGCGACGGAAGTTATTGGCGATCACAAGGCAAAAGCAACAACTGCTATGAATGCTGCTAAGAGTGCTAAAGCAATAGCAATATCTGCTAAAAAATCAGTTCTGTTTTCTACAAACTTAGAAGACATTGAGGGGTATAAAAAAATAGCAACAACTGCTCAAGCAATAGCAGAAACTGCCAAGAGCGCTGCCAAGAGTGCTTATGAAGCCGCCAAGCTTGCGGATTCACATAGTCATGGCGATAACTCACCCCTTATTGATGATATTAAACATCTTAGCGAAGAAGCCAAAAATTATTGGGAATCTATAGTGGGAATTATAGGCGTTATTGCTAATCATTACGCTGTTACAGTAAGTACTCCTACGGCACTTATAGAAGCTAAGTTCACATCAGAGGCAGCTGAAACTGCAAACCTTGCAGTTGATGGTAGTGCACTATCTGTTGCTAAGAATAAAGCGGAAGAATCCACTGCTAAAGCACAAGCTACAAAGACTTTGGTAGATAGTGTAATTGGAGAAGACTCAATTTTAAACGCTCATAAGCAAACTGCTAAGAAGTATGTGATTAACGCTTACACCTCCGCCACCCATGCTTGGGATAAGGTAGCTGAAATGCAAAAATTTATTGCGAAAGAGGCGTCGGAGGCGGCAATAAGTGTTAAAGACGCTGTGTTATTTGTTACTAATGCTATAAAAGCAAGAGAACTCACAGATACTAAAATTGACTCCAATGAAGTTGAAGCCAATGTTAAGCACTTTAAGAACATGGCAAACACTGCTAAAGCTGGTGCTAAAGTGGCAAAAAGCAAGGCGCTTGCTACTTGGGCCGCCTCAGAGGGTTATGGAGTAACTACTACTTCTCGTGACAGTGCAAATGGACATAAAGAGGATGCAGCTATGCATTATTCTGATGGTACGAATAGTAGTGCTACCGCCTACTCAAGCGCTGCTAATGCTGCTTACACAGTGGCTGATAACCATACAAGTAATCTTGAGGCTGCTCAATCCCTAGCGGAGAAGGAAGTTTCACAACGCAATGCACAGAAGGATTCAAAAAATGTGCGTAAGAATGCCAGTTGGAAATACTTAGGTGATGCTAAAGCAAGGCGCTTAACTAAACTACTATTTGCCCTATACAACTACCCAGGTGCTGCTCATGTCTTTACCCCGAAGGAAGGTGGAAGTGCTTGTGAATATAATGAGCCGTTCTTTACTACTGCTATCTTCAATAATCACAATACCGAGCAGATAACTGAGGAGTTAAGCAAGGATAAAGACAAAGCCTTTACTTTGAATGGCGGTTGTGCAGTTTTAGATGTTAGTCTTACTGCTGCACAGAAGGCTAGAATGACTGAACAAGCTGCTGAAAACAACGGTAGTTTTACCTTGGAAGAGTATGTAGGTGCGCTTCATAATGCTGATATTAATGCTAATGCGTTTCCACTTAAGGCTTGGAACATGTTTGACGCAGAATATCCTAACTCTGCTTACTCCCTTCAAGATATGAATATCTTGAACTGTGACCAGCAAGTATTTATGCTGTATTCAGGTTGGGAAAACTCTATTCTTGGAGCAACTGCTGAGTTTACAGATAAGAATCCACTTACTTACATCTGTGAATCTGCCGTTGAAGATCCAGTTAGAGTAGTGGGTACTGGTATTAATGAAGCTACTACAGTCCAAATTACTGGTGAAAATAATTAAACAGTAGTAACACTGCTTGCAATTCTCACTATTAGGCGAGCGTTGCTAACTAAAAAAGGAAAATATTATGAAAAATTTAAGAAATTTATTTAAAAGTGTAGCGTTGGCGACAACTCTACTATCCACCGTCGTATTCGGGAACCCCGATAACGACATAACAGCAATCTCATCTAAATTGTCCAGTGACGGTAAAACTTTTGCAGTAACCATAGACTTTGATGACCCCATAATGTGGGCAAGTGCAAAGCCAGGGTCTGCCTATGATGGTGGCGAATGGTGCTTTGATGACCTAATGAAAGTAAATGGAGAATACGGTGCTACTTGTACATCCATATCGCTCTCTAGTGGGATGCGGATGAAAATGGAAGTCAGGAACCTACCTCGGGAATCAACGGTAACGATGAGTAGATCAGCTTTTGTCAGTGCCTTAGAGAATAACTTTACTAAGAGAACCGATGAATGGTTTGATGTTGACTGGGATAACGATACAGATGAAAAGTTTTGTCAGTTGAACTTCCCTGCAAATGGTGCAATGCAGAGTTGGTATGATGAGGACTGTAATTCGCTTGAAATTGAGAGGATTAATTGGATACTTACTTACAATTTTAAAACTACTTATTCTGATAAAACTAATACAGCGACATTTTCTAATTCCTTCCATAGCCCTACCAAGGCTATGCCAAGAGAGGGGATTAACCCAATGACTAACGAAGGCATTACTCTTACTGTTAGCGCCCCATCGACAAGAACTTACTATCGTTTATTTAAAGTAAACGGTCGCTACTTCCCTGCTAGTGGTAAGTTATCTGCTGATGGTGCTGATATTAAGTTTACATTGGCTAATTTACCACAAGAACCCAATGTAGAGATTTCTTGGAATGATTATTTCAATTTGCTAAAGCACAGATTCAGAGCGCCAAGTGGTCGGTTTCTTGATGCTACAAGAGCAGTACAGCGATATAGCTACTTCTACACAGTTAGAGGTAGTGCCCGCTCTCTTAACCATACCATTTCACATAATGGCAGTAGATGGAACAGACCCCTCAACTCTAAATATACTAAGGTATGGGAGAACAATGCAGTTGGGAATTGGAATACAGCAAGCAAAAGTATAAACACTTTGGTTCTTGCTGCTAAAGTTGAAAGAGAGAATAACAACGCTAAAGATGTAAACAATAGCGCCCTTGTTGAGGATCGCAAGGTTGCGGCTTCTACTATTAAAGTCAACGCACTGAATTACATTCAAGGAGATGAAAGTGATAAGTTCGCCCACACCAAGGAGGCACTTTCTAATTTAGTTGCTTTATTTAATCTTGCAGATGAAACTACAAATAAAATAATTGACGATACATTAAGAGCTAACGCTCAAAATACTGTATTAGAGATTAAGGGAATATTGGACTTTATGAAAACCAAGCTTAGAGAAGTGTATGCCATTACTGGACTAAAAGGATTTTTGAAATATCCGACATTAAAAGGTGTAACTTTCACTGCCTCTGAATCTAATTACATAAACCACACTAACGACAAGGGGGAATATTTTTGCCAACCAGGCGAAGATGTAACTTTTTCAATAGGATTGATAAAATTGTTCAGTGTTTCCTGTAATTCAACTAATGCAGGCGATTCTTCAACATCTACAATAACACTTATCAAAACCCCACCTACCCCTTAATAAAGACCCTTTGAAGATTTCACTAAACCCCCTTAATTGGGGGTTTGGTGGTATAACCAATAACACAAATAAGGCAAATGGGAAAAACCCAACGATTCAAGGCTTAGTTTTCATCACAAGCAAGCATGGGTACAAGGATAAGTCCAATAACAAAGGTGAGCATCTTTGCCAAAAAAGGTGAAGGCGTTACATTCTCACTAGGTAATGACAAGGTTGCTACTGCTATAGAAGTATTTGTGACGCAGACAAGCACCTAATATCACGCTTATTTCATCCCCATAGCTCCCTGCCACACAAGAATCTCTTACTCCCCCTGAATTGGGAATTTAGAAGCTAAGGGCATCAAAGCGCAATAAAACAACTGCTTATTATAATTACTATTATCGTGCCTTCATTAGAATACCATTTTCAAAAAATAAACTAAACAATCTAACACCCATCTTTATCCCAAGTAAGACCCCTGCATAGCACCCTAAAACCAACCATCAAAACCCAAAACCCTCAATTTTTGACTTTTCAAAGTCAAAAAACATATAAAATCCAACTTTCATTAAAAAAATCATCAATATCAACTATAAATCGCTCATTTTCTACTCTTTTTTGTACTGTTTCCACAAAAAAGACACAATAATCCCTAGGCTGTATTTAATCCCTTGTTAATATAAACATTCGCCGCTCTAACTAGATTATAAGCAATAGCTTTAAGATTAACTTCGCTGGCAACTTTCTCTAAACCAATATAACGACTTCTTGCCAAACCATAAGTGCGTTTGAGCGTACCAAAGGTGCGTTCAACCACAAACCTTCTTTTGCTGATTGCTTTATTGCGTAATTTATGCCAATGACTCATTTGCTTGCCTTTGGGTTTTTTGCGCATAATACCATCTCTTAACTTTTGTGCTTTAAGTGCTTCACTATTAGCTTGAGAGGCTGCTCCTTTGTCGTATAAAACTCTTACGCCTTTTTGATTGCCTGCCTGTTTAACATTTTCTTCAAAATGAGTCATTTCACTATCATTAGCAGGGTGCGTAGTGGCTTTGTTAATTAATCCATTGGCATCAGTTGTTACTACTGATGAATATCCATAAGTGTATTTTCCCGCCTTAAATGTCCATCTTGCATCTTTATCATCTGAATATTGAATTGGGTTACTATCAATCTCATAAACCTCACCAGTTTTGTGTGTTGTAATAATCTTCTTAGTGCGTCTAGCACTTTGAATTAAGGTTGCATCCATGGCAACATGTTTGCCATTAGAGAGTTTGAGTTGATTATTCTCAAGCATAAGATTGATGCTACTCAAAAGTCTATCAAATAGATTTTGTTTGATTAGTTTGGTTCTAAATCTGCCAATGGTTGTAGCATCAGGTTTGTTGCCACTTAGGCTAAAGTTGCAAAAGTTAATAAAGACTAAATCTCTACTAAGACTATCAGCCAACTTCTCATCAGAGAGATTGTGCCATGTGCCTATTAATAGCGCTTTAAACAGACTAACAGCAGAATAGTCAACTTTAATATGAGACAGATCTTTGGCTATAACTTCCCAATCGATAACTTTGTTAATGATGTCTAGTTGGGAGTTTGGTATGTTGATAAAACTATCAGCAAAGGTTTGTTCTTGAGTGGTTTTAACTCGCATTTTTTTGTAAGTGTCTGATAATTATAGTATTTTATCATAAATTCTAATGTTTGCATAAGGTTTTGAGGGTTGATTTGTGATTTTTTGTTGGGTTTTTTAGTTTAATGCAGGGGTCTTCAAGTATTAGCAGCAAAAATACCCATGTCATCAATAGTAGATAGTAAGAAAATTACAAAAGAAATGGCCGACCAAGAGACAGTGGTAAAAGACGAGAACTGCATTAGATATAAATATTAACCAAAGACCAGCCCTCACTCATTTGTAAATTTTTATAAAGCCATCTTAGTCCTATCAGGATAGACTTTATAAAAAAAATTACAACGGAGTAAAATTTGCCCTTTATTCAATATCCATATCTAATGCAAGGGCCTCATGTAGGTATAGAAGTTAAGCGCTATAAATTATTCATTTGACAATTTCATTTTTATAATGTACAGTGCTTGGTGGGGAGTCAATTTAATGAGGGAAAGTTTTGAAACAAATATTTAAAAGTGCACTACTATCAACTGTAGTGCTATCAAGTATAGTATCTGCAAATACAAGTAATGAAGTACTAGCAATATCATCCAGCCTAGATACTACCAGTAGAACCTTCAATGTAAAAATAGACTTTGAATGGGCCATAATGTGGGCAAGGGCAAAGCCAGGTTCCGCCTATGATGGCGGTGAATGGTGCTTCAATGACTTAATGAAAGTAGATGGCGCTTATACCGATACATGCACATCTATAACACTCTCAAATGGGAGGCGATTGGAGATGGAAGTCAGAAATTTGCCACTGGATGCAAGTGTGTATATGGATAAGGATACTTTTGTTGATGCATTAGAGTACAACTTTACACTTCGTACTGATGAGTATTTTTATGTTAATTGGGATAATGATACAGATGAAAAGTTTTGCCAGTTGAGGTTTCCAAGAAACGGCGCTATGCAGAATTTAAACAATGAGGAGTGTGAGACAATTGAGCCGAAAAAGACAAACTGGCTATTAAGTTATAACTTTAAATCATCTTATTCCCCAACTGAGAACACCCTTACCCTTACAAGTGAATTGTATGGCACAGAGAAGTCACTCACAAAAGAAAGCATTAGAATGATGGATATGAAAGGCAAGGTAGTAGAGGCAACAGACATTACTGCGATAAATTTCCAGTTATTTAAAGTAAACGGTCACTACTTTCCTGCACATACAACCTTGCTAAATGATGGCACCAAATTGAGTTTTCAGTTAATTAATTTGCCCAACAACCCAGCAATAACAATAACCTGGGATGATTATTACCGTCTGTTTATGCACAGGTTTAGAAAGCCTAATGGTCGAATAATTGAGATTACTAGAGGGGTTAAGCGTGTTTATAAAGCAGCCAGCAATGGCGATTTTTCGGATACCTATGATGTTTGGAATCACAATCAAACCGGTTATACAAATGCTCCAGGATTTTCCACCTTGTGGGAGAACAGCAGCATTTCACAGTGGAACACAGAAACTAATTTTGTTAAATTGGTTGTAGAAGAAATAATTGCACAGACGGAAGCTGATCGTGCTAATTACATCATAGCGATGAATAATTATACTAATGCGACCGCTATTGAGCAGTCCTCTAAGCATGAGTGGGATGTTAAAAAACTTAAAATTGCAGCAGGTCAAATAGAAGTCCTTTTAAAAGAAGCTGAAGAGGCAATGCTCAAAATACATGGCACCTCCTTTGTAGAAAGCACTAAAGTGAAAATAGCTGGAATAGAGAGTAAACTTCTTTTGGTTATTGATTATGCTAAAGTCGCCTATCCGAAAAGTGCTAGAAAGGGGTACTGGAAATACCCAGTGCTTAAAGGCTTAAGGTATAGCACTTCTATTTATAATTACAAAGGAATAACGACAGACACTGGCGAGTACCTTTGCCAACCAAATGAGGTAGTTACATTCTCTCTAGGTAT
Organism: Bathymodiolus thermophilus thioautotrophic gill symbiont; assembly: GCF_003711265.1. Taxonomy (NCBI): domain Bacteria; kingdom Pseudomonadati; phylum Pseudomonadota; class Gammaproteobacteria; species Bathymodiolus thermophilus thioautotrophic gill symbiont. The sequence goes on along the minus strand of NZ_CP024634.1, from coordinate 1,597,664 downwards.
AGTAAAGATATATACGGCTAATTGTACTTTTGAAGCCCCCTTTATAACGATGATCAAAAGGTAATGCCTCCTCAAGTTAATCCCTAAGCCTCCTTAATTGGGGGTTTGGAGGTGATAATAAGTAATAGGGGGACATTATGAAAAAACTAAATAAAGCAATAGGTGCGCTACTCATAGTAGCATCTCTGGTGGGATGTGGCTCAGATGGCGGAGGCTCAAGCGCACCGAAACCCGGTACTGAGTTATACAGTTCTTCTGCTGTGGCATCGCAGGCCGCAAAAGCAGCTAATGTCATTGCCACAAAGGCTGCGGAAAATGCCGAAACTACCGCCTCTACTATCTTAAGCAGTTTTACAGATAGCAAGGAAGTTACAAAAGAAATAACCGACCAAGAAGCAATGGTAAAAGATGAAAATTTTAAGGCCACAAACGCACTACTTATAGCAATGCAAGCATGGAAAGAGGCGGTAAGAATTAAAAGTGAGGCTGAGTCTGATAACGAAAATCCCGTTTTTTCCGCCGATGACGCCACTTCTAATGCCTCTAACGCCTCTGATGCTTCTGATGACGCCACCAATGTAGCAGCCGCCAAGGCTGCCTATGATGCTGCTGTAGTTTCAGCAAACAAAGCCGCAGCCGCATACTTTAATGCTTATACGCACATTCGAAAGGTTGTTGCAAGGGTGGCATGGACTGATGTAAAAGTCAGCGTTGAACTTGTGGTTGCAAAAGTAACCGCTGCTTTGGCCGCTACTGAAGATGTGGTTACTCCAGCAAATGAGGCCAAGGCTGCTTATGATATTGCAATGGTTGCCTTTGATATTGTCAAAAAAGCATATAACGAAGTCACGACATTGGGAATAGTTCCAGCGACTGGCTCTCCCGATGATTTTGATCCAACTACTTTATTTGATGCAGCTAAGAGCAATGTTGTGGCAGTCGAAAACTTTTACAGTAATGAATATGTGGATACTAAAGGAGCTACACAATTAACAGCAATGGCCTTAGTTGAAAAAGATAAAGCCTTTGCTTATGCAACTAGTGTCAGAGTAGCAGGCGGCGTTGTTCGTGCAAAATTGCTTCTCGCTCAAGAGGCAAGGACACAGGCTTGGAATGCATACAAAAGTGCATTTAACACAGAATCTCTCGCACAAACAGCCGTTGTAGAAAGTATAGATGGCTATCTTGCCACTGCAACCACTCAAGTAGGTTTGGCACAAGTCGCTATGGATAATGCTGAGAAAGCCAAGAAAAGCTTAGTTGGCAATAACTCTGTTGATGCCGAGGCTACCAGATTCGCCTATTCTAATGGAGTAACACCAAGCAAAGATAACGAGGAGTCTGCTGGTGTGCTAGAGTATTACAATGCCATAGTTACCCTCAGGGGTAACATTGCAACCAAAGTAATTGCACTGCATCTAAAAGTGGAGATTGAAGGATATAAGGCAACAGCACAAGTCAAGGTTAGCATTACCGCTACAGCCAAGACAAATGCCACTACAGCTAAGACAAATGCCGATAACAGCGAAGTCTTGTTTGATATTTCTAGATTTAAAGAAGATGCTATTAATGAGCAGACCACTGCTGAAGCCGCAAAGAATGCAGCCGCCAGTGCTTGGACATCTGCCACTACCGCTGATCCCACCAATAGCACTGGACTTGTAAATGACATCAAAGATTTTAGTGATAATGCTAAGCGTGACTGGGAGGCGATAGCAAGAATCATAAGTGCCATTGCTGATCGCTACACTATAGTAAACACCCCTCTATCTCTTGCCACTGCTAGAGCAGAAGAAAAAGTGGCTGAAGAAAAAAACATCAGCCTTATTGAAAGTGGAACAATAGAGGCCGCACTTATAGTGGTTGGAGCAATCAATACAGCGGCAGGTAACACAAAGCTTGCAGCCAATAGTCCAACCATTATTATTGATACTCACAAAAAAGAAGTCAATCAATTGGTGATCAATGCTTATACTTTTGTCGCACACGCTTGGGCTAAGATAGCTGGAATGCAAAAAAATATTGCAAAGACTGCATCGGAGACAGCGGTAGAAATTAAAGAAAATGTATTGCTTGCCACTGATGCCACAATTGCCAGAGCGCTCACAGATACTAAAATTGATTCCAATAATGTAGAAGTTAATATTAGGCATTTTAAAGGGATGGCAAATAATGCCAAAACGGGTGCTGAAACCGCAAAAAGCATGGCACTTGTCGCTTGGAAAGCGACAGAAGGTTATACAGAAACTGGCGCTACCCGTGACGCCGCAAAAGGCTATAAAGATGACGCCGCCAAAGATTATGACGATGGCACGAACGCTAGTGCTACTACCTACTCACAAACTGCCAACGCTGCTTACACAGTTGCTAATACCCATACGGAAAATCTTGAGGTTGTTCAATCAAAAAATACTAAAGAGAATGAACAGCATGCCGCACAGAAGAACTCAAAAATTCTCCGTGCTAACTGGGAATATATGGGGTATGCTAAATCCAGAAGGTTGACCAAGCTCTTATTCGCTTTGTTTAACCACCAGAAGGGATCTGCCGCTAACACCTTTATCCTCAAGGAAGGTGGGGAAGATTGTGAATATTTAGATCCTCATGTTAAAAACAACTCAAATACACATCAGGTAACCGAGGAGCTCAGCAAGGATAAAGACAAGGCCTTTACTTTGACTGGTGGCTGTGGAGTTTTGGATGTTACTCTTACGCATGCTCAGGAGAATGCGTTAAAAGACTTGTCCACACAGAGCAGAGAAGGTCAATCTGATGCAGATGACTACACTTTAGAAACCCTTGTGGGCTCTCTTGACAACTATGGTACGAACTCTTCTGCTCAGTATTTCCCAATGCGTATTGCCCTCGTACTTTCAGTGCAAGACAATAACGATGTAAATATCTTAACCTGTAGCCAGCAAATGTTTATGCTCCACTCAGGTTGGGAAAATTCTATAGAGAAGCCATCGGATAAGAATCCACTTACTTATACCTGCAAAGTTGACAGTAGTATCACGAATAGCAATGATCCAGTTGCTATTACTGCAGATGGAAAAGTAATTGTAGAGGGAACCGGTATAAACAAAGAGACCAAAGCTACGCCATAACAAAAAACTGTTAGACACCTTTTAAACCTCCTTAATTGGGGGTTTAGAGGTGGTCTTACAAAAAATATCCCCAGGTGAACTCCCTGTATTTGACATAAATATTAACTAAAAGCCATCCTTTGTTCGTTGGTAAATTTTTATAAATCCCATCTTAGCCCTGTTATAATAAGCCTTTGCAAAAAACCGCAATTGAATGAAGGTTGTCCTTTCTACTAATACAGGGGTTTTTAGATAGAAACTGAGAGAAGTTTAAATTAACAAAACAGGAAAAATAACATGAAACACTTTGTAAAGGTAGTAATGGCACTGTTGGCTTTAATGGCATTGCCAGAAAAGGTTTTAGCCGTGGGGGTTAATAGCATTACTATGACTATTGATAAGGCGCAGCCTCGTCTTTTTAGTAAAGTAAGGATTACAATGGAGTTCTCAGAGGAGGTCTTCATGCGCCCCAACAGATACACACTAGACAATGTTCTAAAGGTGAATGGTAAATATATGGATTTTATAATGTACAAAAAATCACCAAAAGTTTTTTATTTTTTATCAGCACATCAACTTTCTACTGTTTCTGATAATTATTATTATCAACTTAGTATGATATGGAGTGACATGTATACTGCAGCAAAAGGCGTCCTCCGTACCGGAAGTTCCAATGGTTCTGAAGCCAGTCTTTCCCTAACAAGCGAGGCCAGAGCTCAACTTAATAATATAGTATTGCCAGCTACAAACAAAGTATATTATCTTAATGCAAAAGTAATGGGATTTGAATACTCTGTCAATGAACTCGAAAACAGCAAAGAAGCGCAAATAAAAGTCACTTTTGATAAAAATTTAATATATATAGGTAGCCTTGAAGATCTAACTAATAGTGGTATACCCGCAAATACAATGAAAGGTGACTACGGCGTAAAACGCAACGGAAATATAGTCCAAGTCATGGGCAGCGTGAAAAGCTACCCAACAAATGAGTTCTTCTTGCATTACCCAATTCAACTGGAAGAAGAAGTTGGGGGAATAAACCGAGTAACACTCTCTGAAAAAATAGCGTCTTTCTTTAAAAATTTCAGTGGCTTCATAACTGCAGAAGCTTCGGTACAATTTGATGTAATGTTTGAAGAGAATGAAAGAGTCGTAGCTTATGAAAATATTAAAAAGCATAAAAAGACTGCAGTAGATGCGTTAGCCGAAGCAAGTTTACCAGGAAGAACTCTTGATAGTTTACACGCCTCATTGCAAATTGCTAAGAAAGCGCTAGCAGATAGTAAAACCGCATTGCTAGATATTTCTTCGAATGACTCAAGATACCAAGAGTCTTCTGCCAGTGTAAACTTAATTACTGAAAACACTAAAAAAATCAATGATAAGTTTAAGCCAAAGTATCAGGCAGATGAAAATACAATAAAAGGCTATTGGAAAAATCCAGTAATTAAAGGCTTAGCTTTCATCACAAGCAAGTACGGGTACACGGGTATGACCAATGACAAAGGTGAGTATCTTTGTCAAAAAGATGAAGGAGTTATATTTTCACTAGGCATTATAAGGGTACTCAAAACCACCTGTAACTCAGATAAAGCACCTAATATCACACTCATTCAGTCGCTCACCCCCCACGCCATAAGACGCCCTTAATCCTTAAACCCCCTTAATTGGGGGTTTTGGGTATAAGAGCATTAAAATATAATAAGAGACTTTTGCATAAATATAAATAATCATCAAGAATCCACTTTTCACCCACTTGGTAATTTTTTAAACCCAGCCTTAGTCCTGTTAGGACAAGGTTTAAGAAAATCACCAATTAGGCAAAAATTGAATTTTGCTAATCATCCATATTTATGCAAAGGTCTCAATAAGCAACTGTTTATAATTGCCATTATCCTACTTCCATTAGTTAAGAAGACTAACTAAGCATTTAAAGTATTTTATTAGAAGGTGTAGAAAAATTGATCCCCCTCTAAAGTCCACTCCATCGAGAGGAGGATTAAAAACTAAATAAATGAAATTTCTAATAAAGTAACAGCCCTATTGTTGCTAACAGTGAATGTTTTCTCTCTCACTTAATCTAAATTAACTATGCTATTAGCGCTAAAGAAGCAAGTGCTTACGCCAATTAAGAAGGGATATATGTAAAGGAGTGCCTTGTGGTAGTAACAACTTCGTGCAAATGTTGAGTAATAAATAAGGCAGAAATTTAAACTTTAAAAATAAACAAAAAGAGCGTTACTCCCCTTATTTTTTTTCATGTAAAACAAAACGCCAGTGTGTAAAAAATAATATAGAACTTACTAAAATCACAATAAACTCAAAAATCAAGTCTCTTATAGCGCTTCTTCTTTCTGCCTCAATGACGCTTTGATAACTATCAAGTCTTTGTTGTGTAAGTTCGTTTTTTGTTGGGCGTTTAACAAATTTTTTATCTTTTTTAGGGTTAAGAGTAAGGTCATTCAATTGAATAATATTTGACTGCCCAACTTGGTGTTGCCAATAATTATCATTATTTTGATGATTATTGTATTGATAAGTGCTAATTGTCAGACTAGGCTTAACTAAACTAACCGTATCATGAAGTACAAGTCCAATATTAACCGATAAACAAGTCATCGCCCCAAGGCAGACTAATAATGCATAAACTTCTATTGCTGTTTTTTTCACGGGCTTTCCTTTTTTACAACGATTATTGCGATATTGAAAACAAATCCTGCGCCAAACAATCATATTCTATTTTTTTAAACTGAAGCCCTTGTGCAAATATAAATAATCATCTGTATTTGCACAAAGAACTCTAAGTTAGGATAAATTTTAACAGAAAACAAAAATTTTTTTTAACTTAAATCTACTTTTCATCCACTTAGAAGTTTTCCTAACGACTAAGGAGTTGGATGAAACAGAAGTGCAAGCCATAACCCTTATATCAAAACAACCCCAACTTGTTGCTTAACTAGACTAATGGTAAAGCCCTACACCCTACTCCAAGCCATTCTTAGGAATATATGCATGTTTTTGCAAATATAAATTGCTACGCTTCACTGGATTATAGTGAACACATTCTATCTTTTGTTTCGTTATTGTAAGCGTTGAGATTAATTCAAGGTGGTGGAAAATTAGCCTTGTGTTTTATCAAGAAACCCTTGTGAAATTCATGATTTTTCATTAAAACTTAAGGGCGCTTTGTTTTGAGGCTTGCTCAAATAAACTCTTAATTTGTAGCGCCTAAATTATGTCTGCTGCTGCAATCGGTAAAGTTTTGCGTAACCACCCTCTTTGTCTATTAACTCTTGATGGGTGCCTTGTTCGGTGATTTTGCCGTTGTTGATAAAAATGATGGTGCCTGCATTTTAATGGTGTTGAGGCGATGGGCGTCTGAGACGATGGTTCTGTTTTTCTAATTAAGCAATAGTTTGTTGCCATTCTGCCAATGCAATAACAAAAGATTCTTGAAACCAGTCATTAAACCTTTTGTTGATTTCTGTTTCTTTTTCAAGGTAATTAAATACAAAAACCTCTTGTTGCGCTGATTTTATATTGACAACATTAAGAACGCTATCTTCTGACATATTTTTTTCAAATGTAAAAGATGAAATTGCCATGACGCCATTGCTATGCCCAAATCCATGAATACTAAATACTATTTCAAATATACTTTCCGTATTAAGTATTAACCTTGACCAAGATTTGTACCTTTTGGTATCTGCATAATAATCGTGTTTATTGGCAATTTTTATAATTTCATTGCGAAAATAATAATTTCTATCACTATCATTATTCTTTGCTTCACCCGCTATAGCACCATCTTTACGATTAGTGCTTTTTAAACTAGGGTCAAATTTCTCTTGATAGGCTTTTAGTTTCTCAAATAGGTTTTTTTGTAAAACATCGGCAAATCTATATACCTTTTCAACTTCTTCTTTTTGGGTATCATGTTTAGCCTTTAATAGTTTTATACCATTAGCAAAAATTTGGTCTGCAAAATTAGATTTTTCAACCTCTTGCTGTATATTTAAAGCCGACAAAATACAATCTTTTTGCCGTTTAGCAAAAAGTTGGACTAAGTCATTTATATTGTTATTATCAGCCTCCTCTAAGGCGTTAAGATATATTTCTCTATCAGATTCTCTAATTACCAAGGGAAACAACCCTGCTTTTAGAAACACTAAAGATGCAATCGCTCTGGCAATTCTGCCGTTGCCATCTTGAAACGGATGGATTTGGGTAAAACGGTGGTGCAACCAAGCTGACAATACCTCTGGAGGTGTTTTTCGCTCGTATTTCTTGTATAAGCTAATTAGCGTTTCCATTTCATCAGTAACAAATTCTGGTGGACAATAAAAATGCATTTCACCATTATTTTTTTTTGGATTGTTTGGATGTTTTTTATATTTTCCCTTGAGTAATTTAACTTTAATTATACTTCCTTCTGGCGTTGAAGCCTCTACCATATCTTGATGGGCAACAAGTTTTTCATGCATGGAGCGGATAAAATGCTCTGAAAATGGCTGTTCATTTTTGACAAAATCAAACAATCCGTCAATCGTCTGTTGTTGGTCAGCAATAAGATTGGAAATATTTCCTGACTTTTCTTCGGATAAGCCACTTTTGTAGCTAATTTGTGCGGCATCTATGCCATGTTCAATGAGTGACTCAGTTATCCCTCTATCCCAAGTGTAAAGCCTTTCAATGATTCCTGTCTCTATCGCCCATTCTCTTTGCATTTTTTTAAGAAACTGACTGTATTCATCGGAATTTTTTAATTGTTCTTTTTTGCCGTTCCACAATTTTGCAAGCGCTTTTAATTCAGAGGAAGAAGATTCACTTGTATTGCCAATTTTTTTAATTTTTTCGTATTGCATAAATTTATACCCTTTAATAATTTAATTGTTGCCATAAGGATATATTTCTCTATTACAATATTAAAAATATACCCTGTAAAAAAATAGCCAGACTTCACACATCTTTAAGTTAAAAATTATGTGCTTACTTAGTGTGTAGTACATAAAATAAAAAAAGTTAAAGACTAAGTTGGTGCAATTCAAATTTAATATTAGCTAAAAAAATTATAACAGAAAATAAATCAATTATTCAATAATAAATGCGTGAAATAACGATGGTATAGCGAAGTGTAATGATGTTTCTTTGGCGCTAGAATAGCTTGCCAATTGTTTTGATATTGCTATTTTTCCTCATCTTGGTTTGTTTTTGAAAATGGTTAATTTGTTTGATATTTTTTTATAAAAAACCGCTTGCCTTTTAGGTTTGCTCAAATAAACTCTTAATTTGTAGCGCCTAAATTATGTCTGCTGCTGCAATCGATAAAGTTTTGCGTAACCACCCTCTTTGTCTATTAACTCTTGATGGGTGCCTTGTTCGGTGATTTTGCCGTTGTCGATAAAAATGATGGTGTCTGCATCTTTAATGGTGTTGAGGCGATGGGCGACTGAGATGATGGTTCGGTTTTTTCTGATTTCTGGTAGGTGGTTTAGGATGATGCGTTCTGATTCGTAGTCTAGGGCAGAGGTTGCTTCGTCTAGGATTAGAATTTTTGGGTTGTTTATTAGTGCGCGCATAAAGGCGATTCTTTGTCGTTGGCCGCCTGATAGGTTGCCGCCTTTTTCGCTGAGCATGGTGTTGTAGCCTTGTGGGAGTTCTTCAATGAAGTCGGCGCCGCACATTTTGGCAACGGTTTGTATTTGTGCCATTTCAACATCGGGATTGGCGATTTTAAGGTTGTTAATTAGGGTGTCTTGGAATAATTCGCTATTTTGCAAGACAACGCCCATGTTCATCCTTAATTCAGTTGGAGAGAGTGTTCTGATGTCTAGGCCATCGATGAGTATTTCTCCTGTGGTGGGTCGGTAGAACATTTGTAATAATTTGGTTAGGGTGCTTTTTCCAGAGCCAGAGGGGCCAGTGATGCCGAGCATACAGCCGGGTTTTAGGGTTAGATTAATGTCTGATAGTACAGAGGGCAGTTCTTTTTTGTAGGTGAAGTAAACGCTTTTGAAGACAATGTTGCCTGAAATGTTGTTGAGGAACATATTTTTTGGTAATTCTTCTAGTGGCTCTTTGAGGATTAGGCTGATTTTTTTAATGGAAACCAGTGTGTATTGAAAATCTTGCCATATTTGCGCTAGGCGAATCACGGGTTCGGCAACATAATTAGAATACATACGAAAGGCAATAAAGGCACCAATAGTTAGGTTACCTTCTAACACTTCGGTAATGCCTAGCCATAAAATCACAATAACCATTATTTTGTTAATCAGCGAAATGCCTTGCATGGAAAAAATACTGGTTAACTCTGCTTGGGCGTAAGCACGCTGATACCTTCCCAATCGTTTTTCCCATTGTCGGATAAATCGCTGTTCTGTTGCCATTGATTTGATTGAGTGAATACCATACAGGGTTTCAGTTAATAGTGCGGTATTTTCTGCACTTGCATCAAAAGACTGTTCACTGCGTTTGCGTACAATTGGCCCTATTATCAGCCAAAAGAAAAAATAAATCAGCAAAAATATCAGCACCACAACCGTCATAAAAACAGAATATTGAAACATCACTGAGAAAAACACCACGACAAAAATCAAGTCAATCACCAAAGTCAGAGAATTGCCCGTCATAAATTGCCTAATGCTTGCCATTTCCCTCATAAATGCCGTTATTTTGCCAATTTGATTGTTTTGAAAAAAAGACAATTGCAATTGCATTAAATGCTCATAAATGCGGCTGGTCAATTCTGAATCAATTTTAGAAGTTAAATTGGAGAAAGCAAACGAACGCATTAATAAAAACATTGGGTCAATCAAGGCAAAAAATAACATGGCTATCATGATAGTTTGCAGGTTGGTTGGGTTAAAACTGGGTAAGGCGCTGTCTAAAAAATATTGAAATAGCAAGGGGGTGAGGAGCATAATCAACTGAATCATAATGGAGATAAAAATCACCGATAAAAATTGTTTTTTATGCTTTTTGATTGAGGGTAAAAACCATTGAAAAATAGAATCTTTTTTAATGTCGACATTTTGCACCGTGTTAGCATCGTACTCTTCTAAATTATTGGCAATGGCAATGCAGGAATTTTGCCAAACTTGACGGCAATCTTGCTTGCTCATCTGCCATTTATCCACGCCGTCAAATACAGTGAGATTTTTTCCGTCAAAGGCCTCAAGGAGCAGCCAATTATTTTGACACTTGATTAGCACAGGCAGGTGTAATTTGTCTAATTTTTTTAAATTAATTTGCAGATATTCAGCATTGATGCCCGCCCATTGAATGGCGTATATCAGTTCAGATTGACTTAAATCACTGTTTTGACTGCTAACCAATAAATGGCTAATGCTCGCCAGTTCAATGTTTTTTTCAAAATGTTTTAGTAACTGAACGATGCAGAGTAAAGCACGGTTGCTAGCGGTAAGGTTAACGCTCTTTAAGGCCTTCACTGACATGCTCCAAAACAGGTGATAATAAGTAGTCAATCACGCGGCGGCGGCCTGTTTTTATTCTAACAACAACTGACAATCCAGCGTGTAAAAAGATGGTTTTGCCTTTGTATTGTATTTTGTTGTCTTTAAGGTTAACAGTGGCTAAAAAAACATAACCCAATTCTTTGTCTTCAATAGAATCTTGATAAATATTTTCAACCACCCCGTCAATGGCACCGTATTTTATATAATTAAAGGCATCTAATTGCACATTTGCCGCTTGTCCAGTGCGTACAAAGCCAACATCCTTGTTTAATATTTTCACTTCTGCTTGTAGGGAAAGTTTGCCTATGGGGACGATAGACATTAATTCTTGTGCAGAGGTTACCACGCCGCCAATGGTATTGATGGAAATTTCTTGGATAAAGCCTTCTATTGGCGCATAAAGGCGCATTGTTTGTAGTTGATCTTGGTATTTTTTTAACGCCTCTGTTGTTTCGATAATGTCCAATTGATTTTTTTTATATTCCCTATAGATTTTATTTTTCTTTTGACTGATGGCAAATTTTTTATTGCTTTCTTCTAATTGGCGATTGCTGTTTAATTCGTGCAACTTAGATTGTTTGCCTAGCAATGATTTTTTAGATTGTAGTAATTCTTTTTGTGCTTGTAGAAATTGCAATTCGGAAATATCTTGATTGTTAAAAAATTGACTGAACATCTCTACACGCCTGCGTGCATTTCCTGTTACCAATTGATCTAATTTAATTTCATTTTTTAAATGATGGGCAGATTTCTTTGAGTTGTGAATTTTGGCATTAATTTGTGCAATTTGCTTAAAAAATTCCTCCAAATCTAGGGTTGCTTGCCTATTTTGTAAGGCGTCAATTGAGATATTTTGTGCAATGCCATCTTGTTCTATTTGCTCAATAATAGGGAAAATGTATTCAAAATTTTTCTGATTTTGTTGGTAAAACGATAATTTTGCCTTCAAGTTAGCAATATTGGTTTTTGCCTCTATGTCGCTAAGTTGCACCAGCAAATCCCCTTTTTGCACGACTTGACCTTCTTTGACATAGATTTTTTCAATTTTCCCTGGATTAAGTGGTTGAATTTTTTGCGACTTACCAGAGACAATTAATTTACCTGTGGTGTTTGCATAAATGGCAATGTAACTTAAATAGGACCATAACAATACTATTGTTACAAACGCCACCACGCTCCAGCCAATTAGGCGAGAGAAGTTTGTCGGCGCTTGCTTTTGAATGCGCAAATAAGTGGGGGAAAACTCAAAGGCCTTGTTGTCAGTTTTTTTGCCAGCAAAGATTGAAAAAAGTTTTTTCTTAGGTGGGTGATTCATGAGGGTATAAGGGCTAAATATTTGACTTTATCTTCGCCTGTTAAAATGTTGGTTATTTTGCCTTTATTAATAACCACCACCCTATCGCAAGAGCGAATAGTGGACAAACGATGAGCAATAATAATCACCGTTTTGCCGTGCGATATTGCGGTCATATTTTGACGGATTAACGCTTGAGACTCTTCATCTAAGGCAGAAGTTGCTTCATCCAAGATGAGTAATTTGGGTTTGTCAATAATGGCTCTGGCAAATGCAATTCTTTGTCTTTGTCCACCTGATAAAGACTTACCACCTTCTTGAATTTCAGTATTGTAGCCCAATTGCATTTTGCGAATAAATTCATCAGCGCCTGAGGTTTTTGCTGCTTCAATCACTTGTTCTATTGGTAATGTTGGGTTTTTATGGGCGATATTTAAACGCACACTTTCTTGAAAAAGGTAATTTTCTTGCAAAACAACGCCGATTTGGTTTCTTAATGAATGCACATCTATCTTGTTGATATTAACATTGTCAATATAAATATCGCCAAAATCGGGAACATATAAACCTTGTATCAATTTAGCAATCGTGCTTTTTCCAGAACCAGACCCGCCAACCAATGCCACACTTTCACCAACTTCAATGGTTAAATTAATATTTTCAAGCACTAAATTACTGGTAGGCGTGTATTTGAAAGACACATTTCTAAGTTCAATTTTTCCTTGTAATTTATGCGAGGCTTGGTGTTTTTTCTTCTCAGCAGGTGTGTTTAAAATACTGCTCAATCGTTCCACTGCTATTTTGGTTTGTAAAAACTCTTGCCACAATGAAGTGAGTTGGTTAAGGGGTTGCTGAAACATAGATAATAGCATATTAAAGGCAATTAATTGTCCAATTGTCATATTTAACGCAAATACTTCAATGGCAGCCAGCCATAAAGCCAGCACACTCACAACTTTTGAAAAAATGCTCACCATTTGCGAGGCAAAGGTATTTAATTTCTGTAAATCGTAATTCACACCGACCATACTACTGGTTTGCTTGTTCCAGCGTTTTAACATAACTCGCTCTAACGCCATACTTTTAATGGTTTCACTATTGGCGATAGATTCTGTCAAAAAAGCAGTATTTTTGGCGCCTTTGCTGAATGACAATTCAATGTATTTAATCAGTTTTGGCGTCAGTAACCAAGCACTAATAAAATAAAATGGCACGGTTGTAGCAACTATTAAGGCTATTTTTGGGGAAATGTAATACATGACAAAAAAAGTGATAAATAAAAACACAAAATCAATAACACTCAATAATGCTTGACCCGTAAAAAATTCACGCACACTGTTAATTTCTTGCGCCCTACTCACCAACAATCCAACAGATTTACTTTCAAAAAAGGCAATAGGCAAATGTATTAAATGCTTAAATAAACGCACCCCTAAGCCAATATCAATACGATTAGCAGTATGCAGTAACAAATATTCGCGTATGCTCGTTAAAGCAATTTCAAATATATTGGCACTAAGTAACGCCACCAATAAAATAATCATGGTTGACAAGGCGTTATTAACCACCACCTTGTCAATAACTACTTGGAAAATCAATGGCAATATCAATGCCACAATTTTCAAAACACAAGAAAAGCTAACAATCTCTAACAAAGTATTTCGATAACGCAAAAACTCAGGAACAAACCACCAAAGTCCAAATTTAGCAGTGTCTTTGACAAAAATAACTTCGCCACCCCAGACTTTTTGAATGTCGGATAATTGAAATTGAGCGGGATCTTTGCCTGGGCGTTGAATTAGAACCCCCTCTTTGGAGAGGCTAGCAACGACAGAAGGCTGACCCTCTTTGGTAAAGAAAATAAAGGGCGTTCTTTTTTGTAACTTTTTAACCGATAATTTTTTTTTGCTAAACTGGAGTTTTAATAGATTCTTTTTGGCAAATGAATGTAGTTTTTTTTTATCAGGTACTACATTATCTTTACTTTCTTGAATAAGGATGTCCTTACCAAGAACCTCTTCTCTTAACAGCAGGAATAGCGTATAAATTGATTGGTAAACTGGCTGCAACACCGAAACTCGTTAAAGAAAATTATTTCTTCTGGGCTTTTTCAATATCTTGCTCGGTTGGAATAATGCCCGCCGTTTGAAAGCGCTGAATCATGTCTTTCATTTTATCATCTTGCATTAACCCTTCGATCACACTTAGCATATATAAAAAACCATTTAACGGCATAGTGATCTGCCCTAGGTCGTCAAATTTTGGCTTATCATCGTTGTCGGTAGCCTGTTGTTCAGAGGATTGAGCGACTAACTGCATCTTAACAATACCATTGTTGACATTAATGGCACTAACGGTATCTACAAATATATTTTTATTGTTCATGTTTTTATTTTCCTTATTTTATTAAACTAAATTTTTCATAACTTCGGGCATATTATAACCAACCTTCGCACCAGACCACAATTGATTAACCTCTCTTTTATAGTTAGCCACACCTTCGGTATCAGCAAAGGAATCAAAGGATGACATGTATTCAACTAACTTACTGATTTGTGCCTTGTCTAAATAGTGATAGCGGTCGTTGTTGGTGTCAATGCTGATGCAGATTTTTGCGCTTTCATTGCTGTTGCTATTGGCAAAATAGTCTTCAATTAACACGCTGCCTTCTTGGTTGCGGTATTGTTTGGCGATGTCAACGCCGGTGTTGTCGCTTTGGTAATCGCTGTCGGCTTTATTGGGTTTTATTAACGATCGGTGTTTAATCAAAAGGTTGTTGTTGCTTTTGTAATACATGGTGTCTTGATAACTGTCTAAATCAAAAGCGATGTAATCGTCTTTATCGGTGATGATTGTGCTAAAGATGTTGTCGTTGCCAACGATGAATATATCGGCGCCTGTGCCGCCAGTAACTTTGTTTTCTGTGCCGCCTAAATACAATAAGTCATCACCTGATCCTGCGTCAATCTTGTTGTCGCTTGAGTTTTTGTGCATATATAAAGAATCATCGCCGGCGTTTGCCATAATAGAAGACTGATGGCTGGCGACTTCTAGTTCGTCGTTGCCATCGCGTAGATAAACGATGTTTTTGTTGCCAAATACTTTGCCGTGGTCATTACCTTTGCCTAAGTCCATGACATTGTGAGCACCGATTAAAATGCCGATGTCATCGCCAGTGTGACCGTGAATTTTGCCATAATTGCCAGTGGACACTAGATAGTCATCGCCTTCGTTGCCGGTGATATAGGCGCCCTCTCCAAATGCCCAAAGTTGGTCTCTGCCGGTACCGCCAAACAAAGTGTTGTAGCGACCTGAGGCAACGCCAATGTCATCGCCTTCGCCACCAATGAACATGTGGTTTTGTCCGACATACACGGCGCTGTCATCGCCTTGGTTGCCGCTGATGGTGTTGCCTTCGCCAATGACATAGGCGACATCATCGCCTTTGCCACCCCAGACATTGTTGTTGGTGCCCATGAGTGCAAATAGGTCTTTGCCGTCGCCACCCCATGCGAAGTTTTGGGCACCTATGTTGAAGAACAAATCGCCGTCATTGGACATAAAGCCAATGTCGGAGAAAAGCTCAAGTGCTTTGTCTTTTATGTTGGCAGAGTCTGTGGAGATGCTGCTGGATAGGGTTTCTGCCAGTTCTGGTAAACTGCTTAGGGTTTTGATTAGATTGGGTGTGAACATATTAAACAATGAGGGGAGTTTGAGACCGCTGAAGCCGAAGGCTTTGTTGCTTTTGTTCTTTTTGGATTCGCTGTCGTTGTCTCCTGTGTTTGTGTTGTTGTTTTCATCTTTGTTGTTTTCATCGTTATCATTGTTATTATCGTCGTCGTTATTGTCATCGTCGTCCTTATCTTTGTCTTTAATGCCTAATGCATCTAAAGTGTTTTCACCCATGTCTTTGAACGATTCTCCTCCAGCGACTAATGCCTTAACAATGCGTTCTGGTTCAGATAAGGCGGTAATGGAGTTGCTAAAGGTGTCGGATACGGTGCCTAGGAGTTCTTTTAATAAATTTGATAGGGATAAATCGGGGGTGTTGGCTACGGCTTTGTAGATGTGACCGAAGTTGGTGTATTTGTAACCCAGTATGTCGCCGAAGGTGATGTCTTTTGCTTGGGATGCCATTCCGTTGAGAATGCCGTTAATCAGTTTGGTTTTGACATTGCTGGGGGTGTAAGTAAAGGTGGTTTTGGGTTGGCCGTCTAAGGTGTAGCCTTGTTGCATAATGCCGAATAAGGAGGCGACGGTGGTGTCTAAAACAGAGGAGAAGGTATCGCCGAACATAAAACTAAAATTGCCGTTGCCGATGAGGATGTCGGAGCCTTGTCCGCCGATTGTGAGGTTTAAACTAAAGTTGCTGATGTGTTCTTTGAAGTTTTGCTTTGCTTGTTGGCGTTTGCTTTCACGCTGCATAAAGTTATTGGCTTGTTTGTTGAGTGCCATTTCTATGTCGTATTTTAACCCTCGGTCAGAGACTGCGTTTTGACCGCCACTGATTAAGATTTTCTCATAGTTGGTGTCGCTGGTTCTGTCTAAGGAACTCATGCTGGTGGCAAACTTCTTGGTTTTCTTCCAACTCCATAAGGCGTTTTGTCCAGAGTTGCTTATGTCTGCCATACCTTGTAAAGAGCCTAAGATATTGGCAGAGCCGTCAAAAGGATTGACAAATGGAATCATGGGGAAGGAAGGGTCGGTGGCAATGATTAGGTCGTTTCTAACGCCGTGGTTGACCACGACATTTTTAGTGCCTATTAAGATTTGCACACCTTCTAATGCACGATAGCCCCCTATTTCAACAAAACGACTGCTGTCGCCTATATCGCCGATGCTGACTAAAACATTGTTGCTGCCGTACATCAGTGTGTGGTGTGCGCCGTTGCCGACTTTGACATCTACATTGGTAGAGCCACCGAAGAGAGAGGCGTGGTCGCCACCGCCGATATCGATTTGCACATTGAGAGCGGGGGCGGACATACCGCCTGTTTTGGTGTTTTCATTGTCGTTATTGGCAGGGGCGTTGCCATTGGGCAATCTTCTGAGTTTATTTTGGTTAACGGAATTGGCAAAATCAGTTTGGCGTTTGTCGATATCGTCTAGTTTTTGTTTGGTTGTTTCTGTTTCCGATTCTGATTGCCCTTGCCCTTGCCCTTGTCCTTGAGCGTGCTTGTCGCTTGTTTCTTGATTTTCTGCACCTTGTGTGCTTTTGTCATTATCCAAGTCTTCGTTTAAGCGTCTACCATTATATTTAATCAAAGTGCCTTCGTCGTTATACACTCTGCTAACCACAGCGCCAGTTGCGCCAAGACTGTAAACGGTTTTGGCAGCACTGTCTTTGTGCATCCAATTGCCTGCACCTGTGTTTGAGGTTAGTTTTCTGCCGTTTTCATCAACAGCAACATAACTGCTTCTAACAGCAACAGGGGCTTTGATGTTTGATTGACTGAGTTTTTCGACCATTCTTCTGCCGTATTGACTGTCGTTATTGTCAGTAGGATTGTCTGATTCCATATTACAGCCAACGATGCTAATGCGTTGTATGTCTGCATTGCCCGCCAAGGCTCGATTGAGTTCGGTAATATTTGCACTTAATTCATCAGCAGTTCTGCCGCCCATGGTTTGTGCGCCGTCCTTCTCTCTGCCATAACCCACAGCCACCATTTTGACCTTGCCGGTAATATCCTCAAGATCAAGGCCGTAAACCACTTGGTGGGTGCCGTCTTTTTGCATTTGCACAATGGTGGTTTGTGCGGGGTGTTTAGAGGCGAGTCTAAAGGTACTGTCTCTAACATTGCCATCGGCTTCGGTTTGAATGAGGACTTGGTGGTCGTGGTTGGCTAGGCTGGGTTGGGGTTTTTGGGCTTCTGTGGTTAGTTTGTTGATTTGTTCTTGGCTTAAGTCGGCCCAGTTATGGAGGGGGGTGTCTTGGTGGGGGGTGGTTTCGGCTAGGTGGGCTGTATTAGTAGTTGTAGTTGTTATACCGTTCTTATTGGTACCAATTATAATATTAGTATTTTTTTTTGTTAAACTTAGTTTTGGATTATATCGTATTAACTGATGAGCGGTATTGAGCGCATAGCTGCCTGTATCAAACAACAAGTCACTTGACGCTGACTCTTTTGTGCTACAAGCGGTTAATTTAATATTTATTACCTTTTGTGGCTCTACATTAATGCTTTTTTGCAAATTTATAATATGATCGGATAAACCCGCGCTATTCATTCTTCTCAGGTCGGCAACTCGACCCAACACATGAATTTCATATTCTCCATGTATATTAGCATCGGTAACTACATTACCATATGAATCATATAGTCTTACACCGCCTGTAATAGGATCAAGTGTGGCAATATAACTGATATTTGGGTATGAAATTGTTAGTTTGTCAGCGTATTTGTCAATGTCACTGTCATTAGATACTTTAAAAATAATCTTTTTCTCATAACGACTGCTTGAATTACTTGGCACATAAGGCAACTCGAATGAATAGTTACGGAGAATATGTTTGTTGCTTTGCAAGTCTTGTTGCATGTATATTTTAGCGTCTTTGTATCTGTGTGCTATCCGTAGAACTTGCTCCATATAGGATGCTTGAGCGTCAGGTTTTTGCAAAGCGCTCGAATCCATGCTATTAATGAAGTGTATATCTTTAATTTTTACATTAGAATTGAGCGCCTTACTGATGCCTTTCATATTGCCTATAATATAGTCACTATCATCAAATGCAAAAATAATTCTAACATCTCCTGTAATTAAAGAAGACGGTGTTCCGTATATAGTCCTAAACCCGCTATCTGAAACTTGAACGATACTTGTATCGCCCTTAAAATTGGTGTCGCCAGCCAAATGATAAGAAGCGACACGCCAAGGGTCACCAGATTGAATAACAATGTTATGGTATTTATTTAACGAATTTTTGTCAGATTTACCCACTCTACTTTCTTTTACTTTTAAAGCATTTCTGTCGAATTCTGCAAGTGCTTTCCATAACAATGTCTCATTGTCTTGTGCAACAAGATGCCCAGTCTTATTGTTCATAAGTATCGTGACATTGGATTTATCCTCATCATTTTGTGCGTGTATGGTTACAGTGCCTTTATGGGCGTAAAGTTTGAGATCATTTAAGAAAGTTCCCTTTATTTTAAATAAACTTCGATTGAACCCTATGTCTTTACTCAAGACAACCCTTGTTTCTTTTACATGCTTTCTAATCTCAATCTGTGGAAGCGCATTTTCAGCAGAGAATATTCTACTTTGTACCTCCGTAGCGTCATCTAAATTATTTAATTCTCCAATGAAATTTACCTTTAGGCGATCACCATCTTTGAATTTAAAAACATGATTATCTAGTGCATTGTATCTCTGATTAGCTTCATCGTAAACCAATGCTACATAATTTTCTCTAGAAATATCTGGTGCGAGATCTCGTATGGTTTGCTTGAAATTTTCCTTGTCATCAAATAAAAACACTTGAAAACAACGATCGCTTACAACACCTTCTATTGTTTTATTAAATTCTGATGATTCTTTGCGCTCCACTACATCACTAAATTTTGTTAGCATGGGTTCAAAATTATTGTTATCATCGTGAACAATAATTCGCCTACTTCTTTCAAATAATGCAGGATAATTTATTGACACATTATCGCTTTTTGTGGGGACTTTTTGTACGGTAAAAAATGGATTCATGTGCTCAACAATCTCCCTTCTTACTGGATTAATAACGGCATGAGAATCTAAAACTACAATCTTGTAAGTGTCATTGTTATAACCATCAATATTCCCCTCTATACTATCAACCAACCCCCTTCTTTGCACATCTGATAGATTCTCAGTGTCTACTATAAGAACAATAAATTCAATACCTTCGGTATTCCAGCTTGATTGCCAAGAGCCACGAGTATCGATAATATGCTCTTTAAGTGGTTGCTTAGAAAGATGATTTATATGCTCAAGGTAAAACTCACCAAGTGGCACAATGCTAGTACTATATTGATCAAGGACTTGGTTGCCCCCATAACTGCGTCTTACCCGCTCAACTCTATTAGAAATTATTCCGTTATACGCTTCAGAGATATCTTGAACCAAAGTGCCTGTAAATTTAGAATGAGGCGCGGCAACAAGAAAGTTATTATTGGACATAAAGGGGTAAGCACTATGAAATGTACCAATTGCTTGCTTACGGGGAAAGCCATGTTCAGGGAATTTTTTGATATAATTATGCAAAATGTTATCCTGGTCAATACGGTTAAAAATCAGTCCAACATCAGTATAAATACCGCCTTCAGTATGTAATACAGAAAACCTAACAGCATCGGAGGCGCCTGCCATAGAGCCATTTTTAAGTTCAAATTGATAAGCTTTTTTCATTCCAGACAACTCTGCATCGTCAAACAATATAGGGGCTAACTCTAATCTCGGGTTGCTCTCAGGGAAGTCACTCCAATATTTGTTGATTTTTTCCTCAACCTCATTTACTTCTGCTCTTGGAACGCCTAACTCATCAATCATAAACCTTTTTACAATATCACTACTTAAGTCACGGTCTCCGCAATAATTTGAGAATTTTTTTGTCAGTTTGACTGCTTCATACATGCGATTACCGGTTATAGGTAAATTGTTGTCCACATAGGCTTTCATTCTTATCTTAAGTTCATTCATTAATAAAGCATTAGGATCGTAATGGAGGCGTACCACTAATTTATCATTTTGCCTGCCAATGGCTTTAATGTTTTCTAAATAAGGTTCTGGCATTGCACCACCCGTCCAAACATAATGAATGATATTGGGTATTTTGTTGCCCTTTGTAATGGTAACTGGAAACTTGTCGTTCATTCTAATACGGTGCTCACTTCTAGAAATAGCTTCCACAACAAAGTTGTCAAATGTTGCTATATGTGTCTGCATCGAAGGTGGAGGGGTGCCCGTATCGGCAAAATTACTCAATTTTTCCTTTACACCTTGAAAGAAAGATATTTTTTCCTGTGCACTCATATCCTTATAGTCGAAAGCGTTAACATAGTCCCTACACCCGGAAAGAATCCTATGAAATTCACTCTCTGCAGGGGTTCTAGTAGGCGCTGTTGACAACTCTAATTCATATATTCGTTCAGAAATAAAATCAATTATTGTTAGTCCTAACGGATTCTTAAGTGTGTCAGCAGTAGTTTTAGCATCTTCAGTTTTTGAAACAATATCACCATTACGCCAACTATAAACCGTTTTAGCACCCCCTGTTTTCATGGTTTTGGTGCCATCATCATTGACTTGCACCTCCCCTGTTCTACCAGTAATGTCCGCATTTCTTAGGGTGGGTATGTTATTATAAACAGCACGAGCAAAGTCTTTGGTTAAGCCCTTTCTAACGCTATTGGTGTCGCAACCTACCAAGGCAATGCGTTCAAAATAAGTATTTTCATTGCCGTAAGTGTCATTAATTTGCTTGACCTTATCAACCAATTCATCCATGCTACTTTCGTCTGTCACAAAGTTTTCCCCATGATCAACAAAACTAAGTCGCACATTGCCATTAGGGGTATAAAGTTCATTATCTGCGGTGACTAATTTGTTATCAGCATCAAAGTGAACAATGATGCTGTTGTCAGGGTGTTTGTTAGCAAGGTCTTGGGCAGCTTTAATTGCGGTGTCGCTATTGCCGTGTTGGACGATAATATTGGTTCGGTAGTTGCTGAAATTTTCTGCGGGTCGGCAACGAAAAATCATATCGTTAGATATACTGGGCATACCTTCCACTAAACGAAACATGTTTTTTTGGCTGGGAAAGTGATCGACCCTATCAGACATTACTTCAATTCTGTCAATTAATTGTGGGTTGTCTGGCTGATACAGCATAATGGGCTTAACAAATTTACCTTCTATGTTGTAACTGAAAACAGCAAGGTCTTGTTGTTTTTTTGCTTTATTTATTAATTTTTCTTTAAGTTTAGGGTCTTTTTTTAGTAATGTATCATCAACAAAAATAGCGTGCATTCTATTGTTTTCATTAAACCCTCTAAGGAAAAGCGTTGCCTTTTCGCTCAACATCTTAAGCCCCCTTACATTTGCTTCCCTCATACCTTGGCGCACACGACTATCAGGTCGAGCCATTGGTGGATTATCGGATTCTGGGTTGAAAACATAAAGCTGCCCATCTTTAGCCATTAGCATTTGTAGATCAGGGATATACAGTTCTGGATTTTGTTCAAACTTGTCTGATAAATTTTGAATATCATTCAAGGTTCTTTTTGTTATGTATTCGTTTTTCATTAGATCAGGCGAATCTAATTTGATAACTTCTGAATCACGAATATGTTCAGCTAAAATTCCATAGTGGTTTTGATTGTCCTGATCCATTACAGCAACAACCTTATGGTATTTTGGTGTTTTAATACCAAGTTCTTGCATTTTATTCATCCAAGCAACTTCACTTTCCAGTTTTTTGACTTTTGCGAGTGTATCAATGTTTAATTGCAAGAATAATAGATGAGGGTAGTTTACTAAAGCGAAGGTGGTTTTCATGGAGCTCTTACCAAGCCTTTTGCCTATATCGTTATAGTCCAATAAATCAGGCATATCTACAGGTGGCGTATCATCCAATCCTATTTTTAAGTTTTTTAAGATTTCATCAACATCCTCAGAACTTTCTGTTTCCCAAACAGTGGTATTACTATCATAATCCCAATTATGAATAATTTTTTGCTCGTGATCACTTGTCGCTTCAGGGTTATCTGCATTAATTTGCATATCGATTGATCTATCTGTAACACTGGTACCTCTGAGGTATTCTCGTGTATAAAGTTGTTCGGCGTAGTTCTTGCTAAGTTTTTTGTTGTTACAACCCACTAGAGTAGCGCGATTTAAATAGGCGTGACTGCCTACTGAATCTATCTTATAGAATTTCACTATTTCATCGGTGTAATTTGCCAATCTTTCAGCGCCAACTTTTTCCAATTCTTCTGGAAGTCCAACAATATTGATCCGCACACTTGAATCAGGTATGAATTTCTTGCCCCCTGGAAAAACCAATTTACCTCGTTCGTTAAGCGTGACAACCATACTATTTTCAGGGTGTTTTCTATGTAATGATTCAGTAGCATCATTAGTAACTTTATCTTTGCCAATTGACAAAATAATATCGTGTTTATTTTTGCCATTACTTTTAAGGTTTAAGGTTTCGTATTCCTCAGGGGTGTTTACACGAAAAACCGAATATTTACTTTGTCCCCAGCCTTGTTTCTTAGCAAAATCAAGACAATCTTTTTTCAAATTAACATTTTGGATTTGAGTATCACGGGCAATGACTTCAACGGTATCAAAAGTCAAATTTTGATTGCCACTTGGTTGGTGAACAACCTCTTTTTGACCTGTTGCAACATCATAGGCAACAATGACTTTGTTCTTATCTTTTTGTGCATCACTTAGCATTTGTTGCTTTAGTGCATCATCGGGTGATTCCCAAAGTTGTTTGTCAACATAGATAATGTGGTTAAGTGTTTTGCTGGTAAAGCGTTTGTGACGCCATAAAATATGTTGTTCAAATGTCTGTAAAGCATCCAATTGACTTGCATGATTTACCCCACTTGGGTGAGTGTCGACACCCATTGGATCTATAATATATAATTGACCATCTTCAGCAATAACCGCTTGAAAATCTGATACAGAAAAATTGGGTTTTTTTGCAAATATTTTTTGCAAATGCTTAATGTCTTCTAAGGTCTTGTTATTGCTATTGTCAAGCACTTTTGGCGGTGTAGCCAGATATTTATATGCCAATCTCACATCTTGTGCGCCTTTAATTTTTTGCATAACTAAACCGTGTCGCACAGTTTTAGGTTTGTTGCTTTTATCTACAAATTTAATTTGCTTGTAACGCTTAGGTGTTTTTATGCCAAGAGCATCTAGTTGTTTTAACCATTTTTCTTCTTCTTTAATATTAGAGAGATTACAATTTGACTTTAATAGCAACACCAATAATTCAGGTTTATTTTCAAAATTGTAGGCGGTTTTATACATGCCCTCACCAAGAATATGTTCTGTGTTTACTTGCTTACTAGTTAATGTATTTGGAATACCAGATGCGCCTTTGGAACTTGCACCACCCAGTTTCAACCCACTCAACACCTCAGCCACTCGCTTAGACTCTTCAGTTTGCTGGGTAACGATATCCAAATCAGCATTCCACTGATAAATCATCTTTTCACCCCCCACAACCATGGTCTTGGTGCCGTCTGGGTTGATTTGTATGTCTCCATGTCTGCCGGTTATTTCGGCACTTTTTAGTGCGGGGGTGTTGTTATAAATGGTCTTGGCGAAGTTACGGGTGAGGTCTTGGTTGGCGCCGTCGGTGCTGCATCCTACTAGGGCGATGCGTTTGATGTTGGTGTTGGTGTTGCTGTAGGTTTGGTGGAGTGTTTGGGCTTTGTTTGCGAGTGATTGTGCGCCTTCTTGGCTTAGGTTGGTGCCGTGGTCGACAAAGTTAATGCGGGTGTCGCCTGTGGGGGTGTAGGGGGCGCCTTTGAGGGTGATGAGGTTGCCGTTTTGGTCGAATTTGACGAGGATGCTGGTGGTGGGGTGTTTGTTGAATAAGGCGTTGGCTGCTTCGATGACGGTGGGGTCGTTGCTGTTTTGGACGATGATGTTGCTTTGGTATTTGGATGTTTTTTGGGTGGATTGGGGGTTGGGCTGGGTGCTGGGTTGGGTGTTGGGGGTTGTTGGGGTTGGGGTGAAGGGTAGGCCTCTTTTTGTGAAACTGTGTCTGGTGAGCCAGTTTGCGTGGAGTCTGGTGTTGGCTCTGTTGGTGGTGATGGCTTGTTGTAGTTGGGCGACGATGGCTTGGGTGTCGATGTCGTCGTCGGGGTCGTCGTCGGTGTTGACGGTGTAGGTGTTGTTGAGGGTGTCTTCAACTAGGGTGTTGATGGATTTGCCATTGGCGATGATGTGGTATTCTATGTGGGTTACTTCGATGTCGTTTTCTTGGCCGTAGAGGTATTCTATTTGGTTGGTGGTGGTGTTGTAGTAGATGACAATGTCGTGTTTTGTTTTGAGTTGCATTGCTAGGTCAACATTTGCGTTGGATAGGCCGGTGATGATAAAGATTTGAGGTGCTTGGGAGGAGGGTAAGTTTTGGAAGAAGTGGTGATTGATTGTGGGTTTGAACCATTTTTGTGCTGTTTGGGTGTTTTGTTCTTCTTGGGTGTTTTGGGGGTTGTTGGGGTTATTGGGATTGTTGGGGTTGTTGTTATTGCTGGAGGTGCCTGTTCTAGAGTTGTTGTTAAGTTGGTAATTGCCAGAGGTTTGGTCGAAGGTGTCGTTGTCGCCTAGAGGGTTGGTTGTTGAGGTGGACATTTTGGCTTTTATTGAGAGTGAGGATTTGTTGTCGTCAAACATTTGGATGTTGGATATTTGGGCGCCGATGTCGTGTAAGGCGCTGTTTGAGAACAGTTTGGTGTTGGCGCTTAAGATTTGGCTTGAGGTGTAGAGTAAGGTGCCTTTGGTTGCTTGGTCGTTGGCTTTGATGAGGTAGTAGTTTATGGTTGTGTTGTCTCGTTCTATTTTTAGATAATCGCCTGCTGAGTAGAGGTATTGGTCGGTGGGGAATTCTTTGACGCATTGGTTGTTTTCGTAGATGGCGTTGATGTTGCCGGTGTTGTTGATGTGGATGGCAAAACTTGTTGTTGGGTTGTTGTCGTTATTATTATTGTTGTTGCTGTTGTTGGTAGACAATCCAACCATTAGGGCTTTGTTGTTGCTGCCTATTTTGACGATAACGCTGCCATTGTCTGTAAAGCCTTTGGCGGAGGTGATGTTGGTGTTCCAGCCGGTGTTGGCGGTTTTTTCGTAGAGGTTGCCGGTGTGGATTATGTTGTTGCTATTGTTGTTGCTATCGTTATTGGTGTTGTCGTTGGTGTTGGCGTTGCTGTTGTTAATGTTAAAGTTGGTGTCAAGGGGGATGTTGGCGAGTTCTATGGAGCGGGTGATGTTGCTGAAGTTGATGTTGTTGCCGTGTGTGTCTTTGACATTGATGAGAATGATGTCGTTTTTGTTGTCGATGTCAAAATCTTTGGCGTTGATTTGGTCGTTGATTGTAACGGTGTGGGTGAACTCTAATGTGTTGGTGGTTGTGCCGTTGGTGCCTGTGAGGAAGAAGGCTTTGTTGGCGATAATAATTTTGTTGCTGCCAACTTTGGCGAGGGTAACGGCTTCGTCTAGGGTTAGGGTTACTTTGATTTCATCGCCAACATTGAATTCGCCGTTGCTGTCGGCAACATCTCTGTTGATGTGCCAAGCGTTGTTTTTTAGGGGTTCTGGGGCGCCGGAATCGATGGATAGGTTTGAGTTTTTGCCAAAGATTTCAATTTCACGGAAGTTTTGTGCATCGCCGCTAAAGGTGAGTTTGACTTGGTCGAAGATAACATAGGTTGCGGGGGTGATGGTGACAATGTTGCCAGCATTGCTGATGGTGCGGCTGAGTACCACGACGCCGTCTTTGAGGAATTCAACGACTGAGCCGTTGATTCTGTTGGTGAAACTTTCACGGTTGTAGAGTTTAAAACTGCCGTTGCTGTAGTTGGCTGCGCCAAAATCAAACAAAATGTGTTTGCCGTCGGCATACATGGGGTGTGTGGCATAATCTAGGGCACCGCTTGCACTGGTGTTGCCATCGGTCATGCGTTGAATGTTGGTGGCGGCGTCATCGGTGTACCAACTGCTAACATTGGTGCTGATGGTTGCCAATCCTTGTTTGCTGAGGCTCAGGTTTTGTATGTTGGGGATGATGTCGATGCTGTTGGGAACCTTGTTAAGGTTGATGTTGTTGCCGTCTGTGTCTTTGATGTCGATTAGGACAATGTCGTTGTTTTTGTTGTTAATGTGAAAGGCGGTATCAATTTTGTCGTTGACTTGAACGGTGTAAGCGAACTCTAGGATGTTGGTGATTTTGCCGTTGACGCCTGTTAAGAGGAATTCTTTGCCGGCAATGATGACTTTGTTCTTGCCGACATTGGCGAGGGTGATGCGTTTATCTAGAGTTAGGGTTACTTTGATTTGGTCGCCGAGGGTGAAGACGCCTTTGCTTATGTTTTTGCTTTTTTTGGTGTTGTTGTCGTTGGTATCGTTGTTGTTATCGTTGTCGTTGTCGTTGGTGCTGTTGTTGGGTATGCTGTTGGTGTGCCAGGCGTTTGTGATGGGTTTGGGGGCGTGTACATCGATGGAAAGTGCTGAATAGTTGCCGCTAAATATTTGCATTTCTGACAATGTGGCGCCGACATCGTGGAAGGCGCTGTCTAAGAACAATTGGGTGTTGGCATTTGAGGTTTTTTTGGAGGTGTAAAGTAAAGTGCCTTTGGCAAGGGGGCCGTCGGCGGCTTTGATGTGGTAATACTTTATGCTGGTGCCTGAGCGAACGACTTTCATGTAGTCGCCTTTGGCGTAGGTTACGCCTGTGCAGTATATGCGTTCGCTGGATTCATAGACGATAAGTGTCTTGTTGGTGCCGGGGTCGGCGTATAGGGCGTAATCTAGGCTGTCGTAAGAATTGTTGCTGTTGTTGCTTGATAGGCCGAGCATTACTTTTTTGTTGGATGCGCCAATTTTGGCGATGACATAGCCGTCGTTAACAAAACCTTTGGTGGAGGCGACATCGGCATTCCAGTTGGCGTTGGCGGTTTTTTTGTAAACGCCGTTGATGTGGGTTATTCTATTATTACCGCCAATGACAAAGTCGGTGTTAAGGGATGCATTGGCGAGTGAGACGGCGCCGGTAATACTGCTGAAGTTGATGTTGTTACCGTCGGTGTCTTTGATGTCATTTAGGACAATGTCTTTTTTACTGTTGATGTTAAAATCTTCGGCGTTGATGTTGTCATTGGCTTGTACGGTGTAAGTGAATGTTAGGGTCTTGGTGGTATCACCGTTGGTGCCTGTTAAGAAGAAGTCTTTGTTGGCGATGGTGATTTTGTTGCTGTCAACTTTGGCGAGGGTAACGGCTTCGTCTAAGCGTAAGGTTACTTTGATTTCATTGCCAACGGTAAAGGCGCCACCGCTATCGGCAATGTCTCTATTGATACGCCAAGCGTTATGTTTTAGGGGCTCTGGGGCGCCAGCGTCTATTGATAGGCTGGCGTTTTTGCCAAAGATTTCAACTTCACGGAAGTTTTGTAAATCGCCACTAAAGGTGAGTTTGACTTGATCAAAGACAATGTCACTGCTGGGGGTGATTTCAATAACATTGCCAGCATCGTTGATGGTGCGGATGGAAACCACGACGCCGTCTTTGAGGAACTCAACGACTGAGCCGTTGATTCTACTGGTTAGGATTTTGCGGTTATACAACTTAAAACTGCCGTTGTTGTAATTAACCCCTTTAAAATCAAATAAGATGTGTTTGCCATCGGCATTTTTTGGATGTGTGGCATAATCTAGTGCACCGTTTGCACGGGTGTTGCCATCGGTCATGCGTTGAATGTTGCTGTTGGTGTTGTTGGCATACCAGCGGGTGATGTTGGTGGTGATTGTTGCCAGTCCTTTGTTGTTAAGGGCAAGGTTTTGGCTGTTGGGGGTGATGTCTATGCCGTTAGAGAGGTTGCCAAAGTCGATGCTGTTGCCGTCTGTGTCTTTGATGTCGGTTAAGACAATGTCGTCTTTGTTGTCAATTAAAAAGGCGCTGTTGATTTTGTCGTTAAGTTGAACGGTGTAAGCAAACTCTAAGGTTTTGGTAACGGTGCCATTGGTGCCGGTTAAGAGGAATTCTTTGCCAGCAATAATGATTTTGTTACTGCCAACTTTGGCTAAGGTAACGGCTTCATCGATGTTTAGGGTTATTTTAATTTCATTGCCAAGGGCAAAAGCACCTTGGTCGTTAACAGTACCACTGATGTGCCAAGCGTCCTTGGTGGGTTTGGGGGCGTAAACATCCACTGAAAATGCCACATGACTGCCACTAAATATTTGCATGTTTGATAATTTGGCACCTGCACCATAAAGAGAACTGTCTAAAAACAATTGGGTGTTGGCATTTGAGGTGTTGTTTGAAGTGTAGAGTAAGGTGCCTTTGGCAAGTGCGCCGTCAGCTGCCTTAATGTGGTAGTACTTGATGGTGCTGCCTGATCTGGCGATTTTTATATAGTCGCCAACGGCATAACTCACTTGTGTGTCTTTTTTGTAATGACCTTTTTCATAGATTAAAAAGGTATTGTCGGACACATACAAAGCATAATCCATATTATGGGTGCTGTTGTTGGTATTGACACTTGAGAGCCCTACTCTCATGTGTTTGCCAAGGGAGCCAATCTTGGCGATGGCATAGCCATCATTGGTAAAGCCTTTGGCGGAAGTGACATTGGTGTTCCAATTGCTTGCAAGGATTTTTTCATACACGCCATCTGTGTGTGTTATGGTGCTCAAGTTAGGCAAAACAAATGAATGAAAACTGGCAATAAGAGGTTTGGTGTTAATAACAAGGTCGGTGTCAATCAATTTGTTGCTCAGTCCAACAGGGCTGGTGGCATTGCTCATATCCACTGAATTGCCTTTGTCATCTACCACGCCTGTTAAAAGAACATCGTAACGCATACTGGTGGCAATCAGTTTGTCGTTGGCTTGAATGGTGTAGGTAAAATCTAAGGTATTGGTAACGGTGCCGTTGGTACCTGTTAAAAGGAATTCTTTGCCGGCAACCACGATTTTATTGCGACCGACATTGGCAAGGGTAACGCGTTTGTCTAAAGTGAGTGTTGCTTTGATGGTATCGCCAATGGTAAAGATGCCTTTGCTGTTGGCGGGTTCGCAGTCTATGTGCCAAGCGTTGGTAGTGGGTTTTGGTGCGTAAACATCGACGGAAAGAGTGGGTTTGTTGCCACTTAATATTTGCATCTCTGATAACTTAGCACCTATGCTGTGAAAGGCACTGTCTAAGAACAATTGGGTGTTGGCATTTGAGGTTTTGCTGGAAGTGTAAAGTAAAGTGCCTTTGGCAAGGAGGCCGTCAGCGGCTTTGATGTGGTAATACCTTATGGTGGTGCCTGAACGAACGACTTTCATATAGTCGCCAATGGCATAAGCAACACCGGTGTCTTTTTTACGATCGCCATTTTCATAGATGACAAACTTACTGCCGATACCGCCATCTGCATACAAAGCATAATCTATGCTGCCGTAAGAATTGTCGGTGTCGTCACTGGAGAGTCCAAGCATCATGCTTTTGCCAAGGGCACCAATTTTGGCGATGACATAGCCGTCGTTAACAAAGCCTTTGGTGGAGGTTACATCGCTGTTCCAGCCGGCATTGGTGGTTTTTTCATAAACGCCGTTGGTTAAGGTGATGCGTTTATCACTGCTGATGGTTAGGTTGTTGTCAAGTGAGGTGTTAGACAGTTTGACGGGGGTGGTGTAGGTGATGCTGTCAAAATTAATGTTGTTGCCGTCGCTGTCTGTGACATTGTTGAGAATAATGTCGTTTTTGTTGCTGATGTTAAAGTACTGAGCGTCAATTTTGTCGTTGATTTGAACGGTGTAAGTGAATACCAGTGTGTTGGTAACGGTGCCATTTTCACCGGTTAATAAGAAGGCTTTGCCAGCAATCATAATTTTGTTGCTGCCAACCTTGGCTAAGGTTACGGCTTCGTCTATGGTGAGGGTTAATTTGATTTTATCGCCGAGGGTGAAGACGCCGTTGTTATCGGCGGTTGTGGTGTCTATTTGCCATGCGTTGGTGCTGATGGGTTTGGGTGCGTAGACATCTACTGAGAATGGCAGATGATTGTTGCTGAATATTTGCATTGCTGACAATTTGGCACCTACGCTGAGAAAGGCGCTGTCTAAGAACAATTGGGTGTTGGCATTTGAGGTTTTTTTGGAGGTGTAAAGTAAAGTGCCTTTGGCAAGGGGGCCGTCGGCGGCTTTGATGTGGTAATACTTTATGCTGGTGCCTGAACGAACGACTTTCATATAGTCGCCAATGGCATAAGCAACACCGGTGTCTTTTTTACGATCGCCATTTTCATAGATGACAAACTTACTGCCGATACCGCCATCTGCATACAAAGCATAATCTATGCTGCCATAAGAATTGTCGGTGTCGTCACTGGAGAGTCCAAGCATCATGCTTTTGCCAAGGGCGCCAATTTTGGCGATGACATAGCCGTCGTTAACAAAGCCTTTGGCAGAGGTAACATCGGCATTCCAGCCAGCGCCAGAGGTTTTTTCATAAGTGTCGTTGGTGCGGGTTATTCTGTTGCCACCGCCGATATCAAAATTGGTGTCAAGTGATGTTTTGGAGAATTGTATGGGGCTGGTAATACTGCTGAAGTCGATGTTGTTGCCGTCTGTGTCTTTAACATCAGTTAGGGTGATGTCGTATTGGTTATCGATATTAAAGTCTTTGGTGCCTATTGTGTCGTTTGCTTGAATGGTATAGACAAATTCTAGGGTGTTGGTGCTGGTGTTGTTTTCACCGGTTAATAAGAAGGCTTTGCCAGCAATCATAATTTTGTTGCTGCCAACTTTGGCTAAGGTAACGGCTTCATTTAAGGTGAGGGTTACTTTGATTTTGTCGCCAATGGTTAGGATGTTGTTTGTGTTACTTGTGTTGTTTGTGTTGCCTGTATTGTCTGTGTTACTTGTGTTGTCTGTGTGGCTGGTTTCGCCTTTTATGTGCCAAGCATCGGCAATGGGTTTTGGTGCGTGTACATCTATGGTGTATGGGCTTATGTTGCTTAGTCCCTTGACTAGCTTTACATGGGTAAGGGTAAGGTTTTTGTCTTTGATGGAGGTGTCAATGTGTAGTGCTGAGGTGGCGGATATGCCGGTTTGGGTGGCGAGTATGCGGAGGGTGTTGCCGTTGTGGTCGAGGTGGTAATAGCGAATGGTGGTGCCGTGGCGTTCAATCTTAATTTGGTCGCCTGCTTGGTAGCGATAATTTAAATCGGTGTATTTGGTGTTGTTGTTGTGGACATCTTTTATTTTGTTGTTGTGAATAAAAACGGCGTGTTCAATGGTTTTGTAACTGCCATCTGGGTTGTCGGTGGACAGGCCGAGCATCAAGCCTTTTCTGGCAGAGGTGGCGTTTAGGGTAAAAATGGCATAGCCATCGCCGACAAAACTTTCTTGAGAAAAGGCATCGGTATTCCAAGAGGCATCGCTTGATTCTTTACTAATGGTATAACCTTGGAATGTATTGCCAGATACGCTTAAGTTGCGTTGGTCAAATTTAGTGGCAATGGTGTTGTTGAGTGAGATGGGGTAAATGATGTTGGTAAAAGTAGGCGGATAGCCGTCGTTGTCAGAGATGCCACTGATGATGAGATCGGAGAAGGATTGAATGGCAAAACTTTTGCCTTGGGTAAAGGCATCGTTGATTTGGACGGTGTGTTCAAAGATTAATTGTGTGTTTTTTACTGTGATTTCATCTGGATTGGTAGAGGGGTCGGCAAACCCTTTGTTGGCACAAAGGGAGAAGACCAAGCCGTTGATGATGACCTTGGAGTCGGCAGCGTATTTTGCTTTGCCTTCTTGGTATTTCATGGCTCTGTCCATGGTTAAGGCAATCATGACTTTATCGCCTATTTCAAAAACACTTTTGGTGGCTGGGTGTTGGCTTGTTGGATAGACTTTCATGGCAACTAAGGCAGGTCCTTTTTGCTTGATGGCTTTGCTGCCGATTTCTTGATTTTTTAGATGGGCATCGCCCAAGCGTTGACTGGCGCCTTGTTGTTCCTTTTGTTGGTGTAATTGATTCTTTTGGTTGCGTTGTTTGACATTGTTGAGCTCTTGTTGTGTTTTGCTTTTGCTTTTGTCAATGCCACCTTTGCTGTTTTCAATGTCTTGATTGGCACCGTTTGTTATTTTGTCGGTGTTGCCGAATTGTGTATAACTGTTGTGGTAATCGCTTTGTCCACTTTGGTTTAGTTCGTCGAGTCCGGTGGAATGTGTTTGTCCTTGTCTTTGGCTTTGAGTTGGTATTAAACTATTGTTGTTATTGTTTAAAAAGGCTGTTACTGTTTGTGCGTCATGATTGGCGTCTTCTTCGTTGACTCGTGTGTCGGATTTTAAAGTGTTGACGGTTTGTTTGTCTTTGCTTGATTGGGTGTCTATATCTGAATCTTCGTTGGCGTCTGTGTCTTGGTATTGTGATTGGTCAATGTCTTTATTGGCAGAGTTTACATTTTGGGTGTACTCGGTTTTTGTTTTGGGGGTGGAGTGGCTGGTGCCACGGAGTTTGGTTGTGTCTGCTTCATCGCCGTTGATGACTGTGCCGATGGTTTGGCTGACTAAGACACTTTTGGCGGTTTCTTTTAAGTTAGACAGCATGCCTTGCATTAGGGCTTTCATTTTGGCGGTAACGCTTTGTTTGTTGGTGCGTATTTCAATCATAGCGCCGTAGAAATCGCCGTCGCCGATTTTGACAGTGATGTTGCCTTTGCCTGCGGCTAAGGCGACATTCATACCATCGCCATAGCGTACATTGATGTTGTAATCGCCTTTCATAACAGCGACATTAACGCCGTGTCCGACGCGGGTGTTGAGGTTGTATTTACCAATCAAAGCGTTGACGGCGATGCCATCGCCAACAAGGGTGTTGACATTGAATTTACCGATGGAAAGTCCGACATGGAAGCCGTCGCCGACTTTGGTGGTAATATTGGCTTTGCCGATGGCAACCATTGCGCTGTGGCCAGAGCCGACTTTGGTTATCAAATTGCCTTCGCCAATGCCAATTTGCAAACTGTCGTTGTCGCCAACTGAGGTGAGTATATTAAGTCGACCGATGCCAGCTTGTATGGTTTGACCGAGACCGACTTTGCTGATGACATTAGCATCGCCAATGCCAACACCTAGCATAGCGCCATTACCGACATGGGTAATGATATTGGCTCGGCCTACAGCAAATGTGACCATACTGCCTTCGTTGTTGCTACCGAGTAATGCAGCGCCAGTGGCTTTGAGTGCGTCAAAGCCTGATTCTAAGAATTTTTGTGGGGCAGAAAAGATGTCTCCTCTTGGGAACAGACGATGTCTTTCTAAAACGGGGTCTGAAACGATGGCGTCAAGTGGGGACACGGTAACGCTGAAGTCTGCCAATGAAGAGATTCGGGTAACGATGTTTGCTTGGCCTATTACTAGGCTAACGGTGTTGCCATCGCTGCTGCCTGCTAAATTAATATGGGTCACAATGTTGGCTTGGCCGATGGCGGCTGTTATTAGATTGCCTGCGCCAATCTTGGTAACAATATTGGCTTCACCAACGGCAAATGCAACTGAGAATCCATTGCCGATATGGGTAAAAATATTACCCCCTCCAATCATGGTTGCTAAGGTGGTGCCATTGCCAACTTTGGTAAAGACATTGGTACATCCGCCTATCATTAAAGCAGCACTAAAGCCGTTGCCAATATGGGTGAAAACATTGGCAGTGCCTGCAAGCATGATTGCGACTGAGGCGCCGTTGCCAATTTTAGTAAAGATATTGGCTTGCCCCCCTATCATCAATACAGCACTTGGGCCGTCGCCAATGTGGGTAAAAATATTACCCCCTAATGAAAACATAACTGCCAATGTAGCGCCGTTGCCAACTTTGGTGAAAAAGTTAGCGCCTGTGGATATCATTAATGCAGCAGTCATGCCGTTGCCGACATGGGTGAGGACATTGCCAGTGCCAAACATACCGACAATAACATCGCCATCGCCGACTTTGGTGGCAATGTTGCCTATGCCTAGCATAAGTAAATAAACATTGCCATTGCCGATGTGGGTAACGACATTGGCAAGACCGAACAACAGGGCTATTATATCGCCATTACCTGATTTGGTAATAACATTGGCACCGCCAAGCATTCTGGT
Organism: Bathymodiolus thermophilus thioautotrophic gill symbiont; assembly: GCF_003711265.1. Lineage (NCBI taxonomy): Bacteria > Pseudomonadati > Pseudomonadota > Gammaproteobacteria > Bathymodiolus thermophilus thioautotrophic gill symbiont. The sequence continues at coordinate 1,562,964 of NZ_CP024634.1, read as the reverse complement.
TTGAATATCGCCATCGCCGATGTGGGTAAGGACATTGCCACCGCCATACATAGATATGTTAATGTCGCCATTGCCGTCTTTGGTAACCACATTCAAACCGCCGAGTAAAGAGCCGCTAATGTTGCCTGTAGAAAAATCAGTGAAGACATTGGCACCAGCCAAAAGATGGAGTATGGAATCTCCAGTGCCCTCTCTGGTGATGATATTGGCACCACCGAACAATTCAGCACTTAAGGTGCCGTGTCCTTTGTAGGTAACAATATTGGCTATGCCAATACCTGTCAAGCTTAAATCACCTTTGCTAACATCTACATTGACGATATTGCCTAGAGAGATAAGTATTAAATTTGTATCGCCACGACCATATCTGTCTATTTTGTTTAAACGGAAGCCGCCGAGTTTTGCTTTTAATTTGCCATCTGTTGACCAAGTAACGATATTACCACCACCCAAGATGGTTAAATCTCCATTGCCTTTTATGCCAGAACGGGTAATAAAGTTACCACCACCACCGCCTATAAAGGTCATATTGCCATAATCCCCTGTGTGATCAACTTTGTTGATAATGCCAATGCCTTTAAACGAAAGGTTGCCATTGGCAGAATGTTTGACAACATTGGCACCACCACCGCCAATAAAGTCGGTGTTGCCATATTCGGCTGTATTGATAACATGATTACCTATGCCTACACCTTTGAAGAAGACATTGCCTTTGTATCCGCCTCGTCGTTCTACTTTGTTGTATCCACCAATGCCTCTAAAGTTAATGTTGCCTTGGTGCGTGATATTGGTCACTTTGTTGTAAAAGCCTGCACCTGTGAAAACAATGTTGCCTGAAATGCCTCGTCGTTCTACTTTGTTGTAAGCACCTATGCCACTGAAATAAATATTGCCTTGGTTGGCAGTGTTGGTCACTTTGTTTAACGCACCAGCACCTTTGAAATGAATAGTGCCACGCTCTCCACCTCGTCGTTCCACCACATTCGACATACCGGCACCTGTGAAATCAATATTGCCATACTTGACATCGTTGATTACCCTATTTGAAATACCAATACCTAAAAATGAAATATTGCCTGTATTGCCATGACGATACACATCGTTACTTGCCGCTGCACCATCAAAATTAATATTGCCCGATCGACCCGTATGTCGCAAAGTCATTGCCCCAGAAAGACCCGTCACAGACATATTGCCCCAATCGCTTTTATTGATATTCATAAGGCCAGCAGCACCATAAATACTCAAGTCTCCCCAAGTGTCATAAACATCAAGCTTTAAACTGGCAGCATAGACCGTGTCATTCCCCCCATGCATATAAACACCATCCCCCCATACGGCAAAACCAAGCGCAGTTAGTGTGTTATCGCCATCATCTCCAACATAACTGCCGGTTACAAAGTATACAATGCTGTCGACAACGGATCTGAATATGTTTACTATGGAGCCCATGGGAGCCTTGGGTTTGTGGGTGAATATAGAGGGTAAAAAGTGGGTTTTTGATAATAACTTGTGTTTCTATAATAACTTATATTTTTTTTGTAAAAAGGGTTGTGTGTCATAAATATAGTTCCTAGTGTAGAGTTACTCTTGTTTATCTTGTTAGAAGCTTTTATTCACCTTGTTGCCCTTACTTTCCTTTTGTTTCATCAAGCCAAACTCTTCATAACTTCAGGCATATTATAGCCAACCTTCGCACCAGACCACAATTGATTAACCTCTCTTTTATAGTTAGCCACACCTTCGGTATCAGCAAAGGAATCAAAGGATGACATGTATTCAACTAACTTACTGATTTGTGCCTTGTCTAAATAGTGATAGCGGTCGTTGTTGGTGTCAATGCTGATGCAGATTTTTGCACTTTCATTGCTGTTGCTATTGGCAAAATAGTCTTCAATTAACACACTGCCTTCTTGGTTGCGGTATTGTTTGGCGATGTCAACGCCGGTGTTGTCGCTTTGGTAATCGCTGTCGGCTTTATTGGGTTTTATTAACGATCGGTGTTTAATCAAAAGGTTGTTGTTGCTTTTGTAATACATGGTGTCTTGATAACTGTCTAAATCAAAAGCGATGTAATCGTCTTTATCGGTGATGATTGTGCTAAAGATGTTGTCGTTGCCAACGATGAATATATCGGCGCCTGTGCCACCAGTAACTTTGTTTTCTGTGCCGCCTAAATACAATAAGTCATCACCTGATCCTGCGTCAATCTTGTTGTCGCTTGAGTTTTTGTGCATATATAAAGAATCATCGCCAGCGTTTGCCATAATAGAAGACTGATGGCTGGCGACTTCTAGTTCGTCGTTGCCATCGCGTAGATAAACGATGTTTTTGTTGCCAAATACTTTGCCGTGGTCATTACCTTTGCCTAAGTCCATGACATTGTGAGCACCGATTAAAATGCCGATGTCATCGCCAGTGTGACCGTGAATTTTGCCATAATTGCCAGTGGATACTAGATAGTCATCGCCTTCGTTGCCGGTGATATAGGCGCCCTCTCCAAATGCCCAAAGTTGGTCTCTGCCGGTACCGCCAAACAAAGTGTTGTAGCGACCTGAGGCAACGCCAATGTCATCGCCTTCGCCGCCAATGAACATGTGGTTTTGTCCGACATACACGGCACTGTCATCGCCTTGGTTGCCGCTGATGGTGTTGCCTTCGCCAATGACATAGGCGACATCATCGCCTTTGCCACCCCAGACATTGTTGTTGGTGCCCATGAGTGCAAATAGGTCTTTGCCATCGCCACCCCATGCGAAGTTTTGGGCACCTATGTTGAAGAACAAATCGCCGTCATTGGACATAAAGCCAATGTCGGAGAAAAGCTCAAGTGCTTTGTCTTTTATGTTGGCAGAGTCTGTGGAGATGCTGCTGGATAGGGTTTCTGCCAGTTCTGGTAAACTGCTTAGGGTTTTGATTAGATTGGGTGTGAACATATTAAACAATGAGGGGAGTTTGAGGCCGCTGAAGCCGAAGGCTTTGTTGCTTTTGTTCTTTTTGGATTCGCTGTCGTTGTCTCCTGTGTTTGTGTTGTTGTTTTCATCTTTGTTGTTTTCATCGTTATCATTGTTATTATCGTCGTCGTTATTGTCATCATCGTCCTTATCTTTGTCTTTAATGCCTAATGCATCTAAAGTGTTTTCACCCATGTCTTTGAACGATTCTCCTCCAGCGACTAATGCCTTAACAATGCGTTCTGGTTCAGATAAGGCGGTAATGGAGTTGCTAAAGGTGTCAGATACGGTGCCTAGGAGTTCTTTTAATAAATTTGATAGGGATAAATCGGGGGTGTTGGCTACGGCTTTGTAGATGTGGCCGAAGTTGGTGTATTTGTAACCCAGTATGTCGCCGAAGGTGATGTCTTTTGCTTGGGATGCCATTCCGTTGAGAATGCCGTTAATCAGTTTGGTTTTGACATTGCTGGGGGTGTAAGTAAAGGTGGTTTTGGGTTGGCCGTCTAAGGTGTAGCCTTGTTGCATAATGCCGAATAAGGAGGCGACGGTGGTGTCTAAAACAGAGGAGAAGGTATCGCCGAACATAAAACTAAAATTGCCGTTGCCGATGAGGATGTCGGAGCCTTGTCCGCCGATTGTGAGGTTTAAACTAAAGTTGCTGATGTGTTCTTTGAAGTTTTGCTTTGCTTGTTGGCGTTTGCTTTCACGCTGCATAAAGTTATTGGCTTGTTTGTTGAGTGCCATTTCTATGTCGTATTTTAACCCTCGGTCAGAGACTGCGTTTTGACCGCCACTGATTAAGATTTTCTCATAGTTGGTGTCGCTGGTTCTGTCTAAGGAACTCATGCTGGTGGCAAACTTCTTGGTTTTCTTCCAACTCCATAAGGCGTTTTGTCCAGAGTTGCTTATGTCTGCCATACCTTGTAAAGAGCCTAAGATATTGGCAGAGCCGTCAAAAGGATTGACAAATGGAATCATGGGGAAGGAAGGGTCGGTGGCAATGATTAGGTCGTTTCTAACGCCGTGGTTGACCACGACATTTTTAGTGCCTATTAAGATTTGCACACCTTCTAATGCACGATAGCCCCCTATTTCAACAAAACGACTGCTGTCGCCTATATCGCCGATGCTGACTAAAACATTGTTGCTGCCGTACATCAGTGTGTGGTGTGCGCCGTTGCCGACTTTGACATCTACATTGGTAGAGCCACCGAAGAGAGAGGCGTGGTCGCCACCGCCGATATCGATTTGCACATTGAGAGCGGGGGCGGACATACCGCCTGTTTTGGTGTTTTCATTGTCGTTATTGGCAGGGGCGTTGCCATTGGGCAATCTTCTGAGTTTGTTTTGGTTAACGGAATTGGCAAAATCAGTTTGGCGTTTGTCGATATCGTCTAGTTTTTGTTTGGTTGTTTCTGTTTCCGATTCTGATTGCCCTTGCCCTTGCCCTTGTCCTTGCCCTTGAGCGTGCTTGTCGCTTGTTTCTTGATTTTCTGTACCTTGTGCGCTTTTGTCATTATCCAAGTCTTCGTTTAAGCGTCTACCATTGTATTTAATCAAAGTGCCTTCGTCGTTATACACTCTGCTAACCACAGCGCCAGTTGCGCCAAGACTGTAAACGGTTTTGGCAGCACTGTCTTTGTGCATCCAATTGCCTGCGCCTGTGTTTGAAGTTAGTTTTCTGCCGTTTTCATCAACAGCAACATAACTGCTTCTAACAGCAACAGGAGCTTTGATGTTTGATTGACTGAGTTTTTCGACCATTCTTCTGCCGTATTGACTGTCGTTATTGTCAGTAGGATTGTCTGATTCCATATTGCAACCAACGATGCTAATGCGTTGTATGTCTGCATTGCCTGCCAAGGCTCGATTGAGTTCGGTAATATTTGCACTTAATTCATCAGCAGTTCTGCCGCCCATGGTTTGTGCGCCGTCCTTCTCTCTGCCATAACCTACAGCCACCATTTTGACCTTGCCGGTAATATCCTCAAGATCAAGGCCGTAAACCACTTGGTGGGTGCCGTCTTTTTGCATTTGCACAATGGTGGTTTGTGCGGGGTGTTTAGAGGCGAGTCTAAAGGTACTGTCTCTAACATTGCCATCGGCTTCGGTTTGAATGAGGACTTGGTGGTCGTGGTTGGCTAGGCTGGGTTGGGGTTTTTGGGCTTCTGTGGTTAGTTTGTTGATTTGTTCTTGGCTTAAGTCGGCCCAGTTGTGAATAGGGGTGTCTTGGTGGGGGGTGGTTTCGGCTAGGTGGTCATGTACCTTTATTTCGGGGTCTCCGGGGTTTTTTGATAATAATAACCTGGGTTCGGAGTAGCGAGTATCTTCATGAGCCCTTTCAATTCTAACGCCAAGTTCTTGAGAAAGATAGTTAATCAGATCTCTACTCTCTTGCTCAGGCATTAAATATTGTTGACCTGTTGAGATTCTAACTTTAAGAATAGAGGCTCTGCCAAGCTCTTTTTTTGCTTGTTGAAACTGCGACAACACCATTTCTTTTGTGGAACCTTCAGTAGAAATAATAATATTTAGTGTAATATCAGGATCATATTTTATTGGCACAGAAAGAAAAGGGATGTTCTCTTCATTATAGTCAAAAAAAATGAAATTACTTTTCCATGCATCTGAATAACTAACGAGATATTCTGGGCTATTTATCACTACTTCTTGATCAGGTGCATTTTTGTAACTAAAAACAGTTGCGCCGTCATGAAGTCCAGAGTCAATATGCAATGTAATATTTGACTCAATGATCGTGCCCATTAACCTTGTATGTCTCCCATAGGAGCGCAGTGTATTGTCTGGTCGCCCTTTAAACCAATCCTGCTCTCCCGTCTCTATATCAATTTGACTCATTTTGGCGCCCTGAATTTTCAGTTGATCTTGAAAATTTTCCAATGCATCCAATGTATTTAAGCGTTCTCCAGCCATAACCTTCACCCTTAACTCACCTTTAAATTTTCTCCAATCTTTATTATTGTGTGTTTTAATTACTTTTGGATTGCCTTCTTCGTCAACAGAAAGAACTATATGGTGCTTTTCATCTGAATAAGGTACGGCGACTATTTTATCGTTTTCATCGTATTTCCAGGCAGTTCTGTTATTCTCAGAGTGATAGATTCTAGAAGTAAGTACTCTGCCAAATGTATATACTTCTGTTAAACCAAGTCTAGAACTAATCACGGGTTTGAAGTTTTCTTTATTAAGCTCAATTAAGACATCTTTCCCGTAATCAACCCCCGCACAACACCCTTTTAAAGAAACTGCTGTAACATCTACAGTCTTGGGGATATGTGCCTTTAAATCAAGAATACTTTTTGCCATATCGGCAGCTGTCCTTTTTCCCATCGTCTTTTCGACAGTATCGCCATGACCTAAAATCTCAAACTTAACTTTCTTGCCGTCTGGTATGCCTCCTAATTCAGGTCCATACACAACTCGGTAATTGCCATATTCATCCATTTGAACAAGTGTGGAATTGCCAAAATGTTTGCCTGCCAAATATGCTGCATCAACATCATCTGATAGCTGTACAATAACTCTAAAAGCATTATCATCAACAAGTGGTACACGATATGTATCCACTACTTTTCCCTTGCTCCATGTGCCTAATTCCAAGCTTGCCAAGGTTTTCGTTTTAAACTCTTTTATTTTGACTTGATCTGCCTCTTTAAAATATTCTAAATTCTCACACAAATCATTTATATTCTTACTAACCTCCGCCAAAACTCTGATTTTTTCTTCACCACTCAAAGCGTCGAGTGTACTTACCCTGTCTTCCATTTTGCTCAGTGTGTTACTCGCCGCTCTTTTCATTTTTTCTAAAGATTGGTATGTCAGCCATGCTAACTGAGAGTGTTGATTTGTTTTGCTTAGTAATTTTTCATGAAAGGCAATAAGTTTTAAAACCTGATTCTCAGATTTCTCTTTAAGAATATTTAAAAATTCTTGCTTCAGTTGGTTTTCTATTTCAAATTGCAAATCGGCGCACTGAGCGTTTAAAGAATCACGAAATGCCTCTAAACTTTCTTTAACCTGAGTATCTTTGTGTTCATCCAAATATGCCTTTAATTCCAATTCATGTTCTTCCATAAGACCTTCGATGTATTCTGTTGCATAAGGTACTGTTTGATAAGCAGAATCTACTTTTCTAAAAGTATTGCGAGTGTCGGTCAAAATTTTCTTAGTGCTTTCGCTCATTGGTGTTATTTTGAGAAGCGCATCTATTTCTTTTATTTGGTCATCAAACTTGCCCAATGGATTTTCTAAACTATCGCTATAGCGTTTAATTGTTTCAGTTCTTTGGGTAATGCCACCTCTGCTGCCGTTCCAACTATAAATTGTTTTAGTGCCGCCTGTTGTCATGGTCTTAGTGCCATCGGCATTCACTTGTACTTGTCCTGTTCTGCCAGTAATTTCTGTCTGTTTTAGGGCGGGTGTGTCATTATAAACAGCATGGGCAAAGTGTCGGGTTAGGCTTTGGTTAACGCCATCGGTGTCGCACCCGACCAAAGCCATGCGTTTGATTTTGGTGTCGCTATTGCCGTAAGTTTGTTGAAGTATTCTGGCTTTGTCTGCTAATGATTGTGCGCCCTCTTGGCTTAAGTTGGCACCATGATCAACAAAGTTGACACGAGTGCCACCTGTTGGGGTGTAGGCCTCACCTTTTAGGGTAACAAGATTGCCATTTTGGTCGAATTTAACGATAACACTGGTATTAGGGCGTTTGTTAAACAAGGCGTTAGCGGCTTCAACGACGGTAGCGTTGTCGCTATTTTGAACAATGATATTGCTTTTGTATCTTGTGCCGTCCAAATGTTGTCCGTTGTATTTAACCAGCACACCGTTGTTGTCATACACTTTACTTTCTACTTTGCCATTTTTGTCATAACTATAAACGGTTTTGGCTTCGCTGTCTTTGTGTTTCCAATTGTCCACTCCTGTATCTGAGGTAACTTTTGTGCCGTCTGGTTGAATACCAACATAACTACTTCTAACGCTTAAATCGCCATTAATGCCACCTTGATGGAGTCTTTGGATGACTTGTTTGCCGTATTGGCTGTCAGGATTATTGGTGGGATTGTTGCTTTCTAGGTTGCAAGCTACAAGGCTGGTGCGCCCTATTGTGGTATTGGTTGGGTTTAGGTCTCGTTTGAGGGTGAGTATGTTGTCGCTTAATTCACTTTCATTTCTACCGCCTAGCGTTTGGACGCCGTTTTTTTCTCTGCCGTAACCTACAGCCACCATTTTGACTCTGCCTGTAATATTTTCAAGTTTAGCGCCGTAAACTACTTTGTAGGTGCCGTCTTTTTGCATTTGCACGATGGTGGTTTGTGTGGGGTGTTTAGAGGCGAGTCTTGAGGTGTTGTCTTTAACATTGTCATCAGCTTCGGTTTGAATGAGGACTTGGTGGTCGTGGTTGGCTAGACTGGGTTTGGTTTTTTGGGATTCTAGGGCTAGTTTATTGATTTGCTCTTGGCTTAAGTCAACCCAGTTGTGGAGAGGGGTGTTTTGGTGGGGGGTGGTTTCGGCTAGGTGGGCTGCATTGATGACACCTAAGGTTCTAATGCCATCCCCATCAGTTCCAAATAAAATATTGCGACTCTGTATTGACCCACCTGAATTTTGATTATATTGTGCTAACTTATGGTAAACATTGAGCGCATAATTGTTTGAATCAAACAACAAGTCACTTGTTGCCGAATCTGTTGTGCTGCAGACAGTTAATCCAACAGAAACTTCCTTCTCTGGCGTTATTTTAATACTTTTTTGCAACTTTACGATATAATCAGATAAAGATTCACTGCCTATTCTTTCCAGATCAGAGACCCGACCCAACACATGAATTTCATATTTTCCATTTATATTGGCATCGGTAACTATATTGCCATATGAATCATATACTCTTATCTCATTTGTTATGGGATCAAGTGTGGCAATATAACTGTTATTTGGATATAAAGACATTACTCTGTCGGCATATTCGTTAACGCTACTGCCATTGGATATTTTAAAAATAATACCTTTTTCTTGGAAATCGTTTGATGCACTTGGCGTTATAAGCGAATGGAATGAATAATTATAAAAAAGATATTTGTTGCTTTGCATGCCTTGTTGCATACTCACTTGAGCATCTTTGTATCTATGTGTTATCCGTGAAACATGCTCCATATAGTTCGCTTCAGTATCAGGATTTTTCAAAACGCTCGGTGCCGTTCTGTTAATGAGGCGTATATCGCTAATTTTTGCATCAGGACTAAGTATTTCTCTAATATGATTTACATTATTTACAATTTTATAATTTTTATTAAATGCAAAAATAACTCTAACATCTCCTGTAATTGAAGAAGGCGGTGTTCCATATATGGTTCTAAACCCATTCTCTGTAATTTGAACGATGCTTGTGTTGCCCTTAAAATTGGTATCACAAGCCAAGTCATAAGAATCTTGATACCAAGACTGAGAAGATTGAACAATAACATTGTGATATTTATTTAACGAATCATTATTAGACTTACTCGACTCACTTTCTGTTCTTTGCAAAAATTCCCTTTCGGGTGTTGTAAGCCCTTTCCATGTCAATACAGCATTATCTTGCACAACAACATTGCCAGCCTTATTGTTTATAAGTATTGTGGCATTAGATTTGTTTTCATTATTTTGTGCGTGTATGGATACAATGCCTTTGTTGGTGTAAAAATGAGAATCATCTGAAAAAGTCTTTTCTATTTTGAATAAACTTTGATTAGGACTCATGTCTTTACTTAAAACCACCCTTGTTTCTTTTGTGTGGCCTTTAATGTCAATCTGTGGAAGTGCACTTTCAGCAGAGAATATTCTTTTTTGTATTTCGCTAGAACTCTCTAAATTGCTTAATTCCCCAATGAAATTTACCTTTAAGCGCTTAGTATTGTTGAATTCAAAATCATGACCATCTAGCACATCGTATTTTTGATTGGATTTGTCATAAACCAATGCTACATAATTTTCTTTAGAAATATCTGGCGCAAGCTCTCGTATGGTTTGCTTGAAATTTGCCCTATCATCAAATAAAAACACTTGAAAACAACGAGCGCTTGTAACCCCTTCTATTGTTTTATTAAATTCCGATGGTTCGCTGCGCTCCACTGTACTGCTAAAATCTTCTAACATAGGTTCAAAATTATTGTCATTGTCATGAACGATAATCCGCCTACTTCTTTCAAATAGTTTAGGGTAATTTATTGATATCCCATCGCTTTTTACGGGTACTTTTTGTACAGTAAAAAATGGATTCCTGTGTTCAATAACCTCTCTTCTTACTGGATTAACAACAGCATGAGAATCTAAAACTACAACCTTATAAGCGTCATTGTTGTAGCCATCAACATTCCTTTCTATATTATCAATCAAACCCCTTCTTTGAGTGTCTGATAGACTCTCAGTATCTACGATAAAAACAATAAATTCAACACCTTTAGCATTCCATTTTGATTGCCAAGATCCGTGAGCATCAAGAATATGATTGTTAAGTGGTTTTATGGAAAGATGATTTACATGGTCAAGATAAAACTTATTGAGCGGTACAATGCTAGTGTCATACTGATCAAGGACTTGGTTACTTCCGTAACTTCGTCTTGCCTCTTCAACTTCATTAGAAGTTATTCTGTTGTACGCTTCGGAGATATCTTGAACCAAAGTGCCTGTAAATTCAGAATAAGGTGCAGCAACGAGAAAATTATTGTTAGCGACCAAGGGGTAGGTACTCTGAAGTGAAGCAACTGCTTGTTTGTAGGCAAAGCCATTTTCAGGAAAACTTTGAATATAATTATACAAAAAATTATTTCGGCCAGAACGATCAAAAATCAGCCCAACATCGGCATACATACCACCCTCAGTATGCAGCACAGAAAATCTAACAACATCAGATGCACCTGCCATAGATCCATTTTTAAGTTCAAATTGGTAAGCTTCTTTCATTCCAGACAACTCTGTGTCGTCGAATGATATAGGCGCCAATTCTAAATTTGGATTGTTCCCAGGAAAATCACCCCAATATTTGTTGGATTTTTCTTCAATCTCATTAACTTCTGCTATCGGAACGCCTAACACATCAACCATAAATCCTTTTATGACATCACTGCTTAAGTCACGGTCTCCACAATAATCTGAAAATCTTTTTGTAAGTTTAATTGCTTCGTATCTACGATTGCCACCTACAGTCAAATTGTTATCCACATGGGTCTGCATTCTTTTCTTAAGCTCATTCATTAATAAAGAATCAGGGTCGTAATGGAGGCGTACGGTTAATTTATCATTTTGCCTTTTGATGGCTTTAATGTTATCTAAATAGGATTTTGGCATTGCACCACCCGTCCAAACATAATGAATAATATCGGATACTTTGTTGCCCTTTGTAATGGTAACTGGAAACTTGTTGTTCATTCTAATACGATGCTCACTTCTAGAAATAATTTCCCCAGAATAATTTTCTAATGTTGCTATATGCGCCTGCATCGAAGGTGGAGGGGCGCCCGTATTGGAAAAATTACTCAATTTTTCCTTTACCCCTTGAAAGAAAGATATTTTTTCCTGTGCACTCATATCCTTATAGTTGAAATCGTCAACATACTCCATGCACTCGGAAAGAATATTATAAAATTCACTCTCCGCAAAGGTAACAAGCGTCGTTGACGACTGAAATTCACTAATTCGTTCAGAAATAAAATCAGATATTGTTAAGCTTAACGGATTCTTAAGTTTATCGGCAGTGGTTTTAGCACCTTCAGTTTTTGAAACAATATCACCATTACGCCAACTATAAACCGTTTTAGCGCCCCCTGTTTTCATGGTTTTGGTGCCATCATCATTGACTTGCACCTCCCCTGTTCTACCAGTAATGTCCGCATTTCTTAGGGTGGGTATGTTATTATAAACAGCACGGGCAAAGTCTTTGGTTAAGCCCTTTCTAACGCTATTGGTGTCGCAACCTACCAAGGCAATGCGTTCAAAATAAGTATTTTCATTGCCGTAAGTGTCATTAATTTGCTTGACCTTATCAACCAATTCATCCATGCTACTTTCGTCTGTCACAAAGTTTTCCCCATGATCAACAAAACTAAGTCGCACATTGCCATTAGGGGTATAAAGCTCATTATCTGCGGTGACTAATTTGTTATTAGCATCAAAATGAACAATGATGCTGTTGTCAGGGTGTTTGTTAGCAAGGTCTTGGGCAGCTTTAATTGCGGTGTCGCTATTGCCGTGTTGGACGATAATGTTGGTTTGGTAGTTGCTGAAACTTTCTACGGACCTGTTACGAAAAATCATATCACCAGATACACTGGGCATACTTTGTGCTAAAAAAAACATATCAAGTTGATCGGGAGAGCGAATGCCCTTATCAGTCATCACTTCGATTCTATCAATTGGTTGAGGGTTGTCTGGTTGATACAATATAGTGGGATCAGTAAGCGCATCTTCAAAGTTGTAACTGACAATAGCAAGATTTTGTTGTTTTTTTGCTTTACTTATTAATCTTTCTCTAAGTGTTGGATCTTTTTTTAGCGATGCTTCATCAACAAAAATAGCATGTGTCCTATTCTTTTCATTGAATTCTTTAAGAAAAATCGTTACTTTTTCATTTAATCCTCTAAGCCCCTTTATACTTGATTCTCTCATATTTTGATGGGCAGGACTATCAGGTCGATCCATTGGTGGGCTAACGGATCCTGGGTCGAAAGTATAAAGTTGCCCATCTTTACCCATTAGCATTTGAAAATCGGGAATATACAGATCTGGATTTTGTTCAAACTTGCTCAACAAATTTTGAATGTCATCCAAGGTTCTTTTTGTTATGCGTTCATTTTTTATTTGAGTAGATAAACCCGGTCTAACAACTTTCGTATCATGAATGTGTTCAACTAAAATTCCATGGTGCTGTTGCTGATTTTGATCGGTCATAACAATGGTTTTATAGTATTCCGGTGTTTTAATACCGAGTTCTCGCATTTTATCAATCCAAGCCACTTCATTTTCCAAATTTTTAACTCTTGTTTCTGTTTTGATATTTAATTTCAAGAATAGAATATCAGGATGGCTTTTTAGGGTGTAAGCAGTTTTCATGGAGCCATTACCGACTTTATCGCCTATATCGTCATAATTCAATGAATTAGGCATATTTGGAGGGGGCGTATCTCCCAATCCTAATTTTAAGTGTTTTAAAATTTCCCCCGTTCTTTTGGCATTTTCTGTTTGCCATACAGTTCGTCTATCTTTATAATCCCAAGTATGAATGATCTTTTGCCCTCCTTTCTCCATGGTTTTACCACCATCTGGATTAATTTGCATATCGCCAACTCTGCCAGTAACAATAGCACCTCTTAAATGTTTCAGCGTATAAAATTGTTTGGCATACGCTTTACTGAGTTCTTGGCTTTCACAGCCAACTAGAGCCACACGATTCAAATAAGACTCATTCTGTAACGAGTTCATATTGTATTTTTCTGTTATTTGTGTGGTATAGCGAACTAAATTTCTAGCGCCAACTTGCTCTAAATCACTTGGGTGCCCTATAATATTTAAACGCACGCTATCGTCGGGATTAAATGCCACATCTCTCGGAAAAACTAATCTACCCCTTTCATCTAGTGTAACAATAATGCTATTTTCAGGATGTTTTTTATATAAACTTTCAGCAGCATTTCGGGTAATGCTATCATCACTAATTCGCAAAATGACATTGTGTTTATTTTTGCCATTACTCCTTAAATTCAAGGTATTGTAACCTTCAAGTGAATTTGCACGAAAAGCAAGGTCATCTCCCATTGTCCAGTGCTCTTGTTCAGCAAACAACATATAGTCCTCTTGTAAATCAGCACCTTGGGCGTCAGGGTTTTCAGTAATCACTTCAATAGTATCAAAAATTAAGTCCTGAAAGTTATCTGGTTGAGTGATAATGGTTTTTTCGTTGGTTAGGGCATCATATTGGACAATAACTTTATTTATATTTTTCTGCCCCTCTTTTAGTAGTTTTTTTCTTAATTCGTCATTAGATTCCCATAGGGTCTTATCAATATAAATAATGTGATTGCTGTTTTTTTTAGTAAAGCGTCTGTGGTGTTCAAAGATATCTTCTTCAGTTCGCATTAAGTTGAATAAATTAAGCTCATGGCTTGTTGAATAGTTCAAGGTGTATTCACTGGTATTGCCAACATCTATTGGATCTATGATATACAGTTGTCCATCTTGATCAATAATTCCCTGAAAATCATCCACAGTAAGATCAGGGTTGTGTGCAAACACTTGCTGTAAGCGCTTAATGTCTCTTAAAGTTTTCTGATTGCTGTAATCAAGCACCTCTTGTGAAAGGCGTGTATTCTCATCTATCTCCTCGTTTAGCTTTATGTCTTTTGCCTCTGTAATCCTTTGCACAATCAAACCATGTCGCTCTATTAGCCCTCCTCCAGGAGTAAAAGAGGCTTTCCGATAGAACTTAGGTGTTTTTACACCCAGTTTATTTAATTCGCCCAACATTCTTATTTCCTCTGTAAGGATTTGGGTCTCTTCATTTTCTTGTAGCGCTAAAAATATCAAATTAGGATTGTCTCTGAATGCATAGGCACTTTTGAAAGTGCCCTCACCTAGGATAATATCTGTATCTATCTCTGCATTGGTTAAAACTGTAGGTAATTTTTTTATATAAGCAATATTGTCATCTTGAGATGATGTTTCAGAATTAAAGGGGCCTAGTTTCAACCCATCCAACACCTCAGCCACTCGCTTAGACTCTTCAGTTTGCTGGGTAACGATATCCAAATCAGCATTCCACTGATAAATCATCTTTTCACCCCCCACAACCATGGTCTTGGTGCCGTCTGGGTTGATTTGTATATCTCCATGTCTGCCGGTTATTTCGGCACTTTTTAGTGCGGGGGTGTTGTTATAAATGGTCTTGGCGAAGTTGCGGGTGAGGTCTTGGTTGGCGCCGTCGGTGCTGCATCCTACTAGGGCGATGCGTTTGATGTTGGTGTTGCTGTTGCTGTAGGTTTGGTGGAGTGTTTGGGCTTTGTTTGCGAGTGATTGTGCGCCTTCTTGGCTTAGGTTGGTGCCGTGGTCGACAAAGTTAATGCGGGTGTCGCCTGTGGGGGTGTAGGGGGCGCCTTTGAGGGTGATGAGGTTGCCGTTTTGGTCGAATTTGACGAGGATGCTGGTGGTGGGGTGTTTGTTGAATAAGGCGTTGGCTGCTTCGATGACGGTGGGGTCGTTGCTGTTTTGGACGATGATGTTGCTTTGGTATTTGGATGTTTTTTGGGTGGATTGGGGGTTGGGTTGGGTATTGGGTTGGGTGCTGGGGGTTGTTGGGGTTGGGGTGAAGGGTAGGCCTCTTTTTGCGAAACTGTGTCTGGTGAGCCAGTTTGCGTGGAGTCTGGTGTTGGCTCTGTTGGTGGTGATGGCTTGTTGTAGTTGGGCGACGATGGCTTGGGTGTCGATGTCGTCGTCGGGGTCGTCGTCGGTGTTGACGGTGTAGGTGTTGTTGAGGGTGTCTTCAACTAGGGTGTTGATGGATTTGCCGTTGGCGATGATGTGGTATTCTATGCGGGTTACTTCGATGTCGTTTTCTTGGCCGTAGAGGTATTCTATTTGGTTGGTGGTGGTGTTGTAGTAGATGACAATGTCGTGTTTTGTTTTGAGTTGCATTGCTAGGTCAACATTTGCGTTGGATAGGCCGGTGATGATAAAGATTTGAGGTGCTTGGGAGGAGGGTAAGTTTTGGGAGGAGGGTAAGTTTTGGAAGAAGTGGTGATTGATTGTGGGTTTGAACCATTTTTGTGCTGTTTGGGTGTTTTGTTCTTCTTGGGTGTTTTGGGGGTTGTTGGGGTTATTGGGATTGTTGGGGTTGTTGTTATTGGTGGAGGTGCCTGTTCTAGAGTTGTTGTTAAGTTGGTAATTGCCAGAGGTTTGGTCGAAGGTGTCGTTGTCGCCTAGAGGGTTGGTTGTTGAGGTGGACATTTTGGCTTTTATTGAGAGTGAGGATTTGTTGTCGTCAAACATTTGGATGTTGGATATTTGGGCGCCGATGTCGTGTAAGGCGCTGTTTGAGAACAGTTTGGTGTTGGCGCTTAAGATTTGGCTTGAGGTGTAGAGTAAGGTGCCTTTGGTTGCTTGGTCGTTGGCTTTGATGAGGTAGTAGTTTATGGTTGTGTTGTCTCGTTCTATTTTTAGATAATCGCCTGCTGAGTAGAGGTATTGGTCGGTGGGGAATTCTTTGACGCATTGGTTGTTTTCGTAGACGGCGTTGATGTTGCCGGTGTTGTTGATGTGGATGGCAAAACTTGTTGTTGGGTTGTTGTTGTCGTTATTATTGTTGTTGCTGTCGCTGTTGTTGTTGGTAGACAATCCAACCATTAGGGCTTTGTTGTTGCTGCCTATTTTGACGATAACGCTGCCATTGTCTGTAAAGCCTTTGGCGGAGGTGATGTTGGTGTTCCAGCCGGTGTTGGCGGTTTTTTCGTAGAGGTTGCCGGTGTGGATTATGTTGTTGCTATT
Source organism: Bathymodiolus thermophilus thioautotrophic gill symbiont (assembly GCF_003711265.1). Classification (NCBI taxonomy): domain Bacteria; kingdom Pseudomonadati; phylum Pseudomonadota; class Gammaproteobacteria; species Bathymodiolus thermophilus thioautotrophic gill symbiont. The sequence continues at coordinate 1,546,480 of NZ_CP024634.1, read as the reverse complement.
GTTATTGTTATTGGTGTTGTCGTTGGTGCTGGTGTTGCTGTTGTTAATGTTAAAGTTGGTGTCAAGGGGGATGTTGGCGAGTTCTATGGAGCGGGTGATGTTGCTGAAGTTGATGTTGTTGCCGTGTGTGTCTTTGACATTGATGAGAATGATGTCGTTTTTGTTGTCGATGTCAAAATCTTTGGCGTTGATTTGGTCGTTGATTGTAACGGTGTGGGTGAACTCTAATGTGTCGGTGATTGTGCCGTTGGCGCCTGTGAGGAAGAAGGCTTTGTTGGCGATAATAATTTTGTTGCTGCCAACTTTGGCGAGGGTAACGGCTTCGTCTAGGGTTAGGGTTACTTTGATTTCATCGCCAACATTGAATTCGCCGTTGCTGTCGGCAACATCTCTGTTGATGTGCCAAGCGTTGTTTTTTAGGGGTTCTGGGGCGCCGGAATCGATGGATAGGTTTGAGTTTTTGCCAAAGATTTCAATTTCACGGAAGTTTTGTGCATCGCCGCTAAAGGTGAGTTTGACTTGGTCGAAGATAACATAGGTTGCGGGGGTGATGGTGACAATGTTGCCGGCATTGCTGATGGTGCGGCTGAGTACCACGACGCCGTCTTTGAGGAATTCAACGACTGAGCCGTTGATTCTGTTGGTGAAACTTTCGCGGTTGTAGAGTTTAAAACTGCCGTTGCTGTAGTTGGCTGCGCCAAAATCAAACAAAATGTGTTTGCCGTCGGCATACATGGGGTGTGTGGCATAATCTAGGGCACCGCTTGCACTGGTGTTGCCATCGGTCATGCGTTGAATGTTGGTGGCGGCGTCATCGGTGTACCAACTGCTAACATTGGTGCTGATGGTTGCCAATCCTTGTTTGCTGAGGCTTAGGTTTTGTATGTTGGGGATGATGTCGATGCTGTTGGGAACTTTGTTAAGGTTGATGTTGTTGCCGTCTGTGTCTTTGATGTCGATTAGGACAATGTCGTTGTTTTTGTTGTTAATGTGAAAGGCGGTATCAATTTTGTCGTTGACTTGAACGGTGTAAGCGAACTCTAGGATGTTGGTGATTTTGCCGTTGACGCCTGTTAAGAGGAATTCTTTGCCGGCAATGATGACTTTGTTCTTGCCGACATTGGCGAGGGTGATGCGTTTATCTAGAGTTAGGGTTACTTTGATTTGGTCGCCGAGGGTGAAGACGCCTTTGCTTATGTTTTTGCTTTTTTTGGTGTTGTTGTCGCTGTTGTCGCTGTTGTCGTTGTCGTTGGTGCTGTTGTTGTTGTTGTTGGGTATGCTGTTGGTGTGCCAGGCGTTTGTGATGGGTTTGGGGGCGTGTACATCGATGGAGAGTGCTGAATAGTTGCCGCTAAATATTTGCATTTCTGACAATGTGGCGCCGACATCGTGGAAGGCGCTGTCTAAGAACAATTGGGTGTTGGCATTTGAGGTTTTTTTGGAGGTGTAAAGTAAAGTGCCTTTGGCAAGGGGGCCGTCGGCGGCTTTGATGTGGTAATACTTTATGCTGGTGCCTGAGCGAACGACTTTCATGTAGTCGCCTTTGGCGTAGGTTACGCCTGTGCAGTATATGCGTTCGCTGGATTCATAGACAATAAGTGTCTTGTTGGTGCCGGGGTCGGCGTATAGGGCGTAATCTAGGCTGTCGTAAGAATTGTTGCTGTTGTTGCTTGATAGGCCGAGCATTACTTTTTTGTTGGATGCGCCAATTTTGGCGATGACATAGCCGTCGTTAACAAAACCTTTGGTGGAGGCGACATCGGCATTCCAGTTGGCGTTGGCGGTTTTTTTGTAAACGCCGTTGATGTGGGTTATTCTATTATTACCGCCAATGACAAAGTCGGTGTTAAGGGATGCATTGGCGAGTGAGACGGCGCCGGTAATACTGCTGAAGTTGATGTTGTTACCGTCGGTGTCTTTGATGTCATTTAGGACAATGTCTTTTTTACTGTTGATGTTAAAATCTTCGGCGTTGATGTTGTCATTGGCTTGTACGGTGTAAGTGAATGTTAGGGTCTTGGTGGTATCGCCGTTGGTGCCTGTTAAAAAGAAGTCTTTGTTGGCGATGGTGATTTTGTTGCTGTCAACTTTGGCGAGGGTAACGGCTTCGTCTAAGCGTAAGGTTACTTTGATTTCATTGCCAACGGTAAAGGCGCCACCGCTATCGGCAATGTCTCTATTGATACGCCAAGCGTTATGTTTTAGGGGCTCTGGGGCGCCAGCGTCTATTGATAGGCTGGCGTTTTTGCCAAAGATTTCAACTTCACGGAAGTTTTGTAAATCGCCATTAAAGGTGAGTTTGACTTGATCAAAGACAATGTCGCTGCTGGGGGTGATTTCAATAACATTGCCAGCATCGCTGATGGTGCGGATGGAAACCACGACGCCGTCTTTGAGGAACTCAACGACTGAGCCGTTGATTCTACTGGTTAGGATTTTGCGGTTATACAACTTAAAACTGCCGTTGTTGTAATTAACCCCTTTAAAATCAAATAAGATGTGTTTGCCATCGGCATTTTTTGGATGTGTGGCATAATCTAGTGCACCGTTTGCACGGGTGTTGCCATCGGTCATGCGTTGAATGTTGCTGTTGGTGTTGTTGGCATACCAGCGGGTGATGTTGGTGGTGATTGTTGCCAGTCCTTTGTTGTTAAGGGCAAGGTTTTGGCTGTTGGGGGTGATGTCTATGCCGTTAGAGAGGTTGCCAAAGTCGATGCTGTTGCCGTCTGTGTCTTTGATGTCGGTTAAGACAATGTCGTCTTTGTTGTCAATTAAAAAGGCGCTGTTGATTTTGTCGTTAAGTTGAACGGTGTAAGCAAACTCTAAGGTTTTGGTAACGGTGCCATTGGTGCCGGTTAAGAGGAATTCTTTGCCAGCAATAATGATTTTGTTACTGCCAACTTTGGCTAAGGTAACGGCTTCATCGATGTTTAGGGTTATTTTAATTTCATTGCCAAGGGCAAAAGCACCTTGGTCGTTAACAGTACCACTGATGTGCCAAGCGTCCTTGGTGGGTTTGGGGGCGTAAACATCCACTGAAAATGCCACATGACTGCCACTAAATATTTGCATGTTTGATAATTTGGCACCTGCACCATAAAGAGAACTGTCTAAAAACAATTGGGTGTTGGCATTTGAGGTGTTGTTTGAAGTGTAGAGTAAGGTGCCTTTGGCAAGTGCGCCGTCAGCTGCCTTAATGTGGTAGTACTTGATGGTGCTGCCTGATCTGGCGATTTTTATATAGTCGCCAACGGCATAACTCACTTGTGTGTCTTTTTTGTAATGACCTTTTTCATAGATTAAAAAGGTATTGTCGGACACATACAAAGCATAATCCATATTATGGGTGCTGTTGTTGGTATTGACACTTGAGAGCCCTACTCTCATGTGTTTGCCAAGGGAGCCAATCTTGGCGATGGCATAGCCATCATTGGTAAAGCCTTTGGCGGAAGTGATATTGGTGTTCCAATTGCTTGCAAGGATTTTTTCATACACGCCATCAGTGTGTGTTATGGTGCTCAAGTTAGGCAAAACAAATGAATGAAAACTGGCAATAAGAGGTTTGGTGTTAATAACAAGGTCGGTGTCAATCAATTTGTTGCTCAGTCCAACAGGGCTGGTGGCATTGCTCATATCCACTGAATTGCCTTTGTCATCTACCACGCCTGTTAAAAGAACATCGTAACGCATACTGGTGGCAATCAGTTTGTCGTTGGCTTGAATGGTGTAGGTAAAATCTAAGGTATTGGTAACGGTGCCGTTGGTACCTGTTAAAAGGAATTCTTTGCCGGCAACCACGATTTTATTGCGACCGACATTGGCAAGGGTAACGCGTTTGTCTAAAGTGAGTGTTGCTTTGATGGTATCGCCAATGGTAAAGATGCCTTTGCTGTTGGCGGGTTCGCAGTCTATGTGCCAAGCGTTGGTAGTGGGTTTTGGTGCGTAAACATCGACGGAAAGAGTGGGTTTGTTGCCACTTAATATTTGCATCTCTGATAACTTAGCACCTATGCTGTGAAAGGCACTGTCTAAGAACAATTGGGTGTTGGCATTTGAGGTTTTGCTGGAAGTGTAAAGTAAAGTGCCTTTGGCAAGGAGGCCGTCAGCGGCTTTGATGTGGTAATACCTTATGGTGGTGCCTGAACGAACGACTTTCATATAGTCGCCAATGGCATAAGCAACACCGGTGTCTTTTTTACGATCGCCATTTTCATAGATGACAAACTTACTGCCGATACCGCCATCTGCATACAAAGCATAATCTATGCTGCCGTAAGAATTGTCGGTGTCGTCACTGGAGAGTCCAAGCATCATGCTTTTGCCAAGGGCACCAATTTTGGCGATGACATAGCCGTCGTTAACAAAGCCTTTGGTGGAGGTTACATCGCTGTTCCAGCCGGCATTGGTGGTTTTTTCATAAACGCCATTGGTTAAGGTGATGCGTTTATCACTGCTTATGGTTAGGTTGTTGTCAAGTGAGGTGTTAGACAGTTTGACGGGGGTGGTGTAGGTGATGCTGTCAAAATTAATGTTGTTGCCGTCGCTGTCTGTGACATTGTTGAGAATAATGTCATTTTTGTTGCTGATGTTAAAGTACTGGGCGTCAATTTTGTCGTTGATTTGAACGGTGTAAGTGAATACCAGTGTGTTGGTAACGGTGCCATTTTCACCGGTTAATAAGAAGGCTTTGCCAGCAATCATAATTTTGTTGCTGCCAACCTTGGCTAAGGTTACGGCTTCGTCTATGGTGAGGGTTAATTTGATTTTATCACCGAGGGTGAAGACGCCGTTGTTATCGGCGGTTGTGGTGTCTATTTGCCATGCGTTGGTGCTGATGGGTTTGGGTGCGTAGACATCTACTGAGAATGGCAGATGATTGTTGCTGAATATTTGCATTGCTGATAATTTGGCACCTACGCTGAGAAAGGCGCTGTCTAAGAACAATTGGGTGTTGACATTTGAGGTTTTTTTGGAGGTGTAAAGTAAAGTGCCTTTGGCAAGGGGGCCGTCGGCGGCTTTGATGTGGTAATACTTTATGCTGGTGCCTGAACGAACGACTTTCATATAGTCGCCAATGGCATAAGCAACACCGGTGTCTTTTTTACGATCGCCATTTTCATAGATGACAAACTTACTGCCGATGCCGCCATCTGCATACAAAGCATAATCTATGCTGCCGTAAGAATTGTCGGTGTCGTCACTGGAGAGTCCAAGCATCATGCTTTTGCCAAGGGCACCAATTTTGGCGATGACATAGCCGTCGTTAACAAAGCCTTTGGCAGAGGTAACATCGGCATTCCAGCCAGCGCCAGAGGTTTTTTCATAAGTGTCGTTGGTGCGGGTTATTCTGTTGCCACCGCCGATATCAAAATTGGTGTCAAGTGATGTTTTGGAGAATTGTATGGGGCTGGTAATACTGCTGAAGTCGATGTTGTTGCCGTCTGTGTCTTTAACATCAGTTAGGGTGATGTCGTATTGGTTATCGATATTAAAGTCTTTGGTGCCTATTGTGTCGTTTGCTTGAATGGTATAGACAAATTCTAGGGTGTTGGTGCTGGTGTTGTTTTCACCGGTTAATAAGAAGGCTTTGCCAGCAATCATAATTTTGTTGCTGCCAACTTTGGCTAAGGTAACGGCTTCATTTAAGGTGAGGGTTACTTTGATTTTGTCGCCAATGGTTAGGATGTTGTTTGTGTTGCCTGTGTTGTTTGTGTGGCTGGTTTCGCCTTTTATGTGCCAAGCATCGGCAATGGGTTTTGGTGCGTGTACATCTATGGTGTATGGGCTTATGTTGCTTAGTCCCTTGACTAGCTTTACATGGGTAAGGGTAAGGTTTTTGTCTTTGATGGAGGTGTCAATGTGTAGTGCTGAGGTGGCGGATATGCCGGTTTGGGTGGCGAGTATGCGGAGGGTGTTGCCGTTGTGGTCGAGGTGGTAATAGCGAATGGTGGTGCCGTGGCGTTCAATCTTAATTTGGTCACCTGCTTGGTAGCGATAATTTAAATCGGTGTATTTGGTGTTGTTGTTGCGGACATCTTTTATTTTGTTGTTGTGAATAAAAACGGCGTGTTCAATGGTTTTGTAACTGCCATCTGGGTTGTCGGTGGACAGGCCGAGCATCAAGCCTTTTCTGGCAGAGGTGGCGTTTAGGGTAAAAATGGCATAGCCATCGCCGACAAAACTTTCTTGAGAAAAGGCATCGGTATTCCAAGAGGCATCGCTTGATTCTTTGCTAATGGTATAACCTTGGAATGTATTGCCAGATACACTTAAGTTGCGTTGGTCAAATTTAGTGACAATGGTGTTGTTGAGTGAGATGGGGTAAATGATGTTGGTAAAAGTAGGCGGATAGCCGTCGTTGTCAGAGATGCCACTGATGATGAGATCGGAGAAGGATTGAATGGCAAAACTTTTGCCTTGGGTAAAGGCATCGTTGATTTGGACGGTGTGTTCAAAGATTAATTGTGTGTTTTTTACTGTGATTTCATCTGGATTGGTAGAGGGGTCGGCAAACCCTTTGTTGGCACAAAGGGAGAAGATCAAGCCGTTGATGATGACCTTGGAGTCGGCAGCGTATTTTGCTTTGCCTTCTTGGTATTTCATGGCTCTGTCCATGGTTAAGGCAATCATGACTTTGTCGCCTATTTCAAAAACACTTTTGGTGGCTGGGTGTTGGCTTGTTGGATAGACTTTCATGGCAACTAAGGCAGGTCCTTTTTGCTTGATGGCTTTGCTGCCGATTTCTTGATTTTTTAGATGGGCATCGCCCAAGCGTTGACTGGCGCCTTGTTGTTCCTTTTGTTGGTGTAATTGATTCTTTTGGTTGCGTTGTTTGACATTGTTGAGCTCTTGTTGTGTTTTGCTTTTGCTTTTGTCAATGCCACCTTTGCTGTTTTCAATGTCTTGATTAGCACCGTTTGTTATTTTGTCGGTGTTGCCGAATTGTGTATAACTGTTGTGGTAATCGCTTTGTCCACTTTGGTTTAGTTCGTCGAGTCCGGTGGAATGTGTTTGACTTTGGTTTTGACCTTGTCCTTGTCTTTGGCTTTGAGTTTGAGTTTGAGTTTGAGTTGGTATTAAACTATTGTTGTTATTGTTTAAAAAGGCTGTTACTGTTTGTGCGTCATGATTGGCGTCTTCTTCGTTGACTCGTGTATCGGATTTTAAAGTGTTGACGGTTTGCTTGTCTTTGCTTGATTGGGTGTCTATATCTGAATCTTCGTTGGCGTCTGTGTCTTGGTATTGTGATTGGTCAATGTCTTTGTTGGCAGAGTTTACATTTTGGGTGTACTCGGTTTTTGTTTTGGGGGTGGAGTGGCTGGTGCCACGGAGTTTGGTTGTGTCTGCTTCATCGCCGTTGATGACTGTGCCGATGGTTTGGCTGACCAAGACACTTTTGGCGGTTTCTTTTAAGTTAGACAGCATGCCTTGCATTAGGGCTTTCATTTTGGCGGTAACGCTTTGTTTGTTGGTGCGTATTTCAATCATAGCGCCGTAGAAATCGCCGTCGCCGATTTTGACAGTGATGTTGCCTTTGCCTGCGGCTAAGGCGACATTCATACCATCGCCATAGCGTACATTGATGTTGTAATCGCCTTTCATAACAGCGACATTAACGCCGTGTCCGACGCGGGTGTTGAGGTTGTATTTACCAATCAAAGCGTTGACGGCGATGCCATCGCCAACAAGGGTGTTGACATTGAATTTACCGATAGAGAGCCCGACATGGAAGCCGTCGCCGACTTTGGTGGTAATGTTGGCTTTGCCGATGGCAACCATTGCACTGTGGCCAGAGCCGACTTTGGTTATCAAATTGCCTTCGCCAATACCAATTTGCAAACTGTCGTTGTCGCCAACTGAGGTGAGTATATTAAGTCGACCGATGCCAGCTTGTATGGTTTGACCGAGACCGACTTTGCTGATGACATTAGCATCGCCAATGCCAACACCTAGCATAGCGCCATTACCGACATGGGTAATGATATTGGCTCGGCCTACAGCAAATGTGACCATACTGCCTTCGTTGTTGCTACCGAGTAATGCAGCGCCAGTGGCTTTGAGTGCGTCAAAGCCTGATTCTAAGAATTTTTGTGGGGCAGAAAAGATGTCTCCTCTTGGGAACAGACGATGTCTTTCTAAAACGGGGTCTGAAACGATAGCGTCAAGTGGGGACACGGTAACGCTGAAGTCTGCCAATGAAGAGATTCGGGTAACGATGTTTGCTTGGCCTATTACTAGGCTAACGGTGTTGCCATCGCTGCTGCCTGCTAAATTAATATGGGTCACAATATTGGCTTGGCCGATGGCGGCTGTTATTAGATTGCCTGCACCAATCTTGGTAACAATATTGGCTTCACCAACGGCAAATGCAACTGAGAATCCATTGCCGATATGGGTAAAAATATTACCCCCTCCAATCATGGTTGCTAAGGTGGTGCCATTGCCAACTTTGGTAAAGACATTGGTACATCCGCCTATCATTAAAGCGGCACTAAAGCCGTTGCCAATATGGGTGAAAACATTGGCAGTGCCTGCAAGCATGATTGCGACTGAGGCGCCGTTGCCAATTTTAGTGAAGATATTGGCTTGCCCCCCTATCATCAATACAGCACTTGGGCCGTCGCCAATGTGGGTAAAAATATTACCCCCTAATGAAAACATAACTGCCAATGTAGCACCGTTGCCAACTTTGGTGAAAAAGTTAGCGCCTGTGGATATCATTAATGCAGCAGTCATGCCGTTGCCGACATGGGTGAGGACATTGCCAGTGCCAAACATACCGACAATAACATCGCCATCGCCGACTTTGGTGGCAATGTTGCCTATGCCTAGCATAAGTAAATAAACATTGCCATTGCCGATGTGGGTAACGACATTGGCAAGACCGAACAACAGGGCTATTATATCGCCATTACCTGATTTGGTAATAACATTGGCGCCGCCAAGCATTCTGGTTTGAATATCGCCATCGCCGATGTGGGTGAGGACATTGCCACCGCCATACATAGATATGTTAATGTCGCCATTGCCGTCTTTGGTAACCACATTCAAACCGCCGAGTAAAGAGCCGCTAATGTCGCCTGTAGAAAAATCAGTGAAGACATTGGCACCAGCCAAAAGATGGAGTATGGAATCTCCAGTGCCCTCTCTGGTGATGATATTGGCACCACCGAATAATTCAGCACTTAAGGTGCCGTGTCCTTTGTAGGTAACAATATTGGCTATGCCAATACCTGTCAAACTTAAATCACCTTTGCTAACATCTACATTGACGATATTGCCTAGAGAGATAAGTATTAAATTTGTATCGCCACGACCGTATCTGTCTATTTTGTTTAAACGGAAGCCGCCGAGTTTTGCTTTTAATTTGCCATCTGTTGACCAAGTAACGATATTGCCACCACCTAAGATGGTTAAATCTCCATTGCCTTTTATACCAGAACGGGTAATAAAGTTACCACCGCCACCGCCTATAAAGGTCATATTGCCATAATCCCCTGTGTGATCAACTTTGTTGATAACGCCAATGCCTTTAAACGAAAGGTTGCCATTGGCAGAATGTTTGACAACATTGGCACCGCCACCGCCAATAAAGTCGGTGTTGCCATATTCGGCTGTATTGATAACATGATTACCTATGCCCACACCTTTGAAGAAGACATTGCCTTTGTATCCGCCTCGTCGTTCTACTTTGTTGTATCCACCAATGCCTCTAAAGTTAATGTTGCCTTGGTGCGTGATATTGGTCACTTTGTTGTAAAAGCCTGCACCTGTGAAAACAATGTTGCCTGAAATGCCTCGTCGTTCTACTTTGTTGTAAGCACCTATGCCACTGAAATAGATATTGCCTTGGTTGGCAGTGTTGGTAACTTTGTTTAACGCACCAGCACCTTTGAAATTAATAGTGCCACGCTCTCCACCTCGTCGTTCCACCACATTCGACATACCGGCACCTGTGAAATCAATATTGCCATACTTGACATCGTTGATCACCCTATTTGAAATACCAATACCTAAAAATGAAATATTACCTGTATTGCCATGACGATACACATCGTTACTTGCCGCTGCACCATCAAAATTAATATTGCCCGATCGACCCGTATGTCGCAAAGTCATTGCTCCAGAAAGACCCGTCACAGACATATTGCCCCAATCGCTTTTATTGATATTCATAAGGCCAGCAGCACCATAAATACTCAAGTCTCCCCAAGTGTCATAAACATCAAGCTTTAAACTGGCAGCATAGACCGTGTCATTCCCCCCATGCATATAAACACCATCCCCCCATACGGCAAAGCCAAGCGCAGTTAGTGTGTTATCGCCATCATCTCCAACATAACTGCCGGTTACAAAGTATACAATGCTGTCGACAACGGATCTGAATATGTTTACTACGGAGCCCATGGGAGCCTTGGGTTTGTGGGTGAGTGGTTAGTAGGTGAAGTGTTGTTGTTTGGTGATAAGGAATGACTTTGAATTAAGGTTGGGTTTAAGAAACGACTGAGTGGGTTAAAAGTGGGTTTTTGATAATAACTTGTGTTTCTATAATAACTTATATTTTTTTTGTAAGAAGGGTTGTGTGTCATAAATATAGTTCCTAGTGTAGAGTTACTCTTGTTTTCCTCTTTCCTTTTTTTCTTTTTCTTTTTTTCTTTTTCTTTTTTTTCTTTTGTTTCATCAAGCCAAACTCTTCATAACTTCAGGCATATTATAGCCAACCTTCGCACCAGACCACAATTGATTAACCTCTCTTTTATAGTTAGCCACACCTTCGGTATCAGCAAAGGAATCAAAGGATGACATGTATTCAACTAACTTACTGATTTGTGCCTTGTCTAAATAGTGATAGCGGTCGTTGTTGGTGTCAATGCTGATGCAGATTTTTGCGCTTTCATTGCTGTTGCTATTGGCAAAATAGTCTTCAATTAACACGCTGCCTTCTTGGTTGCGGTATTGTTTGGCGATGTCAACGCCGGTGTTGTCGCTTTGGTAATCGCTGTCGGCTTTGTTGGGTTTTATTAACGATCGGTGTTTAATCAAAAGGTTGTTGTTGCTTTTGTAATACATGGTGTCTTGATAACTGTCTAAATCAAAAGCGATGTAATCGTCTTTATCGGTGATGATTGTGCTAAAGATGTTGTCGTTGCCAACGATGAATATATCGGCGCCTGTGCCACCAGTAACTTTGTTTTCTGTGCCGCCTAAATACAATAAGTCATCACCTGATCCTGCGTCAATCTTGTTGTCGCTTGAGTTTTTGTGCATATATAAAGAATCATCGCCGGCGTTTGCCATAATAGAAGACTGATGGCTGGCGACTTCTAGTTCGTCGTTGCCATCGCGTAGATAAACGATGTTTTTGTTGCCAAATACTTTGCCGTGGTCATTACCTTTGCCTAAGTCCATGACATTGTGAGCACCGATTAAAATGCCGATGTCATCGCCAGTGTGACCGTGAATTTTGCCATAATTGCCAGTGGACACTAGATAGTCATCGCCTTCGTTGCCGGTGATATAGGCGCCCTCTCCAAATGCCCAAAGTTGGTCTCTGCCGGTACCGCCAAACAAAGTGTTGTAGCGACCTGAGGCAACGCCAATGTCATCGCCTTCGCCACCAATAAACATGTGGTTTTGTCCGACATACACGGCGCTGTCATCGCCTTGGTTGCCGCTGATGGTGTTGCCTTCGCCAATGACATAGGCGACATCATCGCCTTTGCCACCCCAGACATTGTTGTTGGTGCCCATGAGTGCAAATAGGTCTTTGCCGTCGCCACCCCATGCGAAGTTTTGGGCACCTATGTTGAAGAACAAATCGCCGTCATTGGACATAAAGCCAATGTCGGAGAAAAGCTCAAGTGCTTTGTCTTTTATGTTGGCAGAGTCTGTGGAGATGCTGCTGGATAGGGTTTCTGCCAGTTCTGGTAAACTGCTTAGGGTTTTGATTAGATTGGGTGTGAACATATTAAACAATGAGGGGAGTTTGAGACCGCTAAAGCCGAAGGCTTTGTTGCTTTTGTTCTTTTTGGATTCGCTGTCGTTGTCTCCTGTGTTTGTGTTGTTGTTTTCATCTTTGTTGTTTTCATCGTTATCATTGTTATTATCGTCGTCGTTATTGTCATCATCATCGTCCTTATCTTTGTCTTTAATGCCTAATGCATCTAAAGTGTTTTCACCCATGTCTTTGAACGATTCTCCTCCAGCGACTAATGCCTTAACAATGCGTTCTGGTTCAGATAAGGCGGTAATGGAGTTGCTAAAGGTGTCGGATACGGTGCCTAGGAGTTCTTTTAATAAATTTGATAGGGATAAATCGGGGGTGTTGGCTACGGCTTTGTAGATGTGACCGAAGTTGGTGTATTTGTAACCCAGTATGTCGCCGAAGGTGATGTCTTTTGCTTGGGATGCCATTCCGTTGAGAATGCCGTTAATCAGTTTGGTTTTGACATTGCTGGGGGTGTAAGTAAAGGTGGTTTTGGGTTGGCCGTCTAAGGTGTAGCCTTGTTGCATGATGCCGAACAAGGAGGCGACGGTGGTGTCTAAAACAGAGGAGAAGGTATCGCCGAACATAAAACTAAAATTGCCGTTGCCAATGAGGATGTCGGAGCCTTGTCCGCCGATTGTGAGGTTTAAACTAAAGTTGCTGATGTGTTCTTTGAAGTTTTGCTTTGCTTGTTGGCGTTTGCTTTCACGCTGCATAAAGTTATTGGCTTGTTTGTTGAGTGCCATTTCTATGTCGTATTTTAACCCTCGGTCAGAGACTGCGTTTTGACCGCCACTGATTAAGATTTTCTCATAGTTGGTGTCGCTGGTTCTGTCTAAGGAACTCATGCTGGTGGCAAACTTCTTGGTTTTCTTCCAACTCCATAAGGCGTTTTGTCCAGAGTTGCTTATGTCTGCCATACCTTGTAAAGAGCCTAAGATATTGGCAGAGCCGTCAAAAGGATTGACAAATGGAATCATGGGGAAAGAAGGGTCGGTGGCAATGATTAGGTCGTTTCTAACGCCGTGGTTGACCACGACATTTTTAGTGCCTATTAAGATTTGCACACCTTCTAATGCACGATAGCCCCCTATTTCAACAAAACGACTGCTGTCGCCTATATCGCCGATGCTGACTAAAACATTGTTGCTGCCGTACATCAGTGTGTGGTGTGCGCCGTTGCCGACTTTGACATCTACATTGGTAGAGCCACCGAAGAGAGAGGCGTGGTCGCCACCGCCGATATCGATTTGCACATTGAGAGCGGGGGCGGACATACCGCCTGTTTTGGTGTTTTCATTGTCGTTATTGGCAGGGGCGTTGCCATTGGGTAATCTTCTGAGTTTGTTTTGGTTAACGGAATTGGCAAAATCAGTTTGGCGTTTGTCGATATCGTCTAGTTTTTGTTTGGTTGTTTCTGTTTCCGATTCTGATTGTCCTTGCCCTTGCCCTTGTCCTTGAGCGTGCTTGTCGCTTGTTTCTTGATTTTCTGTACCTTGTGCGCTTTTGTCATTATCCAAGTCTTCGTTTAAGCGTCTACCATTGTATTTAATCAAAGTGCCTTCGTCGTTATACACTCTGCTAACCACAGCGCCAGTTGCGCCAAGACTGTAAACGGTTTTGGCAGCACTGTCTTTGTGCATCCAATTGCCTGCACCTGTGTTTGAAGTTAGTTTTCTGCCGTTTTCATCAACAGCAACATAACTGCTTCTAACTGCAACAGGAGCTTTGATGTTTGATTGACTGAGTTTTTCGACCATTCTTCTGCCATATTGACTGTCGTTATTGTCAGTAGGATTGTCTGATTCCATATTACAGCCAACGATGCTAATGCGTTGTATGTCTGCATTGCCTGCCAAGGCTCGATTGAGTTCGGTAATATTTGCACTTAATTCATCAGCAGTTCTGCCGCCCATGGTTTGTGTGCCGTCCTTCTCTCTGCCATAACCCACAGCCACCATTTTGACTTTGCCAGTAATATCCTCAAGATCAAGGCCGTAAACCACTTGATGAGTGCCGTCTTTTTGCATTTGCACGATGGTGGTTTGTGCGGGGTGTTTAGAGGCAAGTCTAAAGGTGCTGTCTCTAACATTGCCATCGGCTTCGGTTTGAATGAGGACTTGGTGGTCGTGGTTGGCTAGGCTGGGTTGGGGTTTTTGGGCTTCTGTGGTTAGTTTGTTGATTTGTTCTTGGCTTAAGTCGGCCCAGTTGTGAATAGGGGTGTCTTGGTGGGGGGTGGTTTCGGCTAGGTGGACTTCATTAGGAATTGCAGTTGCTACACCCTCCCTATTGGTATAAAGCACAAGATTCGTATTCATGTTTGCCACTCTTATATTTTGATTATATCGTGATAACTTCCGAGCTATATTGCGTGTATAGTTTTCTGGAATAAATGACAAGTCGCCTGCTGCTGAATCTTTTGTACTGCAAGGAGTTAATCTAATAGTAACTTCTCTCTCTGGCCTTACCTTAATGCTTTTTTGCAAATTTATAATATGATTAGATACGCCTTCACTACCCACTCTTTTCAAGTCAGAGACCCGACCCAGCACATGGACTTCATATCCTCCTTGTATATTAGCATCAGTAACTATATTGCCATATGAATCATATACTCTTACCTCATTTGTTGCGGGATTAAGTATAGCAATATAGCTGTCATTTGGGTTCATCATTGTCATTACATTGGCGTATTTGTCAACACTACTGTCATTGGATATTTTAAAAATAATATTTCTTTCAGGAATGCGTGGAAATTTAGGCGCATAAGGCAAATCGAATGAATAGTTACGAAGCAAATAATTGTCAGTTTTCATATTTCGCTGCATGTTCACTTGAGCGTCTTTGTATCTATTCGCCACCCGCGAAACTTCTTCCACATAGAGCATTTGAGTCTTAGCCTTCCTCAATTCATCTATTTTCATTCTATTAATGAGGCGTATATCTTTAATTTTTACATTAGGGCCAAGTGTTTTGCTAATACTACTTATATTGTTTACAATATCAACACTATCATCAAATGTAAAGCCAACCCTAACATCTCCTGTAATTAAAGAAAGTGGTGTTCCATATATAGTTCTAAACCCATTCTCTGAAACTTGAACGATACTTGTATCACCTTTAAGATGGGAGTCGGAAGCCAAATGATAAGAAGCTAAACTCCAAGAATCGGAAGATTGAATAACAATATTATGGTATTTATTTAACGAATCGTTGTCAGACTTATCTGCGCCATTTTCTATTCCTTGTAAAGAAGTTCTTTGGGATTCTTCAAGTGTTGGCCATGTTAATGTTTCATTGCCTTGTATAGCAATGCGTCCAACCTCATTGTTTACAAGTATCGTGACATTAGATTTGTCTTCATTATTTTGTGCGTGTATGGCTACAGTGCCTTTATTGGTGTAAAAATCGGGTCCCTCTGAAAAAGTTTTTTGTATTTTGAATAAACTTTGATCGGGTCTCATGTCTTTGCTTAAAACTACCCTTGTTTCTGTTGCATGTTTTTTAATATCAATTTGTGGAAGTGCATTTTCAGCAGAGGATATTTTTCCTTGTATTTCGGCAAGATCATCTAAATCATTTAATTCTCCAATGAAATTTACCTTTAAGCGATCACCATCT
The DNA here is from genome assembly GCF_003711265.1 of Bathymodiolus thermophilus thioautotrophic gill symbiont. NCBI lineage: Bacteria > Pseudomonadati > Pseudomonadota > Gammaproteobacteria > Bathymodiolus thermophilus thioautotrophic gill symbiont. Next base: position 1,530,873 of record NZ_CP024634.1, on the reverse strand, counting down.
TTGAACTCAAAATTATGATCATCTAGCACATCGTATCTTTGATTGGATTTATCGTAAACCAACGCTACATAATTTTTTCTAGAAATATCTGGCGCAAGCTCTTGTATGGTTCGCTTGAAATTCGCCCTATCATCAAATAAAAATACTTGAAAACAACGGGCATTCACAACATCTTCTATTGCTTTATTAAATTTTGATGGTTCCTTGCGCTCTACTGTATCGTTAAAATCTGTTAGCATAGGCTCAAAATTATTGTTATCGTCAAAAACAACGATCTGCCTGCTTCTTTCAAATAATGCAGGGTAATCTATTGATATTCCATCGCCTTTTAAAGGCACCCCTTGTATGGTAAAGAATGGATTCATATGTTCAATAATCCCTCTTCTTATTGGATCAATAACAGCATGAGAATCTAAAACAACAATCTTGTAAGCATCATTGTTATAGCCATCTAAATTTTTTTCTATATGATCAACAAAAGCCCTTCTTTGGGTAGGTGTCAACTTCTCAGTATCTGCTATAAAAACAATAAATTCAATGCCTCTAGTATTCCAACTTGATTGCCAAGAGCCTTGAGTGTCAAGAATATGTTTTTCAAGTGGCTTCAGAGAAAGGCGATTTGCATGGTCAAGGTAAAACTTACTGAGCTGCACAATGCTAGTATTATATTGATCAAGGACTTGGTTGCTTCCATAGCCTCGTCTTGCCTGCTCAACTTCATTAGAAGTTATTCTGTTATACGCTTCGGAGATATCCTGAACCAAAGTGCCTGTAAATTCAGAATGAGGTGCGGCAACGAGAAAGTTATTATTAATCGCTAAGGGGTAGGAGCTATGAAGTGAATCAACTGTTTGTTGATAGGTAAAGCCATCCTCAGGGAATTTTTGGATATAATCATACAAAAAATTATCTTGATTAAAACGATTAGACAACAGCCCAACATCGGCATACATACCACCCTCAGTATGCAACACAGAAAACCTAACAACATCAGATGCACCTGCCATAGATCCATTTTTAAGTTCAAATTGGTAAGCTTCTTTCATTCCAGGCAACTCTGTGTCGTCGAATGATATAGGCGCCAATTCTAAATTTGGATTGTCCCCAGGAAAGTCACCCCAATATTTGTTGGATTTTTCTTCAATCTCATTAACTTCTGCTATCGGAACGCCTAACACATCAACCATAAATCCTTTTATGATATCACTGCTTAAGTCATGGTCTCCACAATAATCTGAGAATCTTTTTGTAAGTTTAATTGCTTCGTATCTACGATTACCACCTACAGTTAAATTGTTATTTACATGGGTCTGCATTCTTTTCTTAAGTTCATTCATTAATAAAGAATCAGGGTCGTAATGGAGGCGTACGGTTAATTTATCATTTTGCCTTTTGATGGCTTTAATGTTATCTAAATAACGCTCAGATATCACGCCACCCGTCCAAACATAATGAATTATATCGGGTATTTTGTTGCCTTTGGTAATGTTAACTGGAAACTTTTCATTCATTTCAATGCGATGCTCGTTTCTAGAAATGACCTCCTCAACATAACTTTCAAATGTTGCTATATGTGCCTGCATCGAAGGTGGAGGGGTGCCCGTATTGGAAAAATTACTCAATTTTTCTTTTACCCCTTTAAAGAAAGATATTTTTTCTTGTGCACTCATATCCTTATAGTCGAAAGCGTCAACATAGTTCCTGCACCCGAAAAGAATCCTATGAAATTCACTCTCTGCAGGGGTTCTGGCAGGCGCTGTTGGCGACTCTAATTCATATATTCGTTCAGAAATAAAATCAAATATTGTTAAACTTAACGGATTCTTAAGTTTATCGGCAGTGGTTTTGGCACCTTCAGTTTCTGAAACAATATCACCATTACGCCAACTATAAACCGTTTTAGCACCCCCTGTTTTCATGGTTTTGGTGCCATCATCATTGACTTGCACCTCCCCTGTTCTGCCAGTAATGTCCGCATTTCTTAGGGTGGGTATGTTATTATAAACAGCACGGGCAAAGTCTTTGGTTAAGCCCTTTCTAACGCTATTGGTGTCGCAACCTACCAAGGCAATGCGTTCAAAATAAGTATTTTCATTGCCGTAAGTGTCATTAATTTGCTTGACCTTATCAACCAATTCATCCATGCCACTTTCGTCTGTCACAAAGTTTTCCCCATGATCAACAAAACTAAGTCGCACATTGCCATTAGGGGTATAAAGCTCATTATCTGCGGTGACTAATTTGTTATTAGCATCAAAATGAACAATGATGCTGTTGTCAGGGTGTTTGTTAGCAAGGTCTTGGGCAGCTTTAATTGCGGTATCGCTATTGCCGTGTTGGACGATAATATTGGTTCGGTAGTTGCTGAAACTTTTTACGGGTTTGTAACGAAACATCATATCATTAGATACACTGGACATATCTTGTGTTAAAAAAGACATGTCAAGCTGACTAGGGGGACGAATGTCCTTATCAGTCATCACTTCGATTCTATCGATTGGTTGGGGGTTATCTGGTTGATACAATACAGTGGTTCCAGCAAGCGCACTTTTAAGGTTGTAGCTGATAATAGTAAGATCTTGTTGTTTTTTTGCTTTATTTATTAATTTATCTTTAAGTTTTGGATCTTTTTTTAGCGATGCTTCATCAACAAAAATAGCATGCATTCTATTGTTTTTATTGAATTTTTCAAGGAAAATTGTTGCTTTTTTATTCAACTCTTTAAGCCCAATTACATTCATTCTTCTCACGCCTTGATGGCCAGGACTATCAGGTAGAGCCATTGGCGGTTTGGCAGATCCTGGGTCAAAAACATAAAGTTGCCCATCTTCACCCATTAGCATTTGAAAATCGGGAATATACAAATCTGGATTTTGTGCAAACTTATCCAACAAATTTTGAATGTCATCCAAGGTTCTTTTTGTTGTGCGTTCAGTTTTCATTGTTGTAGCAAAATTCGGTCTAACCAGTTTCGAATCAGGAATGCGTTCAACTAAAACCCCTTGGTGCTTTTGTTGATTTTGATCGGTCATAACAATGGTTTTATAGTATTTTGGTGTTTTAATACCAAGTTCTCGCATTTTATTAATCCAGGCAACTTCGTTTTCCAAGTTGTCGACTTTTATTGATGCCTTGGCGTCTAATTGTAAGAACAACAGATCAGGGTGGTCTTTTAAAGTATAAGCAGTTTTCATGGAGCCCTTACTAACCTCCTTACCTATATCGTTATAATTCAATGAATCGGGTATATCTGTAGAAGGCGTATCACTCAATCCCAATTTTAAACTTGCTAAAATTTCGCCAATATGCGCAGAGCTTTCTGTTGCCCAAACAGTCTTGTTATCTTCATAATCCCAACTATGAATGATTTTTTGGTCTGAACTACTCATTGTTTTAGAGCCATCTGCATTAATTTGCATATCGCCTGATCTGCCTGTAACACTGGCACCTCTGAGGTATTCTCGTGTATAAAGTTGTTCGGCGTAACGCTTGCTAAGATCTTCGTTGTTACAACCCACTAGGGCAGCACGATTTAAGTAGGCGTGACTGTCCACTGAATCTATATCATAGTGTTGAGCTATTCCATCAGTGTAATTTGCTAATTTTTCAGCACCAACTTTTTCCAATTCTTCTGGATGCCCAACAATATTGATTCGTACACTCGAATCAGGTATAAACTCCTGGCCGCCTGGAAAAACCAATTCACCTTGTTCGTTAAGTGTCACAACAATACTATTTTCAGGGTGTTTTTTATATAATGATTCAACGGCATTCTTGGTAATTTCATCTTCGCCAATTGACAAAATAATGTTGTATTTATTTTTGCCGTTGCTTTTAAGGTTTAAGGCTTCGTATCCCTTGAGAGTGTTTACACGAAAGATAGAGTTATTGCTTTGTTTCCAACCTTGTTTCCTGGCGAAATCAAGGCATTCTTTTTCTAGATTAGCACTTTGGTTTTTATTATCACGGGCGATGACTTCAACGGTATTAAAAGCCAAATTTTGACTGTTACTTGGTTGATGAACAACTTCTTTTCGACCTGTTGCAATGTCATAAGTAACAATAACTCTATTCTTATTTTCTTGTGCATCGCTTAGCATCTGTTGTTTTAGTGTATTATCGGGTGACTTCCAAAGTTGTTTGTCAACATAGGTAATGTGTTTGAGCTTTTTGTCGGTAAAGCGCTTATGGTGCTGTAGAATATGTCGTTCAAATGTCTGTAGAGAATCTGACTGAGTCGCATTGTTCCCGCTGTTTGTAGGCGACATATCGATACTCAATGGATCTATAATATAAAATTGACCATCTTCGGCAACAAGCCCTTGAAAGTCTGACACAGAAAGAGTGGGGTTTTTTGCAAATATTTTTTGCAAATGTTCGATATCTTTTAAGGTTTTGTCGTTGCTATTTTTGAGTGCTTTTCGCAGTTTATTCCCAAAAATCCATCTTTTGCGCGTTAATTTCATATCTTGCGCACCTTTAATTTTTTGCACAACCAAACCGTGTCGTTCAGTCTTGGTTCCATCATTGGCTTCATCTACAAATTTGATTTGTTTATAGCGCCTAGGTGTTTTCACGCCAAGAGAGTCTAATTTTTCTAACATCCTTGCTTCTTCTTCAATATCGTAGACCCTGCAGCTTGGCTCCAATAGTAGCACTAATAAATCAGGTTGATTTTCAATATCGTAGGCAGTTTTATACATACCCGAGCCAATAGGGAATCTTGTATCGACTTCTTTACTGGTTAATGTATTCGGAATACTGTCTATATCAATAGTATCAGATGCGCCTTTGGAACTTGCACCACCCAGTTTCAACCCACTCAACACCTCAGCCACCCGCTTAGACTCTTCAGTTTGCTGGGTAACGATATCCAAATCAGCATTCCACTGATAAATCATCTTTTCACCCCCCACAACCATGGTCTTGGTGCCGTCTGGGTTGATTTGTATATCTCCATGTCTGCCGGTTATTTCGGCACTTTTTAGTGCGGGGGTGTTGTTATAAATGGTCTTGGCGAAGTTGCGGGTGAGGTCTTGGTTGGCGCCGTCGGTGCTGCATCCTACTAGGGCGATGCGTTTGATGTTGGTGTTGCTGTTGCTGTAGGTTTGGTGGAGTGTTTGGGCTTTGTTTGCGAGTGATTGTGCGCCTTCTTGGCTTAGGTTGGTGCCGTGGTCGACAAAGTTAATGCGGGTGTCGCCTGTGGGGGTGTAGGGGGCGCCTTTGAGGGTGATGAGGTTGCCGTTTTGGTCGAATTTGACGAGGATGCTGGTGGTGGGGTGTTTGTTGAATAAGGCGTTGGCTGCTTCGATGACGGTGGGGTCGTTGCTGTTTTGGACGATGATGTTGCTTTGGTATTTGGATGTTTTTTGGGTGGATTGGGGGTTGGGTTGGGTATTGGGTTGGGTGCTAGGTTGGGTGTTGGGGGTTGTTGGGGTTGGGGTGAAGGGTAGGCCTCTTTTTGCGAAACTGTGTCTGGTGAGCCAGTTTGCGTGGAGTCTGGTGTTGGCTCTGTTGGTGGTGATGGCTTGTTGTAGTTGGGCGACGATGGCTTGGGTGTCGATGTCGTCGTCGGGGTCGTCGTCGGTGTTGACGGTGTAGGTGTTGTTGAGGGTGTCTTCAACTAGGGTGTTGATGGATTTGCCGTTGGCGATGATGTGGTATTCTATGCGGGTTACTTCGATGTCGTTTTCTTGGCCGTAGAGGTATTCTATTTGGTTGGTGGTGGTGTTGTAGTAGATGACAATGTCGTGTTTTGTTTTGAGTTGCATTGCTAGGTCAACATTTGCGTTGGATAGGCCGGTGATGATAAAGATTTGAGGTGCTTGGGAGGAGGGTAAGTTTTGGGGGGAGGGTAAGTTTTGGAAGAAGTGGTGATTGATTGTGGGTTTGAACCATTTTTGTGCTGTTTGGGTGTTTTGTTCTTCTTGGGTGTTTTGGGGGTTGTTGGGGTTATTGGGATTGTTGGGGTTGTTGTTATTGGTGGAGGTGCCTGTTCTAGAGTTGTTGTTAAGTTGGTAATTGCCAGAGGTTTGGTCGAAGGTGTCGTTGTCGCCTAGAGGGTTGGTTGTTGAGGTGGACATTTTGGCTTTTATTGAGAGTGAGGATTTGTTGTCGTCAAACATTTGGATGTTGGATATTTGGGCGCCGATGTCGTGTAAGGCGCTGTTTGAGAACAGTTTGGTGTTGGCGCTTAAGATTTGGCTTGAGGTGTAGAGTAAGGTGCCTTTGGTTGCTTGGTCGTTGGCTTTGATGAGGTAGTAGTTTATGGTTGTGTTGTCTCGTTCTATTTTTAGATAATCGCCTGCTGAGTAGAGGTATTGGTCGGTGGGGAATTCTTTGACGCATTGGTTGTTTTCGTAGACGGCGTTGATGTTGCCGGTGTTGTTGATGTGGATGGCAAAACTTGTTGTTGGGTTGTTGTTGTCGTTATTATTGTTGTTGCTGTCGCTGTTGTTGTTGGTAGACAATCCAACCATTAGGGCTTTGTTGTTGCTGCCTATTTTGACGATAACGCTGCCATTGTCTGTAAAGCCTTTGGCGGAGGTGATGTTGGTGTTCCAGCCGGTGTTGGCGGTTTTTTCGTAGAGGTTGCCGGTGTGGATTATGTTGTTGCTATTGTTGTTGTCGTTGGCGTTGCTGTTGTTAATGTTAAAGTTGGTGTCAAGGGGGATGTTGGCGAGTTCTATGGAGCGGGTGATGTTGCTGAAGTTGATGTTGTTGCCGTGTGTGTCTTTGACATCGATGAGAATGATGTCGTTTTTGTTGTCGATGTCAAAATCTTTGGCGTTGATTTGGTCGTTGATTGTAACGGTGTGGGTGAACTCTAATGTGTTGGTGATTGTGCCGTTGGTGCCTGTGAGGAAGAAGGCTTTGTTGGCGATAATAATTTTGTTGCTGCCGACTTTGGCGAGGGTAACGGCTTCGTCTAGGGTTAGGGTTACTTTGATTTCGTCGCCAACATTGAATTCGCCGTTGCTGTCGGCAACATCTCTGTTGATGTGCCAAGCGTTGTTTTTTAGGGGTTCTGGGGCGCCGGAATCGATGGATAGGTTTGAGTTTTTGCCAAAGATTTCAATTTCACGGAAGTTTTGTGCATCGCCGCTAAAGGTGAGTTTGACTTGGTCGAAGATAACATAGGTTGCGGGGGTGATGGTGACAATGTTGCCGGCATTGCTGATGGTGCGGCTGAGTACCACGACGCCGTCTTTGAGGAATTCAACGACTGAGCCGTTGATTCTGTTGGTGAAACTTTCACGGTTGTAGAGTTTAAAACTGCCGTTGCTGTAGTTGGCTGCGCCAAAATCAAACAAAATGTGTTTGCCGTCGGCATACATGGGGTGTGTGGCATAATCTAGGGCACCGCTTGCACTGGTGTTGCCATCGGTCATGCGTTGAATGTTGGTGGCGGCGTCATCGGTGTACCAACTGCTAACATTGGTGCTGATGGTTGCCAATCCTTGTTTGCTGAGGCTTAGGTTTTGTATGTTGGGGATGATGTCTATGCTGTTGGGAACCTTGCTAAGGTTGATGTTGTTGCCGTCTGTGTCTTTGATGTCGATTAGGACAATGTCGTTGTTTTTGTTGTTAATGTGAAAGGCGGTATCAATTTTGTCGTTGACTTGAACGGTGTAAGCGAACTCCAGGATGTTGGTGATTTTGCCGTTGACGCCTGTTAAGAGGAATTCTTTGCCGGCAATGATGACTTTGTTCTTGCCGACATTGGCGAGGGTGATGCGTTTATCTAGAGTTAGGGTTACTTTGATTTGGTCGCCGAGGGTGAAGACGCCTTTGCTTATGTTTTTGCTTTTTTTGGTGTTGTTGTCGCTGTTGTCGTTGTTGTCGTTGTCGTTGGTGCTGTTGTTGTTGGGTATGCTGTTGGTGTGCCAGGCGTTTGTGATGGGTTTGGGGGCGTGTACATCGATGGAAAGTGCTGAATAGTTGCCGCTAAATATTTGCATTTCTGACAATGTGGCGCCGACATCGTGGAAGGCGCTGTCTAAGAACAATTGGGTGTTGGCATTTGAGGTTTTTTTGGAGGTGTAAAGTAAAGTGCCTTTGGCAAGGGGGCCGTCGGCGGCTTTGATGTGGTAATACTTTATGCTGGTGCCTGAGCGAACGACTTTCATGTAGTCGCCTTTGGCGTAGGTTACGCCTGTGCAGTATATGCGTTCGCTGGATTCATAGACGATAAGTGTCTTGTTGGTGCCGGGGTCGGCGTATAGGGCGTAATCTAGGCTGTCGTAAGAATTGTTGCTGTTGTTGCTTGATAGGCCGAGCATTACTTTTTTGTTGGATGCGCCAATTTTGGCGATGACATAGCCGTCGTTAACAAAACCTTTGGTGGAGGCGACATCGGCATTCCAGTTGGCGTTGGCGGTTTTTTTGTAAACGCCGTTGATGTGGGTTATTCTATTATTACCGCCAATGACAAAGTCGGTGTTAAGGGATGCATTGGCGAGTGAGACGGCGCCGGTAATACTGCTGAAGTTGATGTTGTTACCGTCGGTGTCTTTGATGTCATTTAGGACAATGTCTTTTTTACTGTTGATGTTAAAATCTTCGGCGTTGATGTTGTCATTGGCTTGTACGGTGTAAGTGAATGTTAGGGTCTTGGTGGTATCGCCGTTGGTGCCTGTTAAAAAGAAGTCTTTGTTGGCGATGGTGATTTTGTTGCTGTCAACTTTGGCGAGGGTAACGGCTTCGTCTAAGCGTAAGGTTACTTTGATTTCATTGCCAACGGTAAAGGCGCCACCGCTATCGGCAATGTCTCTATTGATACGCCAAGCGTTATGTTTTAGGGGCTCTGGGGCGCCAGCGTCTATTGATAGGCTGGCGTTTTTGCCAAAGATTTCAACTTCACGGAAGTTTTGTAAATCGCCATTAAAGGTGAGTTTGACTTGATCAAAGACAATGTCGCTGCTGGGGGTGATTTCAATAACATTGCCAGCATCGCTGATGGTGCGGATGGAAACCACGACGCCGTCTTTGAGGAACTCAACGACTGAGCCGTTGATTCTACTGGTTAGGATTTTGCGGTTATACAACTTAAAACTGCCGTTGTTGTAATTAACCCCTTTAAAATCAAATAAGATGTGTTTGCCATCGGCATTTTTTGGATGTGTGGCATAATCTAGTGCACCGTTTGCACGGGTGTTGCCATCGGTCATGCGTTGAATGTTGCTGTTGGTGTTGTTGGCATACCAGCGGGTGATGTTGGTGGTGATTGTTGCCAGTCCTTTGTTGTTAAGGGCAAGGTTTTGGCTGTTGGGGGTGATGTCTATGCCGTTAGAGAGGTTGCCAAAGTCGATGCTGTTGCCGTCTGTGTCTTTGATGTCGGTTAAGACAATGTCGTCTTTGTTGTCAATTAAAAAGGCGCTGTTGATTTTGTCGTTAAGTTGAACGGTGTAAGCAAACTCTAAGGTTTTGGTAACGGTGCCATTGGTGCCGGTTAAGAGGAATTCTTTGCCAGCAATAATGATTTTGTTACTGCCAACTTTGGCTAAGGTAACGGCTTCATCGATGTTTAGGGTTATTTTAATTTCATTGCCAAGGGCAAAAGCACCTTGGTCGTTAACAGTACCACTGATGTGCCAAGCGTCCTTGGTGGGTTTGGGGGCGTAAACATCCACTGAAAATGCCACATGACTGCCACTAAATATTTGCATGTTTGATAATTTGGCACCTGCACCATAAAGAGAACTGTCTAAAAACAATTGGGTGTTGGCATTTGAGGTGTTGTTTGAAGTGTAGAGTAAGGTGCCTTTGGCAAGTGCGCCGTCAGCTGCCTTAATGTGGTAGTACTTGATGGTGCTGCCTGATCTGGCGATTTTTATATAGTCGCCAACGGCATAACTCACTTGTGTGTCTTTTTTGTAATGACCTTTTTCATAGATTAAAAAGGTATTGTCGGACACATACAAAGCATAATCCATATTATGGGTGCTGTTGTTGGTATTGACACTTGAGAGCCCTACTCTCATGTGTTTGCCAAGGGAGCCAATCTTGGCGATGGCATAGCCATCATTGGTAAAGCCTTTGGCGGAAGTGATATTGGTGTTCCAATTGCTTGCAAGGATTTTTTCATACACGCCATCAGTGTGTGTTATGGTGCTCAAGTTAGGCAAAACAAATGAATGAAAACTGGCAATAAGAGGTTTGGTGTTAATAACAAGGTCGGTGTCAATCAATTTGTTGCTCAGTCCAACAGGGCTGGTGGCATTGCTCATATCCACTGAATTGCCTTTGTCATCTACCACGCCTGTTAAAAGAACATCGTAACGCATACTGGTGGCAATCAGTTTGTCGTTGGCTTGAATGGTGTAGGTAAAATCTAAGGTATTGGTAACGGTGCCGTTGGTACCTGTTAAAAGGAATTCTTTGCCGGCAACCACGATTTTATTGCGACCGACATTGGCAAGGGTAACGCGTTTGTCTAAAGTGAGTGTTGCTTTGATGGTATCGCCAATGGTAAAGATGCCTTTGCTGTTGGCGGGTTCGCAGTCTATGTGCCAAGCGTTGGTAGTGGGTTTTGGTGCGTAAACATCGACGGAAAGAGTGGGTTTGTTGCCACTTAATATTTGCATCTCTGATAACTTAGCACCTATGCTGTGAAAGGCACTGTCTAAGAACAATTGGGTGTTGGCATTTGAGGTTTTGCTGGAAGTGTAAAGTAAAGTGCCTTTGGCAAGGAGGCCGTCAGCGGCTTTGATGTGGTAATACCTTATGGTGGTGCCTGAGCGAACGACTTTCATATAGTCGCCAATGGCATAAGCAACACCGGTGTCTTTTTTACGATCGCCATTCTCATAGATGACAAACTTACTACCGATACCGCCATCTGCATACAAAGCATAATCTATGCTGCCGTAAGAATTGTCGGTGTCGTCACTGGAGAGTCCAAGCATCATGCTTTTGCCAAGGGCGCCAATTTTGGCGATGACATAGCCGTCGTTAACAAAGCCTTTGGTGGAGGTTACATCGCTGTTCCAGCCGGCATTGGTGGTTTTTTCATAAACGCCGTTGGTTAAGGTGATGCGTTTATCACTGCTGATGGTTAGGTTGTTGTCAAGTGAGGTGTTAGACAGTTTGACGGGGGTGGTGTAGGTGATGCTGTCAAAATTAATGTTGTTGCCGTCGCTGTCTGTGACATTGTTGAGAATAATGTCGTTTTTGTTGCTGATGTTAAAGTACTGGGCGTCAATTTTGTCGTTGATTTGAACGGTGTAAGTGAATACCAGTGTGTTGGTAACGGTGCCATTTTCACCGGTTAATAAGAAGGCTTTGCCAGCAATCATAATTTTGTTGCTGCCAACCTTGGCTAAGGTTACGGCTTCGTCTATGGTGAGGGTTAATTTGATTTTATCACCGAGGGTGAAGACGCCGTTGTTATCGGCGGTTGTGGTGTCTATTTGCCATGCGTTGGTGCTGATGGGTTTGGGTGCGTAGACATCTACTGAGAATGGCAGATGATTGTTGCTGAATATTTGCATTGCTGATAATTTGGCACCTACGCTGAGAAAGGCGCTGTCTAAGAACAATTGGGTGTTGGCATTTGAGGTTTTTTTGGAGGTGTAAAGTAAAGTGCCTTTGGCAAGGGGGCCGTCGGCGGCTTTGATGTGGTAATACTTTATGCTGGTGCCTGAACGAACGACTTTCATATAGTCGCCAATGGCATAAGCAACACCGGTGTCTTTTTTACGATCGCCATTTTCATAGATAACAAACTTACTGCCGATGCCGCCATCTGCATACAAAGCATAATCTATGCTGCCGTAAGAATTGTCGGTGTCGCCACTGGAGAGTCCAAGCATCATGCTTTTGCCAAGGGCGCCAATTTTGGCGATGACATAGCCGTCGTTAACAAAGCCTTTGGCAGAGGTAACATCGGCATTCCAGCCAGCGCCAGAGGTTTTTTCATAAGTGTCGTTGGTACGGGTTATTCTGTTGCCACCGCCGATATCAAAATTGGTGTCAAGTGATGTTTTGGAGAATTGTATGGGGCTGGTAATACTGCTGAAGTCGATGTTGTTGCCGTCTGTGTCTTTAACATCAGTTAGGGTGATGTCGTATTGGTTATCGATATTAAAGTCTTTGGTGCCTATTGTGTCGTTTGCTTGAATGGTATAGACAAATTCTAGGGTGTTGGTGCTGGTGTTGTTTTCACCGGTTAATAAGAAGGCTTTGCCAGCAATCATAATTTTGTTGCTGCCAACTTTGGCTAAGGTAACGGCTTCATTTAAGATGAGGGTTACTTTGATTTTGTCGCCAATGGTTAGGATGTTGTTTGTGTTGTCTGTATTGTCTGTGTTGCTGGTTTCGCCTTTTATGTGCCAAGCATCGGCAATGGGTTTTGGTGCGTGTACATCTATGGTGTATGGGCTTATGTTGCTTAGTCCCTTGACTAGCTTTACATGGGTAAGGGTAAGGTTTTTGTCTTTGATGGAGGTGTCAATGTGTAGTGCTGAGGTGGCGGATATGCCGGTTTGGGTGGCGAGTATGCGGAGGGTGTTGCCGTTGTGGTCGAGGTGGTAATAGCGAATGGTGGTGCCGTGGCGTTCAATCTTAATTTGGTCACCTGCTTGGTAGCGATAATTTAAATCGGTGTATTTGGTGTTGTTGTTGCGAACATCTTTTATTTTGTTGTTGTGAATAAAAACGGCGTGTTCAATGGTTTTGTAACTGCCGTCTGGGTTGTCGGTGGACAGGCCGAGCATCAAGCCTTTTCTGGCAGAGGTGGCGTTTAGGGTAAAAATGGCATAGCCATCGCCGACAAAACTTTCTTGAGAAAAGGCATCGGTATTCCAAGAGGCATCGCTTGATTCTTTACTAATGGTATAACCTTGGAATGTATTGCCAGATACGCTTAAGTTGCGTTGGTCAAATTTAGTGGCAATGGTGTTGTTGAGTGAGATGGGGTAAATGATGTTGGTAAAAGTAGGCGGATAGCCGTCGTTGTCAGAGATGCCACTGATGATGAGATCGGAGAAGGATTGAATGGCAAAACTTTTGCCTTGGGTAAAGGCATCGTTGATTTGGACGGTGTGTTCAAAGATTAATTGTGTGTTTTTTACTGTGATTTCATCTGGATTGGTAGAGGGGTCGGCAAACCCTTTGTTGGCACAAAGGGAGAAGACCAAGCCGTTGATGATGACCTTGGAGTCGGCAGCGTATTTTGCTTTGCCTTCTTGGTATTTCATGGCTCTGTCCATGGTTAAGGCAATCATGACTTTATCGCCTATTTCAAAAACACTTTTGGTGGCTGGGTGTTGGCTTGTTGGATAGACTTTCATGGCAACTAAGGCAGGTCCTTTTTGCTTGATGGCTTTGCTGCCGATTTCTTGATTTTTTAGATGGGCATCTCCCAAGCGTTGACTGGCGCCTTGTTGTTCCTTTTGTTGGTGTAATTGATTCTTTTGGTTGCGTTGTTTGACATTGTTGAGCTCTTGTTGTGTTTTGCTTTTGCTTTTGTCAATGCCACCTTTGCTGTTTTCGATGTCTTGATTGGCACCGTTTGTTATTTTGTCGGTGTTGCCGAATTGTGTATAACTGTTGTGGTAATCGCTTTGTCCACTTTGGTTTAGTTCGTCGAGTCCGGTGGAATGTGTTTGACTTTGTCCTTGGCCTTGTCCTTGGCTTTGAGTTTGAGTTGGTATTAAACTATTGTTGTTATTGTTTAAAAAGGCTGTTACTGTTTGTGCGTCATGATTGGCGTCTTCTTCGTTGACTCGTGTGTCGGATTTTAAAGTGTTGACGGTTTGTTTGTCTTTGCTTGATTGGGTGTCTATATCTGAATCTTCGTTGGCGTCTGTGTCTTGGTATTGTGATTGGTCAATGTCTTTATTGGCAGAGTTTACATTTTGGGTGTACTCGGTTTTTGTTTTGGGGGTGGAGTGGCTGGTGCCACGGAGTTTGGTTGTGTCTGCTTCATCGCCGTTGATGACTGTGCCGATGGTTTGGCTGACTAAGACACTTTTGGCGGTTTCTTTTAAGTTAGACAGCATGCCTTGCATTAGGGCTTTCATTTTGGCGGTAACGCTTTGTTTGTTGGTGCGTATTTCAATCATAGCGCCGTAGAAATCGCCGTCGCCGATTTTGACAGTGATGTTGCCTTTGCCTGCGGCTAAGGCGACATTCATACCATCGCCATAGCGTACATTGATGTTGTAATCGCCTTTCATAACAGCGACATTAACGCCGTGTCCGACGCGGGTGTTGAGGTTGTATTTACCAATCAAAGCGTTGACGGCGATGCCATCGCCAACAAGGGTGTTGACATTGAATTTACCGATGGAAAGCCCGACATGGAAGCCGTCGCCGACTTTGGTGGTAATGTTGGCTTTGCCGATGGCAACCATTGCGCTGTGGCCAGAGCCGACTTTGGTTATCAAATTGCCTTCGCCAATACCAATTTGCAAACTGTCGTTGTCGCCAACTGAGGTGAGTATATTAAGTCGACCGATGCCAGCTTGTATGGTTTGACCGAGACCGACTTTGCTGATGACATTAGCATCGCCAATGCCAACACCTAGCATAGCGCCATTACCGACATGGGTAATGATATTGGCTCGACCTACAGCAAATGTGACCATACTGCCTTCGTTGTTGCTACCGAGTAATGCAGCGCCAGTGGCTTTGAGTGCGTCAAAGCCTGATTCTAAGAATTTTTGTGGGGCAGAGAAGATGTCTCCTCTTGGGAACAGACGATGTCTTTCTAAAACGGGGTCTGAAACGATGGCGTCAAGTGGGGACACGGTAACGCTGAAGTCTGCCAATGAAGAGATTCGGGTAACGATGTTTGCTTGGCCTATTACTAGGCTAACGGTGTTGCCATCGCTGCTGCCTGCTAAATTAATATGGGTCACAATATTGGCTTGACCGATGGCGGCTGTTATTAGATTGCCTGCGCCAATTTTGGTAACAATATTGGCTTCACCAACGGCAAATACAACTGAGAATCCATTGCCGATATGGGTAAAAATATTACCCCCTCCAATCATGGTTGCTAAGGTGGTGCCATTGCCAACTTTGGTAAAGACATTGGTACATCCGCCTATCATTAAAGCGGCACTAAAGCCGTTGCCAATATGGGTGAAAACATTGGCAGTGCCTGCAAGCATGATTGCGACTGAGGCGCCGTTGCCAATTTTAGTAAAGATATTGGCTTGTCCCCCTATCATCAATACAGCACTTGGGCCATCGCCAATGTGGGTGAAAATATTACCCCCTAATGAAAACATAACTGCCAATGTAGCACCGTTGCCAACTTTGGTGAAAAAGTTAGCACCTGTGGATATCATTAATGCAGCAGTCATGCCGTTGCCGACATGGGTGAGGACATTGCCAGTGCCAAACATACCGACAATAACATCGCCATCGCCGACTTTGGTGGCAATGTTGCCTATGCCTAGCATAAGTAAATAAACATTGCCATTGCCGATGTGGGTAACAACATTGGCAAGACCGAACAACAGGGCTATTATATCGCCATTACCTGATTTGGTAATAACATTGGCACCGCCAAGCATTCTGGTTTGAATATCGCCATCGCCGATGTGGGTAAGGACATTGCCACCACCATACATAGATATGTTAATGTCGCCATTGCCGTCTTTGGTAACCACATTCAAACCGCCGAGTAAAGAGCCGCTAATGTCGCCTGTAGAAAAGTCAGTGAAGACATTGGCACCAGCCAAAAGATGGAGTATGGAATCTCCAGTGCCCTCTCTGGTGATGATATTGGCACCACCGAACAATTCAGCACTCAAGGTGCCGTGTCCTTTGTAGGTAACAATATTGGCTATGCCAATACCTGTCAAACTTAAATCACCTTTGCTAACATCTACATTGACGATATTGCCTAGAGAAATAAGTATTAAATTTGTATCGCCACGACCGTATCTGTCTATTTTGTTTAAACGGAAGCCGCCGAGTTTTGCTTTTAATTTGCCATCTGTTGACCAAGTAACGATATTACCACCACCCAAGATGGTTAAATCTCCATTGCCTTTTATGCCAGAACGGGTAATAAAGTTACCACCACCACCGCCTATAAAGGTCATATTGCCATAATCCCCTGTGTGATCAACTTTGTTGATAATGCCAATGCCTTTAAACGAAAGGTTGCCATTGGCAGAATGTTTGACAACATTGGCACCACCACCGCCAATAAAGTCGGTGTTGCCATATTCGGCTGTATTGATAACATGATTACCTATGCCTACACCTTTGAAGAAGACATTGCCTTTGTATCCGCCTCGTCGTTCTACTTTGTTGTATCCACCAATGCCTCTAAAGTTAATGTTGCCTTGGTGCGTGATATTGGTCACTTTGTTGTAAAAGCCTGCACCTGTGAAAACAATGTTGCCTGAAATGCCTCGTCGTTCTACTTTGTTGTAAGCACCTATGCCACTGAAATAAATATTGCCTTGGTTGGCAGTGTTGGTCACTTTGTTTAACGCACCAGCACCTTTGAAATGAATAGTGCCACGCTCTCCACCTCGTCGTTCCACCACATTCGACATACCGGCACCTGTGAAATCAATATTGCCATACTTGACATCGTTGATTACCCTATTTGAAATACCAATACCTAAAAATGAAATATTGCCTGTATTGCCATGACGATACACATCGTTACTTGCCGCTGCACCATCAAAATTAATATTGCCCGATCGACCCGTATGTCGCAAAGTCATTGCCCCAGAAAGACCCGTCACAGACATATTGCCCCAATCGCTTTTATTGATATTCATAAGGCCAGCAGCACCATAAATACTCAAGTCTCCCCAAGTGTCATAAACATCAAGCTTTAAACTGGCAGCATAGACCGTGTCATTCCCCCCATGCATATAAACACCATCCCCCCATACGGCAAAACCAAGCGCAGTTAGTGTGTTATCGCCATCATCTCCAACATAACTGCCGGTTACAAAGTATACAATGCTGTCGACAACGGATCTGAATATGTTTACTACGGAGCCCATGGGAGCCTTGGGTTTGTGGGTGAATATAGAGGGTTAAAAGTGGGTTTTTGATAATAACTTGTGTTTCTATAATAACTTATATTTTTTTTGTAAGAAGGGTTGTGTGTCATAAATATAGTTCCTGGTGTAGAGTTACTCTTGTTTTCCTCTTTCCTTTTTTCTTTTTCTTTTTCTTTTTCTTTTTCTTTTTCTTTTTTTCTTTTGTTTTATCAAGCCAAACTCTTCATAACTTCAGGCATATTATAGCCAACCTTCGCACCAGACCACAATTGATTAACCTCTCTTTTATAGTTAGCCACACCTTCGGTATCAGCAAAGGAATCAAAGGATGACATGTATTCAACTAACTTACTGATTTGTGCCTTGTCTAAATAGTGATAGCGGTCGTTGTTGGTGTCAATGCTGATGCAGATTTTTGCACTTTCATTGCTGTTGCTATTGGCAAAATAGTCTTCAATTAACACGCTGCCTTCTTGGTTGCGGTATTGTTTGGCGATGTCAACGCCGGTGTTGTCGCTTTGGTAATCGCTGTCGGCTTTGTTGGGTTTTATTAACGATCGGTGTTTAATCAAAAGGTTGTTGTTGCTTTTGTAATACATGGTGTCTTGATAACTGTCTAAATCAAAAGCGATGTAATCGTCTTTATCGGTGATGATTGTGCTAAAGATGTTGTCGTTGCCAACGATGAATATATCGGCGCCTGTGCCGCCAGTAACTTTGTTTTCTGTGCCGCCTAAATACAATAAGTCATCACCTGATCCTGCGTCAATCTTGTTGTCGCTTGAGTTTTTGTGCATATATAAAGAATCATCGCCGGCGTTTGCCATAATAGAAGACTGATGGCTGGCGACTTCTAGTTCGTCGTTGCCATCGCGTAGATAAACGATGTTTTTGTTGCCAAATACTTTGCCGTGGTCATTACCTTTGCCTAAGTCCATGACATTGTGAGCACCGATTAAAATACCGATGTCATCGCCAGTGTGACCGTGAATTTTGCCATAATTGCCAGTGGATACTAGATAGTCATCGCCTTCGTTGCCGGTGATATAGGCGCCCTCTCCAAATGCCCAAAGTTGGTCTCTGCCGGTACCGCCAAACAAAGTGTTGTAGCGACCTGAGGCAACGCCAATGTCATCGCCTTCGCCGCCAATGAACATGTGGTTTTGTCCGACATACACGGCGCTGTCATCGCCTTGGTTGCCGCTGATGGTGTTGCCTTCGCCAATGACATAGGCGACATCATCGCCTTTGCCACCCCAGACATTGTTGTTGGTGCCCATGAGTGCAAATAGGTCTTTGCCATCGCCACCCCATGCGAAGTTTTGGGCACCTATGTTGAAGAACAAATCGCCGTCATTGGACATAAAGCCAATGTCGGAGAAAAGCTCAAGTGCTTTGTCTTTTATGTTGGCAGAGTCTGTGGAGATGCTGCTGGATAGGGTTTCTGCCAGTTCTGGTAAACTGCTTAGGGTTTTGATTAGATTGGGTGTGAACATATTAAACAATGAGGGGAGTTTGAGACCGCTGAAGCCGAAGGCTTTGTTGCTTTTGTTCTTTTTGGATTCGCTGTCATCGTCTCCTGTGTTTGTGTTTGTGTTGTTGTCTTTGTTGTTTTCATCGTTATCATTGTTATTATCGTCGTCGTCATCGTCGTCCTTATCTTTGTCTTTAATGCCTAATGCATCTAAAGTGTTTTCACCCATGTCTTTGAACGATTCTCCTCCAGCGACTAATGCCTTAACAATGCGTTCTGGTTCAGATAAGGCGGCAATGGAGTTGCTAAAGGTGTCAGATACGGTGCCTAGGAGTTCTTTTAATAAATTTGATAGGGATAAATCGGGGGTGTTGGCTACGGCTTTGTAGATGTGGCCGAAGTTGGTGTATTTGTAACCCAGTATGTCGCCGAAGGTGATGTCTTTTGCTTGGGATGCCATTCCGTTGAGAATGCCGTTAATCAGTTTGGTTTTGACATTGCCGGGGGTGTAAGTAAAGGTGGTTTTGGGTTGACCGTCTAAGGTGTAGCCTTGTTGCATGATGCCGAATAAGGAGGCGACGGTGGTGTCTAAAACAGAGGAGAAGGTATCGCCGAACATAAAACTGAAATTGCCGTTGCCAATGAGGATGTCGGAGCCTTGTCCGCCGATTGTGAGGTTTAAACTAAAGTTGCTGATGTGTTCTTTGAAGTTTTGCTTTGCTTGTTGGCGTTTGCTTTCACGCTGCATAAAGTTATTGGCTTGTTTGTTGAGTGCCATTTCTATGTCGTATTTTAATCCTCGGTCAGAGACTGCGTTTTGACCGCCACTGATTAAGATTTTCTCATAGTTGGTGTCGCTGGTTCTGTCTAAGGAACTCATGCTGGTGGCAAACTTCTTGGTTTTCTTCCAACTCCATAAGGCGTTTTGTCCAGAGTTGCTTATGTCTGCCATACCTTGTAAAGAGCCTAAGATATTGGCAGAGCCGTCAAAAGGATTGACAAATGGAATCATGGGGAAGGAAGGGTCGGTGGCAATGATTAGGTCGTTTCTAACGCCGTGGTTGACCACGACATTTTTAGTGCCTATTAAGATTTGCACACCTTCTAATGCACGATAGCCCCCTATTTCAACAAAACGACTGCTGTCGCCTATATCACCGATGCTGACTAAAACATTGTTGCTGCCGTACATCAGTGTGTGGTGTGCGCCGTTGCCGACTTTGACATCTACATTGGTAGAGCCACCGAAGAGAGAGGCGTGGTCGCCACCGCCGATATCGATTTGCACATTGAGAGCGGGGGCGGACATACCGCCTGTTTTGGTGTTTTCATTGTCGTTATTGGCAGGGGCGTTGCCATTGGGCAATCTTCTGAGTTTATTTTGGTTAACGGCATTGGCAAAATCAGTTTGGCGTTTGTCGATATCGTCTAGTTTTTGTTTGGTTGTTTCTGTTTCCGATTCTGATTGCCCTTGTCCTTGCCCTTGAGCGTGCTTGTCGCTTGTTTCTTGATTTTCTGTACCTTGTGCGCTTTTGTCATTATCCAAGTCTTCGTTTAAGCGTCTACCATTATATTTAATCAAAGTGCCTTCGTCGTTATACACTCTGCTAACCACAGCGCCAGTTGCGCCAAGACTATAAACGGTTTTGGCAGCACTGTCTTTGTGCATCCAATTGCCTGCACCTGTGTTTGAAGTTAGTTTTCTGCCGTTTTCATCAACAGCAACATAACTACTTCTAACAGCAACAGGGGCTTTGATGTTTGATTGACTGAGTTTTTCGACCATTCTTCTGCCGTATTGACTGTCGTTATTGTCAGTAGGATTGTCTGATTCCATATTACAGCCAACGATGCTAATGCGTTGTATGTCTGCATTGCCTGCTAATGCTCGATTGAGTTCGGTAATATTTGCACTTAATTCATCAGCAGTTCTGCCGCCCATGGTTTGTGCGCCGTCCTTTTCTCTGCCATAACCCACAGCCACCATTTTGACCTTGCCGGTAATATCCTCAAGATCAAGGCCGTAAACCACTTGATGAGTGCCGTCTTTTTGCATTTGCACAATGGTGGTTTGTGCGGGGTGTTTAGAGGCGAGTCTAAAGGTACTGTCTCTAACATTGCCATCGGCTTCGGTTTGAATGAGGACTTGGTGGTCGTGGTTGGCTAGGCTGGGTTGGGGTTTTTGGGCTTCTGCGGTTAGTTTGTTGATTTGCTCTTGGCTTAAGTCAGCCCAGTTATGGAGGGGGGTGTCTTGGTGGGGGGTGGTTTCGGCTAGGTGATGAAGATTGTGCAGGGTTACTTCGAAATCTCCAGGGGATTTTGATAGCCATAGTTTCATTTTGTTATTTTCTAGTGTTGACTGCACACTGATTTTAACTCCATATTTATCACGCAATGCTTCAATTAATCCCTTGTAATGATTGAAATCTGCACCCTTGGGTGCATCGATGCTTATATTGTGCACAGGTTGTTGAGTGACTTCCGATACAAGTTTTAAGTTTTTTAAAGTTTCTTCTATTGTGGGAACCTCTTCCATTGTTATGTTGTGGACGATCTTTATTTCAAGTCCAAAATCAAATGCGTTACCCCTATAACTTAAGTGTGGTGTGCCTATACTTTTCCGTTCTAATAATTCTATAACACTTTTTGGCATTGTGGGATCCATGCAAAATACTGAACGCCCTTTAATAATGCTTACTTCGGAGCTTCTATCACGAGTAGCCATTGTTATTTGACTATCCCCAGGATCCGAATACATCAAAATACTTGCATCGAAGTCTTTACCAAAATTATCTAAAATTTGCCCCTGCTTCAATGCATTGTGCTCGGAAAGCCAACTATTATCTTTTTGTGTCTTGATGCTAATGTGTGCCATTGAGGCACCTGGAGGCAGATCTCCTTTAAACTGATGTAACATTTTTTGAGTTTCATCAAAGTTTCCAGCTTTGACATGAATTTTTAAGTTGCCTTGCAATTCATTAATGTGCTTATCACCATAAGTGCGTTCTATTTTTGGCGCCCCATCTTGATCAACAGAAAGAACAACATCGTAATGCTCATCTGTGTAAGAGTCGACAAGAACTATGTCGCCTTTTTCATTGAAAGCATAAGTTTCTTTGAGTTCGCTTGAACGATATTTTCCAGGTGAATCTGATTTTAACTGTGTTACTAGTCTCCTGCCATTGCTCCAACTGGTTACTGTATCTAATCTAACGCTTACTTTAGTGTTATTTATCCCCTCTTTTTGTAGAACAGGTAAAAGTCTTTTTGCATATTCGCCTCCTAAGCAACAAATAGGTAAACTGATTTTTTTCACCCTAGAGCCAGCGCCAACAGCCTGATTTAATACGCCGACATGTCTAGCGACTTCCTCAATGCTTCTATTGGAAACTCCATTTGGAGAGCCATGCCCATTAATGATAATCTTGAGGTCTCCTTTTGGTATTTTATCTAATTTAGGGCCATATACAACCGTATAATTACTGTCTTTGTCCATATGAACAATAGTTGCATTATGCGGGTATTTTTTTGCTTCTCTTCCTTCAATTTGTGACAAAGTCACATCATTTTCTATTGTTACAATAATTTGATGCTCATATCCTACAAATGGATTTATGTTGCCCATCTCTACTGCGGGTTGGCGCCATTTTTTAATTTTAGTTTGAGATCTTTCGGCTGTTTGAATTTGCTCCTTTACAACCAAACTATCTCGTTCAGCCCATTTACAAATTTCAGGATCATCCTTTGAAAGTTCTAAAAACTGATTGTAAACATTATTCAATTCTTTAATCTTTTTATCAACTTCCAATGCTTGGGCTTTCTCGATTTGTTCATATAGAGACAATGCGAGATCTTCGTACGCTTTTCGTTTTTCTTTCTTTAAAACTTGGACTTCGGCTCTGGAGGTAAAATCCGTTAAAGAAGAATATATTCTGTTCAATTCTGTTGAAATTTCTGAACCTCGGTTCTTTTCCAAATGTGCAATGAAATCTGACCTAACTCGCTCTAACTCAGCAAAAGAGGTTTCCAAACCATTTCTTTGCACTTCACGCAAAACATTAAGAGTGTCAGTCAAGATGTTGTAATGTTTACTTTGTTTACTAGATTGGAATTTTTTACTTTCAAGCAGCTTTTCTAACCTTTGTATTTCTTCATTGAGATCGTTCAATGGGTTTGTCAATACATTGGCAGTGGTTTTAACATTTTTAGTTTCTGAGGTAATGTTATTGTTCTCACTGTCCCAGCTGTAAATAGTTTTCTGACCACCTGTGCGCATGATTTTTCTACCATTGACATCCACTTCTATGTCTGCTGTTCTACCTGTTACCTCTACATTGGTTGCACCCCTGCCATTGTCGTATAATTTCTCTGCGACCAGTCTTGTAAAAGAAGTGGAGTCAAATGAAGCGCCATTTAAAATTGGTGATTTGTCTGTCTCACAACCAACTAAGGCAATACGACCTTCTTCTGTTTGCTTTATGTTAAGTTTTGTTTGTAAGTTTTTGATATGATCAGATAACTCATTAACACCCATTTCCCTCATTGACGATCCATGGGCTACTACATTGATGCGATATTTACCATCAACATTAACATTAACTTCATTGCCATTTACATTATAAATCTTAATATCGCCATTTTCTATTTTAGCAATATAACTATTTTCTGGATGTTTGTTGGCTAAAGCATTGGTGGCATTTTTGACTATGTCATCATTATTTTCTAACTGAAATATGATGTTGGTTTTGTATTGCGAGTCGCTGCCTTCACTTTGTAAAAGATTAGCCTCCTTTTTATTGCTATCCCAAATATAAACTATTTCGGTGTCGCTTGTTGGCGTGGCCTTGGTGTCATCAGGATTGTTTTTTATTTGCGTTTTTTTACTAGCAACTTCCACATTTTCAAGTGTCGGGGTGTCCTTGTAAATTGTTTCAGCAAAGGCTTTGGTTAGAGGTTGGTTAACATTATCGGTATCACAACTCACCAAAGCAATGCGTTCAATGTTGGTTGTGTGTCCATAAGTTTGTTGGAGTATTTTGACTTTATCTGCTAAGGCTTGTGCGCCCTCTTGGGTGAAATTAACACCACGATCAACAAAACTAAGGTGTACATTGCCTTTAGGGGTATAAAATTCTTCTGCTGGTGTAACCAGTTTGCCGTCAGCATCAAAATGAACAATAATGCTGTTATCAGGATGTTTATTCGCAAGGTCTTGAGCAGCCTTAATTGCGACTTCGCTATCGCCGTTTTGAACGATAATATTGGTTTGGTAATTGCTGAAATTTTCTACAGGCCTACAGCGAAAAATCATATCATCAGATACATTGGGCATATCTTGCACTAAAGAAAGCATATCAGACTGACTAGGGGGAAGAATGTCTTTATCGGTCATCACTTCGATTCTATCAATTGGTTGGGGGTTGTTTGGTTGATACAATACAGTGGGTTTAACGGGTGTGTTTTCAAGGTTGTAACTGACAATAGCAAGGTCTTGTTGTTTTTTTGCTTTATTTATTAATTTTTCTTTAAGTTCTGGATCTTTTTTTAGCAATTCTTCATCAACAAAAACAGCATGCATTTTATTGTTTTCATTGAATTTTTTAAGGAAAATTGTTGCCCTTTCATTTAATGCTTTAAGCCCTTTTATATTCATTTTTCTCTTATTTTTATGGGCAAGAGTATCAGGTCGGTCTATTGGTGGGTTAGCGGATACTGGATCGAAAACATAAAGCTGACCATCTTCACCCATTAACATTTGAAAATCGGGAATATACAGATCTGGATTTTGTTCAAACCTGCTCAACAAATTTTGAATATCATCCAAAGTTCTTTTTGTCATGTGCTCATCTTTCATTAGATTGTCCACACCTGGTCTAATAACTTCCGCATCCTGAATGTGTTCAACTAAAATTCCATGGTGCTGCTGCTGATCTTGATCAGTCATAACAATGGTTTTGTAATATGTTGGCGTTTTAATGCCAAGTTCTTGCATTTTATTAATCCAAGCAACTTCATTTTCCAGATTCCCGATCTTTTTTGTCGTTACAATGTCTAATTGCAAAAACAATAAATTGGGGTGATTTTTTAGGGCATAGGCAGTTTTTGTGCAGCCATTGCCAATCTTTTTGCCTATATCATTATGACTCAATGAATCGGGTATATCTTCAGGCAGCGTAGTATCACCCAATCCTAATCTTAAGTTTGCTAAAACTTCACCAACATTCGCAGAGCTTTCTGTCATCCAGGCAGCCCTATTATTTCCATAATCCCAACTATGAATGATTTTTTTGTTGTCATCACTCATCGTTTTAGAGCCATCTGTATTAATTTGCATATCGCTTAATCTGCCGGTAACACTGGCGCCTCTTAGGTGTTCTCGTGTATAAAGCTGTTCGGCATAACGCTTGCTAAGGTCTCCGTTGTTACAACCTACTAGAGCAGCACGATTTAAATAGGCGTGGCTATCCACTGAATCTATCTTGTAGCGTTGCACTATTTCATCCGTGTAATTTGCTAATTTTTCAGCACCAACCTTTTCCAATTCTTCTGGATGTCCAACAATATTGATTCGTACACTCGAATCAGGTATGAATTTCAGGCCGTCTGGAAAAACCAATTCACCTTGTTCATTAAGTGTCACAACAATGCTATTTTCAGGGTGTTTTCCACGCAATGATTCAACAGCATTCCTGGTAATTTCATCTTTGCCAATTGACACAATAATGTTGTGTTTATTTTTGCCATTGCTTTTAAGGTTTAAGGCTTCATATCCTTCAAGGGTGTTTGTACGAAAAGCTGAACTTTTACTTTGTCTCCAGCCTTGTTCTTTGGCAAAATTAAGGCAATCTTTTTTCAAATCAACACTTTGGGTTTCAGTGTCACGGGCAATGACTTCAACGGTATTAAAAGTCAATCTTTGACTGTGCCTTGGGCGATGGACAATCTTTTTCTGACCTGTAACAACATCATAAGTAACAATGATTTTATTTTTATCTTTCTGTGCATCGCTTAGCATTTGTTGTTTTAGTGCATCATCAGGTGACTCCCAAAGTTGTTTGTCAACATAGGTAATATGATTGAGTGTTTTGTCGGTAAAGCGTTTGTGGCGCTGTAAAACACATTGTTCAAATGCCTGTAAAGCATCTAACTGATCCACATGATTATTATTGCCGCTGCTATTGGTGTTAACATCAAGTGGATCCATAATGTAGAATTGACCATCTTCAGCAATAAGCCCTTGAAGATCTAACACATGTAAATTAGGGTTCGTTGCAAATATTTTTTGCAAATGCTTGATATCTTCTAAGGTTTGATTGTTGCTATTATTAAACCTTTCTGTATAAAATGAGCTTGTTAATAACATTCTAGCTTTGTAAGGCAACCTTACCTCATGTGCACCTTTAATTTTTTGCACAACCAAGCCATTTCGCACAACTGGACTGCGTCCCTTAGCATTAGATCTATTTACAAATGTGATTTGCTTATAACGCTTAGGTGTTTTTATGCCAAGAGAATCTAGCCGTTCTAACAACTTTATTTCGTTTTTAATAATAGTGGCTACATCCCGTTGTCTCAATAACAGCACCAATAAATCAGGTTGATTTTTCAAATCGTGGGCAGTTTTGTATGCACCCGATCCAATAAAATTTTCTATGTCTATTTCTCTATTGGTTAATGTGTCTGGGATGCTATCTATATCAATAGTGTCAGATGAGCCTTCGGAATCTGCACCACCCAACTTCAAACCCTTTAACACCTCAGCCACCCGCTTAGACTCTTCAGTTTGCTGGGTAACGATATCCAAATCAGCATTCCACTGATAAATCATCTTTTCACCCCCCACAACCATGGTCTTGGTACCGTCTGAGTTGATTTGTATATCTCCATGTCTGCCGGTTATTTCGGCACTTTTTAGTGCGGGGGTGTTGTTATAAATGGTCTTGGCGAAGTTGCGGGTGAGGTCTTGGTTGGCGCCGTCGGTGCTGCATCCTACTAGGGCGATGCGTTTGATGTTGGTGCTGGTGTTGCTGTAGGTTTGGTGGAGTGTTTGGGCTTTGTTTGCGAGTGATTGTGCGCCTTCTTGGCTTAGGTTGGTGCCGTGGTCGACAAAGTTAATGCGGGTGTCGCCTGTGGGGGTGTAGGGGGCGCCTTTGAGGGTGATGAGGTTGCCGTTTTGGTCGAATTTGACGAGGATGCTGGTGGTGGGGTGTTTGTTGAATAAGGCGTTGGCTGCTTCGATGACGGTGGGGTCGTTGCTGTTTTGGACGATGATGTTGCTTTGGTATTTGGATGTTTTTTGGGTGGATTGGGGGTTGGGTTGGGTATTGGGTTGGGTGCTGGGGGTTGTTGGGGTTGGGGTGAAGGGTAGGCCTCTTTTTGCGAAACTGTGTCTGGTGAGCCAGTTTGCGTGGAGTCTGGTGTTGGCTCTGTTGGTGGTGATGGCTTGTTGTAGTTGGGCGACGATGGCTTGGGTGTCGATGTCGTCGTCGGGGTCGTCGTCGGTGTTGACGGTGTAGGTGTTGTTGAGGGTGTCTTCAACTAGGGTGTTGATGGATTTGCCGTTGGCGATGATGTGGTATTCTATGCGGGTTACTTCGATGTCGTTTTCTTGGCCGTAGAGGTATTCTATTTGGTTGGTGGTGGTGTTGTAGTAGATGACAATGTCGTGTTTTGTTTTGAGTTGCATTGCTAGGTCAACATTTGCGTTGGATAGGCCGGTGATGATAAAGATTTGAGGTGCTTGGGAGGAGGGTAAGTTTTGGGAGGAGGGTAAGTTTTGGAAGAAGTGGTGATTGATTGTGGGTTTGAACCATTTTTGTGCTGTTTGGGTGTTTTGTTCTTCTTGGGTGTTTTGGGGGTTGTTGGGGTTATTGGGATTGTTGGGGTTGTTGTTATTGGTGGAGGTGCCTGTTCTAGAGTTGTTGTTAAGTTGGTAATTGCCAGAGGTTTGGTCGAAGGTGTCGTTGTCGCCTAGAGGGTTGGTTGTTGAGGTGGACATTTTGGCTTTTATTGAGAGTGAGGATTTGTTGTCGTCAAACATTTGGATGTTGGATATTTGGGCGCCGATGTCGTGTAAGGCGCTGTTTGAGAACAGTTTGGTGTTGGCGCTTAAGATTTGGCTTGAGGTGTAGAGTAAGGTGCCTTTGGTTGCTTGGTCGTTGGCTTTGATGAGGTAGTAGTTTATGGTTGTGTTGTCTCGTTCTATTTTTAGATAATCGCCTGCTGAGTAGAGGTATTGGTCGGTGGGGAATTCTTTGACGCATTGGTTGTTTTCGTAGACGGCGTTGATGTTGCCGGTGTTGTTGATGTGGATGGCAAAACTTGTTGTTGGGTTGTTGTTGTCGTTATTATTGTTGTTGCTGTCGCTGTTGTTGTTGGTAGACAATCCAACCATTAGGGCTTTGTTGTTGCTGCCTATTTTGACGATAACGCTGCCATTGTCTGTAAAGCCTTTGGCGGAGGTGATGTTGGTGTTCCAGCCGGTGTTGGCGGTTTTTTCGTAGAGGTTGCCGGTGTGGATTATGTTGTTGCTATTGTTGTTGTCGTTGGCGTTGCTGTTGTTAATGTTAAAGTTGGTGTCAAGGGGGATGTTGGCGAGTTCTATGGAGCGGGTGATGTTGCTGAAGTTGATGTTGTTGCCGTGTGTGTCTTTGACATCGATGAGAATGATGTCGTTTTTGTTGTCGATGTCAAAATCTTTGGCGTTGATTTGGTCGTTGATTGTAACGGTGTGGGTGAACTCTAATGTGTTGGTGATTGTGCCGTTGGTGCCTGTGAGGAAGAAGGCTTTGTTGGCGATAATAATTTTGTTGCTGCCGACTTTGGCGAGGGTAACGGCTTCGTCTAGGGTTAGGGTTACTTTGATTTCGTCGCCAACATTGAATTCGCCGTTGCTGTCGGCAACATCTCTGTTGATGTGCCAAGCGTTGTTTTTTAGGGGTTCTGGGGCGCCGGAATCGATGGATAGGTTTGAGTTTTTGCCAAAGATTTCAATTTCACGGAAGTTTTGTGCATCGCCGCTAAAGGTGAGTTTGACTTGGTCGAAGATAACATAGGTTGCGGGGGTGATGGTGACAATGTTGCCGGCATTGCTGATGGTGCGGCTGAGTACCACGACGCCGTCTTTGAGGAATTCAACGACTGAGCCGTTGATTCTGTTGGTGAAACTTTCACGGTTGTAGAGTTTAAAACTGCCGTTGCTGTAGTTGGCTGCGCCAAAATCAAACAAAATGTGTTTGCCGTCGGCATACATGGGGTGTGTGGCATAATCTAGGGCACCGCTTGCACTGGTGTTGCCATCGGTCATGCGTTGAATGTTGGTGGCGGCGTCATCGGTGTACCAACTGCTAACATTGGTGCTGATGGTTGCCAATCCTTGTTTGCTGAGGCTTAGGTTTTGTATGTTGGGGATGATGTCTATGCTGTTGGGAACCTTGCTAAGGTTGATGTTGTTGCCGTCTGTGTCTTTGATGTCGATTAGGACAATGTCGTTGTTTTTGTTGTTAATGTGAAAGGCGGTATCAATTTTGTCGTTGACTTGAACGGTGTAAGCGAACTCCAGGATGTTGGTGATTTTGCCGTTGACGCCTGTTAAGAGGAATTCTTTGCCGGCAATGATGACTTTGTTCTTGCCGACATTGGCGAGGGTGATGCGTTTATCTAGAGTTAGGGTTACTTTGATTTGGTCGCCGAGGGTGAAGACGCCTTTGCTTATGTTTTTGCTTTTTTTGGTGTTGTTGTCGCTGTTGTCGTTGTTGTCGTTGTCGTTGGTGCTGTTGTTGTTGGGTATGCTGTTGGTGTGCCAGGCGTTTGTGATGGGTTTGGGGGCGTGTACATCGATGGAAAGTGCTGAATAGTTGCCGCTAAATATTTGCATTTCTGACAATGTGGCGCCGACATCGTGGAAGGCGCTGTCTAAGAACAATTGGGTGTTGGCATTTGAGGTTTTTTTGGAGGTGTAAAGTAAAGTGCCTTTGGCAAGGGGGCCGTCGGCGGCTTTGATGTGGTAATACTTTATGCTGGTGCCTGAGCGAACGACTTTCATGTAGTCGCCTTTGGCGTAGGTTACGCCTGTGCAGTATATGCGTTCGCTGGATTCATAGACGATAAGTGTCTTGTTGGTGCCGGGGTCGGCGTATAGGGCGTAATCTAGGCTGTCGTAAGAATTGTTGCTGTTGTTGCTTGATAGGCCGAGCATTACTTTTTTGTTGGATGCGCCAATTTTGGCGATGACATAGCCGTCGTTAACAAAACCTTTGGTGGAGGCGACATCGGCATTCCAGTTGGCGTTGGCGGTTTTTTTGTAAACGCCGTTGATGTGGGTTATTCTATTATTACCGCCAATGACAAAGTCGGTGTTAAGGGATGCATTGGCGAGTGAGACGGCGCCGGTAATACTGCTGAAGTTGATGTTGTTACCGTCGGTGTCTTTGATGTCATTTAGGACAATGTCTTTTTTACTGTTGATGTTAAAATCTTCGGCGTTGATGTTGTCATTGGCTTGTACGGTGTAAGTGAATGTTAGGGTCTTGGTGGTATCGCCGTTGGTGCCTGTTAAAAAGAAGTCTTTGTTGGCGATGGTGATTTTGTTGCTGTCAACTTTGGCGAGGGTAACGGCTTCGTCTAAGCGTAAGGTTACTTTGATTTCATTGCCAACGGTAAAGGCGCCACCGCTATCGGCAATGTCTCTATTGATACGCCAAGCGTTATGTTTTAGGGGCTCTGGGGCGCCAGCGTCTATTGATAGGCTGGCGTTTTTGCCAAAGATTTCAACTTCACGGAAGTTTTGTAAATCGCCATTAAAGGTGAGTTTGACTTGATCAAAGACAATGTCGCTGCTGGGGGTGATTTCAATAACATTGCCAGCATCGCTGATGGTGCGGATGGAAACCACGACGCCGTCTTTGAGGAACTCAACGACTGAGCCGTTGATTCTACTGGTTAGGATTTTGCGGTTATACAACTTAAAACTGCCGTTGTTGTAATTAACCCCTTTAAAATCAAATAAGATGTGTTTGCCATCGGCATTTTTTGGATGTGTGGCATAATCTAGTGCACCGTTTGCACGGGTGTTGCCATCGGTCATGCGTTGAATGTTGCTGTTGGTGTTGTTGGCATACCAGCGGGTGATGTTGGTGGTGATTGTTGCCAGTCCTTTGTTGTTAAGGGCAAGGTTTTGGCTGTTGGGGGTGATGTCTATGCCGTTAGAGAGGTTGCCAAAGTCGATGCTGTTGCCGTCTGTGTCTTTGATGTCGGTTAAGACAATGTCGTCTTTGTTGTCAATTAAAAAGGCGCTGTTGATTTTGTCGTTAAGTTGAACGGTGTAAGCAAACTCTAAGGTTTTGGTAACGGTGCCATTGGTGCCGGTTAAGAGGAATTCTTTGCCAGCAATAATGATTTTGTTACTGCCAACTTTGGCTAAGGTAACGGCTTCATCGATGTTTAGGGTTATTTTAATTTCATTGCCAAGGGCAAAAGCACCTTGGTCGTTAACAGTACCACTGATGTGCCAAGCGTCCTTGGTGGGTTTGGGGGCGTAAACATCCACTGAAAATGCCACATGACTGCCACTAAATATTTGCATGTTTGATAATTTGGCACCTGCACCATAAAGAGAACTGTCTAAAAACAATTGGGTGTTGGCATTTGAGGTGTTGTTTGAAGTGTAGAGTAAGGTGCCTTTGGCAAGTGCGCCGTCAGCTGCCTTAATGTGGTAGTACTTGATGGTGCTGCCTGATCTGGCGATTTTTATATAGTCGCCAACGGCATAACTCACTTGTGTGTCTTTTTTGTAATGACCTTTTTCATAGATTAAAAAGGTATTGTCGGACACATACAAAGCATAATCCATATTATGGGTGCTGTTGTTGGTATTGACACTTGAGAGCCCTACTCTCATGTGTTTGCCAAGGGAGCCAATCTTGGCGATGGCATAGCCATCATTGGTAAAGCCTTTGGCGGAAGTGATATTGGTGTTCCAATTGCTTGCAAGGATTTTTTCATACACGCCATCAGTGTGTGTTATGGTGCTCAAGTTAGGCAAAACAAATGAATGAAAACTGGCAATAAGAGGTTTGGTGTTAATAACAAGGTCGGTGTCAATCAATTTGTTGCTCAGTCCAACAGGGCTGGTGGCATTGCTCATATCCACTGAATTGCCTTTGTCATCTACCACGCCTGTTAAAAGAACATCGTAACGCATACTGGTGGCAATCAGTTTGTCGTTGGCTTGAATGGTGTAGGTAAAATCTAAGGTATTGGTAACGGTGCCGTTGGTACCTGTTAAAAGGAATTCTTTGCCGGCAACCACGATTTTATTGCGACCGACATTGGCAAGGGTAACGCGTTTGTCTAAAGTGAGTGTTGCTTTGATGGTATCGCCAATGGTAAAGATGCCTTTGCTGTTGGCGGGTTCGCAGTCTATGTGCCAAGCGTTGGTAGTGGGTTTTGGTGCGTAAACATCGACGGAAAGAGTGGGTTTGTTGCCACTTAATATTTGCATCTCTGATAACTTAGCACCTATGCTGTGAAAGGCACTGTCTAAGAACAATTGGGTGTTGGCATTTGAGGTTTTGCTGGAAGTGTAAAGTAAAGTGCCTTTGGCAAGGAGGCCGTCAGCGGCTTTGATGTGGTAATACCTTATGGTGGTGCCTGAGCGAACGACTTTCATATAGTCGCCAATGGCATAAGCAACACCGGTGTCTTTTTTACGATCGCCATTCTCATAGATGACAAACTTACTACCGATACCGCCATCTGCATACAAAGCATAATCTATGCTGCCGTAAGAATTGTCGGTGTCGTCACTGGAGAGTCCAAGCATCATGCTTTTGCCAAGGGCGCCAATTTTGGCGATGACATAGCCGTCGTTAACAAAGCCTTTGGTGGAGGTTACATCGCTGTTCCAGCCGGCATTGGTGGTTTTTTCATAAACGCCGTTGGTTAAGGTGATGCGTTTATCACTGCTGATGGTTAGGTTGTTGTCAAGTGAGGTGTTAGACAGTTTGACGGGGGTGGTGTAGGTGATGCTGTCAAAATTAATGTTGTTGCCGTCGCTGTCTGTGACATTGTTGAGAATAATGTCGTTTTTGTTGCTGATGTTAAAGTACTGGGCGTCAATTTTGTCGTTGATTTGAACGGTGTAAGTGAATACCAGTGTGTTGGTAACGGTGCCATTTTCACCGGTTAATAAGAAGGCTTTGCCAGCAATCATAATTTTGTTGCTGCCAACCTTGGCTAAGGTTACGGCTTCGTCTATGGTGAGGGTTAATTTGATTTTATCACCGAGGGTGAAGACGCCGTTGTTATCGGCGGTTGTGGTGTCTATTTGCCATGCGTTGGTGCTGATGGGTTTGGGTGCGTAGACATCTACTGAGAATGGCAGATGATTGTTGCTGAATATTTGCATTGCTGATAATTTGGCACCTACGCTGAGAAAGGCGCTGTCTAAGAACAATTGGGTGTTGGCATTTGAGGTTTTTTTGGAGGTGTAAAGTAAAGTGCCTTTGGCAAGGGGGCCGTCGGCGGCTTTGATGTGGTAATACTTTATGCTGGTGCCTGAACGAACGACTTTCATATAGTCGCCAATGGCATAAGCAACACCGGTGTCTTTTTTACGATCGCCATTTTCATAGATAACAAACTTACTGCCGATGCCGCCATCTGCATACAAAGCATAATCTATGCTGCCGTAAGAATTGTCGGTGTCGCCACTGGAGAGTCCAAGCATCATGCTTTTGCCAAGGGCGCCAATTTTGGCGATGACATAGCCGTCGTTAACAAAGCCTTTGGCAGAGGTAACATCGGCATTCCAGCCAGCGCCAGAGGTTTTTTCATAAGTGTCGTTGGTACGGGTTATTCTGTTGCCACCGCCGATATCAAAATTGGTGTCAAGTGATGTTTTGGAGAATTGTATGGGGCTGGTAATACTGCTGAAGTCGATGTTGTTGCCGTCTGTGTCTTTAACATCAGTTAGGGTGATGTCGTATTGGTTATCGATATTAAAGTCTTTGGTGCCTATTGTGTCGTTTGCTTGAATGGTATAGACAAATTCTAGGGTGTTGGTGCTGGTGTTGTTTTCACCGGTTAATAAGAAGGCTTTGCCAGCAATCATAATTTTGTTGCTGCCAACTTTGGCTAAGGTAACGGCTTCATTTAAGATGAGGGTTACTTTGATTTTGTCGCCAATGGTTAGGATGTTGTTTGTGTTGTCTGTATTGTCTGTGTTGCTGGTTTCGCCTTTTATGTGCCAAGCATCGGCAATGGGTTTTGGTGCGTGTACATCTATGGTGTATGGGCTTATGTTGCTTAGTCCCTTGACTAGCTTTACATGGGTAAGGGTAAGGTTTTTGTCTTTGATGGAGGTGTCAATGTGTAGTGCTGAGGTGGCGGATATGCCGGTTTGGGTGGCGAGTATGCGGAGGGTGTTGCCGTTGTGGTCGAGGTGGTAATAGCGAATGGTGGTGCCGTGGCGTTCAATCTTAATTTGGTCACCTGCTTGGTAGCGATAATTTAAATCGGTGTATTTGGTGTTGTTGTTGCGAACATCTTTTATTTTGTTGTTGTGAATAAAAACGGCGTGTTCAATGGTTTTGTAACTGCCGTCTGGGTTGTCGGTGGACAGGCCGAGCATCAAGCCTTTTCTGGCAGAGGTGGCGTTTAGGGTAAAAATGGCATAGCCATCGCCGACAAAACTTTCTTGAGAAAAGGCATCGGTATTCCAAGAGGCATCGCTTGATTCTTTACTAATGGTATAACCTTGGAATGTATTGCCAGATACGCTTAAGTTGCGTTGGTCAAATTTAGTGGCAATGGTGTTGTTGAGTGAGATGGGGTAAATGATGTTGGTAAAAGTAGGCGGATAGCCGTCGTTGTCAGAGATGCCACTGATGATGAGATCGGAGAAGGATTGAATGGCAAAACTTTTGCCTTGGGTAAAGGCATCGTTGATTTGGACGGTGTGTTCAAAGATTAATTGTGTGTTTTTTACTGTGATTTCATCTGGATTGGTAGAGGGGTCGGCAAACCCTTTGTTGGCACAAAGGGAGAAGACCAAGCCGTTGATGATGACCTTGGAGTCGGCAGCGTATTTTGCTTTGCCTTCTTGGTATTTCATGGCTCTGTCCATGGTTAAGGCAATCATGACTTTATCGCCTATTTCAAAAACACTTTTGGTGGCTGGGTGTTGGCTTGTTGGATAGACTTTCATGGCAACTAAGGCAGGTCCTTTTTGCTTGATGGCTTTGCTGCCGATTTCTTGATTTTTTAGATGGGCATCTCCCAAGCGTTGACTGGCGCCTTGTTGTTCCTTTTGTTGGTGTAATTGATTCTTTTGGTTGCGTTGTTTGACATTGTTGAGCTCTTGTTGTGTTTTGCTTTTGCTTTTGTCAATGCCACCTTTGCTGTTTTCGATGTCTTGATTGGCACCGTTTGTTATTTTGTCGGTGTTGCCGAATTGTGTATAACTGTTGTGGTAATCGCTTTGTCCACTTTGGTTTAGTTCGTCGAGTCCGGTGGAATGTGTTTGACTTTGTCCTTGGCCTTGTCCTTGGCTTTGAGTTTGAGTTGGTATTAAACTATTGTTGTTATTGTTTAAAAAGGCTGTTACTGTTTGTGCGTCATGATTGGCGTCTTCTTCGTTGACTCGTGTGTCGGATTTTAAAGTGTTGACGGTTTGTTTGTCTTTGCTTGATTGGGTGTCTATATCTGAATCTTCGTTGGCGTCTGTGTCTTGGTATTGTGATTGGTCAATGTCTTTATTGGCAGAGTTTACATTTTGGGTGTACTCGGTTTTTGTTTTGGGGGTGGAGTGGCTGGTGCCACGGAGTTTGGTTGTGTCTGCTTCATCGCCGTTGATGACTGTGCCGATGGTTTGGCTGACTAAGACACTTTTGGCGGTTTCTTTTAAGTTAGACAGCATGCCTTGCATTAGGGCTTTCATTTTGGCGGTAACGCTTTGTTTGTTGGTGCGTATTTCAATCATAGCGCCGTAGAAATCGCCGTCGCCGATTTTGACAGTGATGTTGCCTTTGCCTGCGGCTAAGGCGACATTCATACCATCGCCATAGCGTACATTGATGTTGTAATCGCCTTTCATAACAGCGACATTAACGCCGTGTCCGACGCGGGTGTTGAGGTTGTATTTACCAATCAAAGCGTTGACGGCGATGCCATCGCCAACAAGGGTGTTGACATTGAATTTACCGATGGAAAGCCCGACATGGAAGCCGTCGCCGACTTTGGTGGTAATGTTGGCTTTGCCGATGGCAACCATTGCGCTGTGGCCAGAGCCGACTTTGGTTATCAAATTGCCTTCGCCAATACCAATTTGCAAACTGTCGTTGTCGCCAACTGAGGTGAGTATATTAAGTCGACCGATGCCAGCTTGTATGGTTTGACCGAGACCGACTTTGCTGATGACATTAGCATCGCCAAT
Organism: Bathymodiolus thermophilus thioautotrophic gill symbiont; assembly: GCF_003711265.1. Lineage (NCBI taxonomy): Bacteria > Pseudomonadati > Pseudomonadota > Gammaproteobacteria > Bathymodiolus thermophilus thioautotrophic gill symbiont. The sequence goes on along the minus strand of NZ_CP024634.1, from coordinate 1,494,980 downwards.
GCCAACACCTAGCATAGCGCCATTACCGACATGGGTAATGATATTGGCTCGACCTACAGCAAATGTGACCATACTGCCTTCGTTGTTGCTACCGAGTAATGCAGCGCCAGTGGCTTTGAGTGCGTCAAAGCCTGATTCTAAGAATTTTTGTGGGGCAGAGAAGATGTCTCCTCTTGGGAACAGACGATGTCTTTCTAAAACGGGGTCTGAAACGATGGCGTCAAGTGGGGACACGGTAACGCTGAAGTCTGCCAATGAAGAGATTCGGGTAACGATGTTTGCTTGGCCTATTACTAGGCTAACGGTGTTGCCATCGCTGCTGCCTGCTAAATTAATATGGGTCACAATATTGGCTTGACCGATGGCGGCTGTTATTAGATTGCCTGCGCCAATTTTGGTAACAATATTGGCTTCACCAACGGCAAATACAACTGAGAATCCATTGCCGATATGGGTAAAAATATTACCCCCTCCAATCATGGTTGCTAAGGTGGTGCCATTGCCAACTTTGGTAAAGACATTGGTACATCCGCCTATCATTAAAGCGGCACTAAAGCCGTTGCCAATATGGGTGAAAACATTGGCAGTGCCTGCAAGCATGATTGCGACTGAGGCGCCGTTGCCAATTTTAGTAAAGATATTGGCTTGTCCCCCTATCATCAATACAGCACTTGGGCCATCGCCAATGTGGGTGAAAATATTACCCCCTAATGAAAACATAACTGCCAATGTAGCACCGTTGCCAACTTTGGTGAAAAAGTTAGCACCTGTGGATATCATTAATGCAGCAGTCATGCCGTTGCCGACATGGGTGAGGACATTGCCAGTGCCAAACATACCGACAATAACATCGCCATCGCCGACTTTGGTGGCAATGTTGCCTATGCCTAGCATAAGTAAATAAACATTGCCATTGCCGATGTGGGTAACAACATTGGCAAGACCGAACAACAGGGCTATTATATCGCCATTACCTGATTTGGTAATAACATTGGCACCGCCAAGCATTCTGGTTTGAATATCGCCATCGCCGATGTGGGTAAGGACATTGCCACCACCATACATAGATATGTTAATGTCGCCATTGCCGTCTTTGGTAACCACATTCAAACCGCCGAGTAAAGAGCCGCTAATGTCGCCTGTAGAAAAGTCAGTGAAGACATTGGCACCAGCCAAAAGATGGAGTATGGAATCTCCAGTGCCCTCTCTGGTGATGATATTGGCACCACCGAACAATTCAGCACTCAAGGTGCCGTGTCCTTTGTAGGTAACAATATTGGCTATGCCAATACCTGTCAAACTTAAATCACCTTTGCTAACATCTACATTGACGATATTGCCTAGAGAAATAAGTATTAAATTTGTATCGCCACGACCGTATCTGTCTATTTTGTTTAAACGGAAGCCGCCGAGTTTTGCTTTTAATTTGCCATCTGTTGACCAAGTAACGATATTACCACCACCCAAGATGGTTAAATCTCCATTGCCTTTTATGCCAGAACGGGTAATAAAGTTACCACCACCACCGCCTATAAAGGTCATATTGCCATAATCCCCTGTGTGATCAACTTTGTTGATAATGCCAATGCCTTTAAACGAAAGGTTGCCATTGGCAGAATGTTTGACAACATTGGCACCACCACCGCCAATAAAGTCGGTGTTGCCATATTCGGCTGTATTGATAACATGATTACCTATGCCTACACCTTTGAAGAAGACATTGCCTTTGTATCCGCCTCGTCGTTCTACTTTGTTGTATCCACCAATGCCTCTAAAGTTAATGTTGCCTTGGTGCGTGATATTGGTCACTTTGTTGTAAAAGCCTGCACCTGTGAAAACAATGTTGCCTGAAATGCCTCGTCGTTCTACTTTGTTGTAAGCACCTATGCCACTGAAATAGATATTGCCTTGGTTGGCAGTGTTGGTAACTTTGTTTAACGCACCAGCACCTTTGAAATTAATAGTGCCACGCTCTCCACCTCGTCGTTCCACCACATTCGACATACCGGCACCTGTGAAATCAATATTGCCATACTTGACATCGTTGATCACCCTATTTGAAATACCAATACCTAAAAATGAAATATTACCTGTATTGCCATGACGATACACATCGTTACTTGCCGCTGCACCATCAAAATTAATATTGCCCGATCGACCCGTATGTCGCAAAGTCATTGCCCCAGAAAGACCCGTCACAGACATATTGCCCCAATCGCTTTTATTGATATTCATAAGGCCAGCAGCACCATAAATACTCAAGTCTCCCCAAGTGTCATAAACATCAAGCTTTAAACTGGCAGCATAGACCGTGTCATTCCCCCCATGCATATAAACACCATCCCCCCATACGGCAAAACCAAGCGCAGTTAGTGTGTTATCGCCATCATCTCCAACATAACTGCCGGTTACAAAGTATACAATGCTGTCGACAACGGATCTGAATATGTTTACTACGGAGCCCATGGGAGCCTTGGGTTTGTAGGTGAATATAGAGGGTTAAAAGTGGGTTTTTGATAATAACTTGTGTTTCTATAATAACTTATATTTTTTTTGTAAGAAGGGTTGTGTGTCATAAATATTGTTCCTAGTGTAGAATTGCTCTTGTTTTCCTTTTTTCCTTTTCCCTTTTTTTCTTTTTCTTTTTCTTTTTTTTCTTTTGTTTTATCAAGCCAAACTCTTCATAACTTCAGGCATATTATAGCCAACCTTCGCACCAGACCACAATTGATTAACCTCTCTTTTATAGTTAGCCACACCTTCGGTATCAGCAAAGGAATCAAAGGATGACATGTATTCAACTAACTTACTGATTTGTGCCTTGTCTAAATAGTGATAGCGGTCGTTGTTGGTGTCAATGCTGATGCAGATTTTTGCGCTTTCATTGCTGTTGCTATTGGCAAAATAGTCTTCAATTAACACGCTGCCTTCTTGGTTGCGGTATTGTTTGGCGATGTCAACGCCAGTGTTGTCGCTTTGGTAATCGCTGTCGGCTTTGTTGGGTTTTATTAACGATCGGTGTTTAATCAAAAGGTTGTTGTTGCTTTTGTAATACATGGTGTCTTGATAACTGTCTAAATCAAAAGCGATGTAATCGTCTTTATCGGTGATGATTGTGCTAAAGATGTTGTCGTTGCCAACGATGAATATATCGGCGCCTGTGCCACCAGTAACTTTGTTTTCTGTGCCGCCTAAATACAATAAGTCATCACCTGATCCTGCGTCAATCTTGTTGTCGCTTGAGTTTTTGTGCATATATAAAGAATCATCGCCGGCGTTTGCCATAATAGAAGACTGATGGCTGGCGACTTCTAGTTCGTCGTTGCCATCGCGTAGATAAACGATGTTTTTGTTGCCAAATACTTTGCCGTGGTCATTACCTTTGCCTAAGTCCATGACATTGTGAGCACCGATTAAAATACCGATGTCATCGCCAGTGTGACCGTGAATTTTGCCATAATTGCCAGTGGATACTAGATAGTCATCGCCTTCGTTGCCGGTGATATAGGCGCCCTCTCCAAATGCCCAAAGTTGGTCTCTGCCGGTACCGCCAAACAAAGTGTTGTAGCGACCTGAGGCAACGCCAATGTCATCGCCTTCGCCACCAATAAACATGTGGTTTTGTCCGACATACACGGCGCTGTCATCGCCTTGGTTGCCGCTGATGGTGTTGCCTTCGCCAATGACATAGGCGACATCATCGCCTTTGCCACCCCAGACATTGTTGTTGGTGCCCATGAGTGCAAATAGGTCTTTGCCGTCGCCACCCCATGCGAAGTTTTGGGCACCTATGTTGAAGAACAAATCGCCGTCATTGGACATAAAGCCAATGTCGGAGAAAAGCTCAAGTGCTTTGTCTTTTATGTTGGCAGAGTCTGTGGAGATGCTGCTGGATAGGGTTTCTGCCAGTTCTGGTAAACTGCTTAGGGTTTTGATTAGATTGGGTGTGAACATATTAAACAATGAGGGGAGTTTGAGACCGCTAAAGCCGAAGGCTTTGTTGCTTTTGTTCTTTTTGGATTCGCTGTCGTTGTCTCCTGTGTTTGTGTTGTTGTCTTTGTCTTTGTTGTTTTCATTGTTATCATTGTTATTATCGTCGTCGTTATTGTCATCATCATCGTCCTTATCTTTGTCTTTAATGCCTAATGCATCTAAAGTGTTTTCACCCATGTCTTTGAACGATTCTCCTCCAGCGACTAATGCCTTAACAATGCGTTCTGGTTCAGATAAGGCGGTAATGGAGTTGCTAAAGGTGTCGGATACGGTGCCTAGGAGTTCTTTTAATAAATTTGATAGGGATAAATCGGGGGTGTTGGCTACGGCTTTGTAGATGTGACCGAAGTTGGTGTATTTGTAACCCAGTATGTCGCCGAAGGTGATGTCTTTTGCTTGGGATGCCATTCCGTTGAGAATGCCGTTAATCAGTTTGGTTTTGACATTGCTGGGGGTGTAAGTAAAGGTGGTTTTGGGTTGGCCGTCTAAGGTGTAGCCTTGTTGCATGATGCCGAACAAGGAGGCGACGGTGGTGTCTAAAACAGAGGAGAAGGTATCGCCGAACATAAAACTAAAATTGCCGTTGCCAATGAGGATGTCGGAGCCTTGTCCGCCGATTGTGAGGTTTAAACTAAAGTTGCTGATGTGTTCTTTGAAGTTTTGCTTTGCTTGTTGGCGTTTGCTTTCACGCTGCATAAAGTTATTGGCTTGTTTGTTGAGTGCCATTTCTATGTCGTATTTTAACCCTCGGTCAGAGACTGCGTTTTGACCGCCACTGATTAAGATTTTCTCATAGTTGGTGTCGCTGGTTCTGTCTAAGGAACTCATGCTGGTGGCAAACTTCTTGGTTTTCTTCCAACTCCATAAGGCGTTTTGTCCAGAGTTGCTTATGTCTGCCATACCTTGTAAAGAGCCTAAGATATTGGCAGAGCCGTCAAAAGGATTGACAAATGGAATCATGGGGAAGGAAGGGTCGGTGGCAATGATTAGGTCGTTTCTAACGCCGTGGTTGACCACGACATTTTTAGTGCCTATTAAGATTTGCACACCTTCTAATGCACGATAGCCCCCTATTTCAACAAAACGACTGCTGTCGCCTATATCGCCGATGCTGACTAAAACATTGTTGCTGCCGTACATCAGTGTGTGGTGTGCGCCGTTGCCGACTTTGACATCTACATTGGTAGAGCCACCGAAGAGAGAGGCGTGGTCGCCACCGCCGATATCGATTTGCACATTGAGAGCGGGGGCGGACATACCGCCTGTTTTGGTGTTTTCATTGTCGTTATTGGCAGGGGCGTTGCCATTGGGCAATCTTCTGAGTTTATTTTGGTTAACGGAATTGGCAAAATCAGTTTGGCGTTTGTCGATATCGTCTAGTTTTTGTTTGGTTGTTTCTGTTTCCGATTCTGATTGCCCTTGCCCTTGCCCTTGAGCGTGCTTGTCGCTTGTTTCTTGATTTTCTGCACCTTGTGTGTTTTTGTCATTATCCAAGTCTTCGTTTAAGCGTCTGCCATTGTATTTAATCAAAGTGCCTTCGTCGTTATACACTCTGCTAACCACAGCGCCAGTTGCGCCAAGACTGTAAACGGTTTTGGCAGCACTGTCTTTGTGCATCCAATTGCCTGCACCTGTGTTTGAAGTTAGTTTTCTGCCGTTTTCATCAACAGCAACATAACTGCTTCTAACAGCAACAGGGGCTTTGATGTTTGATTGACTGAGTTTTTCGACCATTCTTCTGCCGTATTGACTGTCGTTATTGTCAGTAGGATTGTCTGATTCCATATTACAACCAACGATGCTAATGCGTTGTATGTCTGCATTGCCTGCCAAGGCTCGATTGAGTTCGGTAATATTTGCACTTAATTCATCGGCAGTTCTGCCACCCATGGTTTGTGCGCCGCCCTTCTCTCTGCCATAACCCACAGCCACCATTTTGACTTTGCCGGTAATATCCTCAAGATCAAGGCCGTAAACCACTTGATGGGTGCCGTCTTTTTGCATTTGCACAATGGTGGTTTGTGCGGGGTGTTTAGAGGCGAGTCTAAAGGTACTGTCTCTAACATTGCCATCGGCTTCGGTTTGAATGAGGACTTGGTGGTCGTGGTTGGCTAGGCTGGGTTGGGGTTTTTGGGCTTCTGTGGTTAGTTTGTTGATTTGTTCTTGGCTTAAGTCAGCCCAGTTGTGGAGGGGGGTGTCTTGGTGGGGGGTGGTTTCGGCTAGGTGATGAAGATTGTGCAGAGATATGTCGGAATCTCCAGGGAAGATTGATAGCCACGGTTTAATGTCGTTACTTTCTAGTGTTGACTGTGACCGTACACTGATTCCAACTTTATATTTATCACATAATGTTTTAATCAGTTCCTTGTAATGATTGAAATCTGTGCCTTCAAGTACATCGATGTTTATATTGCGCACAGGTTGTTGAGTGACTTCCGATACAAGTGTTAAGTTTTTTAAAATTTCTTCTATTGTGAGAATATCTCTCGTCCTGTGGAGGATCTTTATTTCAACGCCAGAATCAAATGTATTATCCTTATATCTTAAGTATTGCATCTTTGTATCTGTCTTTTCTGATAATTCTATAACATTTTCTGGCATTGTGGGATCCATATCAAATATTGAATGCCCTTTAATAATGCTTACTTCAGAGCTTCTATCACGAGTAGCCATTGTTATTTGACTATCCCCAGGATCCGAGTACATCAAAATACTTGCACCAAAGTCTTTACCAAGATTATCCAAAATTTGCCCCTGCTTCAATGTATCGTGCTCAGAAAGCCAACTATTGCCTTTTTGTGTTTTGATGCTAATATGTGCCATTGAGGCACCTGGAGGCAGATCTCCTTTAAACTGATGTAACATTTTTTGAGTTTCATCGAAGTTCCCAGCTTTGACATGAATTTTTAAGTTGCCTTGCAATTCATTAATGTGCTTATCACCATAAGTGCGTTCTATTTTTGGCGCCCCATCTTTATCAACAGAAAGAACAACATCGTAATGCTCATCTGTGTAAGAGTCGACAAGAACTATGTCGCCTTTTTCATTGAAAGCATAAGTTTTTTTGAGTTCGCTTGAACGATATTCTCCAAGTGAGTCTGATTCTGGCTGAATCACCAGTCTCCTACCATTGATCCAACTGATTACTACATCTAATCTAACGCTTACTTTGGTGTTATTTACCCCCTCTTTTTGTAGAACAGGTAAAAGTTTTTTTGCATATTCACCTCCTAAGCAACAAGCAGCTAAACTGATTTTTTTCACCCTAGAACCAGCGCCAACAGCCTGATTTAATACGCCGACATGTCTAGCGACTTCCTCAATGCTTCTATTGGAAACTCCATTTGAAGAGCCATGCCCATTAATGATAATCTTGAGGTCTCCTTTTGGTATTTTATCTAATTTAGGGCCATATATAACCGTATAATTACTGTCTTTGTCCATATGGATAATAGTTGTATTATGTGGGTATTTTTCTGCTTCTCTTCCTTCAATTCGTGACAAAGTCGCATCATTTTCTATTGTTACAATAATTTGATGCTCATATCCTACAATTGGATTTACACCGTCCATCCTTATTTTGGTTTGAGGCCAATCTTTAACTGTAGTTTGAAATCTTTCGGCTGTTTGAATTTGCTCCTTTACAACCAAACTATCTTGTTTAGCCCATTTACAAATTTCAGGGTCATCACCCTTTGAAAGCGCTAAAAACTGATTGTAAATACCATTCAATTCTTTAATCTTTTTATCAACTTCCAATGCTTGGGCTTTCTCGATTTGTTCATATAGAGGTGATACGAACTCTGTGTACTCCTTTCGTTCTTCTTTCTCTTCGGCTCTGGAGGTAAAATCTGTTAAAGAAGAATATATTCTGTTCAATTCTGTTGAAATTTCTGAACCTCGGTTCTTTTCCAAATGTGCAATGAAATCTGACCTAACTCGCTCTAACTCAGCAAAAGAGGTTTCCAAACCATTTCTTTGCACTTCACGCAAAACATTAAGAGTGTCAGTCAAGATGTTGTAATGTTTACTTTGTTTACTAGATTGGAATTTTTTACTTTCAAGCAGCTTTTCTAACCTTTGTATTTCTTCATTGAGATCGTTCAATGGGTTTGTCAATACATTGGCAGTGGTTTTAACATTTTTAGTTTCTGAGGTAATGTTATTGTTCTCACTGTCCCAGCTGTAAATAGTTTTCTGACCACCTGTGCGCATGATTTTTCTACCATTGACATCCACTTCTATGTCTGCTGTTCTACCTGTTACCTCTACATTGGTTGCACCCCTGCCATTGTCGTATAATTTCTCTGCGACCAGTCTTGTAAAAGAAGTGGAGTCAAATGAAGCGCCATTTAAAATTGGTGATTTGTCTGTCTCACAACCAACTAAGGCAATACGACCTTCTTCTGTTTGCTTTATGTTAAGTTTTGTTTGTAAGTTTTTGATATGATCAGATAACTCATTAACACCCATTTCCCTCATTGACGATCCATGGGCTACTACATTGATGCGATATTTACCATCAACATTAACATTAACTTCATTGCCATTTACATTATAAATCTTAATATCGCCATTTTCTATTTTAGCAATATAACTATTTTCTGGATGTTTGTTGGCTAAAGCATTGGTGGCATTTTTGACTATGTCATCATTATTTTCTAACTGAAATATGATGTTGGTTTTGTATTGCGAGTCGCTGCCTTCACTTTGTAAAAGATTAGCCTCCTTTTTATTGCTATCCCAAATATAAACTATTTCGGTGTCGCTTGTTGGCGTGGCCTTGGTGTCATCAGGATTGTTTTTTATTTGCGTTTTTTTACTAGCAACTTCCACATTTTCAAGTGTCGGGGTGTCCTTGTAAATTGTTTCAGCAAAGGCTTTGGTTAGAGGTTGGTTAACATTATCGGTATCACAACTCACCAAAGCAATGCGTTCAATGTTGGTTGTGTGTCCATAAGTTTGTTGGAGTATTTTGACTTTATCTGCTAAGGCTTGTGCGCCCTCTTGGGTGAAATTAACACCACGATCAACAAAACTAAGGTGTACATTGCCTTTAGGGGTATAAAATTCTTCTGCTGGTGTAACCAGTTTGCCGTCAGCATCAAAATGAACAATAATGCTGTTATCAGGATGTTTATTCGCAAGGTCTTGAGCAGCCTTAATTGCGACTTCGCTATCGCCGTTTTGAACGATAATATTGGTTTGGTAATTGCTGAAATTTTCTACAGGCCTACAGCGAAAAATCATATCATCAGATACATTGGGCATATCTTGCACTAAAGAAAGCATATCAGACTGACTAGGGGGAAGAATGTCTTTATCGGTCATCACTTCGATTCTATCAATTGGTTGAGGGTTGTTTGGTTGATACAATACAGTGGGTTTAACAGGTGTGTTTTCAAGGTTGTAACTGACAATAGCAAGGTCTTGTTGTTTTTTTGCTTTATTTATTAATTTTTCTTTAAGTTCTGGATCTTTTTTTAGCAATTCTTCATCAACAAAAACAGCATGCATTTTATTGTTTTCATTGAATTTTTTAAGGAAAATTGTTGCTTTTTCATTTAACTCTCTAAGCCCCTTCATATTCGCTCTTCTTATGGCTTGATGGACACGAGTATCAGGCCGATCTATTGGCGAGTTAACGGATCCTGGGTCGAAAACATAAAGCTGACCATCTTCGCCCATTAGCATTTGAAGATCGGCAATATATAGATCTGGATTTTGTTCAAACTTGTCCAATAAGCTTCGAATATCATCCAGAGTTCTTTTTGTTATATCTTCGTTTTGCATTAAATCAAGTATATCCGCTCTAACAACACTCGCATCAGGAATGCGTTCAACCAAAATCCCATGGTGCTTTTGATGATCCTGATCGGTCATAACAATGGTTTTATAGTATTTTGGTGTCTTAATGCCAAGTTCTCGAATTTTATTAACCCAGGCAACTTCATTTTCTAGATTTTTGATTCTCATTGGTTTTTCAGCGTTTAATTGCAAGAACAATAGATTGGGGTGGTCTTTTAGGGTGTAAGCAGTTTTCATGGAGCCATTGTCAGCTTTTTTGTCTATATCGTTATGACTCAATGAATCGGGTATATCTTCAGGCAGCGTAGTATCACCCAATCCTAATCTTAAGTTTGCTAAAACTTCACCAACATTCGCAGAGCTTTCTGTCATCCAGGCAGCCCTATTATTTCCATAATCCCAACTATGAATGATTTTTTTGTTGTCATCACTCATCGTTTTAGAGCCATCTGTATTAATTTGCATATCGCTTAATCTGCCGGTAACACTGGCGCCTCTTAGGTGTTCTCGTGTATAAAGCTGTTCGGCATAACGCTTGCTAAGGTCTCCGTTGTTACAACCTACTAGAGCAGCACGATTTAAATAGGCGTGGCTATCCACTGAATCTATCTTGTAGCGTTGCACTATTTCATCCGTGTAATTTGCTAATTTTTCAGCACCAACCTTTTCCAATTCTTCTGGATGTCCAACAATATTGATTCGTACACTCGAATCAGGTATGAATTTCTGGCCGTCTGGAAAAACCAATTCACCTTGTTCGTTAAGTGTCACAACAATGCTATTTTCAGGGTGTTTTCCACGCAATGATTCAACAGCATTCCTGGTAATTTCATCTTTGCCAATTGACACGATAATGTTGTGTTTATTTTTGCCATTGCTTTTAAGGTTTAAGGCTTCATATCCTTCAAGGGTGTTTGTACGAAAAGCTGAATTTTTACTTTGTCTCCAGCCTTGTTCCTTAGCAAAATTAAGGCAATCTTTTTTCAAATCAACACTTTGGGTTTCAGTGTCACGGGCAATGACTTCAACGGTATTAAAAGTCAATCTTTGACTGTGCCTTGGGCGATGGACAATCTTTTTCTGACCTGTAACAACATCATAAGTAACAATGATTTTATTTTTATCTTTCTGTGCATCGCTTAGCATTTGTTGTTTTAGTGCATCATCAGGTGACTCCCAAAGTTGTTTGTCAACATAGGTAATATGATTGAGTGTTTTGTCGGTAAAGCGTTTGTGGCGCTGTAAAACACATTGTTCAAATGCCTGTAAAGCATCTAACTGATCCACATGATTATTATTGCCGCTGCTATTGGTGCTGACATCAAGTGGATCCATAATGTAGAATTGACCATCTTCAGCAATAAGCCCTTGAAAGTCTAACACATATAAATTGGGGTTCGCTGCAAATATTTTTTGCAAATGCTTGATATCTTTTAAGGTTTGATTGTTGCTATTATTAAACCTTTCTGTATAAAATGGGCTTGTTAATAACATTCTAGCTTTGTAAGGCAACCTTACCTCATGTGCACCTTTAATTTTTTGCACAACCAAACCATTTTGCACAACCGGACTGCGTCCCTTGGTATTAGATCTATTTACAAATGTGATTTGCTTATAACGCTTAGGTGTTTTTATACCAAGAGAATCTAGCTGAGCTAACAACTTTATTTCGTCTTCAATAATGGTGGCTGGACTCTGTTGTTTCAATAACAAAACCAATAAATCAGGTTGATTTTTCAAATCGTGGGCAGTTTTATATACACCCGATCCAATAAAATTTTCTATGTCTATTTCTCTATTGGTTAATGTGTCTGGGATGCTATCTATATCAATAGTGTCAGATGAGCCTTCGGAATCTGCACCACCCAGTTTCAACCCACTCAACACCTCAGCCACCCGCTTAGACTCTTCAGTTTGCTGGGTAACGATATCCAAATCAGCATTCCACTGATAAATCATCTTTTCACCCCCCACAACCATGGTCTTGGTGCCGTCTGGGTTGATTTGTATATCTCCATGTCTGCCGGTTATTTCGGCACTTTTTAGTGCGGGGGTGTTGTTATAAATGGTCTTGGCGAAGTTGCGGGTGAGGTCTTGGTTGGCGCCGTCGGTGCTGCATCCTACTAGGGCGATGCGTTTGATGTTGGTGCTGGTGTTGCTGTAGGTTTGGTGGAGTGTTTGGGCTTTGTTTGCGAGTGATTGTGCGCCTTCTTGGCTTAGGTTGGTGCCGTGGTCGACAAAGTTAATGCGGGTGTCGCCTGTGGGGGTGTAGGGGGCGCCTTTGAGGGTGATGAGGTTGCCGTTTTGGTCGAATTTGACGAGGATGCTGGTGGTGGGGTGTTTGTTGAATAAGGCGTTGGCTGCTTCGATGACGGTGGGGTCGTTGCTGTTTTGGACGATGATGTTGCTTTGGTATTTGGATGTTTTTTGGGTGGATTGGGGGTTGGGCTGGGTACTGGGCTGGGTATTGGGTTGGGTGCTGGGTTGGGTGTTGGGGGTTGTTGGGGTTGGGGTGAAGGGTAGGCCTCTTTTTGCGAAACTGTGTCTGGTGAGCCAGTTTGCGTGGAGTCTGGTGTTGGCTCTGTTGGTGGTGATGGCTTGTTGTAGTTGGGCGACGATGGCTTGGGTGTCGATGTCGTCGTCGGGGTCGTCGTCGGTGTTGACGGTGTAGGTGTTGTTGAGGGTGTCTTCAACTAGGGTGTTGATGGATTTGCCGTTGGCGATGATGTGGTATTCTATGCGGGTTACTTCGATGTCGTTTTCTTGGCCGTAGAGGTATTCTATTTGGTTGGTGGTGGTGTTGTAGTAGATGACAATGTCGTGTTTTGTTTTGAGTTGCATTGCTAGGTCAACATTTGCGTTGGATAGGCCGGTGATGATAAAGATTTGAGGTGCTTGGGAGGAGGGTAAGTTTTGGGAGGAGGGTAAGTTTTGGAAGAAGTGGTGATTGATTGTGGGTTTGAACCATTTTTGTGCTGTTTGGGTGTTTTGTTCTTCTTGGGTGTTTTGGGGGTTGTTGGGGTTATTGGGATTGTTGGGGTTGTTGTTATTGGTGGAGGTGCCTGTTCTAGAGTTGTTGTTAAGTTGGTAATTGCCAGAGGTTTGGTCGAAGGTGTCGTTGTCGCCTAGAGGGTTGGTTGTTGAGGTGGACATTTTGGCTTTTATTGAGAGTGAGGATTTGTTGTCGTCAAACATTTGGATGTTGGATATTTGGGCGCCGATGTCGTGTAAGGCGCTGTTTGAGAACAGTTTGGTGTTGGCGCTTAAGATTTGGCTTGAGGTGTAGAGTAAGGTGCCTTTGGTTGCTTGGTCGTTGGCTTTGATGAGGTAGTAGTTTATGGTTGTGTTGTCTCGTTCTATTTTTAGATAATCGCCTGCTGAGTAGAGGTATTGGTCGGTGGGGAATTCTTTGACGCATTGGTTGTTTTCGTAGACGGCGTTGATGTTGCCGGTGTTGTTGATGTGGATGGCAAAACTTGTTGTTGGGTTGTTGTTGTCGTTATTATTGTTGTTGCTGTCGCTGTTGTTGTTGGTAGACAATCCAACCATTAGGGCTTTGTTGTTGCTGCCTATTTTGACGATAACGCTGCCATTGTCTGTAAAGCCTTTGGCGGAGGTGATGTTGGTGTTCCAGCCGGTGTTGGCGGTTTTTTCGTAGAGGTTGCCGGTGTGGATTATGTTGTTGCTATTGTTATTGTTATTGGTGTTGTCGTTGGTGCTGGTGTTGCTGTTGTTAATGTTAAAGTTGGTGTCAAGGGGGATGTTGGCGAGTTCTATGGAGCGGGTGATGTTGCTGAAGTTGATGTTGTTGCCGTGTGTGTCTTTGACATTGATGAGAATGATGTCGTTTTTGTTGTCGATGTCAAAATCTTTGGCGTTGATTTGGTCGTTGATTGTAACGGTGTGGGTGAACTCTAATGTGTCGGTGATTGTGCCGTTGGCGCCTGTGAGGAAGAAGGCTTTGTTGGCGATAATAATTTTGTTGCTGCCAACTTTGGCGAGGGTAACGGCTTCGTCTAGGGTTAGGGTTACTTTGATTTCATCGCCAACATTGAATTCGCCGTTGCTGTCGGCAACATCTCTGTTGATGTGCCAAGCGTTGTTTTTTAGGGGTTCTGGGGCGCCGGAATCGATGGATAGGTTTGAGTTTTTGCCAAAGATTTCAATTTCACGGAAGTTTTGTGCATCGCCGCTAAAGGTGAGTTTGACTTGGTCGAAGATAACATAGGTTGCGGGGGTGATGGTGACAATGTTGCCGGCATTGCTGATGGTGCGGCTGAGTACCACGACGCCGTCTTTGAGGAATTCAACGACTGAGCCGTTGATTCTGTTGGTGAAACTTTCGCGGTTGTAGAGTTTAAAACTGCCGTTGCTGTAGTTGGCTGCGCCAAAATCAAACAAAATGTGTTTGCCGTCGGCATACATGGGGTGTGTGGCATAATCTAGGGCACCGCTTGCACTGGTGTTGCCATCGGTCATGCGTTGAATGTTGGTGGCGGCGTCATCGGTGTACCAACTGCTAACATTGGTGCTGATGGTTGCCAATCCTTGTTTGCTGAGGCTTAGGTTTTGTATGTTGGGGATGATGTCTATGCTGTTGGGAACCTTGTTAAGGTTGATGTTGTTGCCGTCTGTGTCTTTGATGTCGATTAGGACAATGTCGTTGTTTTTGTTGTTAATGTGAAAGGCGGTATCAATTTTGTCGTTGACTTGAACGGTGTAAGCGAACTCTAGGATGTTGGTGATTTTGCCGTTGACGCCTGTTAAGAGGAATTCTTTGCCGGCAATGATGACTTTGTTCTTGCCGACATTGGCGAGGGTGATGCGTTTATCTAGAGTTAGGGTTACTTTGATTTGGTCGCCGAGGGTGAAGACGCCTTTGCTTATGTTTTTGCTTTTTTTGGTGTTGTTGTCGTTGTCGCTGTTGTTGGGTATGCTGTTGGTGTGCCAGGCGTTTGTGATGGGTTTGGGGGCGTGTACATCGATGGAAAGTGCTGAATAGTTGCCGCTAAATATTTGCATTTCTGACAATGTGGCGCCGACATCGTGGAAGGCGCTGTCTAAGAACAATTGGGTGTTGGCATTTGAGGTTTTTTTGGAGGTGTAAAGTAAAGTGCCTTTGGCAAGGGGGCCGTCGGCGGCTTTGATGTGGTAATACTTTATGCTGGTGCCTGAGCGAACGACTTTCATGTAGTCGCCTTTGGCGTAGGTTACGCCTGTGCAGTATATGCGTTCGCTGGATTCATAGACGATAAGTGTCTTGTTGGTGCCGGGGTCGGCGTATAGGGCGTAATCTAGGCTGTCGTAAGAATTGTTGCTGTTGTTGCTTGATAGGCCGAGCATTACTTTTTTGTTGGATGCGCCAATTTTGGCGATGACATAGCCGTCGTTAACAAAACCTTTGGTGGAGGCGACATCGGCATTCCAGTTGGCGTTGGCGGTTTTTTTGTAAACGCCGTTGATGTGGGTTATTCTATTATTACCGCCAATGACAAAGTCGGTGTTAAGGGATGCATTGGCGAGTGAGACGGCGCCGGTAATACTGCTGAAGTTGATGTTGTTACCGTCGGTGTCTTTGATGTCATTTAGGACAATGTCTTTTTTACTGTTGATGTTAAAATCTTCGGCGTTGATGTTGTCATTGGCTTGTACGGTGTAAGTGAATGTTAGGGTCTTGGTGGTATCACCGTTGGTGCCTGTTAAGAAGAAGTCTTTGTTGGCGATGGTGATTTTGTTGCTGTCAACTTTGGCGAGGGTAACGGCTTCGTCTAAGCGTAAGGTTACTTTGATTTCATTGCCAACGGTAAAGGCGCCACCGCTATCGGCAATGTCTCTATTGATACGCCAAGCGTTATGTTTTAGGGGCTCTGGGGCGCCAGCGTCTATTGATAGGCTGGCGTTTTTGCCAAAGATTTCAACTTCACGGAAGTTTTGTAAATCGCCACTAAAGGTGAGTTTGACTTGATCAAAGACAATGTCACTGCTGGGGGTGATTTCAATAACATTGCCAGCATCGTTGATGGTGCGGATGGAAACCACGACGCCGTCTTTGAGGAACTCAACGACTGAGCCGTTGATTCTACTGGTTAGGATTTTGCGGTTATACAACTTAAAACTGCCGTTGTTGTAATTAACCCCTTTAAAATCAAATAAGATGTGTTTGCCATCGGCATTTTTTGGATGTGTGGCATAATCTAGTGCACCGTTTGCACGGGTGTTGCCATCGGTCATGCGTTGAATGTTGCTGTTGGTGTTGTTGGCATACCAGCGGGTGATGTTGGTGGTGATTGTTGCCAGTCCTTTGTTGTTAAGGGCAAGGTTTTGGCTGTTGGGGGTGATGTCTATGCCGTTAGAGAGGTTGCCAAAGTCGATGCTGTTGCCGTCTGTGTCTTTGATGTCGGTTAAGACAATGTCGTCTTTGTTGTCAATTAAAAAGGCGCTGTTGATTTTGTCGTTAAGTTGAACGGTGTAAGCAAACTCTAAGGTTTTGGTAACGGTGCCATTGGTGCCGGTTAAGAGGAATTCTTTGCCAGCAATAATGATTTTGTTACTGCCAACTTTGGCTAAGGTAACGGCTTCATCGATGTTTAGGGTTATTTTAATTTCATTGCCAAGGGCAAAAGCACCTTGGTCGTTAACAGTACCACTGATGTGCCAAGCGTCCTTGGTGGGTTTGGGGGCGTAAACATCCACTGAAAATGCCACATGACTGCCACTAAATATTTGCATGTTTGATAATTTGGCACCTGCACCATAAAGAGAACTGTCTAAAAACAATTGGGTGTTGGCATTTGAGGTGTTGTTTGAAGTGTAGAGTAAGGTGCCTTTGGCAAGTGCGCCGTCAGCTGCCTTAATGTGGTAGTACTTGATGGTGCTGCCTGATCTGGCGATTTTTATATAGTCGCCAACGGCATAACTCACTTGTGTGTCTTTTTTGTAATGACCTTTTTCATAGATTAAAAAGGTATTGTCGGACACATACAAAGCATAATCCATATTATGGGTGCTGTTGTTGGTATTGACACTTGAGAGCCCTACTCTCATGTGTTTGCCAAGGGAGCCAATCTTGGCGATGGCATAGCCATCATTGGTAAAGCCTTTGGCGGAAGTGACATTGGTGTTCCAATTGCTTGCAAGGATTTTTTCATACACGCCATCTGTGTGTGTTATGGTGCTCAAGTTAGGCAAAACAAATGAATGAAAACTGGCAATAAGAGGTTTGGTGTTAATAACAAGGTCGGTGTCAATCAATTTGTTGCTCAGTCCAACAGGGCTGGTGGCATTGCTCATATCCACTGAATTGCCTTTGTCATCTACCACGCCTGTTAAAAGAACATCGTAACGCATACTGGTGGCAATCAGTTTGTCGTTGGCTTGAATGGTGTAGGTAAAATCTAAGGTATTGGTAACGGTGCCGTTGGTACCTGTTAAAAGGAATTCTTTGCCGGCAACCACGATTTTATTGCGACCGACATTGGCAAGGGTAACGCGTTTGTCTAAAGTGAGTGTTGCTTTGATGGTATCGCCAATGGTAAAGATGCCTTTGCTGTTGGCGGGTTCGCAGTCTATGTGCCAAGCGTTGGTAGTGGGTTTTGGTGCGTAAACATCGACGGAAAGAGTGGGTTTGTTGCCACTTAATATTTGCATCTCTGATAACTTAGCACCTATGCTGTGAAAGGCACTGTCTAAGAACAATTGGGTGTTGGCATTTGAGGTTTTGCTGGAAGTGTAAAGTAAAGTGCCTTTGGCAAGGAGGCCGTCAGCGGCTTTGATGTGGTAATACCTTATGGTGGTGCCTGAACGAACGACTTTCATATAGTCGCCAATGGCATAAGCAACACCGGTGTCTTTTTTACGATCGCCATTTTCATAGATGACAAACTTACTGCCGATACCGCCATCTGCATACAAAGCATAATCTATGCTGCCGTAAGAATTGTCGGTGTCGTCACTGGAGAGTCCAAGCATCATGCTTTTGCCAAGGGCACCAATTTTGGCGATGACATAGCCGTCGTTAACAAAGCCTTTGGTGGAGGTTACATCGCTGTTCCAGCCGGCATTGGTGGTTTTTTCATAAACGCCGTTGGTTAAGGTGATGCGTTTATCACTGCTGATGGTTAGGTTGTTGTCAAGTGAGGTGTTAGACAGTTTGACGGGGGTGGTGTAGGTGATGCTGTCAAAATTAATGTTGTTGCCGTCGCTGTCTGTGACATTGTTGAGAATAATGTCGTTTTTGTTGCTGATGTTAAAGTACTGAGCGTCAATTTTGTCGTTGATTTGAACGGTGTAAGTGAATACCAGTGTGTTGGTAACGGTGCCATTTTCACCGGTTAATAAGAAGGCTTTGCCAGCAATCATAATTTTGTTGCTGCCAACCTTGGCTAAGGTTACGGCTTCGTCTATGGTGAGGGTTAATTTGATTTTATCGCCGAGGGTGAAGACGCCGTTGTTATCGGCGGTTGTGGTGTCTATTTGCCATGCGTTGGTGCTGATGGGTTTGGGTGCGTAGACATCTACTGAGAATGGCAGATGATTGTTGCTGAATATTTGCATTGCTGACAATTTGGCACCTACGCTGAGAAAGGCGCTGTCTAAGAACAATTGGGTGTTGGCATTTGAGGTTTTTTTGGAGGTGTAAAGTAAAGTGCCTTTGGCAAGGGGGCCGTCGGCGGCTTTGATGTGGTAATACTTTATGCTGGTGCCTGAACGAACGACTTTCATATAGTCGCCAATGGCATAAGCAACACCGGTGTCTTTTTTACGATCGCCATTTTCATAGATGACAAACTTACTGCCGATACCGCCATCTGCATACAAAGCATAATCTATGCTGCCATAAGAATTGTCGGTGTCGTCACTGGAGAGTCCAAGCATCATGCTTTTGCCAAGGGCGCCAATTTTGGCGATGACATAGCCGTCGTTAACAAAGCCTTTGGCAGAGGTAACATCGGCATTCCAGCCAGCGCCAGAGGTTTTTTCATAAGTGTCGTTGGTGCGGGTTATTCTGTTGCCACCGCCGATATCAAAATTGGTGTCAAGTGATGTTTTGGAGAATTGTATGGGGCTGGTAATACTGCTGAAGTCGATGTTGTTGCCGTCTGTGTCTTTAACATCAGTTAGGGTGATGTCGTATTGGTTATCGATATTAAAGTCTTTGGTGCCTATTGTGTCGTTTGCTTGAATGGTATAGACAAATTCTAGGGTGTTGGTGCTGGTGTTGTTTTCACCGGTTAATAAGAAGGCTTTGCCAGCAATCATAATTTTGTTGCTGCCAACTTTGGCTAAGGTAACGGCTTCATTTAAGGTGAGGGTTACTTTGATTTTGTCGCCAATGGTTAGGATGTTGTTTGTGTTGTCTGTGTTACTTGTGTTGTTTGTGTGGCTGGTTTCACCTTTTATGTGCCAAGCATCGGCAATGGGTTTTGGTGCGTGTACATCTATGGTGTATGGGCTTATGTTGCTTAGTCCCTTGACTAGCTTTACATTGGTAAGGGTAAGGTTTTTGTCTTTGATGGAGGTGTCAATGTGTAGTGCTGAGGTGGCGGATATGCCGGTTTGGGTGGCGAGTATGCGGAGGGTGTTGCCGTTGTGGTCGAGGTGGTAATAGCGAATGGTGGTGCCGTGGCGTTCAATCTTAATTTGGTCGCCTGCTTGGTAGCGATAATTTAAATCGGTGTATTTGGTGTTGTTGTTGCGGACATCTTTTATTTTGTTGTTGTGAATAAAAACGGCGTGTTCAATGGTTTTGTAACTGCCATCTGGGTTGTCGGTGGACAGGCCGAGCATCAAGCCTTTTCTGGCAGAGGTGGCGTTTAGGGTAAAAATAGCATAGCCATCGCCGACAAAACTTTCTTGAGAAAAGGCATCGGTATTCCAAGAGGCATCGCTTGATTCTTTGCTAATGGTATAACCTTGGAATGTATTGCCAGATACGCTTAAGTTGCGTTGGTCAAATTTAGTGGCAATGGTGTTGTTGAGTGAGATGGGGTAAATGATGTTGGTAAAAGTAGGCGGATAGCCGTCGTTGTCAGAGATGCCACTGATGATGAGATCGGAGAAGGATTGAATGGCAAAACTTTTGCCTTGGGTAAAGGCATCGTTGATTTGGACGGTGTGTTCAAAGATTAATTGTGTGTTTTTTACTGTGATTTCATCTGGATTGGTAGAGGGGTCGGCAAACCCTTTGTTGGCACAAAGGGAGAAGACCAAGCCGTTGATGATGACCTTGGAGTCGGCAGCGTATTTTGCTTTGCCTTCTTGGTATTTCATGGCTCTGTCCATGGTTAAGGCAATCATGACTTTATCGCCTATTTCAAAAACACTTTTGGTGGCTGGGTGTTGGCTTGTTGGATAGACTTTCATGGCAACTAAGGCAGGTCCTTTTTGCTTGATGGCTTTGCTGCCGATTTCTTGATTTTTTAGATGGGCATCGCCCAAGCGTTGACTGGCGCCTTGTTGTTCCTTTTGTTGGTGTAATTGATTCTTTTGGTTGCGTTGTTTGACATTGTTGAGCTCTTGTTGTGTTTTGCTTTTGCTTTTGTCAATGCCACCTTTGCTGTTTTCAATGTCTTGATTAGCACCGTTTGTTATTTTGTCGGTGTTGCCGAATTGTGTATAACTGTTGTGGTAATCGCTTTGTCCACTTTGGTTTAGTTCGTCGAGTCCGGTGGAATGTGTTTGACTTTGGTTTTGACCTTGTCCTTGTCTTTGGCTTTGAGTTTGAGTTTGAGTTTGAGTTGGTATTAAACTATTGTTGTTATTGTTTAAAAAGGCTGTTACTGTTTGTGCGTCATGATTGGCGTCTTCTTCGTTGACTCGTGTATCGGATTTTAAAGTGTTGACGGTTTGCTTGTCTTTGCTTGATTGGGTGTCTATATCTGAATCTTCGTTGGCGTCTGTGTCTTGGTATTGTGATTGGTCAATGTCTTTATTGGCAGAGTTTACATTTTGGGTGTATTCGGTTTTTGTTTTGGGGGTGGAGTGGCTGGTGCCACGGAGTTTGGTTGTGTCTGCTTCATCGCCGTTGATGACTGTGCCGATGGTTTGGCTGACTAAGACACTTTTGGCGGTTTCTTTTAAGTTAGACAGCATGCCTTGCATTAGGGCTTTCATTTTGGCGGTAACGCTTTGTTTGTTGGTGCGTATTTCAATCATAGCGCCGTAGAAATCGCCGTCGCCGATTTTGACAGTGATGTTGCCTTTGCCTGCGGCTAAGGCGACATTCATACCATCGCCATAGCGTACATTGATGTTGTAATCGCCTTTCATAACAGCGACATTAACACCGTGTCCGACGCGGGTGTTGAGGTTGTATTTGCCAATCAAAGCGTTGACGGCGATGCCATCGCCAACAAGGGTGTTGACATTGAATTTACCGATGGAAAGCCCGACATGGAAGCCGTCGCCGACTTTGGTGGTAATGTTGGCTTTGCCGATGGCAACCATTGCGCTGTGGCCAGAGCCGACTTTGGTTATCAAATTGCCTTCGCCAATGCCAATTTGCAAACTGTCGTTGTCGCCAACTGAGGTGAGTATATTAAGTCGACCGATGCCAGCTTGTATGGTTTGACCGAGACCGACTTTGCTGATGACATTAGCATCGCCAATGCCAACACCTAGCATAGCGCCATTACCGACATGGGTAATGATATTGGCTCGGCCTACAGCAAATGTGACCATACTGCCTTCGTTGTTGCTACCGAGTAATGCAGCGCCAGTGGCTTTGAGTGCGTCAAAGCCTGATTCTAAGAATTTTTGTGGGGCAGAGAAGATGTCTCCTCTTGGGAACAGACGATGTCTTTCTAAAACGGGGTCTGAAACGATAGCGTCAAGTGGGGACACGGTAACGCTGAAGTCTGCCAATGAAGAGATTCGGGTAACGATGTTTGCTTGGCCTATTACTAGGCTAACGGTGTTGCCATCGCTGCTGCCTGCTAAATTAATATGGGTCACAATGTTGGCTTGGCCGATGGCGGCTGTTATTAGATTGCCTGCGCCAATCTTGGTAACAATATTGGCTTCACCAACGGCAAATGCAACTGAGAATCCATTGCCGATATGGGTAAAAATATTACCCCCTCCAATCATGGTTGCTAAGGTGGTGCCATTGCCAACTTTGGTAAAGACATTGGTACATCCGCCTATCATTAAAGCGGCACTAAAGCCGTTGCCAATGTGGGTGAAAACATTGGCAGTGCCTGCAAGCATGATTGCGACTGAGGCGCCGTTGCCAATTTTAGTAAAGATATTGGCTTGTCCCCCTATCATCAATACAGCACTTGGACCATCGCCAATGTGGGTAAAAATATTACCCCCTAATGAAAACATAACTGCCAATGTAGCACCGTTGCCAACTTTGGTGAAAAAGTTAGCGCCTGTGGATATCATTAATGCAGCAGTCATGCCGTTGCCGACATGGGTGAGGACATTGCCAGTGCCAAACATACCGACAATAACATCGCCATCACCGACTTTGGTGGCAATGTTGCCTATGCCTAGCATAAGTAAATAAACATTGCCATTGCCGATGTGGGTAACGACATTGGCAAGACCGAACAACAGGGCTATTATATCGCCATTACCTGATTTGGTAATAACATTGGCGCCGCCAAGCATTCTGGTTTGAATATCGCCATCGCCGATGTGGGTGAGGACATTGCCACCGCCATACATAGATATGTTAATGTCGCCATTGCCGTCTTTGGTAACCACATTCAAACCGCCGAGTAAAGAGCCGCTAATGTCGCCTGTAGAAAAATCAGTGAAGACATTGGCACCAGCCAAAAGATGGAGTATGGAATCTCCAGTGCCCTCTCTGGTGATGATATTGGCACCACCGAACAATTCAGCACTTAAGGTGCCGTGTCCTTTGTAGGTAACAATATTGGCTATGCCAATACCTGTCAAACTTAAATCACCTTTGCTAACATCTACATTGACGATATTGCCTAGAGAGATAAGTATTAAATTTGTATCGCCACGACCGTATCTGTCTATTTTGTTTAAACGGAAGCCGCCGAGTTTTGCTTTTAATTTGCCATCTGTTGACCAAGTAACGATATTGCCACCACCTAAGATGGTTAAATCTCCATTGCCTTTTATACCAGAACGGGTAATAAAGTTACCACCGCCACCGCCTATAAAGGTCATATTGCCATAATCCCCTGTGTGATCAACTTTGTTGATAACGCCAATGCCTTTAAACGAAAGGTTGCCATTGGCAGAATGTTTGACAACATTGGCACCGCCACCGCCAATAAAGTCGGTGTTGCCATATTCGGCTGTATTGATAACATGATTACCTATGCCCACACCTTTGAAGAAGACATTGCCTTTGTATCCGCCTCGTCGTTCTACTTTGTTGTATCCACCAATGCCTCTAAAGTTAATGTTGCCTTGGTGCGTGATATTGGTCACTTTGTTGTAAAAGCCTGCACCTGTGAAAACAATGTTGCCTGAAATGCCTCGTCGTTCTACTTTGTTGTAAGCACCTATGCCACTGAAATAGATATTGCCTTGGTTGGCAGTGTTGGTAACTTTGTTTAACGCACCAGCACCTTTGAAATTAATAGTGCCACGCTCTCCACCTCGTCGTTCCACCACATTCGACATACCGGCACCTGTGAAATCAATATTGCCATACTTGACATCGTTGATCACCCTATTTGAAATACCAATACCTAAAAATGAAATATTACCTGTATTGCCATGACGATACACATCGTTACTTGCCGCTGCACCATCAAAATTAATATTGCCCGATCGACCCGTATGTCGCAAAGTCATTGCTCCAGAAAGACCCGTCACAGACATATTGCCCCAATCGCTTTTATTGATATTCATAAGGCCAGCAGCACCATAAATACTCAAGTCTCCCCAAGTGTCATAAACATCAAGCTTTAAACTGGCAGCATAGACCGTGTCATTCCCCCCATGCATATAAACACCATCCCCCCATACGGCAAAACCAAGCGCAGTTAGTGTGTTATCGCCATCATCTCCAACATAACTGCCGGTTACAAAGTATACAATGCTGTCGACAACGGATCTGAATATGTTTACTACGGAGCCCATGGGAGCCTTGGGTTTGTGGGTGAGTGGTTAGTAGGTGAAGTGTTGTTGTTTGGTGATAAGGAATGACTTTGAATTAAGGTTGGGCTTAAGAAACGACTGAGTGGGTAAAAAGTGGGTTTTTGACGGGGGTTTGTGTTTCTTTTATGAAAAAAGTTATATGTCATAAATTTTATCCTTAGTATGGGTGATATTATTCGTCTTGCTCCTCTTATTTCTAAATTCTTCATAAGCATAAACACTGTAGCAGAAAGTTATTAAAGGTGGTCTCTGGATACCCATCAGTTTTAAAACAAGATTGCTTTGCTTATCACTTTACTCACTTGGAAATTTTTTAAATCTAATCTTTAATACCCTAAAATATAAGAACTTTACTTAACCAGCCAGCCATCCTTGGTATAAACACAAGAAATCTCTTGTCCACGCAGGACTGTACGGGTTTTTCTAACATTGTTAATGGTGAATATGACCTTGACTGGCCAATCAGAATCAACGGTAAGTGTCACTTTTTTGCTTTCGTTAACGCCTTGTGGCAATACAATGTTTTCAGTCCATGCGCCATTACGAGTCTTGAGCCAAACTTTGTTGTTTGAATCAATGTATTCTTTAAGTTTGGGTGCGTTATTTTTTAGCGATCTTAGGGTGCTATTGTCTTCAATAATAAAGGTTTTGTAACTGCTTAAATTAAGACTAAAGTTACCATGATCATCATGTTTGTTCCCACTAACAACAATATAGACTTCTTTAGCAGAGCCAAAGTTTTGATTGTCTATCCTACTCCGTAAGAAGGCGTTATCATCACTAGGTAGCAGAAAACACCGCCACCCGCATTGAATTAAGAAGTGGTTGCTGTCGTTATTTTTATCAAGCTGCCTTCCATTCTTATCGTAAACATATAGGTAAGTGTCAAAATTTGCATCTGTTATGGCGATAGTGTAGGTCGTGTTTTTTTCAACCAATAGTTTATAAATGATTGCCTTATTGCCCTTATCGCTACTCAATCCTTTATATTCTTTTGCATTGGTGGTGCTACCATCAAAGTGCGAGTATCTGGTGCTAATTGATTTATCATACAAAAAGCGTTTTAACTCTTCAAGGGTTTTTTTAACTATGTTTTTGTTGGCACTGCTCCAGAATTTATTCTGTCTGCCATAAAGCCAAATTGAGCTTGAATACATAATTGATGCTGAAAACCAATTTGTATCCTGGTTGTGTACAGCGCCCAACATATGACCCATTTCATGAGCAGCGGTATAATCCATATCATCAGATACTACAGCAAAACGAGACACTAACTCCAGTGCCTCCCCTAAGCTGTCACCCCATTCACCCTCTGCCATTAATATATGATAATTATTGACTCTATCAGTATAGTTGCTACGGATATAAGAAGCAAATTCATCCACTTGATTTCGACTGTTGCTAACTTTATGAATGACATTTTTAAAATCTTGGTAATTTTCATAATCAGAACCTAGCCAATGTGCATGAACATGAACATCAGTACCTACACTGGATATTGTTTTCAACACATTGTTTTCAATGTCATCCTGATCATCTATGGATGAATCTAATTTCCAAAACCACAGATCAAGAGATCGCTCGCCAATAACATGTGTATTTTTTGGTAATTCCAAAGCATTAACAGATGATAAGCAAAAAAAGCTTACACAAAAAAGTAAA
Organism: Bathymodiolus thermophilus thioautotrophic gill symbiont; assembly: GCF_003711265.1. Taxonomy (NCBI): domain Bacteria; kingdom Pseudomonadati; phylum Pseudomonadota; class Gammaproteobacteria; species Bathymodiolus thermophilus thioautotrophic gill symbiont. Next base: position 1,469,426 of record NZ_CP024634.1, on the reverse strand, counting down.
ATTTTTTTATCCATTGCTTCTCCTTTAATTTGAATATCAAGGGCGCATACAAACGAAGCACCAAACATACGAACCTGTTTTAGTAATCATACCTTTTTTTTGCAGGTTGTGGGTAAATAAACCAAATAAGGTTTCACTTGGATTGTATTCTTTGAGTCTTTTTAAATATCCAAATAGTATTTTTCATTGGGTACTTTATTGTTTAATTTAATGTCTAAAAAGTCCATAAAAGAGAAGCAGACTTTGATTTGAAACTCGCATTGTTCGTCTGATAGGTTGTAATAGCGTTGCAAGATGATTATTTTACCCACTTAGCAAAAATTGAATTTTGCTCATCATTCATAATTTATATAAAGACCCCTAGACCAAACTCTTCATAACTTCAGGCATATTATAGCCAACCTTCGCACCAGACCACAATTGATTAACCTCTCTTTTATAGTTAGCCACACCTTCGGTATCAGCAAAGGAATCAAAGGATGACATGTATTCAACTAACTTACTGATTTGTGCCTTGTCTAAATAGTGATAGCGGTCGTTGTTGGTGTCAATGCTGATGCAGATTTTTGCACTTTCATTGCTGTTGCTATTGGCAAAATAGTCTTCAATTAACACGCTGCCTTCTTGGTTGCGGTATTGTTTGGCGATGTCAACGCCGGTGTTGTCGCTTTGGTAATCGCTGTCGGCTTTGTTGGGTTTTATTAACGATCGGTGTTTAATCAAAAGGTTGTTGTTGCTTTTGTAATACATGGTGTCTTGATAACTGTCTAAATCAAAAGCAATGTAATCGTCTTTATCGGTGATGATTGTGCTAAAGATGTTGTCGTTGCCAACGATGAATATATCGGCGCCTGTGCCACCAGTAACTTTGTTTTCTGTGCCGCCTAAATACAATAAGTCATCACCTGATCCTGCGTCAATCTTGTTGTCGCTTGAGTTTTTGTGCATATATAAAGAATCATCGCCGGCGTTTGCCATAATAGAAGACTGATGGCTGGCGACTTCTAGTTCGTCGTTGCCATCGCGTAGATAAACGATGTTTTTGTTGCCAAATACTTTGCCGTGGTCATTACCTTTGCCTAAGTCCATGACATTGTGAGCACCGATTAAAATGCCGATGTCATCGCCAGTGTGACCGTGAATTTTGCCATAATTGCCAGTGGACACTAGATAGTCATCGCCTTCGTTGCCGGTGATATAGGCGCCCTCTCCAAATGCCCAAAGTTGGTCTCTGCCGGTACCGCCAAACAAAGTGTTGTAGCGACCTGAGGCAACGCCAATGTCATCGCCTTCACCACCAATAAACATGTGGTTTTGTCCGACATACACGGCGCTGTCATCGCCTTGGTTGCCGCTGATGGTGTTGCCTTCGCCAATGACATAGGCGACATCATCGCCTTTGCCACCCCAGACATTGTTGTTGGTACCCATGAGTGCAAATAGGTCTTTGCCATCGCCACCCCATGCGAAGTTTTGGGCACCTATGTTGAAGAACAAATCGCCGTCATTGGACATAAAGCCAATGTCGGAGAAAAGTTCAAGTGCTTTGTCTTTTATGTTGGCAGAGTCTGTGGAGATGCTGCTGGATAGGGTTTCTGCCAGTTCTGGCAAACTGCTTAGGGTTTTGATTAGATTGGGTGTGAACATATTAAACAATGAGGGGAGTTTGAGGCCGCTGAAGCCGAAGGCTTTGTTGCTTTTGTTCTTTTTGGATTCGCTGTCGTTGTCTCCTGTGTTTGTGTTGTTGTTTTCATCTTTGTTGTTTTCATCGTTATCATTGTTATTATCGTCGTCGTTATTGTCATCATTGTCATCGTCGTCCTTATCTTTGTCTTTAATGCCTAATGCATCTAAAGTGTTTTCACCCATGTCTTTGAACGATTCTCCTCCAGCGACTAATGCCTTAACAATGCGTTCTGGTTCAGATAAGGCGGTAATGGAGTTGCTAAAGGTGTCGGATACGGTGCCCAGGAGTTCTTTTAATAAATTTGATAGGGATAAATCGGGGGTGTTGGCTACGGCTTTGTAGATGTGACCGAAGTTGGTGTATTTGTAACCCAGTATGTCGCCGAAGGTGATGTCTTTTGCTTGGGATGCCATTCCGTTGAGAATGCCGTTAATCAGTTTGGTTTTGACATTGCTGGGGGTGTAAGTAAAGGTGGTTTTGGGTTGGCCGTCTAAGGTGTAGCCTTGTTGCATAATGCCGAATAAGGAGGCGACGGTGGTGTCTAAAACAGAGGAGAAGGTATCGCCGAACATAAAACTAAAATTGCCGTTGCCGATGAGGATGTCGGAGCCTTGTCCGCCGATTGTGAGGTTTAAACTAAAGTTGCTGATGTGTTCTTTGAAGTTTTGCTTTGCTTGTTGGCGTTTGCTTTCACGCTGCATAAAGTTATTGGCTTGTTTGTTGAGTGCCATTTCTATGTCGTATTTTAACCCTCGGTCAGAGACTGCGTTTTGACCGCCACTGATTAAGATTTTCTCATAGTTGGTGTCGCTGGTTCTGTCTAAGGAACTCATGCTGGTGGCAAACTTCTTGGTTTTCTTCCAACTCCATAAGGCGTTTTGTCCAGAGTTGCTTATGTCTGCCATACCTTGTAAAGAGCCTAAGATATTGGCAGAGCCGTCAAAAGGATTGACAAATGGAATCATGGGGAAAGAAGGGTCGGTGGCAATGATTAGGTCGTTTCTAACGCCGTGGTTAACCACGACATTTTTAGTGCCTATTAAGATTTGCACACCTTCTAATGCACGATAGCCCCCTATTTCAACAAAACGACTGCTGTCGCCTATATCGCCGATGCTGACTAAAACATTGTTGCTGCCGTACATCAGTGTGTGGTGTGCGCCGTTGCCGACTTTGACATCTACATTGGTAGAGCCACCGAAGAGAGAGGCGTGGTCGCCACCGCCGATATCGATTTGCACATTGAGAGCGGGGGCGGACATACCGCCTGTTTTGGTGTTTTCATTGTCGTTATTGGCAGGGGCGTTGCCATTGGGTAATCTTCTGAGTTTGTTTTGGTTAACGGAATTGGCAAAATCAGTTTGGCGTTTGTCGATATCGTCTAGTTTTTGTTTGGTTGTTTCTGTTTCCGATTCTGATTGCCCTTGCCCTTGCCCTTGTCCTTGAGCGTGCTTGTCGCTTGTTTCTTGATTTTCTGCACCTTGTGTGTTTTTGTCATTATCCAAGTCTTCGTTTAAGCGTCTGCCATTGTATTTAATCAAAGTGCCTTCGTCGTTATACACTCTGCTAACCACAGCGCCAGTTGCGCCAAGACTGTAAACGGTTTTGGCAGCACTGTCTTTGTGCATCCAATTGCCTGCACCTGTGTTTGAAGTTAGTTTTCTGCCGTTTTCATCAACAGCAACATAACTGCTTCTAACAGCAACAGGGGCTTTGATGTTTGATTGACTGAGTTTTTCGACCATTCTTCTGCCGTATTGACTGTCGTTATTGTCAGTAGGATTGTCTGATTCCATATTACAACCAACGATGCTAATGCGTTGTATGTCTGCATTGCCTGCCAAGGCTCGATTGAGTTCGGTAATATTTGCACTTAATTCATCGGCAGTTCTGCCACCCATGGTTTGTGCGCCGTCCTTCTCTCTGCCATAACCCACAGCCACCATTTTGACTTTGCCGGTAATATCCTCAAGATCAAGGCCGTAAACCACTTGATGAGTGCCGTCTTTTTGCATTTGCACAATGGTGGTTTGTGCGGGGTGTTTAGAGGCAAGTCTAAAGGTACTGTCTCTAACATTGCCATCGGCTTCGGTTTGAATGAGGACTTGGTGGTCGTGGTTGGCTAGGCTGGGTTGGGGTTTTTGGGCTTCTGTGGTTAGTTTGTTGATTTGCTCTTGGCTTAAGTCAGCCCAGTTGTGGAGGGGGGTGTCTTGGTGAGGAGTGGTTTCGGCTAGGTGGTCATGTACCTTTATTTCGGGGTCTCCGGGGTTTTTTGATAATAATAACTTGAATTTAGAGCCACTGGCGGCCATGTGAGCTCTTTCAATTCTAACGCCAAGTTCTTGAGAAAGGTAGTTCATCAGATCTTTGCTCTCTTGCTCAGGCATTAGATATTGTAGTCCTGTTGAGACTCTAATTTTAAGAACAGAGGAATCGCCAATCTCTTTTTTTGCTTTTTGTAGCTGCGACAACACCATTTCTTTTGCGAAGCCTTCAGCAGAAATAATAACATTTAGTGTAATATCGGGATTACATTTTGTTGGTACAGCAAAAAAAGGGATGTTGTCTCTATCACAGTCAAAAGAAATGAGTTTGCTACTCCATGCATCTGAATAACTAACGAGATATTCTGGGCTATTTACCACTATTTCTCGACCAGGTGCATTTTTGTAACTAAAAACAGTTGTGCCGTCATAAGGTCCAGAGCCAATATGTAATGTAATATTTGACTCAATGAACTCACCCATTGACCTTGTCTGCCTCCCATAGGAGCGCAGTGTATTGTTCGGCCGCCCTTTAAGCCAATCCTGCTCTCCCGTCTCTATATCAATTTGACTCATTTTGGCACCCTGAGTTTTCAGCTGAGCCTGGAAATCTATTAGCGCATTCAATGTATTGGAGCGTTCTCCAGCTACAACCTTCACCCTTAACTCACCTTTAAATTTTCTCCAATCTTTATTGTCGTGTGTTTTAATTACTTTTGGATTACCCCCTTCATCAACAGAAATAACTATATGGTGCTTTTCATCTGAATAAGGTACGGCGACTATTTTATCGTTTTCATCGTATTTCCAGGCAGCCCTCTTATCCTCAGAGTGATAACCTCTAGAAGTAAATGCTCTACCAACATATACTTCTGTTGTACCAAGTTTAGAACTAACCACGGGCTTGAAATTTTCTTTATTAAGTTCAATTAAAACATCTTTTCCGTAATCAGCCCCCGCAGAACACCCTTTTAAAGAAACCGCTGTAACATCTACAGTCTTGGGAATGTGTTCCTTTAAATCAAGAATACTTCTTGCCATATCGGCAGCTGTCCTTCCTCCCATCGTCTTTTCGTTAGTACCACCATGACCTAAAAGTTCAAACTTAACTTTCTTACCGTCTGGTATGCCTTCTAATTCAGGTCCATATATAACTCGGTAATTGCCATATTCATCCATTTGAATAAGTGTGGAATTGCCAAAATGTTTGCCTGCCAAACCTGCTGTATCGAGAGCAAGGTCATCTGATAGCTGCACAATAACTCTAAAAGCATTATCATCAACAAGTGGCACATGATATGTATCTACTACTTCTTTCTTGCTCCATTTGCCTAACCCCAAGTTTATCAAGGTTTTCGTTTTAAACTCTTTTATTTTGGCTTGGTCTGCCTCTTTAAAATATTCTAAATGCTCATACAAATTATTTATATTCTTATTAATCTCTGTTAAGGCTATGGTTTTTCCTTTATCATCCAAAAAACTGACTACATTTGCCCAGTTTTCCATTTTGCTTAGTGTGTTACTTCCCGCCCTTTTTATTTCTTCTAAAGATTGGTGTGTCAGCCATGCTAACTGAGAGTGTTGATTTGTTTTGCTTAGTAATTTTTCATAAAAGGTAATAAGTTTTAAAACCTGATCCGTAGATTTCTTTTTAAGAATATTTGAAAATTCTTCGTTCAGTCGGGTTTCTATTTCAAATTGCAAATCGGCGTACTGAGCGTTTAAAGAATCACGAAATGCCTCTAAACTTTCTTTAACCTGAGTATCTTTGTGTTCATCCAAATATGCTTTTAATTCCAGCTCATGTTTTTCCATAAGACCCATGATGTATTCTACTAAATCAGGCGTTGTTTGATAAATATAATTTATACCGATAAAAGTATTGCGAGTGTCGGTCAAAATTTTCTTAGTGCTTTCGCTCATTGGTGTTATTTTGAGAAGCGCATCTATTTCTTTTATTTGGTCATCAAACTTGCCCAATGGATTTTCTAAACTATCGCTATAGCGTTTAATTGTTTCAGTTCTTTGGGTAATGCCACCTCTGCTGCCGTTCCAACTATAAATTGTTTTAGTGCCACCTGTTGTCATGGTCTTAGTGCCATCGGCATTCACTTGTACTTGTCCTGTTCTGCCAGTAATTTCTGTCTGTTTTAGGGCAGGCGTGTCATTATAAACAGTATGGGCAAAGTGTCGGGTTAGGCTTTGGTTAACGCCATCGGTGTCGCACCCGACCAAAGCCATGCGTTTGATTTTGGTGTCGCTATTGCCGTAAGTTTGTTGAAGTATTCTGGCTTTGTCTGCTAATGATTGTGCGCCCTCTTGGCTTAAGTTGGTGCCGTGATCAACAAAGTTGACACGAGTGCCACCTGTTGGGGTGTAGGCCTCACCTTTTAGGGTAACAAGATTGCCATTTTGGTCGAATTTAACGATAACACTGGTATTAGGGCGTTTGTTAAACAAGGCGTTAGCGGCTTCAACGACGGTAGCGTTGTCGCTATTTTGAACAATGATATTGCTTTTGTATCTTGTGCCGTCCAAATGTTGTCCGTTGTATTTAACCAGCACACCGTTGTTGTCATACACTTTACTTTCTACTTTGCCATTTTTGTCATAACTATAAACGGTTTTGGCTTCGCTGTCTTTGTGTTTCCAATTGTCCACCCCTGTATTTGAGGTAACTTTTGTGCCGTCTGGTTGAATACCAACATAACTACTTCTAACGCTTAAATCACCATTAATGCCACCTTGATGGAGTCTTTGGATGACTTGTTTGCCGTATTGGCTGTCAGGATTATCGGTGAGATTGTTGCTTTCTAGGTTGCAAGCTACAAGGCTGGTGCGCCCTATTTTGGCATTGGCTGGGGGGGTTAGGTCTCGTTTAAGGGTGAGTATGTTGTCGCTTAATTCACTTTCATTTCTACCACCTAGTGTTTGGACGCCGTTTTCTTCTCTGTCGTAACCTACAACCACCATTTTGACTCTGCCTGTAATATTTTCAAGTTTAGTGCCGTAAACTACTTTGTAGGCGCCGTCTTTTTGCATTTGCACGATGGTAGTTTGTGTGGGGTGTTTAGAGGCGAGTCTTGAGGTGTTGTCTTTAACATTGTCATCAGCTTCGGTTTGAATGAGGATTTGGTGGTCGTGGTTGGCTAAGCTGAGTTTGGGTTTTTGGGATTCTGTGTCCAGTTTGTTGATTTGGTCTTGGCTTAGGGCATCCCAGTTGTGCAAAGGGGTGTCTTGGTGGGCTAGGTGGCCATGCACCTGTGCTTCAGAGTCTCCAGGGTTTTTTGACAATAATAACCTAAGTTTAGAGCTATCGGTATCTTTGTGAGATCTTTCAATTCTAACGCCAAGTTTTTGAGAAAGATAGTCAAGCAGATCTTTACTCTCTTGCTCAGGCATTAAATATCGTGGGCCCGTTATGACCATAGCTTTAAAAACAGAGGATGTTTCTGCAACCTCTTTTTTTGCTTGTTGTAGCTGCGACAACACCATTTCTTTTGTGTAAAATTCATCAGGAATAGCAATCTGTAGTGCGACATTAGGATTAAATTTTATTGGTACAGCAAGACGAGGGATGTTGGTTTCATCATAGGTAAAAGAAATGACATTACTGGGCTGTACATCTGAATAACCAACTAAATATTCTGGACTATGTATCACTATTTCACTATTAGATGCATCTTTGTAACTAAAAACAGTTGAGCCGCTATGAAGCCCAGAGTCAATATGCAATGTAATATTTGATCCAATAAACTGAGTCATTATTCTCACCCGACTCCCATAGGTCTGCAGTGTGTTCTTTGGTCGCCCTCCAAGCCAATCCTGCTCTCCAGTCTCTATATCAATTTGACTCATTTTGGCACCTTGAATTTTCAGTTGAGCTTGGAACTCTTCCAATGTATCCAATGTGCTTGAGAGGTTTTCTCCAGCCTCAACTTTCACCCTTAGATTACCTTTAAATTCCTTCCAATCTTTATTGTTGTGTGTTTTAATTACTTTTGGATTATCCTCTTCATCAACAGAAATAACTATATGGTGCTTTTCATCTGCATAAGGTACGGCGACTATTTTATCGTTTTCATCGTATTTCCAGGCAGTTCTGTTATCCTCAGAATGATAGACTCTAGAAGTAAATGTTCTGCCAAATGGGTGTATTTCTACTAAACCAAGTTTAGAGCTAACGATGGGCTTGAAGTTTTCTTTATGAAGTTCAATTAAAACATTTTTCCCGTAATCAGCCCCCGCACAACACCCTTTTAAAGAAACCGCTGTAACATCTACAGTCTTGGGAATATGTTCCTTTAAATCAAGAATATTTTTTGCCATATCGGCAGCTGTCCTTTTTCCCATCGTCTTTTTGACATCGCTGCCATGGCCTAAAATCTCAAACTTAACTTTCTTGCCGTCTGGTATGCTTCCTAATTCAGGTCCATACACAACTCGGTAATTGCCATATTTATCCATTTGAACAAGTGTGGAATTGCCAAAATGTTTGCTTGCCAAACTTGCTGTATTGAGGGTAAGGTCATCTGATAGCTGCACAATAACTCTGAAAGAATTATCAACGAGTGGCACATAATAAGTATTCGCTACTTTTACCTTATTCCATGTGCTTAATTCCAAGAGTGGCAAGGTTCTCGTTTTAAACTCTTTTATTCTAGTTTGGTCTGCTTCTGCAAAATACTCTGAGTATTCATACAAATAATTTATGTATTTATCAGCCTCTGCTAAAGCCTTGATTTTTTCGTCAGTATCCAAAGAACTTGCTTTATTTGCTATGTCTTCAACTTTGTTTAGTGTGGCATCCAATGTTTTTTTTATTTCATATAAAATTTCATGTTCATGCCACACAGAGTAAAAATCCAAATACACACTTGCTTTATCCAGTAATCTTTTATGAAAATCAATCAGTTCTAAAGTCCGATTCTCAGATTTTCCTTTAGAAATCTTTGAAAATTCTTCGTTCAGTCGGGTTTCTATTTCAAATTGCAAATCGGCGCACTGAGCGTTTAAAGAATCACGAAATGCCTCTAAACTTTCTTTAGCCTGAGTATCTTTGTGTTCATCTAAATATGCTTTTAATTCCAGCTTATGTTTTTCCATAAGACCCATGATGTGTTGTAGTGAATCAGGTGCTGTTTGATAAATATAATTTATATCGCTAAAAGCATTGCGAGTGTCGGTCAAAATTTTCTTAGTGCTTTCGCTCATTGGTGTTATTTTGAGAAGCGCATCTATTTCTTTTATTTGGTCATCAAACTTGCCCAATGGATTTTCTAAACTATCGCTATAGCTTTTAACCGTCTCCGTTTTTTGGGCGATTCCCCTTCCGTCGTTATCCCAACTATAAATCGTTTTAGTGCCACCTGTTGTCATGGTCTTGGTGCCATTATCATTGACTTGCACTTGTCCTGTTCTGCCAGTAATTTCTGTCTGTTTTAAGGCGGGCATATCATTATAAACAGCGTTGGCAAAGTTTCGGGTTAGGGCTTGGTCAACGCCATCGGTGTCGCATCCAACCAAAGCCATGCGTTTGATTTTGGTGTTGCTATTGCCGTAAGTTTGTTGAAGTATTCTGGCTTTGTCTGCTAATGATTGTGCACCTTCTTGCGTTAAATTAACACCGTGATCAACAAAATTAACACGAATATCACCTGTTGGGGTGTAGGCCTCGCCTTTTAGAGTAACAAGATTGCCGTTTTGGTCGAATTTGACGATAACACTGGTATTGGGGTGTTTGTTAAACAAGGCATTAGCGGCTTCAGCGACAGTAGCGTTGTCGCTATTTTGGACAATGACATTGCTTTTGTATCTTGTGCCGTCCAAATGTTGTCCGTTGTATTTAACCAGCACACCGTTGTTGTCATACACTTTACTTTCTACTTTGCCATTTTTGTCATAACTATAAACGGTTTTGGCTTCGCTGTCTTTGTGTTTCCAATTGTCCACTCCTGTATTTGAGGTAACTTTTGTGCCGTCTGGTTGAATGCCAACATAACTGCTTCTAACGCTTAAATCACCATTAATGCCACCTTGATGGAGTCTTTGGATGACTTGTTTGCCGTATTGGCTGTCAGGATTATCGGTGAGATTGTTGCTTTCTAGGTTGCAAGCTACAAGGCTAGTGCGCCCTATTGTGGTATCGGTTGGGTTTAGGTCTCGTTTGAGGGTGAGTATGTTGTCGCTTAATTCACTTTCATTTCTACCGCCTAGTGTTTGGACGCCGTTTTTTTCTCTGCCGTAACCTACAGCCACCATTTTGACTCTGCCTGTAATATTTTCAAGTTTAGCGCCGTAAACTACTTTGTAGGTGCCGTCTTTTTGCATTTGCACGATGGTGGTTTGTGTGGGGTGTTTAGAGGCGAGTCTTGAGGTGTTGTCTTTAACATTGTCATCAGCTTCGGTTTGAATGAGGACTTGGTGGTCGTGGTTGGCTAGGCTGAGTTTGGGTTTTTGGGATTCTGTGTCCAGTTTGTTGATTTGGTCTTGGCTTAGGGCATCCCAGTTATGCAAAGGGGTGTCTTGGTGGAGGGTGGTTTCGGCTAGGTGGCCATGCACCTGTGCTTCAGAGTCTCCAGGGTTTTTTGACAATAACAACCTAGGTTTAGAGCTATCGGTATCTTTGTGAAATCTTTCAATTCTAACGCCAAGTTTTTGAGAAAGATAGTCAACCAGATCTTTACTCTCTTGCTCAGGAATTAAATATCGTGGGTCTGTTATGACCACAACTTTAAGAATAGAGGACTCACCAGCCTCTTTTTTTGCTTTTTGTAGCTGCGACAACACCATTTCTTTTGTGTGACTTTCAGCAATATAAATATATGGCACAACATCAGCATAAGATTTTATTGGCATACAAAAAAGAGGGATGTTGTATCTATTATAGTCAAAAGCAATGTAATTATTTTTCCATTCATCTGAATAACTAACAACATATTCTGGACCATGCGCCACTATTTCTCGATGAGGCGCATCTTTGTAACCAAAAATAGTTGTGCCACTATAAGGTCCAGAGTCAACACGCAATGTAATATTTGACTCAATGAATCCACTCATTAATCTCGTTATATTCCCATAGGTACGCAGTGTGTTGTTTGGTCGCCCTTTAAACCAATCCTTCCCTCCCGTCTCTATATCAATTTGACTCATTTTGGCGCCCTGAGTTTTCAGTTGAGCCTGGAAATCTTTCAATGCATCCGGTGCGCTTGGGAAGTTTTCAGCCACAACTTTCACCCTTAGCTCACCTTTAAATTTTTTCCAATCTTTATTGTCGTGTGTTTTAATTACTTTTGGATTACCTTCTTCATCAATAAAAAGAACTATATGGTGCTTCTCATCTGAATAAGGTACGGCGACTATTTTATCGTTTTCATCGTATTTCCAGGCAGTTCTGTTATCCTCAGAATGATAGACTCTAGAAGTAAATGTTCTGCCAAATGGGTGCATTTCTGTTGTACTAAGTTTAGAACTAACTACGGGTTTGAAGTTTTTTTTATTAAATTCAATTAAAACATCTTTCCCGTAATCAACCCCCGCAGAACACCCTTTTAAAGAAACCGCTGTAACATCTACAGTCTTGGGAATATGTGCCTTTAAATCAAGAATACTTTTTGCCATATCGGCAGCTGTTCTTTTTCCCATCGTCTTTTTGACAGCGTTGCTATGACCTAAAATCTCAAACTTAACCTCCGTGCCGTCTGGTATGCTTTCTAATTCAGACCCATACACAACTCGGTAATTGCCATATTCATCCATATGAATAAGTGTGGAATTGCCAAAATGTTTGCTTGCCAAAGTTGATGCACCGTAGGCAATATTATTTGATAGCTGCACAACAACTCTAAAAGCATTATCATCAACGAGCGGCACACGATATACATCTACTACTTTTTCCTTATCCCATGTGCTTAATTCCAAGAGTGGCAAGGTTTTTGTTTTAAACTCTTTTATTTTAGTTTGGACTGCCTCTTTAAAATATTCTAAATTCTCATACAAATCATTTATATGCTTACTAACCTCCGCCAAAACTCTGATTTTCTCTTCACCACTCAAAGCGTCGAGTGTACTTACCCTGTCTTCCATTTTGCTCAGTGTGTTACTCGCTGCTCTTTTCATTTTTTCTAAAGATTGGTATGTCAGCCATGCTAATTGAGAATGTTGATTTGTTTTGCTTGGCAATTTTTCATGAAAGGCAATAAGTTTTAAAACCTGATTCTCAGATTTCTCTTTAAGAATATTTGAAAATTCTTCGTTCAGTCGGGTTTCTATTTCAAATTGTAAATCGGCGCACTGAGCGTTTAAAGAATCACGAAATGCCTCTAAACTTTCTTTAACCTGAGTATCTTTGTGTTCATCCAAATATGCTTTTAATTCCAGCCCATGTTTTGCCATAAGACCCATGATGTGTTCTATTGAGCTAGGTGCTGTTTGATAAATATAATTTATATCGCTAAAAGCATTGCGAGTGTCGGTCAAAATTTTCTTAGTGCTTTCGCTCATTGGTGTTATTTTGAGAAGCGCATCTATTTCTTTTATTTGGTCATCAAACTTGCCTAATGGATTTTCTAAACTATCGCTATAGCTCTTAACCGTCTCCGTTTTTTGGGCGATTCCCCCTCCGTCGTTATCCCAACTATAAATCGTTTTAGTACCGCCTGTTGTCATGGTCTTGGTGCCATTATCATTGACTTGCACTTGCCCTGTTCTGCCAGTAATTTCTGTCTGTTTTAAGGCGGGCATATCATTATAAACAGCGTTGGCAAAGTTTCGGGTTAGGGCTTGGTCAACGCCATCGGTGTCGCATCCAACCAAAGCCATGCGTTTGATTTTGGTGTTGCTATTGCCGTAAGTTTGTTGAAGTATTCTGGCTTTGTCTGCTAATGATTGTGCACCTTCTTGCGTTAAATTAACACCGTGATCAACAAAATTAACACGAATATCACCTGTTGGGGTGTAGGCCTCGCCTTTTAGAGTAACAAGATTGCCGTTTTGGTCGAATTTGACGATAACACTGGTATTGGGGTGTTTGTTAAACAAGGCATTAGCGGCTTCAGCGACAGTAGCGTTGTCGCTATTTTGGACAATGACATTGCTTTTGTATCTTGTGCCGTCCAAATGTTGTCCGTTGTATTTAACCAGCACACCGTTGCCGTCATATACTTTACTTTCTACTTTGCCATTTTTGTCATAACTATAAACAGTTTTGGCTTCGCTGTCTTTGTGTTTCCAATTGTCCACCCCTGTATTTGAGGTAACTTTTGTGCCGTCTGGTTGAATGCCAACATAACTACTTCTAACGCTTAAATCACCATTAATGCCACCTTGATGGAGTCTTTGGATGACTTGTTTGCCGTATTGGCTGTCAGGATTATTGGTGGGATTGTTGCTTTCTAGGTTGCAAGCTACAAGGCTGGTGCGCCCTATTGTGGTATTGGTTGGGTTTAGGTCTCGTTTGAGGGTGAGTATGTTGTCGCTTAATTCACTTTCATTTCTACCGCCTAGCGTTTGGGCGCCGTTTTTTTCTCTGCCGTAACCTACAGCCACCATTTTGACTCTGCCTGTAATATTTTCAAGTTTAGCGCCGTAAACTACTTTGTAGGTGCCGTCTTTTTGCATTTGCACGATGGTGGTTTGTGTGGGGTGTTTAGAGGCGAGTCTTGAGGTGTTGTCTTTAACATTGTCATCAGCTTCGGTTTGAATGAGGACTTGGTGGTCGTGGTTGGCTAGGCTGGGTTTGGGTTTTTGGGATTCAGTGGCTAGTTTGTCAATTTGCTCTTGACTTAAGTCACTCCAGTTGTGTATAGGAGTGTTTTGGTGAGAAGTGGTTTCGGCTAGGTGATGTACTTTTATTTTGGAATCTTTGGGGTTTTTTGATAGCCATAATTCACGATCAGGTTCGTTGTCACTTCTATAGCGACATACTTCAACTTTAACCTTAAGTTCTTTAGAGAGATAGTCAACCAGATTTTTGTAATCTTGCATAAGTACTGGGTCGCTTTCTTCTGTAATAATTTCCACACCAGAAATAGCGAATTTTCCAGCTGCTTCTTGTGCACTTTGTAGTTGTAGTAACACCTCTTCATTGATATACTCCCCAGTGCTAACATCAATGCTCAACCTAATGTTAGCATCAGGTGTTGTTGACATATCAAATACAGGATGACTGTAATCGCTGTAAGAAAAGCTAACAAGATTTGATGGGTTGTCATCTGTAAATCTAATGGCATATTCTGGAGTAAGAGCCACTCTCTCATGACTTGGTGCATCTTTGTAATTAACAACAGCAGTGCCTTCATGAAAATCAGAAACGCTATGTGATAAAACATTTGCATCCGTCTCATCACTCATTTTCCTTATATGTTCAGCATAAGTAAATACATTAAACTTGTCAGCCCAATCTACTCCATCTGCTCCCGTTTTTATATTTATTTGCTTCATTGAAGCACCTTGTTCTTTCAATTTACCTTGAAAAAGCTTCAACGCACTCAAAGTGTCATCATAATCACCAGCCCAAACGCGCACTTTTAACTCACCTTCAAAGGTTTCCCAAGGCTTATTTTCGTGTGTTTGAACTACGCTTAACAAACCATTTTTGTCAACAGAAACAGTCATGTGATACTGCTCATCTGAATAAGGGGCGACGGTAACTATTTTATTATTTTCATCATATTGCCAGGCAGTTTTGTTTTCATCAAAGTGATAGAGTCCACCAATTGACTGCCTACCTGAATTGCCTGTTTTTGCAACGCTATTTCTAGAAGTAACCCTGGGTCTAAGATTGTTTTCATTAAGGCCAATTAAAACATCTTTCCCGTAATCAGGTCCTGCATCACACCCTTTTATGGCAACTGTTGCGATAGTTGCCCCTCCAGTTAATTTTCCCCTTAAAAGAATAACATGTTCTACTATGTCATCAGCGCTTCTCCCTCCCATCGTTTTGTTGTGTCTGTCACCATGCCCATCAAATACAACCTTAACATTGCCTTTTATATCCTCCAACTTGGGTCCGTGTATGGTTCGATAACTGCCATCTCTATTCATTTGAATAAGTGTGGATTGTTTAAAATGTTTGCCTGCTAGGCTCGCCACACTTTCGGCAACAACACGATCATCTTCTAACTGTACGATAACTCTGGCATCGTAACCAATGGGTGGTGCTTCATACGAATCTACTATTTTATCTTGTCCCCATGTTTGCAATCTTGCTTGGGCAATTGATGAATTTGTGGTTTTTATTGCATCTTGCATATCGTCATCAAAAAAATCTAAATGATTTTTTAAGAATCTTATGAGTCCTTCCAATGGCTCAATTTTTTCAATTTCTAAATTCTCTTGAGTAAGCGCATGGTCAACTTTATCTAGCATATACCAGGCTGTTTCTTTTATTCCTTTTAGAAGCTTGTCTTGTTGCTCTTCCATTTTTTGTAGATTGGCTTCCTTCCTAGGGTGATTTTCTTGATATTGTAAAAACCTCTTGTACCTAGTAATGGCTTGTGAAAAATGCCACCCTTTCATTTCATTTCTAGCTGCACTTAAGAACTTATTGACACCGGAGGAAAGTTGCTCTCTTTCCCAAGAATCTACCGCACTGATTTGAGCATGGGTAAAGTCAAGAATTCGATCCAATTGTTTTTTAATTTCAACATCTTGGCATTCTTTTAAATCCTGTAATTTGGACGCAGCTGATTGCACCATAACAATGCCAGATTCATAACGATCCATTGTAAATTCTTTCCTTGCACGCTTGTATTCCTCAAGGGCATCAGTCAAGACTTCTTTGGCGTCTTCATCAATTGACTCCTTTTTAAGCAATACCTCTATTGCCTTTATTTCATCATCAAATTTACCCAACGGATTTTCTAAATCATCACTATGGCTTTTAACCGTTTCTGTTCTTTCTTTAATATTCCCCTCAACTTCTTCATTCCAACTATAAATCGTTTTGGAGCCGCCTGTCGTCATGGTCTTAGTACCTTCCTTGTTCACTTGCACTTGCCCTTTTCTGCCAGTAACTTCAGCATTTTTAAGCGCTGGAGTGTCTCTGTAAATCGTCTTAGCAAACACTTTGGCCAGAGATTGATTGACGCCATCAGTGTCACATCCCACCAAAGCGATGCGTTTGATGTTAGTGTTGGTGTTGCTGTAGGTTTGGTGGAGTGTTTGGGCTTTGTTTGCGAGTGATTGTGCGCCTTCTTGGCTTAGGTTGGTGCCGTGGTCGACAAAGTTAATGCGGGTGTCGCCTGTGGGGGTGTAGGGGGCGCCTTTGAGGGTGATGAGGTTGCCGTTTTGGTCGAATTTGACGAGGATGCTGGTGGTGGGGTGTTTGTTGAATAAGGCGTTGGCTGCTTCGATGACGGTGGGGTCGTTGCTGTTTTGGACGATGATGTTGCTTTGGTATTTGGATGTTTTTTGGGTGGATTGGGGGTTGGGCTGGGTATTGGGTTGGGTGCTGGGTTGGGTGTTGGGGGTTGTTGGGGTTGGGGTGAAGGGTAGGCCTCTTTTTGCGAAACTGTGTCTGGTGAGCCAGTTTGCGTGGAGTCTGGTGTTGGCTCTGTTGGTGGTGATGGCTTGTTGTAGTTGGGCGACGATGGCTTGGGTGTCGATGTCGTCGTCGGGGTCGTCGTCGGTGTTGACGGTGTAGGTGTTGTTGAGGGTGTCTTCAACTAGGGTGTTGATGGATTTGCCGTTGGCGATGATGTGGTATTCTATGCGGGTTACTTCGATGTCGTTTTCTTGGCCGTAGAGGTATTCTATTTGGTTGGTGGTGGTGTTGTAGTAGATGACAATGTCGTGTTTTGTTTTGAGTTGCATTGCTAGGTCAACATTTGCGTTGGATAGGCCGGTGATGATAAAGATTTGAGGTGCTTGGGAGGAGGGTAAGTTTTGGGAGGAGGGTAAGTTTTGGAAGAAGTGGTGATTGATTGTGGGTTTGAACCATTTTTGTGCTGTTTGGGTGTTTTGTTCTTCTTGGGTGTTTTGGGGGTTGTTGGGGTTATTGGGATTGTTGGGGTTGTTGTTATTGGTGGAGGTGCCTGTTCTAGAGTTGTTGTTAAGTTGGTAATTGCCAGAGGTTTGGTCGAAGGTGTCGTTGTCGCCTAGAGGGTTGGTTGTTGAGGTGGACATTTTGGCTTTTATTGAGAGTGAGGATTTGTTGTCGTCAAACATTTGGATGTTGGATATTTGGGCGCCGATGTCGTGTAAGGCGCTGTTTGAGAACAGTTTGGTGTTGGCGCTTAAGATTTGGCTTGAGGTGTAGAGTAAGGTGCCTTTGGTTGCTTGGTCGTTGGCTTTGATGAGGTAGTAGTTTATGGTTGTGTTGTCTCGTTCTATTTTTAGATAATCGCCTGCTGAGTAGAGGTATTGGTCGGTGGGGAATTCTTTGACGCATTGGTTGTTTTCGTAGACGGCGTTGATGTTGCCGGTGTTGTTGATGTGGATGGCAAAACTTGTTGTTGGGTTGTTGTTGTCGTTATTATTGTTGTTGCTGTCGCTGTTGTTGTTGGTAGACAATCCAACCATTAGGGCTTTGTTGTTGCTGCCTATTTTGACGATAACGCTGCCATTGTCTGTAAAGCCTTTGGCGGAGGTGATGTTGGTGTTCCAGCCGGTGTTGGCGGTTTTTTCGTAGAGGTTGCCGGTGTGGATTATGTTGTTGCTATTGTTGTTGTCGTTGGCGTTGCTGTTGTTAATGTTAAAGTTGGTGTCAAGGGGGATGTTGGCGAGTTCTATGGAGCGGGTGATGTTGCTGAAGTTGATGTTGTTGCCGTGTGTGTCTTTGACATCGATGAGAATGATGTCGTTTTTGTTGTCGATGTCAAAATCTTTGGCGTTGATTTGGTCGTTGATTGTAACGGTGTGGGTGAACTCTAATGTGTTGGTGGTTGTGCCGTTGGTGCCTGTGAGGAAGAAGGCTTTGTTGGCGATAATAATTTTGTTGCTGCCAACTTTGGCGAGGGTAACGGCTTCGTCTAGGGTTAGGGTTACTTTGATTTCATCGCCAACATTGAATTCGCCGTTGCTGTCGGCAACATCTCTGTTGATGTGCCAAGCGTTGTTTTTTAGGGGTTCTGGGGCGCCGGAATCGATGGATAGGTTTGAGTTTTTGCCAAAGATTTCAATTTCACGGAAGTTTTGTGCATCGCCGCTAAAGGTGAGTTTGACTTGGTCGAAGATAACATAGGTTGCGGGGGTGATGGTGACAATGTTGCCGGCATTGCTGATGGTGCGGCTGAGTACCACGACGCCGTCTTTGAGGAATTCAACGACTGAGCCGTTGATTCTGTTGGTGAAACTTTCGCGGTTGTAGAGTTTAAAACTGCCGTTGCTGTAGTTGGCTGCGCCAAAATCAAACAAAATGTGTTTGCCGTCGGCATGCATGGGGTGTGTGGCATAATCTAGGGCACCGCTTGCACTGGTGTTGCCATCGGTCATGCGTTGAATGTTGGTGGCGGCGTCATCGGTGTACCAACTGCTAACATTGGTGCTGATGGTTGCCAATCCTTGTTTGCTGAGGCTTAGGTTTTGTATGTTGGGGATGATGTCTATGCTGTTGGGAACCTTGCTAAGGTTGATGTTGTTGCCGTCTGTGTCTTTGATGTCGATTAGGACAATGTCGTTGTTTTTGTTGTTAATGTGAAAGGCGGTATCAATTTTGTCGTTGACTTGAACGGTGTAAGCGAACTCTAGGATGTTGGTGATTTTGCCGTTGACGCCTGTTAAGAGGAATTCTTTGCCGGCAATGATGACTTTGTTCTTGCCGACATTGGCGAGGGTGATGCGTTTATCTAGCGTTAGGGTTACTTTGATTTGATCGCCGAGGGTGAAGACGCCTTTGCTTATGTTTTTGCTTTTTTTGGTGTTGTTGTCGTTGTTGTTATCGTTATCGTTGTCGTTGGTGCTGCTGTTGTTGTTGTTGGGTATGCTGTTGGTGTGCCAGGCGTTTGTGATGGGTTTGGGGGCGTGTACATCGATGGAGAGTGCTGAATAGTTGCCGCTAAATATTTGCATTTCTGACAATGTGGCGCCGACATCGTGGAAGGCGCTGTCTAAGAACAATTGGGTGTTGGCATTTGAGGTTTTTTTGGAGGTGTAAAGTAAAGTGCCTTTGGCAAGGGGGCCGTCGGCGGCTTTGATGTGGTAATACTTTATGCTGGTGCCTGAGCGAACGACTTTCATGTAGTCGCCTTTGGCGTAGGTTACGCCTGTGCAGTATATGCGTTCGCTGGATTCATAGACAATAAGTGTCTTGTTGGTGCCGGGGTCGGCGTATAGGGCGTAATCTAGGCTGTCGTAAGAATTGTTGCTGTTGTTGCTTGATAGGCCGAGCATTACTTTTTTGTTGGATGCGCCAATTTTGGCGATGACATAGCCGTCGTTAACAAAACCTTTGGTGGAGGCGACATCGGCATTCCAGTTGGCGTTGGCGGTTTTTTTGTAAACGCCGTTGATGTGGGTTATTCTATTATTACCGCCAATGACAAAGTCGGTGTTAAGGGATGCATTGGCGAGTGAGACGGCGCCGGTAATACTGCTGAAGTTGATGTTGTTACCGTCGGTGTCTTTGATGTCATTTAGGACAATGTCTTTTTTACTGTTGATGTTAAAATCTTCGGCGTTGATGTTGTCATTGGCTTGTACGGTGTAAGTGAATGTTAGGGTCTTGGTGGTATCGCCGTTGGTGCCTGTTAAGAAGAAGTCTTTGTTGGCGATGGTGATTTTGTTGCTGTCAACTTTGGCGAGGGTAACGGCTTCGTCTAAGCGTAAGGTTACTTTGATTTCATTGCCAACGGTAAAGGCGCCACCGCTATCGGCAATGTCTCTATTGATACGCCAAGCGTTATGTTTTAGGGGCTCTGGGGCGCCAGCGTCTATTGATAGGCTGGCGTTTTTGCCAAAGATTTCAACTTCACGGAAGTTTTGTAAATCGCCACTAAAGGTGAGTTTGACTTGATCAAAGACAATGTCGCTGCTGGGGGTGATTTCAATAACATTGCCAGCATCGCTGATGGTGCGGATGGAAACCACGACGCCGTCTTTGAGGAACTCAACGACTGAGCCGTTGATTCTACTGGTTAGGATTTTGCGGTTATACAACTTAAAACTGCCGTTGTTGTAATTAACCCCTTTAAAATCAAATAAGATGTGTTTGCCATCGGCATTTTTTGGATGTGTGGCATAATCTAGTGCACCGTTTGCACGGGTGTTGCCATCGGTCATGCGTTGAATGTTGCTGTTGGTGTTGTTGGCATACCAGCGGGTGATGTTGGTGGTGATTGTTGCCAGTCCTTTGTTGTTAAGGGCAAGGTTTTGGCTGTTGGGGGTGATGTCTATGCCGTTAGAGAGGTTGCCAAAGTCGATGCTGTTGCCGTCTGTGTCTTTGATGTCGGTTAAGACAATGTCGTCTTTGTTGTCAATCAAAAAGGCGCTGTTGATTTTGTCGTTAAGTTGAACGGTGTAAGCAAACTCTAAGGTTTTGGTAACGGTGCCATTGGTGCCGGTTAAGAGGAATTCTTTGCCAGCAATAATGATTTTGTTACTGCCAACTTTGGCTAAGGTAACGGCTTCATCGATGTTTAGGGTTATTTTAATTTCATTGCCAAGGGCAAAAGCACCTTGGTCGTTAACAGTACCACTGATGTGCCAAGCGTCCTTGGTGGGTTTGGGGGCGTAAACATCCACTGAAAATGCCACATGACTGCCACTAAATATTTGCATGTTTGATAATTTGGCACCTGCACCATAAAGAGAACTGTCTAAAAACAATTGGGTGTTGGCATTTGAGGTGTTGTTTGAAGTGTAGAGTAAGGTGCCTTTGGCAAGTGCGCCGTCAGCTGCCTTAATGTGGTAGTACTTGATGGTACTGCCTGATCTGGCGATTTTTATATAGTCGCCAACGGCATAACTCACTTGTGTGTCTTTTTTGTAATGACCTTTTTCATAGATTAAAAAGGTATTGTCGGACACATACAAAGCATAATCCATATTATGGGTGCTGTTGTTGGTATTGACACTTGAGAGCCCTACTCTCATGTGTTTGCCAAGGGAGCCAATCTTGGCGATGGCATAGCCATCATTGGTAAAGCCTTTGGCGGAAGTGACATTGGTATTCCAATTGCTTGCAAGGATTTTTTCATACACGCCATCAGTGTGTGTTATGGTACTCAAGTTAGGCAAAACAAATGAATGAAAACTGGCAATAAGAGGTTTGGTGTTAATAACAAGGTCGGTGTCAATCAATTTGTTGCTCAGTCCAACAGGGCTGGTGGCATTGCTCATATCCACTGAATTGCCTTTGTCATCTACCACGCCTGTTAAAAGAACATCGTAACGCATACTGGTGGCAATCAGTTTGTCGTTGGCTTGAATGGTGTAGGTAAAATCTAAGGTATTGGTAACGGTGCCGTTGGTACCTGTTAAAAGGAATTCTTTGCCAGCAACCACGATTTTATTGCGACCGACATTGGCAAGGGTAACGCGTTTGTCTAAAGTGAGTGTTGCTTTGATGGTATCGCCAATGGTAAAGATGCCTTTGCTGTTGGCGGGTTCGCAGTCTATGTGCCAAGCGTTGGTAGTGGGTTTTGGTGCGTAAACATCGACGGAAAGAGTGGGTTTGTTGCCACTTAATATTTGCATCTCTGATAACTTAGCACCTATGCTGTGAAAGGCACTGTCTAAGAACAATTGGGTGTTGGCATTTGAGGTTTTGCTGGAAGTGTAAAGTAAAGTGCCTTTGGCAAGAAGACCGTCAGCGGCTTTGATGTGGTAATACCTTATGGTGGTGCCTGAACGAACGACTTTCATATAGTCGCCAATGGCATAAGCAACACCGGTGTCTTTTTTACGATCGCCATTTTCATAGATGACAAACTTACTGCCGATACCGCCATCTGCATACAAAGCATAATCTATGCTGCCGTAAGAATTGTCGGTGTCGTCACTGGAGAGCCCAAGCATCATGCTTTTGCCAAGGGCACCAATTTTGGCGATGACATAGCCGTCGTTAACAAAGCCTTTGGTGGAGGTTACATCGCTGTTCCAGCCGGCATTGGTGGTTTTTTCATAAACGCCGTTGGTTAGGGTGATGCGTTTATCATTGCTGATGGTTAGGTTGTTGTCAAGTGAGGTGTTAGACAGTTTGACGGGGGTGGTGTAGGTGATGCTGTCAAAATTAATGTTGTTGCCGTCGCTGTCTGTGACATTGTTGAGAATAATGTCGTTTTTGTTGCTGATGTTAAAGTACTGAGCGTCAATTTTGTCGTTGATTTGAACGGTGTAAGTGAATACCAGTGTGTTGGTAACGGTGCCATTTTCACCGGTTAATAAGAAGGCTTTGCCAGCAATCATAATTTTGTTGCTGCCAACCTTGGCTAAGGTTACGGCTTCGTCTATGGTGAGGGTTAATTTGATTTTATCGCCGAGGGTGAAGACGCCGTTGTTATCGGCGGTTGTGGTGTCTATTTGCCATGCGTTGGTGCTGATGGGTTTGGGTGCGTAAACATCTACTGAGAATGGCAGATGATTGTTGCTGAATATTTGCATTGCTGATAATTTGGCACCTACGCTGAGAAAGGCGCTGTCTAAGAACAATTGGGTGTTGGCATTTGAGGTTTTTTTGGAGGTGTAAAGTAAAGTGCCTTTGGCAAGGGGGCCGTCGGCGGCTTTGATGTGGTAATACTTTATGCTGGTGCCTGAACGAACGACTTTCATATAGTCGCCAATGGCATAAGCAACACCGGTGTCTTTTTCACGATCGCCATTTTCATAGATGACAAACTTACTGCCGATGCCGCCATCTGCATACAAAGCATAATCTATGCTGCCGTAAGAATTGTCGGTGTCGTCACTGGAGAGTCCAAGCATCATGCTTTTGCCAAGGGCGCCAATTTTGGCGATGACATAGCCGTCGTTAACAAAGCCTTTGGCAGAGGTAACATCGGCATTCCAGCCAGCGCCAGAGGTTTTTTCATAAATGTCGTTGGTGCGGGTTATTCTGTTGCCACCGCCGATATCAAAATTGGTGTCAAGTGATGTTTTGGAGAATTGTATGGGGCTGGTGATACTGCTGAAGTCGATGTTGTTGCCGTCTGTGTCTTTAACATCAGTTAGGGTGATGTCGTATTGGTTATCGATATTAAAGTCTTTGGTGCCTATTGTGTCGTTTGCTTGAATGGTATAGACAAATTCTAGGGTGTTGGTGCTGGTGTTGTTTTCACCGGTTAATAAGAAGGCTTTACCAGCAATCATAATTTTGTTGCTGCCAACTTTGGCTAAGGTAACGGCTTCATTTAAGGTGAGGGTTACTTTGATTTTATCGCCAATGGTTAGGATGTTGTTTGCGTTGCCTGTATTGTCTGTGTTACTTGTGTTGTCTGTGTGGCTGGTTTCGCCTTTTATGTGCCAAGCATCGGCAATGGGTTTTGGTGCGTGTACATCTATGGTGTATGGGCTTATGTTGCTTAGTCCCTTGACTAGCTTTACATGGGTAAGAGTAAGGTTTTTGTCTTTAATGGAGGTGTCAATGTGTAGTGCTGAGGTGGCGGATATGCCAGTTTGGGTGGCGAGTATGCGGAGGGTGTTGCCGTTGTGGTCGAGGTGGTAATAGCGAATGGTGGTGCCGTGGCGTTCAATCTTAATTTGGTCACCTGCTTGGTAGCGATAATTTAAATCGGTGTATTTGGTGTTGTTGTTGCGGACATCTTTTATTTTGTTGTTGTGAATAAAAACGGCGTGTTCAATGGTTTTGTAACTGCCATCTGGGTTGTCGGTGGACAGGCCGAGCATCAAGCCTTTTCTGGCAGAGGTGGCGTTTAGGGTAAAAATGGCATAGCCATCGCCGACAAAACTTTCTTGAGAAAAGGCATCGGTATTCCAAGAGGCATCGCTTGATTCTTTGCTAATGGTATAACCTTGGAATGTATTGCCAGATACACTTAAGTTGCGTTGGTCAAATTTAGTGGCAATGGTGTTGTTGAGTGAGATGGGGTAAATGATGTTGGTAAAAGTAGGCGGATAGCCGTCGTTGTCAGAGATGCCACTGATGATGAGATCGGAGAAGGATTGAATGGCAAAACTTTTGCCTTGGGTAAAGGCATCGTTGATTTGGACGGTGTGTTCAAAGATTAATTGTGTGTTTTTTACTGTGATTTCATCTGGATTGGTAGAGGGGTCGGCAAACCCTTTGTTGGCACAAAGGGAGAAGATCAAGCCGTTGATGATGACCTTGGAGTCGGCAGCGTATTTTGCTTTGCCTTCTTGGTATTTCATGGCTCTGTCCATGGTTAAGGCAATCATGACTTTGTCGCCTATTTCAAAAACACTTTTGGTGGCTGGGTGTTGGCTTGTTGGATAGACTTTCATGGCAACTAAGGCAGGTCCTTTTTGCTTGATGGCTTTGCTGCCGATTTCTTGATTTTTTAGATGGGCATCGCCCAAGCGTTGACTGACGCCTTGTTGTTCCTTTTGTTGGTGTAATTGATTCTTTTGGTTGCGTTGTTTGACATTGTTGAGCTCTTGTTGTGTTTTGCTTTTGCTTTTGTCAATGCCACCTTTGCTGTTTTCAATGTCTTGATTGGCACCGTTTGTTATTTTGTCGGTGTTGCCGAATTGTGTATAACTGTTGTGGTAATCGCTTTGTCCACTTTGGTTTAGTTCGTCGAGTCCGGTGGAATGTGTTTGACTTTGTCCTTGTCCTTGTCTTTGAGTTGGTATTAAACTATTGTTGTTATTGTTTAAAAAGGCTGTTACTGTTTGTGCGTCATGATTGGCGTCTTCTTCGTTGACTCGTGTGTCGGATTTTAAAGTGTTGACGGTTTGTTTGTCTTTGCTTGATTGGGTGTCTATATCTGAATCTTCGTTGGCGTCTGTGTCTTGGTATTGTGATTGGTCAATGTCTTTGTTGGCAGAGTTTACATTTTGGGTGTACTCAGTTTTTGTTTTGGGGGTGGAGTGGCTGGTGCCACGGAGTTTGGTTGTGTCTGCTTCATCGCCGTTGATGACTGTGCCGATGGTTTGGCTGACTAAGACACTTTTGGCGGTTTCTTTTAAGTTAGACAGCATGCCTTGCATTAGGGCTTTCATTTTGGCGGTAACGCTTTGTTTGTTGGTGCGTATTTCAATCATAGCGCCGTAGAAATCGCCGTCGCCGATTTTGACAGTGATATTGCCTTTGCCTGCGGCTAAGGCGACATTCATACCATCGCCATAGCGTACATTGATGTTGTAATCGCCTTTCATAACAGCGACATTAACGCCGTGTCCGACGCGGGTGTTGAGGTTGTATTTGCCAATCAAAGCGTTGACGGCGATGCCATCGCCAACAAGGGTGTTGACATTGAATTTACCGATGGAAAGCCCGACATGGAAGCCGTCGCCGACTTTGGTGGTAATGTTGGCTTTGCCGATGGCAACCATTGCGCTGTGGCCAGAGCCGACTTTGGTTATCAAATTGCCTTCGCCAATGCCAATTTGCAAACTGTCGTTGTCGCCAACTGAGGTGAGTATATTAAGTCGACCGATGCCAGCTTGTATGGTTTGACCGAGACCGACTTTGCTGATGACATTAGCATCGCCAATGCCAACACCTAGCATAGCGCCATTACCGACATGGGTAATGATATTGGCTCGGCCTACAGCAAATGTGACCATACTGCCTTCGTTGTTGCTACCGAGTAATGCAGCGCCAGTGGCTTTGAGTGCGTCAAAGCCTGATTCTAAGAATTTTTGTGGGGCAGAAAAGATGTCTCCTCTTGGGAACAGACGATGTCTTTCTAAAACGGGGTCTGAAACGATGGCGTCAAGTGGGGACACGGTAACGCTAAAGTCTGCCAATGAAGAGATTCGGGTAACGATGTTTGCTTGGCCTATTACTAGGCTAACGGTGTTGCCATCGCTGCTGCCTGCTAAGTTAATATGGGTCACAATATTGGCTTGACCGATGGCGGCTGTTATTAGATTGCCTGCGCCAATCTTGGTAACAATATTGGCTTCACCAACGGCAAATGCAACTGAGAATCCATTGCCGATATGGGTAAAAATATTACCCCCTCCAATCATGGTTGCTAAGGTGGTGCCATTGCCAACTTTGGTAAAGACATTGGTACATCCGCCTATCATTAAAGCGGCACTAAAGCCGTTGCCAATATGGGTGAAAACATTGGCAGTGCCTGCAAGCATGATTGCGACTGAGGCGCCGTTGCCAATTTTAGTAAAGATATTGGCTTGTCCCCCTATCATCAATACAGCACTTGGACCATCGCCAATGTGGGTAAAAATATTACCCCCTAATGAAAACATAACTGCCAATGTAGCACCGTTGCCAACTTTGGTGAAAAAGTTAGCACCTGTGGATATCATTAATGCAGCAGTCATGCCGTTGCCGACATGGGTGAGGACATTGCCAGTGCCAAACATACCGACAATAACATCGCCATCACCGACTTTGGTGGCAATGTTGCCTATGCCTAGCATAAGTAAATAAACATTGCCATTGCCGATGTGGGTAACGACATTGGCAAGACCGAACAACAGGGCTATTATATCGCCATTACCTGATTTGGTAATAACATTGGCACCACCAAGCATTCTGGTTTGAATATCGCCATCGCCGATGTGGGTAAGGACATTGCCACCGCCATACATAGATATGTTAATGTCGCCATTGCCGTCTTTGGTAACCACATTTAAACCGCCGAGTAAAGAGCCGCTAATATCGCCTGTAGAAAAGTCAGTGAAGACATTGGCACCAGCCAAAAGATGGAGTATGGAATCTCCAGTGCCCTCTCTGGTGATGATATTGGCACCACCGAACAATTCAGCACTTAAGGTGCCGTGTCCTTTGTAGGTAACAATATTGGCTATGCCAATACCTGTCAAACTTAAATCACCTTTGCTAACATCTACATTGACGATATTGCCTAGAGAGATAAGTATTAAATTTGTATCGCCACGACCGTATCTGTCTATTTTGTTTAAACGGAAGCCGCCGAGTTTTGCTTTTAATTTGCCATCTGTTGACCAAGTAACGATATTGCCACCACCTAAGATGGTTAAATCTCCATTGCCTTTTATACCAGAACGGGTAATAAAGTTACCACCGCCACCGCCTATAAAGGTCATATTGCCATAATCCCCTGTGTGATCAACTTTGTTGATAATGCCAATGCCTTTAAACGAAAGGTTGCCATTGGCAGAATGTTTGACAACATTGGCACCGCCACCACCAATAAAGTCGGTGTTGCCATATTCAGCTGTATTGATAACATGATTACCTACGCCTACACCTTTGAAGAAGACATTACCTTTGTATCCGCCTCGTCGTTCTACTTTGTTGTATCCACCAATGCCTCTAAAGTTAATGTTGCCTTGGTGCGTAATATTGGTCACTTTGTTGTAAAAGCCTGCACCTGTGAAAACAATGTTGCCTGAAATGCCTCGTCGCTCTACTTTGTTGTAAGCACCTATGCCACTGAAATAAATATTGCCTTGGTTGGCAGTGTTGGTAACTTTGTTTAACGCACCAGCGCCTTTGAAATGAATAGTGCCACGCTCTCCACCTCGTCGTTCCACCACATTCGACATACCGGCACCTGTGAAATCAATATTGCCATACTTGACATCGTTGATTACCCTATTTGAAATACCAATACCTAAAAATGAAATATTACCTGTATTGCCATGACGATACACATCGTTACTTGCCGCTGCACCATCAAAATTAATATTGCCCGATCGACCCGTATGTCGCAAAGTCATTGCCCCAGAAAGACCCGTCACAGACATATTGCCCCAATCGCTTTTATTGATATTCATAAGGCCAGCAGCACCATAAATACTCAAGTCTCCCCAAGTGTCATAAACATCAAGCTTTAAACTGGCAGCATAGACCGTGTCATTCCCCCCATGCATATAAACACCATCCCCCCATACGGCAAAACCAAGCGCAGTTAGTGTGTTATCGCCATCATCTCCAACATAACTGCCGGTTACAAAGTATACAATGCTGTCGACAACGGATCTGAATATGTTTACTACGGAGCCCATGGGAGCCTTGGGTTTGTGGGTGAATATAGAGGGTTAAAAGTGGGTTTTTGATAATAACTTGTGTTTCTATAATAACTTATATTTTTTTTGTAAGAAGGGTTGTGTGTCATAAATATTGTTCCTAGTGTAGAATTGCTCTTGTTTTCCTTTTTTCCTTTTCCCTTTTTTTCTTTTTTCTTTTTTTTCTTTTGTTTTATCAAGCCAAACTCTTCATAACTTCAGGCATATTATAGCCAACCTTCGCACCAGACCACAATTGATTAACCTCTCTTTTATAGTTAGCCACACCTTCGGTATCAGCAAAGGAATCAAAGGATGACATGTATTCAACTAACTTACTGATTTGTGCCTTGTCTAAATAGTGATAGCGGTCGTTGTTGGTGTCAATGCTGATGCAGATTTTTGCACTTTCATTGCTGTTGCTATTGGCAAAATAGTCTTCAATTAACACGCTGCCTTCTTGGTTGCGGTATTGTTTGGCGATGTCAACGCCGGTGTTGTCGCTTTGGTAATCGCTGTCGGCTTTATTGGGTTTTATTAACGATCGGTGTTTAATCAAAAGGTTGTTGTTGCTTTTGTAATACATGGTGTCTTGATAACTGTCTAAATCAAAAGCAATGTAATCGTCTTTATCGGTGATGATTGTGCTAAAGATGTTGTCGTTGCCAACGATGAATATATCGGCGCCTGTGCCACCAGTAACTTTGTTTTCTGTGCCGCCTAAATACAATAAGTCATCACCTGATCCTGCGTCAATCTTGTTGTCGCTTGAGTTTTTGTGCATATATAAAGAATCATCGCCGGCGTTTGCCATAATAGAAGACTGATGGCTGGCGACTTCTAGTTCGTCGTTGCCATCGCGTAGATAAACGATGTTTTTGTTGCCAAATACTTTGCCGTGGTCATTACCTTTGCCTAAGTCCATGACATTGTGAGCACCGATTAAAATGCCGATGTCATCGCCAGTGTGACCGTGAATTTTGCCATAATTGCCAGTGGACACTAGATAGTCATCGCCTTCGTTGCCGGTGATATAGGCGCCCTCTCCAAATGCCCAAAGTTGGTCTCTGCCGGTACCGCCAAACAAAGTGTTGTAGCGACCTGAGGCAACGCCAATGTCATCGCCTTCACCACCAATGAACATGTGGTTTTGTCCGACATACACGGCGCTGTCATCGCCTTGGTTGCCGCTGATGGTGTTGCCTTCGCCAATGACATAGGCGACATCATCGCCTTTGCCACCCCAGACATTGTTGTTGGTGCCCATGAGTGCAAATAGGTCTTTGCCGTCGCCACCCCATGCGAAGTTTTGGGCACCTATGTTGAAGAACAAATCGCCGTCATTGGACATAAAGCCAATGTCGGAGAAAAGCTCAAGTGCTTTGTCTTTTATGTTGGCAGAGTCTGTGGAGATGCTGCTGGATAGGGTTTCTGCCAGTTCTGGTAAACTGCTTAGGGTTTTGATTAGATTGGGTGTGAACATATTAAACAATGAGGGGAGTTTGAGACCGCTGAAGCCGAAGGCTTTGTTGCTTTTGTTCTTTTTGGATTCGCTGTCGTTGTCTCCTGTGTTTGTGTTGTTGTTTTCATCTTTGTTGTTTTCATTGTTATCATTGTTATTATCGTCGTCGTTATTGTCATCGTCGTCCTTATCTTTGTCTTTAATGCCTAATGCATCTAAAGTGTTTTCACCCATGTCTTTGAACGATTCTCCTCCAGCGACTAATGCCTTAACAATGCGTTCTGGTTCAGATAAGGCGGCAATGGAGTTGCTAAAGGTGTCAGATACGGTGCCTAGGAGTTCTTTTAATAAATTTGATAGGGATAAATCGGGGGTGTTGGCTACGGCTTTGTAGATGTGACCGAAGTTGGTGTATTTGTAACCCAGTATGTCGCCGAAGGTGATGTCTTTTGCTTGGGATGCCATTCCGTTGAGAATGCCGTTAATCAGTTTGGTTTTGACATTGCTGGGGGTGTAAGTAAAGGTGGTTTTGGGTTGGCCGTCTAAGGTGTAGCCTTGTTGCATAATGCCGAATAAGGAGGCGACGGTGGTGTCTAAAACAGAGGAGAAGGTATCGCCGAACATAAAACTAAAATTGCCGTTGCCAATGAGGATGTCGGAGCCTTGTCCGCCGATTGTGAGGTTTAAACTAAAGTTGCTGATGTGTTCTTTGAAGTTTTGCTTTGCTTGTTGGCGTTTGCTTTCACGCTGCATAAAGTTATTGGCTTGTTTGTTGAGTGCCATTTCTATGTCGTATTTTAACCCTCGGTCAGAGACTGCGTTTTGACCGCCACTGATTAAGATTTTCTCATAGTTGGTGTCGCTGGTTCTGTCTAAGGAACTCATGCTGGTGGCAAACTTCTTGGTTTTCTTCCAACTCCATAAGGCGTTTTGTCCAGAGTTGCTTATGTCTGCCATACCTTGTAAAGAGCCTAAGATATTGGCAGAGCCGTCAAAAGGATTGACAAATGGAATCATGGGGAAAGAAGGGTCGGTGGCAATGATTAGGTCGTTTCTAACGCCGTGGTTGACCACGACATTTTTAGTGCCTATTAAGATTTGCACACCTTCTAATGCACGATAGCCCCCTATTTCAACAAAACGACTGCTGTCGCCTATATCGCCGATGCTGACTAAAACATTGTTGCTGCCGTACATCAGTGTGTGGTGTGCGCCGTTGCCGACTTTGACATCTACATTGGTAGAGCCACCGAAGAGAGAGGCGTGGTCGCCACCGCCGATATCGATTTGCACATTGAGAGCGGGGGCGGACATACCGCCTGTTTTGGTGTTTTCATTGTCGTTATTGGCAGGGGCGTTGCCATTGGGTAATCTTCTGAGTTTGTTTTGATTAACGGAATTGGCAAAATCAGTTTGGCGTTTGTCGATATCGTCTAGTTTTTGTTTGGTTGTTTCTGTTTCCGATTCTGATTGCCCTTGCCCTTGTCCTTGTCCTTGAGCGTGCTTGTCGCTTGTTTCTTGATTTTCCGCACCTTGTGTGCTTTTGTCATTATCCAAGTCTTCGTTTAAGCGTCTACCATTGTATTTAATCAAAGTGCCTTCGTCGTTATACACTCTGCTAACCACAGCGCCAGTTGCGCCAAGACTGTAAACGGTTTTGGCAGCACTGTCTTTGTGCATCCAATTGCCTGCGCCTGTGTTTGAAGTTAGTTTTCTGCCGTTTTCATCAACAGCAACATAACTGCTTCTAACAGCAACAGGAGCTTTGATGTTTGATTGACTGAGTTTTTCGACCATTCTTCTGCCGTATTGACTGTCGTTATTGTCAGTAGGATTGTCTGATTCCATATTACAGCCAACGATGCTAATGCGTTGTATGTCTGCATTGCCTGCCAAGGCTCGATTGAGTTCGGTAATATTTGCACTTAATTCATCGGCAGTTCTGCCGCCCATGGTTTGTGCGCCGTCCTTCTCTCTGCCATAACCCACAGCCACCATTTTGACCTTGCCGGTAATATCCTCAAGATCAAGGCCGTAAACCACTTGATGGGTGCCGTCTTTTTGCATTTGCACAATGGTGGTTTGTGCGGGGTGTTTAGAGGCAAGTCTAAAGGTGCTGTCTCTAACATTGCCATCGGCTTCGGTTTGAATGAGGACTTGGTGGTCGTGGTTGGCTAGGCTGGGTTGGGGTTTTTGGGCTTCTGTGGTTAGTTTGTTGATTTGTTCTTGGCTTAAGTCGGCCCAGTTGTGGAGGGGGGTGTCTTGGTGGGGGGTGGTTTCGGCTAGGTGCCCATGTACCTTTATTTCGGGGTCTCCGGGGTTTTTTGATAATAATACTTTGTTGACCCCATCATAATAACACATACTAACTTTAACGCCAAGCTCTTGAACGAGGTAGTTAATTAGATCTTTACCTTGTTGCTCAGGTATTTGATATTCTGGGTATGTCGTAATTCTAACATTGTCAATAGAAGAATATCCAATCGCCCCTTCTGCTTTTTTTATTTGTAACAACGCTTCTTCTTTTGTGTAATCTTCGTCATGAATCTGCATATTTAGTAGAACATATGGATCAATTTTGGTTGGCATTGAAAGTAAAGGATGTTGAATATCGTTATCGTAAGTAAAATCAACCATATGACTCTTGTTTACATCTGAAAATTTGATGGAATATTGTGGAGCATGTACCAATACTTCATGATCAGGGGTATCTTTGTAACTAAAAACAGTCGTGCCTTTATGGCGTCCAGAATCAACATGCAATGTAATATTTGACTCAATGGAATCACCCATTGATCTTGCATATGTTCCATAGTCATGCATTGCAGTGGATGGCCTACCAACCCAATCCTGGCTTCCCATATTTATGTCTATTTGCCTCATTGTGGCATCTTGAGCTTTTAGTTGTTTTTGGAAATCTAATAATGCATCCAATGTGCTCATTCTTTTTCCAGCCTCAATACTCACTCTGAGTTCACCTTTGAAATCTTTCCAATTTTTATTTTTGTGCGTCTTAATTACTTTTGGTGCACCATGTTCATCAATAGTAAGCACTATATGATGCTTGTCATCTGGATAAGGGGCAGCGACTATTTCATTGCCTTCATTGTATTTCCAAGCGGTTTTATTGTCCTCAGAGTGATAGATTCCCGAAACTACCTGTCTGCCAGAATCATCCGTCTCTACATCACCTAGTCTAGAAGTAACTACGGGTCTGAAATCTCCTTTATTAAGTTCAATTAAGACATCTTTTCCATAATTATCGCCTGCATAACATCCCTTTATAGCAACTACTGGAATGTCTACAGTATTGGGAATAATTGACCTTAAAGCAAAAACATGTTTTGCCATATCTTTAGCTGTTCTTTCTCCCGTCTCCTTTTCAACATCGTCACCATGACCGACAAGCACAAGTTTAACTCTCTTGTTGTCTGGTATGCTTTCTAATTTGGGTCCATATAGAAGACGATAATTACCATATTTATCAAGTTGAATAAGTGTGGAATTGCCAAAGTGTTTTCCTGCTAGAAATGCCGTACTTTGGGCAATTATAATGTCATCTGTCAATTGCACAACAACTCTAAAATCATCATCATTAGCGAATGGCACATGGTATGTACCCACGACTTTTTCCTCGCCCCATGTGCTTAACACCAAGATCGGTAAAGTTTTGGTTTTAAATTCTTTTATTCTAGCCTGATCTGCCTCTTTAAAATATTCTAAATTTTCATGCAAATTGTCTATATATTCATTGGCTTCTGCCAATGCTGTGATTTTTTCGTCATCCCCCAAAGTGCTTGTTTTATTTGCTATGTCTTCAACTTTATTAAGAGTGGCATTTACCGATCTTGCTATTGTTTTTAAAGATTGATCTGTTAGTTGCTCTAATTGAGAATATTGATTTTTTTTGCTCAGTAATTTTTTATGGAAAGCAATCAATTCTGAAGTTTGATGCTCGGATTTCTTTTTAAGAATCTCTTTAAAATCTTCGTCCAGTTGCCTTTCTATTTCAAATTGCATGTTGGTAGCCAAACCATTTAAAGAAGCGTGAAATGTTTCCAAATGCTTTTTAATCTGAGTGTCTTCAGCTCCATCCAAATAGGCTTTTAATCTCGGCTCATGTTTCTCTATATAACTAACAATGTGGCTCAAGTCCTCAGGCGTCTTTTCATAATTAAGTTTTATTTCAATAAAGGCATTATGAATGTCGGTCAAAATTTCCTTGTCACTTTCGCTTACTAGTTTTATATCAAGGAGTTGCCTTTCCATTGATTTTATTTGCTCATCAAACTTGCCCAACGGATTTTCTAAAATGTCGCTATAGCGTTTAACCGTCTCCGTTTTTTGGGTAATCTCCCCTTTGTCATTATCCCAACTATAAATCGTTTTGGTACCGTCTGTTGTCATGGTCTTGGTGCCATCAGTATTTATTTGCACTTGTCCTGTTCTGCCGGTAATTTCTGTCTGTTGTAGAATAGCTGTGTTGTTGTAAGCAGCGTTGGCAAAGTTTCGAGTTAAGGCTTGATTAACACCATCGGTGTCGCATCCAACCAAAGCCATGCGTTTGATTTTGGTGTTGCTATTGCCGTAAGTTTGTTGTAGTATTTTGGCTTTGTTTGCTAATGATTGTGCACCCTCTCGGCTCAAGTTGGCACCGTGATCAACAAAATTGACACGAATATCACCTGTTGGGGTGTAGGCCTCGCCTTTTAGAGTAACAAGATTGCCGTTTTGGTCAAATTTAACGATAACACTGGTGTTGGGGTGTTTGTTAAACAAGGCATTAGCGGCTTCAATGACGGTAGTGTTGTCGCTATTTTGAACGATGACATTGCTTTTGTATCTTGTGCCGTCTAAATGTTGTCCGTTGTATTTGACCAGCACGCCGTTGCCGTCATACACTTTACTTTCTGCTTTGCCATTTTTGTCATAACCATAAACGGTTTTGGCTTCGCTGTCTTTGTGTTTCCAATTGTCCACCCCTGTATTTGAGGTAACTTTTGTGCCGTCTGGTTGAATACCAACATAACTACTTCTAACGCTTAAATCACCATTAATACCACCTTGATGGAGTCTTTGGATGACTTGTTTGCCGTATTGGCTGTCAGGATTATTGGTGGGATTGTTGCTTTCTAAGTTACAGCCTACAAGGCTAGTGCGCCCTATTGTGGTATTGGCTGGGTTTAGGTCTCGTTTAAGGGTGAGTATGTTGTCGCTTAATTCACTTTCATTTCTACCACCTAGTGTTTGGACGCCATTTTTTTCTCTGCCGTAACCCACGACTACCATTTTGACTTTGCCTGTAATATTCTCAAGGTCGGGGCCATGGACTATTCGGTAAGTGCCATCTTTTTGCATATGTACGATGGTGGTTTGTGTGGGGTGTTTAAAGGCGAGTTCAAAGGTGCTGTCTTGAACATTGTCAGCGGATTCGGTTTGGATTAAGACTTGGTGGTTATGATTGGCTAAACTGAGTTTGGTTTTTTGGGATTCTGCGGCTAGTTTGTCAATTTGTTCTTGGCTTAGGGTATTCCAGTTTTGCACAAGGGTGTCTTGGTGGGGGGTAGTTTCGGCTAGGTGTTGCGCTCCAGCAGAGAGAGGTTTTCTTACTTCACCGGTATTCTTAGCTTTTTTCGCCTCCCAAATAAGTTTTTCAGTTAGAAAGTCCCAGTTATGGATTATCTTTTTTCCATTACGCTCCATAGTTTTGCTGCCATCTTTATTGATCTGTATGTTGCCTTCTCTACCGGTAACCTCAACCCCTCTTAAATACGAAATTTCATAAAGTCGTTCGGCATATTCTTTGCTAAGATCCTTGCTATCGCTCCCAATCAGTGCAGCACGACTTAAGTAAGCATCATTGTCTAATGAGTTTACATCGTAGTGTTTTGTTATTTCGTTGGTATAGTCAGCTAATTTTTTGGCGCCAACTTGTTTAAAATCATCTTGACAGCCTACGATATTCAAACGCATACTATTGTCGGGAGTAAAGGCTACATCTTTTGGAAAAACCAGTGCACCTTCTGCATTCCGCGTAACAATAACACTTTCTTTAGGGTGTTTTGCAAATAAATTCTGAGCATCTGTTTTGGTTGCTTCGTCATTACCGAGTTGTAAAATAATGTTATATTTGTGTTTGTTATTGCTTCTTAGATTTAAAAACTCATGGTCCTCAAATGTATTTGAACGAAACTTTGCGTTGTCAGTTACACCCCAGCCTTGTTCTTTAGCAAATGTAGTGTAACTTTTACTTGCATCTTCACTTAGTATATTGCCGTCTTTGGTAATTACTTCAATAGTGGCAGCATTAAAATCCTCAAGATACTCTGGCTTTAAACTATGAACAACCGTTTTTTCGCCAGTTAAAGCATCATAGGTGACAATTATTTGATTTTGAGATTCTTGAGAATCTTTCAGCATTTTTTCTTTTAGTGCCGTATTAGCTTCCCACACTTCTTTGTCAATATAAACAATATGTTCTTGAAATTTATTAGAAAAATTTTTGTGGTATGAAAGAAAATTCGCCTCAGTTCTCTGTAAATTATGTAAGTTGCTTGCACGCTCGTTTCTGTCTAAGGGAAGGGGGTTATTTTTATCATATCCATTAACATCTGCTGGATCCATGATATACATTTGCCCATCATCGCCAATCATCCCTTGAAAATCAGTTACTGTAAGTCTAGGGTTATTCATAAACACTTTTAACAAATGTCTAATATCTTTTAAGCTTCTCTGGTTGCACATCCTAAGCGCTCTATCGCTAACAAAGGTGCTGCGCATTGCATGCTTCCCGACTAACAATAAATGCGCTGCCCCTTTGACTCTTTCTACAATAAAACCATGTTGTAAGGTTTTGTCGTCAACAAAAGAGAATTGTTTGTAGATCTTAGGTGTTTTTATGCCAAGATCATCTAATGCCTTTAAGAATTCTATTTCACCTGTGAGTTCACTGATTTTAAACTCTGGGCGTAATGCGATAAATGCCAAATTAGGATTGCCTTTCAAGGAATAGGCGAACTTAAAGGTGCCTGAGCCTATGGGGTTTTTGACATCCACCTCTTGATCGGTTAGCGTTTTAGGGAGGCCTTCTATATATTTATTATTTTCAGATAATTCTTCAGCGTCAGGACCTCCCAGCTTAAAACCATCTAACACTTTGGCTACACGCCTAGCATTCTCAGTTTCCCCAACAACTCTTCCTAAATAATGATTCCACTGGAGAATTATTTTCTTGCCATTTCTAGCCATGGTTTTAGTGCCATCTGTATCGACTTG
The DNA here is from genome assembly GCF_003711265.1 of Bathymodiolus thermophilus thioautotrophic gill symbiont. Classification (NCBI taxonomy): domain Bacteria; kingdom Pseudomonadati; phylum Pseudomonadota; class Gammaproteobacteria; species Bathymodiolus thermophilus thioautotrophic gill symbiont. Next base: position 1,432,699 of record NZ_CP024634.1, on the reverse strand, counting down.
AAAGTCGCCACGCCTTCCTGTTATTTCGGCATTCTCTAACATGGGTGTGTTGCTATAAACAGCTCTAGCAAAATCCCAAGCTAGTGCATTGTTAATACTATCAGTATTGCAACCCACTAAGGCAATGCGTTTAATGTTAGTATTATCGCCATAGGATTGATGGAGTATTTTTACTTTATCCGCTAAAGCTTGTGCGCCCTCTTGGGTTAAGTTCTTTCCGTGACCAACAAGATTGATACGGGTATCGCCTGTTGGGATGTAAGCCTCACCTTTGAGCGTAACAAGACGATTATTTTGTCCAAACTTAACGATGATGCTGTTATCAGGATGTTTTTCAAATAAAGCATTGGCGGCTCCAACCACATCTTTATCACTGCTATTTTGCACAATAATGTTACTTTTGTATCTTGTCTCATTCGGGGTTTGGGTGTTGTGTGAGACGCCTTCATCACTATAAACTTTGCTAACAATATTGCCTTTGGCATTAACACTATAAACGGTTTTGGCTATACCATCTTTGCGTCTCCAGCTCCCTTCTTCTGTGTTTGAAGCGCCTACATCAACAGCGGTATGAGTGCTTTCGGTGCCGACAGTGGTAACGCCTATTTGCCAAAGTTTTTGTAATACTTTGGTGCCGTAATTGCTATCATTGTTGTCAGTTGGATTGTCTGAGGATGTATTACAACCTACTAGGTCAACATGCTCTATGGTTGTAGTTCTTGGGTTTAAACCTTGGTTAAGCCTGACAATATTTGCCTTTAATTCATCAGGACTTCTGCCCCCCAGTTTGTGATTGCCGTTTTCTCCTTTTCTGCCGAAACCAACAACGGACACCTTTATCTTGCCTGTAATATCACGGAGTTCGGTGCCTTGAGTTGTTTGATAAGTGCCATCTTTTTGCATTTGCACGATGGTAGTTTGCCCTGGGTACTTGGCAAACATATCAAGAGCAGTGTTTTTTACATTATCATCATTTTCAGATTGGATAATGATTTGGTGGTCATAATAGAATAATTTGGATTTGGCTGTTTGAGATTCTGTTGCTATTTTATCAAGTTGCTCCTTACTTATATCGCTCCAATTTTTCCAGTTTTCCAGAAGTGCATCTTGATAAGGAGTGGCTTCGATCGGGTGAGTGGTTTCAGCTGCCGAATCATTCAGTGGGTTCTTTAAATAATCACTATAGCTTTTAACCGTCTCTGTTCTTTCTTTAATGTTGCCTTGGACTGTTTCATCCCAACTATAAACTTTCTTATTGCCATCTGCTATAGTCTTGGTACCATCTTCATTGATCTCTCCTCCTCTACCAGTTATTTGCGCATTTCTTAGTGTTGAAATATCGCCATAAACAGCTTTAGCAAAATTCTTGGTTAGGATCGGATCAACGCTAGTAGCATCGCAACCTACTAAGGCAATGCGTTCAAAATAAGTATTTTCATTGCCGTAAGTGTCATTAATTTGCTTGACCTTATCAACCAATTCATCCATGCTACTTTCGTCTGTCACAAAGTTTTCCCCATGATCAACAAAACTAAGTCGCACATTGCCATTAGGGGTATAAAGCTCATTATCTGCGGTGACTAATTTGTTATCAGCATCAAAATGAACAATGATGCTGTTGTCAGGGTGTTTGTTAGCAAGGTCTTGGGCAGCTTTAATTGCGGTGTCGCTATTGCCGTGTTGGACGATAATGTTGGTTCGGTAGTTGCTGAAACTTTCTGTGGATTTGCAACGAAAAATCATATCATTAGATATATTGGGCATATCTTTTACCAAAAGAGACATATTTGCTTGATCGAGAAAGTGATCGGTCTTATCAGATACTACTTCAATTCTATCAATTGGACGAGCATTTTTTGGTTGATACAACATAATGGGTTTAGCGGATTTATCCCCTAAGTTGTAACTGACAATAGCAAGATCTTGTTGTTTTTTTGCTTTATTTATTAATTTTTCTTCAAGCCCTGGATGTTCTTTTAGTAATGTTTCGTCAACAAAAATAGCATGCATTTTATTGTTTTCATTGAATTTTTTCAGAGAAAGCGTTGCTTTTTCATGTAATCTTTTAAGCCCTTTTATATTCTCACTTCTTGTATATTGATTAAAAGTGCTATCAGGCCGATGCATTGGCAAGGTAAAAGCCGCTGGGTCAAAGGTGTAAAGTCGCCCATCTTTACCCATTAGCATTTGAAAATCGGGAATATACAAATTCGGATTTTGCTCAAACTTGTCTAATAAATTTTGAATATCATTTAAGGTTCTTTTTGTTATATATCTTTTTTCCATTAAATCGGGTGCACCTATTGCTACAACGCCCATATTCTCAATGCGCTCAACAAGAATCCCATGGTGCTTTTGATGGTTCTGATCAATCATGGTGACGACTTTATAATATATCGGTGTTCTAATGCCAAGTTCTTGCATTTTATTAATCCAAATAACTTCATTTCTTAGGGTGTTAACTTTCCATTCTGCCTCATCTTGTAATTGTAAGAACAACAGATCAGGGTGGTCTTTTAAAGTATAAGCAGTTTTCATAGAGCCCTTACTAACCTGCTTGCTTATGTCGTTATAATCCAATGAATCAGGTATATCTGCAGGAGGTGTATCGCCTAATCCCAATTTTAAACTTGCTAAAATTTCGCCAATATGCGCAGAGTTTTCTGTCGTCCAAACAGTTTTGTTATTTTCATAATCCCAACTATGAATGATTTTTCGATCTAAATCACTCATCGTTTTAGAGCCATCTGCATTAATTTGCATATCGCCTGATCTGCCTGTAACGCTAGCGTCTTTCAAGTGTTCTCGTGTATAAAGGTGTTCAGCATAACGCCTGCTAAGGTCTGCGTTGTTACAACCCACTAGGGCGGCACGATTTAAGTAGGCGTGACTATCCACTGAATCTATCTTGTAGTGTTGCACCATTTCATCGGTGTAATTTGCTAATTTTTCAGCACCAACTTTTTCCAATTCTTCTGGATGCCCTACAATATTGATCCGCACACTCGAATCAGGTATAAATTCTTGACCGTCTGGAAAAACCAATTCACCTTGTTCGTTAAGCGTGACAACAATACTATTTTCAGGGTGTTTTTTATATAATGATTCAACGGCATTCTTGGTAATTTCATCTTCGCCAATTGACAAAATAATGTTGTATTTATTTTTGCCGTTGCTTTTAAGGTTTAAGGCTTCGTATCCCTCAGGGGTGTTTACGCGAAAAATAGGTTTTTTACCTTCCCTCCAGCCTTGTTCCTTGGCAAATTTAAGGCAATCTTCTTTCAAGTCAGCACTTTGATTTTTGGTGTCTTGGGTAATGACTTCAACAGTATCAAAAGTCAAACCTTGACTGTCACTTGGCTGGTGAACAACTTCTTTTCGACCTGTGGTAACATCATAAGTAACAATAACTTTATTCCCATTTTCCTCTGCATCACTTAACATTTGTTGCTTTAGTGTATCATCGGGTGATTCCCAAAGTTGTTTGTCAATATAGGCAAGATGATTGAGTTTTTTGTCGGTAAAGCGTTTGTTGTACTGTAAAATACCTTGTTCAAATGCTTGTAAAGCGTTTAACTGATCCGTATGACGCTTACTGCTTATATGGGTACTAACATCAAGTGGATCCATAATGTATAATTGACCATCTTCAGCAATAAGTCCTTGAAAGTCTAACACATATAAACTGGGGTTCTCTATAAATATTTTTTGCAAATGTTTGATATCTTTTAAGGTTTGGTTGTTACTATTGTTAAACCTTTCTGGATAAAATTGACTTGCTAATTTTATTTTAGCTTTATGCGACAACCTTACATCTTGTGCGCCTTTAATTTTTTGCACAACCAAGCCATTTTGCACAACTGAACTAGAACCTTTGGTATTAGATATATTGACAAATGTAATTCGCTTATAGCGTTTAGGTGTTTTCATGCCAAGAGAATCTAATCGCTCTAATAACTTTATTTCCGATTCAATGTTGGTGGCTTGACTCCGTTGTTTTAACAATAACACCAATAAATCAGGTTGATTTTTCAAATCGTGGGCAGTTTTATATGTACCCGAACCAATGAAACTTTCTGTGTTTACCTCTCTATTGGTTAATGTATCCGGAATGTTATCTATATTAATAGTGTTAGACGAATCTTCAGAATCTCCACCACCCAGTTTCAACCCATCCAACACCTCAGCCACCCGCTTAGACTCTTCAGTTTGCTGGGTAACGATATCCAAATCAGCATTCCACTGATAAATCATCTTTTCACCCCCCACAACCATGGTCTTGGTACCGTCTGAGTTGATTTGTATATCTCCATGTCTGCCGGTTATTTCGGCACTTTTTAGTGCGGGGGTGTTGTTATAAATGGTCTTGGCGAAGTTGCGGGTGAGGTCTTGGTTGGCGCCGTCGGTGCTGCATCCTACTAGGGCGATGCGTTTGATGTTGGTGTTGCTGTTGCTGTAGGTTTGGTGGAGTGTTTGGGCTTTGTTTGCGAGTGATTGTGCGCCTTCTTGGCTTAGGTTGGTGCCGTGGTCGACAAAGTTAATGCGGGTGTCGCCTGTGGGGGTGTAGGGGGCGCCTTTGAGGGTGATGAGGTTGCCGTTTTGGTCGAATTTGACGAGGATGCTGGTGGTGGGGTGTTTGTTGAATAAGGCGTTGGCTGCTTCGATGACGGTGGGGTCGTTGCTGTTTTGGACGATGATGTTGCTTTGGTATTTGGATGTTTTTTGGGTGGATTGGGGGTTGGGTTGGGTATTGGGTTGGGTGCTGGGGGTTGTTGGGGTTGGGGTGAAGGGTAGGCCTCTTTTTGCGAAACTGTGTCTGGTGAGCCAGTTTGCGTGGAGTCTGGTGTTGGCTCTGTTGGTGGTGATGGCTTGTTGTAGTTGGGCGACGATGGCTTGGGTGTCGATGTCGTCGTCGGGGTCGTCGTCGGTGTTGACGGTGTAGGTGTTGTTGAGGGTGTCTTCAACTAGGGTGTTGATGGATTTGCCGTTGGCGATGATGTGGTATTCTATGCGGGTTACTTCGATGTCGTTTTCTTGGCCGTAGAGGTATTCTATTTGGTTGGTGGTGGTGTTGTAGTAGATGACAATGTCGTGTTTTGTTTTGAGTTGCATTGCTAGGTCAACATTTGCGTTGGATAGGCCGGTGATGATAAAGATTTGAGGTGCTTGGGAGGAGGGTAAGTTTTGGGAGGAGGGTAAGTTTTGGAAGAAGTGGTGATTGATTGTGGGTTTGAACCATTTTTGTGCTGTTTGGGTGTTTTGTTCTTCTTGGGTGTTTTGGGGGTTGTTGGGGTTATTGGGATTGTTGGGGTTGTTGTTATTGGTGGAGGTGCCTGTTCTAGAGTTGTTGTTAAGTTGGTAATTGCCAGAGGTTTGGTCGAAGGTGTCGTTGTCGCCTAGAGGGTTGGTTGTTGAGGTGGACATTTTGGCTTTTATTGAGAGTGAGGATTTGTTGTCGTCAAACATTTGGATGTTGGATATTTGGGCGCCGATGTCGTGTAAGGCGCTGTTTGAGAACAGTTTGGTGTTGGCGCTTAAGATTTGGCTTGAGGTGTAGAGTAAGGTGCCTTTGGTTGCTTGGTCGTTGGCTTTGATGAGGTAGTAGTTTATGGTTGTGTTGTCTCGTTCTATTTTTAGATAATCGCCTGCTGAGTAGAGGTATTGGTCGGTGGGGAATTCTTTGACGCATTGGTTGTTTTCGTAGACGGCGTTGATGTTGCCGGTGTTGTTGATGTGGATGGCAAAACTTGTTGTTGGGTTGTTGTTGTCGTTATTATTGTTGTTGCTGTCGCTGTTGTTGTTGGTAGACAATCCAACCATTAGGGCTTTGTTGTTGCTGCCTATTTTGACGATAACGCTGCCATTGTCTGTAAAGCCTTTGGCGGAGGTGATGTTGGTGTTCCAGCCGGTGTTGGCGGTTTTTTCGTAGAGGTTGCCGGTGTGGATTATGTTGTTGCTATTGTTATTGTTATTGGTGTTGTCGTTGGTGCTGGTGTTGCTGTTGTTAATGTTAAAGTTGGTGTCAAGGGGGATGTTGGCGAGTTCTATGGAGCGGGTGATGTTGCTGAAGTTGATGTTGTTGCCGTGTGTGTCTTTGACATCGATGAGAATGATGTCGTTTTTGTTGTCGATGTCAAAATCTTTGGCGTTGATTTGGTCGTTGATTGTAACGGTGTGGGTGAACTCTAATGTGTTGGTGATTGTGCCGTTGGTGCCTGTGAGGAAGAAGGCTTTGTTGGCGATAATAATTTTGTTGCTGCCGACTTTGGCGAGGGTAACGGCTTCGTCTAGGGTTAGGGTTACTTTGATTTCGTCGCCAACATTGAATTCGCCGTTGCTGTCGGCAACATCTCTGTTGATGTGCCAAGCGTTGTTTTTTAGGGGTTCTGGGGCGCCGGAATCGATGGATAGGTTTGAGTTTTTGCCAAAGATTTCAATTTCACGGAAGTTTTGTGCATCGCCGCTAAAGGTGAGTTTGACTTGGTCGAAGATAACATAGGTTGCGGGGGTGATGGTGACAATGTTGCCGGCATTGCTGATGGTGCGGCTGAGTACCACGACGCCGTCTTTGAGGAATTCAACGACTGAGCCGTTGATTCTGTTGGTGAAACTTTCACGGTTGTAGAGTTTAAAACTGCCGTTGCTGTAGTTGGCTGCGCCAAAATCAAACAAAATGTGTTTGCCGTCGGCATACATGGGGTGTGTGGCATAATCTAGGGCACCGCTTGCACTGGTGTTGCCATCGGTCATGCGTTGAATGTTGGTGGCGGCGTCATCGGTGTACCAACTGCTAACATTGGTGCTGATGGTTGCCAATCCTTGTTTGCTGAGGCTTAGGTTTTGTATGTTGGGGATGATGTCTATGCTGTTGGGAACCTTGCTAAGGTTGATGTTGTTGCCGTCTGTGTCTTTGATGTCGATTAGGACAATGTCGTTGTTTTTGTTGTTAATGTGAAAGGCGGTATCAATTTTGTCGTTGACTTGAACGGTGTAAGCGAACTCCAGGATGTTGGTGATTTTGCCGTTGACGCCTGTTAAGAGGAATTCTTTGCCGGCAATGATGACTTTGTTCTTGCCGACATTGGCGAGGGTGATGCGTTTATCTAGAGTTAGGGTTACTTTGATTTGGTCGCCGAGGGTGAAGACGCCTTTGCTTATGTTTTTGCTTTTTTTGGTGTTGTTGTCGTTGTCGCTGTTGTTGGGTATGCTGTTGGTGTGCCAGGCGTTTGTGATGGGTTTGGGGGCGTGTACATCGATGGAAAGTGCTGAATAGTTGCCGCTAAATATTTGCATTTCTGACAATGTGGCGCCGACATCGTGGAAGGCGCTGTCTAAGAACAATTGGGTGTTGGCATTTGAGGTTTTTTTGGAGGTGTAAAGTAAAGTGCCTTTGGCAAGGGGGCCGTCGGCGGCTTTGATGTGGTAATACTTTATGCTGGTGCCTGAGCGAACGACTTTCATGTAGTCGCCTTTGGCGTAGGTTACGCCTGTGCAGTATATGCGTTCGCTGGATTCATAGACGATAAGTGTCTTGTTGGTGCCGGGGTCGGCGTATAGGGCGTAATCTAGGCTGTCGTAAGAATTGTTGCTGTTGTTGCTTGATAGGCCGAGCATTACTTTTTTGTTGGATGCGCCAATTTTGGCGATGACATAGCCGTCGTTAACAAAACCTTTGGTGGAGGCGACATCGGCATTCCAGTTGGCGTTGGCGGTTTTTTTGTAAACGCCGTTGATGTGGGTTATTCTATTATTACCGCCAATGACAAAGTCGGTGTTAAGGGATGCATTGGCGAGTGAGACGGCGCCGGTAATACTGCTGAAGTTGATGTTGTTACCGTCGGTGTCTTTGATGTCATTTAGGACAATGTCTTTTTTACTGTTGATGTTAAAATCTTCGGCGTTGATGTTGTCATTGGCTTGTACGGTGTAAGTGAATGTTAGGGTCTTGGTGGTATCGCCGTTGGTGCCTGTTAAAAAGAAGTCTTTGTTGGCGATGGTGATTTTGTTGCTGTCAACTTTGGCGAGGGTAACGGCTTCGTCTAAGCGTAAGGTTACTTTGATTTCATTGCCAACGGTAAAGGCGCCACCGCTATCGGCAATGTCTCTATTGATACGCCAAGCGTTATGTTTTAGGGGCTCTGGGGCGCCAGCGTCTATTGATAGGCTGGCGTTTTTGCCAAAGATTTCAACTTCACGGAAGTTTTGTAAATCGCCACTAAAGGTGAGTTTGACTTGATCAAAGACAATGTCACTGCTGGGGGTGATTTCAATAACATTGCCAGCATCGTTGATGGTGCGGATGGAAACCACGACGCCGTCTTTGAGGAACTCAACGACTGAGCCGTTGATTCTACTGGTTAGGATTTTGCGGTTATACAACTTAAAACTGCCGTTGTTGTAATTAACCCCTTTAAAATCAAATAAGATGTGTTTGCCATCGGCATTTTTTGGATGTGTGGCATAATCTAGTGCACCGTTTGCACGGGTGTTGCCATCGGTCATGCGTTGAATGTTGCTGTTGGTGTTGTTGGCATACCAGCGGGTGATGTTGGTGGTGATTGTTGCCAGTCCTTTGTTGTTAAGGGCAAGGTTTTGGCTGTTGGGGGTGATGTCTATGCCGTTAGAGAGGTTGCCAAAGTCGATGCTGTTGCCGTCTGTGTCTTTGATGTCGGTTAAGACAATGTCGTCTTTGTTGTCAATTAAAAAGGCGCTGTTGATTTTGTCGTTAAGTTGAACGGTGTAAGCAAACTCTAAGGTTTTGGTAACGGTGCCATTGGTGCCGGTTAAGAGGAATTCTTTGCCAGCAATAATGATTTTGTTACTGCCAACTTTGGCTAAGGTAACGGCTTCATCGATGTTTAGGGTTATTTTAATTTCATTGCCAAGGGCAAAAGCACCTTGGTCGTTAACAGTACCACTGATGTGCCAAGCGTCCTTGGTGGGTTTGGGGGCGTAAACATCCACTGAAAATGCCACATGACTGCCACTAAATATTTGCATGTTTGATAATTTGGCACCTGCACCATAAAGAGAACTGTCTAAAAACAATTGGGTGTTGGCATTTGAGGTGTTGTTTGAAGTGTAGAGTAAGGTGCCTTTGGCAAGTGCGCCGTCAGCTGCCTTAATGTGGTAGTACTTGATGGTGCTGCCTGATCTGGCGATTTTTATATAGTCGCCAACGGCATAACTCACTTGTGTGTCTTTTTTGTAATGACCTTTTTCATAGATTAAAAAGGTATTGTCGGACACATACAAAGCATAATCCATATTATGGGTGCTGTTGTTGGTATTGACACTTGAGAGCCCTACTCTCATGTGTTTGCCAAGGGAGCCAATCTTGGCGATGGCATAGCCATCATTGGTAAAGCCTTTGGCGGAAGTGACATTGGTGTTCCAATTGCTTGCAAGGATTTTTTCATACACGCCATCTGTGTGTGTTATGGTGCTCAAGTTAGGCAAAACAAATGAATGAAAACTGGCAATAAGAGGTTTGGTGTTAATAACAAGGTCGGTGTCAATCAATTTGTTGCTCAGTCCAACAGGGCTGGTGGCATTGCTCATATCCACTGAATTGCCTTTGTCATCTACCACGCCTGTTAAAAGAACATCGTAACGCATACTGGTGGCAATCAGTTTGTCGTTGGCTTGAATGGTGTAGGTAAAATCTAAGGTATTGGTAACGGTGCCGTTGGTACCTGTTAAAAGGAATTCTTTGCCAGCAACCACGATTTTATTGCGACCGACATTGGCAAGGGTAACGCGTTTGTCTAAAGTGAGTGTTGCTTTGATGGTATCGCCAATGGTAAAGATGCCTTTGCTGTTGGCGGGTTCGCAGTCTATGTGCCAAGCGTTGGTAGTGGGTTTTGGTGCGTAAACATCGACGGAAAGAGTGGGTTTGTTGCCACTTAATATTTGCATCTCTGATAACTTAGCACCTATGCTGTGAAAGGCACTGTCTAAGAACAATTGGGTGTTGGCATTTGAGGTTTTGCTGGAAGTGTAAAGTAAAGTGCCTTTGGCAAGGAGACCGTCAGCGGCTTTGATGTGGTAATACCTTATGGTGGTGCCTGAGCGAACGACTTTCATATAGTCGCCAATGGCATAAGCAACACCGGTGTCTTTTTTACGATCGCCATTCTCATAGATGACAAACTTACTACCGATACCGCCATCTGCATACAAAGCATAATCTATGCTGCCGTAAGAATTGTCGGTGTCGTCACTGGAGAGTCCAAGCATCATGCTTTTGCCAAGGGCGCCAATTTTGGCGATGACATAGCCGTCGTTAACAAAGCCTTTGGTGGAGGTTACATCGCTGTTCCAGCCGGCATTGGTGGTTTTTTCATAAACGCCGTTGGTTAAGGTGATGCGTTTATCACTGCTGATGGTTAGGTTGTTGTCAAGTGAGGTGTTAGACAGTTTGACGGGGGTGGTGTAGGTGATGTTGTCAAAATTAATGTTGTTGCCGTCGCTGTCTGTGACATTGTTGAGAATAATGTCGTTTTTGTTGCTGATGTTAAAGTACTGGGCGTCAATTTTGTCGTTGATTTGAACGGTGTAAGTGAATACCAGTGTGTTGGTAACGGTGCCATTTTCACCGGTTAATAAGAAGGCTTTGCCAGCAATCATAATTTTGTTGCTGCCAACCTTGGCTAAGGTTACGGCTTCGTCTATGGTGAGGGTTAATTTGATTTTATCGCCGAGGGTGAAGACGCCGTTGTTATCGGCGGTTGTGGTGTCTATTTGCCATGCGTTGGTGCTGATGGGTTTGGGTGCGTAGACATCTACTGAGAATGGCAGATGATTGTTGCTGAATATTTGCATTGCTGACAATTTGGCACCTACGCTGAGAAAGGCGCTGTCTAAGAACAATTGGGTGTTGGCATTTGAGGTTTTTTTGGAGGTGTAAAGTAAAGTGCCTTTGGCAAGGGGGCCGTCGGCGGCTTTGATGTGGTAATACTTTATGCTGGTGCCTGAACGAACGACTTTCATATAGTCGCCAATGGCATAAGCAACACCGGTGTCTTTTTTACGATCGCCATTTTCATAGATGACAAACTTACTGCCGATACCGCCATCTGCATACAAAGCATAATCTATGCTGCCATAAGAATTGTCGGTGTCGTCACTGGAGAGTCCAAGCATCATGCTTTTGCCAAGGGCGCCAATTTTGGCGATGACATAGCCGTCGTTAACAAAGCCTTTGGCAGAGGTAACATCGGCATTCCAGCCAGCGCCAGAGGTTTTTTCATAAGTGTCGTTGGTGCGGGTTATTCTGTTGCCACCGCCGATATCAAAATTGGTGTCAAGTGATGTTTTGGAGAATTGTATGGGGCTGGTAATACTGCTGAAGTCGATGTTGTTGCCGTCTGTGTCTTTAACATCAGTTAGGGTGATGTCGTATTGGTTATCGATATTAAAGTCTTTGGTGCCTATTGTGTCGTTTGCTTGAATGGTATAGACAAATTCTAGGGTGTTGGTGCTGGTGTTGTTTTCACCGGTTAATAAGAAGGCTTTGCCAGCAATCATAATTTTGTTGCTGCCAACTTTGGCTAAGGTAACGGCTTCATTTAAGGTGAGGGTTACTTTGATTTTGTCGCCAATGGTTAGGATGTTGTTTGTGTTGTTTGTGTTGCCTGTATTGTCTGTGTTACTTGTGTTGTCTGTGTGGCTAGTTTCGCCTTTTATGTGCCAAGCATCGGCAATGGGTTTTGGTGCGTGTACATCTATGGTGTATGGGCTTATGTTGCTTAGTCCCTTGACTAGCTTTACATGGGTAAGAGTAAGGTTTTTGTCTTTAATGGAGGTGTCAATGTGTAGTGCTGAGGTGGCGGATATGCCGGTTTGGGTGGCGAGTATGCGGAGGGTGTTGCCGTTGTGGTCGAGGTGGTAATAGCGAATGGTGGTGCCGTGGCGTTCAATCTTAATTTGGTCACCTGCTTGGTAGCGATAATTTAAATCGGTGTATTTGGTGTTGTTGTTGCGGACATCTTTTATTTTGTTGTTGTGAATAAAAACGGCGTGTTCAATGGTTTTGTAACTGCCGTCTGGGTTGTCGGTGGACAGGCCGAGCATCAAGCCTTTTCTGGCAGAGGTGGCGTTTAGGGTAAAAATGGCATAGCCATCGCCGACAAAACTTTCTTGAGAAAAGGCATCGGTATTCCAAGAGGCATCGCTTGATTCTTTGCTAATGGTATAACCTTGGAATGTATTGCCAGATACGCTTAAGTTGCGTTGGTCAAATTTAGTGGCAATGGTGTTGTTGAGTGAGATGGGGTAAATGATGTTGGTAAAAGTAGGCGGATAGCCGTCGTTGTCAGAGATGCCACTGATAATGAGATCGGAGAAGGATTGAATGGCAAAACTTTTGCCTTGGGTAAAGGCATCGTTGATTTGAACGGTGTGTTCAAAGATTAATTGTGTGTTTTTTACTGTGATTTCATCTGGATTGGTAGAGGGGTCGGCAAACCCTTTGTTGGCACAAAGGGAGAAGACCAAGCCGTTGATGATGACCTTGGAGTCGGCAGCGTATTTTGCTTTGCCTTCTTGGTATTTCATGGCTCTGTCCATGGTTAAGGCAATCATGACTTTGTCGCCTATTTCAAAAACACTTTTGGTGGCTGGGTGTTGGCTTGTTGGATAGACTTTCATGGCAACTAAGGCAGGTCCTTTTTGCTTGATGGCTTTGCTGCCGATTTCTTGATTTTTTAGATGGGCATCGCCCAAGCGTTGACTGGCGCCTTGTTGTTCCTTTTGTTGGTGTAATTGATTCTTTTGGTTGCGTTGTTTGACATTGTTGAGCTCTTGTTGTGTTTTGCTTTTGCTTTTGTCAATGCCACCTTTGCTGTTTTCGATGTCTTGATTGGCACCGTTTGTTATTTTGTCGGTGTTGCCGAATTGTGTATAACTGTTGTGGTAATCGCTTTGTCCACTTTGGTTTAGTTCGTCGAGTCCGGTGGAATGTGTTTGACTTTGGTTTTGACCTTGTCCTTGTCTTTGGCTTTGAGTTTGAGTTTGAGTTTGAGTTGGTATTAAACTATTGTTGTTATTGTTTAAAAAGGCTGTTACTGTTTGTGCGTCATGATTGGCGTCTTCTTCGTTGACTCGTGTATCGGATTTTAAAGTGTTGACGGTTTGCTTGTCTTTGCTTGATTGGGTGTCTATATCTGAATCTTCGTTGGCGTCTGTGTCTTGGTATTGTGATTGGTCAATGTCTTTATTGGCAGAGTTTACATTTTGGGTGTATTCGGTTTTTGTTTTGGGGGTGGAGTGGCTGGTGCCACGGAGTTTGGTTGTGTCTGCTTCATCGCCGTTGATGACTGTGCCGATGGTTTGGCTGACTAAGACACTTTTGGCGGTTTCTTTTAAGTTAGACAGCATGCCTTGCATTAGGGCTTTCATTTTGGCGGTAACGCTTTGTTTGTTGGTGCGTATTTCAATCATAGCGCCGTAGAAATCGCCGTCGCCGATTTTGACAGTGATGTTGCCTTTGCCTGCGGCTAAGGCGACATTCATACCATCGCCATAGCGTACATTGATGTTGTAATCGCCTTTCATAACAGCGACATTAACACCGTGTCCGACGCGGGTGTTGAGGTTGTATTTGCCAATCAAAGCGTTGACGGCGATGCCATCGCCAACAAGGGTGTTGACATTGAATTTACCGATGGAAAGCCCGACATGGAAGCCGTCGCCGACTTTGGTGGTAATGTTGGCTTTGCCGATGGCAACCATTGCGCTGTGGCCAGAGCCGACTTTGGTTATCAAATTGCCTTCGCCAATGCCAATTTGCAAACTGTCGTTGTCGCCAACTGAGGTGAGTATATTAAGTCGACCGATGCCAGCTTGTATGGTTTGACCGAGACCGACTTTGCTGATGACATTAGCATCGCCAATGCCAACACCTAGCATAGCGCCATTACCGACATGGGTAATGATATTGGCTCGGCCTACAGCAAATGTGACCATACTGCCTTCGTTGTTGCTACCGAGTAATGCAGCGCCAGTGGCTTTGAGTGCGTCAAAGCCTGATTCTAAGAATTTTTGTGGGGCAGAGAAGATGTCTCCTCTTGGGAACAGACGATGTCTTTCTAAAACGGGGTCTGAAACGATAGCGTCAAGTGGGGACACGGTAACGCTGAAGTCTGCCAATGAAGAGATTCGGGTAACGATGTTTGCTTGGCCTATTACTAGGCTAACGGTGTTGCCATCGCTGCTGCCTGCTAAATTAATATGGGTCACAATATTGGCTTGGCCGATGGCGGCTGTTATTAGATTGCCTGCGCCAATCTTGGTAACAATATTGGCTTCACCAACGGCAAATGCAACTGAGAATCCATTGCCGATATGGGTAAAAATATTACCCCCTCCAATCATGGTTGCTAAGGTGGTGCCATTGCCAACTTTGGTAAAGACATTGGTACATCCGCCTATCATTAAAGCGGCACTAAAGCCGTTGCCAATGTGGGTGAAAACATTGGCAGTGCCTGCAAGCATGATTGCGACTGAGGCGCCGTTGCCAATTTTAGTGAAGATATTGGCTTGTCCCCCTATCATCAATACAGCACTTGGGCCATCGCCAATGTGGGTGAAAATATTACCCCCTAATGAAAACATAACTGCCAATGTAGCACCGTTGCCAACTTTGGTGAAAAAGTTAGCACCTGTGGATATCATTAATGCAGCAGTCATGCCGTTGCCGACATGGGTGAGGACATTGCCAGTGCCAAACATACCGACAATAACATCGCCATCACCGACTTTGGTGGCAATGTTGCCTATGCCTAGCATAAGTAAATAAACATTGCCATTGCCGATGTGGGTAACGACATTGGCAAGACCGAACAACAGGGCTATTATATCGCCATTACCTGATTTGGTAATAACATTGGCGCCGCCAAGCATTCTGGTTTGAATATCGCCATCGCCGATGTGGGTGAGGACATTGCCACCGCCATACATAGATATGTTAATGTCGCCATTGCCGTCTTTGGTAACCACATTCAAACCGCCGAGTAAAGAGCCGCTAATGTCGCCTGTAGAAAAATCAGTGAAGACATTGGCACCAGCCAAAAGATGGAGTATGGAATCTCCAGTGCCCTCTCTGGTGATGATATTGGCACCACCGAACAATTCAGCACTTAAGGTGCCGTGTCCTTTGTAGGTAACAATATTGGCTATGCCAATACCTGTCAAACTTAAATCACCTTTGCTAACATCTACATTGACGATATTGCCTAGAGAGATAAGTATTAAATTTGTATCGCCACGACCGTATCTGTCTATTTTGTTTAAACGGAAGCCGCCGAGTTTTGCTTTTAATTTGCCATCTGTTGACCAAGTAACGATATTGCCACCACCTAAGATGGTTAAATCTCCATTGCCTTTTATACCAGAACGGGTAATAAAGTTACCACCGCCACCGCCTATAAAGGTCATATTGCCATAATCCCCTGTGTGATCAACTTTGTTGATAACGCCAATGCCTTTAAACGAAAGGTTGCCATTGGCAGAATGTTTGACAACATTGGCACCGCCACCGCCAATAAAGTCGGTGTTGCCATATTCGGCTGTATTGATAACATGATTACCTATGCCCACACCTTTGAAGAAGACATTGCCTTTGTATCCGCCTCGTCGTTCTACTTTGTTGTATCCACCAATGCCTCTAAAGTTAATGTTGCCTTGGTGCGTGATATTGGTCACTTTGTTGTAAAAGCCTGCACCTGTGAAAACAATGTTGCCTGAAATGCCTCGTCGTTCTACTTTGTTGTAAGCACCTATGCCACTGAAATAAATATTGCCTTGGTTGGCAGTGTTGGTCACTTTGTTTAACGCACCAGCACCTTTGAAATGAATAGTGCCACGCTCTCCACCTCGTCGCTCCACCACATTCGACATACCAGCACCTGTGAAATCAATATTGCCATACTTGACATCGTTGATCACCCTATTTGAAATACCAATACCTAAAAATGAAATATTACCTGTATTGCCATGACGATACACATCGTTACTTGCCGCTGCACCATCAAAATTAATATTGCCCGATCGACCCGTATGTCGCAAAGTCATTGCTCCAGAAAGACCCGTCACAGACATATTGCCCCAATCGCTTTTATTGATATTCATAAGGCCAGCAGCACCATAAATACTCAAGTCTCCCCAAGTGTCATAAACATCAAGCTTTAAACTGGCAGCATAGACCGTGTCATTCCCCCCATGCATATAAACACCATCCCCCCATACGGCAAAACCAAGCGCAGTTAGTGTGTTATCGCCATCATCTCCAACATAACTACCGGTTACAAAGTATACAATGCTGTCGACAACGGATCTGAATATGTTTACTACGGAG